>NZ_CP159835.1:0-1200000 GCF_047731265.1 Patiriisocius sp. Uisw_017 | reverse complement strand
GTATCACGATTATAAAATATTTTTTAAAAAATGCTAAAACGAGGAAAAATGATCTAAAAACACTTTTAATAAAATCATTTACCTTTTTAAACAAATATCCTAAATCTATCTCTTCAGGTTGTTGTGTGTTTTGATTTGTGCTCATAGTATTTTATGAATGTGATAAAATTAATATGTTATTAAGATGTTTAAAAAACACTATGGTTGCGTATTCAAACCTTTCATTAGCCCTTTTAAACTTATGGTCCAAGAAGGTGCAACTACGTTTAATGCTTTCTCAATTTTTTTAGTATTCAAAACACTTCTTTCAGGTCTTGCAGCAAAAGTAGGATAATGATCTGTTTTTGCAAGTTTTGCAGCCTTTAATTGAGGAGAATTGGCAAGAATTTCTTTTGCAAAATCGTACCAAGTACAAGCGCCTTTGTTTGCAAAATGATAGATTCCATATTCAGGTGTTCTCACTAGCATCTTAAAAATTACATTTGCTAGATCATTTGCATTGGTGGGGGTACCTGTTTGCTCAGTGGTGATTTTTAATTCGGTTCCTAAGGCACCGTGCTTTAAAATAGTATTTAAAAAATTATGCCCATATTGAGAGTATAGCCACGAGGTTCTTAAGATATAGTGTGTTTTTAGATACTGCTCAATGTATTGCTCGCCCTTTAATTTTGAAGCACCATATACATTAATGGGGTTGGTAGCATCTGTTTCTACATAATCCTCCAAGCTTTCACCGTCAAAAACATAGTCGGTTGAAATATGAATAAGGGTTGTGCCTTTTTCTAAACATATTTCGGCAAGCTTTTTAACTCCTTCTGCATTAATATCACGGGCTTCTTTTGTATCCGTTTCAGCTTTGTCAACATTGGTATATGCTGCTGCGTTTATACAAAAGTCAAAATTATTTTTACTGAAATAATCTGCCATTTTTATAGGACTGCCCAAATCCATCACGGTCCGATCTGTAAATATTACTTCAAATTCAGAGAATTCTAGAGATGCATCTTTAAGGCACCTTCCTAGCTGTCCATTTGCTCCTGTGACTAAAACTCGTTTCATATGTATTTGGTTTTTAATAAATAGGAAGATAAAATGCCTAAATTATTCATCTTTGGTTGGTTTACAAATTATAAATGGGCATTTCATTTATTACATTCCTTAACTCTTTTTGCTTGATCTTTATGTTGAATAGTGCTATATATTTGTTGGATACAAGGCAGTATTTTTCTCATATTTATCTGTGGTCTTATTCTTGTCTAAAACTCAAATTACATAAATTTTATATCCTCTAAGCATGCTCTTTTTTAAGAATTATTTCTTTGAAAACCTTAACAACAGCAACTTTGTTGTTTTTCGAAATGTCTTTTTAGCTTATCCTAAAATATGCTTTAGCATTTTTTCTGTTATTAAATAGGTGGGTTTTACACCCGTTGTGCCCAAGCCACCAGAAGCTAATGTGCTTCCTGTTTCTAATGGGTTGTCACTGGCGTAATATGCATACATTAATTTAACCTTTTTGTTGATACTACCTCTGATTCTTGAAGCAGCTTGTATCGCTTTTTGATAATGCGCTCCTTCCATTTCTAGACCTATTACATTCCAAGTTGAAGTAAAGAAAAAGCGCAGTACATCTCTATTTTGTAATGAGGTTCCTAAAACACTTATCATAGAGCCTTTGCAAACTTTTATCGCATCTCCAGCAAAGTCGCTTACCTTTAGACAGTTTTTAAATGGATAATTATCTGCGGTACCTTCAAAAACGTGAGCAGAAGGTATCATTATATCCCCTTTTCCCCCTTCCAATATTCCTGCCTTACCCATAATACCAATGGATGCAACGTTCAAGAAGTAAGTTTCCTTACCTTTTTCAAAGGGTTTTAAAAGCTCATCCATGGTTTCATACGCTTGCTCTCCAAAAGCATAATCCATAACAATAATGACCGGTTTTTTTTCGTCAGCTTTCTCAGAGTCGACTAAGTCGTACGGTAGCTTTTGAAGTTTTGCTGTATCAAAAATTTGGACGTTAATATTGGTTCCGCTTTCGTCTTCAATCATTGTCATCCCCTCCTTCAATGCCACTTTCATCGTTTTTTCACGCTGCTTTATACTTTTCGAATTGCTTAAAATCTCAAAGAGATTCATTAAGCTTCCCTTCTTTGCTTCAGTAGGCAGTGCTTTTTCGGCATACAAGCTATTCATCACACTGTGCATATTTGCACTAATAATATGTAATGGCCGCTGTAACAGTCCTTTTTCGTCCAAAACACTTTTCACTTTATAGGCCCAACGCTCGCCATGAATATGGTGTCCCAAACGTTCGCGCAAAACAGTGCTAAATGTTATGATGCGTTTTTCATTTTTTACAACTTCGGCAATGGCCAGTTTTCCTAGATAGTAAATGATGTTTAAAAACCTATCGGGTTTATCAGGAAAGCTAAAATCATCATAAACAGCCGTAACCTCCTGAAATGTTCTCCCTAAAAAATTAGCGGTATGCGTGAGCGCTATTTCTTTTTCTTGTTGCGTAAGCGGCTCTTTTTTCTGAACGGCCTCTTCTAGCTTTTTCCAATCTCTAATAACGCTTCCATCATCATCAATTACGACCTCTTTCATTATCTTATGAGATTCGATATAAAGAAATGTAAGGTGTGTAAGAATGTCATATATTTCGCTTCGCCCTCGCGTAATTTCAATGTTCATTTGCTCGCCGTCAATACGGTAGCAGTTGCGCCTTCTTTTTGGAGGAATGATAGCGGTAAAATGAGAGTCTTTATACCCTTCGTCACTGGTAAGGTTTATATAAAGGCACTCTTCAATGCCATTTGGCAGTCTATCGATAACATATAATAAACCTTGAAGTTCAATTTTTTCTTCGGCAATTGAGCCATAAATTTCTGGCCTGAGGATAAGCAACGATTCAACCAAAGATTCTCCTGAAATACCCATAGGCTTATAAAAACCTCGGTTAAACAAGTGCCGCATAGTAATGTACAAGCGCTCTATGGCGCCTGTACTTTCTTGTGCGCGTGAACGTGTATGTGCTTTCTGTTTATTCATTGCCGCAAAGATAATAGATTTCTGATACCAATTACAGGACGAAAATATTTCAAATAACCATTCATTTAAATCTTAAAACTCTCCAAAGCATCTGCAATCTTGCGGTCATTTGCCAAACGCGGCACTTTATTCTGCCCCCCCAATTTGCCTTGAGATTTCATATACTGCTGAAAAGCATTCCTTTTTAAAGAAGTGATTTTTATTGGCTGAAGCATCCCGCCTTCAACTAAATCTTTATAGTAACTGTTTTGTCCTTGAAGCGCTTTATCTAAATAATCACCTACTTCTGAAAAGTCTTCTGGCGTTGTTTCAAACTCAATAAACCATTCGTGGTAAGCGAGTTCTCCTTCTTTTGGATTGGTTTGTGGAGCGACTGTAAATTCAGAAATAGAAAACTCAAACGTCTCCATTGCTGCTCGCATTGCTGTTTCTACTTCTTTGCCAATAACATGCTCTCCAAATGCTGATATAAAATGTTTTATCCTCCCTGAAACGACGACTCGATACGGAGTAAGCGAGGTAAACTGAACGGTGTCTCCCAGATTATACGCCCACAATCCAGCATTAGTAGAAATTATCATAACATAATTTACATCCAATTGTACTTGACCAATAGTTAGCCTTTGCGGGCTTTCTCCAAAGAACTCATCTGCTTTTACAAATTCGTAAAAAATACCGCTATCTAACTGTAGCAGCATTCCTTTTTCCTTTTGAGAATCTTGAAATGCGAAAAAACCTTCGCTCGCGGGGAATAACTCTATGCCTGGAACTTTACGACCAATCAATGTTTCAAATTTTGCCCGATAGGGTTCAAAATTTACACCTCCGTAAATGAACAATTCAAAGTTTTTGTAAAGGTCACCCACTTTTTTTTCTGTGGCTTCGGTTAGCTTTTCAAAATACATTTGCACCCAAGGAGGAATCCCGCTAATAACGGTCATGTCTTCTGCCTTAGTTTCTTCTACAATTGCCTGTACTTTAGTTTCCCAATCATCAATACAATTGGTCTCCCAAGAGGGCATTCTATTTTTTTGAAGGTAATTGGGTACATAATGTGCTACAATTCCCGACAGTCTTCCTAAACCAATTCCGTTTTTTTCTGTCATTTCAGGGCTGCCTTGAAGAAAAATCATTTTTCCCTCTACAAACCCTGCCTTTCCTGTTTCATTAATATAGTTAAGAATCGCATTTCGAGCCGTTTTGATGTGTGTAGGCATCGATTCTTTAGTAAGTGGTATGTATTTAGCTCCTGAAGTGGTTCCTGATGTTTTAGCAAAGTATAAAGGTTTTCCTGGCCACAAAATATCGGGCTCACCTGCAACCATTCTGTCCACATAGTCTCGCAATGCTTCATAGTCTCGAATAGGGACTTTAGCGGCAAAATCTTGAAGTGATTTTATTTCAAAAAAATTATGGTCAATACCAAATGCAGTGTTTTTGGCATCGTTAATCAATGCCTTAAAAACTTTTTCCTGAGTTTTTACGGGCCTGCTTGCCCAACGGTTTTGTTTGTTTACAACAAACTTTGCGAAAATTTTTGCGCCAAAAGATTTTAAAGACATAGTAAATTAATCAAAATCAATAAAGTTTAACGGATTTACTGGGTATCCATCTCTCCATAATTCAAAATGTAAATGGGGTCCCGTAGTAAGCTCGCCTGTGTTTCCAACAGTTGCAATTACCTCGCCTCCTTCGACAATATCTCCTTGGCTTTTGCTTATGGATGCATTGTGTTTATAAACAGAAATAATGCCGTTAGGGTGTTCAATAATCATTACATTACCAGTGTCTACGGTCCATCCAGTAAAAATAACAGTGCCATCTGCTGCAGATTTTACAGGAGCGTCTTTAACCGTTACAATATCGACCGCAAAGTGTTTTTCCTCTGGATTATAGGATTCGCTAATAGTCCCTTTTACAGGTGCGAAGAAAACCACCCCTAATTCTATCTCACCCAATAATGGGTTGTATTTATCTTCTTGCGCCACCTTTTCTCTTAACAGAGAATCTTGTCTAGAAGCACTAAGGTCAATTTGAGAGGCGTCTATTCTTGCAGCTTCTACAATGGAGTCCTTGTTAAAATTAACTGCTGGTAAATCCCCCGAAAGCACCTTGCGTATAGAAGAAAGATATTGCTCATTGACATTAATAATCTGCTGTAGAGAGTCTGTTTTAAGGGAAAGCTCTGTTGCTTTTTGCTTCAACTTTACTGAAGAATATCCTGGAATATATTCGCGTAATGGAGTATATGCAATAATTATAGTGGTGACTGCAATTAAGAAAATAGCGGTTAACATACTAAAAACAAATACGTTTAATCTATTTAGCTTGAATGCAAAACGTTCCTCAAAAGTATCCTCGTTAAGTATCACCAAACGATATTTGTGAAGCAACTTCTTCCTAATTTTCTTGGACCTTCTTTCTTTAGGGTTCATTCTTTTTAAGCATCACTATATTAATTTTTCTGTATACAAATATAGAAATAAGATGCCTTGTGTTCATCCTTATCTTTAACTATAAACGTGGTATGTGACTATTTCTTATTACCTTTGTTCTATAAATTTTTTAAGCATGAATACATTTACCATATTTTTAGTAATAGGCTGGCCTCAAATAGTATTGATTGCAGTAGTGATTTTGTTATTGTTTGGAGGAAGGAAAATACCGGAATTGATGCGCGGTCTAGGAAGCGGGATAAAAGAATTTAAAGACGCTTCAAAAGAAGAAGGAGAAGAAGAAGGCAAAATAGAGAAATAAGATTTCTTGTTTTAAACTGAAAAACCCTTGACAATTTGATATTGTCAAGGGTTTTTTTGATGTTATAAGTGAAGTTTTCTATTTTATTTTTGCCGATTTCAATATTGACTCTAGCTCAAACTGAAGGTCTCTTTTTGCCACAGATGGAGCGTGAGTAAAACCTTCCATTACTAAATAACGATCATTCTTTTCGTCTAATATTACATAGTTAACAAAAGGGCCGGCCATATATTGATTGCGAACTTCCCATGTTCCTTTAGTCTCATAAGCAAACTTTCCATCTATTGAGGATTCAAAAAGATACGGAGCATAGGCTTCTTCTGTTATAAACTCGCCATCATCTTCTACCGGCATCTTTTTTAATCCTATACGATCGCGCATAGCAATTATGGAAGCAATCGTGTTGCTGTCGCGCTGGATCGTTTTCAGCGGTACTTCGTAAATAATAATATTCGTTGTGCCAGACTGCAGGTTTTTACTTATCCAATAAAAATCTTTTTCAGCCTTTGCAATATGATATGCTGAAGGGATTTCTAAGGTAACCCCAAAGTTTGCTGGAATCGAATCCAACCTCATTTTTGAAATCTTAGTACGCCTTTGTCTTTCTTTTATTTCACTTTTCTTGAACGCTGTAATAATTCTGTCGCTATTCTCACTAATAATTTTCACCAAGCCTTCTTGCGTTGTCGCTGTTACAAAGGCGCCTACTTGTGGTTTGGCATAAGGGTTTTTTCTAATGGCAATAGTGTCCTTGTCTGAAATCGTTGCGTGAATAAATAACCTGTATTTTCTTGCAAATCCAGAGTAGGTTTCTGGTGGCATTTGATTCATCGAGAATAAAGGTTCGTCTTGAGGCAGTCCTGGAGTTGGTGCCGCAAACCGATCTCTAATTATTTCGCCCACAGAATCTTTCCAGAGTTGATTCGTAATAATTACTTGCAAAGAGTTGATATTCCCTAAAGACTCTTGTTTGTATTTCTTTTTATCACCAGAATTATCACATCCAACACAAACCAATATTGATAACATGACTACATAAAACACCTTCATATCTTTGAGAATTTAATTTATAAGATTTTTAATTCCATTCCTATATTAATGTTTGCACCGCTAAGATCATTCCATTTTTTTATGTTATCAACGGTAACCCCAGGAAATTTTTGAGAAATGGTCCATAAAGAATCTCCATTCTTGACGACATAGGTTTTGGCGTTTGTGTTTTTTACGCGTTTTATTTTGCTTTCAATCTTTTTAGACACCAGGTTTCTTGGGTGAATAGTAAGTCGCTGTCCTATTTTTAAATTATTAGTTCTAAGACCATTCCATCTCTTTATTTGACTTACTCTTACTCCATACTTATTCGCTATTTTTCCTAAAAAGTCTCCACCTCTTACCCTGTAATAAACTTTTGAACCTTGATTTCCAAGTTCTGGTAAAGGCTTTTCTCCATTATTAAATTCTGCTTCAGCATAGGCATAGATCGCCTTTTCATTGTTCACAAATTTCCCGACAATATCGACGGGCAATCGCAAGGTATACACTTCGTCTTTGACCACTGGAATAATTCCTAATTTGTATTGAGGATTTAAAAACTCTAGTTCCTCTAAATCTATGGAAGCAACAGTGGCTACATGTTCCAATGCTATTTTCTTTTTTATGTGAATTGTATCTGTAGCAATATAAGGGATTCTTGGGCCTTGACTTTTAAAGCCGTGCTCTTCTGCATATTCAAAAATATACATGGTTGCTAAAAATGCGGGTACATATCCCGCCGTTTCACGTGGAAGATGATTTCTAATATTCCAATAATTAGTGCGTCCTCCTGAGCGACGTATTGCCTTGGCAACATTGCCTGGTCCAGAATTATAAGCCGCAAGCGCTAAATCCCAATCGCCCAAACTTTTATATAAAGACCGGAGATATTTACACGCTGCTTCAGTAGCCTTTAATGGATCGCTGCGCTCATCTACATAGCTATTTACGTCAAGCCCAAACATCTTTCCTGTACTAAACATGAACTGCCAGAGACCGGTAGCCCCCACTCTGGATTCTGCTGTAGGACGCAAAGCAGATTCAACGATGGCCAAGTATTTAATCTCCAAAGGCAGGTTGTATTTGTCAAGTGCCTCTTCAAACATAGGAAAATAATAGTCGCTTAAGCCAATAAGCTTTGCCATTGTTTTTCTTCGGTTCTTTAAATATCTTTTTATTACATTTTCTAAAGAAGGGTTGTACTCAACATTAAAGGGTGTTTTTGCGTTTAATTCTACCAATCGCTGTTTTAAAATTTCGGTGGGCAATTCTTCATATTCAACGGGCTCAAAATTCATTTGAGTTATGCTTCCGTAGACTTCTTCAAAAAGGGTAGAATTATAAAGCTCTTTAAGCCACAAACTATCGTATCTGCGGGCGGTTGCCATATCTTCAAGAAGAATAACAGTAGTGTCTCTTTTTTGGGTAGCAATAACAGTAGTTGGAAACTCTTGACCGTTATCTTTTATTTTAATGGAATCGATAACTGTGATTCTTTTTGTTTTAAGGGAATCAACAACTTGTATTTGATGAACAGAAATAGTGTCCTGTAAAACAGTTTTTACAAGAGCTTCTTTCACTACAACGATAGAATCGTTCTGGGCAAAAGCAGTATGGGAAATGACGCTAATAATAAATGCAATTGTAATTTTCATAGTAGGGTAACGAGCCATAATCGTATTTATTCTAAGATTGCCTGCACTCCGGGTAATTCTTTTCCTTCTAGCATTTCTAGCATGGCCCCACCACCGGTAGATACATAACTCATTTTTTTACCAAGATTAAATTGTTTTACCGCAGCCACAGAATCACCCCCACCCACTAATGAAAACGCTCCGTTTTGTGTTGCTTCTGCAATTGCATTTCCAAGAGAAATAGTTCCTTTTGCAAATTGCGCCATTTCAAAAACTCCCACAGGTCCATTCCATAAAATAGTCTTCGATGCTGCTATAACTCTAGCAAAATTAGCATTGGATTCTGGCCCTACATCTAATCCCATCCAACCCTGAGCGATATTGTCTATTGGTCTAACTTCAGTACTCGCAAATTCTGAAAAACTATTGGCTGCAATTACATCAACGGGAAGGTGAATTTGAACTCCTTTCTCTTTAGCAGCGCCCAAAATTTCTAGCGCTAAAGCCTGTTTGTCCTCTTCTATAAGGGATCCTCCTACTTCCCCTCCCTGAGCCTTGATAAATGTAAAAGCCATTCCTCCACCTATAATTAGATGATCTACTTTTTCAAGAATGTTTTCGATCACCCCGATTTTACTGGAAACTTTAGCCCCTCCAATAATTGCAGTAACTGGCTTTTTACTGTCTTCTAACACTTTTTTCACGCTTACAATTTCTGAAGCCAACAAAAGTCCAAAACACTTGTTGTCTGGAAAAAATTCAGTAATTACAGATGTAGAGGCATGTGCTCTATGCGCTGTGCCAAAAGCATCATTAACGTAAACATCACCGTGCTGTGCTAATCTTTTTGCAAACGCTCTATTTCCTGCGGTCTCCTCTTCGTAATACCTTAAGTTTTCCAACAACAGTATTTGTCCAGACTTTAAGTTTCCTGAAGCTTCAAGTGCTAGAGCCCCAACGCAGTCTTCGCTAAATTGTACTTTTACTCCTAATATAGAGGACACTTTTTCAATAATATGCCGCAATGAGAATTCGTTCTCGTTATTTTTTGGTCTTCCAAGATGAGACATTAAAACGCAGCTTCCACCGTCTTCTAAAACTTTTATAATTGTAGGCTTTGCAGCTTCAATTCTGGTCGTATCCTTCACGTTGAAATTCTCATCCAATGGGACATTAAAATCAACTCGAATAAGCGCTTTTTTGTTTTTAAAATTGAGGTCGTTTGCTGTAATCATATAAAAAATTTAAACACAAATATACAGCTTTTAGAAGCAGTTTGATATACTAATTTTTTCGCTTTAGGGTTGCTTTGAAATATGTACATTTGTGTATGGGGTTTGAAAAAGTTATAGGTCAAAATCATCTAAAAGCACATCTTAAAAAAAGTGTTGAAAACAAACGAATTCCGCACGCTCAATTATTTGTGGGCGATTCCGGTACGGGCGCATTGCCATTAGCCATTGCATATGCCCAAGAAATTTTGAGTAGTTCATTTGAGGTCGGCTCTGATGCTCATAATGCTTGTCTTAAAAAAGTAGCTGCGCTTATGCATCCAGATCTTCACTTTGTATACCCTATTAATACAAACGATGTTGTTAAAAAACATCCTTTGTCTTCAAATTTTTTGAAAGATTGGCGCTCCTTCGTCTCTAACAACCCCTATGGAACTTTATATCAATGGCTAGAAACGCTGGGTATTGAAAAAAAGCAGGGTAATATAAACGTAGATGAAGCCAAGGAAATGATGAAAGCGTTATCGTTAAAAGCATACGATGGTGGTTATAAGATTATGATTGTTTGGATGGCAGATAGAATGAATACCGCTTGCGCCAATAAGATTTTAAAACTTGTTGAGGAGCCACCAGACAAAACCGTGTTACTACTAATTACCGAACAAGAAGAACATATTCTGGGGACCATAAAGTCCCGTTGTCAAAAACTGCAATTTCCTAAATTATCCGAACAGCAAATAAAATCACAACTAATTGATTTAAAAGGAGTTAATGAAGCAAGAGCGTCTTCGATCAGCAAACAAGCCCAAGGAGATTTCAACAAAGCCCTAACCTTGTTAACGGAAGATGGCGATGACATTCTTTTTGAAAAATGGTTTATCTCTTGGATGCGAACAGCCTTTAAAGCTAAAGGAAATAAATCTGCCATAAATAGCTTGATTACTTGGAGTGAAGAAATAGCAGGACAAGGAAGAGAGACACAAAAAAAATTCTTGGCCTATTGTACTGAAACATTTAGACAGGCTCTCCTAAAAAACTACAATGCCCAATCATTACTTTTTTTTAAAGCGAATGATGCTAATTTCACTTTAGAAAAATTTGCTCCGTTTATTCATCAAAATAATATTTTTGACTTGACTGAATCATTAGACGAAGCTTCTTACCATATTGGACGAAATGGAAATGCCAAAATAATTTTTACAGACCTCTCTATAAAAATGACGCGGCTTATTCATAAAAAAGAATAAATAAGTTTTACTTATTACATAACAGGATGGCGATCTGTTTTGTTTATTTTAAAAGCGCTCTTTTTAGAGGCTCTCAGTTGCTTTAAATGTTTTTACATCCTGGACAAAGACCCTGTTTGTTTTTGAGCCTAAGGGCGTAGTTATTTCCCTAAATCAGAATTTACGATAGCAATATATGAGTGAGGAATGCTCTTTTGTTCTCAAAGCTTTTAAATTTGACCATAGTCCAACCAAAAGTGCTTTCAAAGAAAAGGATGCATTGCTTTTATATTTTTCTGACAAAAGACTCACATAAAAAGAATCGAAAAGCAAGGGCTTGGTTTTTGTCAATCTCAGATCATTCGAAAAAATCACATTCATGCTTTCTCTTGAAAAGTGCCATAAATGTCTTGGCACATCGAAGGCCGCCCAAAATTCTTTATAATAATGCGCATCGTAACTTTTATAATTAGGAACAGCAATTATTAATACCCCGTCTTTTTCCAACAGGACCTCGATTTTTAACAATGTTTTTTGTAAATCTGGAAGGTGCTCTAAAACATGCCATAGGGTAATTACTGTAAACTTATTACCTGTGTAGTCATCTATAGATTCTTTTAAATCCAAACCCTTTGTCTTGGCAAGTTCTCTTGCTTTCGTGCTTGGTTCTACTCCTTGAACATTCCATCCATTTTCAAAAATCGCTTTACAAAATTCTCCCGTACCTGCACCAATATCTAAGAGAGTACTCTTGTCAGCAGAAAGGCTATTGACTAATTTTACTTTATTTGATAGCGAATATTTCTTTACTGCTTTATACAAAAACGCCATTAATCCTTTAGCCTCGTCGTTATGCGAAATATATTCATCGCTATCGTAATAGCACTCTAAATTTTCAATACTGGGCTGAGGACATGTAATTAACAATTCTCTTTTGCTATCCAAGAACAAATCAAAAGACTCACCTGTTTTAAAATGATCTTTGGTCGTTATGTACTTGCGATTTGTTGAGAAATTCAAAGTGAAATATGTGGTTTTTATTTTTGAGTCCTTTATTGTTCCACGTGAAACATCCTCCCTATCGCCCCATATATACGAGCATTACAGAAATATCATTGGGAGAAACGCCGCTTATTCGGGAAGCCTGAGAAACAGTTACTGGCTTTATCGCAGATAGTTTTTCACGCGCTTCGTACGACAAGGACTTCATTTTAGAATAATCAAAGTTGTCCGGTATTTTAATTCCTTCTAGGCGATTTAATTTATCCGCATTGTTTTTTTCTTTTGCAATATAGCCGGCATACTTCACTTGTATTTCCGCCTGTTGAAGAACTTCATGATCCAACTCATTTTCCATAATAAAGGAATTTACTGAATCTATTTTCTGCATATCTTCCATAGTAATATTTGGTCTCGAAAAAGACCTCACCAACTTATCACTTTGTGAAACTAATGCCGAACCCTTATTCTCTAATATTGGATTGATAATCTCTGGTGCGACACTCGTTTCTTTGAAAAATGTTATAAAAGCATCGCTTTTCTCTTTCTTGAGTTCCATCACTCTTATTCTTTCTTCTGACGCCAATCCGAGTTTATGTCCCATTGGAGTTAATCTAAAATCTGCATTGTCTTGTCGAAGTAAGGTTCTATATTCTGCGCGAGACGTAAACATTCTATAAGGCTCGTCTGTTCCTTTAGTAATCAAGTCATCAACCAAAACACCTATATAGGCCTCGTTTCTTTTTAAAATAAATGGCTCTTGTTCTTTACCTTTAAGATGTGCGTTTATACCCGCCATTAAACCTTGCGATGCTGCCTCCTCATATCCTGTAGTACCATTAATTTGCCCTGCAAAATATAGCCCATTCACAATTTTCGTTTCTAAGGTGTGTTTAAGTTGTGTTGGAGGGAAGTAATCGTATTCGATCGCATAGCCTGGTCTAAAAAATTTGACATTCTCAAAACCTACTACTTTTCGCAATGCTTTAAACTGAACGTCTTCGGGCAAGGATGTTGAAAAACCATTAATATAATATTCCACTGTATTCCATCCTTCTGGCTCAACAAAAAGTTGGTGGCTATTTTTGTCTGCAAAACGATTAATTTTATCTTCAATGGAAGGACAATATCTTGGGCCTAGACTTTGAATAGAACCATTAAACATTGGGGATCTATCGAAACCTTCTTTTAACATTTCGTGCACTTCGCTACTCGTGTGACTCATGTGACAGTCCCGTTGCACTGTGAGCGGTTTTGTGCGGTCTAAGTAAGAAAATTTTTCTGGCCTTTCATCTCCTGGCTGTACGGTCATCTTAGAAAAGTCTAAGGACCTTCCATCCACTCTAGGGGGGGTTCCTGTTTTCATTCTTCCAGATTCAAATCCTAAATCTGACAATTCTTTTGTAATTCCGTGTGCCGCTCTTTCCCCCGCACGTCCTCCTCCAAATTGCTTTTCCCCTATATGAATCAATCCATTCAAAAAGGTGCCATTTGTTAACACCACAGATTTTGCATAAACCTCAATACCCAGTGATGTTTTTACCCCTTTTATTTTATCTCCCTCTACAATAATACCCGAAACCATTTCTTGATAAAAATCCAAGTTTGGAGTTCCTTCTAGCATTAATCTCCATGTCTCTGCAAAACGCATACGGTCACTTTGAACACGCGGGCTCCACATTGCTGGTCCCTTAGATTTGTTAAGCATTTTAAATTGTATGGCTGTATTATCAGAAATAATACCGCTATAGCCCCCAAGCGCATCTATCTCACGAACAATTTGACCTTTAGCAATCCCGCCCATGGCAGGGTTGCAAGACATCTGTCCAATATTCTGTAGATTCATCGTGATGAGCAGGGTCTTTGACCCCATATTAGCCGCTGCAGCCGCCGCCTCGCCACCTGCGTGTCCACCACCAACTACAATAACATCGTATTCTTTTTCAAACATAGTACACAAATACATCGTTCCACGTGGAACAAAATGAAAATTATTTATTATTTACCTGACCTTCAATTATTTGCAAGGCCTCATCTTCCTTTAATCTCATTAATTCAGCTTCTGACTCGGTTTTATCCTTATATCCGCAATAATGCAAAATACCATGAATGATTACTCTATCAAGCTCTTGGCTAAAGGGTGTTTTAAACAGCATTGCGTTTTCTTTAACCCGCTCTACCGAAATATATATTTCCCCGTGAATTTCTTTTCCCAAAGAATTATCAAAACTAATAATATCAGTAAGTGTGTCATGTTGTAAAAAATCAACATTCAACTTATGAAGATAGTCATCATTACAGAAGATGTAATTTATATCCCCTAATTCAAATCCTTCAAATGCAATTACATCTTCAATCCATTTCGATATAACCGCTGTATTCTTAAATTCAAAATCAGTCTCAGAAAAAAAATTAATCATTGCCTTTCTTAAAATACGTTTGTACTTTCTCCTTGTATTCTTGACGCAAAGGTAAGGCTTCCCTATTTAATATTTCGGTGGTATTAAAGTACTTTTTTATGTCCTCGGGAGACATGGGTTTTATGTTATTAAAGTCTCTGTAATTAGTTTGAGACTCCCGCTTCGTATCCTGCCCTTGTTCAAAATCTGCCTCTTCTAATTTTAGCAACTCATATTCAAGGTTAAGCATCTTTTCTAAAGTTCGCTGATTAAAACCCTTATCTAAAAGTTGCCGTTCTATTCCTTCCATCTTCTTTAATAAATCACCCCCCCGCCCATCGAGACCTTCTTTACTCAATTTATCCTGCAGCTGCTCTCTAAGCTGTTGTTGTTGTTTGAATATTTCAAACAATTCACCATCATTATTCTCGCTTTCTCCTTCGCCATTTCGACCATTTTCCCCATCACCGCCATTTCCTTCGCCTCCTTTACCCTCTCCTTCACCAGAGCCATCCCCTTCGCCTTCCCCTTCACCTTCTCCTTCTCCTTCTCCTTCACCCTCTCCTTCTCCTTCACCCTCTCCCTCGCCTTCTCCTTCACCCTCTCCTTCTTTTCCCTTCTCGCCATCTCCCATACCTTCTTGCATTTGTCCTGAAAGACTTTTTTGCTTTTCAATAATGTCTGGTAACTGAAACCCTTCTCCCTGCCCCTGACCTTTTCCAGGCATTGGCATTCCTTCTCCACCACTTCCGCTACCAGGCATAGGCATTTGCGCTTGCATATTGGTTAATATACTAGCGAGCATATTAGCCAATTCGTTGGCGCCAGTAACCGCGTATTGTTGACTGCTAACTCCCTTTCGCAACATATTTTCAGCAAGTCGCTCCATAGATTTGTTGATATTATATTGAACCTCTGTTAATGACTCGTTAATCATTTCGCTCATCATAGGTTGTCTCAACGATAAAGCAAACAAGCTATCATCAATATGCTGGAAATTCTGCTTTAAATCGTTTTGCATATTAAGCCTCTTTCCAAAGACAGGGTTGCCGTAATCTGTCTTTTTGAAGTCCTCCATTAAATCCTCCTGCCTGAATGAGAACACCACAAGGTTGTCCAATACTTGTCTTAGCATATCAACATCTTCTTGCATTTGCTCTTGACTTCCTCCTGACATTTGCTGCTGCATTTGGGCTCCCATTTCCTGCATTTTCTTACCCGCCTTCTTCTGGTTTACTTTTGCGCCTTGTTTGTCCTCTTTTTCTAATTTTTCTGAAGCCTGTTTTTGTTCTTCAGAAACGACCTTTTCCCCCACTTTATCCTGCGGCATTTCCATAGGATCCTTTAGTTCCTTATTTTCCTTTTGAAGCGCCTCCATCTGTTTTTTGTACTCTTCAAACGCTTTGTTGATTTTTTCTTGAGCTTCCTTTGTGTTTTTGTCCTCTGGTTGGTCCGCAAGCTTCTCCTGTTCCTTTCCTAATTTAAACAGTTCTTCTGCTAACTTTTCGCCTTTTTTCTCAACATAGTATCGCTTTGTCAATTCTAACAATTGTTCCAAGTTCTTTTCTTGGTTTTTATTTTGTTTTGAAACGTTTTCAAGCTTTTCTGTCAGCTCCTCTTTTGAAAGTTTTTCCTGCAGTTTTTCTAATTCCTCCAACAACTTTTCGTTCTCCTTTAACTTTTCCTGGTTGTCTTCTAACCGCTCTTCAAGCCTCTCTTTAAAGGAGTCCTTTTCTTCATTTTCCGGTTGAAATTTTTCTAAGTTTTCTTGGAGTTGTTTTGAAAACTTCTGCATCATCTGCTCCTGTTTTTTCTGTCTTTTTATAACGTCTTCCAATTTCTTTTTATCATTCCAATTAAGGTTTTCTTTTTCTTTCTGAAGCTTTTCGATTTCCTCTAACCGCTTTTCTTGCTTCTTCATTTCGTCCAACGCCCTATCCATTCCTTTAATAGCATCTTCCTGGTTTTGAAGAAGTTCGTTTTCTATCTCATCCTCCGTTAATTTTCTAAAATTATAAACAGCAGATTTACTGCTTTTAAATTTATGTAATGCGTCATTATCAAAAACCTCAAAATAATATTCATACGCAGTCCCTGGAGTTAAATCTAAGTTCCCCGGAAAAACGTACGTAAATTGATCAAAATTAGTTTTGTTAATCGATAGAGAACGATATGCCCTTGCTTGATTTTGTCCTTGAGGATAATAAACCAGTTGTAATTTTGAGAGCCCATAATCATCAGATATCTCCCCTAAAAAGTAAACGGGCTCGCTGCTTAAACTATCTTGTTTAGATTTTAGTTCAATTTCTGGATATTCATCTTTAATTACTCCTAATGTGAAGGATAGGTTCTCATATTCCTTTAAGTTTTCGTTGGACGTAGTAATTGCATAATCCAACTTAGAATAAATGCCCTTATCAAAACTAAATTCTTGTTGGTTTGCATTAAAACGATAAACGGTATCTCGCGTTTTTAATGTTACCTCATCTGTATTTTGTGCAACAACCTTCCAAGAAACTTTAGTGCCCTCAGGTACTGTTGCGTTTCCAGTACTGTTAAGCTTTTCATCCTTTCGCCCCGTATAGCCTGGGTAGTTTAAAAACATTTCAAACCCTACTAAAGAAGGTGTTTTAACTACTTCTAAATCATATTGTTTAGAGGTCACTTTATTTGCTTTTAACTGAAACACTACCAATTCGCTTGGTTGAAAAAAGGTGTGTTCAAACCTTCCTGGTGCTGTTTGTTGCAAAAAGTAGGTTTCACCGTTAAAAGAAATACTAGCGTTGTCCGGTACCGCCTCTCCTTCCGTCCTTATTTGGACTGTATAGGGCTTGTTCTCGATGGCAGTTAAACTTTCATTTACTACATAAAAGCTGAAAGGAGCCGGGGGTTCGTAGGCAATATCATAATTTACTACCCGATTATAACTACTGCTAAAGGTGTCGTCATCACCAAGAACACCAACCAAAAATATAATTAACACAGGTATTGCTACATATTTTAAATATTTGATGTTTTTCTTAAAATTTACGGCTTTCTGAAAAACCACCGGTTGCATCTCAGATGCTTTTTGATCTATACTAGCCGCTAATAACTCAGACTCCCGTTGATTTTGATTTAACTGAATAACATTAAGGAGCTTATCATTTACTTGCGGAAAGTGATTGCCAATAATCCAGGCAGCTTGTTCGTTGCTTATTCCTTGTTGCAACTTGAAAAGTTTAAGTAAGGGGAACGCAACAAACCGAACAAAGAGTCCTGCTTCAACAGCGACAAAAATCCAAAACAAAAAGGTGCGTCCTATAGGCCTTAACCAAAGATAGTATTCGACTAACAAGGTTAACACAAACCACAACAAACCAATTGCAAAAAAAAGAATAGCCCCTTTGATTAATTCGTTCGTATAATATTTTTTTATAAATTGTTCCAGCTTTGACTGGATAATTGAAAATGAACTCATAAATTTATTGTTCGTCCGTTGTTAATTCTAAAAATACATGAATTTCTTATAGCAAAAAACACTCCAAAAGACCGCATTATGAAGGATTTAAAATATTTGTTAGCGTATGCAATACCAATAACAGCCGTAATCGGTCTCTATTTTGGATCCTATTGGGCATTTTTCACTCCTGTTTTTGCCTTTGTCTTGATGCCTGTTTTTGAAATCTTGCTTCCTATACGTGCATCAAACCTTAATAAAGAAGAAATAATTTCAAAGACAGGAGACAAATTCTTTAACTGGTTGCTATACTTAAACGCTCCCCTTGTATTAGGTATCGTTGGATATTATTTATGGAGCCTAAATCAAATTTCCTACTCAACTTTTGAATTGATTGGGCTCACCTCTTCAGTGGGTATTGTTGTAGGGAGCAATGGAATTAACGTAGCACACGAACTAGGGCACCGACAACTTCAATTTGAAAAAACGCTTGGCAAATTATTGCTCTTGCCTGCTTTGTATATGCATTTCTTTATTGAACACAACTTTGGCCATCATCAAAATGCTGCCACCGCTGAAGATCCTGCAAGTGCAAACTACAATCAAAGCGTGTATTCTTTTTGGTTTACCTCCATTATACGGCAATACAGCAGCGCTTGGAAAATACAGGGTGACTTACTGAAACGTGAAGGACGCCCATTTTTTAGCGTTAAAAATGATATGATGTGGTATGTCTTTTTTCAATTGGCATATCTCTTTACTATTCACTTTTGGCTAGGAGGTTTATCCGTATTGATTGCTTTATTCATAGCTGTTTCGGGCGTATTGTTGTTAGAAACCATTAACTATATTGAACATTATGGCTTGCGCCGAAACAAAACAAAATCTGGTCGTTATAAACGCGTAACCGAAATACATTCTTGGAATTCCAACCACGTTTTAGGAAGGGTCATGCTATACGAGCTAACCCGTCACAGCGATCACCATTACAGATCTAACAAAAAATATCAGTTACTTGATTACCATATCATAAGCCCGCAAATGCCATACGGGTATCCAACTTCTATGGTATTGTCATTATTTCCACCACTGTGGTTTAAAATTATGAACAAGAATATTCCTCAGGAAATGAAGGATTAAAAAGGATGCTATTTTAAATTTACGATGGGTATTTTAATAGAAAACTTAAGCGCTACCTTTTTAGAATATATACCTTTGCTTTTTAATAAAAATGATCCTTTTCATCATTAAAGTTACCTGCACGCTCAGGTCCTAAAACAAGTTTTAAATGACACAAAAAGTTCGCGTACGTTTTGCGCCTAGTCCAACTGGACCATTACATATAGGGGGGGTTCGCACCGCTTTGTTTAATTATTTATTTGCTAAAAAACACGGTGGAGATTTTGTGCTTCGGATTGAAGATACAGATCAAAATCGCTATGTTGTAGGGGCAGAACAATATATAGTGGACGCTATGAATTGGTTGGGGATTCCTTTTGATGAATCTCCGTCTAATCCAGCAGGTTTTGAGCCATATCGTCAAAGCGAGCGTAAAGACTTGTATAAAAAATATGCCGATCAACTTATTGAAAACGGGCACGCATATTACGCTTTTGATAGCGCTGACGCATTGGACACACACCGTAAAAAAGACGAGGAAAATGGTAAAACCTTTATTTATAATTGGCACAACCGCCTAATACTAGACAATTCTCTTTCGCTTTCAAAAGAAGAGCTTCAGAAAAAAATGGGTGCTGGAGAAAATTATGTGATTCGATTTAAAAGTCCACAAGATGAAACTTTGATGATGAAAGATATCATTCGCGGAAGCATTAAAATTGACACAAACGTACTGGATGATAAAGTTTTATTTAAAAGTGATGGGATGCCTACCTATCATTTAGCAAATATCGTTGATGATCATTTAATGGAAATAACACACGTTATTAGAGGTGAAGAATGGTTGCCTTCCATGGCATTACACGTTTTGCTATATCGAAGTCTTGGCTGGGGCGCGCCTAAGTTTGCACATTTACCACTCATATTAAAACCTGACGGAAAAGGAAAGTTAAGCAAGCGAGACGGAGATGCTGCTGGTTTTCCAGTATTCCCTTTAGAGTGGATTCCTGAAAAAGGAGGGAAATTTATGGGCTATCGCGAAGAAGGATATATACCCGCAGCGGTTATAAATATGCTTGCCTTTTTAGGTTGGAATCCAGGAACGGAACAAGAACTTTTTAGTTTGGAAGATTTAATTGAAGCTTTTTCGCTTGAAAATGTAAATAAATCTGGAGCTCGTTTTGACCCTAAAAAATCGATTTGGTTTCAAAACCAGTATCTTCAAAAGCAAGAAAATGGTGTCTTAGCGTTAGAGTTTGAGGACTATTTACGAGAACACCAGCCTTACATAATTAAAAAAGCAAAAGACGTAAACGCTCTTAATCTAATAACCATTGTAGGATTGATAAAAGAACGCGCAAATTTTGTTTCAGATTTATGGGAGCAGGGGAGCTTCTTTTTTGAGACACCAGCATCATATGACGAAAAAGCAAGTAAAAAAGCGTTTAAAGAAGACACCGCAAGATATTTGACCTCAGTTGCTACCATTTTGGAAGGTGAGACGGTTTTTACCGCTGCGTCTGTTTCTGCCATTATAAAGGGGTGGATTACTGATAATGAAATTAGTTTTGGAAAAATAATGATGCCTATGAGGCTCGCATTGGTAGGCGCAATGAAAGGACCCGATGTTTTTGATATTGTAAGTGTTTTAGGAAAAGAAGAGGCCCTTCTAAGAATCAAAAATGCAATTAACCACCTGTCTTAATCTTAATAAATTCTTTTGCAATCACCTCAACTTAAGTTTAATCTTCGAAAAAGATCATAACAGAATTATCTTAAGATTTGTTATCCTTGGTTATTTGTCTTGTTGTTGATTAAGTAAAAATCCTTTCAGGAAAACACTTAAAAATAAATAACAGCAGCCACAGTAGCAGTGCTGCTGTTTCCTTTAAATTTTTTATTTTCTAAATTTTTTTTATTTAGGTTTCCTAAAATATTCGTGAATCCATATTGATAATTAACAATTATTCTAAAGCTTTCTAATCCTGCAGTCACCCCTACATAGCCCACCCCATTAAAGGTTGAAATGTCTTCAACATTCTTTGCGGTAATTGTGGTATACCCTTCAATGATGTAGTTTTCAAACTGTTCGTTTTTTAATTCCATTTTACTGTTTACGTTCAGCATCGGTCCAGCTTCAATGGAAAGATGTTTTTTGACAATATTATAACTCAGCAAAAAATTGATTTGCGCCCCAATTATGGTATAATCAATAAGCTGTGTGTCTAAAACACCACCTGTGGGCAACGAGTTGACTCCTCTTACTCGAATTTGATTGGAAAGAAAATTGAGACCATAGATAAAATCAAAATTATTTCTAAAAGCGCCTCTTGTTGTAAACCCACCGGTAACACCCGTTCGAGATTCCGTTATTAAATCGTTTGTTTTGATGTCAAAAATAGACAGACCCCCTTGTATTCCAATCCTATTATAGTTATCATATCCCGTGTTTCTCTGTGCTTGTGATACCGTACAAAAACAAACTGCAACTGTAACAAAAATAATGTGTTTAATGGTCATTTTTAGTCGGTGTTAAATTGCACTAAAATAGCTTTAATTTTGTATATTAAAATTCTAATCCTTAAAAATAACCAACATGGGTAGTCTTTTGTATTTAATTCCGTTTCTCTTCATTGCATTTGTTATTCTTATAACAGGAATCTTTACTGTACGGCAACAAACGGCTGCTGTTATTGAACGCTTTGGTAAATTTTTAAAAGCCAGACACTCTGGATTAAACTTTAAAATTCCAGTGGTTGATCGAATAGCTGGGCGTATTAATTTAAAAGTACAACAACTAGACGTGTTGGTTGAGACCAAAACCAAAGATGATGTTTTTGTACGTTTAAAGATTTCCGTTCAGTTTCAAGTAATCAAAGAGAAAGTGTATGATGCTTTTTATAAGCTTGAAAATCCGCACGATCAAATTACATCGTATGTATTTGATGTGGTGCGTGCAGAAGTGCCTAAAATGAAATTAGATGACGTTTTTGAGCGGAAGGATGATATTGCCATCGCTGTAAAACAAGAATTAAACCAAGCGATGAGCGATTACGGCTATGACATTATCAAAACATTGGTAACAGATATTGATCCAGACGTTCAAGTTAAAGCTGCAATGAATAGGATTAACGCTGCTGAAAGAGAAAAAGTAGCGGCAGGATATGAAGCAGAAGCAGAACGAATTAAGATAGTAGCAAAAGCAAGAGCCGAAGCTGAAAGTAAGCGCCTGCAAGGACAGGGTATTGCAGATCAACGAAGAGAAATCGCTCGTGGGTTAGAAGAAAGTGTGGATGTTTTAAACAATGTTGGGATTAACTCTCAAGAAGCTTCAGCATTGATTGTGGTAACACAGCATTATGATACCTTACAATCTATTGGTGAGGCAACAAACACAAATTTAATTCTCTTACCAAATTCACCTCAAGCGGGGAGCAACATGTTAAACGATATGATTGCCAGTTTTGTGGCAAGTAACCAAATAGGCGAAGAGATGAAAAAAACAAATGCGGTAAAAGGTATTGGCGCAAAAACAAAGAAAAAACAAACGCCACCACCTCCAAGTGCTTGAGGGTTTAATGATGATGTTCCATTTTAAAGATTAACGCTATATGGTGTTTTTGAAAAATTTTATTTATTGTAATTTAATCTTTTTACTATTTTTAAGTTGCAAAAACCTGCAGACAGATGAGGATAACATCTACACCTGTAAATTTTCAAGTAGCCGTGTATATATTGAATTAGAAGACAATAGAGCTACGCTGTATAAACAAAAGCCTACCCGACTGACAGTTTCAACAAAATTTGTGGATAGATCAAGTTTAGAAATATTGGCTCAAGACCTCTATAAAGTGGGTAGTAATGGCAAGGAATTTACCTATGAAATAGATACAGACCATTCATTAAAGTATGTGACGATAACTGTTAATGCGCAAACAACTGAACGAGGGGTGTTTTTTTGTCAACTTCAAATACCATTCGGAGATTTATAAGTTTTTTTTGATAAATCGAGAGATAAAAAGAGCCTCGTATTTTAGCGTTCATGGCTTTTTAATTTCTACTTAATAGAAACTACGCTTTTATTTTTTCTTGGATTTGCGATCAACGCTTGAGCGTATTTTATCGATGCAATAAGATGCAATTGGAGCTAATAGTTGAAATAAGAAAGCACTTGATGTAAGACTTTCTAAAAAACTTCCAAACAATCTTGAAGGAGTAACCTTTTCTTTTGCTTTGTGCAGGCTTAATTTCACCTCCTCTTTATTAATTTGAGCTTGGAGATTTAATCTTTTTAGATCAAAATCTATTTCTTCGAAAGATGCGTACGGTTTCCTCATAATGTTTATTCATTAGTTGGTTTTATGGCAACCTCGTTTTCCTTTTGCCATATTTGACCGATCCCCCTCCTCTACTAGCAGTGCCGAAAACTTAGTTAACATAGCTTTTATAATCGCCTTTCTTCCGAATATAGAAATGAGTGCAATTGTTACCAGATAAAATCCGCCAACAACAAAAAAGCCTGCAGATGGGTATCCTATAATTCTACTAAGCCATAATGAAAAGCCAATGGATACAAATGCAAGCACTAGCAAAGACAAGCTCCCAATAATTAAGGAGATAACTAAAGAAGTAGCAAACTTCATTGTGTACTTGAAGAGGCGAAGTTTATAATACTCCGATGTGTTTTCAATGTATTCCTGTGTTTTTTCCCCTGCGGTGCTTAAGTTGTCAGAAAGTGCTTTAAAAGCCATATTACGAAGTTGCTTTTGTTGCCGGAGTCTTTTGCTCTTCCACTTTTACCTCCTTTTGCAACTTCGCATTTTGCGCACGCAGAGTTCGTAATTTAGACTCTAGTGCGGCTAAAATATCTTCCGCTTTATAACTTGCCGAAGACAATGTGTTTTCTAAACTTTCCTCAAATGTTAGTTTCGCACTTTCCGCATTAGACCCCAAGATTTCCTCAGCCTCTTTTAATTGTTTTTTAAATTTTTTTTCTGCTTTCTTCGTTTCCTTAGCAATTTTCTCTCTGGTTTTTGCGCCAGAATCTGGAGCGTATAGTATTCCTATTCCTGCACCGATCGCCGCGCCTGTTAAAATTGCAAGTAAAGTTGTTCCTGTATTTGATGCCATTTTTGTAGAGTTTTAAAGTTATTTAATCCACATAAGGATAATTAACCGTTTAAGAAACCCCTGTAATTTAACGATTAATAGACATTAAAAGGTATAAAATCAGCTTAATTTTAGTAGATTTTTGTCAGTTATTGTTAAAAAACGGCTGTAAATCTTAAGATTCACCTAGAAATTGACAGAACATTTACTTCTTATATTTAACGCCCTTTTATTGATCAATCTTTGTCCAAGAGTCTCTAAGTCCAACGGTGCGATTAAAAACTTTTTTATCTAATGTGGAATCTTTGTCCACAGTAAAGTAACCTATACGCTGAAATTGTACTTTATCTTCAACTTGTAATTCGCTCAAACTTGGTTCGCCATATCCTGTTATGATATCTAAAGAATTAGGGTTTACAAATTCCATAAAATCCTTGTCTTTATGGGTGTCTGGAGATGGGTCTATAAATAATCTATCATAGCGTCTAACTTCAATTTCTAAAGCATCTTTAATAGAAACCCAATGCAAGGTTCCTTTTACTTTTCTCATAGATGCGTCGGTGCCGCTGCCGCTTCTGCTTTCTGGATCGTAGGTACAGTGTATTTCGGTCACATTACCATCACCGTCTTTCACACAACTCTCTGCTTTAATAATATATGCGTTTTTAAGCCTAACTTCTTTACCTAATTTCAGACGGAAAAACTTCTTGTTTGCTTCTTCTCTAAAGTCTTCCTTCTCAATGTACAATTCTCTTGAAAAAGGCAATTTTCTAAAACCAGCATTTTCATCTTCTTGGTTATTTTCAGCGTCTAACCACTCGGTTTTCTCCTCTGGGAAGTTCGTGATAATAACTTTTACCGGATCTAAAACAGCCATTACTCGATCTGCTACTTTATTAAGGTCCTCCCGAATACTAAATTCAAGCCTTGAAACATCGATTAAGTTATCTCTTTTTCCCACACCAATACCCTCTGCAAAATTGCGAATAGATGCTGGTGTATATCCACGTCTTCTCAATCCTGAAATTGTAGGCATTCTTGGGTCATCCCAACTAGCAACAACACCATTTTCTACCAATCTCGCTAGCTTTCGCTTACTCACAACCGTGTGACTTAAATTTCTTCTAGCAAATTCCCGTTGTTTTGGTCTTAGTTTTTCTGAAACCACCACTTCATCTAAAAACCAATCGTATAATTCACGGTGTGGTAAAAATTCTAAGGTGCAAAATGAGTGCGACACTTGCTCTATATAGTCACTTTCTCCGTGGGTCCAATCGTACATAGGGAAGATTTTCCAATCTGTTCCTGTACGGTGATGACTTTTATGTAAGGTTCTGTAGATTATTGGGTCGCGCATCAACATATTAGTACTCGTCATGTTTATTTTTGCCCGTAGCACGTGGAGCCCCTCAGGTGCTTCGCCTGTTTTCATTTGCTCAAAAAGCGCCAAGTTTACTTCTACAGAACGATTTCTGAAAGGACTATTGACACCCTCTTTTATTGGTGTTCCTTTTTGTTCTGCTATAGCGTCACTAGATTGAGAATCTACATAAGCCTTTCCATTATTAATGAGTACAATAGCCCAATCATATAGCTGCTGAAAGTAATCACTCGCATAACATTCTTGTGCCCACTCAAAACCTAGCCACTCTATGTCTCGTTTTATTGCCTCTACAAATCGCTGCTCTTCTTTTGCTGGGTTTGTGTCATCAAACCTTAAATTAACCGGAGCGTTATAGCGCAATCCCAAGCCAAAGTTTAAAGAAATAGAAGACGCATGCCCAATATGTAAATACCCATTAGGTTCCGGCGGAAACCTGAAACACAAGGTGTCTTTAGAATGTGATGTTTTCAAATCATCTTCTATTATTTGTTCTATAAAATTCAACGGTTCCTTTTCTTCGCTCATGACGGTTTCAGTTCTGAAAATTTAAAATCTTTTGTTTTTCGGCAAAACACATCTTCTAGTTGCATCCCGAAATAATCACACAAAGATACCTTTTCTTGTTAAAAGGAAGTGAATACTAAATAGCATCTACTACTTAAATTTTATATTTACAAAAAGTAATTTGTTATGAGTAAAATTGAATTGAAAAATGTTAGAATTTTCACCAATCACGGCTGTCTTACTGAAGAAGAAAAAATAGGAAGTGATTATTTAGTAAACCTTGCTGTTGATTCTAATTTATTAGCCGCCGCACAAAGTGATAATTTGGTTGACACTGTTGATTATGTAACCTTAAATACAATTATCAAAGAAGAAATGGCTGTCCGTTCTAAGCTTTTAGAGACTGTTGGCCACAGAATCATAACACGTATTTTAGAGGGTTTTTCTGAAATAACATTTGTAACCGTTACCATTTCTAAACTAAACCCACCCATTGGTGGTGATGTAGAAGCTGTTAGTGTTACTATGACTTCTGCATAATTCAAAAGAAGTCTATTAGGTAAAGAACCTCCTCTTGAATTTTGAAATAAAGACTTTCATTTGGATTTTCCTACCTATCCCAAAAACCATCTCGCTATAATTACGAAGCAGACTATTACCTTAAAGCTCGAATTTTACCCTATGTTTTTGATGGAACTATATTCGCCCCTCAAGGGAAAGAACTTTTGTTAATATTACGATTGTTTATGCTAATCTTCAAATCACAATAAATACGAAACACGCACTAATTATTTTCTCTCCCTTCGCAGGTAAAAGAGGAGGAACTTAAAAGAGTAAATCTTTGTAGTTTTTAATTGTTTAAGTACTGGTTAATCTTTTATATTTGCGTTTTATTTAGGATTGTGAAAAACTCATTCCTTAGTAGAAATTTAATGGCATCTTGGCCGAGTGGCTAGGCAGAGGTCTGCAAAACCTTCTACAGCGGTTCGAATCCGCTAGATGCCTCTCAAATTATTTAACTCTCATGCTAAAAAAGCATGGGAGTTTTTTTATGGGTGTGATTCATCCCAATAGCTATCGAGCCCCTAGATACCTAAACAGACGCTTCCTTTTTTAATTAAAGGCATTTTATCTAAAATATAATTAGTGTGTTTCTTTTAATCCGGAATTAGACTCTTTAATGGTTATTTCTTGATCAGGTATTTTTTCCAATTCAGCATTAATTCTATCCGGAAATATACCCTGAACTAGCATTAAAACTCCGAAACCAATAATTAGTAGGCTTACCCATTTTTTTGTTTTCACCGTAAACCTAGGGGTCATTTTATTCTTTAATTTTTTTGCCAAGACTATTTTTAAAATATCGGTAGTTATAAAAACAAATAAAACAATACTTATAAAAAACCAAACGCCTCTTGGAGTTGACTTATGAGCATTTGCAATAATTATCATGCCCACCCAACCTGCTAAGACTCCAAAATTCACAAAGTTTAAAAAGAATCCTTTAAGAAATAAATTACGAAGATTGCTTTTAACTTGTATTGCGTGGTGTTCGCGAACAATTTTATAGAGTGATTTATTGGTTTGGATATAAGAAATAATCCCGTAGGCAACTAAAATTCCCCCTCCAAAAATAAGTAACGCTGGATCATCTTTAACCCGATCAAGTAATTTTGAGGTGCTAAAATACGCAATAAGTATAAATATAAGATCGGCAAAAATTGCGCCGCTATCAAAGGCTAAACCTGCTTTAAAGCCTTTTATAATACTTGTTTCAATAAGTGTAAAAAAAACTGGACCCACGGCAAAAGCCATGAAGAATCCATAAAAGGCCGCAAAAAGAAAACCATCAAACATAGTTGCTGTAAAGTTACAAAACCTTTGATGGATTTTCTATTCTGAATATTATTTTTACCAAGCCTTCGTATTTCTAAACAAAATTTGGTTTTTGTAATAAATATAACTCAGACGTCAGTTATAATTTACAACTCCTTCTCTTATATTAAAGATCTTAACTAGCTCCCAACATTGTAAAATCAAGATGCTTTCTTTCTAAATCTGCATTCTTTACTTTCACTAGTACTTCATCACCTAAGGTGTATACGTTCCTATATTTTTGACCAACAACCGCATAATCTTCTTTTATGAATTCATAACGATCATCACGCATATCTTGGATTCGAACCATTCCTTCGCATTTATTAGCTATAATCTCAATGTATATTCCCCACTCAGTAACACCGCTAATTACTCCCAGGAATTCCTCGTCTTGATGATCTTTCATAAACTTGATTTGCATGTATTTAATACTATCACGTTCTGCTCTTGTTGCTAGGTTTTCCATATCGCTAGAGTGTCTACATTTTTCTTCAAACGTTTCTTCTTTTGCGGATTCGTTATTGTCAAGATATCGTTGTAAAAGCCTATGTACCATTACATCTGGATATCGTCTAATTGGTGATGTAAAATGGGTATAATAATCAAATGCTAAACCGTAATGACCAATATTATTTGTAGTATACACCGCCTTACTCATACTTCTTATAGCAAGTGTATCTATTAAATTTTGTTCTTTTCTTCCGTGAACATCTTTTAATAATGCGTTCATAGATTTTGCAGTAGTATTTCTATCTCGGGTATCTAATTTATAACCAAATTGCTTTATTATCTTTTCTAATGCCGCAATCTTTTCATCATCTGGTTCATCATGGACACGATATACAAATGTCTTTTTTTGTTTTCCTATATACTCTGCAACACTCCGGTTTGCTAGGAGCATGAATTCTTCTATAAGTTTATTAGCATCTTTACTTTCCTTAAAGTAAACACCTGCAGGCTCACTATTTTCGTCTAATCTGAACTTAACTTCCACTTTATCAAATGAAATTGCACCAGCGTTCATTCTTTTCGTACGTAGAATCTTTGCCAATCTATCCATTTCTAAAATAGCAATAGCAATAGGTTTTTCTACTTGATATTGTTTGTCTGTTATAGATATTTCAGCAGGTATGGTAAGTTGTTCTACTGAAATAGAATCAAAATCTCGCAGGCCCGTTGGCGTTGAAGCTTCAATGATTTGTTGTGCTTCTTCATAAGCAAAGCGTGCATCACTGTACGTTACCGTTTTTCCAAACCACTGGTTTAAAATCTTGGCATTTTTATCCATTTCAAATACTGCTGAAAAGGTATATTTTTCTTCGTGAGGTCTCAGAGAACAAGCTCCATTAGAAAGTATTTCTGGTAACATAGGTACCACCCTATCTACCAGATAAACCGAGGTAGCTCTTTCATAAGCTTCATCATCTAGCATCGTACCTGTTTGTAAATAATGCGATACGTCTGCAATATGAATTCCTATTTCGTAATTTCCATTTTTTAAAGTTTTGAAGGAAAGCGCATCATCAAAATCTTTTGCATCTTTTGGATCTATGGTAAAGGTTAAGTCTTTTCGCATATCCCGACGTTTCTTAATTTCTTCAGGATGTATTTTTGTGTCTATGGTATTTGCATATTCTTCTACTTCAGACGGAAATTCATACGGTAAACCATATTGTGCAAGAATTGCGTGGATCTCAGTGTTGTGTTCTCCGGGCATTCCTAATCGTTTGATGACACGACCAAAAGGAGAGTCTGCTTTTTCTGGCCAATCTTCCATTTCAACAAGTACAACTTCTCCTTGCTCTGCACCATTTATTTTTGCTTTAGGAACAAAAATATCGGTATGCATTTTATGATCATTAATTTCTACAAAGGCAAAATTTTCCTTAATACTTATAATTCCAACAAACTCCGTTTTCTTCCGTTCTATTATTTTAGTTACTTCTCCTTCAGTCTTGCCTCCTTTTAGGCGTTTGAAAACATAAACTTCTACCGTATCACCATGAAGTGATTTATTTAAGTTTTTACTTTTTACATAAATATCTTCTTCAAGATCTTCCGTGATAATATATCCTTGACCTCGTCCGGCCATGTCTACACGTCCTGTATAATAATTTTCTGAAGGTGTAATTATGTATTTTCCTCTATCAACCTCTTGAATGGTTTGCTTTCCTTGTAAATCCTTTAATTTCTTTATAATTTGATTGCGGCTACTAGCGTCATCAAGACCTAGTTTAGCTGCAATTTGTTTATAATTATGGGGTTGTGAGTGATCCTTACGAAGTATTGCGAGGATACTTTGGGTAAGGTTATCTATTTTATTAGACGACCTTCTATTTTTAGTTCTTTTCATTTATTTATTCTTGTCTCTTAATTTTTAAAAAGACTTTTATTAATTTATTTTTTCTTAAATGTATTGATTTTTTGCGGTTGGGACCAACCTAAAACTCATGTGAAGAAGATTTAAATTAAAATGAATTCTTTTTAAATCAATCTATTAAGACTGATGCAAAGCTACACTTTTTAATTTTAAACGTATATTTTCTCTATGTTATCAAATATTTAACAAAAATAGAATCGTTGATCTGTATCTTTAATTCGTACTACTAATTATACAAATGGAAAACTTTAAAACCATTGCTATATTTTCATTCCCTACGGAATATCATGTGTTACAACATCTACTGGAACAAGGAGCTATTAGTTTTATTTTCCAAAATGAAACTATGATTAGTGTCTTGCCTTTTCATAGTAATCCTTTTGGAGGAATTAGATTGAAAGTACACAAAGATGATATTGAAAAAGCGAAGAAAATTATGAATTCTTTAGAGGATGATTCGCATCTTTCAGTGGTTTAGTCTAGTTGCTTTTTTATAAGGATATTACTTTGCACAGTGTTATAAAGACAGGTAGTATCCTTTTCTTTTTAGCTGATATTATAAGTTATTTTTTATAAAATTAAAATAATACGCTTTTTTTGCTACCGCAAAAATGTTCTAAATATATTCTTATTGATGATCAAAATTTGATACTTATCCCTGTTATTAACAACTATATAATAATAATCAATTTCTTTTTAAAAATTTAAAATAAAAATGATGCTCATGATGGCATGTTAATAGCTACGATAAGTTTATTTATTGTTCCTTGTTTTTAAAGTTACTTTTTATTCTGCTTGGGTTATGAACAGTTTGTTAGATAAATGGCCTCTTGAAAATCATAGGATTAGTATTGTTAGTTAACAACGTTTAAAACTACTATTAACAGCTAGAAAATAATAAGTTTTATAAACTTTCCTGTTAAGAAGTGATCCTTTATTTCTGAAAAGTGAACGATAAGTAGCCTAGTTATTTTTAGTAAAAGCCAACTATTATTTGCTATGTAAAAACCGATTGAATCTCACAAATATTTCTTTCTTTTTTAGGCGTATAGATATGAACAGTCTTGTTAACCTAATTGTTAATAGTCTCAATTGTTCATATCTACACCTTATTCACAATAAAAAATTGAGCTACTTTCCTTTATCTTTGTTAAAATTTTTAACAGGTATATTAATTTAAAAATTTCTGCTTTTGTATATTGAGCGGAGTCGAAGTATGAAAATAGCTATAGGAAACGATCACGCAGGACCAGAATATAAAGGAGCCATTGTAAACTTTTTAAAAAGCAAAGGGCACGAAGTTGAAAATTATGGAACCGATACCGTAGAAAGTGTAGATTATCCAGACTTCGCAAATCCTGTAGCAGAAGCAGTTAATAATAATGAAGTTACTTACGGTATTCTTATCTGCGGAAGTGCTAACGGTGTTGCAATGACGGCTAATAAATACTCTAAAGTTCGTGCAGGAATTTGTTGGACCAAAGAAATTACTAGCTTAACACGCCAGCATAACGATGCAAATATAATTTGTATTCCAGCAAGGTACACTTCAATCCCACAAGCAGTGGCAATGGTTGAAACTTTTTTAACTACTGAATTTGAAGGGGGTAGACATCAAAATCGCGTTGATAAAATCTGCCATTAAAAAATGTACGATTTACGATTTTAGAGGCACTATATTTTTATAATTAAAATTTAATGACTCAATTTAAGTTTCTCACTTTGTTATGGAGGGGTATAAAACTTTTTTGATTGGGTGGTTTTTTAAATTAAAAAGGATTTCTAAAATATTTAGAGATTTAATTAAACACAATCTAATAAATTACAAGTTATGCTGTTAATATGAAAATAGCCGTTAAAACCTTTCAAGAATTAAACACACAGGAACTATACGATTTATTACAACTAAGAAGTGAAGTTTTTGTGGTAGAACAAGATTGTGTTTATCAAGATATTGATGGTAAAGATTTAAAAGCACTTCATATTATAGGTGTAAAAGACGATAAAATAGTGGCTTACACTAGATGTTTTGCTCCAGGGATTTATTTTGAAGAGGCTGCAATTGGTAGGGTAGTGGTTCCATTAGAAGAACGTAAATATGGGTATGGCCACGATATAATGAAAGCCTCTATTAAAGCTATTTCTGGGCATTATGATACACAAGACATCAAACTATCTGGACAAGAGCATCTTAAAAAGTTCTATGAAAGTCATGGATTTAAACAAATTGGTGAGGGCTATTTAGAAGATGGGATTCCGCATATTGCGATGGTTACTGCTTAAAACTATTTTACCTACCTGACACTATAAAAAATATTGTTTAAAAGAAGTTTAAAAACGCGGCCGCTCTAATATTCCATTTTGCTATACGATTTAGGAATCGAGCAAATCATAAAGTCTTTCCAAGTGATTATAATAGAATATTAAACGGGAAGATTAAATTATAATTGTAAACAGCAATTACTTTAAAATCCTTTTATATTCCTTTTCGTCATTTAACACGTCCATCGCTGCTTTAATTTCTAGGTTGTTGACTACTTGATAATCATATAGACCTTCTCGGTAAAAATAACGCTTCAAAATTTCATCAGAGAGTAGCGACATGATTTCGGCCTTTTTTGCTATTATTTTTTTATCCTTTGCTTTATCTAAAGAAGCTATTAATGCAATGTAGCTATTGTTTATTTCATCCTTAAGACCGTCATCATCGGCACGACGCATAGCTTCTTCAAATTTTGTTTCAGTTTCGGTCTCATAATCAAAGTTGTTATCCTTTAAAAACTTTATAAAATCTTGAAAATCGTTTTCTGTTATTTTAAAGTTTGACCAATCACTCATTTGGTTTTTATAGTGGTATTCTGTAGCATAATCAAAGATGGCTTGATCCTTCAGCAATGCAGTGGTTACCGTGCTAAATTCTGCTGTTTCCAGTTCTATGTCAGGTAAAATACCGCCACCATCGTAAACGGTTCTTCCTCCTTTCGTTTTAAATGCGTTGTATTCTTTTGACTCTTTTCTTACGGGGTCACCATTTTCATCTCGGTTCCAATAATCTAATGCTTGTATGCATCTTCCGCTAGGGGTGTAGTAGCGAGAAATAGTTACTTTTAATTGCGTTCCATAAGTTAATTTTTTAGGTCTTTGTACAAGTCCTTTTCCAAAACTTCGAGCCCCAACAATTACCGCTCTATCTAAGTCTTGCAATCCGCCAGAAACAATTTCACTAGCAGATGCGCTGCGACCATTAACCAATACCGCTAACGGAATTTCAGTGTCAACAGGCTCTTTTGTGGTTTTATATACCTTGTTGTATTTTTCAATAGAAGATTTGGTGGTGGTAATAACCTCGCCTTTCGGCACAAAAAGATTTACGATACTAATGGCTTCGTTTAACAAACCTCCTGGATTTCCACGTAAGTCTAAGATGATTTTTTTTGCTCCTTTCAGCTTTAAATCTTCCAGCGCACTTTTAGTTTGTGAGGTTGTTTTGCGATTAAATGCACTCAAAACAATATAACCTATGTCGTTATTAATCAGTTTATAATAAGGAACGGCATTTATCTCAACAGACCCTCTTGTGATATCAGTCATCTGTTTTTTGCCTTGGCGCATAAAAGTAACTTCAACGCTTGATCCTGTATTTCCTTTTAACATATCTCTCGGGTCGTCTTCGTATCCTTCTACATTTGTAGACCCTACTTTAATAATTTCGTCACCAGCTTTTAACCCCGCTTTATCTGCTGGATAATCTTTAAATGGTTCTATAATAATTAATTTTTCTCCAGTCGATCTTACGGTTGCGCCAATACCCGTATAAACACCACTATTTTTGATCCGGCTATCCTCTACCGCTTGTTCATTCCAATAAACCGTATATGGATCTAAATCTTCCAGTACTCCTTTAATCGCGTTATCCATTAATGTTGCCGGGGTAACTTCATCAACATAGTTCATATTCAACTCTTTGTAAAGCGTTGTGAATATTTCTAATTGTTTTGCAATTTCAAAAAAATCGCTTTTTACCGCGGAGGTAAAACCTACAGAAATTACGAGAATCGCAGACAGTAATACAGGAAGGATAAATTTATTTTTCATATTCATTGCTCGTGAAAACGAGTATCTATTAATTAATGTCCGAGAGGTCGGGAGCCTATTATTTTACTATTTATTTACGGAAAGGCGGAAGCAATAATTTATAATTTTAGCACTAACCGAAACGTAAGAAACGCATTTAATATTTTTATTTCCTTTTGCTGCGTTTGATGAATCCTCTGATTATCAAAATAAACAAAATAGCAAGAACCAACAAGGGCCACATGTATAAAATTCCTAAAAAGAAAACTGAAACTCCATTCCAACCTCCTTGAAAGGCATTTATTATTTTGTGACCGTAGGAAACCCTTACGCCTGTTTCTGCGGTAACTTTATAAAACGATAGGCTAATCGTGCTCATCGAGACTTGGCTCTCCAAATATTGTAAACGTCCTTGCCGTGCTTCAATTTCTTCTCGAATACTAGAAAGCCCTCGCTCTATCTCTAGCATGTCTTTTACATTTTGAGCTTTTTTAAGTAGCTCTAAATAGCGTTTTTCTAATTCTTTCTTTGCCTTTAGTCGCGCTTCGATATCTACAAATTCCTCGGTAACATCACGTCTTGTAATTTCACGTCGGTCAAAATATGCCACACCATCCCCAATCTTATCGATGACCGATTGAAAATTTTCTGAAGGAACCTTAATGGTAAGATTTCTAAATAGACGACTGTGGTTTATGCCAGAATTGTCTGTTTGTACAATGCCCTTGTACTGTTGTGTTAGTTGGAGTATTATTTTATGTTCCGCATCTATATCTTGGGTTTCAAATGTAAGAGAGGCATTTTTGACTATTTTTTGCGCTATTACTTCGCCCGATGGAGGTGCTGGAGGCGGAGTCATTTGTCGAACTATTGAGGATTCTTCATATTCAGGAACGGTCGTATTACACCCATTCAACAATAAAAGACTTAAAACTAAACTAAACTTTAGCATCGCACAATTTTTTAAGTAAGACAATAAAGGATTTTTTCACTAATTTAAAATCGGCTACTTCCTTTCCTATGTAGATAAAGAGAAGTACAAAGGTAGTGCCGTTCTTTTCGAGTGTTTCGGCTTTTTGTGTTCGGTAGCTTTCTCGCATTAAACGTTTTAAGCGATTTCTGGTTACAGCGAGTTTAAAACTTCTTTTAGGAGCAGTGAATCCGGCTTTGGTGTCGGGTGCTTTATCAGTAGGCAAATACAAGACTTTTATAGGGTATTTCGTAAGCCCTTTTCCTTCATTAAAAAGCTGTGTGATAACTTTTCTAGACTTTAATTTTTGAGACTTTGGGAAGGATTGGTTCATCAGGGGTAAAGATATGAAAAGATGCCATTTCATTATATTTTTTAGAGACACGATTGGTATGTTTGCGATTTACCGCGTCTCGTCGTTAATACGATTCATATTAGATCTCTCAAAAAATAAATGTAGAGGAAATCTTAGAGAACCATACGAACCTTGATTTAGTGGAGCCTATTATCTTAACCAACCAGATTTATGCTGCGCGAAAAATAAATAATAAGAGCATACCTGGCTCCAGTAAAACCGAAGAAAAAGCGTTCATAAACAAAAGGGGCTAGGACAGGAGCTAAGGGCCTAAGGCTCCATAAAAACGCATCCAAGTCAATTAGATAATATAAAGAAAAATCAATAAAGAATTTAGTTGGCAAGGCGGAATTTATGACCTTATAATTAGGGGTCAAAAAACACTCGCCCGCATTAGAAAATATATTTAAAAGAATCCAGAAAAACGGGAACGAAACGAGAATAATGTTTGGGGTTTAGAAATCAAAAAAGCTTACCATATTTAAACATAGCAAGCTTTTTATTTCTTTATACAACAGATACGTGACGAGTCGTGCCGCTACTCAATGCCGTAGGTGTTATTCTCATCATTAATATCTGCCATCCTTTTTGAGGCATCAATCATCATTGATTTTACTTTTTTGTCGCTAGGAATACTTAACTCGTAAGTTGGATGCGCCCAAGCCCAATCTTTTGCTGTTGTGCGCTTCGTTCCATTATATTCTTCTGGCTTTTCACCACGCATCATTTGCAACGGAATATAAAATTGTTCCTGAGATCCGTCAACATAGGTTATATCTAAGTCTACAGGCATCCCCATTACTCCAATACGCTCTAAAGTTACGACAGTAGCGTCTTTTCGGGCTTCAACGTTTTTAATGCCGTAATCAATGGTATTTGTTGTTTGCATAAAATCCATGAGATACCAGTCTAATTCAAGACCGCTTACTTTTTCAGCAACACGAATAAAATCGTTAGGTGTTGGGTGTTTGAAAGCCCATTCATCGAAATAACGTTTTAATGTTTTTTCTAAGTTTTCCTTTCCAATAACATATCCTAGTTGAGACAGGAATACAGACCCTTTAGCATAGGCTACCATGCCGTATGATCTATTTAGAGTATACCTATCTGCATGCGTCGTAGCAGGTTGTTCGTTGCCGCTTTTCGCTAAAAATTGATATCCGCGATACGATCCAGCATGAGGGTTTGGTTTTTTTTCGTCGTTAATTACATTCATTGCTTCGTTACTAATATAGGAAGTAAAGCCTTCGTCCATCCATTCGTGCTTAGCTTCATTTGTCGCTAATAAAAACTGAAACCAACTGTGCGCTAACTCATGCGCAGTAACACCCATTAAGCTTCCAAAGTTTCTGTTACCGGTAATTAGTGTTGCCATCGCATATTCCATACCACCGTCACCCCCTTGTATCACTGAGTATTGTTTGTAAGGGTATTCACCAATATTTTCGTTGAAATAGGCCATCATTTCAGCTGTTTTTGGCTGAAGATTTGTCCAGTTTTCTTTAATCTCAGGGTTGTTTTTGTAGTAAAAATTAAGTGTTACACCGTTAGGACCTTCGTATTTGTCGTGAATGTAGTCTGGATCTGCAGCCCAAGTAAAGTCATGAACATTGGGCGCTGTAAAGTGCCAAGAACGCTTACCTTTCCTAAGTTTTTTAACGGCACTATAATCGTTTTCGCCTAAAACATTTTCAGCATTGTATCCAGTACCCGCTACAACATACGCTTCATCTATTTTTACAGTTACATCAAAATTACCCCAAGGGCTGTGAAATTCGCGACCAATATAAGGGTCTGCGTGCCATCCTTGGAAATCATATTCAGCCAGTTTTGGATACCACTGTGTCATAGAAAAACGAACACCTTCTTCATTATCCCTACCACTACGCCGTATTTGTAAAGGCACTTGTGCATCCCATTCCATCTCAAACGTCGTGCTTGTTCCAGGTTGGATTGGAGTGTTTAAATTAACTTCTAATACCGTTCCCACAACTTCATATTCTAACGCTTTGCCGTCTTGTGTCAACTTTAGAGGCTTTATATATCCTATTTCGTCAGGCTTTAAATTGAAGATGCGTTCGCCTACGCGAGGATCTGCATCTTCTATAGTGCGAGAACGAACGTCCATTTCACTTCCTGGTTGAAAGGCATTAAAATAAAGGTGATAAAAAACACGGACCAATACATCTGGTGAGTTATTAGTATATACTAATTTTTGTTCTCCTTTGTATTGATTTGCGACTGCATCTACATCAATTACCATGGTGTAATCAACAGCCTGCTGCCAATAAGAAGTGTTGTTTTGTGCTGTAATATTTCCGAGGAAAAAAGAGAACACAGCCATTAAAAAAAATGTTCTAATCATAATTTTTGAAAATTTAAAAATTTAAAACCTGTTATTGTTTTAACATCTAGCTTTAAAAAAGTGCAAGCTGAGCGCAGCCTAAGTTACATTTTAGACGCCATAATTAATGCGTTATACATGTTTACCATTTTTCCAGAGGTTGAAATATTTGTAAACCCGTCTGTGTTAGAAGGATCGCCTCCTAGAACAACCTGAGTCTTTGTTGAAAGACCACTGTCCATTAAAATTTGTTTCACTTGCTTTGCAGAAAGCTTGGGATAATGTGATCTAATCACTGCTGCAACTCCTGCAACATTTGGAGAAGCCATAGAGGTTCCCTGTAAGTATTCATAGGTGTTTAATGGTGTTGTTGACCAAATTTTAACCCCTGGACCAAACACATCTACGTTGGTTTTTCCATAATTTGAAAAGTTAGCCACCAGGTCTCCACCATATTTATAGTTAAGGGCTCCAACAGTTAAAAAGGTATCGCTTATTTCAGCGCCATTTTTTTGTTGATCATTTGGATATACAATATTTTCATCTAAGTTTAGACCTTCGTTTCCTGCTGCATTTACGATTAGCACGTCTTTTTTTGCTGCATATTTTATAGCGTCTACGACCCATTCAGGATGTGTAGAATAATACTTTCCAAAACTTGTATTAATTACTTTTGCTCCGTTGTCTACTGCATATCTAAGAGCGTTTGCGATGTCTTTGTCATATTCATCACCATCTGGCACAGCGCGCAGCACCATGATTTCTACGTTGTCTGCAACTCCATCTAAACCAATTCCATTGTTGCGTTGTGCGGCAATAATTCCGGCAACATGGGTACCGTGCCTAGCATCTGCTTTTTTATCATCTGGACCATCTACATCATTATTTCCGTAATATGGGTTGCTGTTGTCATCTGGATTGTCTCCTAAATGTTTAGACCTAAAGTCGCCCTTAAGATTAAAATGGGTATTTACCCTATCTGAACTAGATTGAATAGCGCCCTCTAATAACACTATAAATTCAGGAATGGTGCCTGCATAATTTAGCATTTGTTTTAGCATCCCTATTTGTTGTTGCTCATCTGCTGTTGGGCCTGCTATTGCAGAGAGGTCCGTTTCAGAATAATCCTCTTTCCCTAATTTACTTGTCATTGCTTTATGAGCAGGCTTTAATTGTGAAATCATCCCGCTATATCGAGAAACCGTTTCTGAAGTTTGCTTTAGCTCTTTGTCATACTCAGCTTTAGCCTTTTGATATAGCGCAAATTCTTCTCGGTCTGAAGTACTAATGGAAGATTCCTTTTTCCCGTCATATTTAGGACTAAGCTTGCGAATAATTCTTGTGTATTCCATGTTTTCCGCAACGATGTTTCCTAAGAAATTCCATCCGTGGATGTCATCTATATATCCGTTTTTGTCATCATCTTTTCCGTTACCCGCAATTTCTTTTGGGTTGGTCCAGATTATATTTTTAAGATCTTCGTGCTCAATATCAATTCCACTATCAACAACCGCGACAATTACTTTATGTCCTTTTTTATTTTTGATAATTTCTTTGTAAGCTCTTTCAACACCCATTCCTGGAACGGTATCTTGTGCAAGATCCATTAAGCTCCATTTTTTGAGTTGCGTTTCTTCTAAGGGAGTTATTTTAAGAGGAAGTGTATCAATGTTTTTTATGGGGGTAGAAACGATAGGAGCAACTCCACATCCAACTAATAAAGCGGCAGTTGCCGAAATAATCAAAGTACTTTTAATAAATTTCATCAGTATATAATATTTTATATTTAGGAAGATGGTACGCCCAGCTTATTCATCTTCTTTTGGTTTGCAAAATTGTTGTTGGGCATTTTATTGTCCTGGTGTTAATTAAATAATTCTTCGCAGGTAAAAACTTCATTGATTCGCACTCCTTTTTCGGTTTTTTTTACGGTAATAATTTGATTGTGAGCGTCATGTTCTAAAAACAAATAATAGTTATCTGTTGCTGCGGCATTCAAAAACGTTTCTTTTTCGGGTAATGTTAGTAGCGGTCTTGTGTCATAGCCCATTACAAATGGCAATGGTAAGTGACCTGCTGTGGGAAGCAAATCTGCCATGAAAACGATTGTTTTGTTTTTGTATTGCAGCATTGGCAACATCTGCTTTTCGGTATGTCCATCTGCAAAGAAAATATCAAAAGGGAGCTTATTTTTTTTAGCAAAATTACTCTTACTAGTTTCTAAGGAAAGGTTTTCTGAAGGTGCGTTTACAAACTTTAATTGCCCGCTCTCCCGCATTGGAATAATGTTTTCTTTTAAAAAGGAAGCTTTTTCTCTTCTGTTTGGGTTCGTTGCCCAGTCCCAATGATTTTGATTGCTCCAAAAAGAAGCGTTTTTAAAAGCGGGCTCGTACCCTGTTCTATCTTTGTTCCATTGTACACTGCCGCCGCAATGGTCAAAATGAAGGTGCGTCATAAAAACATCAGTTACATCATCTCGATGAAAACCTGCGTTTTTAAGGGAGTCGTCTAATGTGTGATTTCCCCATTTAAAATAATATCCAAAGAATTTTTCAGATTGCTTATCACCCATTCCAGTATCGATTAATATCAATCTATTCCCATCTTCAATCAAGAGACAACGCGCCGCAATGTCAATCATATTATTGTTGTCAGCTGGATTGGTTCTGGTCCATAAAGATTTTGGGACAACACCAAACATAGCGCCGCCATCAAGTTTAAAATTTCCTGCCTCGATAGGGTGTAACTTCATAAGTGCGCAAAATACAAAAAGACCACACAATAAATTGACAACTAAATCTTAAAAGTTTTCTTACGGTTTTATATGAAATGACGGCGACTTTTTTGGCGAATGACGGGTGTTTTGTTTTTTAAGACTTGAATGCTAATGCAAGTTGCGCCTGTAGGTTGTTAAAAAATGCTATTTTTAGCCTTCAACCAAAAACACACTTTTGAAAAAATTAGAACGAAGCCTTTCCATAACCTCTGTTATCGCTATAAGTATTGGGGGAATGTTAGGGAGTGGTATATTTGTATTACCTGGGTTAGCAGCGGCTAAAACAGGGTCTTCAGTTTGGTTGGCCTATCTGCTCGCTGCGCTTTGTATTTTGCCCGCAGCATTATCAAAAAGTGAATTAGCGACGGCCATGCCGAAATCGGGGGGCACCTACGTATATATAGAACGGGCATTTGGACCTCTTTTTGGAACCGTATCAGGAATTGGACTTTGGCTTTCTTTGTTATTGAAGAGCTCGTTTGCATTGGTTGGGTTTGGAGCTTACCTGTCTGTTTTAGTCACGATTGCACCAGAGCTCACAAAATTTGTTGCGGTAGGCTTTTTAGGATTGATATTATTTTTAAACATTTTAGGTGTTAAAAAGGTTGGGAAGGTGCAAATTGTTATTGTTACGATTAGTTTAATTGCACTTAGTCTTATTCTTATTTTTGGACTGCCTAATGTGCAAACATTATTACTAAAACCTTTTACCACTAATGGTAATACAGGACTAACGGCGACAGTAGCGTTTGTCTATATTTCATATGCAGGGGTAACCAAAGTAGCCGCAATTGCGGGTGAAATAAAAAACCCAAATAGAAACTTACCATTAGCCATGATTTTGTCGCTTTTAATCATGACCACGATATATGTATGTATCACTTTTGTGTTAGTAGGAAATATTCCGTTGGAAGCATTATCTACAGATTTAAAGCCAATTTATACTATTTCGGAACAATTAGGAGGCAAGACCGTGGGTATAATAGCTGCCGTGGTTGGCGTTATTACGTTAATTTCTATGGCTAATTCTGGTGTGCTTGCAGCATCGAGGTTTCCATTTGCAATGGCAATGGACAAGCTATTGCCTTCATTTATGAGTAAAATACATTCAAAATACCTTACACCTGTAGTCACTATAGTTATGACCTGTGGTGTAATGGCCCTTGTAATTTTGTTTTTAGACGTAGAAAAAATAGCCAAACTTGCAAGCGCTTTTATGGTAATGATGTTTATTCTAGTAAACCTAGCGGTTATTATATTACGCGAAACATCTGCCCAATGGTACAATCCTCCTTACAGATCGCCGCTATACCCCATAATGCAATTATTTGGAATTGTATCAGGAATTGTATTGCTCGTGTTTTTAGGGCTTATGCCTTTTGTGGCTATCATTTCTATTTTTGTTTTAGGAATTGTTGTTTACTTTCTTTTTGGTAAAAATGCAACTCGCACAGGTGTTTTGCGTAATTATGGACATAGGCCCGCCTTGTATTTATTTTATAAGAAGAAAAATAGAAAACAATTTTCTGAAAAGAGCAGGCGTAAAATAGCGCCACAAAATTTTGACGGAGCCCTTATGAAAGAGGCAGGAGTGGTGGTTCCTTTATTGGGAAATGAAAACAGTGCTGAAATGTTAGTAGAAATGGGTGCCGCCATCAATAGAAAACAAAAATTACAAATTGTAAACATTACAGAAGTCCCAAATCAAACATTTTTGGATGCAGTCATCGAAGAAAACCCCAAAACTCTTTCGGTAGCAAGAAGAATTAGCGGACTTGCTAAAGCTAAAAAAATCAATGTCGATTTTGAAGCCGTTGTCACCCACGACCTATCTAATACCATACACGATTTAAGCGATCATACGCTTTGCGAGTGGCTGGTAATGGGATGGAACGGTAGAGCACATAGCGGTATCTTTATTAGCAACCCTATAGGTTGGTTATTAACACATATAGACAGCAACTTCGCATTGTTTAAGGACAATGGAGTTAGAAATTTCAGTGAAATTGTTCTAGCCTTACGTCCAGGAAGAACGAACAAGAGTTTTATTGCTGTTGCTCATAGAATTTGTAGCTTTTACGAAGCTTCATTAACTATTTTACACGTAGTGTCGTCTAAAGTTTCAGAAGAAGGCATAACCAGTATGAAAAGACACACAGAAGCCTTATTACAAAATATAGACACAAACAGTAGTGTGTTAATCATAAAAAGCGATGATCCAATTACAACTATTTCAAAAACATCTGCTAGTTTTGATCTGTTGCTTTTAGGGACTCCTCAAAAAGACAATTGGCTCAGCATTTTATTTGGTACTGGAAAAGATAAATTTACGGAGACTTCTGCTTGTTCCGTATTGCGCCTTACTATGAAAGAAGAAGGATAAAACAGATAGATTTTTTAACAATTGCTATGTTTACTATCTTTATTTTTACATCTAAAAGAAATACTTCGCCATGTTAGAACTTGCAGGAATAATTATCTTAGGAATCTTTGCGCAATGGATTGCGTGGAAATTTAAAATCCCAGCGATTTTACCATTAATCTTGATAGGACTTGCAGTAGGCCCGTTATCTACTTTTTATTCAGAAGATGGAACGCAGTGGATTCAACCTATTTGGAATAAAAACGAAGGGTTTTTCCCAGGAGAAAGTTTGTTTTATTTTGTTTCATTAGCAATTGGTATTATTTTATTTGAAGGAGGGCTTACCCTTAAAATCGGCGAAATAAAGAAAGTGGGGGGTGTCATAGGTAAACTTATAAGCTTAGGCGCTATCATTACCTTTTTTGGAGCAGGAGTTGCTGCACATTATTTTTTTGGGCTAGATTGGCAAATTTCATTTTTGTTTTCGGGACTAATTATTGTAACCGGACCTACGGTTATAACCCCAATTTTAAGAAATATTCCACTGCGTAAAGACATTTCGGCAGTACTTAAATGGGAGGGAATTTTAATCGATCCCATTGGCGCGCTAGTAGCGGTATTAGTTTTTGGGTTTATTACCGTAAATATTCCTGCAGGAACTTTTGGGGATAACTTAGGGACTATAGACGCTGCTAAATTAAGTGGAAACCTTGGTGCGGAAGGTGCAAGTTACACAAAACACGCGTTAATTGAATTCGGAAAAATTATTGTTATTGGTTTTGCTTTCGGGCTTGCGGGTGGATTTGCTATGTACCATGCGGTCAAACGAAAGGTGATTCCTCATTATTTATTAAATGTTGCGTCCTTATCTATCGTGCTTCTCATTTTTGTTTTGAGCGACCTTTTTGCACACGAGTCTGGACTTCTTGCAGTGGTAGTAATGGGAATGTATTTAGGGAATAGCGATTTGCCTAACCTCAAAGAGCTGCTTTATTTTAAAGAGTCCCTAAGCGTATTGCTTATTTCAATCCTCTTTATATTGCTTTCAGCAAATATTAGTGTTGAAGATTTACTCTTGATTTATAACTGGAAGACCGCCGTACTTTTTGCGGTGATTATTTTTGTGATTAGGCCTATTGGCGTTTTCCTCAGCACTGCAGGATCTAATTTGAGCACCAACGAAAAAATCTTTATAAGTTGGGTAGGGCCGCGTGGGATTGTTGCAGCAGGTATTGCATCGTTATTTGGCACAAAGCTAGTAGAGTTAGGTGTTCCAGGGGCAGAGTATATCACGCCACTAGTTTTTGGATTGGTGTTAGTAACCGTTTTATTAAATGCAACCACCGCAAGACTAGTTGCTTCACTTTTAGGCGTTTTTCTAAAAAAATCTGAAGGTATTATGATCATAGGCGGTTCTCGAGTTTCAAGGCTTATTGCTAGTTACCTTCAAAAAAATGACCGTCATGTAGTATTGGTAGACAGCAACAGGGAAAACATTGAAAAAGCCAAAGAATTAGGAATCGAGGCTATTAATGCAAATATTTATAATGACGATCTTTCAGATAATATTGAATTGAGTGATGTGGGGTATTTGTTATCCATGACTGGTAACGATGAAATTAACCGGCAAGCGATGACTCGTTACAGAGAACGTTTTGGAGAAAACGGAACGTTTAGATTGATGACTAGTGAAGAATTATTGAAAAAGAGCGGCTTTAATAAAGATGAAGTCTTTAGCAATACCCATGATTTTTTACGCTTTACGGAAGTTGCTCGGGACTATCCATCTATCCAAGAGATAGAGGTTAACGACCATAGTATGTTTTTAAGAATCCTTGAAGTTATTAGAGACAATAAGGATGCCATTCCTTTATTTATAAAAAACCCGGAAGGTCACATAGAACTTTTAGACACCCTTAGCGAAACAGAATTAGCCGTAGAAGACGGCACGATCATAGCCTATTTAGGAAAACCAATAGATTTTGAAGATGTCGTTACCGCAAAAATGGAAGACTCTGATGAAGAGAAGTCTTAAAAATAAAACAGGTGAAATACCGTTGTATATTTTGAAACAAAAACTTAAATGAAATATCTTTTAGCGCCTCTTTTCTTTTCAACACTGCTAGCCTCTTGCGGAAGTGATGACTCTAGATCCTGTACTGCGTGTAATTCTGAAATAACCGCCGCATTCACTCTTTGTGAAGAGAGCAACGGGAATGCTTCTATCAATGGAGAAGATACAGGGACTCCCTATGCCATCTATTTTGATGGATTGATTGCAGCAGGTACTAGTTGTGGCGAGTAGAAAATTCGTGACATAAAAAAGCGACTCAACTTGAGCCGCGTCTTTTATTTTAATCATTCAGCTTTAAAACCGCCATAAATGCTTCTTGGGGAATTTCTACATTCCCAATTTGACGCATACGTTTCTTACCTTTTTTCTGTTTTTCTAGTAATTTACGCTTACGAGAAATATCTCCACCGTAACATTTTGCGGTAACATCTTTACGCAAGGCTTTTACTGTTTCACGAGAAATAATTTTCGCACCAATGGCTGCTTGTATTGGAATATCAAATTGCTGTCGTGGGATGAGTTGTCTCAATTTCTCGCACATCTTTTTCCCTATTTCGAAGGCATTGTCTTGATGAAGCAAAGCAGAGAGTGCATCTACGATATTTCCATTAAGTAAAACATCTACTTTTACAAGCTTTGATTCACGCAATCCTATTGGTGCGTAATCAAAAGACGCATAGCCTTTAGACACCGTCTTTAAACGATCGTAAAAATCAAAAACAATTTCTGCCAACGGCATTTCAAAAGTCATTTCTACGCGCTCTGTAGTAAGATAGGTTTGATTTAAAACCAGCCCTCGTTTTTCAATACACAAAGACATTACGGGGCCGACAAAATCTGATTTTGTAATAATGGTTGCCTTAATATAGGGCTCCTCCATACGGTTAAGTTTAGAGGGGTCTGGCAAATCACTTGGGTTGTTTACAAGAATTTCAACATCTGGGTCTTTGTTTGTATAGGCCTTGTAAGACACGTTAGGAACCGTTGTTATTACGGTCATATCAAATTCTCTTTCGAGACGTTCTTGTATAATTTCTAGGTGAAGCATTCCTAAGAACCCACAACGAAACCCAAAGCCAAGTGCTGCAGAACTTTCTGGCACAAAAACCAAGGATGCATCGTTTAACTGAAGCTTTTCCATCGAGGCACGAAGTTCTTCGTAATCTTCTGTATCTACAGGATAGATTCCTGCAAATACCATTGGCTTTACATCCTCAAAACCTTCGATCACGTTGGTCGTAGGGGATTTTGCATCGGTAATCGTGTCTCCCACTTTTACTTCTTTCGCTTCTTTAACTCCTGTAATGAGGTAGCCTACATCACCTGTTTTAATAACTTTTTTAGGTGTTTGTTTGAGGTTTAAGGTTCCTACTTCATCGGCAAAATAGGCTTTACCCGTTGCCATGAATTTAATGTGTTGTCCCTTTCTAATTTCGCCATTAAGAACCCTAAAATAAGTCTCAACACCTCTAAAAGGGTTATAAACACTGTCAAAAATTAATGCTTGTAGGCTTTCATCAGGATTGCCTTTAGGCGCAGGTATTCGCTCGATAACTGCGGTTAGGATTTCAGTAATTCCTACACCTGTTTTTGCGCTTGCTGGAATAATTTCAGATGGATCACAACCTAATAAATCTACAATATCATCTGTAACTTCCTCTGGATTTGCAGAGGGCAAATCTATTTTATTTAAGACAGGAATGATTTCTAAATCATTTTCCAATGCCAAATATAAATTTGAAATCGTTTGGGCCTGAATGCTTTGTGCTGCGTCTACTATTAACAATGCTCCTTCGCAGGCGGCGATAGACCTAGAAACTTCATACGAGAAATCAACATGACCAGGAGTGTCAATTAAATTTAAAATATATTCTTCGCCTTCGTGAGTGTAATTCATTTGTATGGCATGACTTTTTATAGTAATGCCACGTTCACGCTCCAAATCCATACTATCAAGTAATTGTGCTTGGGATTCCCTAGCCGTTACCGAGCCAGTGGCTTCCAATAATCTGTCTGCCAAAGTGCTTTTACCGTGGTCAATGTGCGCGATGATACAAAAATTGCGAATATTCTTCATTTTTCTTCTGCTATAACTGTCTGCAAATATAGCTTAAAACCTATTGTTTCGCACGTGTTTACACTTAATCGAATAATCCCAAATACATGATGTAAATTAAGGAATAATTAAGATATTTGGTAGAAGTAAAATTGTCACAATCTCTTTATTAATGCATAACCTCAAATTTTTACTAGTATTGGTGTTTCCAGCGGTGGTTTTTGGGCAGGTATTTTCTATTAATGGAACGGTTAAAGATGTTGAGAATAATCCTATTTCTTTTGTAACTATTTATTTAACACAAAATGTAACTGAAGATATTGGAAATCCGGGATTTAAGTTTATAAAGGGAACAACCACAGATGACTTAGGGAATTTCACAATTGAAGGGTTGCTAAAAAAGAAGTATAATGTCTATTTTAATTACCTAGGATACGAATCAATTTCTCAAACCGTAGCACTAACCTCAGAAATCGCCTTAGGAACGATCGTTTTAAAAAAAAAAACGGAAACACTTGATGAAGCAGTAATAGTAACAAAGAAACCAATCATAATAAAGGAACCAGGCAAGCTTACTTTTAATATTGAAAACACATCAATTGCAGTGGGGAGTACGTTGGACGTGCTAAAAAAAACACCAGGGCTTCTTGTCACGCCCGAAGGGATTACTCTTAAAAACACAAATCCTACCATTTATATTAACAATAAACGCGTTTATCTTTCAAACAGCGAGGTACAATCACTTTTACAAAACACAGATGCGACTGCCATAAAGAGTGTTGAGGTGATAACAAACCCTTCAGCAAAATTTGATGCAGAATCTGGCACCGTGGTTAATATCATCACAAGTCGCGCAATTTCTATAGGGTATAAAGGTTCTGTAAATGGGGCCTACGAGCAAGGAGTTTATGCGAAATATAGATTAGGTACCTCACATTTTTATAAAAATGAAAGGTTAAATTTCTATGGTGGCTATTCGTTTAGCCCTCGCAAAGAATTTAAACAAGATGAAAACCACATCAATTTTTTTAATAGCAATCAGATAAATTCAATAGGCTCACGAACCTCCGATTTTGAAAGAACAACACGTTCTTATGCGCATCAAGGAAATGTAGTTGCAGATTTTAAAGTGAATGATAAACACGAGATAGGAATTAGCGCAAATATTCTAGTTTCTCCAAACAAGCGATTTGATAATAATGCGCGTTCTGAAAATTTTGACACCAACCGTGTTTTAGATTCTGTGTATACCACGAATAGCAACTCAAATATCGACACTTCAAATCTTGCTTTTAATTTAAATCACACATGGCAGTTAGGAGAGGCTGGTGCCAATGTTGTTATGAATGCAAACTATATTTTGTATGATAATGAGCGTTTACAAGATGTAGAAACAGATTTTTTTTCAAATAATGGCGTTTTATTTAGAGAAAACAGATTTTTTACAAAGGCAAATCAGTCCAGCGATATCGCAACCTTCCAACTCGATTTTAGTATTCCAGCGCTTTCAGGAATGATTGAAACAGGAGCTAAGTTTAGTACTATAGACACGCAAAGTGGTTTGCACTTTTTTGACACTAATACAGGCAATACTGAGTTTAATAGCGCTCTGTCAGATTCATTTTTATACGAAGAAAGTATCTACGCAGCATATTTTAGTTACAGTGCTGATTGGGATTCCTGGAGTTTGAACGCCGGCTTGCGAGGAGAACAAACAGATGTTCAAGGAGATTCACGATCATTAGGCGTTGTAAATAATCAAAATTATTTTGAGTTGTTTCCTGCTCTGAGTCTTGAGCATAATGCCAATGACAATAACAGCTATGGTTTTAGTTATTCTCGCAGCATTTCTAGACCTCGTTACGAAGCTCTTAATCCTTTTAGATATTTTGTAAACGAGTTTAATTTTAGCGACGGGAATCCAAACCTTATACCTGCGATTGACACAAAATATACGCTAAGTTATACCTATAAAAATCATTTGTTTTTCGAGCTTTATTATTGGAATACAGACAATCCATTAAGTCTTATTGCATTTCAAAATAATCAAGCCAGAACACTTCAAAGCCTTGATGTAAACTTAATACGAGAGTATCAATATAGTTTTGATGTGGTGTATGCAAGACCCGTTTTTTCTTGGCTCTATCTTCAACTTGTCACTTCTTCTTTTTACATAGAAAATGAGTTTTTTGCGCTGGAAAGCCCACAAGAGAAGGCAACCATCGACACCTATGGATTTTATGGACAAGTTTATGGAGGGCTGACGATTTCAGAATCTTTAGGGCTTACGAGTGATGTTACGGCAGTTTATATTTCAAATTTATTATATGGAGCTTCATCTTACAAAAACCAATTTAACCTCTCAATTTCTTTTAGAAAAGACCTTTGGAACAAGAGGGCGAGCATTAACGCAGGAGTAGATGATATTTTTAACACCAATAATATTCCTGTAACTACTCGATACTACAACCAAGATAACGCGTATTTTGCGCGCGTAGAATCACGGCTTTTTAGAATTGGTTTTAAATATAACTTCGGAAACGCAAGGTTGCGGGACAATAACCGAAAACCAACTACCGACGAAGGAGAACGATTGAATTAAAATTCACGTCAATGTCGCTCCGAAGTTTAAGAGTAGGCATAAGAAATAAAGAACAACGCTTCTAAGGAATTGTTCATATCAAAAATTCCGTATTTTTACATTTTAATAATAAAAACAATCCGCTTAGTGAGCGGAGTTGAATTGTGGCAAAAATTGGCGATATAGAGGTAGGTGAATTTCCGTTATTACTAGCACCCATGGAAGATGTGAGCGACCCACCCTTTCGTGCGCTTTGTAAAGAACAAGGTGCAGATGTTGTTTATACTGAGTTTATCTCTTCAGAAGGGCTGATTCGTGATGCGGCAAAAAGTGTCATGAAATTAGATATTTATGAAAAGGAACGCCCCGTTGGAATTCAGATATTTGGTGCTGTCTTAGATTCTATGCTAAAAAGTGTAGAAATTGTTGAGGCAAGTGGACCCGATATCATTGATATTAACTTTGGTTGTCCGGTAAAAAAAGTAGTTTCAAAGGGCGCAGGCGCAGGAATATTAAAAGACATAGATTTAATGGTTTCTTTGACTGAGGCTTTGGTAAAACACACGAAACTCCCGGTTACAGTAAAAACAAGGTTGGGCTGGGATGAAGACTCTATTAAAATTGTGGAAGTCGCTGAGCGTTTGCAAGATGTAGGTTGTAAAGCAATTTCTATTCACGGTCGTACACGGGCACAAATGTATAAAGGAGAAGCCAACTGGCGTCCTATTGCTGATGTAAAAAACAACCAACGCATGCACATCCCTGTTTTTGGGAATGGAGATGTAGATTCTCCCGAGAAAGCGATGTTGATGCGAGATAAATTTGGTCTTGATGGCGCGATGATAGGACGAGCAAGCATAGGCTATCCTTGGTTTTTTAAAGAAGTAAAACATTTTTTTGAAACCGGGACGCATGCAGCACCACCCACTATGGAACAACGAGTGGAGGCAGCCCGCCGTCATCTCCAGATGGCTATAGATTGGAAGGGAGAAATCTTAGGTGTTTTTGAAACACGCCGTCACTATACCAACTATTTTAAAGGGATCCCACACTTTAAAGAATACAGAATGAAAATGGTAACTAGCGACGCCAGTCAAGACGTATTTGCAGCCTTTGATGAGGTATTGGAAAAGTTTGGGGACTTTGAGTTTGTTTAATTATAAACTACAATCACCATTTTGTAAGTCTTCTAGGCTCGGGTTGTAGGCATTGGAAAACAACAGGTAAGACCCAGAAAAACCATTATTCATTGCGGTGGTTAGGGCACAAAGATCCTCTAAAGTATCATTTCCAAGGACACGAAGGTCTCTTCCAAGAGTTTTCAGGCTTTCTAAATCGTTTAAGTCTTGAAGGTTTTCGTTGTTATAAATTTGTGAATTTAGGGTGATATTTTGTAGATTATGGATCCCATTGAGACTCGTTATTGGTTCACTAGAAATAGATAAAGAATCCTCTAGCTCTTCGAGATTCTCCAAGGCTTTTATATTCAAAAGGATATTTTGTTTAAGAAGAATTCCTCCCCCCAAAAAATTCGTGTTTTATAAACAATCAAGGCTTTGTAGGTTTTTCTTTCCAAATATTCTTATCAAAAAAACATCTACTCCAGCCCCACCAACCTCAATAAGTCCAGATAGGGCGTTTAAATTTGTAATATCTCCTTCACCTTCTTCTTCGATTATAAACTCAGGTACTTTGCTCCAACCAAGCGCAAAAAAACAATCAACTCCTTCTTACGAGGTAAGCATTGGTATGCCATTAAACACTAGATGTTCTTGTGTATTAAAAGTGATTCCATTTCCAAAGAAAGATTCATTCCCTATCTTAACATTGGATTTTAAAAATTATGTTGTGTCTACTTCGAGATCCAATAGGTCTACCACAAAATTTAGAGCATTGTTGTTTGCAATTATTACAATATCATTTAATGACGGGTTTGCTTATGTACTATAAACAACTCTTTGTTCAACGATTTCGTTCTCCGAAACTCCTATGATTGTACCTCCACTAATCGCTTTGATTTGAGTAACTCCTGTGGACAAACTTGTGCTTATTATAAACTCCACATTTGACTCATCGGCTGTGGTTTCGACTTCAGTCATAGGACTGTCATCACTAGCACAAGCAATGAAAAATGGAATCAATAAAACAGAAAGTATGTTTAAGTATTTCATAAAAACTTTTTGAATATAAAATTAGTTGTTTTTCTGACTTTGAGTTTGTTCAAGTTTTTCAGTATTTTAGGTCGTGTTTAAAATGTTGATTATGAAAAAGATAGTATTCCTGTTTGCCGCTTTAGTCGGCACGCTAAGTGTCGCGCAAGAACTTGCCATCACTGAAAACACGTGGTATCTAGATTATTTAATCATTGATGGTCAAGCGGAGCATCCTTCCAATTTTTCTGAAACTTCAACTATTACCATGAGTTTAGAAGGTGATAGTTTTCAAGCGGGTGTTTGTTATGGAATGTCTGCTACAGTTGATACATTAAATGATTTTTTTGTTTATGACCACGTATATTTATTATTCGATTGTATTCATCCAGAAAGCTCAATTTATGAGGGTAAATACTACGGTTTGCTTAATTATATAGATGCTATACCTTCCCAACTCAATCATGAAATCATAGAAAATACAAACGGTACAAAAACATTAATCGTTACGAACTTAAACCAAGTACAAGGAATTTTTGGTGATCAGATCAGCTTTTAGGTCTTGAAGACAATGAAGCTACTTCTGTAAAGATATACCCTAATCCCGTTAGTACGATGTTGAACATTGAGACAACAAATCTTTTGTTTACTGAAGGGATTCTATATGATATAAGCGGTAGATTGGTTTAGCGTTTTAAACTAGCGCCTTCAAATACCTTCAGCTTTTCATTGGAAAATGTACCCAATGGGATGTATTTCTTAGAAGTAAAAAATTAAGCTGGGGCGAACGTGGTTGAAAAAGTCGTAAAGAATTAATCCAACAAGCGCTCTCGAACTCTACTGGCTGCAATCCTTGCCGCTAACAAACCCAATACCGTAATAGTAACAAAAACGACCCCGATATTAATCGCTTTTAATTTTACTGGGTAGGGAAGGTTTGGGGTGATGTACAAAAGCTTAAACTCTAATTGCAGCCAAACTATCAAAACCCCTAATAAAACCCCTAAAACACCTCCTAAGATGGTCATTAAAGCACCTTGAATAAAAAATATTTTACGGATACTTTTTATCGTGCTCCCAAGATTAAATAGTGTTTTTATGTTTTTTCGTTTATCGAGAATCATCATAATAACCGACCCCACGATATTAAAAAGGGCAATAATCATTACGAGTGTACAAATAAGATACACCGCAACATTTTCAGTATTTAGCATTTTGTAGAGCGCATCATTTTGCTCTATGCGGTTCTTTAGTACCACTTTGTTCTTAAATATGGCGCTAATTTTATCTTTCACTGCGTTTTCTTGAGCGTTTGGGGCAAATTTAAATTCAATCCCTGAAATTTGAGTGCTGTCCAAGCTCAGTAAATTTTGTGCGAACCTGAGATCACTAAATACGTATTTACTATTAAGCTCTTCATTTACAAAATAGATTCCAGAAACGATTACGGCTTCTTTATTAAAATCTTTTGAAGGGTTCAAAACATCCATTTGTCCTGTCCCTGGTTTAGGAACAAAAATTTCTAGCAAATTATTATAATCTCTAGTTCCCAAAGAAAGTTTTTGTGAAGTACCGTGACCAATTACCACTTCTTTTCTATGAGGAGTGAACCATTTTTCATGATAAACAATGCTGTCAATAACATTTACATTTCCATAGTTTTCATCAACACCCTTAATATAAGCAATTTCATTTCTGCCTTTAAATTGCATAAAGATACGTTCCTCAATTATTTGACTAAAGGATTCTATTTCGGTTAGCGCGCTTAATTGCTTTTGTTGTGCTTCAGTAAAAGATATTGTTTTGCCTTGCGCTGGCAGCGCTTTTAAATCACTGTCAAAGATATTTGTGTATTGTAAACTGTAATCTTTTAATCCAGAAAAACCAGAAAGGACTATAAAAAGCACAAGTGCGCCAACTACTACCCCAGTTGCCGCAATTACTGTAATAATATTTATTGCATTGTTGCTGCTCGGTGAAAAAAGGTATCTCTTAGCGATGTACAGCGAAAAATTCACGTTAGGATCTTCTTCTTTTAGGGAGTAATTCAGGATTTGTTAATGGGTTTTCTTCTCCCTTTACCGCATCCTCAATCTTTTCTATATAATCTAAGGAGTCGTCATTATAAAACGTCAATTCAGGCATTCTTCTTAATTGATGTTTTGTTAGTTGAGCGACTTCGTGTTTTATTTTTGGTTTTATTAAATTAATCTCTTTTGTGATTTCCGCAGCATTTTCAGAAGGGAATATACTTACATATACTTTTGCTATAGATAGGTCTGTCGTAACACTAACTTTGCTCACTGAAATTAAAATTCCAGACTGCCCAGCTTCTCTTAGTTTGTTTTGTAAAACTTTTGCAAGGTCCTCCTGAAGAACACCCGCAATTTTTTTTTGTCTATTGCTCTCTACCATTTTGCAAAGTTACTATAATATATAGTAGCTTGTTAGCTGTCATAAGCCAAGTAAATGTTATTTTTGAAACGACTGAAACCTAAACCATAAACTATGAATTTCACTAAAATTGAACATTTAGGTATTGCCGTGAAAGATTTAACAGAAGCGAACGCATTATATGAAAAACTGTTGGGTGTCCCTCATTACAAAACCGAAGAAGTTTTAAGCGAAGGAGTACTAACGAGTTTTTTTAAATGTGGAGAAAGTAAGATAGAATTATTAGCAGCAACAAATAAAGAGAGTCCAATTGCAAAATTTATTGAGAAAAAAGGAGAAGGAATTCACCACATTGCATTTGCCGTTGAGGACATTGAATCTGAAACAGAACGTCTTAAAAATGAAGGTTTTGTCGTGCTAAACGAGGTTCCCAAAAGAGGTGCAGACAATAAATTAGTAGTGTTTTTACACCCTAAATCAACCAACGGGGTCCTAGTAGAATTGTGTCAAGAGATTAAATAACAAAGAAAAAGTTTGCGACAATTTTAAAACGGGTTAACTTTGCACTCAAATTACCGGTCCTATAGCTCAGCTGGTTAGAGCACCTGACTCATAATCAGGGGGTCCATGGTCGAGCCCATGTGGGACCACTATTTAAAATTCGACGTTAAAGGCAGACCTACCCTTTGTTAAATTTTAAATAAACATGATGATAATCTTTGTAATAACAAGTGATGAGTTAAAAAACATTAGTTTAGTTAAAGCAATTTTTTGTCGAATTACTTGTTTAATAATAAGCGTTCAGCGAAAGTTTTGTTGTTAACCATAAAATTTTATTACCTTAACCACTAATATGCGACCCCGAATCGTTAAAATACTACCCATAGTATACTGTTTTATTGCAGTGATACCCATGCTTTCACAAGGCCCTACGGCTGGTGCAGGACCGCCTTGGCCTAGCCGAAATCCGCCTGAATTGCCTATGCCAATTGATGATAATATCTTAATCTTATTAATAGTTGGTCTATTTTATGGATTTTATACAATAGTTAAAAAAAACAGGGCTACAAATACCCTCTCGTAATTCTCGACACATATTTTCCTATAACGTCAAACTCAAGATTTACGGTATCTCCTTTTTTAGTTGAATTAAAACTCGTGTGCTCGTAAGTATAAGGAATAATAGCAACGCTAAAATTGTTTTCCTTAGAATCAACCACCGTAAGACTAACTCCGTTTATTGTTATAGAACCCTTTTCGATGGTTAAATTACCAATGGTAGGGTCGTATTCAAAAGTAAAAACCCAACTTCCATTTTCTACAGAAACATTTTTGCAAGCAGCTGTTTGGTCTACATGACCTTGCACAATGTGGCCATCTAATCTATCGCCCAGTTTCATTGCGCGCTCAAGGTTTACGAGCGTATTTTCATTTAAGTTGTTGAGATTGGTTTTGTCCAATGTTTCTTTTATAGCCGTAACCGTGTAGGAGCTTTCGGTTAGCGCTACAACGGTTAAACAAACTCCATTGTGAGCAATACTTTGATCAATTTTTAATTCTGAAGCTAATTCACTCTCTATTTCGATAGATAAATTTGTCCCCTCTTTTGTTAGAGATTTCACTTTTCCTAGCCCTTCAATAATTCCTGTAAACATGAGTACAATATCATTACATTTGTAACGCAAAAGTAATTTAAAAAGTTAAGACAGATTAAACAATTAACATTACTAAAATGAATAGAGAAAAGAAAATTGTTGTAGGAATATCTATTGGAGATTTAAACGGTATTGGCAGTGAAATAGTGTTGAAGACATTTCAAGATATTAGAATGTTGGATTTTTGCACTCCAGTGATATTTGCTTCTGTTAAAACAATGTCTTTTTTAAAAAAAGCCTATAATCTAGACACTATTCTCCAGGGGATTGATTCTTTGGATAAAATATTGCCAAAAAAAATAAATGTATATAATGTCTGGAAAGAGCTTGTAGAAATTAATTTTGGCAAGGAAGATAAGGGTATTGGAGAATATGCGATTAAGTCTCTAGAGGCTTCAGTAAAAGCATTGAAAGAAAACCAAATAGATGTATTGGTAACGGCGCCAATAAACAAATCAAACATACAAAGTGAATCGTTTAAATTTCCAGGCCATACAGATTATCTAAATCAAGAATTAGAGGGAGATAGTTTAATGCTTATGATTTCTGAATCACTGCGCATAGGGTTATTAACAGATCACGTTGCGGTAAAAGATGTTTCAGCAACAATAACCAGAGAGCTTATAGAAAGTAAAATTAATACTATCCATAAAACACTTATTCAAGATTTTGGAATTGAAAAACCGAAAATAGCGGTGTTAGGAATAAACCCTCACACTGGAGATAATGGAGTAATAGGTGTCGAAGACGATACGCTTTTGAGACCAACACTTGATAATTTGAGAAATAATGGTAAAACAATATTTGGTCCTTATGCCGCAGATAGTTTTTTTGGTTCAGGTAATTATAAAAATTTTGATGTTATAATAGCATCGTACCATGACCAAGGACTCATTCCTTTTAAAACGTTAGCGTTTGGCTCAGGAGTAAATTATACTGCTGGATTAAATAAGGTGAGAACTTCCCCAGACCACGGTACTGCGTTTGATATTGCAGGCAAAAACACTGCAGATTTTAGTTCGTTTAGGGCCGCAGTATATAGCGCTATTGGAATTTTTAATACCCGTCAAGAATATTTAAAAATTTCAGAAAACCCACTTGAAATTAGTCAACGCAAACCCTTTGTAAAAAATAACAGGTAATACAATTACGAAAGAAAATATTTTTTTATCTTTGCACCCGCTTTATAGGCGGCATAAAAAATCGATACGGTGTGATTATGAGAGAAATTAAGCAATTTACAATTCCATTTGTGGGGTTGAAACTTGGAGAGCACCATCTTGATTTTGACATTAATAAAGAGTTCTTTGAGTATTTTGGATATGATGAATTTGATAAAACAGCGATTAAGTTAGCGGTTTTATTAAATAAAAAATCGACGTTGTTAGAGTTTACTCTAAGCTATGAAGGTAGCGTTAGAGTGCAATGTGATTTGACAAACGAACTATATGACCAGCCTGTTAAAGGAACATACCATTTTATAGTAAAGTTTGGAGAATCATTTAATGATGAGAATGAAGATTTATTAATTGTTCCTCATGGAAGTTATGAGGTAAATATCCAACAGTATATATATGAGTCTATTATTTTAAGTCTGCCTGTAAGAAGGATACACCCGGGTGTTGAGGACGGAACTCTAGACAGTGAAATACTCGATAAATTAGAAGAATTAAGCCCAAAGGCTATTGAAGATAAAGAAGACACCACCAGCGAAACAGATCCAAGGTGGGATACATTAAAAAAATTACTAAACGATAAATAATATAAAGTAATGGCACATCCTAAAAGAAAAATCTCGAAAACGAGAAGAGATAAAAGAAGAACTCATTACAAGGCAATCGCTCCTACAATTGCAACAGATCCAACCACTGGAGAAGCGCATTTATTTCATAGGGCGCATTGGCACGAAGGTAAATTATACTACCGTGGTCAGATTGTAATTGATGCAGTTGAAGAGGTAGAGGAGTAAGTCATTTCTTATATCCATAGATTATTATAAAGATAACTCTCACTGTTTGTGAGAGTTTTTTATTTTTCTATTAAATCAGGACTATCAAAAAAGGTTAAAAATGAATCTTTTTTGATTAAAATTCACTATTTTTCGTCCCCTTTAGAGTGCTTTTTACTCTTATGGTTGAATTTAAACGAATTCTATGAGTACAGTTACTGCTGCTATTACTGCTGTAGGGGGTTTTGTTCCAGACTATGTTTTGACGAACAAGATCTTGGAAACTATGGTAGATACAAATGACGAATGGATTACCAGCCGCACTGGTATCAAAGAAAGGCATATTTTAAAAGATAGTGACAAAGGAACCTCGTATCTAGCCATTCAAGCAGCAAACAATTTAATAAGCAAAAACGACATTGACCCTGCAGAGATAGATCTGGTTATATTGGCTACAACAACGCCAGATATGCCGGTTGCTTCCACAGGTGTTTATGTGGCGAGCCAAATAGGCGCAATAAATGCATTTTCCTACGATTTACAAGCGGCTTGTTCGGGCTTTCTTTTTGGAATGTCAACCGCAGCGCGATATATTGAGTCTGGAAGATATAAGAAAGTATTACTAATTGGAGCCGATAAAATGAGCTCCATTATTGATTATACAGATCGCACAACATGTATTATTTTTGGAGATGGAGCAGGAGCCGTACTCTTTGAGCCAAATACCGAAGGACTAGGTCTTATAGATGAAATTTTAAGATCTGATGGGGCAGGAAGACAAAGTCTTAAGATAGATGCGGGTGGATCTATTCTTCCAGCTTCAAAAGAAACTGTTGAAAACAAACAACATTATGTTTTTCAAGACGGAAAAACAGTTTTTAAATTTGCCGTAACAAATATGGCAGATGTTTCAGAAGAGGTAATGAAACGAAATAATCTTTCGGGTGAAGATATTCAATGGTTAGTTCCTCATCAAGCCAATAAAAGAATTATAGACGCAACGTCCAGAAGAATGGATTTGCCAGAAGATAAAGTAATGATCAATATTCATAAATATGGAAACACCACTTCGGCAACCTTACCCATGTGTATTTGGGATTATGAAAATCAACTTAAAAAAGGAGATAATTTAGTTTTTGCCTCTTTTGGAGGAGGATTTACCTGGGGTGCCATTTATTTAAAATGGGCATACGACCCAAAATAACAGTCAATAAAGAATTACTTAAAACCAAAAAAATGGAATTAAAAGACATTCAAAATCTCATTAGATTTGTAGCAAAATCTGGAGCAAGTGAAGTTAAACTTGAAACAGACGACATTAAGATTACAATTAGAACTGGAGAGCACGGTGGCAAGGGAGAAATGACCTACATACAGCAAATGCCTCCTGTTGGATCAATGCCTCAACAACCAGCAGCACCTGCCTCAACGGTAGAGACAGAATCTGCTCCAGCAGAAGACTCAAAATACATCACTGTTAAATCTCCTATAATCGGAACTTTTTATAGAAAACCATCACCAGACAAACCCATGTTTGTTGAGGTAGGAAGCACTATAAATGAAGGGGATGTTCTATGTGTTATCGAAGCAATGAAACTCTTTAATGAAATAGAAAGTGAAGTATCAGGTAAGATTGTTAAGATTCTAGTAGACGATGCTTCGCCTGTAGAATTTGACCAACCACTTTTCTTAGTAGACCCGTCTTAATATATTAATAATAATTCTCTAGTATCAAGTCGTTTTTTTAAGGATTTGGATTTTGGATTTATTAATTTGAAGAATTTATGTTTAAAAAGATTTTAATTGCCAATAGAGGCGAAATTGCCTTACGTGTTATCCGAACGTGCAAAGAAATGGGCATCCTGACTGTTGCAGTATATTCTAAAGCAGATGAAGAAAGTTTGCATGTAAAATTTGCAGATGAGGCAGTATGTATCGGTCCAGCTCCCAGTAGCGAAAGCTACTTAAAAATGAGCAACATCATTGCTGCTGCAGAGATTACAAATGCAGATGCCATTCACCCCGGATATGGATTCCTTTCAGAAAACGCAAAATTCTCTAAAATTTGCGGAGAGCATAACATTAAGTTCATAGGGGCATCGCCAGATATGATTGATAGAATGGGAGATAAGGCTCAAGCTAAATCAACCATGATAGAAGCGGGTGTTCCTTGTGTCCCAGGAAGTGAAGGAGTCATTCCAGACTTTAAAACGTGTATTAAAGTAGCCAACAAAACTGGCTATCCAGTAATGCTAAAAGCAAGTGCTGGTGGAGGAGGTAAAGGAATGCGTGCTGTTTGGAAAGAAGAGGAACTACAGGATGCTTGGGAGTCTGCAAGACAAGAAAGTAAAGCTGCATTTGGTAATGACGATATGTATATGGAAAAACTCATAGAGCAACCTAGACACATCGAAATACAAGTTGTTGGAGATAGTACAGGAAGAGCTTGTCATTTAAGTGAAAGAGACTGCTCCATTCAAAGACGTCATCAAAAACTTACTGAAGAAACTCCTAGCCCATTTATGACCGATGAGCTTAGAGAGGCCATGGGACTTGCTGCGGTAAAAGCAGCAGAATATATAAAATACGAAGGAGCAGGTACGGTTGAGTTTTTAGTCGATAAGAACCGCAATTTCTATTTTATGGAAATGAATACGCGTATCCAAGTAGAACATCCAATTACAGAACAAGTAATCGATTTTGATTTGATTAGAGAACAGATTATGGTTGCAGCGGGGATTCCTATTTCTGGTAAGAACTACACGCCAAATTTGCACTCTATAGAATGTCGTATCAATGCTGAAGATCCTTATAATGGTTTTCGTCCTTCACCAGGAAGAATCACCGTTTTACATGCTCCAGGAGGGCATGGGATTAGACTAGACACGCACGTTTATGCGGGATATTCTATCCCACCAAATTATGACTCCATGATTGCGAAGCTTATTACAACAGCGCAAACTAGAGAAGAGGCTATTAGTAAAATGAAACGCGCACTAGATGAATTTGTAATAGAAGGCATCAAAACGACGATTCCTTTTCATAGACAGTTAATGGATCATCCAGATTATGTTTCTGGGGATTATACAACTGCTTTTATGGATACTTGGAAAATGAACGAACCTGAAGAGGAAGAGTAAAAAGAATAGTTTTCAGTGGCAGTTTGCAGTGACTTAAAAAAACCTCGAGCATCTAGGATTTAATATTCTAGATGCTTTTTTATATCTTGTTATTATAATATAACCTCGGAAAGAGTAGACAATGAACCTATCGTATTGGGAAAGAGAAACTTGGTTTCAAAATATAGACTATGTAATCATAGGCAGTGGAATCGTAGGCTTAAACTGTGCCTTACAACTTCGGAATGCTCACCCTAATTCAAAAATTTTGGTTTTTGAAAAGGGGATGCTACCAAGTGGAGCGAGCACAAAAAATGCCGGATTTGCTTGTTTTGGAAGTGCTTCAGAAATTTTAAGCGATTTGGAAACCCATTCCGAAGAAGAAGTTGTTGCGCTTGTAAAAGAACGTTTAACAGGTTTACAACTGCTTCGTGACACTTTAGGGGACAGCCTTATCGATTATCAAGAAAACGGAAGCTATGAGGTGTTTTTGGAACAAGATATTGTGCTGTTTGAAAAGAGTGTTGCTAAAATAGATAGTATTAACAGATTATTACATCCAATTTTTGAAGCAGATATCTTTGAAATAGTAGATGACCCTTTTGGCTTTGAGGGAATACATCAAAAACTTATTTACAATAGATTTGAAGGACAAATTGATACTGGTAAAATGATGCAGGCATTACTTAAGAAAGCAGCATCAAATAACATTCAAATTATTAACAATACTCAAGTGATTGCTATTGAAGATGCTGGGGCTACGGTTTTTTTGACAATAGAAAACAATAATGAAACGTATGAGATTAAAGCTCAAAACGTTTGCATTGCAACTAATGGGTTTGCACAACAGTTTTTGAATGAGAATGTTCAACCAGCAAGAGCACAGGTTTTAATTACAAAACCCATAAAAAACCTAGCAATAAAAGGAACGTTTCATTTAGATCAGGGATACTATTATTATAGAAATATTGGAGATCGGATATTATTTGGAGGCGGTAGAAACTTAGATTTTAAAACTGAAAACACCAGGGAGATGGGCCTAACCGCTATCGTTCAACAAAAATTGGAAGCACTTTTGAATACCGTGATTTTACCAAATACTCCATTTGAAGTTGAAGCAAGATGGAGCGGTATAATGGGTGTGGGAAATCAAAAAAAGCCTATTGTAAAAAAAGTTTCTAAAAACATATTTTGTGGTGTAAGACTTGGTGGTATGGGTGTGGCCATAGGAAGCAGCATTGGCAAACAATTGGCGCTCCTTGCACAATAATACGACTATAGATTATCTATTTTTGAACTACAAACCAGAGAACACTCTTACAATGAGCTCAACAAACATCAAAGAAGCCTTACTTAAAGCTTGCGAAGAGCAAATAGCATACAAATATGCTATTGTTCAAGACAAGATCAAGGGCATTGTGGTTTCTTTAAACGATGCAACTAAAAGTAGTGCGGGAGACAAACACGAAACTACCCGAGCGATGCTACAGATAGAGCGAGAACAGGCAGGTGAGCGAATGGTGGAGATAGAAAAAATACAAGAGGTATTGTATAAAATAGATTTGAAGAGTGCATCTAAAAATGCGCACTTGGGGAGTCTAGTTGCTACGAATCATGGATGTTTTTTTTTAAGTATATCGCTTGGGGCTTTATCATTTGAAGGCGAATCTTATTTTTGCATTGGTTTGCAAACTCCTATTGGAAAGTTCCTGTTAGGAAAACAAACGGGAGAAACTTTTAACTTTAGAGGTAAAAATTACACGATTAATAGTATTGATTGATGGACATCTTTATATTTTATTTTAAACAAGGGCTTGATCATATTTTGGATAAAGATGGCCTTGATCACATGCTTTTTATAGTAGCAATGGTCGTCTTTTTTGAAGTCAAGCAATGGAAACGATTACTCATTCTTGTTACCGCTTTCACAGTGGGGCATAGTATTACCTTGGGGCTTTCCTCTTTTGAACTGCTTAAAATTAACCGCGATTTAATCGAAATATTAATTCCTGTAACGATAATTATTACTTGTATTAACAACTTGGTTAAAGCGAAAAGTGATTCGCAAACAAGCTACTATTTTCTATATGCCTTAGTTCTTATTTTTGGATGTATTCACGGCTTGGCTTTTTCAAATTTTCTTAGGATGTCATTATTTGAAGGAGAAAATGTCCTGCTTCCTTTAGTAGGTTTTAATTTAGGGATTGAAGTGGGGCAATTATTAATCGTGGCTATTTTTCTGTTGGTTCAACAAGGCGTTAAAAAGGTTCTTCCCGGAATAAAACACAAGCATATTATTATAAGCATCTCTATTGCAATTAGTTTTGTTGCATTGTGGATTCTTTTTCAGCTTATATAATTTTTCATTAGTGAAAATGGAATAAGGAAAAAAGGAACAGCGCTGTCCAAGTAATTGTGCGAACCCAGTTTCTTTTTTCGAGAGCCCTTACAGTATGTGCTGTGCCAGTCCCATTTGCGATTTTTCCGTGCAATGGCACAAAAACAACAAATGTTATTCCCCAAAGAAACCAGACTAAAAGTGCATACATACCACTGTTTAAATCGAGACCGTTAACTAGCTGAATGATAGAAATAATAAGCTGCCCTATCATTAAAGGAATAACTATTGCCGCTAACCGTCCACTGTACTTTTCGTGCCAAGAAGCTAAGCGACTCACTTCACAATACTGGAAGCTAGGGTAGACAATGCGCTGAATCATCCAAATGAGTACAACCATCCCTCCGTCAAGAATTAGTCTTATTTCAGCGAGCTCCATTTGCTTTTTTTAGATATACAGTATCCCCAGAAACTAAAGGCTTAACGTGATTAAAATAGACAGGTTTATCTGAGTACGAAGCCACAATAAGGTAATGTGTTCCTCTATAAAAGGAGTCTTGAACTTTAACTTCAAGACCTATTTTTTCAAGCGAAACACTTAGTTGATGAGGTAAGAGGTAAGCAAATTTAGTTTCGCTACGTTCCGAAATAAGCTCCGACTCTAGCACTGAAATCTCACCAAAAAAGCTACCTTGATATTCTGTAGAAAAAGAGTCGAATAGCTGTTGAGGGCTTCCATATGTTTCTTTTCTCCCGTCTTTCAACAGTAAGATATTGTCGGCAAATGCGAGTGCTTCTTCGCTGTCATGGGTAGCCGTAACACAGGTAATTTCTTTTTCTTTTAAATACTTAAAAAGCTTACGGCGTAGTTTGTTTTTTAGAAAATTGTCAATACTACTAAAGGGTTCGTCCAATAATAATAATTCGGGTTCATTGGCGAGGGCTTTTGCAATTGCAACACGTTGCTTTTGACCGCCGCTCAAATAAGAGACTTTGATTTGTTTATAGCTTTCTAATTCGACAACGGCTAATAATTCGTCTATTCGTTGGTCGTCGCGTATGCTGTCTTGTCTGTTTAAATGTTCTGCGATGTTCTCTGCAACACTCGTAAAAGGCATTAATTCTAATTCTTGACTCACCAATTTCATAAAAGGTTCGCCAGGAATCAATGTGTGGTTAGGGCCTAATAATTTATCGCCATTCCAATATATACTTCCATTTTCAAGATGCACTAAACCATATATAATATGGAGTAGCGTGCTTTTTCCGCAACCGCTTTCGCCTAAAACAGCAAGGTTTTCTCCTTTGTCTATATTAAACTTAAGGTTCTCAAGAATTGTTTTTGCAGGATTCGTATGATATTTAAAATTAGAAACGTGAACTTGAAGCATAGTTGAGGTATTCTTTTTCGAAATTTAAAAAAGCCTCCAATAGTAAAAAGGAGGTGTTCTTTTGTACTTTATATAAAGTACAATTACTTTTTTACATCAATATTCGCTTTTTCAGGCAACATTTCATAGCCCATATTGTAGAGCGTAAATCCAAATATATCTGCATATTGGTTAATGGTTTTACTTACAGGTGTTCCAGCGCCATGTCCAGCATCTGTTTCAATTCTAATTAAAACAGGATGGTCTCCAGCTTGTTTTTCTTGCAGTTCTGCTGCAAATTTAAAACTATGTGCAGGTACAACTCTATCATCGTGATCACCTGTGGTAACGAGCGTAGCGGGGTATTTAGTGCCTTCTTTCACATTGTGTACCGGTGAGTATCCTTTTAGATACTCAAACATTTCTTTGCTGTCATCGGCAGTACCATAATCATAGGCCCAACCTGCGCCAGCAGTAAAAGTATGATAGCGCAGCATATCTAGCACGCCAACTGCGGGTAGCGCCACCTGCATTAAGTCTGGACGTTGTGTCATTGTTGCACCGACTAAAAGCCCGCCATTAGACCCACCCCTAATTGCTAAATAGTCGCTGGAAGTAAATTTATTATCAATTAAATATTCAGCTGCTGCTATAAAATCGTCAAATACATTTTGTTTTTGCATTTTGGTTCCGGCGTTGTGCCATTTCTTTCCATATTCCCCCCCACCTCTAAGGTTTGCTACTGCATATATTCCGCCTTGCTCCATCCATACAGCATTAGTAATGCTAAAACTAGGTGTTAAACTAATATTGAATCCGCCATATCCATATAATATTGTTGGGTTAGTACCGTCTAGCTTTAATCCTTTTTTGTGAGTAATGATCATAGGTATTTTAGTGCCGTCTTTTGAAGTATAAAAAATTTGCTTACTTTCAAAATTCGCTGGATTAAAATCTATGTCTGGTTTTACGTATAACTTAGATGTTCCATCTTTTAGGTTATACTTATAAACACTACCAGGGGTTGTATAGTTAGTAAAAGAATAGTAGAGCTCTTTGTCATCTTTCTTAGCCCCAAAACCACCTGCAGACCCTACTCCAGGAAGTATTATTTCTCTTACAAGTTTTCCATTAAAGTCATATTGCTCGACTTTACTAACCGCATCTACCATATAGTTGGCAAAAATATAGCCTCCTCCAGTACCAACATTAAGTACGTTTTCGGTTTCCGCGATTACTTCTTTCCAATTTTCTGGCGTTGGGTTTGAAGCGTCCACTTTTATAATTTTTTTATTAGGAGCATTTTTATTAGTAACAAGGTACAACGTGCTTCCATCATTATCAGCAACATATGTATCTGTATCGGCATTGTCTAGGATGGTAATGAACGGAGCGTTTGGTTTGGTTAAATTTTTTATGAATAATTTATTGCCAGAAGTCGAAACACTTGCGCTAACGACGAGATAGCGATTATCTTCACTAGTTCTTCCCCCTACATATCTATGTTTTTCTTGTGGGGTTCCTCCAAATATTAATTCGTCTCTTTTTTGAGATGTACCCAGTTTGTGATAATATAATTTATGTTGATCCGTTTTAGCAGAAAGCTCGCTACCCTCTGGCTTGTCGTAACTTGAATAATAAAAACCTTCGTTCTTAAACCAAGAAACACCGCTAAATTTCACATCTATTAATGTGTCCTCTACAATTTCTTTAGTATCAGCATTCATTACCAAAACCTTTCTCCAGTCGCTTCCTCCTTCACTAACACTATAAGCTGCCATTTTTCCATTTTCACTGAAGCTTAGGCCTCCTAATGAGATGGTTCCATCTTCTTTAAAGGTATTTGGATCTAGAAATATTTCAGCATTTTTTGGGTCATCTCCGGTTTTGTATCGATAAATAACATACTGGTTTTGAAGCCCGTCATTTTTAGAGAAATAGGTGTAATCTCCTTCTTTAAAAGGAGAGCCTACTTTTTCATAATTCCATAGAGAGGTAAGTCTTTCTTTTAGTTCTTCTCTAAATGGGATGTTTTTAAGGTAATCAAAGGTTACTTCATTTTGAGCGGCTACCCATGCGCCTGTTTCTTCGCTCATGTCGTCTTCAAGCCAACGGTATGGGTCTTTAACCTCAGTTCCAAAATAGGTGGATACGGTATCTGCTTTTTTTGTTGTAGGATATGTAACGGCAATAGACTCTTTTGTTTGTATTGATGATTCTTTGCAAGAAATTATTGTGGCGACAACCATACTACAGATAAGGATTTTTTTCATTGGAACACATTATTTATTAATATGAAAGATGTGCAGAATAAATCATTCACCTTTCTTTATTTAAAATAGGATGGAGTTTGAATTAAGAACTCACAACACTATAACAAAAGTACTATTATCGTAGCTTTAAAGCTGATATTAAAGTGCAGAATATCAATTTGATTACTATTGAAATAACGGTCTATATGCCTTCCAATATTTATAAATTAAAATTGCGTTTATAGCTGCAATTACAATTGCTACTGCAATTCCTGAGACATCGAGAAAAACATGAAATAAAAATATATTTAAAGCTATAGGTGTTAATAGGATAAGTGCGAATGGAACCCATTTTTTTATCACTAATAGGAGTCCGATTGCTATTTCTAAAAAGGCCACTATGTAGAGCACGTATCCCGTGCTTTCTAGAGATTCTATAAAATTTGCTGCTGCCGGCGCCATATCAAAAATAGGAATAAACGGAAAGAACTTATTGACACCAAATATCAATAACGCAATACCTAATAAAAGGCGTAAGATTGTAGTAAATTTTGAATTCATAATATAGTGTGGTTTAGTGTTATAGCTCTTTAAAGATAACAAAAAAAAAACAGCCCACATAAGCATTGTTTATGTAGGCTGTTTTTTTGGTTTATAGGAGTTTTTAATTACATGGAGTCTCTAAAGAATTGATCCACTCTGCAAGGAGCGCGACTCCTTGGTCGTCTATAATATTACGTCCCAATAAAGGCATACGCATATCTTGGTCGGTATTGTTTACTCTAAAGTAAATAACAGAGTTTTCTGGATCTCCAGGTTTTATGAGTTTTTGATCAACAAGACCATTTAAAAATTGATCTGGCTCTACACAAACCCCTAAACTTTCAGGTTGATCGTTTTCAAAGAAAGCGAATCTCATAGGTCGATAGCTGCAGTGGCCTTCGTCTCTATGGCAACTAGCACAATTTATATCGACATAGGATCTAACTCTCATCTCAAGAGATTGTGAGGTGTCCTTATAATCTATAACTGTGTTAATGTCTGTGGGCAGGTTGTTCTCTAAATAGCCAACCTCTATCCACTTTTGAAGTTGGTTTTTTAACCCTTCGTCATATTCATAAATTCCATTTAGATTTTGAGGCTTTACTCCAATTGGCACGTTTCTATCAACGCTTTTATGACAGGTAAAACACTCACTTCCTGAAGGCATGCGATAATTTACTTCACGAGGAACACCATTTTCTAACCATTGGATAAATTTGAAACCACCATCACCCGCGGTGTCATAAAAGGCTTCAGTTTGTTCGTCATTCCAAAAATACTCTGCAAAAAGCCATTCTTCATTACTATCAATACGAATCATTAATCTCGTTTCGATAATGAAAGTGTTAAGATCTGGCAAAACATTTTCATAGAAAAAGTTTTTTATAATAATAGACCCTATCGGAAACTCTAAAGGCGCGTGATCGCCATTATATGTCGCTTTTTGACCATCTGGGAGCCAAACAAATCTTTTTTTATGGGCATAATCAGAAAACAAGGAGCTTATAGGCTCGTATGGAATTACACCATTGTTTGGATTTAGCTCTTCTAATACTCCTTCAAAAAAGTTGTATTCTGAAAGCTTTAGATGGGGCACTTGAGACAAGTTTGCGTTTATATCTCCTCTGGCTATTACAGTAATTGTTATTGTGGCGCTAGTACAATTAGAACCATCGCTAGAACAAACAGTATAATTAATAATTTCTTCTCCTTCAAATGTTTCATTTGCAGTATAAACCAAAACGTCATCTGTAATAGTTTCAGAAGTTTCGTTAGTTTGTATGCTGATACTTCCTTGTAAAGGATTCTCAACGCTGAAAATTCCTATAGAAGGTACGTTGGAATCATTTTCAAAAATAGAAATAACGATAGATTGTTGTTGAATAACTTGGGCGATATCATTGCCCAAAGAAAAATCTACATCAACATATCCAGAATCATCATCACTGTTACAACTAGTTATTAGTGATAAAAGAAGGAATAAACTAAGTATTGTTAATTTCAATTTCATGATTTAATATGCAAACACCATTAAGAGAAAGGATTAATGGTGCTTGTCTATAATAATTTATAAAACTACCTTTTAGTGAAAGGCTTTGTTTTAGCAGTGTTTCTTTTAAACTTTCTTTCAATTACTCTCATAATATATTGTCCTGGAGCAAGCTGAGAAATATCAACAGAGTTACTTTGAATAAGACCATGAAGTACTCGACGACCTGTCATGTCAAAAACAGTGTAAATAGGATCTTCGTAACCCTCTAAGGAAGATGCAGAAAAATTAATTACATCTAAAGCAGGATTAGGATATAGTATAAAATCGTCTTGTGTAGTATTGTCAGCAATCCCTAACAAAGTGCTACCTTCAACTAAATCAACTGCTTGGTTTACATCAACATCTTCTAAAGTGTCAATAACACCAGATGGCCAGTAAACGACTACCGTTTCTACAATATCGCTCGTGCCAAGACCAAAGTGTGTATTAAGACTACTCATGTTTCTAAAACCTTCTCCGCTTCTCACGTCTCTAATTTGAGTTCCAGTTGCAGTAGTAATTTCAACACGAGTACCTAAACCATCTACATTACTTTGTAATCCTTTTGTGTTTATTTTTAACCAGTTATTTGAGTTCCCGTTGTTAAAATTAATCCCACTAAAGGACTTCGCATCGATAAAGCCATCATTGTTTAGATCTCCAAAACCACCGTTCCCTATATTAGTGTCAGAAACGTTAAAGGTTAAATCTCCATTACCGTATAATATTCTTCCACCCGAAACGATATCCGCATTCCCGTCATTATCAAAATCGTAGGTTTGGTTTTCTATGTCTGTATTTGTAAAACCGGTTAAACCAGAAGCAGCAATTACGTCTGTAAATGAACCGTCGCCATTGTTTCTCATTAATCTATGGAAACCATCGCCTAATGCACTTGCACCAACCCAAGCATCCATATCTCCATCATTGTCATAATCTGCCCAAGCACTAGACCATGTTTGCATATCATCTTCAAGCCCTAAAGCAGCGCCAGACTCAGTAAACGTACCATCACCGTTGTTAACGTGCATTTCGTTCTCTCTTCTTTCTGAAGATCCCCCACACTTAGCAATAAACATATCCACATCTCTGTCGTTGTCAAAATCAACCCAAACAGAACCATAGTTACCTCCAGAAGGATAATCTCCTAAACCACCTTGATTAAAAGTAAAGTTTCCATTTCCGTCGTTAATATAATAAACATTTGGTTCAACATCGTGACACACAAATGCATCAAGGTGACCATCGTTATTTATATCAACAAAGTTTGAGCGTTGAGAAAATACATACTGAGATCCTGAAATTTCAGTAAATGCGGTACCCGAATCGTTTGCTCTCATAAATGTAACCCCATTTCCACCACCGTAAAGTAAATCTGTAAAGCCATTACGATCATAATCTGCAGCAGCAAGACTCCAAGAAGGTGTATTGTTTGCTGTAGTTGTTGTTATTAATTGTTCATCAAATGATCCATCTTCTTGTTGAAGAAAAATTTGAATTCTTGTGCTGGATACAGAAATAACGTCATCTAAGTTGTCCCCGTTCATGTCAACAATTCCTCGGTCAGAATAATCTGTATTAATATTTTGGTTTGTAAATGTAACTTGCCCGTATGTTGTCGCGCAACACGCAAACAAGAATGTAAGTAAAAATGTTTTTTTCATAAGAAAATAGTTTAGTTGATTAATCGCAGTTTAAAGTTAAAGAGTTTATCCATTCTTCCATCAGGGCTAGCCCTTCAGTATGAACTAGAGTTTGCCCAAATTGGGGCATTTTGTATAGGCCTTCTTCTTCAGCCATTCTATAATATATTATTGAATTATCTATATCTCGAGGGGAAATTAATTTTTGACCCGTTAGGCCTGGAATAGGCGTATCTGCATCTTGACAAATAATACTTTCTAACAAATTTGTTTCGGTATCGTTAAACGCTAATCTTATATTTCTAAAATCACCTGAGCCTCCATCTTGATGGCAATTCCCACAATTCATATCTACATAAGAGCGCATCCTAAGTTCAACAGGTTGAGAAGCGTCACTCCAATTAACAGCAGTATTAATAGTTGATGGAATGCTATTTTCAAGATAGCCAAAATCTATTAATTTTTGTAATTGATTGCTTGGGCCATCACTATAGTCTATTGTGGTATTGATGCTTTGGGGCTTAATGCCTAAGGGAACGGTAGTTCCTGCATTACTATGACAAATAATACATTGCGTCATGGCAGGGAATCTATAATTTACAGACATTGGCTCGCCATTTTGAAGCCATTCGATTTCTTTGAAGCCACCATCCCCAATATCATCTAAAAACCCTTCTGTTTGTTCGTCATTCCATATATATTCTGCAAACTGCCACTCAGAATCTATTTTTACCATTACTCGGGTTTCCATAATACGAGTAGTGTTGGTTGGCAAAACATTATCATAACTAAAGACTTTTATCAAAGCACTTCCATCAGGAAAATCTAATGATTTATTGTCAGCAACATAAGACGCTCTTTCTCCGGGGGGAATCCAAACATATCTTGCTTTTATTGCATAATCGGTAAAAAGAGGGTTTATTGGCTCATATTTAAGAACACCATACCCTGCCGTAATATCACTCAAGTTTCCATCAAAAAAATTATATTCTGAAAGTGTCGCATATGGAAATCTGGCAAGATCTAAATTAACGATTGTTTCATTAAGAACAGTAATTGAAACCGTTTCAACTTTACAACCTGATCCATCCATCAAACAAATAGTGTACTGAAAAGAGTCGCTCCCTACAAAGTTTTCATTTGGATCGTATAAAATAAAATCATCTCGTAAATCTGAAGGTGTATTGTTATTATTTACAACTACAGTCCCATTTGTTGGGGATGTTACACTTAATGTTCCGTCTTGAGGAATGTTTGCGTCATTACTAAAAATTTGAATTTCAATAGTCGCCAATTTAGAAACTTCAGTCATATCTGACTCTGTTGTTATCTCTAAAGCAATATAACCATTATCATCGTCACTTTTACAAGCTGAAAAGACAACAAGAAAAGCGATAAAAAATGAAAAGGCATTAGTTTTATTATACATTATTTTTACAGATGATTAGGTATCTGATAGATATTTAGGTAATTAACAAAGCTAATATATTCTTATTTAATTACAAAACCTTCCTAAATGAGAGTATTATGAGAAATTTGAACGGTATGAGCCCCAGTGTTTATGCATAAAATAGCCGTTTAGTGCTGCCACTAAAATTGCTGGGCAATGATGGGAAGATTTGCAAAAACGTGAAATAAAACGATGTTTATTGGTATAGGAACCAAAATTATTAATGCAAATGGCACCCATCTTTTTAGAAGCAAAAGTATCCCTGCAATAACTTCGGTAATTCCAACCTATCCCAAGATATATCCCTTTCTAGTAGGTGCCTCTCCAGAAAACCGCAGTGTTTTAAAAAGGTGTTCAGCTTCGGGATAAGGGGTAAAATCAAAATCTGGCACAAACAAAAAACTTATTAAGACCAAAACTTAAAAGCCTGGCTCCAAGTCCATGGCGCAGTATTGTGTTAACGACATTCATTTTTAAAAAGTTTTGGCATAACGTTACAAGTAGAATCAGAATCACATCCAACATTATTAAAACATGTTAAATCAATTTATTAATCATTAAATATTCAGCTATTTGGACCGCATTAGTAGCGGCACCTTTTCTAAGATTGTCGCTTACAATCCACATGTTGAGTGTGTTTTCTTGTGTCATATCGCGCCTTAGTCTCCCAACAAACACATCATCTTTGCCTTTTGCCAAGATGGGCATTGGATAGGAGTTTGTGCTTGGGTCGTCTTGTAGTGTAATGCCCGAGGTGCTAATAAGAATTTGCCGAACTTCATTTAAATCAAAATCATTTTCAAACTCTACATTAACGGCTTCACTATGACCTCCCGATGTTGGAATTCTTACTGCTGTTGCAGTAATGGAGAATGTTCTATCGTCCAATATTTTTTGAGGTTCTCTCGCAAGCTTTAATTCTTCTTTTGTGTACCCGTTTTCCTCAAAAACATCGCAGTGAGGAATCGCGTTTTGATGTATTTGATATGGATATGCCATAGCCCCCTTAATACCATTTTCCTCATTTTCCATTTGTCTTACTGCGTGGATTCCTGTGCCAGAAACAGATTGATAAGTAGAAACGACAACACGGCGCATTTTATATTTTTTATGCAGCGGCGCAAGTGCCATCACCATTTGGATTGTAGAGCAATTTGGATTGGCAATAATGGTGTCTTCTTTTGTTAAAATGTTGGCATTTATTTCTGGAACAATAAGTTTTTTAGTGGGATCCATTCTCCATGCAGAGGAATTATCAATAACAGTGGTCCCTTGTTCTGCAAACTTGGTTGCCCATTTTAATGAGGTTTCTCCCCCTGCGGAAAAAATTGCAAGAGTAGGTTTTGCTTTTAAAGCTTCTTCTATTCCTATTATTTTATAAAGCTTGTCCTTAAAGACGAGCTCCCTTCCAATAGATCTTGTCGATGCGACTGGCAACAATTCGGTTAATGGAAAATTTCTCTCTTCGAGTACCTTGAGTAGTACCGTGCCAACCATTCCTGTGGCACCTATTACAGCTATTTTCATTTTTTCAATTTGTAAGAATAAAAGTACACCTTTTATTTGACCAATAGTTTTCAATTAACCCAAAAAAGAACCACCCTATCGAAAACGAAATGGGTGGTTTTTTAAACATATAGGGCAGAGTAACTTAGACACAATGCTCTTTAATTATTTGAAGAAAAATTAAATAAAGACTGTTAGCAACCTTAATTATGATGGTTGCAATTGAAAAGGTGCCGAGGGTTATTAAAACTTATTTTTTAAGGGAGTCTCTAATTTCTTTTAGAATGTCAAGCTCACTTGGTCCTGGATCAGCTGGCGCAGGAGGGGGAGTTTTTGTTTTATTATACGCTTTAATGATTACAAACAATATAAATCCTACTATAATAAGATTAATGATTGAATTTATCCATTCTCCATACATAATAGCATTTTCTGGTGTAATCACAGCACCATCAGCGCCAAGCATTGCTTCGTCTAATACTTTTTTCATGTCGGAAAAATCAACTCCACCGGCAAAGTGACCAATGATGGGCATCATTATATTAGCGACAAATCCTTTTACGACTAGCCCTATAGCACCCGCTAAAATAACCGCAACGGCTAAATCTATGACGTTACCCGTCATTATAAATTTCTTAAAATCATTAAACATTATTTCTAGGTTTGTTGTTAATAAGAAATGAAGATAGTATTTTTTTAAATCCCTTAACACTGTTTTAAGAAAAACCACCATTATTTTCGATGAACAACGCGCTTTACTCGTTGAGAGATTGCCGTGAGTAATTCATAAGAGATAGAGTTGATTGCATTGGATAGCTTTTCTGCTGTTGTTGTAGTTCCAAAGATAATTACTTCGTCGCCTTCTTCGCATTCAATATTTGACACGTCCACCATAATCATGTCCATACAAACATTGCCTTGGATAGGTGCTTTTTGACCGTTGATTGTTACCCAGCCAATGCCATTTCCAAAGGCTCTAGAAATCCCGTCTGCGTGACCTATTGGTAAGGTGGCGGTTTTCATTGTGTTTTGCACTTTATATGCACGGTTGTAGCCTAGCGTATCTCCTTTTTGTAAGGTATGAATTTGAGATATCACCGTTTTTAAAGTCGCGACAGGTTTCAATTTTTTGTTCTCTATAAGATCGTTCCCAAAACCATACAAACCAATTCCTGTGCGGACCATATCATATTGGTGGCTGGGAAAGTTCAGTATTCCAGAAGTATTCAAAGTATGAAAAAATGGACGATAGGATACTGCCGAAAGCAGACTTTCTCTAATACGCTTGAAGCTGTTTAGTTGCCTTTTTGTAAAATCTATTTCATTTTTATCTTCACTCGCCGCAAGATGGGAAAAAGCAGACTTTATTTTTACATGTTGGTTGCCTGTTAATTCTTCTAGGATATTTGGAAGCTCCTCTTCAGTAAATCCTAGTCTGTTTAATCCAGTATTAAATTTTAAGTGAATAGGATAGTTGCGTTGTTGTTCTTGTTCAGCAAACGCTACAAACTGTTTCAGTATTTTTTTAGAATAAATACTAGGTTCTAAGCATTTGTTTATAATGCTGTCAAAGTTTGATGGCAATGTATGTAACACCAAGATTGGTGTTGTAATTCCTGCATCTCTTAACAAAACCCCTTCTTTCGCATAGGCTACGGCAAAATAGGAAACTCCAAGGGCAACTAATTCTTTTGCAACCATTACAGCATCGCTGCCATAGCCAAACGCCTTTACTACTGCCATTACTTTAGTTTCTTTTTCTAGTTTTGAAGTAATGTAATTGTAATTATGTGCCAATGCGTTAAGGTCAATTTCTAATACAGTTTCAGAAGCTTTAGACATAGAATTTCTAAATAAAAGAAGTTGATTTTATGCTTGTTTACCTAATTTTTTAACGGTTTTTTTACTTTCTATTTTTTGCGGATCTTGTACTTCCATTTTTCTTACTTTATCACGAAGCATGGCTTTGTAAAAAGCAGCCCTACTTAACGGCTCGTATTCTTCGGTTTCTCCTAAAAGCACCAAGCGGTCATTGGTAGATTTTCTAAAGCTATAATTAGCAAGGTTCCCAGTGCGAGGACAGATAGCGTGTACCTTAGTAACATACTCAGCAGTTGCCATAAGGGCCGGCATGGGGCCAAAGGGATTTCCTTTAAAATCCATATCAAGTCCCGCAACAATTACACGTACGCCTCGATTTGCAAGATCGTTGCACACTTTTACAATTTCGTCATCAAAAAATTGTGCCTCATCAATTCCCACAACATCGCAGCCGTCTGCTAAAATAGGTATGTTTGCAGCAGCAGGAACTGAAGTGGAACGTATTTGATTTTTGTCGTGCGATACCACCTCATCATGATCATACCTAGTATCAACAGAAGGCTTAAAGATTTCTACTTTTTGACGTGCAAATTTTGCGCGCTTTAGCCTTCGGATTAGTTCTTCAGTTTTACCTGAAAACATAGAACCACAAATCACTTCGATCCAGCCGAATTGTTCTTTCTGATTTACGGTATTTTCAAGAAACATAGTTAAGTTTTAGACGAAATTGGAAATCCCTTTCGTTTTGTAAGAAAGGTTGTGTAAATTTATAAAAACAAAACGGAGCATAAAGGGTAAACTGTAAATTTATGAAATGTGATTAACTAATATTATGCCTACAAATAAAATACCTTGGAAAGTTACATCCTTCTTATACTTAAAATAATTGATTACAGATGAAAAAAAAACTTGGCTCACAAATCCAACAATTGGCAAAAAAACTACTGATTTCTGAAGAGGATTTTAATACTACAGAAATTAAAAAAGAGGTCACACAATTACTTGAAAAACTATCTGTTTTAGAGTTTTTAGAGGCTCAAAATAACGATGAAGAACACCACTCTCCAACTTCTGCTTTAGATTCAAAAAGCTATCGAGAGGAAAATTGGTTTAAAGAACCAGAGCCCGTCCCAGAACCTGAAAATAAAGAAGAAATTGTAGAGCCTTTAATTGAAAAAATTAAAGACTTAATAGCTCAAATGCCATTTGAATCTCAAAAGGTGGATGACTTGTTAGAAGAAATTTTACCAAAGAACAAACATATAAAAAACGACCTAGAAGAGTTTGCTTCAAGGTATCAAGAAACCCCTACGTTTGAAAGAAAAACAACGATAGTGCCTCCAGTAGAAATACCACAAGAAGTTACTCTTGTTGAGCGCTCACCATCAAAAGGAGTTGACGCCCCATCGGGTTCAAGTAATTTAATAAACGATAAGGGGATTTCAGAAAAACCGAAATCTATTAACGACGCCGTGAGGGGATCTTTAAAAATAGGCTTGAATGACCGCCTTGCTTTTATTAAACACTTGTTTGATGGTGGTGCAGATGATTATCAAAGAGTGTTGTCCCAACTTAATACGTTTCAGTCTTTTGAAGAAGCGGACAGCTTCATTAAAGGACAGGTAAAACCAGATTATAATTATTGGTTACAAAAAGATGAGTTTACAGATCGCTTTATGGCGATTGTTGAGAAAAAATTTAATTAATTTGCATTTTGATTATTTACAAAAAACATGAAATTTAGAACTCACCTATTTCTATTATTAGCCGTATTGTTTTTGTTTCTTATTAGTTGTGGAGATGACGATGATATGACCTTACCGGTGCAACAGGAAAATCCTATGGATGTCCCAATTGGGGATATAAATGATCCAGATGAGATACCCTTGGTGGGTGATCCAAGTGAAATTATTGGAAAAATTCAGGATAGGTTTCGCTCTGCTTTTTCGTCGTCGAACAGACGCTTGATGGCTTTTGTTAGACAAAACAACTTATTTGGTGACTACAACAGCAGTGCTAGCCCTAGTGATTTGTTGTGGGTTCAATCTTACATCCTTTTAGAAGAAACAATCCTTTTGGGTCTTTTAAATGAGCAAGAAGGAACAAATATTTCTTATCATTTAGGAGTGGCGCAAGTATTACAATCGTATGCGTTTTTAAATCTTGTTGATCTTTTTGGAGATGTTCCATACACAGATGTTTTTAATGTGGGCGCAAATGGAAGCCCAGCGATAGACAGCGCGAGTAGTGTATATGATGCACATTTATCTTTATTAGAGACAGCGATACAAAACTTGAGTGCAGAGGTGTCTGACATTCCTATAGATAAATATTATGGTGATTTTGATAGAAATAAATGGATTGCTCTTGCAAACACAATAAAGTTAAGGGCTTATACTAATTTGAGGTTAGTTAACAGCAATGTCGCTCGAGAACAAATTAATAGTTTGCTAAATACCAATATAATTGATTCGCCAGAGGAGGACTTTGTCTTTGATTATAGCTTAAACCCAGAAATTTTTGTAAATCATCCCTTATTTCCAAACGGCCCAAATGCTGATAGCTATATGAGTAATAATTTATTTGATTACATGAACGTTGGCGATGCAACCCCTCCATTTATAGAGACAGGAGTCATAGACCCAAGAGCACGATATTATTTTTACAGACAAAGGGATAGTGCACCTAATGGAAGTAATTTACCCTGTAGCGGGAACCCAGAATATGAATATTGCTATGTTGGAAATTTATATTGGGGAAGAGATCACGGAGATGACGAAGGCATCCCTAATGACGGCTCAAGAAGAACTTTTTATGGCGTATATCCGGTAGGAGGAGAATTTGACAATGATGCCTTTTTAAGATTAAGAGATAATAGTAATGATTTAGATGGCAAAGGTATAACGCCTTTCTTATTGTCTTCATATACTAATTTCTTACTAGCGGAAAATGCGCTTACATTAGGAACAAACGGTAGTGATATTGCCTATTTAGAAAGTGGTATTAGACAAAGCATGCAAAAAGTTAGAGAATCAGCTGAAAACTTAATAACCTTTGATGCAAATACGTCTAGTATAGATCTGGCAATGTCAAATGTACAAATTGAAGACTATGTAACTCGAGTTTTAAACGAATACAATGCATCCACAGCTGATGTAAAGCTAGGAATTATTGAACGAGAATATTATATAGCAGCATTTGGTAATGGCTTTGAAACGTATAACGCATACAGAAGAACTGGTAAACCAGAACTTCAGGCACCGTTTATTCCTTCTCAGGACTTTCCTAGATCCTTTTATTACCCTTTACAGGCTGTTCTTTATAATTTAAATATAGAACAACACCCATTAACCCAACAAGTTTTTTGGGATACTAATCCAGCAGGATTTATAGACTAATTTTTAAAACTCTGATTATTTCATTTCAATTTATTTTGTAATGTGGTACGATTTAACTGAAGTTAAATAAATTCGCACATCGTAAATCTATTCCCGTGTCAAAACTTTACCTAGTACCCACGCCTATTGGAAACCTAAAAGACATGACTTTTAGAGCTGTTGAAATATTGCAAAACGTAGATTTAATCTTGGCAGAAGATACCCGCACGAGTGGAAAGCTTTTAAAGCATTATGAAATCACCACCCAAATGCATTCCCACCACATGCACAACGAGCATAGAACTACTGAAGGGATTGTTGCTAGGATTAAAGGAGGAGAAACGGTTGCATTAATAAGCGATGCAGGAACCCCTGCAATTAGTGACCCAGGATTTTTATTAACGCGCGCCTGCTTGGAAGCGGGTATTGAAGTAGATTGTTTGCCTGGTGCTACAGCTTTTGTTCCTGCATTAGTAAATAGTGGATTGCCTAATGACAAGTTTGTATTTGAAGGATTTCTCCCAGCAAAAAAAGGCCGACAAACACGTTTTTTAGCACTTGCCGAAGAAACTAGAACAATGATAATTTATGAATCTCCGCATAAGCTACTGAAAACATTGGGACATTTTGCAACCTATTTTGGAGAGGATCGCCAAGTCTCGGTATCAAGAGAGATTTCAAAACTGCACGAAGAAACCATTCGCGGCACTGCCGCTGAGGTATTAGCACATTTCACGAATAAGCCACCCAAAGGCGAGATTGTGATTATTGTTGCAGGAAAGAAATAAAGATATTTTAAAAAAACAATCGCACACTTAAATTTGGTGTCAAGCCCAATGATTCTTGCTCAAACTGCGTTGCCTGTTCCGCCAATATTTGCGTAATAACTTTCAATAGTTTGCTGTTGATTAAAGACATTCTAGACAGACAAACCAATCGTACTTTTTAACGTTTCTGAAACCTTTAAGGAATAATTTAATGCCACATCGGTTCTAAAAAAAGTGTCGATGCATTCTCCATTTGGGCTATTAAATTGTAACTCTTGGGCAGAAATGGGTATTGAAGACTCCCCTAAAACCGTGGTGGTGGGAATTCTCGTATGCCAGTTAAAGCCTATCGCGGCACTTAGTTTTTTAAACGTGTAGCTGTTATTAAATGTAATAACATGGCGAATGTCAACACTATTAGGAAATGCCTAGCCATTATTGAGTTCCTCAAAAGTAATCGTGTTTTCGCTTACCGAATATCCTAACCGAGAGCGTACTGCTCTAGAGCGTTTCTGAATTAAAATATCAAGCCCTTTCACTTGATATTTCCCATTGGTATTTACAAACTGAAACTGATTTCTAAACCCCTGCGATCTTGAGTTTACATCGTCCACATTTTTAAGATATCCTTGCACTAACAAGCCATTTATTATAATTAAAGGTACTCCCTAAGGAAACTTACCGACTTTGAACAATGGCAATATCGTCATTATTTGCGATAACCCATCTGCGTCTTATAATGCCTAAAAAATCGTTTGATTGCTGGATTATTTGTGTGGTTGCTTGATGTTTTAATTCGCCTAAAAGACGAAGTCTAACGTTTTCTAAAAACTGCCAACTTGCATTAACCAGAGGCTCGATGAAAGTTTTAGAGAACTTAGGATAATTTGTTGCGCGAACCCCAAGGGCAATGTTGGTCTGTTTTGACGAACGATTATATTCAACATATCCGGCGTGTGTATCGAGCACTCTTTTAATAGAATTGAACAGTGGCGGCTCATTTAAACCCACAGGTTTTGTAACACCAGTTTCACTAAACTGATATTCTGCTATTAATTTTTGGGAAGATGAAATTGCGTAGTCCCCATCAATTTTAACCCCTAAATCGAGCACTTCATTAAATTGTTCTAATCGTTGGTCTTTGAGGACGTCATAATTGACACCACGCAGGATATAGTTAGATAAAGACCCTAAAACTTAGGTGTTATACCTAGGACTCCATTGTCTTTTATAGCGAAGGCTTCCCGCATTATTTTGTTGTTTCAAACCGCGTTCTAAGGCTTGATTTAACAATGTGTTTTCAGCTGGTTCTAAAAAATTGAATTCATTATTTATAGAAATGAAAGAAGCGCTCAGCTTGTCTTTTTTTGAAAGATCAAACAACAATTTTCCGCTAATATCATAGAAGAAAAACTTTTGGTTGTTAATTACTGAACGATCTGCGACGTTATCAGAATTTGTGACTTCTGTATCTTGGAAAACACGGTCAAAATATTGTGAATAGGTTGCCGTTTCTATAAGGTCTGTATTGGAACGGCGTGCTGAAATCTGGAGGGTTATTTTTTTAGAGAGAGGTGTTTTTACGAGCGCACTTCCTGCAATTAAATTAAACCCAGCACTACCATCTACTTTATCATTAGGCTCCTGATAGAGCATCATTTCTATCCTCCCAGAAACTCTGTCGCCCAATTTTGTGGAGGTTCCATTTTTTATTACATTTATTTTATGGATGATATAAGGATCAAATGCAGAAATCATCCCAAAGAAATGCCCAGATTGGCACATTTTAATACCGTCCCAAAGAATGAGGTTTTGATCATTTGTGCCGCCGCGAATATTCAAGTTAGTAACAAACTCGTCTGTGCTGCTAATTCCCGGGAGTGATTTTACACTTGCCAGAACATTGGGTTCGCTTAATCCCGGAATGATATTGAAACCTTTCGGTTTTATGGTGACGCTTCTGTCTTTATTGAGACTAACTCCTTTTGCTAGGTATTGCGAAAGGAGTACTTCGCTTAAAACTTGATTAGAAAAAGAGTCCGCTTCTTTATGTTGAATTATGATAGAGTCTTCTAACAGAAAAAATTGTAGAGGGAATTGAGATTCTAATCCTGATAATGCTTCAGTTAAAGACAAGTTTTCTGAAGGAATAGTTCCGTTAAGATCTTCAATTTGAGCATCTATGTATGAAAACGTCTTCCCGTAGCGCGTTTCAAGCAGGCTAATTATTTGAGAAAGGGATTGCTGGTCTGTTTTTTTTGTGCTTTTAGCGAATTATAAAAAACAGATATTACTAAAAACACACTGGTAATATAGTTTTTATTCACCTGATATTGATGCTGTTTTATCTTTGATGGTATAGTTTAATCGTAAAGGCCAAGTAATGGTGTTTAGCGCTTGTTCTAAATTTTTATTAGAAAATTGACCCGTAAATAATTACGAGATGGTAACGTTTTGTGTTTCAATTTTTATATCAAACTGATGCTCTAATTCTTCTAAAACTTCTGAGTAGGGTATGCTTTTAAAGGAGATGAGCCCTTTTGTCCAGCTAGGATAGATATCTAAAGAATCAGCACCAAATTTAAACTCATTATTAAAGATTGAGACATATTCTCCCGGCTTCAAAATAACCTCTTCAAAATTATGAATCACTTTTACAGATCCTTCATAGCAATGCCCATTAAAAAAGCCCCCCCCTTTGTTTTACATTAAACTGTGTGTCTAGAACGGTTACGGTTCCTTGCGAAGTTTCAACCGTAAATTTTTGGAAAATTAAAATCGGAAAAGGGTTTCAATTTTCTAAAACAACCACCATAACTTAATGGGAGCTATTTTTTCAACCCCTCTATTAAAAATAAAATGTTTTAAAGAGCATCTTATTTTTAATTTTCACAGGAGTATTGCGCTTTAACTCCCTATTTCGTTTTTCTGATTTTTACAACAGTCAACTGCGCACTGAAGACTAAACATGTTTCCCTTTCTCCCAGCCATGTTTCCCTAAATATTGATCGCCACTTTCAACAGCACCTTCTTCAATGGAGGTTCCCATAGAGTCATTCCATCTATTTAAGTAACCAAAAAGTGAAATAACCCCTAGCATCTCTACAATTTCCCCTTCGTCCCAGTATTTGTAAAGGCGTTCTTTTATTTCAGCATCAACAGCGTTTGGCACCATCGAGGCTTGGAGCGAAAAGTCTAATGCGGCACGTTCAGCTTCGCTAAATGCTGGGTGTGTGCGGTATTCCCAAATATTATCTAACTGTTCTTGTTCAGCTCCGTAACGCTCTGCAGCTCTAATGGCGTGCGCTTGGCAATAACGACAACCGGTGGCATTACTACTTACCCAAGCAATCATTCTTTTTAAGGCGGAGGTTACGCGGCCATCGTTTGCCATTACTGCTTTATTCAAATTGATAAAAGCACGGCTAATAGCAGGCCTGCGTTGCATCGTTAAAACGCTGTTTGGGCAAAAGCCTAGTGTTTCATTAAAGAAATTTGCAAGCTCTTGCGTTGTTTCGTCGTGATTGATTGAAAGTGGCGTTACTAATGGCATGGGATTGTTTTATATTTTAGTCGAAGATACTGTTCCCTGAAACAAAAGACAAATTCATAAAAAAATAATCTTCTTTAAATAAAAGAAGGCTAGATTTTGTACATTTCCAATTCTATGAGATGGAATATATTGCCAAGGGTAGCCCAGGAAAAAGCAGCACAACTAGCACAAGATTTAGGGGTGTCTAAAAAAATTGCAATATTACTAATACAGAGAGGGATAGAAAACTTTGATCAAGCAAAAAGCTTTTTTAGACCTTCTTTAAAGGACTTGCACGACCCTTTTTTAATGCAGGATATGGATCTTGCTGTAGCGCGTGTGGAAAAAGCAATTTCTAATAACGAGAATATTTTAGTGTATGGAGATTATGATGTTGACGGCACGACAAGTGTGGCACTATTATCTAGCTATTTAAAATCATATTACCCTAATATTGCAACCTATATTCCAGATCGTTATGGGGAAGGATATGGAGTTTCTTATAAAGGAATCGACTTTGCTGAAGACAATGATTTCAGCTTAATAATAGCACTTGATTGTGGTATAAAAGCCGTTGATAAAGTAGCTTATGCAACACAAAAAGGCATCGATTTTATTATTTGTGATCACCACCGGCCAGGCCCGGAAATCCCAAAGGCAGTGGCAGTTTTAGATCCGAAAAGAGACGATTGCAACTATCCTTTCAAAGAACTTTGCGGCTGCGGTGTTGGTTTTAAATTAATACAAGCACTGGGTTCAAAACGGGGAGAAACCATCTATGATTTAGTGTTGTATTTAGATCTTGTGGCAACCGCAATAGGCGCAGATATTGTTCCAATAATAGGAGAAAATAGGATCCTAGCGTATCACGGTTTAAATGTCATTAATACAGCGCCAAGAACAGGTTATGAGGCAATTCTGAAACAAGTAAAGAAAGAGACCTTAACAATTACAGACGTCGTTTTTATCATCGCTCCTCGTATCAATGCTGCTGGAAGAATGAAACACGGCAACCATGCAGTGACTTTATTAGTAGAGACAGACATAAACAAAGCTGCTGTTTGGGCTTCGGAAATTGAACAATTCAATCAAGACCGAAGAGAAGCAGATAAAAAAATTACCAAAGAAGCACTTTTACAAATTGAAAAAAACAAAGAACAGGACAAAAGCACAACCGTAGTTTATAAAGAAGATTGGCACAAAGGCGTCATTGGCATTGTAGCTTCTAGATTGACTGAAACTTATTATAGACCAACCTTAGTGTTTACCAAAAGCGGAGATAAACTTGCGGCTTCTGCACGCTCTGTTTCTGGCTTTGATGTTTATAATGCATTAGAAGCGTGTAGCGAATTTATTGAACAGTTTGGAGGGCATAAATATGCAGCGGGACTTACACTTGAAGTTTTAAATTATGAAAATTTTAAAAACAAGTTTGAAGAGGTTGTTGCCGCTACGATTGACCCCAAATTATTACAACCCGAATTAAATATTGCTATGGAGTTAGATTTAGCAGATATCACTCCAAAATTTTATAGAATCTTAAAACAGTTTGCACCTTTTGGACCTGGAAATTCAACACCGCTTTTCATAACTAAAAATTTAAAAGAAACGGGCTATGGTAAATGTGTAGGCGAAGATAAAACACACCTTAGATTAACGGTTAAACAAGGGATTCAGCAATTTGTTTGTATTGGTTTCGGAATGGGAGATAAAAAGGAGATAGCTTGTTCGAGTAACTTTTTTAATGCTGCGTATGTGATTGATGAAAATGAATGGCAAGGAAATGTGAATTTACAGCTTCGGCTAAAAGATATAAAATGTTAAATTTTAGTATCTTTTAGCGTACTAACCTTTTTAAAAACTGAAAGCAGTCATTTTTTTATTAGCCATAATCGCAGGTATAATGAGCTATAATTTTTACCACACTTGGCATAGATTTAATCCCCCCAACTATCGTTACGCTACCGATTTTAATGTGTCTGACGATCATGCTGATAAGGCACTACTATTAAATTATCACGAAGCCGTTGAAAAACTAAATAGTTAAATAATCAATGAGCTGATTGCTAATGACATATACGCGCGTAATCCCGAAGGTGATGGCGATGCCACACAAGCAGCTTTGAAGAAGTTTGAAGCGACAAACAGTCTATTCCCTGATGGTAAACTGGACGCCTTAACTTTGGATGCATTAATTTTCTAATATTTGCTGTATTAATTGGGTAAGTTAAACAGGTTTTTCTTCTTGAATAAAATGCCTTGGGTCTAAAAGGCAAATATCTTATTCTGAAATTTTTCGCTCAGAAATAATGTCTTATTTTTTTGGCTCCCAATGTAAAAGCTAGTCGTTACTTTCCCAAATTACTGTTGCTGGAACGTTTAAATTTTTCGCCGGGGTACCATATACTGCTAAGGAATTACAGGTTTGCGTAAAGAAGTAATACATTCTTTTTTTTCTTCTTTGAGTGGTTTGTTGTATCCTTCAATACCTTGTTTGTTGAGGTTATTTTCTTTCATTCCACTTTTAAATAAATTTTTGAGCATTTGGTTTGTTGTAATCCCATTACGGTATGCTCCCATAGTTTTTCTTGCCATAAAGCGTATGAGAAGAGTAAAACCTAAATCAGAAATAACAATATTTAAAATAACAAGTCGATCACTTTTTGAAACATCTTCCTTGGTCAATTCCTAGTTCCACCAGCCACCACCATCACGCATAACTAGAGTCCAATGCGCTATATTTAAAGATTTTATTAGTACTAAAAGTTTCTTCGCTTGCTGTTTCTCGTAATAAATTTCATCTCCTTGAGGAGAATCACTACTGCCGTAGCCTAACATATCTGGCACTAGTACCCGATGGGTTTTGGACAATTCATCGATTATATTTCGATACAGACAACCAGTAGTATTACATCACCCTCCCTTTTGTATGTTTATTTAATATTTTCACTTTGCGATGAAAACGACTTCTGTTGTTTTCTAAAAGAGTCGCAGGCAATCCGGTCTGGTTTCATAGAAGTGGATTTATAAGGACTACAAGATGTCACATTGATTTACAGCAATAGGATAAGGAATAGTAGCGTATTCTTGTTTTAGTCAGGGGTGTTCGCAAACAATATTGAAACGCATTAACGCTCTCGAAAAGGAGGGAAACTTCTTCTTCTTTCAGCCTTCAAAGGTTTTTAAGCTGAAATTTTCACCATCAAAAACACCGTAAGTATATTGTGTTATCCAGTCGCCAAGGTTGTAATAGGTAGCGTTTTCGCCCACTTGTATTTCCATATTTAAATGGCGGTGTCCAAAAACAAAATAGTCATAGTGTTTTGTTTCTAGCTTTCGCCTGGCGTATAGGGCTAGCCATTCATTTTCATCTCCTAAAAACTTTTCATCTTCATCTCCTGAAATCAATTTGTTTTTAACGGATAAATATTGAGCCAGTCGCATTCCTAACTCAGGGTGAAACCATCTAAAAAGCCAATTAAAAACCGGGTTTGTAAAGACCTTTTTCATTCTTTTATAGCCTTTGTCTCCAGGACCTTTTCCATCGCCATGACCTATTAAAAAAACGGCGTCGTTAAAAGTAAATTCCTTCACGTCGCGATAAGTAGGAATGTTTAGTTCTTTCTCAAAATACTCCTTCATCCAAAGGTCGTGATTTCCAACAAAAAAGTAAATTGGGATTCCGCTGTCGCTAATTTCGGCAAGTTTCCCTAGAACTCTCACAAAACCTTTAGGAACTACTGTTTTATATTCAAACCAAAAATCAAAAAGATCTCCTAGCAAAAAAATAGCCGCGGCATCTTCTTTAATTTCGTCAAGCCAGCGCACAAATTTCTTTTCACGAGGCAGGCTCAATTCGCTAGTTGGAGCACCTAGGTGATTGTCGCTTGAGAAATAAACTTTTTTTCCGTGAGGGATTTGCATTGGGTAAAGATAGTAAATCTAGTATTCAGTTTTTGGTTACTGAATATTGTAGAATTAAAGTGTAGTTAATAACTGTATTAGATATTATCAGTCGCAAACCATTCGGCATAGCTGGAAGCAGTCTCCTGTAAACGAAGGGAATGTAATTGAATATTTTCAGGAAGTCTTAGTTTTATTTTTCCAGAAAAATCAATCACCATCATTTCGCTAGTGGGTTGATAATCTACTAATAAAACATTGTGATCGCGATCACTTAATTCTTTTGCTAACTCAACGTGAGGCGTATTTTTATTAAAAACAGTAGCGTGGTCAAAAACATCGACTATCTCTTCTTTAACTATTTTTTTGAGGTCGGTGAAATCTATTACCATCCCAAACTTTACGTGATTGTTGTCGTTTATTGGAGTTCCAATGACGGTTACCGAAAGTTTGTAACTATGCCCGTGTACATTGCGACATTTGCCATCATAGCCATAAAGGGCGTGGCCGGTTTCGAAAGAAAATTGTTTTGTAATGCGAATCTTACTCATCCTACAAAGATAGCCTACTTATTTTTATTTTTTCGGCGCTTTTCCATATCCTTGAAATAACAATAGTTTTTATACTTCTTGTAGAGAAAAGCAATGATGACAATCATTCCTAGAATCATCAATCCTCCCTTGCCAGTTAGGTATTCAAAAACTTCCATGAAGTGCGATTTTTTTTGTAAAAATACTTATAAAATAGATGGTTGCCGTTTAATTATTTAGACTTTTCGCGTTTAGTATACCGTGTCAGTTTATTTCAGAATTAATTTTTTAAAGGAGTTAAAACTTGAGTTGTAATTTTTAACGTTCTTTCTGAAGTACTTTTTCAGTCGAAACTATTCTACAGAGAAGGTCTAATTTTTTAAAAGTCAAAACCGTCATTTGATCCAACATGTTTTTTATGTATAATTCAGTCTTTATGATTGCTTTATATCGAATTCATTTAAAGCTTTGCCTCGTCACAAGAGAAGAAAAAACACGCGAGGGTATAAATAAAATGTGCAGTGGTTTTAGGAGACAAACATAGCAGGTGATGTGGTTACAATTTTGTCAAAACTTCTAAAATACGATTTTGGGTTTCTGGAATGCACGATTCGGTTTTTGATATTTTATAGGAGTAGAGAACTTGGGTGATGCTTTAGAAGTAAGAATAGATTGCATTAAATGTTTTATATTTAGATTCGATAAATAACGAGACGCTATTTTACAAACTCAAAAGGGTGTTTCAGGAGATACTCGGTCAAGAACGGGGGTCTTAATTGCATCTTTGTAAAACCCACAACTAAATTTTTATGAAACATCTGCCATTTGCACTATTCTTTACCTGCCTGTTTTTTACACCCACAGACTACGCACAACAAAAATAAATCTATAGTATCCAGCAGTTATTAAAATAAGAGCCAGCAAAAGACTCTTTGCGAGTGCGGCGATTATTAGACATTTTTTATTTAAAACGAACGGTTGCCACAAAAGAATGTGGTCCATTAGTAGATGAAGCAATTGCGCTCTCAGTAGAAATAAAACGCAACTATCTAGAAGGAACAGCAAGAAGAAACCTTGCACAGCATTACAAAAGACTAGGAAATTTTGAAGAGTCATTGCGTGAAGCTATAGCTTCAGTCAAATTATTAGATGCCGCAAAAGCACCTAAGGCTGACCGCATGTTGTCCTAAAGTGATCTTGCCATTGCTTACCGGGACACTAATTTTTTAGAGGAGGCGCTTGAGATAACGTTAAAAAATCTTGAAGAGGTAAAAGACGACTAGGTAACGAAAAGAAAGGGTAGGTTTTATTTTGATGTGTGGAACGCTTATAATCATTTAGCAGATTATAAAAATGCCGAAATCTATTATAATAAAGCCATTGGGATTTGTGAGCAGACAGATTTTACCTATTGAAAAATGCTAATGACGGGAACATTAGGCGCTATGTATAGGGTTCAGAAAAAACATGAATTATCAAAGCAGAAATTTAAGGAGTCGCTACCATTTTTTAAAAAAATAGAGGATACCCGTTCTGTGGTTTCTTCTACATACCAACTAGCTCAGGTTGAGTCTATGCAAGGCAATCACAAAACAGCACTGCCGTTATTAGAAGAGGCTTTAGCGCTTTATGATGAACTAGGCCCCTTGCTTTACAGGAAAGAGATTAATCAGCAATTATATATCACGCACAGCATTCTGGGACAGCAGGCCAAGGCAGATGATCCCAACGTTCTATATAACGCGGCAAAAGATTCTAATAACTCAAGAGAAGACAAAAAGCGCATTGTAGAGATGCAAATCAAATATGAAACGGAAAAATAGAAGCTGAAAAAGAATCCGCAGAGGCCAATGCCGCATTAGCACAAGAAAAAAGCACTCGAGACCGATATTTTCTTATTGGTACCATAGTTATTTCAGGGCTTAGATTATTGAGTTCTTTGTTGTCTTTTAGTAGAATAAAAGCGAAGAAGAAAGCCGAAATTATCATTTTAGAACTGCACGAAACTCAAAAACGATTGGCGCTAGAAAAACAATATAGAGATAGCGAACTCAAAGCCTTAAAGGCGCAAATGAATCCGCATTTTATTTTTAATGCACTTAATAGTATTCAAGAATATATCATTTTAAACAAGAAGAACCTTGCAGGAGATTATTTGGGCAAATTTGCCGATTTAATGCGAAAGTATTTACAACATAGTGATTCTGGAACCCTGACGATACACGATAAAATCGAGAGTTTAGAGATGTAATCGAGAGCTTGTGGCATTGCGCTTTGAAGACACACTATCGTATACTTTGACCGTTTCAGAAAAAATAAATAAAGAGCAGCTACACATCCCAACAATGTTAATACAACCTTATGTAAAGAACGCATTAAAACATAGGTTGCTACATCGAAAAACGGGCAGAAAACTTCCGATTACATTTACAAATGAAAGTGATAAAACGATAACTTGTTATATAGAAGACAATGGAGTGGGCCGAGAACGATAAGCTGCGATTAAATCACAAAGCCAGTATATGCTTGCTTCATTTGCCAAAAAGGCCACAGAAAATAGATTAAGTCTCTTAAGTTATGAAAAGGATAGAAAAATAGGGGTTGAGATTGTGGATCTATTTGAGGAAGACGGCAGCGCAAAAGGAATGCGCGTTATATTAAGCATTCCAACTAATAAAAGCATTGACAAAACAGCCTAAAGGCATATAAAATACCGATCCAAAAATGAAAGCTATAATTATAGACGACGAGCCTAAAGCGCGCAATTTGTCGCGAATTTTGGCAGAAGAAAACCGCCCAAAAACCACATAGATTTTTGAAGCTGGAGATCTTTTGAGCGGCGTAGCCATTATCAAAGAAGAAGCGCCAAGTATTGTTTTTCTAGATATTGAAATTCCAGAACATTCTGGTCTAGAGATTTTAAACTTTATAGAGAAAGACGCTGTAAATTTTGAAATTATCTTTACAAACGCCTACAGCGAGTATACTATCCAGGCGTTTCAACTATCGGCAATAGATTATTTATTAAAACCAGTACGCCCTAATCAGGTAAAGGAAGCCGTAGATAAGGCGATCGATTTTTTAAGTAAAAGTCATATAAAAATAAAACTAGAAGAATTAAAACAGAGCTTATCAAACAATAGTTTTGAAAAAATAGGTTTGCCCGTAAATGACGGAATCAAGTTTGTGAATTTTAAAGATATCATTATGCTGACAGCAGATGGCATGTGCACAAGTATAATAACTATAGAAGAGGAAGACTTGTGTATTAGCAAACCCTTAAAGCACATTAAAAAACATGTAAAAAGCGATGGCGGCTATATTGTTATGGACAACGACAAAACAGTATCCATTTCTAAAGAAAAACACGAGGAGTTTTTACAGTTAGTGAGCAGTATTTAATCGCTATAAGCGCTTTTCAGCAGTTCAAAATGAGGTTTCAGCAATTTGCAAAACCTTTAATGATCGCTAACCTTTAGTTTAGCACTACAATTTAAAACACAAACATCATGAAAACAGTAGCAGCAATTTTAGCAATCGTATTGTTTTCAGGATTTAATTTGCCAACCATCGAGCCAGATGCAAACACAACCCAAGCAGAGACAGCGATCACCGTAGCGAGTTTTAACTCGTTAATGATACGGGTAAAAAAGTGAGCATCCACACGGGAAGTGGTTTTGTGAGTCTAAATAAAGGAGGAAGTATAATTATTACTTGTACTATGGGTAAAGAAGTAAGATGGGCAGATAGCAGTAAAAAAGCAGATGTAATTTTTAAAATAAGCAGTGATCATTGTGGTAAAACCTTAAAATTATCTGAACTTTAATTTTCTTAATGATTGAGTTAATAATATTTAAAAGAAGCGGAATGTATAGGTGTAACTAGACTAATACTAATAGAGAAATAATGGCGAAATTGTCAAGTATTTAATAATTTTTACTGAGAAAAAAGGCTTGTTAAGGGCCATCTTTAATATGAAATCGGGTCGGGTTTATCAACCCGTTTTTATATATATGAATTAAGTTTAATGTTAGCTCAGGGTATTATTGAGGAGCAATCTTCTGGGTTTTTTAATTACAGCCGAATCCTGTAATTAATGAACACATAAAAATAAAAAATATTTTTCAGATCATTTTAGCACTTACTTCTTTGTCAATTTAATAGTAACAAAAACGAATACCACTTAGTACAAGAGGAGCACCCTAATCACTTCCTACTAGTCACTCACAAGCGGTAAATACTTCCTGAAATATTTAATTACGAGTGCAACCCCGCGCCAAGCCACCCATACAATTAAGGCAATCCAAATTCCCCACAATCCCCATCCTAAATGTTTAGAAGCAAACAATACCGGAACAAAGCCTAAAAAAGTAGAAGCTAAAAGCACATTGCGCAAATATCCCATTTCTCCCAAGCCTTTAAAAATTGAATCGAGCGTAAAAGCTATAGCGTTAAACGGTAACGAAATTAACACCAAGATAAACACACTGGAATAGATAGCTAAAACTTCTGGGTCTTTATTATATACCTGCCCCAAGGATTCGTAGAAAATGAAACCTATGATTACTAAACAAGATGCTACGATGAGGTTATATAAAAGGACTTTTTTTGTCAATTTCCAAAGTGTATTAAAATCGCGCTCACCCATTAATTTTCCGCCTAAGATATTTCCTGCTGCGCCGTAGCCATCCAGAAAAAATGCTGTAAATAGCCAGATATTTAGGATAATAGTGTGCGCTGCAACTACTTCTTTCCCAAGTCCTGCGGCTTCTCGTGTGGATAATATTAATGCAACATTTAACGCTACCGAGCGGAGAAATAAATTAGAACACATGGAGACCAATCTATTTATTTCGGGGTGTAGCGGAAATTTTAAACGGAGCGATACTGCGGTTTTTTTTAAGACCAGTATAAGTGCTAAGACAGCCATTAATGCCTGCGAAATTAAACTTGCCCACGCTGCGCCCACAACTCCCATAGCCTCTATATAACCCTCTAATCCATACACTAACAAAAAGTCAAGTCCTACGTTTACTCCAGCGCCAATCGCCGCTATTACCATAGGCCAAAAAGTATTTTGTAATCCTCTAAAAATTCCAAAAACAGCGAACGTGAAAAGCGTTAAAGGAAAGCCCCAAACTCGAATATCGTAGTACGCGACGCTGAGGTCTAATATGATACCTTCAGCATTTAGAAGCGAGAAGATTTCCTCTACAAAAAAGTATGTAGAAAGAAGAACCACGATGCTTAGCCCCACATTAAAATAGACGGCTTGTGCAGGAAATCCATCTAGGTTTTCAATTTTTCCTGCGCCCAGATTTTGAGAAATTATTGCCGATATAGCGCTACGAGTTTGCCCAAGAATCCATATAAGTGCGGATAAAAACGCACCCACTATCCCTACGGCGGCCAAACTTTCAGTTCCAAATTCTGAGATGTTGCCTACCACAGCAGCATCTGTGCTCGAAAGTACAGGCTCTGCAATCCCAGCAATAATAGCAGGAATTGCAAGCTGTTGGATTCTTTTAAACGAAATATTAGTTGTGCTCATTAAGGATTGCAAAGCTACACTTTGCGATCTATTTTCCCTACTATAAATAGGAAGACCTCATAGATTTTAACTGCGCTCTTTAAACTGCGTAACGCTAAGGAAAATTCTTAAGGTTTTTGGGATTGCTCCATTAAATTGCCTATAGGGGTAATTCATAACAATGAAAAGGGAACTCTGTTTGTCTCGGAAAATAAACATCGTCTAATTGGGTATAACCGCGGGCCTTATAAAACTCTTGGTTTCTGAGATTTTTACTGAAGGTGTCCAGTCTTATCGAAATGGCCTTTTGTTGATTTGCATACATTTCAGCAAAATCCATCAATTTTTTTGCATTTCCGCAGCGTTGAAAATCAGGATGTACCGCAAGTCTATGTATGTAATAATTCAGTTTGTCTTCGGTTAGCCAAGATATCTGGTTATATTCTTCATCTTTTTTGGTTGAAATTGTGATACAACCAATAACGGTATCTTGATGTATAAGAACATACAACTCGCCACTAATGCGGTCTTTTTCAAACGCTTGTGTGTTAGGATAGTTTTCGTCCCATTGAAAAATACCTTCTGAAGCCATTTTTACTGCACAAGCATTCGTTATTGTGATTAGTTCAACAATTTCTGAAGGTTTCGCTTTTCGTATCATATTTTAGGATTAATTTTGCCGAAGCACAAAAATACTTCTTTTAGCATGAAAAACATTTTAGTTCCCATTGGTTCCAACAAAAACGCAGTGAGTAATTTACAATATGCAATTGATCTCGCACAAGAGTTAGATGCGTATGTATATGTGATTTCTGTATTTCAAGAGCTTTCTAAAGTGGGTGGTTTATCAAAAGTAAACACGATAATGAAAGAGGATAGTGAAAACATCTTGAAGGATGTATTATCAAAAGTGGATAAGAAGGACGTGACTGTTATTTCTCATCCTATCAAGGGCGCTATTGTGGAATCTGTTGAGCGGTTTAACAAACATGTACCTGTAGATTTAATGGTGCTTTCGCCTAGGAGTAACTCTATTAGAGAAGAAGTATATCTTGGGAAGATGTCTGGAAAGCTAGTTAAAAACACAAATATCTCAGCTTTGGTTGTGCCAGAAGGAGCCGTTTTTAAAGCGCCAAAAACTATTTTAATGGCATTTAAGAATGGCACAATCGAAGACAAAAGAGCATTAAAACTTCTAAGAAAATTTGCGAGTAAATTTGAAACGAAGATAAATCTATTGCACGTAAAAACTCCAGATAGTACGACTGAAATGAAAAAAGTAAGTAGTATGTTAGAGAAACTTAAAAACAACTACACAACAACCGAAAACGCCACAACATTTCAAGCGATATTAGAGTACTTCCAGACAAACAGTCCAGACATGCTTTGTGTGGTAAGAAGAAATCGAGGGTTTTTCTCTAAGCTCTGGGAAAAAAATGTAGTGTTGAAAAAAGACTTTCATACTTCGAAACCACTACTAATATTAACAGCTCAATAATTTTATCGAAAAGTCAATAGTCAGCTAGTTTGACATGTAACCCTCAAAATAGCAGTACTTTTTCCTGTCATTTATAGAAAATCTATTGGTGCTGAAATAAAATTATGCTCGAGAATAAAAAATATTTTAGTCCCAGTAGCTTCTGTTGAAAACGGAATCACCAATCTACGTTATGCTACAAGTTTAGCGGCAATTTATAATGCTCGAATTTATGTTACGTACATTAAGACTGAAAACACAGAGTTAATCTTAAAGGAGGTTTTAGAAAACACAAATACTCAGGATGTACAGGTGGTTTCTAAACCTATTGGGGGTGATATTTTTGAAGGAATCGCAGAACTTTCTAGGGTACTTAAAATAGATTTGATTGTGCTGTCTCCACAAAGCACGAGCATTAAAGATGAGGTATATTTAGGAATCGTTACTACTAAGATTATAAGACAAACTAAAACACCATTAATTGTAGTTCCTAAAGATTATCTTTTTAGAAGGTTTGACGCTATCTTATTTGCCATGAAAAATGCAAAAATCGAATCTACCGAAGCATCAGACACGCTAGTATCATTTATAGACCATTTCAACGCTAAACTAAATGTGTTTCGTGTTGTAACACCTGATACTGCCGAGAATTACAGAACATTACAACCTGAATTAATGGCAATCGCTGAGCATATAAAAATTTCGGAAAACGCAACGGTATTCCAGGGAATCACAGAGCATTTCTCAGCATTTAATCCGGAACTTTTGTGTGTCTTGCAACGTAAAAATAAGGATGGGTTTTTCAAAAAAACTATTGGGTCAAAACGGAATAATTTCTAAAAAGGAGTTTTTTACTACACAACCACTATTGATTTTAAAGGAGAGAGCGTAGTTTTATAAAAAGTCAAAAGGATAAAAGGACAAATCATCAATTGGGATTTGTCCTTTTATGCTTCTGGTGGTACAAGATTCTTATGAATTTACTTAAAGGGGACTGTCCTTAATATTTTTTATTTAAGTAGACTTGTGTATTGCAGCCCTGTTGGATATTTTTTAAATAGGGTCTTTAATTGAACAGTTCCCCCACACTCCGCAAAAAAAAACGGAGCTTCAGAGAACAAGGTGGAGAATATCGGATTCGAACCGATGACCCTTTGACTGCCAGCCAAATGCTCTAGCCAACTGAGCTAATCCCCCAAATATGTTGCTAAATTAGACTATTTATTTTAGAAATTCACAAGATTTTTTAACTACTTCTTCAAGATGATTGGGTAATGAATTGGTATCCCAAGGATGGCTTGCTCCAAAAACGTGATTTGCATTTTCTACAAAATGAGTACGACTATTTATAGTCCACCCTTGTAGTTTTTTAGCCTCATCAATCGAGACTGTAGGATCTGCTATACCGTGAATAATGAGTAGGGGTTTTTTTAAAACTTCGGCTGCTCTTTGAATTGTTAATCGATTTTCATTTGTAATGAAGTCTTGAAAGAATTGCCAATCATGGGGCATCTCTTGTTTTGTGCGTCCGTTAGTTACATAAAATCTACCGGTAGATTTCCAATTATTAAAGAGGTCACTCCCAATATTAAATCTTGATTTATAATCGCTAACTCCGGCCCATGTAATTACTTTTTTTACCCCTGTGTTTTCTTCTGCTTTTATGAGAACAATTCCACCGCCACGGCTATGTCCAATTAAGTTAATGTCCTTTGTATTTGTCTCTTGATCGTATTGTTTTGTACTGGAAATATGGGTTATAATTTGCTCAAGATCGTCAAGTTCTTTGGTATAGTTGTTCTGCGAAAAAGCCTCTAAATCTGGAAAATCGATGGGTTCTTCAAGTGTACTTCCGTTATGTGAAAAATTAAACTTTAAAAAGAAAAATCCTTCGTTGGCAAAATACTCCGCAACAAGTTCCCATGCTCCCCAATCTTTAAAACCCTTATAACCGTGGCAGAAAATAACGATTGGCTTAGTAGTGTTGGTTTTGTTAAAATAAACATCATAGAGTATCGGTTTTTTTTCAGAGTTACGCAGCACATTGTTTTTCTTTATCTGCATCATTATTTTATTTCTTTTTCGATAAATGGAATTAAAGGGTCGCAGATCTCTAAAATCAATTGGATTAATTCTTCTTTAAATAGCGCTAGAACTTCTTGGTCGATTTTTTGATTTTTTTTACGACTACCAACAGACTCCTTAATTCCAAATTTTAAAAACCCACCAGATAAATTTTTGAATGAAATAATTCCTGCTTCAGTATCTGTGCTGGCTTTGTTGGCATTATACATGGTGGTATATGTCAATACTTGGAAAGCCTTACTGTATTTATAATCTTTTCGTAAAACGCTCCAATCTATTATTTCGACTTCACTTTGGTTTACTTTTCCTGTTTTGTAATCAATGATCCTTAGTTGGTTATTATATTTGTCGACACGGTCTACGCTTCCTCGAATGTTTACCTCAAAATCTAATTGGGGAATCTGTATTGGAATGATTAAATCATGTTCTAAACGAAGAACGGTAATCTTATTTCCAGCTTCAATATTTTTAATTTCGTGATCAATAAAGTTTAAAACGTACTTTTTAGCTACTTCAAAAATGAGCAGGTTCTTTCCAGTACTATAATTGCCTCCTTTAAAAACGGTTTCGAATTGTTTTGCTATTTCTTTACTTACTTTAGATTTGACTATTTTTAAAGCAACTATGGTTAGTTCAGTATTGATTAAAGGCTTGTATAAATACTCTAAGGCATTATGCACAATGGTCCCCATGGTGTTTGCTGCTATAGTTTCTTCCACTTCCTCAACGTCGTTAATGTTTAAAATTTTATTGAAATAAAAATCAATTGGATTTCGGATATAGTTTGTTAATGCCGACGGAGAAAATCCTTTTTTTGCGATTTCTTTAATACGGCGCAGCACGTCATCGGTTTTTTCAATTTTCTTTAGTTCTGGGATTCTAATGGTTGCTTTGGGAGCAACGAGGTTGTGTGTTATTTTGTGGGTAGTTAAATTTGCTGTTTCTAATTGAAGCAAAAACCTGCTTTTTTCACCAGTATTGAGCCCTTCAGAATGTGTGTTATAAATAAAGGTTGCGGTTTCACACCTATGAAGCAAATGGGTAAAGTGATAGGTGTAAATAGCATCCTTTTCGGTGAATTTTGGGAGTCCGTAGGCTGTTTTTAAATCATACGTTATAAAAGAAGCGTTTGACTTACCTGAGGGTAATGTACCCTCATTTACTGAAGTTAAAATAACATTCTTAAAATCTAAAACACGTGATTCGAGCACTCCCATAATTTGCAGTCCTTGATATGCATCTCCTTTAAAATCGAGTGTTGAAGTTGCTAAAAATTGACTGAACAAATTTTCAATAGATTGAAGTGATTTTAGATAAGAAAATTTCTGATCAAGTTCGCCAATTTGAGTGAGGCCCTCGTGTAATTTTTGAAGGACGTTGAATTCAATAGTATTTTTGGAGGTTTTTAAAATCGCGAAGCCCAATAGATTTATACAATTTTGAATAGCATCAGGTCCATCGTCCCATTTTTTAAATATTATATTTAAAAACGGACGACTTTCTTTTACAGTTAAACTAAGAATTGCTTCTTTTGAAAGATGTGTGCTATTGGCGGTATTTATTTTGTCTATGATCTCCAGACTATCAGAGATTAAAATTTGTATAAATGGGTGATTGAGCAAATTAATAACATCTTTATAATAGTAGAGTTCGTCATTATTCTTGTTTTTGGTTCCAAGTAATAATTCGAAGTACACGGAGAATGGAAATGACTTTAAAGGAACACCCATAGTAATGTTTACTTCTTGGACATTGTCGGGCAGAGAGTGCAATAGCGGTATGAGTAGGTTTTCGTCGGCAAGTATTACCGCAGTTGAATCTAATTGCTCTTTTGTATAGGAAGAAAGTAAATTTCCAACGTGTTTTGCCTGGCCAACATTTTTTGGAACAGCAGTAAAGGTTAAATTTTTTTGTTTTACAAAATTGGAGTGCATAAAATTAAAAGCATTGTTTTCATAATGAGGCCAGGTGCTTTTGTATTTCCTAAGAAAGAGGGAGGCACTGTGTCCTTTGTCTTCCATAAAATAGCTGTCTGTATCCCATATAACATCATTTACTGGAGATTTCAATATGGCTTTAAAGATCTGTTGTTCGGCATTGTTTAAGGCGTTAAAACCAAGAAATATATGCGGTGAGTTATTCTTATTACAATAGGTTTCAATATTTTCAGCGGCTTTTCTATATACGAGTCCTTGATACCCCAACCGTTCATTTGTAAGGCTTGTGGTAAGTAGATGATAGAAAGATGCTAAGCTTTCCCAAAAGTTTAGGTATTTCTGAATTAATTCGGTTCTTTCATCTTGAAGGTACCAGTGATTAATATCTTGTACTGCTTCTAAATAGTTAAAGAAGGAATGAGCATCGAGTAAATATCGGTCAATTTCATTAAAATCTCCCAATAGAGTTGTAGCCCAGCTGCTGTAGGAATCAAAAGATTCTTTTTCTTTAATGCTTTCTAATTTTAAATACGATTCGTAGCTTTTAAATAATAACTCAGTACTATCTATGATTTGTAGCTCTGCTACGGCTTCAATAAAGGTTTCAATACTAATGATTCTTGGAGCAAAATTGGTTTTAGTTGTTTGACCTTTAATATAGTTGAGCAGGAAGCCTCCAGCTCTTTTGCTGGGAAGTATAATCGTGAGCGAAGCTAGATCTTCGTGTTTATTGTTAAGGTATTGGAGAGAATCTTCAAGGAATGCTACCATCCTTTAAAAATAACAAACGGATCTAAATTTTAGCAGGTGTTTCTTATTTTATTTTGTGTTGTATATATTCAAACAAAAATCCCTCAACAATTTAAATTGTTGAGGGATTTAATTTTTCTAATCCTTTTTATAAGGCTAAAGGATTATTCTTGTATTAGTTTTTAAGAATAACTTCTACACGTCTGTTATTTGCTCTACCTGCTTTCGTTTTATTCGAATCTATTGGTTTGTCTTCACCATAACCAATTGAAGATAACCTATCAGAAGCAATACCATTAGTAACTAAGTAATCTCTAACTGTATTCGCTCTTTTTTCAGAAAGAATTTGGTTTGATTTATTACCTCCTACACTATCAGTATAACCATCAATAGAGAATTTAGCATTAGGATATTCTTTTAAAATAGCAGTAATATTATTTAGTATAATTTTTGATTGGTCTTTAACGCTCGCTTTACCAGTATCAAATAATATAGTTTTCGCATAGTCGTTTAAAGTTTTCATTACGGCTGGAGTAGGAGCAGCAATTTCTGGACAACCTTTGTTGGCAACAGTACCAGGTATTTTAGGACAGTCATCATCCTTGTCTAACACAGAGTCAGCATCTGTATCAGGCCATGGACATCCTTTATTTGCTTTAGGACCAGCTTCGTTAGGGCAAGCATCATCAGCGTCAGTAATCCCATCACTATCACTATCTGGACAACCGTTCATTGAAGCTAAACCAGCAACAGTAGGACAAGCATCTTGTGGATCTGCAATACCATCTCCGTCTGAATCAGCACAACCATTAAATTCAGCTAAACCTGGTGTATTAGGACAGGCATCTTGTCTGTCTTCAATACCGTCACCGTCTGTATCAGGGCAACCATTAAATTCAGCTAAACCAAAAGTTTCTGGACAATCGTCCTCTAGGTCATAAATTCCATCACCGTCTGTATCTTTTCCACCAAATTTGAATAAAATACCAACACTATGTTGAAAATGGGTAATTCCATAATCTTCGAATGAATGCTTATATCCAGATTGTACATCAAAAGCAAGGTTTTCCGCAACCCAAATTTTAAGACTTACAAGACCATTCGCAGTACCAAATCCTATATCATCAATCCAAGTGTAACCACCACCAACTCCAAGAGAAGGATCAAACCATCCACCAGGACCGCCAATCATATCTCTAAAGCTGTATTTGATTTCACCATCTAATCCAAAATAAGTATCATCTTCAATACGAACTTCACCTAATTTACTAATTCTATTAACGGTACCAACACCTGTTAAAGAGAACCCACTACCTAAATATTTTCCAATAGATAACCTAGAAATAGAAGGTAAGATGTTCCAATGATCTTTGACGTTGTAAAATTCTTCAAAAAGCTCACCATTACTAGAGTCAGAGGCATTTTGACCGTCTCTAAGGCCTGCAGGAAATGTATCAACAGCGTTGACACCTATCCCGATAGCCCAAGGGTTGTTTTCGTCTTGAGCATTTGCTGCTCCTACTACTAAGAATACCAAGGCAGCAACTAAAATACTGTTAAGATGTTTCATATTTGATTGTTTAATTTTTGAGTGTTAATTGAAGCAAAAGTAAGATGTTAAAGTTTATTAACAAAAACAAATCTATTAAATTTTTCCGAAACACAAATGCTTTCACGAATATTATGCTTAAAAGTTTATTATATGACAGAGAGGTTTTTTCCCACTTTGATAAACGATTCAATAGCTTTATCTAAATGTTGTTTTTCATGTGCAGCCGATAACTGTACTCTTATTCTTGCTTTATCTTTAGGAACTACAGGATAAAAGAATCCTGTAACGTAAATTCCTTCATTAAGTAGTTGGTTTGCCATGTCCTGAGAAAGCTTGGCGTCATATAGCATTACGGGTACGATTGCTGAATCACCGTTCACGATATCAAATCCCGCCGCGATCATTTTCTTTTTGAAATAATTTGTATTCTCTTCTAACTTGTCTCTAAGCGATGTGTCATTTTTTAATAAATGAAATACTTTTATAGAAGCCCCAACAATTGCTGGTGCCAAAGAGTTAGAGAATAAGTAAGGTCTAGATCGTTGACGGAGTATTTCAATGATTTCTTTTTTACCCGTAGTATAACCTCCCATTGCACCGCCCAGGGCTTTCCCTAGGGTCCCTGTTATGATGTCTATGCGTCCCATAACACGCTTTTCTTCTAAGGTTCCTCGTCCAGTTTTCCCTATAAAACCCGTGGCATGACACTCATCGATCATTACCATTGCGTCATATTTTTCGGCTAGGTCACAAATCTTATCTAAAGAGGCAACAATGCCATCCATAGAAAAGACACCATCTGTGACAATTATTTTGAAACGAGCACCATTCTTGTTGGCAGCAATCAATTGCTCTTCAAGCTCTTCCATATTGTTGTTTGCGTACCTATATCTGGCTGCTTTACAAAGGCGCACTCCATCAATGATTGAAGCGTGGTTTAGAGAATCACTAATAATTGCATCTTCTTTTCCAAATAGTGGTTCAAAGACCCCTCCATTGGCATCAAATGCAGCCGCATATAAAATGGTGTCTTCAGTTTCATAAAAAGAGGCAATTTCCGCCTCTAGCTCTTTATGTATATCTTGAGTACCGCAAATAAAACGAACGGATGACAAACCAAAGCCGTGAGTGTCCATCGCATCTTTTGCCGCTTGTATTACCTCTGGATGCGACGAGAGGCCTAGGTAATTATTCGAACAAAAATTTAAAACCGTTTCACCAGTATTAATTTTTATTTCTGCTCCTTGCGGCGAGGTGATAATTCGCTCACTTTTAAAAAGGCCGTTATTTTTGATGTCTTCGATTTCAGATTGAAGGTGTTCTTTAATTGCTCCGTACATAGTCAAATAATATATTATTTAAAAAAACAAATTTAAAGTTTATTTACCACTATTTGGTCCTGGGTATAGACTAATATTTTTTCTAAAATAGTGTACCCCATTTCTTCTAATGCTTGGGCATATCTTTCAATTTGTTCTTCATTTTCATAACTAGGCACCCCCGTTTTGTAATCTATTATAGCAACAGATTTACTGTCTGAAGAAAAATTTAATCTGTCGGGACGCAATAAAAAGCCATCTTTTGTAATGATATCCTTTTCTATGGCTACGGCTGCCGAAGCTGAAAAATAAGAGTGTAGATCTGGATGTTCTAAAACTTGTGCAACCGTTTTTTGTAGTTGTGCTAATTGCTCTTTTGAGATAAGACAACTCTTTTTTAAATTTTCAAAAACCGAAGCGGCATCATGAGCAGAAGTTATTTTCTCCATCGTATCATGAAAAAGGTTTCCAATAAGAATAGCATCTATTGTCTCATTGGTAAATACACTTTCACGAGCCTTTGTAATATGGAGATTGTGTGCTGATGGAGTACTTGAAATATAGGTTATTTCTAAAATTTCTTTTATTTCTCTTTCAGAAGGCATTAATCGTTTTTGAAAAGCCCCAAACTCATAACTAAGTTGTTCTTCTTGCCAGAGATGTTTGGATTTTAAAAATTCTAAAAACAAGTGGTTAAATGTTTTAATCCCATTTTTTGGTTCGCTGGGTTTTTCAGAAAAAATATACAGTTGTTCCACAGCGCGTGTTAGGGTTACATAAAGTAAATTAAAGTTGTCAAGTTCTAAAGTAGCTTGACGTTGTGCGTGCATCGTTGCTCCAATTTCTCCAAATTCTGAAACATTATTGTTGAAAGAGATTAATGCTTCATTAAAGGTATCGCTATAATTGTCTGGAACAGGCATCCAAATTTTTGGTTCGATTTCACGATATATTTCTTCATCTGCATACGGAAAAATGACTGCAGGAAATTCAAGCCCTTTCGCTTTGTGAACCGTCATGAATTGAACCCCGTTAGATTGTTGGGCACTTGCGATAGAAGCTTTTTCTTTTTTTATTTCCCAATAGTCTAAGAAGGATGCTTTTGTGGCTTGCGGTTTTAACTGAAAATCAAATATTAAATCCATAAGCGCATAGATATAAGCATCTGCAACGGTATCAATTTTAAAAGCTGAAATTATATATTCTGCCGCTTCATAAAGTGAGAGGCTTTTAATTTTTTCTAGCTTAAAATTAATGCCAAAACGTTCCATTGTTACTGAAAAATCTGGTGCGTCCTTATTGATAAATGCTTTTAGGAAATCATGTTTTTCAATGTTGATTGTAAGGTGCTCGTGAAGAAAATCTAGTAAGTACGCTTTAATTTTATTGTTTACTGAATGAACACTCAGTGACAAACAATTAATAATACACCGTACCAAGGGAGAATTATTAACGAGCAATGTTTCCGCAGAGATCACAGGAATTTCTGCCTCCATTAAGGTAGTGCTTAAGGCAACACCATCCGCTTTTTTTCGGGTAAGAATGCAAATGTCCCCATAACGAAATCCGTTGGCTATTAGTTTGACTATTGTTTCAATTGTTTTTTCAGCATAAGCTTTGTGCTTTTCTTCTTTGTTTTCGGTTTCAATAAAAGCTAATTGTACGAACCCATCGTGGTCGTAATGAACTTCTTGTTTGTTTCCGTCCACATATAATTTTTCATGCAACGGATTACTCAAAAACTGAGAAGTGAAAGAGAAAAATTCATTATTGAAAAGAACAATTTCCTTTAAACTTCTATAATTTTTAGGAAGGTTTAAAACATCGGGAATTGTGTTAAAGGGAGTTTTCTTATTAATTAGTCTAACAAATTGCTCAGGATTACCTCCTCGCCATCGATAAATAGACTGTTTAACATCTCCTACAAGTAAAAGCGATCCTTTGTCTTTTGTAGGTCTCTGTGATAAGGTGTTGTCAATCAAGGGCACCATATTTCCCCATTGCATTACGGAAGTGTCTTGAAACTCATCTATAAAATAATGATGGTACCGCTCGCCTAAACGTTCATAAATAAAAGGAGTGGGCTGGTTTTTAATTTCGTTGTGAATGAGTGTATTAAACTGAGAAATTGGGATTACATTTTGGGCTTCTTTTATTTTCTCAATCTCAATACTTACAAGATTAATAACTTGAAGAGGGTTAAGGTTGGATTGTATAGATTGTATAAACTGAATTTGAAAATACCCTGCCTTTGTTGCGTCAAATAGAATTTTGAATTGTGGATCTAATTGATCCATTGTTGATGCAATCTCAGGACTCTTATTCACTACCCCCTTGGAATATAGAGGCGCCACCCCAATTTTTTCTTGCCACTGTGCGCCATAGCTAACATTTAAATCTCCATTAGCTATTTTTAAAAAATAAGTATAAAAATAACCGCCGCTAAAAGAAAATTTGTCTAAACCATTTGCAGTGAGCAAGGTTAACATTGTATTGCCAAGATCTATAAGCTCTTTTTCAAGGTGGTTTTTCTTTTGTTCAAGTTCTTTATAAAACCTTGTAAAATCGTCGAGCCTCTTATCTTTCAAGTTGGCAATATGCGCTTGATCATTTTCATTGGTTAAAAGTTTTGAGGTTTTAAAAATGTCTTTTGCAATGTCCCAAGATTTATCATCGTCTGCCTTTAATAGTGTAAAGTCAACTAGGGCTTTGGTTATTTTATTGTCAATCCCTGTTTTACTAATCACGTTGTCAATCGCTTCAGTTAGCAAAGGATCTGTGTCTAGTAGGACTTCAAAATTAGATGGAAGTTTAAGATCGCGAGCAAATGTTCTAATAAGTCTGTGGTTAAAACCGTCAATAGTTTCAATGCTTAATGCTGCATAGTTGTGGAGTATGTCTTTTAAAATAAATGAAGCTTGACGTTGCAAGGTGGATATCTCCATATTTAATTCGGAAGCAATTAACAGCATCATTTGTGGAGTTTCCTTTAATTCTGAAGCTTTTGAAAATGCTCTTAAGCTTTCAATAACCCGTTCTTTCATTTCGGCCACTGCCTTATTTGTAAAGGTGAGTGCAAGCATGTGCTGGTAATAATTGGACTTCTTATTTTGAAAAAGATGAATAAGAAATTCTTTAACGAGCGTAAATGTTTTTCCACTTCCAGCAGCGGCATCATAAATTGTAAAAGGGGCAGGCGATTTCAAAAGCGATAAAGTTTGCTATAAAATTACTGAAAAGAAATCCTATTATTGAAAGCATTTGGGTTTTTTAAAACGTATGACAACCATAAGAACTGTTGATGACGGAATAAAAACTTATAAATTTTATAACATTGTATCCCCTTTATAATTCCTAAATTTGCCATTAGTATTTATTTATAACCTTTTAAACCAAAATATTATGGCTTTTGAATTACCACAATTACCATACGCTAAAGATGCGTTGGCACCACATATAGATGAAAGAACGATGGAAATCCATCACGGGAAACATCATCAAGGATATACTACCAAGCTAAATGCAGCTATTGAAGGCACTGATATGGAAGGAAAAACCATAGAGAATATCTTGATGAACCTTGATACGAATAATAAAGCTGTTAGAAATAACGGAGGCGGATTTTACAACCACTCCCTATTCTGGAGTGTGATGTCTCCAAATGGAGGAGGAGAACCTAAAGGAGCATTAGCTGAAGCGATTAACAAGTCTTTTAACTCGTTTGCAGATTTCAAGGAAAAATTTTCTAACGCTGCAAAGACGCAGTTTGGTTCTGGATGGGCATTTTTATGTGTTCAAAAAGATGGCTCTTTAGAGGTTTGTGGATGTCCAAATCAAGACAATCCTTTAATGCCTAGCGTAGGTTGTGGCGGAACACCAATTTTAGGAATTGATGTTTGGGAACACGCATATTATCTGAATTATCAAAATAAAAGACCAGATTACGTAGAGGCTTTCTTCAACGTTATTAACTGGGAAGAAGTTGGATCTCGTTTTATGAAGAATAAATAAGAGTCAAGCTTTTAAATTATTTTAAAAATCCCTCATTCTTTTGAATGGGGGATTTTTGATTTGAACCATTAGACAAATTTTGAGACCCGAACTTTTAACCTAAGGCGTTTTAGTTAGTTTATTTTTTGACTATTTTATGATTTGAAAAGACTCCTTCTGCAGTGTATATTTTAATAAAATAAACACCAGAGGGCAATTCAGCCAAATTCATTATAGAAGTTTCGGAATCACTAAAGAATCGCTTTACTAAAACCCCATTTATGGTATAAATTTCTAACGGTGTACCTGCAGCATTTGTTCGTATGGACAACTCGTTTTTTACAGGGTTAGGGTATAAAGAAACAATTTCTAATTCCTGATTGTTTATATTTAGTATTTGGCTTGCAAACAACGCTTTATCACCGTTTCCATTAGTAAACTCTAAAAAAAGAACATCGTTCTCGTTTGTTATTTCATACAAAAAAGGATTTAAGAAGTCGCCACTACTACGATAATAATCGTCATATTCAAAGCCAAACAGTAGATCATCAGTATTAGTGCAACCAGTTCCAAATTCTAAATAACCATCGATCATAAAACTGCTATTTGAATCGTCAAATAATAAAGTGTAATTGTAAAAAATACAATATCCAGTTAAAAAGGCGGATTCTCCCTCATCAAATGTGTGTTCAAATATTGGTGGTTTGATGTTGGGTGGAAAAATTTCTTGGTTATCAATAGTTAGTTTTTGTAAATACCAGGTATTATCAAACAACTGTGGATTTTGAGCAAAGCCAGTACCGTAAAGCACAAGCATGCTTAAGTATAGTAATTTTTTCATAATGGTTTATTTTATTGTTTAACTAATGTTTTTGCATTTTGTATTTCTCCATCACAGACTAAGACTATTGAATGCTGTCCTATTGTATTTGCTGAGAGTATAATGTTTTCGATGAGGGCAATACTATCGTTAACAATTTTTAATGTAGGATTTTTAGTGTCTATAAAATTAGTGCTTTCCTCGTTTCCTGCCAGCCATGCATCGTAGATAACCGTATCCATTTCTAAACTTATTTCTGCTTCTTGAAACAATGCCTTGCCCTGTTCTTTTTTTTCTGGATGCAATTCTAGGGTATATGCCTTTTGGGTATCAGTTGTATTACCAATAGCAACAACACCTCCCACAGCGCCCACTATTCCTGGAATAATGTCTATCACTGATATGTTTTTCCATATAATGTTATTGTTGTTCTTTACATTAGGTTTAATAGGTATGCCCTCTGCAAATGTCATAGGGTCGTTTGGGGTGTCTATTCTTGCTAGTAGACAAAAATGCCACTCGTTATCATTTATATTAATATAATCATCTGGATTAGGCACTTGCCAAGGAAATACAACAACTTTTGATTGCCCTGGTTCTAAAATGGGAACATCTAAGACACCTATTTCGTCACCCATTAAAACACTTTGACCTGTAACAGGGTCTGGTATTGAGAAATCTTCCCAATGTGATGGCCAAGGCAAAGCGCCATTTGCCTTGGCCCAATAAAGTTTAATGGGATCTGTGCCGCTAGAGGTTTCACAACTATTATTTGTAACGCGTACGTGAACATAGTTAACTCCATTTTCCTTATATTCTGGATTTTGATGTGTCTCAATTAAATCTACATCCTCTTGATTACGTACCCAAATATCATTGGACTCCCAAAAGTATTCACTTACAATATCTGGCTCATCAAATAAATCTGGAGCCGTGTTCTGCATTGCTAGGTCTAAGCCTGGAGTAAAATCGTCCATGCACTTTGCTGTTTTTACCGCGCGAAAGGCATTTACTCTACCAGTTCCTAAGGAGTCAATAAATCGTTCATTATGTGAAATATGATAAATATCATCTGCGGTATTTTTAATTATGTCTTTAACTTCATCTCCTGTGAGACTAGGATTAGCGGCGAAAACAAGGGCAGCTAGTCCTGAAACTAATGGAGTAGCTGCGGACGATGTGTTTCCGTAAGCATATCCTGAAGGGAATAGATTATAATTATTTTTTGCCGTTACTACTGTATTGCCAGGTGAAGCAACATCAACTTTCTCATTGTGTGTTAAGAAGCTGTTAGGTTGTGTATTAGGTCTATTTTGATGTACGTCTTTCCATGCCCTACTCCATAAATCATTATTTTGATGATACACATCTAAATTATAGCGAGACCCTACGATGGTTACAGACAGTGTACTATCGTAAGAAGCTGGTAAATTTATCGTATTGTCTTGATTATTTCCAGCACCAGCAACTACTAAGACGCCTCTGCGTGCAATATCTTCATACATTTCTTCATGAATTGCACTATAGTATGTGCTATAGTTTCCTGCAAAACTACAATTAATAACTCTAACCTCTGGAATTTGAGATGCAAGCCAGACGCCTTCAGTTAGTTCTGAGTAAGAAAAACCACTTGATCCAACAGAAAAAATTTTAGTATTATAGCCTATACTAGCTATTCCTTTACCGTTATTAGTACTCGCAGCCATAATACTTGCTACAGTTGTACCATGTCCATTAACAGAATTAACGGTGCCACTAATAAGTATAGATCCAGCTTCTTTACCAGCTAAATCTTCATGACTATAATCTACAGGAGTATCAGATATTCCAACAAATACACCAGGACTTCCTTTCGTAATCTTCCAAGCAAACCTCGCTTTCATTAATTCAAGAGCGGTATTAGGTAAGTTTTCAAAAACAAGTTCATTATAATCATTGGGATAATTAGCACTTTGCGATGTTGTAAATGACATCGTTGCATTTTCATTTGTTGTATTTAATGGGTTTTCAAACAAGACTTGCTCGTTACTTAATATTTCTAAATCTTGAATTTCTGGCCGTTGAAGTAAATCACTATGTGATTCAGTACTTGCCATAGTAATTTTATATACTCGTTGCAAACTAGAAGTGCTTGCTCCGGGAAAAGCTTGTTTAAACTCATACAAATTTTTAGAATTTAAGAAGCTCGAAAAAGCAACGTTTGCTGTAGATAGCGTTAAGGTTTCATCAGTATTTACGGTTTTTTGTATGTTGCCTAAATTTGTGTTTTCAGCTATTCTTAAATAATAACTCTGCCTTTCCTGAGAAAACACGTTATAATTTATTAAAAACAAAAGTCCTAATAGGAACAATACTTGATGGGGGGGGGGGTAATCATTAATTTTTTCATAAGATAAAATTTAAAAAGTTAATGAGGAGAATAGTGAAGCTAAGATAGTTATAATTTATTAAAACACAACTGCTTGGTTGTTGTAGATGTACCTTATTGTTTTACGCCTTGGTGTTTTTTGGTACAGATACTTTAAATTTAGACAATTTGAAAAATAGAAATGTATTTATTGAATATTGTTTAACCATCTGCATATTTCTTGTTTTTGAGTAAACAAAAAAAGTATAAACAAGTGTTTCATTGGGGATGGGAATCTCTCGCTAACGCTCGCCACCCCGATTTAAACTTATTGCATAAAAAAAGATAAACAAGAGTTCCGGGAGTATGTGAAACGGCTTCGCTTCGCTCGCCACCCCGATTTAAATTTGGCGCATAAAAAAAGGTAAACAAGAGTTCCGGGAGTATGTGAAACGGCTTCGCTTCGCTCGCCACCCCGATTTAAATTTGGCGCATAAAAAAAGGTAAACAAGAGTTCCGGGAGTATGTGAAACGGCTTCGCTTCGCTCGCCACCCCGATTTAAATTTGGCGCATAAAAAAAGGTAAACAAGAGTTCCGGGAGTATGTGAAACGGCTTCGCTTCGCTCGCCACCCCGATTTAAATTTGGCGCATAAAAAAAGGTAAACAAGAGTTCACCTTTTTTTGCCCCAAATCTACCATGAACTTAACCTACTTATGCTATGGTAAGTTTCAAATATAGCGGATAAATAATTGTATTTTTTTAATTTTTAGACCAATTGCCTTAAAACTCGTTAAATAGCACTATGTTAGAACAATTATCGGTAAACAGCACCGTTTTTTCTAGAATTCAGCGCTTTTTTCCCTATTGTTTTTCAAAAATACTGGTATCTGTGGCAGTCCAAAAGGTGGCTTTTTGTCCTGAAAATTTAAGTCCGCTATTTGCCCAACTATTACAAGTTTTAAAAATACTATAGCTTCCTTTTGCTTCATAAAAGGCATCTGTTGTATTATAGTTGTTAGTGGTATTTATATACTTAAAAGAGCCGTTTTTAGTTATTTCAAAACTATTTTTCAGATACTTGACAAGACGTTCATATTGTTTTTTGCTAATGATTATTTTAATACAATTTTCACTTTCTGTCATCCCATAATAATAAGTAGCATGCATTGCTGAAGTACTAAACCCGGTTGCAGCTTTAAAAGCTGTTGAAAATTTTAAATCTGCCAAAGTAGGAGTGTTTAAGTAAAAACCTTTGTCTCCCCAACCCAATGCTAAATATGGGTATTCATTAGTTGCCGCTTCTGTATGCTCAGGCTTTATATATATTGTCCAATCCATTTGTGATGTTCTTGAAGGCACAACATTGGTCAAAATATAGATTGCAACTTCATTAGGAGTGTTTCGTTCTTCGGCTACGGTTATTTTCGAAAGCAGCGTCGCAACGACTACATATCCCAATATTGCTAACATAAAGTAGCCTATCCCTTTTATGGAAATTACTAGTGTTCTCTTCAAATTATAATACTTTAGGTTTAACACGAATTGATCACCCTTAAAAGTATATTGTTTTATTTAGAGGGAGTTAAAGAGCTCGTTAAAGCATCTTTTACTTGAGTATTATATTCTTGAACATAGGTCAAAAGTATTTATAGAAGAGCCGGAAACGGTCTTACTGCATAGGCTATTATGTAAATTAAGGTGTAAAAAATGTAAATAAGGGTTTAATAGAGCTAGAGAAACTTTTCTTCGTGCTCGGTCAAACAGCTGTTTTTAAAGTATAAAAAAGAAGTTCATTTGGGATTGGGAAACGGCTTCGCTTTGTTCGCCACCCCAGAATTTGGCGCATAAAAAAAGGTAAACGAGCGTTTTGAGCAGTATGGTAAACGGCTTCGCTTTGCTCGCCACCCCAGAATTTAGTTTGTTGCTTAAAAAAGGTAAACGAGCGTTTTGAGCAGTATGGTAAACGGCTTCGCTTTGCTCGCCACCCCAGAATTTAGTTTGTTGCTTAAAAAAGGTAAACGAGCGTTTTGAGCAGTATGGTAAACGGCTTCGCTTTGCTCGCCACCCCAGAATTTGGCGCATAAAAAAAGGTAAACAAGAGTTCACCTTTTTTTGCCCCAAATCTACCATGAACTTAACCTACTTATGCTATGGTATTAATCAAATATAGTAATTTATTATTAGCATTATAATATTTTTCCTGCTTTTGGATAAAATGACTTTTTCTATCGATTAAAGGTTGGAAAAGGCGTTGTATTATAAATTTTAATAGGCTCTTTCAGGATTTCCTTCGTAATAATTTATGTATGCTTTATTTACAACCCTGTTACCCCCATTTGTTGGGTAGTTCCCTGTAAAATACCAATCTCCTAGGTGATTAGGACAGGCTTTATGCAAATCCTCAACACTTTGAAAAATTAATTTGACATCAGTGGTTAAAGAGTCGTCCCTTATTATTTCTGCAATTTTATCAGAGATTTCTTCATCGCTAAACGGATCGTATATCTCTTTTACGTGATTTATAACTTTTGCATCAACGAGAGCTAACTGCTGTACACATTTGTTATAAACGTCTTCTATAGTTTGAAAAGTGCCTCTTTCTTTGTGTAGTTCTAAAGCAGCATTAAATGCTACTAGATGTTCTAACCTAGCCATATCTATTCCATAACAATCTGGATACCTAATTTGAGGTGCTGACGAAACAACAACTATTTTTTTCGGTTTTAATCGATCTAACATTCTTAAAATACTTTTCTTTAGTGTCGTTCCACGAACGATACTATCATCAATAATTACAAGATTGTCTTCCGGTTTAACTACGCCATAAGTAACATCATATACATGAGCTACTAGATCATCTCGGCTGCTATCATCGGCAATAAAGGTTCGTAGTTTTACGTCTTTAATAGCTATTTTTTCAGTCCTTATTTTATGGGCTTGTATTTCTGTAAGGCGAGCTTCGGTCAGATTCCCTGCTTCTTTTAAAATTGCTTCGTTCTTTTGTTTATTGAGTTCGTCTTGTGCGGCATCTAACATTCCATAGAACGAAGTTTCCGCGGTGTTTGGTATGAAAGAGAAAACACTATTTTCTGTATCGTAGTTTATAGCCTCTAAAACTTTTGGCATAATTAATCGACCTAATTCTTTTCGTTCTTGATAGATTTCGGCATCACTTCCGCGAGAAAAATAAATGCGTTCAAAAGAACAAGATTTACGTTCAAGAGGTGCTAGTATTTGATTAACCGTCATTGCGCCATTTTTCCGCATAAGTATTGCTTGACCTGGCTCAACTTCTTTTACATCCTCAAAATTTACATTAAATACCGTCTGAATTACGGGGCGTTCACTCGCAACTACAATTACTTCATCGTCTTTATAATAATACGCTGGTCTAATTCCTGCTGGATCACGCAATACAAAAGCGTCACCGTGCCCTAATAATCCTGCCATAGCATAGCCTCCATCCCAGTCTTTAGCGGATTTTTTCAAGATTTTTTCAAGATTTAAATTTTCTGCTATATAAGGTGATGCTTCTACTTTTGAAAGCCCTTTCTTTTTTGCTTGTCTGTATAACTTTGCGACATCACGATCAAGAAAATGACCTATCTTTTCCATTACCGTAATAGTGTCTGCTTTTTCTTTTGGGTGCATTCCCAATTTTATTAAGTTTTGAAATAACTCTGTAGTGTTCGTCATATTGAAGTTACCAGCAATAATGAGGTTGCGGTGCATCCAATTGTTTTGTCTTAAAAAAGGGTGTACTGTTTCTACACTATTACCGCCAAAAGTACCATACCGTACGTGGCCTAACATAAGCTCTCCAATATATGGTATTTTTCGTTTTTGAGCCGCTACATCATCTTTAATAGTTGGGTTTTTGGTAAACTCGTCATTGATACGTGCATTAATTTGAGCAAATATATCTTGAATGGGTTGTGTTTTGTTTGAACGCACTCTACTAATATATCGTTCTCCATGAGTAGGGTCAAATTTAATACTTGCAAAACCGGCACCATCCTGCCCGCGGTTGTGCTGTTTTTCCATCATAAGGTACATCTTGTTTACTCCGTAAAATGCGGTACCGTACTTCTCCTTATAATATTCAAGGGGTTTTAATAATCGAATGAGGGCAATACCACATTCGTGTTTTAAAGCATCACTCATATCTATTGTCCGCTGCGGCGGATAGGTTTAATTTCCCTTGGCAATGGGACGTTTTATACAATTTAATTGATCGACTACTATATATAAAAAAGCCCCGAAAATTCGAGGCGTGTTTTTATGTTAATTCCATTTCGTATTGTGTTAAGCTTTTAAACTGTCGCAGGCGATTCGCAATTTCGGTGTCGCTTAAATTTTGCATTCTTTCTGTTCCAAATTTCTCTACACAAAAACTCGCTAAGCAAGAGCCGTGAATAATAGCTCGTTTCATGTTTTCAAAACTGTAATCCCCTGTTTTAGCTAAAAATCCAGTAAAGCCTCCTGCAAAGGAATCACCAGCACCAGTTGGATCAAAGACATCGGCTAATGGTAAGGCTGGCGCAAAAAACATTTCCTCTTTATGAAACAATAATGCACCGTGTTCACCTTTCTTGATGACCACATATTTAGGACCCATTTCCATTATTTTTTTTGAGGCATTAACCAATGAGTACGCTCCAGATAGTTGCCTTGCTTCCTCATCGTTAATAGTTATAACATCTACTTTAGCAATTACCTTTTTTAGATCTTCTAATGCAATATCCATCCAAAAATTCATCGTGTCAAGGACAACTAATTTTGGGTCATTCATTTGGTTAATAACGCCCATTTGTACCATAGGGTGCAAATTGCCGAGCATTACAACTTCAGAATCTTTATAGCTTTCGGGTACAACGGGGTTAAATGTTTCAAGCACATTGAGTTCAGTTGCTAATGTATCTCGTGAATTCATATCGTTATGATACTTTCCACTCCAGAAAAACGTCTTTCCATCAGGGACTATTTCAAGTCCTTTTACATCCATTCCTTTTTCTTTAAGCATCTCTATATAAGTTGAAGGAAAATCTCCTCCAACAACACTTACAATAGCGCTATCTACATCAAACCGTGAGGCCGAAAGACCTATATAAGTAGCTGCGCCGCCGAGAATTTTATCTGTTTTTCCAAATGGCGTTTCAATCGCATCAAATGCAACGGTACCAACAATTACTAGTTTACTCAAGAAATAAAGTTTAAAAATGAAGTGCAAATATAAGCGTTTTTATAGTGTGTTACTAAACTTATAATAGTTCACTTTTTTCAAATTTTGGTTTAAATTTTTGTTTTAATTCATTACATTTATCGAAGTCTAAATACAATGTTTTGAAAATATATTCACACTGCTTTCTATCAATATTTCTTTTTCTTGCATGCTCTGTATCGTCCTTTTCTCAAGATAAAGTTAACTTCAAGGTAAACGAAAAATTATTTGTAAAAGGAAACTCTATCCTAGTAGGTAATACTATTTTAGGGAAGCACCAAACAAAACCCTTTAATGACATTAAAGTTCCCAACGATGCCGTTAATATGAAGTACGTTGATATTGATGGCGATGAAAGTACATTCAGTTCAAGCAGCGCTCAAATCGTGTTACCAGCTACTGCCCAAAGTATTGTGTATGCAGGGTTATATTGGAGTGGTTTATATCCTGCAGAAAAATCTGTAATGCGAAAGGGTAATAGACGAATGATTTACAAAAATAAAGGAGATCGTGTCCCCAGTGTTAATGGTATAAAGATTAAAACTTCAGAACAAACCTACCTTGATATTGAAGGAGAGATTGTGTTTGACGCCAAAAATAAAGGCGCTTTAAAAAGAGATTCTCCCTATGTGTGTCGAGCAGATATTACTGGATACTTGAAAGAGAACTCTTTTGAAAAAACAATCTTTACAGCGGCTAATATTAGAGCGGTTAATGGCAAACTAGAGGGAGGAAGCGCAGCGGGTTGGTTGCTGTATATTATTTATGAGGATGTTACTGAAACTCCAAAATACTTCACAACCTACGATGGTTTTGAACAAGTAATCAAAAAATCTATGGACATTACTTTTGATGATTTTCAAGTAAAAACTCAAGGAGATATTGTTTCAACACTTGTGATGGCTTCCTTAGAAGGAGATGATAAAATAAAAGGGGATCAATGTGCAATTTATAATTCTGAAACAGGGCGCTACACATTACTAGAAACCAACGAAAGAGAAGCAAGTAATTTTTTTACTAGTAGTATAACGACTGGTAATAAAACTAAAAGCGAGCGAACTCCTTCTAGTAAAAACACACTGGGCTTTGATTTGATTAAAATGGAACTTCCCAAAGGTATTATTAAGAACAATGCCGCAAATGCTAAAATCCAATTTAAAACAAGAGAAGACCGGTTTTACCTTTTCTTCACAGCCTTTGAAACAGAAATTGAAGAAAGTTATTTAATAGAAAGAAATAACAGCTCAACAAAGAAGTTAGATAATTTTACAAGTGAACGAATTGAAACAAAACCAATGGATTCCGTCCAAAAAATTATTACAGTAACGTCTAACGAAGTGCCGTCTAAGATTGAAATCGTTGAAATAATAAACGGAGTTGATGACATTGTGAATCTCTCGATAGAAGGAATGGCGTCGGGGTATTATCTTGTAACAAATGTTTTCTCCTTAGAAAGAGGGGTTAACAAATGGACTAATGACTTATTGGCAAAAGGATATAACCCTCAGGGTTTTGTAAACCCTGAAAATGGATGGACCTATGTTTATGTAGAACGAGGCAATATCCTAACTGAAATATTCAATAAAAAAGAGGCGTTAAGAAAGTTATCTTTATTTGAAAATGCCTGGGTTGTTGGGATTAATAGGTAATCACTTCCTCCCAAAATCTGCAGGAATCTCTCCCCAAGCTTTTGTTTCCCATTTTACAACTTTTGTTGGGTAGGCATTCGTTTTAAGCCAAGTTTCGGCACGAGAAATAAGATCGAAGACCGCTTTGTTTTTTGCGGTTTGCTTTAGCTTGGTGTTGCATTTTTTCTTCCGTACCCAGCCAATCGCAATGCGGCTGTCGCTGTATAAAAGAAGGTCACTGTTTTTCTGTTTTAAAAAAGCAAGACCGTGCACAAGGGCTAAAAACTCACCCACGTTATTAGTGCCTTGTTGGAAAGGGCCTTGATGAAATAATTGTTTTTTGGTTTGGGTAACCACTCCGCGATATTCCATAATTCCAGGATTACCGCTGGAAGCTGCATCTACAGCAATAGAGTATAAATTAGGTTCTCCGAATTTGGCTTTTTCTGCTGCGGAGAGTGTTTTTTTGGTATTCTTTTTGGTTCCTACATAGTCCTTGTAATCCTTGTTGTAGGCAACGTTGGCTTCTTTTAAGGTTTCAAAACTCATATACTGTGCGCCAGCTATTCCTTTAATGGATGCTTGGCATTTTTTCCAACTATCAAAAATTCCTGTGGGATTTCCAAACCAAACGACGTAGTATTTTTGTTTTTTACTCATGTTTACTGCCCGTGCAGGCGGGTAACTTAATTAAAGTTTTCTTGGCAGGTATCGTTTCCCGCCAGTTTTAATTTTGCTCAAATGCCCTTCGACTCCCGAAGCTTCGGGGCAGGGTGACACGTTAATTCAAAGCTCCCCTCCCTTGGAGGGGTTGGGGGAGGACAATAAATCCTCAATAATCTTAGGTAACCATTCGTGTTCTAGCGCGTGAACCATAGCAGCTACATCGGCTGCATTATCAAGAAAAGTAACAGGGGTTGCTGCTTGAAAAATGATAGCCCCTTCATCGTAGTTCTCATTAACATAATGGATGGTGATTCCCGTTTCAGTTTCTTTATTATTTACTACTGCCTCATGGACATGGCGTCCGTACATTCCTCTTCCGCCGTACTTTGGTAGGAGTGCCGGATGAATGTTTAGTACTTTATTTGGGAATGCTTTGATGATGATTTCGGGGAATTTCAGCAAAAAACCCGCTAGTACAATAAGATGTGGTTTTAGGGACTGAAGCGTTTTAAGGACTCCTTCTTCTGACAATAATTCAGTCTTGCTAAAAGATATCGCCTTTATTTCATTGGCTTCAGCACGCGATAATACTTTGGCATCCTTCTTGTTCGAGAGCACGCAGACAACCTCCGCAACTTTATTGTGTTGAAAGTATTTTATAACGTTTTGAGTATTGGTACCGTTACCCGAAGCAAAAATTACAATACGCTTCTTCATTTATTTTGTTAGGGTTTCCTAGAGGTTTCACTAGTAATATATACAAAAGTAAGGCAATACAGTTTCACTTCGACGAAAAATGTTTAAATTGGTTGCACATTTTAAAACTAAAAGTGTGTTTTAAGTTAAAATATTTTATTTTTGCCACTTAATTAAAATTTAAAAAAACAAAGATTATGTCAGACATTGCATCAAGAGTAAAAGCTATTATCGTAGATAAGCTTGGAGTTGACGAAAACGAAGTTGTAAACGAAGCAAGCTTCACTAACGACTTGGGAGCAGATTCACTAGATACGGTTGAGCTTATTATGGAATTTGAGAAAGAATTTGATATTCAGATTCCAGACGATCAAGCTGAAAATATTGCGACAGTAGGTCAAGCAGTATCTTATATTGAAGAGAACAAATAAGACAACTTCTTTATGGAACTTAAGCGAGTTGTAGTAACAGGACTAGGTGCACTAACACCCATCGGAAACAACATCACAGAATATTGGGATGGACTTAAAAATGGTAAAAGCGGATGCGCACCTATTACGCATTTTGATTCTGAAAAGTTCAAAACCCAATTTGCTTGTGAGATAAAGAATTTTGATCCATTACAACATTTTGATCGTAAGGAGGCTCGTAAACTAGACAAGTTTGCCCAGTATGCATTAGTGAGTAGCGATGAAGCTATTCTAGATGCAGGGATTGATCTTGACACTGTAGATAAATTTCGCGTAGGCGTAATCTGGGGTGCTGGAATAGGAGGTATTGAGACGTTTCAAAATGAAGTAAAGAATTTTGCAGAAGGGGATGGAACGCCACGTTTCAACCCCTTTTTTATTCCAAAAATGATTGCAGATATTGCTCCTGGTAATATCTCTATTAAACATGGATTTATGGGGCCTAATTATACAACGGTCTCTGCTTGCGCTTCATCGGCAAATGCTATGATAGATGCACTTAACTATATTAGGTTAGGGTACTGCGATATTATTGTAACCGGCGGAAGTGAAGCAGCAATTACTCAGGCAGGTGTAGGTGGTTTTAATGCTATGCACGCACTTTCAACGCGTAATGATGATCCTTCTGGAGCATCGAGACCCTTTGACGCAACTCGTGATGGGTTTGTTTTAGGTGAAGGAGCGGGTGCTTTAATATTAGAAGAATACGAGCACGCCATAAAGAGAGGTGCAAAAATATATGCTGAAGTCATTGGTGGCGGAATGTCAAGTGATGCCTATCATATGACGGCTCCACATCCAGATGGAATAGGAGTTGAACGCGTGATGCATAATTGCCTAAACGATGCTGGAATAGACGCTAGCCAAGTAGATGCAATTAACACGCACGGGACATCAACACCATTAGGTGATGTGGCAGAATTAAAAGCAATAAGTAAAGTTTTTGGTAAGCACGCAAATAGCATTAATATCAATTCGACTAAATCGATGACAGGACATTTATTGGGTGCCGCAGGTGCTATTGAGGCTATTGCTTCAATTTTGTCTATGGAACATAGTCTTGTTCCTCCAACCATAAACCACACCACGATTGATGAAAATATAGATCCTTCTTTAAATCTTACACTAAATAAAGCGCAAGAACGTGAGGTAAATATTTCAATGAGTAATACTTTTGGTTTTGGTGGCCACAATGCTTGTGTACTCTTTAAAAAATGGAGAGCTTAGTAAGCGATGAGTTTATGGCTTCAATAAAAAATATATTCAGTTCCCGTGCCGAAAAGGACGGGGATTTTTTTTTAGCAATAAAGAAGCTTCTTGGTTTTAAACCAAAAGACATCTCCATCTACAAAGAAGCATTTACACACCGCTCTACAAATACTACTTCAAGCCAAGGTCATGCGCAAAATTATGAGCGCATGGAATTCTTAGGGGACGCCATGTTAAGCGCTGTTATCGCAGCACATTTATTTAATGAAGTGCCTGGCGGCAATGAAGGATATCTAACAAAAATGCGAAGTAAAGTAGTAAGCCGTGAACACCTTAACGAACTAGGCCGCGATTTACAACTTATTAATCATTTAAAAACGACCATACCACTGAGTCAATTTGGCGGTAATATACATGGGAATGTTTTTGAAGCCTTGGTAGGCGCTATTTATTTAGATAGAGGATATAGATCTTGTGAAAAATTTATTGACAAAAGAGTCATCAAGCCTTATGTTGACATTGAAAAATTAGAAGGGAAAATAATTAGTTATAAAAGTCTTTTTATTGAATGGTGCCAGAAGCATAAAAAGCAATTTAAGTTTGCGGTTTATGAAGATACGGGTATTGATAAACTTAAACACTTTGCTGTAAAACTGTATCTAGATGACGAAATTGTAGGCAAAGCAAGAGCAACTAGCAAAAAGAAAGCAGAAGAAACTGCGTCGAAAAGAGCTTATTTTAAACTACAAGTGGCCATAGATAAGGACTTTTAATTGGCTTTAAAACAGCTAAACGATTCCATTAGAAACGTTTCTTCTTATACTAAAAGGCATATTTTAATAATGGTACGTTAATTTTTCTGTTTGCTGATCTTATTTTTTTCTACTTTAAAGTAGTGAATAAGACACCTCTTATTGCATAACAGTGGTTTATGCAAAATCTACTAACCTTAATTTATAACGCTGTTAATATTAATTACACCTCGACAGCAGGGGATCCTTTACAAATAAACAACCCTTAAATTATTGATGATTTACCCTCAGGGCTTTATAAAACAGAGAAAAACTTTGAAGGTGGAGAGGTACAAGAAACCGTTATTTATAAAGGCAATCAATGAGAAATTTGATAACATTGTTTTTCTTTTTTTTTATGTGCGTGGGCTATCGTCAATTTGGTCCACAGCAAATAATTACAAATGAAGCCATTAATGTGGAGTTTGTAATTCCGGTTGATATTGATGGCGATCGCGATAATGACGTGCTTTCTGCTTCTATAGTTGATTGTGCGGCAGCGTGGTATGAAAATAGGACTATACTAAGCACCCCAGAAGTAGCCTTGAATAGTGCTGTCATAGTATTCCCCAATCCATCAGAGACCACTGTTATCTTAGGAACAGGTGCTCAATTTTTTGAAAACGTGCGGGTACGCGATGCATTGGTCAAACAAATGGAAGTCCATTGTGTTTATAATAGTTGTAATGTTTCTATGCTTTCTTCAGGTATATGTCTAGTAAACAAAACCATAGATGGAAAGGTATTTGCAGAACGGTTTATAAAATAATAACGTGGCATTTAAATGCTTTAAAAGTCCAAGAAATAGCGCTGTTCTTTAAACTTTTATTGGTAACCTGTCGCGAAATGGTTTTCGAAAAAAAATTAATAATATTTACAAACACTGCTAAGATTGTAATGAAATCTAAAACATTGTTTTTGGGTCAAATAAACGATATCTAGCCGATGCCATCGTATGCAAAGCAAGTGCAACTAGCAAAAAGAAAGCAGAAGAACAGGCCGCCAAACGAGCACGTTAAAGCTACTATTTAAAAGGATTTGTAAGGTCAAAATCAAGGATCTTTTACTTCTTAACCATTTATAAAAGACAGCACCCCTACTTTACCACAACAAAGAGTACTTTATGAAAGAATTTACATTTTCTTTACAACCTAGTACTTAAACAATACCTATTTTTAAACTTTAATTTTTGCTAATGAGTGCGTATAAATTAATTTTGGATGATTATATTGAAGATGATTTTTCTCTTATTGCAATTCATTGCAGTGAAGAAGCTTATAAAGTCGCCTATCTATTAAATCAATTTACAGGACTAAGGTTATGCCGAAAAAAAGTAGATCTAGAATTCAATAACAAAGGTTTAGAAGTTACTTTTCCTTTATTCGAATTTGAAGACGAATTTAATTACACAACCTATAATTTAGTTTCAAATAGAAGAAAAACACAAAGTGCAAAAGTAGCGAGTAGTGGAGGTCTCTTTGGAGCGCTTGCAGATGAAGAGACAATTACAACAGTACTCATTCCAGAATACAAACAAGTGGACTATTTTTTAAAAATATATTCCGATTTTAAAAAGGGTTCAATAAGAAACTTAACAACTAATATTAATAATATAAAACAAATCATTTCGGCTTTTGAGATTGATATCGACCAACTCAAATCAAGAAATAATTTAATATTTTACTAAATGCCAAATCAAAAAAGAACAAAAATAGTAGCAACGTTAGGGCCTGCAACGGCTAAAAAGGAAACATTAAAACAAATGATTCTAGCTGGCGTAAATGTATTCAGAGTGAATTTTTCTCACGCTGATTATAAAAACGTAACCAAAACGATAAAAATCATTCGTGCTTTAGGAAAAGAATTAGACACAACAACAGCCATATTAGCAGATTTACAAGGCCCCAAACTTCGTGTAGGGATTATGAAAGAGGAAGTGGTCGTGAATCCTGGTGATTTGATATCATTTTGTACAGGAGAAGAATTTGAGGGAACTGCAAGTAGGGTGTATATGAATTATGACAACTTCCCACGCGATGTCAAAAAAGGGGAGCGGGTACTACTAGATGACGGTAAATTAATGTTTGAAGTGATTTCTACAAACAATAAAAACGAAGTAAAAACCAAAGTGTTACAGGGAGGGCCATTGCGCTCTCGTAAGGGAGTTAACCTGCCTAACACTAATATTTCGCTGCCAGCACTTACTACTAAGGACAAGGAGGATGCTATCTTTGCCATTTCGCAAGATGTAGATTGGATTGCACTTTCTTTTGTAAGACACGCTGCAGATTTACAAGAATTACAAGCCCTAATTGAAGCGCATTGTGATCACAAAATTCCAATCATTGCAAAAATCGAAAAGCCAGAAGCAGTAGCAAATATTGATAAAATTGTTTCCTATTGTGATGGATTAATGGTTGCTCGTGGAGATTTAGGTGTTGAAGTTCCTGCAGAGGAAGTACCATTGATTCAAAAAGAGTTAGTGCTTACCGCAAAGCGTGCGAGAATACCAGTAATCATTGCTACTCAAATGATGGAGACTATGATTACTAGTTTAACACCCACAAGAGCAGAAGTAAATGATGTTGCAAACTCCGTTATGGATGGTGCAGATGCGGTAATGTTAAGTGGAGAAACTTCTGTAGGGAAATACCCAGTTGAGGTTATCAAGAAAATGGCAAATATCTGCATGCAGGTAGAAAACAGTTCTTTGATAAATGTACCACAAGAACCCCCCCATGTTAGAACAAACAGATACATTACAAAATCGATTTGTTATCATGCGGCAAATATGGCAAATGAGATTGAAGCAACTGCTATATGCACGCTAACAAATAGTGGTTATACTGCTTTTCAAATCTCAGCCTGGAGGCCGAGCGCGCATATTTTAGTGTTTACCTCTAATCATCGCATTCTATCAAGGCTTAATTTACTTTGGGGTGTGCAGGCATTTTATTATGATAAGTATGTAAGCACAGATGAAACAGTGGATGATGTAAACAAAATAGCAAAAGAACGCGGTTTTGTTAAAAAAGGAGATTATCTAGTGAACCTTGCAGCGATGCCTATTGTAGATAAAGGGATGGTAAATACCTTACGAGTGAGTCAAGTATAAAAAAAGCCTTTCAAGTTTAAATAGCTTGAAAGGCTTAATAATTTTAGCCGTATAGTTACTTGGCAATTCCGGTCCATTTTATTTTCATTAATGTTCCTTGTTTAGTTATAGTTACGCTAGAGTCATACCTTTGTAAAGCTTGGGAGTAGATTATTTGTTGAATCATATTATCACGGCGTTCTATTTTCAATTCACTTAAAGACAAATGATCTGGTTTTTTAGTGTTTTTTATAGTTTGAAAATCCTTTCCAGAAACTTTTGGGAATGCCATACTCAAAGGAATATCGTATAACTTTTGCGCAACCGCATACGCCTCGTACCATTTTGTGGTGGGTAATAAAACAGTTTCGGTATTGCTAGGATTGCTTGCTGTTCCACCAGTAGTTTCAAAATAGGAAGTATTAGAGTGTGTCGCTTTTAAATCTTCAATATACTGTTTAGCATTCATCCCTTTTTCTGGGGGGAACAATTCTGATAGATATCCGTTAAAGGCATATCCTTCTTTATTATTATAGGCCACTTTGTTCATTCCACCGCGAATACCAGCAACATTCATTTTTTCATTCGCTTCGATAGTGAGTACTTTTAGTTTTGTGCCGTAAGGCATCACGGCAAGCTTATCGCTGTTTAAGTTATCGTGCTTTCTCAAAGACAATCCGCTAGAAGCTGTAACATATAAGTAATCACCAATAGCGGTTTCTGGTTTTGAGATTTCAACAAGTTGTACTTCATTATTGTTTTCTTGAAGCGCAGTTTTCTTTGTTTCTGTGCCGCACGCAGTTAATTGCGTTACGATTGCACACAGGCTAAGGATTTGGATTGTGTTTTTCATAATATTTTTTTAATTATATGGTAAAGCTACTTCAAACTAAGGGTCTAAATATGGCTATTTGCGTATGCGTTCAAGATGATTTAGTATCTGCCGCTCTAAAAATAGAATCCGTCCTTCGATACAATTTTTTGATAGTGCCTTTGGCACAAATCAAAAAATTGTATCGAAGGACTAAAAATCAAGTCTTAACTGTACATCATACTTTTTTTCTTCGGTAGCAGCTATTTTTTGTTTTTTTTCATTGTTTAGATTGGACATCGAAATTCCTAACAACCGCACACTGTTTTTCATTCCTTCTTGAAACAGTAATTCCTTTATGGTCTCCATAATCAAATCTTTGTTCCCTATATAAATGGGAAGTGTTTTGCTTCGAGTTTGTAACGTAAAATCACTGTACTTAATTTTAAGTGTAACCGTTTTTCCGGCAACTTTACTTTTTTTGAGTCTGCGCTCTACTTCTTCAGCAATTTGCTCTAGGCGTTCTAGCATAAAAATTTCAGAAGAAATATTTTCAGAAAAAGTTCTCTCTGCAGCTAATGATTTTCGAGTGCGCTCTGCTTTGACTTCGCTGAGGTGAATTCCGCGCACAATATTGTAGTAATAGGCGCCGCTTTTTCCAAAGTTTTCTTCGAGATATTCAAAACTTCTTCCCTTTAAATCTGCACCCGTATAAATTCCGTGGCGGTACATTTTATCTTTCATTACTTTGCCAACACCGTAAAACTTTTTAATATCTAGTCCTTCTAAAAAGTCTAAAACATCTTCTGGAGGCACTGTTTTTTGCCCGTTGGGTTTGTTAATGTCACTGGCAACTTTCGCGATAAATTTATTAATACTAATTCCTGCGGAAGCATTTAAACCTGTCCTCGCTTTGATTTTATCTCGTATTTCTTTGGCAATTAATGTTGCGCTCGGATTCCCTTTTTTATTTTCGGTTACATCTAAATAGGCTTCATCTAGGGATAATGGCTCTACCTTTTCAGAATATTCAAAAAAGATCTTTCGTACTTTTTCCGAAATTTCTCGGTACCTATCAAAATCACTTTTCACAAAAATTAAGTGTGGGCATAATTTTATAGCGAGCGAACCGGCCATCGCAGAACGCACCCCAAACTTACGCGCCTCGTAACTTGCAGCACTCACCACTCCACGAGACCCACCACCACCCACCGCGATAGCCTTGCCCACAAGAGAAGGGTCATCTAATTGCGCAACACTCGCATAAAATGCGTCCATATCCACGTGGATGATTTTTCTTATGGGGAGCTCCTGTTCCATCCTGTAAATTTAATACCTTTAATGCTCACAAATCGAAGGAGTTTTACAATTTGCTATGAACCTAAATCAAATAACAATACCGTCCACAAATGTTTCTCGCGTGATCAATTTCTACAGGCAACTAGGACTTGTTTTAATTGTGTATACAAATTAGACCTATGCGATATTTGAAGCGCCACAAGGAGAAACAACCTTCCGTATTCATTTTTCTGAAACGATTCTCGAAAGTGAAATTTGGATCTATTTTGAAGTGAAAGATGGAGCCGAAAAAATAACAGAACTATAGAAGAAAGGAATTATATTTGAAATGGATGAGACCCCATAAACTTCGCTCTAGATCAATGCGCGATTAAAAGATCCAGAGGGAAACCAAATCATTATTTACAATGCGGGTGAAACAAGAAATAACGGCCGTGGAAATTAAAAACGCAACACAATGAATCCTAAAACAGCGATACTCATAGGCGCAACTGGCCTTACTGGAGGCATCCTTTTAACCTTGCTTTTAAAAGACTCTAGCTATTCTAAAATAAAAATTTTTGGCAGGAATTCCTGCCAAAAAAGCCATCCTAAAATCGAAGAGCATCTAGGGGATTTATTTAAATTAGAAACGTTTGCCGAAGCATTTAAAGGGGATGTTGTTTTTTGCTGCATTGGCACAACAAAGGCAAAAACACCGAACAAAGAAACTTATAAAAAAATTGATTGCGGTATTCCTGTTGCAGCAGCAAAACTTGCAAAGCGAAACAAGATTGAAACTTTCGAAGTGATCTCAGTTCTGGGCGCTGATGTAAATAGCAATACATTTTACAATAGCGTTAAGGGAGAAATGGAGCGCGATGTATTGGCTATAGGCTTAAAAAACAGCTATATCTTTCAGCCTTCATTAATTGGAGGTGATAGAGATGAAAAGAGATTGGGTGAAAAAATAGCGCAGGTTTCTTTTAAGTTTTTCGATTTTGTAATTGTGAACAAATATAAGATGATTGCGGCTGAGACCATCGCTAAGGCGATGTTGCTCGTCGCTAAAAATGGATATGAAGAGACCCGAATTGAATCTCACCAAATAAAAAACATCTCAGATCGTGGTTGAAGTAGAACGTAAATTCTTAGTGAAAAACGAGGCGTATAAGGCTGAAGCACGTTCAAAAAAACGCATTGTGCAGGGTTTTTTAAACACGCATCCAGAGCGAACGGTACGCGTTAGGATTAAAGGAGACAAAGGGTTTTTGACTATAAAAGGAAAAGGAAATGACTCGGGTACCACACGTTTTGAGTGGGAAAAAGAAATTGTTGTTACAGAAGCGCAAGCGCTGTTAAAGCTTTGTGAAGAAGGCAGCATTGAAAAATTTCGGTATGAAGTAAAAGTAGAAAATCACGTTTTCGAGATTGATGAATTCTCAGGAAATAACAAAGGATTAATTGTGGCCGAAGTAGAGCTGTCTTCTGAAAACGAAAAATTTGAAAAACCGGATTGGTTGGGTCAAGAGGTTACGGGGGAAATTAAATACTACAATTCACAATTGAGTCAGCATCCTTTTATGAATTGGTGAGCACGATCAAACTCCTAGAATCTTTTTAATTTGTAGTATTGTTCTAGCATTTGAAACACCAGAAACGGAAGCTATAAATAAGTTTTCATTATTCGCAGAAGCTTCTTTTTTTATTGCCGAAAAATGAACCATTTCAAAGCCAGCTTCTTTAAACACGAACACATTTTTTGGAGTGATTCCACCACCAGGCATTATCTGAATTTTCTCTTCGGAAAGTGTTTTCAATGCTTTCAATAATTCAATTCCGTCAATTGCTTTTGATTTTTGTCCCGAGCTCAGAAGGCGTTTGACTTTTAAACCATTTAGTTGCTGCAGAGCAAGTAAGGGGTTTCGGCAAACATCAAAAGCGCGGTGGAAGGTAAATTCCATTTTGCCTGCAGCTTCAATGAGCCTTTCGGTATTTAGAAGGTCAATGTTATTTTCCGAAGTTAGTATTCCGCTTACAATCCCATTGCAACCCATTATTTTACAGAACTCGATATCTTGAATCATCGTGATAATTTCTGTTTCAGAATAACAAAAATCTCCTGCTCTTGGTCTAATTAAAACGTGTGTTTCAATCCCTATTTCTTGAAGTACTCGAGTGATCATTGCTCTTGAAGGAGTAATGCCTCCCACTGACAAGTTTTCACATAATTCAATACGATTTGCACCTGTCTCATTCGCAATAAATGCAGATTCAAAACCATTGGCACAGACTTCTATTTTCATAGATTCTTTTTTGAAAGATCTCTAGCTGTATGGTGGATGGTAAGGATGTCGATTCTAGGACTATTTACAATTTTATAGATGACTCTATAATTATCTTCAATTAACTCTCGATATTTTTTGTCTTCCATTTCATCAACAATATGACCAGCGTAAATGTGTTCTTGCAGAATTCGAGGTCGCAATCTAAGTTTGATTACTTGTAGTTTTGTATATTTATAAGAATCTTTAGCAATATATTCCTTAATAGTTTTTAAATCTGAAATAGATTGTGGCGACCAGTTTATTTGAACCATTGTTAAATTTCTTTGTCAAGGTCATTATCAGAAACCACATTATTATCTTCAGATTGTTTATTGCCTTTTTCTATTTTAACTAGCAAGATGAGGCGTTCTACAAGCTCGTCAATGGAAAACTGATCAGGAAAGTTTTCTAATTGCTTTCTAACAATTTCTTTAGACAACATAATTTTTTAATTTATACTACAATATAGTTATTATTCAACAATTACCTCATCTATAAACGTCCACGCTTTATTGCCAGCTCCTTGATAGCCGTCTGGGATTATACCGTAGCTAGGGATACGAAGGACTAGTTGCTTAGTTAAATAACTTTTAGTGTCTAATTTCATTTCTGATAAAACTATTTGTTCGTCGCTATTAATCATTTGTTTGTTAGAAAGTATGCTGCCATTTTCTAAAGTAATTATTGCCCTCCAATTATTAGGTGCATACAACCACTGCCCATTTGCATTATAAAAACGAGTACTTATTTTATTGATTTTAGTAGGTTCTGGAAATGTGATGGTAATCTCTAAATCATCACCCCAAAAGCCCAACCACTCTTTATCTCCAAAGCGGGTATTGCTCCCGTTCACTCCATTTATGAGCGCTTCTTTACCGCCAGCGCTATAAGCAGGATGTGGTTCCACATTTATAGCTACTTGAGCATTAACTGCTTTGTGATAGTCAATTGTGTCTGAAAATTTGCGCCCCACGGCAGCTCCCTTTTTATAAACCTGTCCATTAATTACATATTGAGGAATACCCTTTGCAGCCTCTGGTGAAGTGAGGGCTGAAATTTTAAAAGGCTTTACGTACTTTAGTTTCTTTTTGTCATTAACACTGTATCTTATTTCCTTTCCTTTTGTAGGAGTACTTAATGTATAAAATACTTCGTTGTTTTCTTTTACAACCGCACCTTCCAAATTAAAAAGATGGTTTGCGTAGTTAATATCTAAAACATCCATTCGTTCCATAAAAGGTTCTAATCGCTCTAAAAAATTATCGTAATCTTCTTCTAGATTTTTTGTGGGACCACTCCAAACAACTTCCGCCATTGCTAACATTCTGGGGAAGGCCATATATTCTAATTGGTCTGAGGTGGATATATATTCAGTCCAGATATTTCCCTGTGCGCCAAGAACGTGTTTTGCTTCTTCAGGATTTAGTTCGGCGGGAACGGGATTAAACCCAAAGACCTTTTTAAGCGGAAGATAACCGCCAATTGCCGTTGGCTCATCTTCGTAGGTGGCTTGATAATAATCAAAATAAGAGTGGCTCGTAGGAGTCATGATTACATCATGGCCTTCTTTTGCAGCTTCAATAGCTCCATTAGACCCTCGCCATGACATTACTGTGGCATTGGGTGCGAGACCGCCTTCTAAAATTTCGTCCCAACCTATTATTTTTTTACCTGTACTATTAAGGTGTTTTTCAATAGTAGTAATAAAATGGCTTTGTAATTCTTCTTCGTTTTTTAGTCCTTTATCTTTCATTAAATTCTGACAGTGGGCACATGATTTCCATCTGGTTTTTGGAGCTTCGTCACCACCAATATGGATATATTCACTCGGGAATAAAGCTGCGACTTCATCTAAGACATTTTTAAGAAATGTAAAGGTCTCTTCCTTTGGACAGAATACCTCTTCAAAAACCCCCCATTTTGTGGCTACGGGTACTTGTAAACCCGTACAACCTAACTCAGGATATGCGTGTATCGCAGCTTGTGTGTGCCCTGGCATTTCAATCTCTGGAATTACTGTGATATGTCTTTGAGAGGCATAGGCTACAATTTCTTTTACGTCCTCTTGTGTGTAAAACCCGCCATAACGTTTGCCGTCAAATTCTTGTGGAGAATCGTTATAATGCCCTATCAAGGTTTCTTGGCGATTGGCTGCTTTGTTTGTTAGCTCAGGATATTGTTTAATCTCAATTCGCCATCCTTGATCGTCGGTTAAGTGCCAGTGAAAGTTGTTCATCTTAAGCATGGCTAGATGGTCAATGTATTCTTTTATAAACTCGACTGGAAAGAAATGTCGTGATACGTCAAGATGCATTCCACGGTATTTGAATTTGGGTTCGTCTTTAACTATGACCCTAGGGAATTTTACACTTTTTACTTTAAGAGCCTGTAGGTGTTCAAAAGGGAGTAACTGAATTAATGATTGAATTCCATAAAACAGCCCTTTTTGGGTATTTGCTTCGATGGTGATTTTTTGATCTATCGACAGCAAATACCCTTCTTCTACTAAATTATTGTTCCTTTTAAAGAGTATTTGAGCTTTATCATCACGGTTTGTAGTTTCAAAATTAAACCCCAATTTCTGTTGCATATAGTTTGAGAAATAGCTGTTTTCGCTACCAAAGTATTCAATTGACTTAAAGCTTATATTTTTGTCTAAAGTAAAAAACCCTTCTCCAGTTACCAATTGCTTTGGAGCTGGAATAATATGAGTACTTGCAACATAATCAAAGCTCGATGTATCGCTACAGCTTGTAATGCTTAGTAACCCTAATAGCACCAATAGCAGAGAGATTTTACGGAAGGTTTTCTTTGCCATATTTTTGGGTAGTTTTTAATGGACAAGTTCTATAATAACACTAACCTTATTTTTGGCATTGTTGACGGTATTATTTATTTGGTTTAACGTCTTGTATTTTATTAGAGGAGCTTTAATTTCTGTTTTAAATTTAATGTTTTCTGTTCTATTAGGGAGTACATCTATAAAATTATTTTCGAAAGTACCTTCCGCTTCTGAATATAAAAAAACATCTTTTTGTAGTGTTTCTGAATGCAACCTAATTTCATAACCGTATTCTTTTTTTACCATTTCAGCAGTTAGTTTTTCAGTTGATAAATTCAGGTTTTTTGGCTTCTCAAAATAATGAACCACATTGTCATTTCCGAAGAAAATTTCAGCATAACTTTTACGTCTATCAATATTCAATTTGTGTAAAGGAATTTCAAAAATAACTTCATTTTTTTCATTAAAAGTGGAAATAGCTTCTTCATTAAATTCGGCTAAAATCTCACCGTTAAAATCTTTAAAAAGCACTAATAAATCGGCCGTTATTGTCCTGATAGCATCGTCAACAATTGAGATTTTTAAAATGTTATTTTCTTCAAAAGGAACAATTAATCTATTTTTAAATGCCTCTCTAGCCTTAAAATGCAGCGCTTTCCAATTTCCCATTCCGTCAATACTGGACCAAGAAACCACCGGCCAACAATCGTTTAGTTGCCAATAGAGCGTACCCATATTATAGGGTTTAGCACGGCGGTGGGCGAAGATGCCTTTTGTGATTCCGTAGGCTTGTAATAACTGGCTCACATACACATAATCTTCAGGATTTGTGGGCACAGGAAATTCACGTTCCATGTATTCTCGAATGAGCTTATACCCTCGCGCGTGTTTTTGATGTGTGGTAAAACTGGGATGATTGAGATCAATACTATCTTGCTCTGTAAAATATTTTATGGCTTCGTAACTTGGGAAGGATTGGAAACCAAACTCACTCATAAACCGTGGAACTTCTTCTTCAAAATGTTCAAAAGGGTAACCGTCGTGCCATACCCACCAGTCGTGTGCATCGCCTTCAAGCTGATAGCGTTTGTCACCACGACCAAACTTAGGCGAACTCTCCCAATAGGATATCGCAGGACTTAAATTATCCACCACTTTAGGAAGCATATCGTTAAAAATAGCTTGGTAGTTATTCCAGATTTCTTCTTTTTGAGCTTCAGTTTTGTCTGCTTGCCAACCCCAACGGTGCCAACCCTCACGATTTTCATTATTGCCACAATAGAGCGCGATGCTTGGATGTTGTCGCAGTCGTTTTACCGTATCGATTGCTTCTCCTTTTACATTTTCTAGAAATGCTGCATCGCCGGGATACATGGCACAAGCAAACATAAAATCCTGCCAAATTAGGATTCCTTTTTCATCGCACAAATCATAGAAAAGATCCTCCTCATAAACACCACCGCCCCAAACACGAAGCATATTCATATTTGCCGCTACCACATCATCTAATAACTTCTTTCGCTCTTTTGGGAGGACATCTGCAAGAAAAATGTTTTGCGGGATGTAATTAGCTCCTTTCATATAAACAGGTTTCCCGTTAAGTTCAAAATAAAACCCTTCACCTATGCTGTCTTTTTCGGTGACTAATTCAATTGTTCGGATTCCCACTTTTTTGTTGATGGATTGGATTACGGTATTCCCTTTTTTTACATTGATGGTAAAATCGTATAAAAATGGTTCGCCTAGATTGTGAGTCCACCAGAGTTTAGGGTGGTCAATTATGATAGGAAATTTATAGGTGTCATTCCCATAGATTTCAATTTCGTTTGCTATAGTTTCGTTTGTTGTGTTGTTTACTATTTCAATACTACTCTTATCATAATCAAAAGTTTCAAACTCGATATTGGCAGTCAACATAGCTTTTTCTTCGGAAACGGTGTTGGTTTGAACAAAAGCATCTTTCATTCTCACTTGGTCATAACTCACCAAAGAAACATCACGCCAAATACCCATTGTTTTAATCGTAGGCCCCCAATCCCAGCCGTATTGAAATTGTGGTTTGCGGGTGAATACCCTAGGGGATTCTGGAAGGGTGTAGTTTAGTTTTGCGGATTCTTTTTCCTCATATTCGTCCGTAGGATAAAAAGTTATTTCTACGGCGTTTTCCGTTTCAATTAGATCTGAAACATCTACTTCCCAAATCCTGAATGCGTTGTTTGTCTTTGTTAGTTTTTTGTTATTAAATAGAAAATGAGCATAGGTATTCAACCCTTCAAACCTTAAAATATGTTTTTGTTTTTTTAAAATTTCCGCAGAAACAGAAAATTCTTTTTTATAAATCCAGCTTCTTTCTGATACCCATTGAATACTGTCTTCGTTGCTGCCTTTAAAAGGGTCTGGAATTCTGCCGAGGTTTAGTAAATCTTTTTGAACACTGCCAGGAACTGTTGCGGGTTGCCAGTTTACAATATCATAGGTGTTATTAGGGTTTTTATAATCCTGAGTAAACTGCCAATCGTTTCCATTAAGAGATTGAATGCTATTTGTCGATTGCTTGCAATTTATTAGTAAACTTGATAAAAATATTAGACCCCACTTCAATTTCATTGGTCTAAGATACAAATTCTATAAAAAGCTTATTGTTTTGAATCTTCAAATAGTTTCGCATAAGCCCTATATTCTGCCCAGTTCCAAGCGAGCCAGTTTTTACGCTCCCATTTCTTTTTGAATGCTACTTTTTTATACGTAATGTGCTGGATATACAAATCAGCCTTTATATCGTGGTCAGGAAGAAATTGTTCGTTTTGATTTTCTTTTATTTGTGCGACGGTTTGTAAATTTTTGTCAAGACTTGGCAATGCTTTGTCTGAAAAATGGGCTAGATAATCCAATTCAATATAAGACTCATCGGCATGTGAAAAGGTGTATTTTGAAATGACAATATCCCAAGGAACTCAACTTGTAACTACCAAAATAAGAAAAACACTCCAAGCATTGTTTCTAAATAAATAGAATGATGATTTTTTATCTTTCACTTTTATCAAGACAGTATAAAGCCCATAAATAGTTGCGGTTAAAAAGAAAAAAATGCCTATCCTTTTATATGCGAGTGAATAATATTCAAAATACCAAAAATTACGAATTCCAACTGAAATTGCTAAAATCACATTTTGTAGAATCCATACATAGCTTAGTTTTTTAAGCAAGGTGTTTTACTGTAGAAATTTAAATTTTCACGGAAATATAACAGCACTATTGCAATGGAGATAAGAATGGAAAGGATTAATAAATAGGTTGCTTCATGCACAAATTCTATAAGAGTTTGTCCATCCCATTCAAAACCAAACCACACATTTTTTATGTCTAAAAAATTGACGGCTAGCAGTAAAATGTTGAGCGTTATTAATAGAAAAAGACCGGCACTTAATTCCTTTTTTAATGATAGGGCATTAAAAGGGGTGATTCGTTTTTCTCTAACGCGATTAAGTTGTGTTGATCCTTTTTTGTCTTGATCAGACAAATAGGTGCTTGTATGTCTAACTAGCAGAAAGATACTAATGAATAGGCAGAAAATATACGTGAGCACAATACCCCAATCTAAATTTTTGAAAAGCACACTTCAACTATTACGTGTTTAATTGTTATCAATACATCAAATATATAGAAACTGACCTATATGTTTGTAGAGATTTTAGCATTCGTTGCCATTGGTTTAGTATTCGTTTTATTCGACTTGGTCTTCAAAGAACAACTCCAAAAAAGACTGAACATGAATTTAGAAGCACATTCCTGCCTGCAGGCAGACAGGTCTGAAGTAATTAAAAAAAGAGACTATTTATTAAACGAAGAACACCTAGACTTTGGTGTTTCATATTTGACAAAGTTCGACGGTTTAGGCCCTATTGAATCTATAAACTCGTTCCACTTTAGCAATCTCTACCTTTTAATAGCATACCAAATATCTCTGCCTAGTTTTTGTGCCTGTTGATGATCTGGACTTGGTTTCCAGTCTAGAATAGCTTGTTCTGTTTGCCAATAACTTACTGTGATGCCAACATCTTGTCGAGCACTTTCTATCCCTAAAAAACTGGGCTGTTGTTTCGCAAGTTCTTCCATCTGTAAAGCCATATTTTGATAGCCTTCGTTTGCTGCTGATAGTGTACTTGTAAATATGACATTTATTTTTTGTTTTAAAACGGAGTGTGATGTTTGGCAGGAAATTGATCTGGAATACTTTCGTCAGCCTCGCCTAAGTTTTGTTTCAAAATGAGTCCTTATCTCCATTTCAAATGTTGTATAGGTCTTTTTTGTATGCATATGTAGTTATTATAGCGTAGGGAACAAATATTAAAAATACATTAATTAGAAAAGAATCGCTTATAAACTCCTCCAACAATCCAATTTCCAAACGGAAAATACAATCCAAAAAAGAGTGTCATTCCTAATGCAAAATTTCGGGTACCAAATAGTTGCTCAACAAGGTTATTGGGGTACGCATAACTAGATTCAAAATAATACCCCCCAAATTCTAGTAGACCCATAGCCACTAAACCATAAGCGTATTGTTCAAAAAACGGTCGGTCTTTTAATAAGATAGAAATAGGAATCATATACAATCCATAACAAGTAACGACTTGCCACCAGTTATTAAATTTTGCAATTTCAGCCCAGGTGCCAAAAGCGTCCATCCCAAATCCCCAAGGAATATAAACAAGGAGATATATAAGGTATAATGAAACTGGCGCATCTTTTAACGGTTGTAATAATTTTTGAATCATACCTACTTTGATTTTTTTTGGAATTTTCTTCTTGAAATTTCCGACTTGCGAGGTCGTTTCTCAATCTTTAAAAATTTTAACCACTAACTCCCCTTTACTATTCATATGTGCTCGGTACATTCCGGGTGTATTAAATTCCATAGAGACGTTTCCCTCGTAGTCTATGGAAACAATACCTCCAGTGCCCCCTAGTTTTGTGAGTTTATTTTGAATCACCTCATGGGTCGCCTCTTTTAATGAAATGCCTTTATATTCCATCATCGCACTAATGTCGTATGCTACAAGTCCTCTCATAAAGTATTCTCCCCATCCCGTGGAAGAAACAGCGCAGGTCTCATTATTGGCGTAGGTACCTGCGCCTATTATAGGAGCATCACCAATACGGCTCCACTTTTTATTGGTCATTCCACCAGTCGAAGTGCCTGCGGCAAGATTTCCATTTTTATCCAAAACGACACAACCCACCGTCCCATATTTTGAGTCTTTTATATAAGGATCGTAAGAATCTAAATTTGAATGAGATAAGAAATTTGAGGTGCCTGATTGATTTTTTGCAAGTGCAATGTCTGAATCACCCTGAGGGGATTCTAAAGGTCGAAGGCTTGTTTTAGCCTTTACTTGTTGTAATGCTTGAAATCGTTTTTGAGTATAGAAATAGGAAGGGTCTGTCATTTCAAACCCTTTTTCCCTTGCAAAAATTTCAGCTCCTTCACCACTTAATAAAACGTGTGGGGAGTTATTCATTACTTCAACAGCAAGGTTAATTGGATTTTTTACCGTGGTAACACCTGCAACTGCTCCAGCATCTAATGTTTTACCATCCATAACCGAAGCGTCTAGTTCATTTTTTCCTTTATTGGTAAATACGGCGCCTTTTCCTGCATTGAACAAAGGAGAGTCTTCCATAATGGTAATGGTGGCTGTAACGGCATCCATGGCTTCGCCACCTTTTTCTAATATTTGATACCCTACGGAAACAGCCTCGGTAAGTTTTTCTCGGTATGCTGTTTCTAGCGAATCAGTCATGTTTTTCTTTAATATCGTTCCTGCGCCTCCATGAATTACAATTCCGAAGGTTTCACTGTGCATTTCATCGACTTTATCTGCACTTAATGCAGGAATTGTCGTTTTCGAATCAATTATCCTTTCATTTTTACAGCCAAAAGACACTAAAAACACGATTAAAAGCGTAAAAACTTGATATTTCTTCATATTTTATTGTTTTTGTTGCGGCATCCATAATCCCTTTTGTTTCCTGCGATTGCGCGCTATTTTATGTGGGTAAAAAACCAATAATAATCAAATAATACGATTAAATACACAATAAAATCGTTTAAGTGTTATTTTATGTAAGAATTTTCTTTATGTTTGAATTCAACATCATGCCCCAAATTTGATGCCTCCTAAATTATGAAACTTTTAAAAACTACCCTACTTGCCATTGGATTATTACTGTCAATAGCTTCTTGTTCACCAGAAGATAATACTGAAGACAATGTACTTGACTACACCATCGATCTTAATCTTGCCGAAGAGACAGATTGGGAAATGGCTGAAGAAATTTTAATTCTTATTAATGAGCATAGGGCCTCTATTGGTCTTGGTCTTATTCTTAAGGACCAGCAATATGCATCTGCATATGCCGTAGACCACACTAAATATATGATCCAAATGAGTGATATTAATCACGATAATTTTCACTATCGCAAACAAGCTCTTAAAAGTCAAGGTGCTCAAAAAGTAGGAGAAAATGTCGCCTTTGGATATGACAATGCACAAAGCGTTGTTACGGCTTGGCTAAACAGCCCATCACACAAAAGAGCTATTGAAGGTGATTATACACATTCAGGTTTTGGTATTGTGTCAACTACTAGCGGTAACACATATTATACGCAACTTTTTTACAAAAACTAAAAACATAGATTGACCTACTTGATGTTTAAGAATCTTCAATACAGTTTAGGCTGTTTGGAGGTTTTTTATTTTATAAAGTTTTTGAAATTATAATAGAGCGATAAAAAATGCTAAAATTGCTGTAACTTTACGTTTAATCAATTTTAAAATTCATAGTATGGCAATTCAAAAACCTTTTAACCTCAACGCTTGGGTCGAAGAAAATCGAGACTTATTAAAACCACCCGTAGGTAATAAAAACCTTTATAAAGATGCAGGTGACTATATCGTGATGATTGTTGGAGGGCCCAATGCTCGTAATGATTATCATTATAATGAAACCGAAGAATTGTTCTTTCAACTAGAAGGAAACATACAGGTACATGTGCAGGATGAAGGTGTAAAGCGAACGATGGAGCTAGGACCTGGCGACATGTATTTACATCCAGCAAAAGTACCGCATTCGCCAGTACGCGGCGAAAATTCTATAGGCTTAGTCGTAGAACGCAAAAGACAAGACCTGGCCGGCAAGGATGGATTGATGTGGTTTTGTGACAATTGTAATAATAAAATTCACGAAGTTTATTTCCCTCTTAACGATGTAGAAAAGGACTTTTTACAACATTTCAAAGACTTCTACGGAAATGAAGATTTAAGAACTTGCAATAATTGTGGGACGGTGATGGAAGTTGATGAGCGGTTTACGGTTGATTGATGAAGTGTTTTGCCATCGTATTTTGTTTTTGCTAGGAATGTACGATAGCGCGCAGAGGCCTTCTATGCATTTAGGGGATGATTTTAATCAAATACCCAAATCAGAATATGAAAAATAGAAACACCTTTTACTCTCTTTTGAAACAGATTCGTTATTTGTTTATGTGAAAACCAAAAGAGAAACATTTGGTTCGCTCCCCGCCCAAATTTGATATCAACGTTCACTAAGCTTGGTTGTAAAAACTAATTTATTGTTAAGTCTTATAGCATTGTGTCGATTCCTTTTTAATGCTTAATCAAAATCGTATCTTCGCGCAACGGTTTGAAACTCTTAAAGTTTCTGCAGAAATTTTAAGAATTCAATAAATTTTACTCCTAAATAAGACTTCCGCTTGCGGAAAAAACAAGTTTCCGCCTTTGCGGAAATGACTAAAAAATATAAATATGTCAACAGTAGCTAAAGACTTCGGCATGGACGAAGCATTGAAACAACTAGGTTTAAAAGCCGTAAATCACGGAACATCGACTGGGAACACTTGGTATCCAGGTGGCGAAGAAATTTCTTCTTATTCTCCGGTAGATGGTGCGTTAATTGGTAAAGTAACGACAACAACAAAAGAAGAATATGAAAAGGTAATTGCAGCTTCAGAAAAAGCATTTTTATCTTTTAGAGCAATGCCAGCTCCACAACGTGGGGAGATTGTGCGTCAGTTTGGCAACAAACTACGTGAATTAAAAGAACCTCTTGGGAAACTTGTTTCTTACGAAATGGGGAAATCACTTCAAGAAGGATACGGTGAAGTTCAAGAAATGATTGACATCTGTGATTTCGCGGTTGGACTTTCAAGACAATTAAATGGTCAAACAATTCCATCTGAGCGCCCTATGCATGTTATGCGTGAGCAATGGCATTCTATAGGAATTGTTGGGATTATTTCAGCATTTAACTTTCCAGTAGCAGTTTGGGCATGGAATACATCTTTAGCGTGGATTTGTGGGGATGTATGTGTGTGGAAAGGAAGTGAAAAAGCACCTATGTGCGCAGTTGCTTGTCAAAATATTATTGCAGGCGTATTGAAAGAGAATAATCTTCCAGAAGGAATTTCTTCTATCATCAACGGTGATTATAAAGTTGGTGAGTTGATGACAAAAGATACTAGAATTCCATTAATTTCTGCAACAGGTTCGACTAGAATGGGACGTATTGTAGGAGCTACGGTTGCAGAGCGTTTTGGAAAATCTTTATTGGAGTTAGGAGGAAACAATGCAATCATTATTACACCAACAGCAGATTTAAAAGTAGTGGTTCCAGGAGCAGTATTTGGTGCAGTTGGTACCGCAGGACAACGTTGTACTTCAACAAGAAGACTAATCATTCACGAGAGTGTTTATAATAAAGTAAGAGATGCAATTGTAGGGGCATACAAGCAAATAGTGATTGGTAATCCATTGGATGAGAAGAATCATGTAGGACCGTTGACTGATAAAGACGCGGTAGATACTTATTTAGCTGCAATTGAAAAAGCTAAAGCTGAAGGCGGAAATGTATTAGTTGAAGGCGGTGTTCTTGAAGGCGCAGGTTACGAAAGTGGATGCTATGTAAAACCAGCAATCATTGAAGCAGAAAATAGTTTTGCAATTGTACAACACGAAACATTTGCTCCTATTTTATACCTAATGAAATACACTGGCGAAGTAGAAAATGCGATTGCACAGCAAAACGGAGTTGCACAAGGATTATCAAGTGCGATTATGACCAACGAGATGAAAGAAGCGGAAAAATTCTTATCATTTGCAGGATCTGATTGTGGAATTGCTAATGTGAATATTGGTACTTCTGGTGCAGAGATTGGCGGAGCCTTTGGTGGTGAAAAAGAAACAGGTGGAGGCCGTGAGTCTGGATCTGATGCTTGGAAAGTATATATGAGAAGACAGACGAATACCGTTAATTATTCGGATGAATTACCTCTTGCCCAAGGTATTAAATTTGATTTGTAGGAAGCTGAATTAACTTTTATTGAATATTTTAACCTCACAGGCCTTTGAGACCTGTGAGGTTTTTTTATACTATTGGGGCGATTATTTCACAAGGTGCTGTAGTTGTCTCATTAGTTGGAGATTATAAAGAGACATTAGAATATAATTTTGATATTTTCTTTGGAGCCGGAGAAAGCGCTAGCGCATATACAATCACAGCAAGTGAGGATGAATGTCTCGTCATTCCCGTTTTGTTAGAAATATGATTAACCCAATTAATTCCTCCCTTTTTCTTCAGGATACAATTGCCAAACAGGATCACTTTGCCAGTATTCTTTGGTGTCAAGTTCTAGTACTGAAATTGTACCTTTAAAAGCCGCTCCCGTGTCTATGTTCCATACATTAGCAAAGTTTGTGGGAATGGATCGACCAATTTTTGTAGTTGGGGTATGACCAATAAAAATCTCTTTAAATAATTTGAGTCGCTTGGGATATAGCACGTTATTTGGGCTTAGATTTTTATCTAATGCGCACACCATTTCCCATAAGGTCCGATCCCAATACACCATATTTGGAAAGAATTCATGTGAAGGTCCTGTTTGATTTGTAAAACCTGCGTGTACAAAAAGCCGATTCTCAGAATCGATGTGATAATTTTCGAGTTCTTCTAAAAACTGAATGTGTTGTTCTTTTTCTTCTTCTGAAATGGGATCATAACTTTTTTTAGTCGCAGCCCCTCCGTGAATTAACCACATTGGGTTGTTATCATTAATTTTTAGATATTGATAGACCAGATAATCATGATTTCCTCGAATAAAAACACAGTCGTTTGTAACCGAAAGTTCTATTAAATAAGAAATTACTCCAGCCGATTCGCTCCACCCGTCACCATAATCTCCCACAAAAATGAGCCTATCCTTTTCTGAAACGTCTGCTCTTTCAAAAACTTGACGTAGGCCTTTTAATCCGCCGTGAATATCACCAATAACAAGTGTTCTTTTAACTGTATTCATATTAAATTTTAAATTTTTCAAACGAGTTCGAATATCTTCCTTGATTTCCCTTTAAAGAGGGAAGTTTTGCATCTCCCCTTTGAAGAGAAGGTTTGCTTTGTGATTTTAATACCTTGTAGGCTTGCCAGCAGGGATTTAATTATATTTTATTTTCCGAAGAATTCTAACAGATTCTTTATAGGATTCATATACATTCTTATAAGGTTTTAGCAATGTTTTTGCAGCCAACAACCTGTCCTTTGCATCTATAAAATCATTGAGGAAGCAAATTAAATACGTGGCGGGCAAATTTCGCAAATCTTTTTCTTCACTGATGGTGAGCGATATTTTATTTTTTAGCTTGTCTACCAGTGCGTTGTTCGTATTATAAATATGATGCAAGGTTTTTTTATTGTATCGCGGCGGTTCAAAAAGTAAGGTAGTGTGTATATGGTACAATCCATTTTCTTCAAATTGAATGCGTACTTCTTCCAAGGGGTAATACTTATTTTGACTGTTCAATCCTAATAGTACATATTCGGTTATTACAAATTCATCTTCAGTAAATGAAATACTCACTTCATCTAAGGTAGAATAAAATAAGCGTACTTGTTCATTAATTAATTCGATGTCAACTCTAGAATAATAGGTGTCTCCCTTTACCTTTTTAGTGTGGCCTGCCCAACAAACCACAAATAATTCTTTAAAAACTTTGTAATGAGAGCGTAAATCATTGTGACGATTGTTTATAAAATCGATCACTCCATTGAGGGTGTGTTCAATATTATTTTTTGCTTTATTTTCAATAGCTTTTACTATTTCAGAATTCACATCTTTTATTACGATGTCAAAGACTTTGGGCATAGAGATACTTCCATCTCTTAAGAAGATAGAACCACCCCAATATTTCCAAATATTTTTTCGCAGTGAAGTGATTTCTCTGGTAGGTCTAATTGTGACCAATCCAACTACCTTATCGCTTGGCAACGAAGCAAATGCCACATTTTCATACATTATAATGGGTGCATTTGCGAGGTATGCATTTATAAGGTTCTGGATTTTACTATCGTCAAAAAAGTCGACACCATTAATCTCATTGGTCTCATCTTCAACTCCAATAACAATGTAACTATTGTTCTCAGGGTTGCTATTGCTAAGCGCGCATATATGCTTTAAAAACTTCGCCTTGCCTTCTTTACTACTGAGGTCTATTTTACGTTTTTTGTCATAGAAACTATTCTCGTCGTTATGCGCGAGTAAGTTTTTAATTAAAAGACGTTTGTTGATCATGTTTAGTTTTGCTTGCTATTCCTGAGGTATAATTTTTATAAAATGCTTTTTGCATTTTATAAAAATTACTCAAGAACCTTATGTTTTTTGTCTCATTATTATTTTTGGTAATGGTGTATTTGTTATTACAATAAGATCGTTTTGAATGGTTTACTATAGGTCAGGTTCGTGAGTGATTTCTTAATAACGCAAAGTATATATTAGGAAATTGTAACGAAGGACTTATTAACAATCGTCGAAGACGCCTGATCTAAACACATCACTGTTAAATCTGCAATTGTAACGTGCGGAGGCCTTGTGACCGCGAAATAGATAATATCTGCAACATCTTCTGGCTTTAATGGAGTAAAGTTTTGATATACTTTTTGAGCACGTTGGGCATCCCCTTTAAAACGAACTTCGCTAAATTCAGTTTCAACGAGTCCGGGATTTATGCCACTCACTTTAATTCCGCAGCCATTTAAATCGAGTCGCATTCCAGTCGTTATTGCGTCTACAGCGTGTTTGCTGGCACAGTACACATTTCCTTTTTGATAAACTTCTTTTCCTGCCGTAGACCCAATATTAATAATATGACCAGATTTTTGCTCCATCATTTGTGGGATAATAGCTTGCGAAACATACAATAACCCTTTTACATTAATATCAAGCATGGCATCCCAATCTTGGGTATTCCCATTTTGGATAGTGTCTAAACCGTGCGCGTTTCCGGCATTATTTATTAGTATATCGATGTTTTTAAACGCTGGAGGTGTTTTTTCAAAAAGCGATTCGAATAGTTCTTTGTTTCTAACATCAAACTGCATCGTAAAAACTTCCACCTTTTGGGAGAGTTCTTCTTTTATGCTTTCGAGCCGTTCTTGTCTTCTTCCGCAGAGAATAAGATTGATCCCGTGATTTGCAAATAGTCTGGCCGTTGCCAATCCTATTCCTGAGGTCGCCCCAGTAATAAATGCTGTTTTTTTCATTATGTTTTTCAAATTTATCGCACTATATAATTTTATTAAATCTTAGTTCTGGACCCTTTTTAGAGGAGGTCGGTAGGGGGTGTTATTTTAACTATAAAAATAACCAAATTTAAATCTCTACAGCGCATAAAAATTACCACATACGCATGATTTGTGTTTTTTCATTTATTGAATTTGTTATTGAAAATCATTTTAGATGTAAAACTATTGAAACTTCGGAGTTTTATTTCCGTGAATTAACTTAGATTTTAACCATTAATTAACAGCATTTAATGCAATATTTGCGAAAATTGCAAGTCTTATAATTGGGTTTATAATACCGAAATATTAAACGCTATGGAACAAACAACTTCGCCTGTAGATATTGGCGCGTTAAACGAGAAGATTGAAAAAGAAAGTGCCTTCATTGACATCTTAACAATGGAGATGAATAAAGTAATCGTAGGTCAAAAACAAATGATCGAACGCTTACTTATTGGACTTTTAGGACAAGGACATATTTTACTAGAGGGAGTGCCTGGATTGGCAAAAACCTTGGCGATAAATACATTGTCAAAAGCAGTACACGGCAGTTTTAGTCGTATTCAGTTTACACCAGATTTACTTCCTGCAGATGTTACAGGTACGCTTATCTATAATATGAAAGAGAATGACTTCAAAATTAAAAAGGGGCCTATTTTCGCCAACTTCGTGCTGGCAGATGAGATAAACCGTGCACCAGCTAAAGTGCAATCTGCACTTTTAGAGGCAATGCAAGAAAAACAAGTTACCATTGGTGACACGACATTTAAACTAGACAAACCATTCTTAGTAATGGCGACTCAAAACCCTGTTGAACAGGAAGGAACATATCCGTTACCAGAAGCGCAAGTAGATCGTTTTATGCTAAAGACGGTTATTAGCTACCCACAGCTTGCTGAGGAACAACTCATCATACGTCAAAACCTTAAGGGCGAATATGAACAGGTAAATCAAGTGGTTACCATAGATCAAATTCTACGTGCACAAAGCTCAGCAAGAGAAGTGTATATGGATGAGAAAATTGAAAAATACATCCTTGATATTGTATTTGCAACCAGAAACCCTGAAAATTATAAACTACCAGATCTAGCACCTTTAATAAGCTTTGGAGCTTCACCAAGGGGAAGTATAAACCTTGCTGTTGCAGCAAAATGTTATGCTTTTATTAAGCGTCGCGGTTATGTTGTACCAGAAGATGTTAGAGCAATCGTTCATGATGTGTTGCGTCACCGTATTGGAATTACCTACGAGGCAGAAGCCGAAAACATAACCAGCGAGGACATTATTAATCAAATTGTTAATGTGATCGAAGTACCGTAAGGATTTTCGATTTTAGAATTATGAGGTGCGATTTTATAAATCGCACATCCAAAATCGCACACCGTACATCAAAAAATGGATACAAAAGAACTCTTAAAGAAAGTACGTAAAATCGAAATCAAAACGCGCCGTTTGAGCGACAACGTTTTTGGTGGCGAGTATCACAGTACGTTTAAGGGCCGCGGGATGACGTTTAGTGAAGTGCGCCAATATCAATATGGGGATGACGTTCGGAATATAGATTGGAATGTAACTGCGCGTTATAGCGAACCATATATCAAAGTTTTTGAAGAAGAACGTGAGCTTACGTTGATGTTGATGGCAGACATTAGTGGTTCAGAATTTTTTGGAACTGACGCACAATTTAAAAATGAAATCATTATTGAAATCGCAGCTACCTTAGCATTTTCAGCATTGCAGAATAATGACAAAGTTGGGATCATCTTATTTACAGATCAAATAGAAATGTTCATTCCGCCTAAAAAAGGAAAGTCACACATTTTAAGAATCATCCGCGAATTATTAGAATTTAAACCTGTAAGCAAAAAAACAGACCTTACGCAGGCTTTGAAATATTTGACCAACGTAATGAAGAAGAAAGCCATCGTATTTGTGCTTTCAGATTTTATGGATGATGGGTATAAAAATTCTTTGAAAATTGTTTCGGGGAAACATGATGTTACTGGAATTAGAGTGTACGATGAAAAAGAAGAAAACATTCCTAATTTAGGAATGGTGCAAATGGTAGATGAGGAGACAGGTAAAGGGATTTTAGTTAATACAGGATCAAAGGCTGTTCGTAATAGTTACGGCAAGTACCATAAGGAACGCGTTGATTATTTTCAAGACGCCTTTAAGAAAAGTGGTGCGGGCGCGATCCATTGCCGCGTAGGCGAGAGTTATGTAAAAAAATTGTTGGGTTATTTTAAACGGCGTTAACGCCTTAGACAACAGATTCATCGCGTCTCAATTATAAAAAAAGAGAAATAGAATGTACAAATTAATATGTACGATTATTAAATTGAATAGGAAGAGCAACAATGCTCTTCTTAAAAGGACTCTTTGTTCTTTATTCTTTGTTCTTTGTTCTCAATTAAGCATCGCTCAAGTAAAAACCTCGATAGACACCACCTCAATTAAAATTGGGGAAGAACTTCGCATTCAGTTTGAAATAGAAGCAGATTCTACAGACCTTGTTGTATTCCCAGATCAACAAAGCTTTCTTCCCTTGGAAGTTATAGAGTCATATGCAACAGACACTACTTTTGAAGCCTCCAAGTTTAAGTATCGAAAAGAATATGGACTCACACAATTTGATTCTGGAAACTATACCATTCCGCGCCAAAAAATAATATTCAACAACAAATTTTATCTTTCAGATTCTATACAAGTTGAGGTTCGAGATGTTGCTGTAGACACTACAAAACAACAAATGTTTGATATCAAACCAGTGGTTGACATCAAAAAATCACCTTTTGATTTTACGGTCTTACTTTATTGGATGCTTCCCATACTTCTTATTGCAGCAGGCATCTTTTTCTACTTAAGACGAAAGAAAATAAAAAGAGAACGCGAAAAAGAATTACCACCTTACGAAGAGGCGATTGTTGCCTTGCAAGAATTGGATAAAAGCGATTATTTACTTCAGAATAAATCAAAAGAATACTACTCGCTACTTACTACGATTGTAAAAAGATACCTTGATAGAGAAGTTGATAAAAGCGCGCAAGAGAGTACCACAGACGAGCTAATCGAACGCTTACAAGAACACAAAAAAGCAGGTTATTTTGATTTTGATACGGAAGACATCAAGAAACTTGAAAGTATTTTAAAGCGTGCAGATTTGGTGAAATTTGCAAAAATGCAGCAAGCCTCTGGGCAATCTGAGGCAGATAGAAATGCGGTAGAAGAAATCATACACCACACGCACGAGGCCATCCCAGAACCTACTGAGGAAGAATTATTACTAGATGCACTGTATCGAGAAGAGCAGCGCAAAAAACGCATTAAAAAGCATGTTCTGTTTGGAACTTTAGGAACGGTCGCAACACTACTACTTGCCCTTGTTGTCTTGTCTAGTATTTATGGATATGATGTTGTAAAAGATAAAGTCTTTGGACATCCTACGAGAGAGATGGCAGAAGGCACTTGGGTAAAAAGTGACTACGGCGCACCAGGAATTATTATAGAAACACCACGTGTTTTACTAAGAAAACCAGTAGAAATTCCTGAAGAAGCACGCGGTGTAGTCGTGACGACAAGCCTTTTTGAATATGGCTCTTTTACAGACGATTTCAGTATCAGGTTAAACACAACGACCTATCGCGATAGCGTCCCTTTAAATTTAGAGCAGAGTTTAGAAATGAATCTTCAAAAAATTGAGGAAAATGGCGCACTCAATCTAGTAGTAAAAAGAGAAGATTTTGAAACTGAAACTGGCATTAAAGGATTAAAAGCATACGGAGATTTTAATTTAAAATATCCAAACGGAAAAATTGCGGAAGAGAAATTAGAATACACTTTGCTTATGTTTCAGCAGGAACAAAGCATGCAATTAGTCTTGATTTTAAACAATAAACGAGACTTTTATGCAACCGAAGTTAAAAACCGAATTATAGATTCCATAGAATTGGAAGTAACCGAAAAACAAGCCCAAAATGCTAAGTAATTTTGAATTTGTACATCCGCAGTGGTTCTGGTTGTTTTTAATACTCCCAGGGGTAGCCTTTTGGTATTATTATAAAAGAAATCAACAAACAGCAGCTTTAAAAATATCCAGTATAAAAGGATTTAAGACGCCAAAAAATTGGTTGGCAAAACTTAGACCCCTGCTTTTCATTTTTAGAATGTTGGCGCTTTCAGCAATTATTGTTGCATTGGCAAGGCCACGAACGGTTGATGAAACTACGCGAACAGTTAGCAATAAAGGAATTGATATTGTGATGGCGATAGACGTTTCAGCAAGTATGCTAGCGCGTGATTTAAAGCCCAATAGACTAGAGGCATTAAAAAATGTTGCAGCACGTTTTATAAAGGATCGGGTTACAGATAGGATTGGACTCGTAGAATATGCAGGTGAAAGTTTTACAAAAACGCCACTCACAAGCGACAAAAATATTGTGCTCACGTCCTTAAAAAGCATCTCGTATAATACTATTATAGAAGGAGGAACGGCAATTGGCTCAGGCTTAGCGACTGCTGTAAATAGATTGAAAGAAAGCCGCGCAAAAAGCAAAGTAATTATTTTGTTGACAGATGGGGTAAACAACACGGGTTTTATAGATCCTAAAATCGCCAGCGAATTAGCAACAGAATTTGAGATCAAAGTATACACGATTGGTTTAGGAACTAACGGAATGGCGCAAAGCCCAATAGGGATAAGGCCGGACGGAAAATTTCAATACGGGATGCAACGTGTAGAAATTGACGAAACGCTCTTAAAAGAGATAGCTGATGAGACCGGAGGAAAGTATTTTAGAGCTACCAGCAATACCCGTTTAGAACAGATTTATACCGAGATAAACGAATTAGAAAAAACCGACATCGAAGAATTTAAATACACTAATTACAATGAACTTTTCAGACCTTGGATTTTACTGGCCCTAGGATTATTAGGACTAGAATTGTTATTAAGGTATACGATTTTTAGAAGCTTCGTTTAACACTTAAGTCTGTTTAGAGCTTGGTGCTTTTTAGAAAGCAGGTTTATAGTTTTAAATAGCGATTGGTAATATAGTGGTCAAATTTTTAAAATACTGAATAAAGAAAGATGAACGGCGTACAATTTGAACAACCCATATATTTTTATGCACTACTCGCCATACCGGCGCTGCTAGTATTATTGTTCTTGGTACTTGTTTGGAAACGACATACTCAAAAGAAGTTTGCAGATAGAAAATTACTCGAAAAACTAGCCCCTTCTCAGTCACCATTTAAATTGGTTTTAAAAATCATAGTGCTTTGTTTAGCTTTAACCTGTCTGAGTTTTGCATTGGTAAATCTAAAAGTTGGGACAAAGCTAGAAACAGTAAAACGTGAAGGAGTAGATGTTGTTTTTGCGCTAGATGTTTCAAAAAGCATGCTTGCGGAAGATATTGCGCCCAACCGTTTGGAAAAATCAAAGCAGCTTGTTTCGCAGATTATAAATAGTTTGGCTGGCGATAGGATTGGAATTATTGGTTATGCAGGAAGTGCATTTCCGCAGGTGCCTATTACGACAGATTTTTCTTCAGCGCGTTTGTTTTTAAGTGGAATGAATACCGATATGGTTTCCTCGCAGGGAACTGCAATGAACGAAGCGATCCAGTTGGCCGAAACGTATTACAACGATATTGAACAAAAAAACAGGGTTCTTTTTATCGTAAGCGATGGAGAAGATCATGAGGGAGAATATCAAAGTATTGCAGCACAAGCCTTAGAAAAAGGAATTAGAATTTACACGATTGGGGTTGGGACAGAGAAAGGAAATAACATCCCAATAAAGCAAAATGGGCGCACCGTTTCATTTAAAAGAGATCAAAATGGACAGACGGTAATTACGCGCCTCAATGAAGAATCGTTGCGAGAAATTGCAAAGGCCGCAGAGGGTGAATATATCAATGGATCAAACACAAAAGACGTTGTAGATAAAGTAAAAAGTGTTCTAAGCGGAATGGACAAAAAAGAATTTGATGCCAAGCAGTTTTCAGATTTTAAAGATCAGTTTCAGTGGTTCTTAGCTGGGGCATTATTTTTGTTGCTAATAGATATATTTCTGTTAGAAAGAAAAACAACTTGGATTCAAAAACTCAATTTATTTAATCAAAATAAAACTACGAAGTAAATTTAGAGGGAATAAGCTGCCGGTAAGCAATACGAATCCTTAGAATTTTATATAAACCGAAATGATGGCGAAAAAGATGCAAGAAAACAAGACTTTATTTCATTTTAATATCGGGAGTAAATCATTGATGATTTTACTGTGTTCAGTATGCTTTTTTGTATCAACTTCTTTAACAGCACAAGAAAACGAGGAAGCGTTAAAAATAGTAAAGCAATCTCAGGAATATTTGAGTGAAGCTTCAGAATACATGGCTGAAGATAAATTTGTAGCAGGAGAAGCGGAGTATCGCAAGGCCATTTCCTTAAATGAAAAGGAAAACACGGGGAATTATAATTTAGGAAATGCATATTACCGAAATAATCTTTCATCAGAATCTTTAGAACGATTTAAACAAGCAGCAAGAACCGCAACCGAAAAACCAGAACGACACAGAGCATTTCATAATTTAGGTAATGCGATGATGAATAAGAAGGATTATGCTGGTGCTGTGGATGCTTATAAGAATGCATTGCGGAACAATCCAACAGATGACGAAACGCGTTATAATTTCGCTTTAGCAAAAGATTTGTTAGAGAAAAACCCTCCTGAAGGTGGAGGTGACGATGAGGATAAGCAAGATCAAAATGAAGATAAGAAAGACGAGCAGGACAAACAAGATCAAAACAAGGACGGTGAAGACGGTGATGATAAAAAGGATGAAAATAAAGGCGACGAGGAAGATGATAAAAAAGAAGGTGATAAAGATGATAAGGGAAAACCTGAAGAGCCAAAGGATAATAATGAAGAAAAGGGAGATCAGCCACAACAACAGCAACCCGTTCCTGGAAAATTATCACCTCAAGAAGTTAAGAACTTGCTAGAGTCTATGAACAACGAGGAGAAAAAAGTACAGGACAAAATAAACGCGCAGAAGCAAAAAGGAGCCAAAGTAAAATCTGAAAAAGATTGGTAATGTTATGAACTTAAAGCACCTATTCTTTTTATTTTTATTTAGCACGTTTGCAGTTGGCTTGCAAGCGCAGGTAAAGTTTGATGCAAAAGTGAGCAAGAAAAAGCTAGGGATTAATGAACGGTTGCGAGTAGATTTTGAGATGAACGCAGACGGGGACGATTTTAATCCACCCAGATTTGAAAATTTTAGAGTAGTTGGCGGACCCAATCAAGCAATTAGCAATTCATATATTAATGGGATACGCAGCTATTCAAAAACGTATTCTTATTTTTTATCTCCTACGAGACAAGGAAAAATTAGAATAGGTCAAGCATCTATAATAGTTAATGGAAAAAGGTATAAAAGTATTCCATTAGATGTTCAAGTAACAGCAGCAGTTAAAAACCCTACAGAGGGTATTAACCCTGACATTGTTGCAGAAGACAATGTACATTTAATAGCAGAAATTTCTGATCCAAACCCCTTTCTTAACGAACGTATTACCGTAACCTACAAATTGTACGTTTCAAAAGAGGTAAACATTACTAGCCAATGGCGACAATTAGATACGCCTCGATATGCAGATTTTTGGAGTAAGAGTATAGATGCGGTGCGTTTGGATAAGGTGTATGAAGGAAAATATAATGGGGAAGATTATAGGTATGTAATCCTTAGAACTACTGTTTTATATCCTCAAAAAACAGGAGCGTTGGATATTGAGCCACTAACATTGGACGTTCCAATTGATGTGCCTGGCACAAAACGTAATTTATTTGGTCGGGTTTTAACAACCCGTGTGAACAAAACAATATCAGCGGGAAAGCGGACCATTACCGTTAAACCTTTACCGTTAGAAGGGCAGCCTGCTAATTTTGGTGGCGCCGTTGGAGAATTTAGGTTCAATATACAGAGTGATAAAATGGTGCTGGATGCAAACGAAGCATTAACACTTACTACAACTGTTTCTGGAAATGGAAACTTAATGACCTTATCATTGCCGGAAGTTAAAGTACCTAATTCGCTCGAAATTTATGAGCCAGAACGCATAGAAAATATTAGGACCCAAGCTTCAGGAATAAGTGGAAGTATTTCAGAAAGCTATACTATTGTACCTCAATATAAGGGTACTTATCCCATACGCCCTATAGTGTTTTCTTACTTTGACCCCAAAACCGAAACCTATAAGAGTGTCACCTCAAATGAATTAGTGATAGAGGTGCCAAATGGCCCTGTAACAACCGAACCGGTAGTAGCTTCAACGACTAACAATGGGTTATTTTCAGAAGAAATAATTCTTAAGGAAGAGAATTTTAAATATATAAAGTTAGAAGCCAATCTCGCTTCCATACAACAGCCTATATTTTTTCAATCAACGCTATTTTGGTCTTTAGTTGGAGGCCCTTTGTTATTAATTCCTTTATTTATTGTTGGCGGAAGAAAACGAAAAGCACGCTTGGCAGACGTGAAAGGAAATAGACTTAGAAAAGCGAACCGAATGGCGCGTAAGTATCTTTACGAGGCCAAAAAGAATAAAGGAGATAAAATTGTTTTTTATGAAGCATTAGAGCGAGCCCTGCATAATTATTTAAAAGCAAAGTTGAGTATTGAAACCGGCGAAATGGAAAAGGAATATATCGAGCAATTGCTTATAAAGCGACAAGTTTCTGAAGAAGTAGTGGCAGATTTTAAAGGCCTACTTAAGAGTTGTGAGTTTGCTAGATATACCCCTGCTTCAAATGTCACGATTCAGCAAGACTATGAAAAGGCAGCAAATACAATTTCAACCATAGACAAACAAATACAATAGATAGAAAATGAAAAAGTTGCTATATCTATTGCTATGTTGTTCTACCCTATTATTTGGGCAAAATGAATTGCTTTTTGAAAAGGGGAAGGAGAACTATAAATCTGAAAATTATACGGAAGCCATCGCTAATTGGACTAAAATAGTCAAAAGTGAACAGCAGAGTTCTGAGGTATACTTCAACTTGGGAAATGCGCATTATAAATTGAACCAGATTGGGCCAAGTATCTATTATTATGAGAAAGCATTGCAAGTGGATCCGGCAGATACTGACACAAAAATCAATCTAGCTTTTGCTGAAAATGCAAGGATTGATGCCATCGAACCGTTACCTAAAACTGTTTTTTCAAAATGGTATATTAGTCTGGCGAGGCTTTTTACTTACGAAGGATGGGCATACTTGGTAGTCGTATTTTCGATGTTGTTCGTGTTGCTTTTCTTATTATATTATTTCGGAAATAGTGAAAGTAAAAAACGATTTTACTTTTCAAGTGCTATTGTTTCTGTATTGCTTTTTTTAGGAGTTTTTATAATGGCTTATAGTACATTTAATGACTTTAAAAATGATAAGCCTGCTATTATTTTTGCTATATCTACCCAGATAAAAACAGCTCCAAAAATGAGCAGTGACGATGCCTTTGTTCTTCATGAAGGCACAAAAGTCCAAATTTTAGACAGCGACGGAGACTGGTTGCGAATAGTTCTTTCTGATGGTAAAGATGGATGGATTCCTAAAACAGATTTGAAAATTCTATAGCTTTAATAGGTTATTAACCTGTTGATAAAGCTAAATTGCTATTTTTACTTATATTGTTTAAAAAATATCATTGAAAAAACAGGTTTTTCTATTTTTGTTTCTCTTTTCAGCAAATTTAATTGCGCCACTTTGTGCGCTATTAATAACTGAAAATGATGCGATGGAGGTGGTTCTTTCAACAAATGAAGAAGAAATTATTGATTCTGAGATAGACATTGAGGTAGATAAAATCACTACAGAAATAGTATGTTCCTCAATAGCGGTAGGATTAAACACAAAAAACCCTTCATTAAAAACGCGCAAGGACTTTCATAGTGACAAGGACTATTCTTTTAACTATTCCCCTCCTCCAGACAAGACCTAGTTCTTATAAATTTTAATAAACAACAAACAATTATTAAGCAGGCAATCCAATTGCTTTGCAAACATTTTTTAATACAAATACTATGTTTAAAAATATCTTTACAAATTTTAGAGGCAATATATTTGGTGGTGTAACAGCAGGTATTGTCGCACTTCCTTTAGCGCTTGCCTTTGGAGTACAATCAGGTTTGGGACCAAGCGCAGGACTCTATGGAGCCATTATGATTGGCTTTTTCGCGTCTTTATTTGGAGGAACAAACACCCAAATTTCCGGCCCTACCGCCCCTATGACTGCGGTTTCAATGATTATCATTGCAGGTATTATTGCTGCAAATGATGGCAATGTTGAGAAAGCAATTCCATTTATCTTATTGGTGTTTTTACTTGCAGGCTTATTTCAAATTTGTTTGGGTATTTTGGGATTGGGAAAATATATAAAGTATATTCCATATCCTGTGGTTTCTGGATTTATGACTGCCATTGGTGTCATAATTTTGGTAACACAAATTCTTCCAATGTTGGGATATTATACGGTAGATGATAAAGAGTTCATAACACAATTTAAACCCGAAGCAGAAGAAGTTTTATTAGATAAAATTTTAAAAGAAGAAGCTGGTGAGGGAATTTTAGTACTAGAAGATTTCAAGGAAACCGTCGCGCGGGCTGAGCTTATTACTAAAGATGAAATAGATGCAGAAGCAATGATCCTTGCAAAAACCGCCGGATCTGGTGTCTTGGGCGCAATAAAATCGTTGCCGAGGGCTTTAAAAAACATAAACTGGTTAGAATTTTGCCTTGCAGCTGCAACGATATTTATAATATTTGGTTTTAAACGTATTACCACAAAAGTGCCTAGTACGTTAGTTGCTTTGTTGGTAGTTTCTTTAGTAGCCTACTTTTTAAAATTGGATTACAGACCCATTCAAGAAATACCTTCAGGATTTCCAAACTTGAACCTTCAAATGTTCTACACTTTTGAAGTGGGCCAAATATCGCCTTATATATTTACGGCACTAACATTGGCTTTTTTAGGAGCAATAGATTCACTTTTGACAAGTGTAGTTGCAGATAATATGACCAAGACGAAGCACAATCCTAATCGAGAATTGATAGGTCAAGGTATTGGTAATAGTATTGCATCTGTTTTTGGAGGTATTCCAGGCGCTGGAGCAACTATTCGAACGGTGGTAAACATCAATAGCGGTGGTACTACAAAACTATCGGGTATGGTTGCGGCACTCGTTTTACTTATTATTTTATTGGCATTAGGCCCTATTGCTTCTCAAATTCCTGCCGCAGTGTTAGCGGGTATTTTGATAACAGTGGGTATAGGCGTTATGGACTATAAAGGCCTAAAAGCCATTCCTAAAATGCCTAAAAGTGAAGTGCTTATTATGCTGGTTGTTATGTTACTATCTGTCTTTTGGGATTTAGTATATGCCGTAGGAATTGGATTGATTATGGCTTCGATTATTTTTATGAAAAAAATTGGAGACTCTATTGCTGAAAGGTCTAAAGTGGTTGCGCTTTCAGACTCTGCTTCTCTAGATTTAAGCTGGAAACAAGAATTTCCTATTCCAGAAAAATTGAAAGAAGAAGTGTTTCTAAAACGAATTGCTGGCCCTTTATTTTTTGCTAATACAAGTGCTTTTCAAGAACTCGCTACAGAAATTCCTGATACGGCCACCCATTTAATACTTAAACTGCGATTTGTGTCTTATATAGACCAATCTGGTTTATATGCGCTGGAAGATTTAATCCTTCAATTGCATAATGATGGGGTAAAAGTATTGCTAGTAAAATTATTAGAGCAACCTAGAATGATGATGGAAAGTATTGACATTATACCAGATTTAATTGCGGAAGAATTTATTTTTGAAAATTTTGAAGATGTTATTGAATACATTACTAAGAATGTGGAGGATATAGTATAAGTTTTTTATTTGAAAAAGTATGAGCTATAAAAAGCTCCTAGAATGGTGTTTTTTAGGAGCTTTTTTAGTCTTATTTCGAATTTTACTTTTTGATAAATTGCTTTGTATGTAAAGTACCTTCTTTGGTTTTAATTTTTATAAAATAGACTCCTACTTTTAAATCTTCCACATTTATTGTAAAAAAAACCTGCCGTGGTTATTGTTTTACTCATGAGTTGTTTACCAGTGATGTCTAGAATGTAATAGGTACTATTAAACAAGCGATCATCTAATCTATCTAACATTAAAGTGGTAGTAGTTGGATTGGGATATAATGAAAGTGTAACAGTATTTATATCATTGTTGCCAAGTAAGGTATTGCCATATATGGTTTGGTCACCGTTTGGTATAGTAATAATCAACTCTAAATCATTGCCATCAGGGATAACTTCATAAGTATGCCGTAGCGTCATTATCCTCGTAAAATGCATAGTATAAAAACAAATAAGCGGTGTCAGTAGGATTAAAACAACCACCGGCACCAGAAGTCCAACTGTTTTCAAGTACGGTAAAAGTTGAATTCGAAATATCAAAACACACACTATTACTATTAAAATCATCACAAATACCTAAAATTATATCATTTGGAGTATCATCAGTAAAATTTAATCTTGTCGATGTAGGAGGAAAATTATCACTATTATTAATGATGAAGTTCCTTAAATACCAAGTTTCATCATAAAGCCGTGGGTCCTGCGCCAGTGTATTTAGTTTAATAAGAATTATTATGATTAAAGTATGTTTTTCATAATTAAAAATGTTAGACATCACTAGGGAGAAAAGTAAGTTTAGGGATTTTCTTTTAATCAGAAAAATACAAGATCAACATTATTTAAAACGGTACGATTAATTTTCAATTTAATCCTCATTCCTCAATTTATCAACTTCAGTTAAAATATTGGGGAGAATCAAAGGTGCAATCTTAGTGACGGGTTCATAGAGTAAAGAGGATTCCTTTTTTTCTTCAGGAATTAACAATCCACTTATGTTTTGTGATGCATTGATAAACATAAAAATAACACTTACAATAAAAGCCATTTTCAAAGTATTAAAAAGGCCTCCAAGGAGTTTGTTGAGTAAACCAAGTGCTGCGAAATCTACAATTTTAGTAAGTAATTTTCCAGCAATAGAAATGGAGAGTAAGATTATAATAAATGTAATAGCAAAAGCCGTTAAGTTTATAGTTTGCTCGTTCCAATCCACTTTTTCAGAAAGATAGGTCGCTGCGTAATGCGAGAAATGAATAGCGCCATAAACACCTAAAATTAAACCCAGTAAAGAAGCTATCGTGGATAAAAAACCTTTTGTTAGGCCTTTATAAAATGAAAAAATTAGGATGACGCCAAGGACAATATCTATAATGTTCATATGTCGAGTTAAGAGTTAAGAGTTCATTTGCGATTTCAAAAGTCCCCCTTCTGAATTTCGAACAAACCCTTGTTAGTTTCGTTGATGTTTTTTCCGAAATCTATCACGCAATATATACGCGACACGGGCAGAAACCATTACGCGGGGGAAAAAACATTTCGTCTCATTTCTAATTTTCAACCGCTGGGGAAGGAGCTGAGCCTGTTAGTTTCAATTTTAAAAGTTATTTTGGAGTACAATTTACTAATTTTATGTACAATAAATGGTTCCGTTTCTAAATCACACAAAGGACGAATTACTATAATACCCTAATAGATTTCAATATCTTTGTGGCTTATATTTAAAATAAGGAGATTGGCTAGGAAGAGATTCCTGCCTACTCAGGAAGACATGGCAAGAGACGAACAATTAAAACAACGCTGGGGTGAGCTAGTTACATTTTTAAGTAACCGCTTTGCAGACGGAGACACCTTGGATTTAGATGCAATTATTTATTTAGTAGGGGTTCAAGAATTGGGACAGATGCAACGTAAATTCAAAAAGGATGAAAAGCTTAATCTTATGCATATAGCTATATGTAGACTTTTAGAGCCCTTTGGTTATTATGAATTTGAATTTTTTGACGAGGAAGGATGGCCCCATTATAAAATTTTAGAAGAACTTCCGCCTTTAAAAGCTGGGGAGCAAAGTGTCTTAATGAAAGATGCCATTGTTCAATATTTTGTTGAGAAAGAGGTGATTAAATAAAAATTTAAAAAACCAAATTACAAATAACAAACAGAGCTTTTTATATGAGTTTCTGTAATTTTGTACTAATAAGTCATATAATCGTTCACTTGTGGTGAGCAGAGCCGAAACATGATAGACAAGATAAAAGGACATATTGAAAAAGTAAAAGCCTTTTCAAGTGAAACGACTGAAGACATTGAAAAATTCAGAATCGAATATCTAGGAAAAAAAGGACTGTTGAATGATTTTTTTGCGGAATTTAAAAACGTCGCAAATGATCAGAAAAAAGAATTTGGTCAAGTATTGAACACGCTTAAAAATACAGCTCAAGATAAAGTAGCCGAATTAAAGGCGAGTTTAGAAAACGAAGCTGAAGCAACGGAATCGTTACAAGATTTAACAAGACCAGGGCAAGCGATCGAGATTGGATCTCGTCATCCTGTTGAAATTGTAAAAAATAGAATCATAAATATCTTCTCGAACATTGGTTTTAACGTTTCAGAAGGTCCAGAAATTGAAGATGATTGGCATAATTTTACAGCCCTAAATTTGCCGGAATATCATCCAGCAAGAGATATGCAGGACACGTTTTTTATACAAACCAATCCTGATGTGTTATTACGCACACACACCTCTTCGGTTCAAGTGCGGTACATGGAAAATAACGAGCCGCCTATTAGGACTATCTCTCCAGGACGCGTATACCGTAACGAAGCAATTTCAGCAAGATCTCACTGTTTCTTTCACCAAGTGGAAGGGCTCTATGTAGACAAAGGGGTGAGCTTTGCAGATTTAAAAAAGACTTTGCAATATTTTACTACAGAACTTTTTGGCAAATCAAAAATTAGACTGCGCCCTTCTTATTTTCCGTTTACAGAACCTAGCGCCGAAATAGATGTGTATTGGGGTTTGGAAACCGAAACAGATTACAAAATAACAAAAGGAACAGGTTGGCTAGAAATAGGAGGCTGCGGAATGGTAGATCCTAACGTATTAACAAACTGTGGTATTGATGCCGAAATTTATAGCGGGTTTGCCTTCGGCGTTGGGATTGATAGGATTGCGATGTTGTTGCATCAAATTCAAGATATAAGAATGTTGAGCGAAAATGATATTAGGTTTTTAGAACAATTTAAGGCGAGTTTCTAGCTTAGGCACAATTTGGAATGAATCATTTTCGCAGGAATAATTCATTAAAAGCCAATCAGATACCAGAATTTTTAAAGATAATCAATGCCTATATTTTAAATTTACTACGACTTTTTTTGAGCCCTTTTATTTTGCTTAGAATAAATGAAAGGCGGAACTTATTAAGATCGTACTAAAGTTACTGCCAAAACATATAATTAATTATTACGGTGAGAAAAGATATTGAAATCCCAGAAGTTAAAGATGTTTACGTTGCGGCGGTTTATGAACTTAACGAAACCTATAATACCCAAGACTGGAACATTTATATTATTAATGACGGTGAAACCCCCATTGAGACTGTTTTAATAGTAACACAAGGGTATGATGAAAAAGATATGACCGCTCCTATGCGCAAGTCAATTGCTATAATTCCTGCTAAAGGATTTGCCTTGATTGAATACATTGATGAGAGTGTCTTTAAGCTTGATAATTTCTTTACAATTACCTTTTTTAGAGGGCAAAACATGTATGATAAGCGATTTGAGTTACCACGGTTTTCTATTGTCGAAGAGAACCTTGTTGCCCTTCCGGTAATGAATCCTAAAGGTGTTTTGGCAAGATAACAGCACTTACAAGGCGTTATTTATAAATAGAGACTTCTAAAATAATCGCTACACGTCTGTTTTTAAGATGTTTACTTATTTTGTTTGTCTCATCATTAGTTTGCTCTTTCGCTCTCGCTTTATAATTGCTACTTTTAGGGTAGTAGATTTTTCATTATAAAGCCTTGCTAAATTTGAAATTAAAATTCTTCATACTTTTTATTACCATCGGCACGGCTACTTTAGTAAAAGGGCAAGAATATAGTAGTGCCTATTTAGAGTCTAAATCTTACGACTACCTCTCCTTGCTCTTTAGCATGAAAATAAAGGATACATTAACTGCAAAGCAAATTGCCCGCGCCACTATTATAAAAGGGAAATTAGAGGGTAATTATACAAAAATTGGTCTTGGATACGAACAGTTGGCTAGAGTTTCAGAAAAAGAGGAAGCCCTTAAAATGTTGGACAGTACCATTCATTATTCTATTAATAGTGATCATATAGACTTTCCTGCTATTGGATATTTGTACAAGTCTTATTTTCAGTTTTATGATGAGAAGTATGTCGCAAGTTTGCAAAATGCGATTTTAGGATATCGTTCCGCTAAATCAAAAAATAATGTGGAGCAGCAAATTGCAGCATTAAATACAATTTCAGCAGTAAATAAATTATGGGGTAATTACTCAAAAAGCCTTGAAACCGATTTTCTAACGCTGGAATTAATTAAAAAATTTGACACGCTCCAAGACAACAAAAACTATCTAACAACATTAAAAAATATTGGGCTTGGATACGTACAACTGAAAGAACCAGATCCTGCACTTCATTACTATAATTTAGGAATTGAAAACGCGTTGGCGGCAAAAGACACCGTGGCATATTATGAATTTGTTTCTAAATCTGCGGCACCATTATTTCAAAAAAACAGAATACGATCTGCAAAGGATAGTCTTATAAAAGGGGACATATATAGAGACTCCTACAATGCGAGTTATGTTCGCTATTTTGATCTTAACATGGGGAAATATTACTTTGAAATTGGTGACCAGAACCTTGGCGTTGACTTTCTTAAAAAAATAGACAAAGAATATGAAATTAATAAAATAGTACATCCAGAACTTCCTGATGTTTACGAAACGCTAATTGCTCACTATAGAAAAAAAGGAGATTCTAAAAAGCAAATAGAGTACCTGTATAAGCTTAATGAAGTAACTACTTTAATTAATGCAAAAAAACAGAAAGTTAAAGCAGAAACCAATGAAGGGTTTATTATTCCTGAGCTTGTTGAAAGTAAAGAATTTGAGATAGACAGTCTCAAAAATAAAAATGCAGCGGCAAGAAATATAATATGGTGGGTCGCTGGTGCATTAGCAATAGGCTTGTTTTTACTGTTTTATGTATATTCTCGTCAAACAGTTTATAAAAAACGTTTTGATGAGTTAATGACAAACCAAAAGGCCGAAAAGAGAAAGCCAAAAGAAGTTTCAAAAACCAATAATATTTCGCCAGAAATTATAGTTTCGATTTTAAAACAATTGGAGGAATTTCAAAATAAAAAGTTATTTAGAGATAAAAATGCTACACTAAATAAAGTCGCAAAGTCTTTTGGCACAAATTCGTCGTATTTATCTAAGGTTGTGAATTTAGAAATAGATAAGAACTTCTCCCAGTATCTCAATGACTTAAGAGTGGCATTTGCTATAGAAGAATTAAACGAGAACCCGCGTTTTAGAAAGTATACTATTAAGGCAATTGCAGAGGAAAGTGGTTTTAAAAGTGGAGAATCTTTTTCAAAGGCATTTTATAAAAAGCATAAAATTTATCCTAGTTATTATTTGAAAAAGTTAGAAATGGATGGGGAATGATTTAAAAATCAATTCAATTTGTCAGTCAATTTTAGAAATACAATTTTTGGATTTTTATTTTCATAAAGAATTTCAAAAATTGCTTTTATAATGGGTGTTTTAGCTTTATTCTTTCCTTTCGCTTGATTTAGATTATAGGCGCTTTTTGCGGCATAGTATCCTTCAGCCACCATACTCATTTCCATTTGAGCGCTTTTAACGGTATAGCCTTTTCCAATCATATTCCCAAACATTCTATTTCTGCTAAAAACAGAGTATCCCGTTACCAATAGATCTCCTAAATAAGCAGAGTCATTAATGTCACGTTTCATTTTATGAACCTTTTTTACATAGCGTTTCATTTCGCGAATGGCATTGCTCATCAACACACTTTGAAAGTTATCCCCGTAGCCCAATCCATGTGCAATGCCGGCAGCAATGGCATAAATATTTTTGAGCATCGCAGCATATTCGGTTCCAATTACATCATCGCTTGCGTTGCATTTTATATAATCGCAACTAAGATTTTTACAAACAATTTCAGCCTTTTCTTGATCCGCACATGCAATGGTTAAATAGGACAATCGTTCTAACGCAACTTCCTCAGCGTGGCAAGGTCCAGAAATCACCCCAATATCAGCAAATGGAACGCCTAAGTGGGTGTTAAAATGATCCCCAACAATAAGACTGCTTTCTGGAACAATTCCTTTAATGGCAGAAAAGATAATTTTACCCTCTAATGAAGCGGTTAAACTTTCCAATTCCTTATGCACAAAAGCTGACGGTATCACAAAAAAAAGATAATCTGCATACGCGACTATTTCATTAATATCGTTACTGAGCTTTAGTTTTTCTGGGTTAAATTCAACCGAACTCAAATAATTAGGATTGTGCTGTTCTTTTTTAATGTGTTCTAGCGCATAGGTGCTTCTCATATACCAACCCACTTCATCAAGATTTTCGCATAACATCTTTACAATGGCTGTTGCCCAGCTTCCGCCTCCCAATACTGCAAACTTGAGTTGTTTTTCCATAAACTTAGTAGTGTCTGTATTTCAAAAATAATGAATTAAAATAGAATTTAAGTAGATAGTATGAATATTCAGTTTTATAAAACCAATCGAAAGCATTAGCTTATTTAATTGGTTTTCAGCGAACTATGCTTTTGGTATAATTTATGAAAATTGAGAGGTATTAACTTTAACAGGATGACTTATGAACGCGATGAAACTATTTTTAGGAATGAGCCTTGTAACAATGCTCTTGACTTCTTGTTATACGGAAACTGTTATCGTTGAAGAACCTCACAATGGTAACACTCCACCAACTGTAACATTAGGGCAACTAATGGGCTCTTATGAATTGTGGTATGTTGATATAAATCAAACACAAGGCAATGGGTACATTCCATTTTTACAAACAGCATTTACCATGTCATTTGTAAGCGGAACCTTGCACGCAAACAATAATTTAGTTGGCATAGGAGACCAAGGATATGGATATGGAATCGACGTTGGTTTTTATGATGTTTATAATTTTGATGTAGACATAACCCACGATATTGATGGTTATTATCATTTTGAGGTAAACCAATTAAGCAATAATAGTATTGAGCTGTACAACAGGTCACTCGATATATCGTATGTACTTATTGGGTATCAACGTGACACCTTTGATTATAACGGCTTGTTTTACGATAATATTCATTATTTTTTACAAGAATATGCTATTTGGGAAAAAGTATACACAAGCCAAGAAGGTGCTCTTAGTGAGTTTGACTATGAAAACTATGTGGCATTTTTGCCAGGAGGTGGTGATGGAAACTTCTTGAGTTCACAAGATCAAAATGGGACAAATATCAATAATCTTTATTGGAACTATCAAGGCATTTATAATGTTGACAATGTGGTCGGAAACCAACACCTGAAATATTTAACGTTAGATTATGACTTTTTAGGCAATGAGTATTTTGAGTTGAGCGTTATCAATGACAATACAATATTACTGTATCATTCTAGTTCTGGAACTACTTATAAGTTTAGAGGAAGAGGGTATATTGAATATAAAAACAAAGATGGGAAGCTCAGAAAAACAGCTGCTGAAATTGAAAAAACAATGAAAAACATTAATCAGTTTTAGTTTGGCATCTTATTTGAATATAAAAAATAGTAAAAAGACATTAAGCTTTTTTTGGTTGGTTAGTTAGAAACCGCTTTTCGATTCTACTTGAATTGGAGGCGGTTTCGCTTTTCTTATTAAATTTATAGAGGTCAGTAGTTAAATACGCACCACAATATAATTTTACAATATTGATTTTCATATATTAAAATATATTCTATTGTCCGCTTGAGCATTATTTGAAAAATCAATGCAATTTATTTTGATAATACCTAGTGCAACGATCGAGAACTATTCGCCAGTTAAAAGTAGGTTTCGACTTTAGTTTATCTTAAGCCTGTCGAAAGGCTCAACAAGACATTTAGAGATTATTTTATCTGTAATCTAAGTAACTAACTACTGACCTTTATAAATTTAACAGTTATTTCGATTAATGATTACAATAAATCGAATTACTTATCTTTTAGAGTAACTACCATTGTACAAAGAGAACAAGAACAACTTGCATTATTGGTTTTAAAATCGAAACCGGCTGCACAGCCACATTCTCCAGAACAACTAACACTCCAAGTTGTTCCAAGCCCACGTTTTGCATTAATCTCATAAATAACTAAAACATTATCTTCAGAACCTTCGTCGTCAATAAAGCTGAACGTTCCAATAATGTTTTTTTCCCAAAGAATAAATCTATGTTTTTGAAGTTATTGGTTTGTGAAATATCGGGAAAGTTTTTTGAAAGGAACTCATCATACTCAGTAAACATCATCTTAAAAAATCCTAAATTTAACACACTAGAATAAAACGGTTTTGTTTCAAAATCCTTATTTGTGGTTGGATTTTTGTCATGAAATGTAATGGTCATTGTGCAAGGAGAGCAGGTACAACCGCCTTGACCTGAATCCATATTTATAAAAAATTGGCAACCACACTCACCAGAACATACAAGAGACACACCATTTTTCCCGCCTCCTCTTTGCAAGTCTTCCGTTAATAGAGGCTCATAATTTGATAATTTTTCTACAGAATAACTCTGTGAAATAGAACTAACAAAAGATTCCGAATTTTAAAAAGTAGAAGTGTCTTCTTCAGAACAAGAAAATAGAACAGTAAGTAATGCGAATAATAAATAATTTTTTCTGGTGATAAAATAATTTGGCAGTTAATAATGTTCACCAAATTAGCGAATTAAGTTGAAACCGTTTTTTTTAACATAAGGCTAACAAATCTCTTGTCTATAAAAATTCATTTCATCTAGATATTCCCATACATTTTGCGGCAACATGGGGCAAATGTTCTTTTTGTCTTTAATGGCTTTTCTAATAAACGTAGAAGATAGCTCCATAATAGGGGCCTCTATTTTTGAAATTGAAGTCGACTTTGCAACGGAAGCAGATACTTTAGAAACCCCAGAAATTCTTGGATATACATAAATGTGATACCGCTCTAAAAGAACTTCATAATTTCTCCATTTGTGAAGACTTTTTAAATTGTCCTCTCCCATAATTAAACAGAAACTTTGTTCAGGATATTTTTCCTCTAAATAGGTCAACGTGTTTACAGTGTAATTAGGTTGCGGAAGGTCAAATTCTATATTGCTTGCCTTTAGTTTTGGGTAGTCTTCTAGCGCAATACGTACCATAGCTAAACGATGATGATTGTCGAGTAAAGTACTTTTCTTTTTATGAGGATTGTGAGGTGTCACCACCATCCAGACTTCATCCAAGTCACTAAACTCTACCATATAGTTGGCAATAGTAAGGTGCCCAACGTGGATGGGATTAAAGGTCCCAAAATACAAGCCTATTTTTTTTGAATCAGCCATTTATTCTTCTTCTAAATTTATAGCTCCTTTTGATAATTGAGAATCTTCAAAAAGGGGTTTGCTAATATGACCTAGCACTAATTTTTCGGCTTCTTCTAGTGCATGTTCCAAGGTGTCATTTAATATAGTAAAATCGAATCGCGGAGCTGTAGCCATTTCAACGGAAGCTTTTGCGATGCGCATATTAATTTTTTCCTCGCTTTCAGTCTTTCGCTTTTTCAGTCTAATTTTTAATTCTTCTACACTAGGCGGTTTAACGAATACTGCTAATGTTCTTTCTGGGAATTTCTTTTTTATGCGTAAACCACCTACCACATCTATATCAAAAATGACATTCTTTCCCATGGCCCAAATACGCTCTATTTCGCTATGCAGTGTGCCGTAGAAATTATCACGATACACTTCTTCCCATTCCAGAAAATCATCATCTTTCATTTTCTGTTTGAAATCTTTTAAACTTAAGAAATAGTAGTCTTTTCCGTGCTGTTCTTCTCCTCTAGGAGCACGTGAAGTTGCAGATACCGAAAATTCTAAATTCAGTTTTTCAATACCTAGTAAATGCTTTACGATAGTTGTTTTACCGCTGCCAGAAGGAGCAGAGAATACAATTAGCTTTCCGCCTTTTTTCATTACAATACGTTTAGCGCTTGTTCTTTTATTTTCTCCAATTCATCTTTCATTTGGACCACCAGTTGTTGCATTAAGGCAAAATTACTCTTACTGCCTATGGTATTGATTTCTCGGCCTATTTCTTGGGTTATGAAGTTGAGTTTCTTACCGTTGCTGTCTTCACTATTTATAGCTTCTCTAAAATAATTTAAGTGATTTTGAAGCCTCACTTTTTCTTCGGTGATGTCATATTTTTCAAGGTAATAAATGAGTTCTTGTTCAAATCTATTCTCATCTATCTTCTCCTTAAGGTCATTAACGGCATTTCGCAAACGTTCTCGAACATTTTCGATTCTTTGACCGTCAATAGTAAGTACTTCTTCAAGATAGGTTTCAATCAGGTCTACACGTTGTAAAAAATCTTGTTTTAGCACTTCGCCTTCATCGCTTCGGTATTTGTTTATCTCAACCAAAGCTTCTTTCACTGCTTTTAAAATTTCAGTAAACTCGTTTTCGTCAATCTCTTCTCGTTCTGTTTTAAAAGCATCGGGCAAACGTACCGCCATTTTGAGTAATTCGGTCTTGTCGCCATCCACCACTTTTGATAATTGCTCGATGTATTGTTTTACTACAACTTCATTTAATTTTGTGGTCGTTTCTTCCCCTGTCATTTCGACAAAAAGATTAAAGTCAACCTTTCCTCTAGTGAGTGAAGTAGCCAACATCGTTCTAATTTGCAACTCTTTTTCACGATAAGAGGAAGGTACACGAGTGTTTAGATCTAAACTTTTACTGTTGAGTGATTTCACCTCCACCGTTATTTTTTTTGTTGGTAATTGAATGACGGACTTGCCGTAACCGGTCATTGACTGAATCATAAATACGTTAATTTAATTGCAAAGGTAGCAATTATCAGTTCCATTTTAATGGTTCTGTTCTATTTCGATTTTCCGTCGCGATCAAAATGTGTATTTAGGTATTTTTCGGTCATTGGAACCGTGCATATAATAAGCATTGTTGAAGTCAAAACCGTTCCTATAAGTCTATGCTGAGGGATTAAAAAATAAATGATAACAAGTACTATACACGCAATGAGATTTAATTGTAAAAATAATTTTGAAGAATACCCATTGGCAGCATCCCAAACCGTTTGATTTTTCATAGATCGTGACGTGCGATAGCGATACAAGTGGTTTATTTTTTTAGGAGGAAATTTAAAAAAGATAATTCCAAGAAGAATCATAAACGAACAATAGCCAACTGCAAGCAGTAGTAGTTTTAAGTTCTCATTCATCACGGCTGATTTTTTCTATAAAATCTAATGTACGGCGTTCAGAATAATACACATTGTTTGACACATGAAAACCTACGTGACCGCCACTTTTTGGTACTTCAAGATGGATGTTTTTGTGATTCTCTGCGATGTCATAAGGGTAGCATTCTGAGGATAAAAAACTATCATTTTCAGCATTTAATATGAGTACTGGAATTTTTATGTTGGGTAGATACTGTAAACTACTGCTTTTTTCATAATAGTCATAGGCGTCTTCAAAGCCGTGGGCTTTTGCAGTATATAAATTGTCAAAATCTAGTAAATTCTGAATTTTCTTTAGCTCATCTGCGTTCATGGCATTGGGAAATTGATTCATTTTACGCTTGTACTTTTTCTTGAGATCGTTGATAAAAGTTTGGCTATAGACTACATTTTCTGTTTTAACCAGCTGCTCTAAGGCACCTCTTAAATATAACGGCGTAGAGATCGCGACGCCAGCTTTAATCTGTTTTGGCACTTCTTTTTGTTCCCCTAAATATTTCAAAAGCACATTACCTCCTAGACTAAAACCAATTAATGTTATTTCCTCATAATTTTTATGAGTAAGTAAATGGTTAATGAGTTCTGCTAGATCTTCAGTTCTACCACTATTATATGAAAGATAGAGCCTGTTTTCCTCGCCGCTACAGCCACGGTGATTCATCCCAGCTACATCCCAACCATTTTTAATTAAAACGTTTGCTTGCCCTTTCATATAAACACGTTGTGCATTCCCCTCTAAGCCGTGCAAAAGGACAGCAACTTTTTTAGTAGCTTCATTTTTTGCAATGTTGTAACTCCAATCAATATCCACAAAATCACCATCACTCAATTCCAATCTTTCCCTTGTTTGTATAAGCGAAGGGATAGGGCGAAGTTTGGCCGAATAGATCGTGGCAAAATGACCGTTTTTAAAGATCCCTTTTGCTTTGTAAGGTGATGGAACTATTGGCATACAATTTAAAATTGTGTTGAGTTGCAAGGTATGAAGTTTACTTCTTTAATAACAAGCTATAATATTGTTTTGTAGTTAAGATACCAATTGGTACCTTTGTATATGCGCAATGCGGAAACGACAAAAGATTTAATAATTAGGGAAAGTGCCAACCTCTTTAATACGCAAGGATATAAGGCTACATCTATTAGCGACATTACAAAGGCCACTGGCTTTACCAAAGGCGCAATTTACAGGCATTTTGAGAGTAAAAGTGATCTGGAGCAACAAGCGTTGAGAAGATTGGCAAAGTTGATGTTTACAGAATTAGGCGAAACTATAAAAAGAGCAACTACGTTTCAAGATAAGATGGAAGCGATCTTTTCGTTTTTTGGAAATTATATGCACACGCCATTGTACCAGGGTGGCTGCCCTTTATTAAACGCGGCAACCGAAGTTGATGACACTAACCTTATTTTGCGTCAACAAACGTTCAATATGCTCGCACTATTGAAAGCTTCCGTTGCAAAGATTATTGAAAATGGAATAAAAAATAATCAAGTAAAAAAGAATACAGATACATTGTTTTATGCTACTATTTTTATAGCAACTTTAGAAGGAGGTATTATGATGAGCAGGCTAGAAAGAAATTCTGAAGCGATTCTTTACACCATAGGACATTTGCGAAATATCACAAATCAAATTTCGGCCTAAAAAAATTTAACATTATAGATACCAATCGGTATCACTATATTATATGAAAGAAATATTATTAAAACTTATTGGGGCATACATCAACATTACGGCTTTTTTATTTCCAAAATGGAATGCAAAACATTCGTTTAAACTTTTGACTAAAGTAAAACGAGCAGGTATAACAGAAAAAGGGATGGAATTTCTTTCTCAAGCCCAGCAAACTTATTTTGAAGAAGAGGGTCAATCATCTGTGTTATATAAATGGGGAAATGGTCCTAAAAATGTGTTGTTTCTTCACGGTTGGATGAGTAATAGCCAACGCTGGATTCCTTATCACAAGAAAATCGATCTTGAAAAATATACTATGTATGCAATGGACGCACCAGGACACGGACGCTCTAAAACGAATTATCTTAATTTAGAAATGTACCGTCAGGCAATTGTAAAAGCGATGACTGAAATAGGTGAAATAGATACCGTGGTTGGACATTCTTTTAGCAATACTGCATTGACATACGCCTATTTAGTAAACCCAAAAGTAAACGTTAAAAAGTTTGTTATAATGGGTTCGCCTTCTGGAATGGATGCCATTTTTGTCTATTTTAAAGAAATGTTGAGGATTTCAAAAAGAGCCACAAAAATACTGGATCTCAAAATCAACAGTATTTTAAAAGTCCCTCATCAAGAAATTCTGGTTAAAAATTTATTGACAAAAGCATCACAGCCCATATTGTTAATACACGATCAAGATGATAAAATAACGCCATTTGCACCTATTAAAAAGGCTATTGAAGGCACTCCAAAAATTGAAACGTTAATTACTAAGGGTTTAAAACACGATTTAAAAAGTGAAGAAGTTTACAATAGTGTTATTAATTTTATTGAGCGTACCGATTTAACGATTAATTTTACACAAAAAATAAAAGAAGAATGTATTTAAAAGAATTTGAAGTTAGATGGAATGATATTGATGCCAATCGTCACTTAGCGAATAGTGCATATATAAATTATATGAGCCATACTCGTTTGAGTTTTATGCTTGAAAACGGGTTTGGTCAAGTAAAAATGGTCGAGCACGCTATTGGACCAGTAGTTTTTTATGAGCATATGTTTTACTTTAAGGAAGTGTTTCCTGGGAAGCCCATTAAGGTAAGTTTACAATTAAAAGGAATAAGTGAAGATGGAATGTATTTTTCGTTTCAGCATAACTTTTACGATTATAAAGGTAGAAATATCGCTCGTTGTGAAATGATGGGTGGGTGGATAGATTTAAACACCCGAAAGTTAAGAGCGCTACCTTCAGAATTATTTGACAATTTAAAAAAGCTAGATCATACCGATGATTTTTATACGATTACAAAAGAGCACACGAGAAAACACGGGGAAGTGCCTATGAATCTTACTTCGGTATAATTTTATGGTTTGCCTTCGACTTTTGAAATGTCCTCTAAATCCCCAATAATAGGCGGGTAGTTTTGATCCCATTTTCAATAGCTACCTATTTTAGAAATACCTGTTTTGAGCTGCTTGTGCTTTTTTGTTCGGTAAGTATTAGTTACAAATATTTTCTGCTAGCATTTCTTCCATAAGGGGTTCTTAAATATATGTTAGCGCCTGTTCCTAATTTTCGATGCGGAGGATTTTTACTCGATTCGTTAATATTTAAGTAGAAATTAATTTAGTCATTCTTAATAGCTTCTGGCATCAGTTTTTTCTTTCTAGTGGCAAGATACACTCCTAAAAAGATAAGCGAAGCGGCAATTATTCTGATAGGAGAAAGAGAATCAGAACCCGTGAAGATTGCAAAAACTACTGCAATTAGTGGTTGTAAATACATAAAAACCCCAATTACCGCGGGGCTTAGTTGTTTGAGTGCGTAGATATTAAATAAATAGGTAAGTACCGTAGTTCCTACAACTACAAAGGTGAGTTGCCAGATTTCGGTAAAGTTTAAATCCATCCAAGCTACTTCACTAAACTGCGACCAACCTGTAGGGATGTTTATGAAAAATGCAATCAGGAACAAAAACTTCATCAGCGTAATGGAGCTGTACTTATGAACGAGCTTTTTTATAAAGATGAGATAGAACGCATACGAGGTAGCATTTACTATAAAAAACAAATTGCCTAATGGAATATTGGGCGCATTGGCTTGTGTTTTAGCCCCAAATAGAATCAATAATAATGCACCACCAAGTCCCAATGCAATCCCTAAACCTTTTAAAAGTGTAATGCGTTCGCTTAAGATTAACGCAGATAAAATAAGCAGTAATACAGGAGATAATGTGATTACCACGCTACTGTTAATTGGGGTTGAAAGCTCCAATCCTTTAAAAAACATATTCATGTTTATGACCATCCCAAACATGGCGCACAAAATGAGTCTACCCCAGTCTTTTTTATCTATTTTTTCTCGCTCATAAAACAAGCTAATAATCCAAAACAATACTGCGGCACCACTCACCCGCAATAAAATAAAACCAAAAGGCTGTATCACCGTGGGCATTAATCCTTTTGCAATGGTATGGTTAACCCCATAAATAAAGCTGGCGGAAAAGGCTGCGATAAATGCTAAGACTCTTGGGTTCATAGGTTGGGTTTAAATTAAATGTTGCGAACATACCCTCTAAATCCGCCTTTTAAAGGGCGAGAACACACCTGAAAATAAAAAAGTTAAGTTTTTTCATGAGCCTCCCTTTTAGGCGAGGTCGGTGGGGTGCTATGACATCAACTTCTATGTAAACTCTCTTTTGCGACTTCCACTACTTTTTTACTGTTTCCAATGAAAATTTCATCGTTATTGATAATCACAGGTCTCTTTAAAAAAGTGTAATGTTCTAAAATGAGATTTTTAAAATCTGTTTCTAAAAATTGGGTGTCCTTAAGATTTTTTTCTTTGTAAAGTCGGGCGCGTTTGCTGAACAAGGCTTCGTAACTCCCAGAAAGAGTATACATATGCTCTAAGTCTTCTTTGGTTATGGTGTTTGTTTTTATGTCTTGTTGTACAAACGATTGGGGAAGATTTATTTCATCCATAATGCGTTTACATGTATCACAAGTACTCAGGTAAAATATTTTTTGCATCTTTTTATTTAAAGTAAACAAAGGTAGCGCAATTACTATTTTTTAGATTAATTTTAAAGTGAAAAGAATAGCGTTATGATACATATCCTTGACATCACCTTAAAAACCGCGATATGTTTTCAGTATTTTTTAGAGACGATCGGTATTGAACATTTAAATAAAATTCCTGATGGTTTTAATAATAACATCTTTTGGAATATAAAACATACCGCAGTAACGCAACAAGCATTAGTTTATGGCTAGAGCGGTTTGCCAATGCAGGTTTCTGCTGAAGAAATGGCACATTATAAAAAAGGAACAAAACCTAAAAGAAACGCTACTCAAGATGAAATAGGTCTTTGCGAAAGTCAACTGCACTCACTCGTTAAAAAAACGGAAGAGGATTTTAATAGTGGGGTGTTTATCAAATACAAAAAATATACGCTTACTACTAAAACTAAACTTTCTTCAGCTAAAGAAGCCATCCAGTTTAATCATTTTCATGAAGGAGTCCACCTTGGTTATGTGGGGGCTTTAAAAAGAGCGTTAGGGATTTAATTTATAATTTTATACTTCATAAAAGGAGCCGCTTCCTCCAACGATATTTCAACCTCAATAGGCCCAGCGGCATAACTTGCGACTTCGTATATGTTATAATGAATTAGCACTCTATTTTTTATAAATCCAATAGTTGACGGGAGATAAAACGTATCGTTTTCAAACCAAAACCCGGTTGAATTTATCGATTCATTTTCAGAAATTTGATAAGCTTCTTTTAGTTTTTTTTCAGCGAAAGCAGTAAACCCTTTTCTGTCATTCAAAAGTTGCCTTGTTGTTATTGGTTTTCCTGTTTCAATATTAAAATTAGAAAAAGATAAACTTCCGTAGCCGTGTGCACCCCCTATATATTTGTATTGAGATTTTGATATGGAAATAAATGCTTCGTTTCTAAAGTTTTCTGTGATTACAATTTCGGCTTCATATTCATTCGTTTCTGGAAATTCACTTGTGTCCCGCCAGTAATTTTTTATAAATTCTTGTATTGCTTCGGTGGGATTTGAAGCGGTGGCTGGAGATTCTGGATCGCCCAAGTTTAACGCCGAAATTATATAATGAGAAATACTATCATTAATAATTCCTGCTAATTTGGGCTCCCCTTCATAGTGAATATAGGCTACCGAAACTACTGGGCAAGCTGCAGTTTTGCATTCAGTAAGTGACGCTTCATCGATACGCTCAGAAATAGGAATATCCAAGGTTTCTGAGCAACTTAAAAGGAGCGCTGAAATTAAAAATAATCTAAAATATTTGTTAATCATAGCACAAAATTACGAGAGTTTTTTGATTGGAAAAGGAAACACGTATTTTTAAACAGGATTTTTAAAAGGTACAAATTAACAAAAGCGGTCGCTTTTTTCTCATATGCCACAATGCTATTTTTGGTCCTAGGTACCCTAATAAGCAATAGAATTTAATTAAAAAACACCGCATATTGAGCGGACTTGAAATATGAAATTTAACACAAAAACAATTCACGGAGGCCAGCAAGATATAGACCCAGCGTATGGAAGCGTAATGCCACCTATTTATCAAACAACCACCTACTCACAATCAACCCCTGGAAGTCACAAAGGCTTTGAGTATTCGCGAAGCGGAAATCCAACAAGAGCTGCTTTAGAAAGAAGTGTAGCGAGTATTGAAAACGGTAAATTTGGTTTGGCGTTTGGCAGTGGTTTGGCGGCTATAGATGCGGTTATGAAGTTGTTAAAACCTGGTGACGAGGTGATTTCGACAAATGATTTGTACGGTGGGAGCTTCCGTTTGTTCACTAAGGTTTTTGAGAATTTTGGGATTATATTTCATTTTATTGGAATGGAAAATGCTTCCAATATTGAAAATTTTGTGTGTGATAATACAAAGTTGATTTGGATAGAAACTCCTACAAACCCAATGATGAATATTATAGATATTAAGGCCTGTAGTGCCATTGCTAAAAAGCACGGCGTGTTGCTAGCTGTAGACAACACATTTGCTACTCCTTATTTACAACAGCCATTGGACTTAGGGGCAGATATTGTAATGCATTCTGCAACAAAATATCTGGGAGGACACAGCGATGTAGTTTTGGGAGCAATCGCGGTAAAGGATAAAGAACTCGCAGATAAGCTTTATTTTATACAAAATGCAAGTGGGGCTATTTCTGGACCACAAGACAGTTTTTTAGTGTTACGCGGAATTAAAACACTCCATTTAAGAGTGCAACGTCATTGCGAAAACGGAAAAGCAATAGCGCACTATTTAAAAAACCACCCAAAGATTGAAAAAGTATATTGGCCAGGTTTTGAAGACCACCCAAACCATGAAATTGCGAAATCGCAGATGAGTGATTTTGGAGGAATGATATCCTTCGTAACGAGGGGAAATGATTATAATGAAGCAATTAAAATAATAGAAAACTTAAAAGTCTTTACCCTTGCTGAAAGTTTAGGAGGCGTGGAAAGTCTTGCGGGACACCCGGCTTCCATGACGCACGCAAGTATTCCTAAAGAAGAACGCGAGAAAACAGGCGTGGTAGATTCGTTGATTAGATTATCGGTGGGCGTCGAAGATGTAGCCGATTTAATTTTGGATCTAGAGCAAGCGATACAACAATGTTAGTTCTTGCTTTTGTATTAATTAGAAACACAATTCATAAAAAAACTGCGGAAACTTTATTAGTAAGTTTCCGCAGTTTTATAGTTATATGGCAGTTAACTCCCAGGGTAATTATAGGCTTAGTTTAGATAGTATATATACCCTAAATTTAACCAATACATCCAGTCGTTGGCCTTATTTTCTGGAACAGGTGTCGTTCCGTTTTGTTCTAAGGCAGGATTTAAACCATCCACCCAATCATTAAAGTAATAGGTCCAACGGCTATCTAACATTAAGTCGCTAGATGCATTTAATTTGTAACGTACTCCTATACTCCAAAGGGCAGCCCATGTAGAGGCCCCTTCTTGTTGGTATGCGTTAATATATTTTTGATTTGCAGCGGGAGGAGCATTCACATCAGGACCCAAGGTCGAAGACGATTCAGGGTCAAAATTTACATAGTGCACCCCAAAACTTATGAACGGTGCGAAAGTTGTCGACATGGCAGCAAAATCTCGAATGCTTAAAGGGAAATATTCTAATTGAGACCCAATTTCTATTACACGGGTACTTCCACTCACCGCGCGCAATTGGTCTGAGAAAAAACTAGTTTTGTCATCAGCAACTAAAGGGCCAAAATGCTGAAGTTGTGTTTTGTGATAGTTGATTTCATTTCTCAATTTAAAATGATCATTGAAATAGGCGTCTCTTGTATAGCAATTACAATCTGCTCGATATGAGAAATTGAGATAGTGTATAAAACCAATTCCAATGGTAGAGTTACCCACGTTTGTTTCCGTATCGCTACGTACTCCATAATCTGAATAAAATGCAAGTGGGCCTGCAATAACTCCAATTTCATGAGAGAAACCTTGTGCTTTTGCGTCTTGTTGAAAGAAAGCAAGACAGCACAATACCAATAACAAAACTCTAGTATTCATCAGTAATATAGGTTTAGTTTGAGACATAACAAAGATATAAAAACATATTTAACATAGAAATTAATACTAACATTTTAGGCTAATACGTAAAAAACGCACATATTGTTTTGCGATAAACATTATCTTTGACATTCCATAACGTTAATGAATAAGCTAAAGTATTTTAATATTTTAGCATTCTTAAAATCAAATATTTTATACCGATGAAATGCCCGACGCAAAATATTGAACAGTTGAAGTTAGATATTTTGGGCATACCGTCTTCACATTTATCAAATATTAAACACAGATGAAACAAAGTATCAAAGATTTTATTGATGGTGTTGAAAAAAGCAACCCAAATGAACCAGAATTTTTACAAGCGGTAACAGAAGTTGCCGAAACAGTCATTCCTTTCATAGAAAAGAATGAAACTTACCAAGGGAAAAAGCTATTAGAAAGAATGGTTGAACCTGAGCGTACAATTATGTTTAGAGTCTCTTGGACAGATGATTCAGGAGAAATTCATGTAAATCGAGGCTATCGCGTAGAATTTAATTCTGCAATAGGTCCCTATAAAGGTGGACTTCGTTTTCATCCTTCAGTAAATCTTTCTATCCTAAAATTTTTAGGATTTGAACAAGTATTTAAAAATAGTCTTACCACACTTCCTATGGGAGGAGGAAAAGGGGGTAGTGATTTTAACCCTAAAGGGAAAAGTGATGCTGAGGTAATGCGTTTTTGTCAAAGTTTTATGACAGAACTTTCTCGCCATATTGGCCCAGATACTGACGTTCCTGCCGGAGATATTGGTGTTGGAGGTCGTGAGATAGGATATATGTTTGGTCAATATAAAAGACTTAAAAATGAATTTACTGGAGTGCTTACTGGAAAAGGAAGGTCTTACGGAGGCTCTTTAATTAGACCAGAAGCAACTGGATATGGCAATGTTTATTTTGCTAAAAACATGCTAGCAACCAAAGGGGAAACTTTTAAAGGTAAAACAGTTGTTATCTCTGGTTCAGGAAATGTAGCGCAATATGCTGCAGAAAAAGCAATGGAATTTGGAGGTAAGGTAGTAACAATGTCAGATTCTGGAGGCTTTATTTATGATGCGGAAGGTCTTAATAAAGAAAAGTTAGCCTTTATAATGGAGCTTAAAAATGTTAAAAGAGGTAGAGTTAGCGAATATGTAGCTCAATATCCAAACGCAAAATATACCGCTGGGGAAAAACCTTGGAGCACCTTTTGTGATATTGCTTTGCCTTGTGCAACTCAAAATGAATTAGATGCTTCAGAAGCAAAAACACTTGTTGATAATGGATGTATGTGTGTGAGTGAAGGTGCTAATATGCCATCTACACCAGATGCTATTGAAGTCTTTACCAAGGCAAAAATCTTATTCGCACCTGGAAAGGCTTCAAATGCAGGAGGGGTTGCAACTTCAGGATTAGAGATGTCTCAAAATTCATTGCGTTTAAGCTGGCCAGCAGAAAAAGTGGATGAAAAATTACATGCGATTATGAATGATATACACGCCGCTTGCGTAAAATACGGTAAAGAAGGAGATGGTTATGTAGATTATGTAAAAGGCGCAAATGTTGCCGGTTTTGTAAAGGTAGCAGATGCTATGCTTGCTCAGGGTGTAGTATAATTTAATTTTATAGTTACAAGGAAAAAAGGTTGCCCTATTAGAGGCAACCTTTTTGTTAAAATAACAGCAATATTTAAGAATTCATCAAGTTATAAAGAAGTAATATCTATATTTAATAGCATGCAGCGCATTTTACTTATTTTTTTTAGTTGCCTTTTCACAGTTAGTTTGCAAGCGCAAAATTTTGATGCATTGTGGACAGATCATTTTTCATATGTTTCCATTCAAGATATTTCTCAAGGAAATGATCGTTTATTTGTTGCCGCAGAAAATGCGATTTTCATATACGATCTTTCAACTCAAGAAATTGTTACCATCTCGAGCGTGCAAGGTCTTTCAGGTGAAAGTATTTCTTCGATTTATTATAGTGAACCAACAGATCTGTTACTCATAGGGTATGAAAACGGGCTTATAGAAGTAGTGAATATTGGTCAGGAAAATGACGTTTTAATAGTTGTTGATATCCTAAACAAACAAACAATTCCACCTAACAAAAAGAAAATAAACCATTTTACCGAACACGAAGGTAAGGTGTATATTTCGGCTCAATTCGGTGTTTCGGTATATGATCTTGAAAGATTGGAGTTTGGAGATTCTTATTTTATAGGAGATGGAGGATCACAAATAGACATTACACAAACAACCATTGCCGATCCTTATATCTATGCGTCTTCTTCAGAAGGTGGGATACGAAGGGCAATTTTAGACAATGAAGACATAATAGATTTTCAGGAATGGGAGACCCTTACTGGAGGTAATTATATAGGAATACAACTTTTAGGAACTAGAGTCCTAACGGCACGAAGCGACAATTCAATATTTCGTATTAACGCAGGGAATGTTTTTGAACCTCTAGAAAATTATGCGGCTAACATTGTTGGTTTTGGAGTAAATAATGGGCTTTTAACCGTTACTACTACAAATGCTATAAGATCTTATGAACAAGGATTTCTTTTAAGAGCTGCGGTAACTAGTTTGCCGGAGTATGATTATGTTTTACAAAGCGGTTATAGCTTTAACGATGTTTTTTATATGGGTACGACTCTAAATGGGTTGTTGCAAGTTCCTTTTGGAACAACCCAAGCCACTCAGGTCTTACCAGACGGCCCGCTATTAAATAAATCATTTTCATTAGATGCGTCTGCAGGTTCACTTTGGGTTAGTTATGGAGAAATAGATGTTTTTTTTAACCCCCAAGCACTTGACAGGAGAGGAATTAGTAATTTAAAAGATAATGCCTGGCTTAATATCCCTCACGATGAAATAACTAGTTCCTTAGGAGTGGATCGAGTATCAGACTTGGTTAATGTTACTATAGACCAAGCAAATCCAGATACCGTCTATTTTTCCTCATTTTTTGATGGAATATTGAAAGTTGAAGACCAAGTTCCTACAACACTTTTTAACGAGAACAATTCTATTCTGGAAAACCCTATTTTTAACAACAACTTTGCTGGAGTACGTATTTATGGTTCAGACTTTGACCGCCAAGGAAATCTCTGGGCAGTACAGTCTTTAACAGATGATGCATTGATTAAATTGGCTCCAAACGGGCAGATACAAACGATTGATGTTACTAGTGTTTCAGGAGGAAGAGAAGAACTTGCGCATAGTGAAGTTGCTGTAAGTCGCGAAGGTTTTGTTTTCTTCAGTCCAGTTGAAACTGGGCTCGCCGGGTACAATCCAAACAATGGTCAGTTTAACGTTATTGGTGAAGGCGATGGGCAGGGAGGTCTGCCGTCTACAGATATTAGAGCACTTGCATTTGACAGTCAAAATAGATTATGGATAGGAACTTTGCGTGGACTAAGAGTACTGTTTAGTCCTGGAAGTTTTTTTAGTGATGGACAAGCTCCAGAGGCTCAATCTATCATATTCTTAGATGGTGAAGGAGTAGGCCAAGAATTGCTTTTTGAACAACCCATAACTGATATTGAAGTAGACGGGTCTAACAACAAATGGATAGCCACAGCAACATCTGGGGTGTTTTATATATCGGCAAACGGTCAAGAAACATTGCTTAGGTTTACGAAAGACAATTCGCCATTACCGTCAAATAGCATTCAGGATATTGCGATTGATCCATTTACTGGAGAAGTTTATTTTGCGACTGTAAATGGCCTTGTCTCTTTTAACGGAAATGCCACTGCACCCCGAGATACTTTAGAAGAAGTATTTGTATTTCCAAATCCAGTCCGCCCTCAATTTGAAGGAAACGTGACTATAGACGGGCTTACGGCAAACGCAAATGTAAAAATCACAGACCTAGAAGGAAATTTAGTCTTTCAACAAACTAGTGAAGGAGGAAGCGTACAATGGGATACCACTGTATTTGGAAGGTATAGAGTCGCATCTGGAGTTTATTTTGTGCTTATAACTTCAGAAGACGCACTAGAAACCAAGATTAAGAAAATAATGGTCATTAGGTAATGATAACAACAACAAGAGCCATTGTCTTTTCTTCCATTAAATATGGAGAAGCAGATTTAATAGCGACTTGCTTTACCTTAACAGATGGTTTAAAAACCTATTTACTCCGCGGAATTTTAAAATCGAAGAAAGGAAAACTTAAAACATCTTACTTTCAACCTTTAATGCAACTTGAGATTGTTGCTAACCATAAAAATAAAGGTACCCTAGAAAGTATTCGGGAAGCAAAAGTGAGTTATCCTTATGATTCGTTACATACCCAAATATTAAAATCATCAATAGTTCTTTTTTTAGCTGAAATATTAAAAAACACCATTCAAGAAGAAGAATCTAATGAACATCTTTTTCAATTTTTAGAAAGTTCTTTTCAATGGTTGGACACAAATGAAACAGAACCCAATTTTCATATTTTGTTTTTATTAAAACTAACCCAGTTTTTAGGCTGTTATCCTGATCCTAGTAACGCTCATTTCCAGTACTTTAATAAGGCTGAAGGTGTTTTTCAAGAATCTGATCCCATTGATTATTGTGAAACAGGTGCCCATGTCAAAAACTTTAAGAGGTTCTTCGGCATAAATTTTGATTCACTCAACGATTTAAAATTAACAAAATCTGAAAGATCGCGGGTGTTAAATTTGGTGCTGGATTATTATCATTTACATTTGCAGGGTTTTAAAAAACCCAAGTCACTTTTGGTTTTAAACCAACTTTTTAATTAATGAAACAACTTTTACTTATACTAGCCTTTACTCTTTTCTCGGCGATTTCATTTTCTCAAAAAATTCAGGTTTTAAGTCAAGAAGACAATACTCCAATACCTGGAGTTGCTATTTTTAATAGTAATAAAAGTAAAAGCGGAGTTACAGATTTTGATGGATATGTAAGCATTTTTGTATTTGACACGAATGAAGTGATAACCTTTCAACACATCTCGCATCAAACACTGCAATTAAAAAAGTCTGAAATTACTGCGTCAAATCAAGTTTTTATTTCTTCTGATGCGAGTAATTTGGAAGAAATTGTTCTTTCAGTATCAAAATTTGGGCAGCAAAGAAAAGACATTCCGCAGCAAATAGTCTCTATTACTAGCGAAGATGTGCTTTTTGGAAATCCACAAACTGCGGCAGATTTATTACAGCAAAGTGGTTCAGTATACGTGCAAAAAAGCCAGTTAGGGGGCGGGAGCCCACTAATTAGAGGGTTTTCAACAAATAGACTTTTGATTGCTGTAGACGGAGTACGATTCAATACCGCAATATTTAGAGGTGGGAATGTACAGAATATAATCTCCATAGATCCATTTGCCGTTGAACGTGTAGAGGTGATTCTAGGTCCTGGATCTGTGGTTTATGGCAGTGATGCCGTAGGAGGGGTTATGAATTTTTACACAAAAAAGCCAAAATTTTCTTTTGAAGATGGAATGTCATTTTCAGGAAATGCAACAGCTCGTTTTGCTACTGCAAACAATGAAAAAACAGGACATGTAGATTTTAATATTGGATCAAAAGAGTGGGCTTTTCTAACCAGTGTTACCTATAGCGATTTTGATGATTTGAGAATGGGTAGTAATGGTCCCGATGATTATTTGAGAAATGAATACGTTCAAACTATAAATGGTGTTGACGCTGTCGTTCAAAACGACAATCCCAAAGTCCAGGTAGCGACGGGATATAATCAAATAAATTTGATGCAGAAAGTACGCTACCGTGCTAACGATCAATGGAATTTTGATTTAGGATTGTTCTATACAACAACAAGTGACCTTCCTAGATACGACAGATTAATTAGAGAGACAGATAATGAATTGCGCTTTGCAGCATGGTATTACGGCCCTCAAGAATGGATTTCTGGAAACATACAAGCAAGAAACACCGCTTATAATAATAGTTTTTACGATGAGAGTGTCGCTACTATTTCTTTCCAACGTTTTAAAGAAAGCCGTAACAATAGAGATTTTGGAGATGCGATTCTATTTCAAACTGAGGAAAAAGTAAATGCCTACACTGCGGCTTGGGATTTTGAGAAGGACTGGGATAAAACAAAATTTAATTATGGGTTAGAATATGTATACAACAAAGTAAACTCGGTAGGGGCAAAAACAGATATTACTAGTGGAAATTCCACCAGAGATGTTTCACGATATCCTGATGGAGCTACCTGGCAATCGATCGCTGCCTATTTGAGTACTAATTTTAAAATTACCGATAAACTTTCTTTTCAAGGAGGCGTGAGATACAATCGTGTTCTTGTGGATGCTGTTTTTGATGAGTCTTTATATGACCTGCCTTTTACGGAAGCAAATATTGATGCTGACGCGGTTACAGGGACTACAGGATTTGCATTTAACCCAAATAAAATATTAGGATGGCGAATAAATTTTGGGACTGCTTTTAGAGCGCCCAATATTGATGATGTAGGAAAAGTATTTGATAGTGAGCCAGGAAGCGTGGTAGTGCCTAATCCAGATTTAAAACCTGAATATGCCTACAATGGTGAAATAGGGGTGACTCTAAATTTTGAGAATGTGTTTAAAGTTGATTTGGGAACATTCTATACGATTTTAGAGGATGCCTTGGTACGAAGGGATTTTAGTTTAAACGGTGAAACCGAATTAGAGTATCAAGGAGAATTAAGTAATGTACAAGCCGTCCAAAATGGAGGTAAAGCGGAAGTATATGGTTTTGAAGCTAGTTTAGAGATTAATTTCTGTAAGTCGCTTCAATTTACAGGAGCTTATAATATTACTGATGGTTTTACCCTCGAGGAGGATGGGGCTAAAGTTCCTATAAGACACGCTGCACCGCAATTTGGGAATGGACATCTTATCTACAAAACAGGGAAAATGAAATTGGATGCTTTTGCAATCTTTAACGGCCAGTTTGATTTTGAAGATCTTGCGCCAACCCAACAAAATAATGACTTTTTATACGCAAAAGATGCAAACGGAAATCCATTTTCTCCTCGCTGGTATACCCTAAATTTTGGTGCTCAGTACGCTCTTACTAAAGCAATACAACTCAATACAACCTTAGAAAATATTACAGACCAACGGTATCAAACATATTCTTCTGGAATTGCAGCACCTGGGTGTAATTTAATTGTTGCTGCGACCTATGCTTTTTAGGTTTTTTAAAAAATAGGGGTTTTCACCTATTGTCAATCTTAATCGTTAAGGATATATTTGGCATGTAACTAAACCAAATTTGTGTGGGCGAATTAAAACAATCACACAACCATAACCATTGGGGGTTTGAGGAGATTCCCGATGGTTTTTTATTTTAATATTATGTTGAAAACAGAATTATATGTAAAACAGGTCATAGATCAAATGGCTTTTTTAACATTTCAAACAATGCCAGCTATCAAGGGGTCTGTTATAAAAAAAGAGCATAACCTTAAAAAGGAATTCCAAAAACGCTAGAATAGATCTAGTATCCTCAATCTCTTAGCCGTGCATTCTACCCAGCACTTCAATGACTTCACTTTTTTTGCGAACAGAAACAGGAATGGTTTCTTTATTTTTTAATAATAAATAACCCCCGTCTGTTTTAATAAAAGCATCGATGCATTGCTGGTTTACCAGATGGCTTTGGTGCACTCTTAAAAATTCGTAAGACTGTAACATATCTGCAAAATACTTAAGTGTCTTCGTCACGAAAATTCTCTTTCCATCTTGTAAGTGAAATTTTGTGTTATTACTATCTGCTTCGCAGCGAACAATGTCATTTAAACTCACAATGATTATTTTGTCTAAAGTATGTAGTGAAATTTTACCAGGTTTTGCTTCTGGTTTAGCAAGTGTTTCTTTTAAAATAGAAATTCGTTCTTTATTAGGCTGTAGTTGCTCTTTAGCACGACCAATTGCCATCGATAAGTCTTCGCTGGAATAAGGCTTTAATACATAATCAATCGCTGCAAACTTAAATGCACGCAATGCAAATTCATCGCTCGCGGTTACAAAAATAATTTTGCTCGCGAGATCTGGAAATATTTCAAGGACGTCAAAACCAGTACCATCTCCCAACATAATATCTAAGAATAGTATGTCTGGAGTATGCTTTCGGAGAATTTTAGCCGCCTCCACGACACTTTGTCCCGTGCCAATAACATCAATATCACTGTGATTTTCTTTTAGCTCATTTTGTAATAGTGCAAGAGCATCTGGCATGTCTTCAATAATAATAGCAGTTAACATAGGATTTTAAGTTTCAGGTTTAATGTTCCAAGTTCTGGGTTGTCGAAGTTTTGTATTTCGAATATACCTACTTTTGAAGACTCTTTTCTAAAATTTAGGTTTCAATTTAATTACTCTCAATATCCAAAAATCCCCCTTCATAGGAGTCAATTTATTTTATAATTTAGCTAAAAAAAGTTTGGTGGGGGACATCAAAAATCTGTTTCTAATGGAATTCTAAATTCAACTTTAGTCCCTACAATAGTAGTGTTTTCTTTTAATTCTTGAATGTTCAATGAACCTTTTCCTGAAAGCGATTCAATGCGCTCTCTAGTCACATCTAGTCCCACAGATTGATGACTTGTTGTTGTTTTGTTCTGTTGCGAATGATAAATTCCAGGTCCATTATCTATAACAATACAATGTAAAAACGGTACATCAGTCTTAAAACGCACCGTTAACTTTCCTTCAGTATTACTTTTTAAAATACCGTGTCGTATCGCGTTTTCAACAAAGGGTTGTATTAGCATAGGTGGAATTAGAATTTCTTCAGCGTCCATTTCAATTTCAGTTTTGATACTAAATTCAAAAGATTTTTGCGCCATCAACTGTTCTACTTCAATATAATTTTTAAGCGTTTCTATTTCTTGTGAAAGACTAATAGTGTCTTTTCGAGAGTTGTTTAAAATACCGCGAAGTAAGTTTGCAAAACTATTAATTGTTGTGTTCATTTTTTTAGTATCACTCGTTCCCATTGCTTTAATTCCGTTAAGAACATTGAAAATAAAATGAGGATTCATTTGCAAGCGCAATGCTTTTTGCTCCAGTGTTAGTAAATGATTTTCAAGCTGAAGTTGTTGCTGGGTTTCGGCATTTCTTTTTTTGATTGTCTTGATGTACTTTATAACAATTATTAAAATAAGACTCACTAAAATAAATGCACTAAGCCATTGAAACCAATCCTTTTTAAAAAGTGGTGTTTCTATATAAAAATTGAAACTCACAGGGGTGCTTTCTTGCCAACGATAATTGCGCGATTGAGCTGAAAAGGTATGATCGCCAAAAGTTAACTCTGGGAAACTCTGTTGATTTATTTTACTCCAAGGGCTCCATTTTTTTTCATCCAATTTATAGCGGTACTGAACTGTATTTGGGTGGTTGAGGTCTACGCTGCGATAGCTAAAAGACACTTGATTTTCTTCTGGAGTTAATTGCAGTTTTTTTCCTTTCCACTTTAGGTCGTTAATAGAATCTAATAATTTATACCCTACCCTAACTTCTTCAAACGCAATAGAGGGAACGACTATCTTTTCAGTACTGTTTTTAGAGGCATCGTATTTTGTAAAGCCATAAATAGCGCCAAACCATAGGTTGCCATCTGCATCACGGGTAACTGCATTTAGACAGGTCTCAATTCCTAAAAAACCATCATTCCTACCATAATGAAAGACATCAATTAATTCATTTTTAGTGTTTAAAACCAATTTATCAACTCCTCTTTCGCTTCCTGTCCAAAGATTTCCTTCCCCATCAAAAATGAGTTGATAACTGTTTTTTGAAGAGGCTTGTTTTGCGCCTTTGAGAGGAACGAATTTAGAATAATTGACGTCTGTGCTATACCAAATGCCGCTATCTGCAGTTCCTAAAAAGAGTGTGTTATCTCTAAATAAAAGGGTGTTTATAGGAGTAGAAACTTTAACGATCCGGCCCAAATGAGTTACGGTGTTATCTTTAATATTTCCAATCTGTCCAGATAATGTACTATACCAAAGCCTACCATTGGCATCAAAACTAATGTCTCGAATGGATAATTCTTGGATACCATCTTTATCATTAAAAACTTTATGAATGATCGCTTTTTTCTGTTGGATGTCAAAGGTTAATTTAGCTATCCCGCTAGAATAGGTAGCAACCCAAATGGTGTCATTCCTAACTAAAACAGATCGAATCCAATCTGATGGAAGCCCATCTTTAGTGGTTAAAACAAAATTTTGTGTTTTGGAAATAACGACTGTTTCAAAGATCATATTCATAAAATTCTTCCCCGAACTATAATACTATCGTAGGTTTTTGTATGCCTATAGAGCAAGCCTTTTCCTTCAGAGCCTGCCCATATATTTTCATTAGCATCGCTAGTGATCGTTTTTATTTTTACACCTTCAAGACCTTCTATTTTTGGAAGTTTATGGATTCCTAGCGAGTCGATATATACCAGCCCATTTTCAGAAACTGAAAACCATATTTTATTTTTTGTAGCTTCGGCAGCATAAATTCTGTTTCCAGGCAAGCCGGTGTCTCTGTCAAAATGAGTAAATTCGTTAGGAAAATAATGATACAGTCCACCGCCGCTAGTACCAAGCCAAACGTTGCCTTGACGGTCCATAAAACTCTCCCTAACATGCGATACAGTAAGGCCATTTTGACTACCAATTGACTTTTGAAACTGCAGGCTTTTAGCATCTATTATAGTAACTCCTTGATTTGTACATACCCAAAGTTGCTCTTCTAAAATGGCTAGTGATTGAATTTGTAGTGGTTGTGCAAGAACAACTCTTTGCCGCTGCTTTTCAGAAATGTCGTACACTAAAATACCGTCTGCAAATGAAGCAGCAAAGACATAGTCGCCATATTTTGCAAGCGATGGAAATGCTAGCGTTTCTAATATGGAAATTGGACTCCGTTGAAAAAGACTTTTGGTTTTATAGAGCCCAGAATTTGCGGCAATCCAAAAATGAGATCCATCGTACAAAACATCATTTATGAAAGCGGTATTTACCTCCTCACTTAACGCTATTTTTTGAAACCCCTCATCGCTTACATAACTATAAATACCAGAAGCAGTAGCTGCATAAACGATGCCCTCGTGATGATAAAGGGCATTAATCTGTGGACTTATAAAAGGCGTAAATTTATTTTTTGTTAGTACCGAAAGCCCTTTTTTGGTGCCAATAAAAAGTTGGTTGCCCAACACTAAGAGAGATTCTATATAATTTGAGGTGAGGCCGTTACCTTCATTATAGACGGTGAAATCGTCCCCATCAAATTTTGCTATTCCGCCGCCTTGTGTACCTAGCCATAAATACCCAATACTGTCTTGAGCAATAGCGTAGACTTGAGATTGTGGCAAGCCGTCTTCAATCGTATACGAACGGACCTCGTTTGTTTGGGAAGTGGCTAGGTCACAGCTAAAAAATATAAATAGTATAAAGAGTTTTTTCAAAGTAAAACAAAGATAGTTATAATCTTAGGTTGAAATTATCTCTCTATCCAACCTCCCATTCAAATTTTGGGGGTTACAGTACTTGTTTGAAGAATTGATTGAGGGAGGTGTTTTATATTTAATCTAAAGATATTTTTAAATTTTCAATATTCGTCGCCATATAATTTCCAAGATCTTGAAGATCCATTGCAGGCTCTAAGACCTTGAGTGCTGTAGTTTTCCTTCAATTTTGAGTTCATTTCCTTTAGTTTTTGTACTCCAGCGATATTTCTCTATTGGGATGCCTAAGTCATATAATACCATTGCCAATTGTTCCTCTTCACTCACGAAATCCATAACAGCGTCTTTGTCTTTTAGAGTTGGGATGTCTTGTTTTTTACTAAATTGAAACTCGTATTCTATAGGGATATTAAATCGATGCGAAAACACTTGGTCTAAAGCTGTTTCTTCTCTTGCTTTTAAAGCGGTGAACCAATCAATCTGATTCATGGGACATTGTGTTTTGATTTCTTGTGACAGGGACATTGGCCCAGGAGAATATGCAGTTGGATAAAAAACATAATATGGTTTTGCTAGATAGTGGTCGGCATATTTTCCACCGAAAACATTAAAGTACTTTGATGCCCCTATTTTTGTTGAAGTACGCGCTCTAAAAACTTCTTTTAACTTAAATAACAGCGCCTTACTTTCTCCCAAACCACCCGAATGAAAAACGATTATTTTTTCACAAGTACTGTTGTTTTTTAGTTTGGGTAGTGCTGTTTGAGAAATTGAATTTACTGATACTCCAACACCTTCTTTACTTGTTTTTAGGGATATTCCTGCCCAAGGATTTCTATGCGAAACGATATGTATTTCTTGATGCGATAGTTCTTGTTTATTAAAATAAGTTATCATTTCTTCTAGGGAATAAAAACCCTCTACAACATTAAAGGTTTTGTTTTTAAAATAAGATCGCAACAGCCCTTTCAAGGGGAGGTTATTATGCCCTTCATTTTAAAGGTTTTGTTTCTTATTTAGTGCTAGATGAGGTTGGGTTGGGACATTCACTTTATAATTTAAAAGTCCTGATATATATATCCTGAAGTTCCATAGCTATCATCATTCCATATAAGTGTGTCTTCAGTGTCAACCATTGTGATTTGAGAATTTTCTAGCGTAATTTGAGCAGTAATAATAGTATTGTCTTTACCAAATTCTTGAGACGGGAAAAGGTAAACAAATTCACTTTTCGAATCGTTACAAACTTCATTAGTAAGCATTGGAAGATTTATAAAAGCGCCATTTTCTGTTTCGATAATGTAATTTGAAATGATGTATTTGCAATATTCTAAATAGATGATATCAACTTTTAAAATTTTTTTCACTCCCTTGAGATTTGGGTTTTCTATTGTTGAAATTTCTATAGATGCGATGGCTTCACTGTGAGCAATTGGGAAATAAGTGATTTCTTTTGACGCATCATCTTTAAGGTTTAGGACAGCTTGTTGTTGTTCTAGTTCGTCCTCTGCAAGCGTACTTTGTAAGGATATAAAATAATCTTTTGAAGGCGTGAATTCTTGAGCAGTTAGATATTGGAAGCCTAATAAAAGCACGAATATTAAAATTAAATTTTTCATTTTGTATGTGTTTAAATGTGATTACTAAAGTAAAAATACCGAGCCTTCTAAGGCTTTTAGGTGCTGCTTTAGTATTCGTTGGGGATGAATTAGTATTCGTGCTTCGGTACAATTTTTTTAATGTTTTTGGCATTCAAAAAACACTCGTCAGCCTTAGTTTCGTTATGCGATTTATATCAATGCAATCTCTAGAATGTTAATGGTGTCATAGAAATCACCCAGCAACTTTAGATTTGTTGGTTCTTTAAACTTATTGCACCTAAGTTTAAAATAAATATTGAATTCTGAAACCTATTATATAATTTGAGATTACATTCACAAAGAACGAATTACATTAATTACAAATCCAAAATAAAGTTAAAGCAATGAGATTTATTGTTATAATACTACTTTCAATTATTGTTCTTAGCTGCGATAAAGATGATGATAGCGAAAATATACAAGACTGTTGTTTAAACGCAGTTACTAATCCTGAGGTAACTAAAAGTGACTCTGAAGTTACAGAACTTAATAACAGAGTATAGTAAGAGCAACCATTACGTAATAATACAGATGAAAGAGTAGAAGGACGTAAAAAACTTTCTGTGCTTGCTTTTGGCGATATTTTAAACTTAATTGATAGCCAATCGGGACGTTGCCATATTATTAAGCCAGAGGAAGTGTGTGAGTTTATTCATAAATTTCCTGTGGAAACAGAATTTGATGATCTTCCTATATTAGGATGTACTTATTTTGAATCGAGAGAAGAGGAATAATTAATTTTAAGGTGCTCTTTGTAACTAATAAAAAATTAATAGGATGACTTATTTTACCCAATCAATCGTTTCAAGTCTAAATACGCAGCTTGTTCTGCTCCATAAAATCACCGTCTGCGGGGAGTAGGTTTTTACTTCTTCAATAAGGCCTTCTTTTTCGGTGTCAATATACTCTAAACGGGCGAGTGCGGCTTGGATCTTTTCTATGCTTTGGATGTCGTTGTGTTTTGCAAATTCGGGGGGTAGTTTTTTTGCAGTTTCAGCATTTATTGAATCTCAGGAGGTTTAATTTTTTGGTTGCTTGTATCCTTCTTTTTTTTGGAATTTGGAATTTTATTTTTTGTGATTTTACTGCTGAGCATGCTTGCGCCGATGTGTTTTATTTAGAATTATGAAAAACAATAAATATTTTTAATCAATTGATTTTTAAATATAAAAAAGACAACAAATGATTACAAACACTTGTAAACGATAGTAAATAAGTAGCAACCGAATCTTATTTAAAAGCCATCGTAGGTTTGCGGTGTCGAAATGAAATAACAAAAAATAGATTACTTCATTTTTGACATTGTGATTAGCGGGACGAGCCCAAAGACACATATAACTGTTAAGAGATCTCGTAAGAAACTCGGGATAGACATTAAAATTATTTATTATGAACGCACTTAGAAACAAAGTACAGTTAATTGGAAGATTGGGTCAAGAGCCTGAAATCGTAACCTTGAAAGATGGTAGCAAAATGGCCAAATTTTCTATGGCTACAGATGACAGCTACAAAGACAAAAACGGAAAAAAAGTAGAACGTGCTTACTGGCACAATGTAGTAGTTTGGGGAGGCCTAGTAAACGTAGTAGAGAACTATGTAAATAAAGGACAGGAAATTGCTATTGAAGGAAAACTTACGAATAGATCTTGGGACGACAAGGATGGTAATAAAAGATATATGACAGAGGTTGTATGTAATGAGTTGTTGATGTTGAGTAAATAGAGTTGTATTACGGTTCTTCGGTACAATTTTAGATATAGGCGCTTTTGCGCCTATATCTAAAATCACTCAGGAACCTTAGCGTCTTTGTTTCATTTAATAAAGGGGTTAAGATGAATGAAGTTTTAAAGAAAATAGTGTGCTGTAAAATTTATTTAAAGTTAGTACTATGGCGAATGCGTATGTTTATATATTAGTCTGTAATGACAATAGTTATTATGTGGGTAGTACTAAAGATGTAGGCATGCGATTTTGGGGACATAGTAATGGCTAAGGGGATTAATATATTTCCGAGCGATTACCTGTTAAGTTGCTTTTTATTGAAATTCTCTCACACATAGATTATGCTTTTAATCGAGAACATCAGATTAAGAAGTGGACTAGGAAAAAGAAGGATGCACTCATCAAAGGACAATTCCAAGACTTAGAAAGATTGGCAAAAAAACAGTTTTCACAATAGCTGAATAATAACAATACTTGATTTTAACAAAAAATAACTTTAGCTGTTTTCAAATAACCTGTAGATCATTTTTTATTAATCCAATTTATTGATATTTTTCAATATTCAATATTCAATATTCAATATTCAGAAAGAAAATGAATCTAAGGTTCCTGAGTGATTTTAAAATGACGTGCAGCGCAAATAATTTTAAAATTGTGCCGAAGGACCGATTTACATAAAAGTAGAATTCATATTTTTACAACAATGCAAACAAAACAAACTACCTCGATATTATCTCTCCTAAAATCTAACTTTGGGTACGACACATTCAGACCTAATCAAAAAGAGATAATTGATAGCGTTTTAGCAGGAGATGACACCTTAGCAATCATGCCCACAGGCGGAGGTAAGTCACTTTGTTTTCAATTACCTGCTTTGGCAATGGAAGGAACGGCAGTTGTAATTTCGCCATTAATTGCCTTGATGAAAGATCAAGTCGATGCTTTAAAAGGAAATGGTATTGCTGCGGCTTATTATAACAGCTCACAAGAGCAAAGTGAACTCGACGAAATTTTAGAAAATCTAATTACAGGAAAATTAAAACTGTTGTATGTTGCTCCTGAAAGTGTTTGGTCAGTCACAAATTATTTATCAAAAATTACTATCAATTTAATAGCGGTAGATGAGGCGCATTGTATCTCTTCTTGGGGACATGATTTTAGACCTGCATATACGCAGCTCAAACATTTACGAACTCATTTTCCCGGAACCCCAATTATCGCATTAACGGCAACAGCAGATAATGCAACGCAGGAAGATATTGCGAATCAATTAGGAGTTCCCCAAGCTACAAAATTTGTTTCCTCTTTTGACCGCCCAAATATTTATTTGGACGTTCGTCCAGGCCAACAACGGATTCAGCAGATATTTAGGTTTTTGGGTGCTCGTGGTTTGCAAAGTGGAATAATATATTGCCTAAGCCGAAAAGGAACCGAAAATATCACTAAAAAACTGAAAGCGAAAGGATACGATGCAGCGGCATACCATGCGGGGCTTTCAAGTGAAGACCGAAACCAGATTCAAGAAGATTTTATTAATGATAGAACGCCAATAATTGTTGCGACGATTGCCTTTGGGATGGGGATTGATAAAAGCAATGTACGTTGGGTGATTCACTATAATATGCCTAAGAATATTGAAGGCTATTACCAGGAAATTGGGAGGGGTGGTCGTGATGGTTTAAAAGCGCACGGCTTGTTATTTTATAGCTACGCTGATGTTATGCAATTACGCAAGTTTGCTGAAGGTACGGCGACCGAAGAATTTCAGTTGGCTAAATTGGAGCGCATGCAGCAATTTGCGGAAGCCTTGAGTTGCCGAAGGAAAGCACTGTTAAGTTATTTTGGCGAACATATTCAAGACGATTGCGGTAACTGCGATATCTGTAAAACACCTCCGGCTTATTTTGACGGCACTTTAATATCTCAAAAAGTATGCTCGGCAGTAGCCAGATTAAGAGAACAAGAACCTATCGGGATGGTAATTGATGTACTGCGAGGAGCTCAAAATCAGCAAGTTTTAGAAAAAGGATATCAAGGAATTAAAACCTTTGGAGCTGCAAAAGATATTTCGTGGCGAGATTTACAACAGTACGTTATTCAATTATTGAATCAAGGAATACTTCAAATTTATTTTCATGAAAAGGGGGAGGTTATTGTTAAGCCCTTCAGCGAAAGATATTTTATTTAAAGCAAAAAAAGTAAGATTGGCCAACTTAGTTCAACCAGAAACTGCTAAAGAGAAAACAAAATTAGCAACATCAAGAAAACCTGCCGATCTTTTCGATAAATTAAAGGCGCAACGCTTAAAAATTGCGACTGAAATGGGCGTACCAGCCTACGTGGTTTTTAGTGATGCCTCGCTAGAAGACATGGAGCAAAAGCTACCGAAAAACATCGAAGAGTTTTCACAAATAAGTGGAGTAGGGCAAGCCAAACTAGAAAAATATGCTGAAATTTTCCTTAAAATAATAGCAAAACATGTGGATGCACTTGAAAATACAGTGGCTACACACGAGCGAAGTTTCCAATTATTTGAAGAAGGGTTTTCGGTTTCGGAAATTGCCCAAAGAAGGGGGATTAAAGAAAACACTATAATTAGCCATTTTATTAAAATTCATGAGTCTGGAACAAATGTTAAACTAGATCAGTTTATTTCTTCCGCAGAAATAAAAGAGGTTCAGAGAGCAAAAGAAACACTACAAAATCCAGAAGGTTTAAAAATATACTTTGAGCATTTTGAAAAGAAAGTCCCCTATTGGAAAATAAGATTGGGTTTGTATTTGGGATAGGTTTTGAAAGTGTATCAGGGCAGATGAGTTTAATTAATGGCTTTTGCTCAATCGTTGAGACAAAAAACGATTGAATCAAGTTTCATATATAAAAAAACCACCAAGACTTTAAAAACCTTAGTGGAATCTTTTTCATAACAATTTGATATACTTTTCTTTTTCACTTATTAAACTCACTAATAATTCAAAAAACAATAAGGGACAAAAAAGGATGTAATGTATTACATTTAAAATGTAAATTTACAACTCATTTTTGTCTCATAATTAAGATGTGAGAAAATTATGAATAAATTAGGCGACAATAAAAATGCCTTTTTCGTTAGCATACTCTAAACCAACCTATGAAGTGTATTCACTATTTTATTATTTTATGTACTGCGGTTTCTATAAAGTCTTTTGCTCAAGAAGCTCAAGAAGCTCAAGAGGCTCAAGAGGAAAAAGCAATATTATCAATATCTGAACTCGAAAATTCACTTGAGGATAAAAAAGTTTCTGATAAAGACAGAACCAACACTCTCTTAACTTTAGGGGATTATTATCTAGAAGAACCTAATGAAAAGGCAGTTAAATATATTAATGAAGCGCTGGCGATAAGTAAAGTTTTAAAAGATAGTTTTGATATTATACGGGCTTATAACCGTCTTGCACAAAGGGAAATATTTGAAGAAAACGACCTGAATGTAATAAAATATGTGGATAGCGCATTAAGTTATGCCAATCGAACCAAGCAAAAACATTTTGCAGGAATAGGATTTAGTTATCGTTTAAAGGGAATGGCGTATAATTTTCTTGAACGTAATGACTTGTCTTTAGGCTCCCTTTTACAAGCGAATAGATTTTTACTCAAAGACAATCAAGATTTAGAAACAAGAACTTATCTAGCAGAAAACTATGGAGATCTAGCGTTTATTTATTTCACTACAGATAATAAAGAAACTGCACTAGCGTGTATCGAAAAGTCATTGTCCATAGGAAAACCTATTAAGGCTTGGAGGGAAGTAGGAGATGCTTATGAGTTTTTAGCTGGGTTCTATTACGACGACGAGTTATATGAAACGGCAAAAAAATATTTGGATAGTGCTACCGTAATGTTTCAGCGAGCGGGTAATGTTGATGGGCTTAATCCATTACAAAAAAGCAGGGCGGAAATTTTACTTAAAGAGAACCTTGCTAACGCAGCAAGTACTATTTATAAGGAGCAATTGGCGTTTGACAAAAAGGATGCAATTCCTTATATATTAACAAATGATTATATTTTTTTAAGTGAAGCATCTATAAAATTAGGAAATATTGAAGTGGCTAGAAAGTATCTTGACAGTGCTCGTGTCCAAGCAATAATATCAGAAAACCCAGCACATATCTTTACTATTGCTGGTCAAAAGGCTAAAATTTTAAAAGCGGAGAACAATCTGCCAAGAGCAATTACAGAACTAAATAAAATTTTAAACCACCCAGAAACAGAAGATTTTATAGAATCTGAAAAAGAAGTAGTAAAGCAGTTATATGAGTTGTATGAGGATAATAACCAACCAAAACTTGCTTTTGAATTTTTAATGCGTCATAACAAATTGGAAGATAGTTTGAGAACTGTGCTGCAGAAGAATAAATTTAATGTAATCCAATCTGAGTTTAACTATAATGAAATTTCATCAAAATTAGAGGCTAGAGATGCACAGCTAAAAGTTTCTGAAGCGGAACAACAAAGAGCAAAAGATCGAACTTATTTTATCATTGGAATGTTTATTTTGTTAATGGGTTTTTTCGTATTCTCTTATTTCCGTCAACGGAAGATTGCCGCGATTAAAAGAGAAACCCTTTTGGCAAAGCAAGAGACCATGACGGTAAAACAAGAATCTTTGGACAATCAAGTAAAATTTAAAAACAAGCAAATAACAGATTTTGCCATTCATATTTCTGAAAAAAATGATTTATTGGAAAACATAAAGGCAAAGATGAAAGGTATTAGAGTTATTAATGATGCCCACAAAAGTGTGGTCATGGATACCATTCAATTTATAAATAATGACATTGATCAGAATAAAGAGAAAATCCAGTTATATCAGCAAGTAAATGAAACCAATGATTCATTTAGAGCAAAGATTGATGAACTTTATAAAAATCTTAATGAGAAAGAAAAAAAGGTCGCTACGATGTTGCGATTGGGTCAAACATCAAAACAAATTGCTTTGCAACTAGGGATTAGTGCGGCCAGTGTTGATAACTACCGTTATAATTTGAGAAAAAAGATGGAGATCCCTAAAGGTGAATCTTTGAAGAATTTCATCAAATCTATTTAAGTAAAAAAAATTTCCTGTGCCACTTTAAAAGTGTTTGCATGTGCAATAATTATAGTCTCTATTTCTGGAGAATAGCCCCCTCCCATACTAACTTGAACCGGAATTTTAAGGTTTTTTAAAGTATTGAAAACAAATTCATCTCTTTGTTTACAACCTTCTGTGGTGCATCCTAATCTTCCTAGTTTATCACTTTTTAAAATATCTACGCCGCTTAAATAAAACACAAAATCTGGTTGTACTTTTTTAATAAGTAAGGGTAGGGTGTTTTTTAAAATTGCAAGATATTCTTCGTCCTCTGTTCCATCCTGTAAGCCAATATCTAAATCGCTTTTTTCTTTTTTAAATGGATAGTTTTTAGCCCCGTGCATAGAGAAGGTAAACACACGTTCTTCCTTTTCAAAAATTTTTGCGGTTCCATTTCCTTGATGTACATCTAGATCTACGATTAAGATTTGTTTCGCTAATTTTTGATCCAATAAATATTGCGCCGCCACCGCTTGGTCATTTAATAAACAAAACGCTTCACCGTGAGCTGTAAAAGCGTGGTGTGTGCCTCCAGCGATATTCATTGCAACACCGTGTTCAAAGGCAAATTTGCAACCTTTTATCGTACCGTCGATAATATAATGTGAACGTTCAACCAATTCGGGGCAAAGCGGAAATCCCATTTTTCGTATTTCCTTTTTATCAAGCGAAACTGAAAGTAATCGCTCGTAATAGTCCAGATCGTGAACGCGAAGAATCGTTTCGGCCGAAACTTTTATAGGCTCAAAAAAATTTTCAATTTTACAGATGCTTTCTTTTAAAAGCTTTTGAGGGAGTAAATCATATTTAGCCATAGGAAAGCGATGTCCCGCCGGCAATTCATATTTATAAATAGGATGGTTGGCTATTTTTAGCATTCTTAAGATTCTAATTTCAATTGAATCCTTTTTCTAGAAACATCAACCTCCAGCACCTTTACAATAACATGTTGCTGCAATGCAACATGTTCATTTACATCCTTTACAAATGTCTCAGACAAGTTGGAAACATGTATCAAACCACTTTCCTTAACGCCAACATCTACAAAACAGCCAAAAGCGGTTATATTATTAACAATACCAGGTAATAGCATCCCTGGTTGTAAGTCTTCAATTGTTTTAATATGCTGGTTAAAACTAAACACTTTTGCTTTTTGGCGTATGTCAAGTCCAGGTTTTTGAAGTTCTTTAATTATGTCTTCTAATGTTAGTATTCCAACATCTTCAGTGCAATATTTATGTAATGCAATATTTTTTAATGCAGTAGTATTTCCTATTAACTCTGTAACATTAATTCCTTGATCTTTGGCTATTTCTTTTATAAGAACGTATCGTTCTGGGTGTACTGAAGAATTATCTAGTGGATTCTTAGCATCTCTAATCCTTAAAAAACCAGCACCTTGCTCAAAGGCTTTTGCACCCAATCTGGGTACTTTTTTAATCTCATTTCTAGAAGTAAATGCTCCTTCTGTCTCGCGATATTCCACAATATTTTCTGCTAGTTTAGGACCTATACCCGAAACATAACTCAACAGCGGCACACTTGCTGTATTGATGTTTACACCTACGGCATTCACACAATTTTCCACAACACGATCTAAAGATTTTTTAAGTTGCGATTGATCTACGTCGTGCTGGTATTGTCCAACACCAATAGATTTGGCATCAATCTTCACAAGCTCTGCCAGTGGATCAGCAAGACGGCGACCTATGGATATTGCCCCTCTAACCGTTACATCATAATCAGGAAATTCTTCTCTTGCAATCTTACTTGCGGAGTAAATAGAAGCTCCAGCTTCACTAACGATAAAAATCTCAACGTCATTTTTAAAGGGTATTTTTTTGATAATAGCTTCCGTTTCTCTTGAGGCAGTTCCATTACCAATGGCAATTGCTTCAATATTGTAAGTTTCGGCTAATTTGCTTATTTTTCGTATTGCTTCATGTTCATCACTTTTTGGTGGATGAGGGAATATAGTGTCATTGTGCAAAAAGCTACCTTGTGCATCAAGGCAAACTACTTTACAGCCTGATCTAAAGCCAGGGTCAATAGCAAGAATACGTTTTTCACCTAAAGGGGAACCCAATAATAATTGCTTTAGATTTTTAGCAAAAATTGAAATTGCAGTTTCACCTGCTTTCTTCTTTGCTTGTACTAAAATTTCGTTTGATAAAGCGGGAAAGAGAAGTCTTTTGTACGCGTCTTCTAGAGCCTCTTTAATTTGGTCGGCACACGTGCCTCTAGAGCTTATGAGTTTAGAGGCTATTCTATCTAAAATACGCTCCTCTTCAATTTCAATTTTTACTCTAATAAAACCTTCATTTTCGGCTCTTAAAATTGCCAGTAATCTATGCGAAGGACATCGCTGTAAAGATTCATCCCAAGAAAAATAGTCTCTAAATTTTTGAGCTTTGTCTTCCTCTTTTTTGGATTTAACAACCTTAGTGCTAACCACAGCAAATCGCTCCAGTTGTTTGCGAATGTTGTTTCTAATATCCGTGCGTTCATTAATCCACTCGGCAACAATGTGTCTCGCACCTTCAAACGCATCTTCTATTGTGGGAACATTTGTGTTAGTATACCGCTGTGCAACACTCTCAAGATCTCTCGTATTTTGAGCCATTATAATTTTAGCCAATGGTTCTAGGCCATTTTTACGGGCCGTTTCAGCTTTGGTTTTACGTTTCTTTTTAAACGGAAGATAAAGGTCTTCAAGAGCAACAAGATTTGAAGTGCTCTTTATACTAGCCGAAATTTCTGTTGTTAATTCACCTTGTTCTTCAATTGCTTTTAAAATAGATTTTTTGCGCTTTTCAAGCGCTTCAAACTGTTCTTTGAGATGTACAATTTGTTCTATTTGAACTTCATCAAGGTTCCCCGTGCGTTCTTTTCTATAACGAGCAATAAAAGGAATAGTGCAATCTTCTGCTAATAGTGCTAGCGTGTTTTTTACACTTTCATTTGGGAGATTTGTTTGTTGGAGGATGTAGCTTAGCATAGTAAAAAAACCTGTCATGTTTTCAAAACTTGAGAGGTTTCCCATATTTAATAAATTAATTTATAGTCGCTCCATTTCCAACACCACTAGTGTCAGGATTCATAAAAACCAATCTCCCATCCGGAGTTTCGGTCATTAAAATCATTCCCTCACTTTCAACGCCACGAAGAGCACGAGGTGCTAGATTTACTAAAACGGCTACTTGTTTCCCAATTACTTCTTCAGCCGTAAAGCTTTCTGCAATTCCTGAAACGATGGTACGAACATCAATACCAGTGTCTACTTTTAAGATTAAAAGCTTCTTTGTTTTTGCCATTTTTTCAGCCTCTATAATCGTACCTACGCGCATATCGAGCTTGGTAAAATCATCAAACTGAACGGTCTCTTTCTGAGGCTCAACTTTCGCATTTGCCGCCTCATTTGCTTTTTTACTCGCTTCTAATTTATCCAATTGTGCTTGTATTTGTTCCTTTTCAATTTTGCTGAAAAGTAATTCAGATTTTGCGATAGTGAGGCCCCCTCTGCCTAAAGGCATCTCCATCAAAAGGGGAGAAATTTCTTGCAAAGAAGACCAATTTGGCAACTTTTCCAAACCGTCAAAATTGAACATTTTTTTGAGTTTAGCTGAAGTAAACGGTAAAAAAGGTTCGCTTAAAACAGCCAACGTAGCTGCGATTTGCAATGCCACAAACATCACCGTTTTGGTTCGTTCTTCGTCGGTTTTAATGGTTTTCCAGGGCTCTTCGTCTGCCAGATATTTGTTCCCCAAACGTGCTACATTCATCAACTCTTGTTGCGCTTCTCGGAAACGGTAACGCTCTATAGAACTTTCGATTACTGAAGGATAGGCTTTTAATTTGGTTAAGGTCTTTTCGTCAATTTTAGTAAAAGTACTTGGCTCAGGAACAATACCATCGTAATACTTATGCGTTAATACAGTAACTCGGTTAATGAAATTTCCAAATATGGCGACGAGCTCATTATTATTTCTTGCTTGAAAATCTGCCCATGTAAAATCATTGTCCTTTGTTTCAGGTGCATTTGCAGTTAAGGTATAACGCAAAACATCTTGCTGATTTGGAAAATCTTCTAAATATTCGTGCAACCAAACGGCCCAATTTTTACTGGTGGATATTTTATTCCCTTCGAGGTTTAAAAATTCGTTTGCAGGAACATTGTTTGGTAAAATATAACTTCCGTCAGCCTTTAACATACTTGGAAAAATGATACAATGAAATACAATATTATCTTTTCCTATAAAGTGAAGGAGTTTAGTTTCTTCGTCTTTCCAGTATGGTTCCCAGTCTTTTCCTTCGCGATCTGCCCATTCTTTTGTGGCCGAAATATAGCCAATAGGTGCATCAAACCAAACATATAAAACCTTCCCTTCTGCACCCTCAATAGGTACGGGGATTCCCCAATCTAAGTCACGCGTTACAGCGCGTGGACGCAAACCATCGTCAATCCAAGATTTACATTGGCCATAGACATTTGTTTTCCAATCTTTTTTATGATTCTCTAATATCCATTCTTTTAAAAACGGCTCATATTTGTTTAAAGGTAAAAACCAGTGTCTTGTTTCTTTTAATGAGGGCACCGCACCAGTAATGGCACTTTTAGGTTGTATTAAATCTGTTGCGTTGTGTGATGTTCCGCAAGCCTCACATTGATCTCCATAACTCTCTTCATTACCGCATTTAGGACAGGTTCCAACTATAAAACGGTCTGCTAAAAACTGGTCTGCTTCTGCATCATATAATTGCTCAGTTACTTCTTCTATAAATTTTCCTTCGTCATATAATTTCTTAAAAAATGCACTAGCAGTATCATGGTGAATCTTGGCAGAAGTACGGGAATAATTATCAAACGTAATTCCAAAGTCTCCAAACGATTTTTTAATAATTGCGTGGTATTTATCCACCACTTGTTGTGGTGTAATCCCTTCTTTTTTTGCTTTTATCGTAATGGGCACACCGTGCTCATCACTTCCACAGACAAAAGCTACGTCTTTTCCTTGTAAGCGCTGAAAACGTGCATAAATATCTGCGGGAATGTAAACACCTGCTAAGTGCCCAATGTGAACTGGTCCGTTTGTGTAAGGTAATGCAGCCGTGATGGTATATCTTTTAGGATCTCGAGTCATTATAAGTGTGCTTGAATATAGCTGCAAAAATAAGGATTTTATCTTCGGAAATGTGCAAGATTATAGACCGCTATCGCGGAAAGAGGAAAGACCATTCGCGTTGCTCATTGAAAGTGGAAAAACAGCTTGAAGCAGCAGGTTTTTAATCCTGAAAAGAGTACAAAGACACGTATGAAGGTTCTTTAGATGCAAGCCAATAAAGTATAAAATTTACGTTTTTAGAAAAACTAAAATAGATGCGTTTGCGATTGAAGCTTTTATTGGGATTTTTGATTTTCGAAACCTTTAGCACAACCGCTATTTCTCAAGAAGAAATTAGGTTCAATCAAAAACAGCTAGATGCGTATAAAGTAAGTGAGCACGTTTATAATTTTTGGTAGCATAAAAATTATATTAATGCTAACAACTACAAACATTTAAGCGAAGTAAGAGAAGGGGATACCTTACCCTATTTTGTAGATGACAGGGAGTATTAAGGGCTTGCTAATTATGGGATGAAATTTGTAGCTCTTGATAGATCAAATAACTTTACAGGAGAAAACTTTAAAATGTATTATTTAAAAATTGCTTTTGATTCTATATCGTATAAACCAGTAAACAGTATTGTTAAGCTAAAGGGAAATAAAACGGGTGGTTGGTCAAAAAAAGATTTTAATTATTTATATAAAAATTCTAATATTGAAAATAACGCAAAAGTTTTTATAGGTCAAAAAAGAGGTACGGTAAATAAATTATATTTACAACCATACCGCACAAATCCGTGTACCGCAATAGTTCAAGAGCTCTATGCAGAGTGGCATTGGGTGGACAGTACATCAACAAAATATATCATAAAATTAAAAGGAGAAGAAATTAAAGAACAAACTGTAATTGACCAATTCTCATCTTTCTATTTAGATTCTTATTCATTTTATAATACAAACCCTGGAGAGTAAAGAGCATTTGAAATTGAAGCAAAAATTAATAGAACCGTTATACTCGTTTTGGCCTCAGTTAAAGAAAATTCTACGTCAAAGTGCAAAGAATTTTGAATATGACACGATGCGAAGTGGGCTTAATAAATTTATGGAAATGTAATCTTGTTTTATGCTGTACAAAGGAAATCTGTACAGCAGTAAAAACTGTTCAGAATACAAGTATGAGTTAAATAGAATTGTGTGCTCTTTTTAAAATAAAAATGGTTTCATAGACGATCAAGGTTAATTTACGGCTTTTGGAGATAGTGAGAAAAATGAAGTTGAGGATACTCAATTTATGAATGAGCAGTTTGACTTTATTATGAAAGTATGAGATATCATGTTTTTTTCAAATTAAAAAAGCCAAAACGCTTAAATAAAATTATCCGAAAACTTAAAGAAAATGAAAAATCAATCACTATATTTAAATAAACTGAAAATCATGAAAATATTTATTACTCTTTTGGCGCTAACGGCAATTACTATTACAAATGCCCAATGGATTGCAGATACTGATGTAAATACATTGGTGACAGATTCTGAATCATCTGATATGCAATCTTTAGGAACCACAGCAGGAGAAACATACGTTGTGTATTGGAAAGTAGTTTCAGCACCTACTAACTACGAGTTAAGGTTGCAAGTTTTAGATGCAGACGGAAACCAAACTCTAGGAAATGAAGGGATACTAGTAAGCGACCAAATTCCTATGAGTACTTTTACCGTTATCTGGAAAACAGCGGTGGATGCAGAAGACAATTTATTTATAGGTGTAACAGGAACTGGTGGTGGAGACCCTGCTTTCGCTTTTAAACTGGACACTTCAGGAACCTCTTTATGGGGTGCTAATGGAGTAAATGTAGGCCAAGGAAATCTTGTTACCGTCTTCCCATTAAGCACAGGAGATGCAATTGTCGCTTGGTTTTCACCATCTGGTGCGGTAATGCAAAAATATGATGCAGACGGAGTTGCCGTATGGCCTTCAACACAAGAAATTACGACAGGTTCTGGGTTTACTGCACCCGCAAACTTTTTTGAAATAGCTGGGGGTAGTTTTATAGCTGTATTTCATCAACTTCTTAGCGGAATAAATTCTAATTTATATGCACAACGCTATAATAGTGATGGAGAAGCGCAATGGGTAAACGCAACACTATTAGCAGATAAAACCACACGTTTTAATCGCAGTTATGAAGGTGTAAATATTGACGATTCCGTTTTTATGAGCTATTCCGTTCCCACAGGTAACAGGTTTGATGCTTATGTACAACTTGTAAATAGCGATGGTTCTCTTCCTTGGGGAATAAATGGGTCAGATTTTGACACGAACGAAACCAACAATGAAACTGAAATTTCAATCGCTCTAAATTCTTTAGATGAGATCTATGCAGTTTGCACCTATTCAAACCCTAACCAAAGTATGAAGGGAGAATACATTCAAAAATTTGATACGACTACAGGCGCCCGCCTTTTTACAGATACTGCAAAAGAGCTGTATGCTATTGGCGATGAAATAGTACATGTTGGTCAATTACATCTTTATGAAGATACTCCTTGGTTTCTATTGAAAAATGGATTGGATAATGGTGCTACCTCAACCACGTTAGAAGCAATATATCTTGATGAAAATGGAGATTTTGCTTGGACTGAAGAGACAAGACCGCTAGCTACTTTTAATGCAAATAAAAGCAGAATACAATATACGGCAACAGTTGATGCGCAAAGTGTAGCCGTATTTATTGAAGATAAAGGTGATGGAAATAAAATATACGCCCAAAGAGCTTTTGAACAAATCCTTGCGGTAAATGACATAAACACCGGCATTTCATTTCAATATAACAATCCGGTGCGAGATATATTAACATTGGAATCTGAAGCGGAAATTTCTGAAATTAAATTGTACACTGTTACGGGACAATTAACCAACACTACAATAGAAAATGGTAAAGATATTGCCGTGAATATGTCACAACTAGCCTCAGGTATTTATGTATTACAAATACAGACTACTACGGGAACAGTGGCTAGCTTTAAGGTTGTGAAGCAATAAATTGAAATAATAGTGATACTGTAAAGCCAATCATTTTAAAATGATTGGCTTTACTTTTTTTAGAGAAGTTTTTTTTTACTTAGCAAAATATTGCTTTGTAAGCACTAAATCTATCTAATCAAAATACTCTTACTATAAAACTGTCCACCTGTATTAATACGATAGATGTATTGTCCAACAGCTAAATTTTGATTCGCTTTTAGCTTAACATCTATCACATTCTTTCCAATATAGAAAATTTCATTGGATAGGGCCGCGATTTCGTTTCCGAGGATATTAAATAGCTTGATTTCCACGTGCGCGGTATTTTTCATGTCTATTTCAATATACGTTCTATTGTTGCGATAGGTAGGAACGTGTTTAAAAGTAGAAACCGTATTGAAATCTTGGTTGCCCAAAGCGTTACAAGAAAAACCAAGGTCTAATGACTCGTATGTTTCATTTAAAAGTATGGTACTTACTATGGAGGGGTCTAAACAAAACCAATCTGTTAGTACAGTGGAGTACACATCTCTAAAATCTGTCGTTGGAATTAAATTATCAGCGTCATCCCAATTGTCTAAATCTGGATGGGTTCCTACAAAACCGTTTCCGTTAAGTCCAGCGCCAAATAGTAAGGTGGGTGATGCTGCACCATGATCGGTTCCATTGGAACCATTTTCATAAGGACGGCGACCAAATTCTGAAATCGTCATCCCTAAAACTTTATCATCATATCCTGCATCTGCAAGATCAATATAAAAGTTTTTGATAGCCGCCGCCATGTCTTCTAAAAGAACGCGATGATTTTCCACTTGGTTGGCGTGCGTGTCAAAACTCCCTAAAGAGACCATATACACTTTTGTACCTAGACCCCCTTTAATCATTCGCGCTACAATAGCGAGTTGATCAGATAAAGGTCCTTCAGTATATGGCGCCACGTTTGTAGAGGCGGTATATGCATCGTTAATCACACCTGCATAAGTAAAGGTTGTGTTGGCCGTTGCTCTCATAAACAACAATTTATCACCATAGACACAGTCTGGAATGTTTAACACATCGTGAATGGTACCGTTTTCTGCTACATTAGCGAGCTGGTCTGGATTGGCTACTGAGAATGCATAATTATTATCGGTCCCTTCAAAAATTAAATTTCCAAGGCTTCCTATCTGCACTGCCGGAGGAACTTCTGGAGGGCTAATTAGAAAATCTGGATATAGGTTTTCAAAATAGCGCCCCCACCATCCTGTAGGCTCGAAGTTAATTGCATCTGTCGAAGCCCAAATTTCAGAAGATCTAAAATGTGATAAATTTTGTTCTGGATAACCAACTCCGTGAATTACTTTCATATTTCCGTCTCCCCAAACAGACTCCAGTTGCCCCATATAATTGGGTAAAGCAAAATCATCGTTTAAGTTTAGTAAATCACTTTGTTCGTGTTTTATGGTAGGTCTTAGATTTGCATAGGTAGCATAATCGTAAATGGGAACAATAGTGTTCAATCCATCATTACCTCCTTTTAATCTAATAATAACCAGTATGTTATCATTTTCAGATTGAGAGAGTGCTACGGAAAGTGGTGAGGCTGCAGTAGCGCTCACATTAGTGCCTCCTAGTGCCATACTACCTGCACCTGCGAGACCTAATGCCTGTATAAAAGAACGGCGATTCCAGGTTGCGTGTTCTTGATCGTGAGCATTTTTAGGCTGCTCTTTTTTATTTTTTGTATGTTGGTTTGGAAGATGATTTTCGCACATAGCAATTTTATTTTAGTTGAAATTCTGGCATACGGATCATGTGAATAAGTAGTAAATACATTTGATAAGGAGCAGAGTCCCAATTGAGGTTCCAGATCCCATCGTCATAATAGTTTTGAGGTACTTCCCACTTTAAGATAGTGGATGCAATGTCATAGTCTGCTTCGGTAAATAATTCTTTTGCATTAAAGAAATCTACAACAGCCTTTGTAATTACTTCTGGATCGTTGCTGTCATTAGATAGTTCTCTGGCAATATCAACGAAGGATCCTTGTAGTTCTTCTTGAAATAAATAGTTGTGCAAGAATTCCATCGCTTGCCATCTTCCAGTGAGTGTAGAACTATTTATCCAAGTTTCATCTCGCTGCCAACCCGAAACATCTGGCGGGTCATATAGTTCTTGTCCTATGAGACCTCCAAAATAAATGAACGCTCCCATCATGGTATCGTCGTAATAAAAATCACTTTCATTTAAATAGGTAAATAAAATATCAAAAGGACTTTTAATGATGACTCCTTCAGCACGACTGTCAAAAAAATGTTCGCTTTTAAAAAGCCGTTTCAGCATTGGTAATATGTCAAAATTTGAGTCGATTAGTGTTTGAGACAAAGGTCCAATAATGTTTTGTTCGATTAAAACATCTACTTCGTGACTCACAAAAAATTGATACAATTTTTTGCAAATAAAATTAGCTATTTCACTTTCTCGTTGTTCAAAAAGGGTGTTGATTAGATCTTCATAGGTTAGCACATTTGTTTGGCCAAACACTGTTTTAGGGTCTTCATCCCAAGTACTTGCATCAAAATAAATTTGTGCTCCAGGTTCGTCCCAGTTATTATAACCAGTAAGTGCACGAGCTGCCTCTAGTATGTCTTGTTGCGTATAATTATTGTCTGCCCCAAGGGTGAATAGTTCAAAAAGTTCCCTCGCATAGTTCTCATTGGGATTAAATTTTGTGTTTTCAAAACCATTTAAATAGACTAGCATTGTGCTATTAATCCCTACATCGTGGACAAATGTTTTGAAGTTTCCCAGCGCATTGGTCTGCATCAAATTATAGTATCGATACATATACGGGGCATAGGAATATTGTTCTAATTCAGTCACAAAATGATTCATCCAAAAAAGGGTAAGACGTCCTCTGAGCCCTTGGGTTACCGTATCATTTCCGGTTTGTAAAAGCCATTCTTCTATGAACTGTTGGTTTTGGGTATTAAAATCATTAAAATCGCTTACTGCAAAATTTCCCCAAGGTGGCGCAGGGGTCACATCCACAGCCGTAGCTTCATCCACTAAAAAATCGATAAGTGCTCCGGGGGTTTGTAATAATGCGGAGTCTATGGTTGCAAGATTCGCTCCATATCCCAACCTTCTATAGATATGTTTTATTTTTTTGGTACTCCATGGATTTGATGACGAAGGCACATAGGGTGCAAGGGTACTCGTATTGCAAGGTTGATTGGTGTTGATTTCCATAAACTATAGATTTGATGGCGCCAATTGTGTAAAGGATGTATATTTTTACACGACAAATTTATGACCTAAATATAACTTAAAAGTTTACTATTTAGTGTGTTAAAATTTATAAATTCTTTATGACACGTCCACAAAGCCTAAGAAAAGGAGATACTATTTTTATCGTTTCAACCGCAAGAGCTATTACTGCGGAAGAACTAAAGCCGGCAATTGCTATATTGAAAACTTGGGGATTGAGCTATGTGTTGGGACACACAATAGGAGCCCGTGAAAACCAATTTGCAGGCAGCGATAGGTCGCGTAGTATTGATTTTCAAGAAGCAATAAATAATCCAGAAGTAAAAGCAATCTGGTGTGCGCGTGGTGGCTACGGAACGGCAAGAATGGTTGATGCATTAGACTTTTCAGTATTTTTAAAAAACCCGAAATGGATTATCGGTTACAGTGATATTACCGTGTTGCACAATCATATAAACAATTTGGGTGTTGCCACTATTCACGGCCAAATGTGTCTCGAGATTGAAGCGAAAACCGAAGCAACCAGAATCACATTGAAAGAGGCAATCTTCGGAAACTTAAATGAGATTCAATATAAAGTCAAAACCTCGTCATTAAACAAAAACGGAACCACAAAAGGCATCCTCGTAGGCGGAAACCTATCGGTACTTTATTCCATAATAGGAAGCTCGTCCATGGTTGATTTAAAAGGGAAAATTCTCTTTATTGAAGATTTAGATGAGATGCTATACCATATAGACAGGATGCTTCAGAGTTTAAAGAGAAGCAGGATTTTAGAAAGTCTCGCCGGTATTATCGTGGGAGGAATGAGTGTTATGAGAGACAACACAATACCCTTTGGAAAATCTGCAAATGAAATTGTAGCTGAGGCAGTTTCAAGTTATAATTTCCCGGTTTGCTATGGTTTTCCTGCTGGGCATGTTGAAGATAATCGCGCTTTGATTTTTGGTGCTGAAATAGAATTAGAGATAACCAATGAGAATTGTACAGTTTCCTATTTGTAATCCTAAACCTTAAGGGTCATCATTTTTTGTGATTTCTATAAAAACCTGTAAACTAATGTATATTGTAATTTAATTTAAACCAAGCCGCATACTGAGCGGAGTCGAAGGATGGCAGAACATAATGAGTTAGGAAAACTAGGAGAAGAACTCGCTGCGCAATATTTACTGGGTAAAGGCTACGAAATTGTAGAACGAAATTGGACGTTTAAAAAAGGAGAATTAGATATCATCGCCAAGTTTGAAAATCAAATTATAGTAGTAGAAGTTAAAACGAGAAATAGTAATTTCTTTGGGGATCCTCAAGAATTTGTAAGTCCGGCAAAAATTAAAATGCTCGTAAAAACTTCAAACGAATATATATTAGAAAATGATATTTCATTAGAAACGCGCTTTGATATTATTGCCGTTCTAAAAAATAGCAAACAAGAAAGTATTGAGCATTTTGAGAATGCGTTCTATCATTTTTAATTAGCTACAAATTAACGCAATGGGAGAATTTAAACATTGCGGAATTAATAGTTTTAAATTATGATTCTTTTATCTTTTCTTTTACTAGCTGTGCGATTTTGTATAGCATTATAATTTCTAAAATTCTGGTCGGGATCAATAGCATTACGCCACCCGTAGCAAAAATCACAATTAAGAAACAGCTGTACGTAACAATTTCAAAAATCCCAGTTATTGTAGCAATATTCCCCAAAGGCTTTTGAAACCTGATCATAGCAACACCCATTAAAATTCCTATGACACCAAACGAAATTAATTTCGCGATTAAAATGACACTTTGATCTAACGGTTCAAAAAACAACGATGTAATATCAATACTATAAAAAGCTACGTTGAAAACAAGCATAATGAAAACTACCACTTTTAACAGGTAATTATTGAGAATATTTCCCGCTAGTATAAAACCTCTAAGAAAAAGAATAAGTGATGCAAGCATTAAAATCTTTAAGGGTATATAAAAGAAATTTGGGTATAAAGGATCATTTTCAAAAACACGATATGCATCTGCAGGAAGCTCTAAAAATACTAGAACGAAGTAAACAATACCAGCAATCCAAGCAATTTTTAAATGTTTCGTAATAAAACTGGCTTGTTGTTCATCATCAATTTTTAGAAAAAAAGCTTTTTTGAGTCCGTTCTCGAGATTGCTTTCAGTGAAATTTTCAAAGTCTTCACCTAAAGCCGCGAGTATAGTTTTTATAGTATATGTTCTTGGGACTACTTCGCCAGCTTCTATGCGTTGGATAGCTCGTACGCTAATATTACATTGCGCAACTAATTCTTCTTGTGTTAATCCTTTTTCCTGCCTTAGAGATAATAACCTTTGTCCGAGTGCTGGTTGTTGCATTGTATTTGATTTTTGAATTATAAAGCAATACTACAGCCTAGTTTCAAGTTGACCAATTTTAACGGTATCATTTTACCCGTCATTTACCTGACATAATATTTTTTATAGGGGTTAAGGAATATATGCAACCATAATTATTTTACAGCTTTAAAAATTTTGAAAGACATTAATTAAATATAAAATCGTGTTTTAGTTAGATTTTTGTAATCAATACACTGAATCTTTGCCACGAAAGCGTTTATTCATCTCTAGCTTCTACTAGCAATATCAAGTCTTCCAATGTTTCAGGTTTTGCTACGATTTTTTTGTCTTTATCTAAAAGATAATAACTTGGTGTTTCAGTAACATCGTATTTATTGCCAATCTCGTTATTCCATTTGCCTAACCCAAGAACGTTCGTGAAACCCGAAAACTGCGCAGCTTTTGGAGTCCATTCTTGTTCAAAATCTTCAAGGCCTACAGCAATTACTTTAAATTTGTTTTCAGGTAAGGCAGCCATATATTCATGAAGAATAGGCACTTCTTCAAGACAATGCGAACAAAGGCTGCTCCAAAAAAAAACAATATAATTTTCAGCACCATCTAGTGTCAAAAGAGAACCTGGTTTTTTAGTAATTTCTTTGAATGCAGGCCACGAAAAATCTGGGGCTACTTTACCTAATGAGAGACTTTTTGTTAATCTTAAAGCAGCAGCGAGATAAGGGTCATTGGCGCTTTCGGAAATAGCGATGAGGTGTTTTTCAGCCAGATAATTAGAGAGTTCTAATTGTTCATTAACGATCATAAAGTCATATACATTCTTGAGTAAGTTTTTTTGATATTGCGGTGTTGTGCTTTGTAACTTTTCGACTAGTAAATCTATATGCTCCTTTCGCGATGCTATTTTATTTTCGGGGTCAGAATGATTAAAAATATACTTTAATGATTGTTCTAAAAGAATGGCAGAGTTTTGAAGTAATGGATTTGACACATCCATAACTTCTAACAAGTCTTTTTTTGCTGCTATTTTATAATCTTGTATATCTTCTAATTTTGAAGGAAAATAAGGCTTGGTGACATTTATAAAGGTGTATGCTGTAGTGCCTTTAGCTTGTTTTTGCACACTATCAAGCCACCCTTTTTTTTCTTTTAGTAGCTTGCGTACTTCTTTTTTGTTGAAACTAGTTTCTGTAAATTGTGTTGTAAGTTCTTTTTCAAACATGCCGCTTTCTTTGCGATAGTTGGTCCAGAGTTTATTTTCATCAGAAACAAGAAATATAGCACCTTCTTTGTTTGAAAAATTAAATTCTATATCTTCTTTTCCATTGTAAATAAAATCGAAGAAATATTGATCTTGGGGTACATTGTATACAATGCGATGCATACCTGGTTTTAAATCTTTTGGTAAGGTTATTTTAAAAGTGCCATCTGCCGCGATATTTGAGTCTGCCACATAAAAGACATTATCAGGAGCAATCCTGTATAAAATTGCAAATGTGTACCCTTCGGCTGGATTAAAATGACCTTTCATTGCTTGTTGTGAAAAGGCAATAACTGGAAATAATAAAAGAAAAAATAGCTTTTTAATCATCATCGTATTTTTATAAAGATACAAGATTGTAATCGAGTGCTATGCCGAAAATGAACTCAACAATCCCACAATTCTTTTTACAGAAGTAGCTTTATCAATCGTTAACAACAAGCGCAATCCATTTCTAGTTTGCTTCTCTTTTATTTTAACTGTTTGTGAATGTGTTTGAACAAATTGCAATACTTTGGAAAACGAGTCTGTTTGATAGAAATTGCTCTGTTGATCTGCTATAAAATAACCTACGAGTTTCCCTTTTTTCATAATGATGCGCTCTAGTCCCATTTGTCTCGCCATCCATTTTATACGCACACTATTTAATAAATCTTCAACCTCTTGAGGATACTCACCAAAGCGGTCTTCGAGCGCTGCCTGAAATTTTAAAAGACCTTCTTCATCTTTAATTTCATTTAACTTTGTGTAAAGGTTTAAACGTTCTGTAATATTATTCACATAATCATCGGGAAATAACAATTCAAAATCGGTATCAATCATTACTTCTTTTACAAAAGCACGGGGTCCTTGGTTCCGCTCCGACTCCGAGTACAAATCTTTGAACTCTTTTTCTTTTAGTTCTTCAATGGCTTCGGCTAAAATCTTTTGATAGGTTTCAAAGCCTATTTCGTTTATAAAACCACTTTGTTCTCCTCCTAATAAATCTCCGGCACCGCGAATTTCAAGATCTTTCATCGCGATGTTAAGACCACTGCCTAATTCAGAAAACTGCTCTAGTGCGGTAATGCGTTTACGAGCCTCATCGGTCATGGCCGAAAACGGCGGTGTTATAAAATAACAGAATGCTTTTTTATTACTTCTACCCACGCGTCCACGCATTTGGTGTAAGTCTGAAAGCCCAAAATTATTCGCATTATTTATAAAAATGGTGTTGGCGTTGGGAACGTCCAATCCGCTTTCAATAATGGTAGTTGAAACTAAGACGTCAAATTTATTATTCATAAAACCGAGCATTAACGATTCTAGTTTTTTTCCGTCCATTTGCCCGTGACCAATTCCTATTTTAGCATCAGGCACCAAACGCTGAATCATACCAGCAACTTCTTTAATGTTTTCAATACGGTTGTGTACAAAAAACACTTGTCCGCCACGTGAAATTTCATATCTCACTGCATCCCGAATAGATTCTTCCCCAAAACGAATTACGTGCGTTTCCACTGGATAGCGATTGGGTGGAGGTGTATTAATGACACTTAAATCCCGTGCTGCCATCAATGAAAACTGAAGGGTTCGAGGAATTGGTGTCGCGGTTAATGTCAACGTGTCCACATTTTCTTTGATAGTCTTCAACTTATCTTTTACAGAAACTCCAAACTTTTGTTCTTCGTCAATAATTAACAAACCAAGGTCTTTAAATTCCACAGCCTTGCTCACCAATTGGTGCGTTCCAATGAGAATATCTAGTTTTCCAGACTTTAAATTGTCTAATATTGTACGACGTTCCTTTGTACTGCGAAAACGGTTCAGGTAATCTACATTTACAGGCATTCCATCAAGACGTTCACTAAATGTTTTGTGATGCTGAAATGCCAATATTGTAGTGGGCACTAATATAGCAACTTGTTTCCCATTGTCCACCGCCTTAAATGCGGCACGCACAGCGACTTCAGTCTTGCCAAAACCTACATCCCCGCATACTAAACGATCCATAGGTCGCTCACTTTCCATATCTGCTTTTACATCTGCAGTAGCAGTACCTTGATCTGGCGTGTCCTCATACATAAAGCTAGATTCTAGCTCGTGTTGCAGGTAACTGTCTGGGTCATATTGAAACCCTTTTTGAAGCCTGCGTTTTGCGTATAATTGGATTAAATCAAAAGCAATTTTCTTAACACGGGTCTTTGTCTTTTGCTTCAGTTTTTTCCAAGCCGCACTACCCAATTTGTAAATTTTTGGAGTGGTGCCGTCTTTACCGTTGTATTTTGAAATTTTGTGTAGCGAATGAATACTAAGGTATAAAATATCGCGTTCGCCGTATATTAATTTTATGGCCTCCTGCTGTTTTCCTTCTACTTCAATTTTTTGAAGTCCGCCAAATTTTCCAATCCCGTGGTCAATATGTGTTACAAAATCACCTACTTCAAGGTTGGTTAATTCCTTTAAAGTGATGGCTTGTTTTTTAGCATAGCCATTCTTTAAATTAAATTTATGGTAGCGTTCAAAAATCTGATGGTCTGTATAGCAAACATTTCTGTTTTCGTAGTCAATAAATCCTTGGTATAAAGGAAACACAACCGTTTCAAATTGATCTACATGTCCTTGAGCATCCTCAAAAATATCGTGAAACCGTTTTGCTTGTGATTGACTACTGCAAAAAATATAATTGGTATACCCGTCTGCGGTGTTCGTATTTAAATTTTCAATCAACAAATTAAATTGCTTGTTAAACGAAGGTTGTGGAACAGTGCTGAAAGAAATCGAAATCGCAGTTGAAGTCGAAAGCGAACTTTTCTCTTTGAGACCAAGTGTGTTTTTTGTTTGAAGTGTAATGTTAGTAAATTCCTTTAATTGCGCTTTCAGTAGTAGCGAAGTACAAAATAATTCAGCAGGTTTATTAACGTTTATTTCGCCTTCATTTTCTGAATAGGCTTCTGTTGCTTTTGCAAATAGTTTGTCCATAGCCCCACTCAAGAGCTCTTCATTCTTTAAACAGACGACTGTTTTTGAGGAAATGTATTTTAAAAAAGAGGTGCGCTTACTAAGCGAAGCCGAAGCATCCACATTGGGAATAATTGAAATCTTTTTAAGCTGTTCTAAGGAAAGCTGCGTTTCTACATCAAACGTGCGAATGCTGTCTACATCATCCCCAAAAAATTCAATGCGATATGGTTCATCATTGCTGAAACTAAAAACATCTAAGATTCCTCCACGTACGGAAAATTCGCCTGGTTCTGTAACGAAATCAACTCTTCTAAATTTGTATTCGAATAATATTTCGTTTACAAAATCGATAGATACGTGTTCCTCTACCGAAAGTTTTAAGGTGTTTTTTTCAAGTTCTTTCTTAGTAACTACTTTCTCAAAAAGTGCTTCAGGATACGTTACGATTAAAGCAGGCTTTCTTCGGGAATTAATTCGGTTTAAAACCTCACTTCTTAAAAGTACGTTCGCATTATCGGTTTCTTCTATTTGATAAGGTCTTCGGTAGCTGCCAGGGTAGAACAAAACAGTTTCTTCACCCAGTAAAGTTTCTAAATCATTGAGGTGATAAGCGGCTTCTTCTTTATCATTGAGTATTACTAAAAAGGGTTTTTCTGAAGCTTTAAAAGCTTCGGCTAGTACCAATGAAACTGCGCTTCCTACTAATCCAGAAAGGACGCAGTTATCCCTGCCTTCTTGAGAAAGCTGGGAGTTTAACTCTTTCAAAGCACGGGACTTTGAAAATAGGGAACGAACCAATTTTTTACTCATCAGCTTGCAAATATAGTTTGTTTAATAGGCTCGAATCTAAGAATAATTCAATTTTAGCAATTTGATAACATTACAAATATTCCAGAAGAGTTTTATACATGCAGTATTGATTTTTTTATTGTCTTCAATAATAAAAATAAGCACATTTTATTGGATAAGACCATATCCTTAATTTTAATTACAATCTTTATAAGTGCCTGTGCTACTTGGAGAAAAGGTGTTGAGAGCAACGGAGATAAAAATCAAGCCATACAAAACATTATTCTTGATTATACTCGTACTGAAGGAACCCGTGAAAATGAAGTTTATTACATCACTCAAGAACCAGAGCAAGATAATCAATTTCATTTTTAAGTGTACAGGCGGCATAGTATAATGGTGAATTTGAAAGATAGTATTGGCGCAAATCCAATTAATTTTGAAACGGAGTTTTATAAACAGAATAATCGACTTTTTTTAAAAGAAAGCAAAAACATAAAAATTTCAAAGGAGTTAATTGATAAACTAAATGAATATAATATAATTGACTCCACATATTTTAAGCTCAAATCTGGTGAGCTTTCAAGAGATCAAATACCTGTATCTTTAGCAGCATCTGATTATAATTTTGCGGGTTAGATACTTTATAAAGATGACCTGTCAAATTGCGTAACGGGAAGTACTGTGTATTATTTTTTAGAACATAGGGACCTTCCAAAAATAAACTATACTGTTTAAAAAAAATGACAAATTCAAAGCTCAAAAGGTTTTTCTATGCGAGTATTATTTTCTGAAATACTCCGCAAATTTAATCGCCGGATTCGTCGCCCGATTTTTAAATGTGTGAATTGTGCTGCTCAAAATTAAAATTCCTGCACCTAGATAGGCAGCTACTTTTATCGTCTCGTAACTTTCAGTATTCGCAAAACCTATCGCTACCAGGGCCCAGGCACCTACAAGTGCAAATTCACGCATATTTCGCGTCCAAGTAACAATAAGGTTTAGGACAGTTGCAATACTAATTATTATTATGGTCCAGATTTCAGGAGAAATACCAAAGCCATCCCAGCCTATTTTGGTTAGGTATAAGGTTACATTCGCAATACAAGCAACGGTTAACCAGCCGCTATAAATCACAAAAGGCCACCATAAAAATGCGATTACAGAAATAGGAGCATCCCACAATTCCATCGAGTTTTTTAGCACGATTTGAATCAAACAAAACAACATAAAGAAAATAACAAACGTCGAAGCTAAAATGTAATCTCCAACGAAGAGGTAACACCAAGCACTATTCCCAATACAACTAAGTACAAACCACCATCCTGTTCTTTCTATAAAAGCATCATCTCTCACCTCCACAAAAAGGCTTCGGGATTGATAGCATATAAAACCTAAAAGCAACAGGTAAATAAGTCCCCAAATCGAAAAGGCATAGCCTGCAGGGGTAAAAAGAGTGTGGTATTTTGCGCTCACCATTGCTTGTGTTGTATCGTGAAATACCCCTGCAGCAGATGCATAATTGAAGTAAATAGTGATGGCGAAAAGTATAATGTTTAGGATTTGGAGTGTTTTTTTCATTCTTGGTCAATTTCCTTTTAGCGTATGAAAATACTAAAAAAAGGCTCTAATTGGTTAAGCTTTTTGTAAAATCAACTTACACAAACGACCTCTCCTTCTGCTATAACAAAAACTTCATCGTCTTTAGTGGGTTCAAGAATATAGTTGCCAGTAAAACTTCCGAAGGCCGGAAATATGAGTTGATTTTTTGTCTTAAAAAAGCACGCGAGTTTCATTATTTGTCGCCCAATTCCTTTCATTTTTACTCCAGGATGAATGTGTCCGCAAAAATTAAAAAGGGTTTTGTGTTCAGTAGGATGATGTGTTAAATAAAAGCCATCAATGATTTGTTCTTCTAAAACTTCAACGTTAATATCTTCAAATAAATATTTCGGGATGATGTCGTGATTTCCGCTAATTAAGACCACTTTTGAAGGGGTATAGGCCACCCATTTTACAAAATCCTGCCACTCACTATTAATGGTGCTATGAAATAGATCTCCTAAAAAGCAAACAGTTTCTGGCTGAAAATGATTTACAACTTCAGTTAGTTTTTCTAAGTTTTCATAAGCAACATGCGCAGGAACAGCGGCTCCGTGTTTTCTAAAATGCGTAACCTTTCCTAGGTGGACATCTGCGAGCAACAACATAGCTTTTTGTTTCCAAAACAAAGCACCTGATGGATGCAATATAAAATCTTCTTCTTTTATTTTTATGGAATATGTCAATACAACAAAGATACAGTAGACTAAAATTTTTACCGAAGTTAAAATGAAAATTCACTATCTTGACTCTTTAAAATTTACGAAGCACTATGAGTAATTATCATATAAAACATTTAGAAGAATATTATCAAGTATACAGGAAATCGGTAGACAATCCTAAGGCGTTTTGGGAAGAAATTGCTGAGGAACATTTCCTCTGGAGGAAGAAATGGGACAATGTACTTAGTTGGGATTTTAAAAAGCCCGAAGTAATATGGTTTGAAGGGGCAAAATTAAACATCACTGAAAACTGCATTGACAGACACCTAGCAGCCAGAGGAGACAAAACAGCTATTTTGTTTGAACCAAATGACCCAAAAGAAGCCGCGCAGCATATTACTTATAAAGATTTATACCATCGTGTAAATAAGTTTGCAAATGTGTTGAAAGCTAAAGGAATTAAGAAGGGAGATAGAGTATGTGTTTATCTGCCTATGATTCCAGAATTAGCGGTTTCGGTATTGGCTTGTGCTCGAATAGGAGCAATACATTCTGTGGTGTTTGCAGGTTTTTCATCTATAGCACTTGCTACCAGAATTAATGATTCAGATTGCAAAATGGTGGTCACATCAGATGGATCTTTTCGCGGCGCGAAGACTATTGATTTAAAAGGAATTGTTGACCAAGCGCTAGAAGATTGTAAGTGCGTAGAATCTGTTTTAGTAGCAAAGCGTATCAATACAAAAATTAATATGAAAGAAGGACGTGATCAATGGCTTCAACCTTTATTAGAGGAAGCTTCAAACGAACTTGTAGCCACTGTTATGGATGCTGAAGATCCTTTATTTATATTATACACGTCTGGTTCAACGGGGATGCCAAAGGGTATGGTGCATACTACGGCAGGATATATGGTGTATAGTGCCTATACTTTTAAGAATGTTTTTCAATATAAAGAGAATGATGTTTATTGGTGTACAGCGGATATTGGTTGGATAACAGGACATAGTTATATCGTTTATGGACCTTTAGCAAATGGGGCAACAACTGTTATGTTTGAAGGGGTGCCCAGCTATCCAGATTATGGGCGTTTTTGGGAAATTGTAGAGAAGCATAAAGTCACTCAGTTTTACACCGCACCAACAGCCATTAGGGCATTAGCAAAAGAAGGGGTTGAACATGTTGAAAAGTATGATTTATCATCTTTAAAAGTTTTAGGAACTGTTGGTGAACCTATTAATGAAGAGGCCTGGCACTGGTATGATGATAACATTGGCAAGAAAAAATCACCTATTGTTGATACGTGGTGGCAAACCGAAACTGGTGGTATTATGATAACACCTATTCCATTTTGTACACCAACAAAACCTACCTATGCAACTTTACCTTTTATTGGTATTCAACCCGTATTAATGGATGAACATGGGAAAGAAATAAAAGAAAATCAAACTGATGGTCGTCTGTGCATAAAATTTCCTTGGCCTAGCATTGCAAGAACTATTTGGGGAAATCATCAACGGTATAAAGACACCTACTTTTCAGCATACGAAAATATGTACTTTACAGGAGATGGAGCACTTCGAGATGAAGTAGGATACTACAGGATAACAGGACGTGTAGATGATGTTATTATTGTATCAGGTCATAACCTTGGGACCGCGCCTATAGAAGATGCTATAAACGAACATCCAGCAGTTTCTGAAAGCGCTATAGTAGGTTTCCCGCACGATGTAAAAGGAAATGCCTTGTACGGGTATGTTACCTTAAAAGAGACAGGTGAAGGTAGAAACCATGATAATTTGAGAAAAGAAATAAATCAGATTATTACAGAGCAAATAGGACCCATTGCAAAACTTGATAAAATCCAATTTACTGATGGATTACCAAAGACGCGTTCAGGAAAAATTATGCGTCGTATTCTTAGAAAAATAGCGAGTAAAGACACGAGTAATCTTGGGGATACAAGCACGCTGCTAAATCCTGAATGTGTTCAAGATATAATGGATAACGTACTGTAGGAAACTAATTTATTCTTAATTTAGATACCAATGAAATTAAGCACCCTTATGAGCACATATAATATCCATGTTGATGACCAAAGTTTCGATATTAAAACGGATGATCTAACAACTTTTGACTTGCATCAAATGTCAAAAACTAATTTTCACGTCTTACAAAATAACCAAGCCTTTGATGCAGTGTTAATTGCTGAAAATATGCTTGAAAAAACCTTGACTATAGCGGTTAATGGAAATCATTATGATATAAAAATTGACGACGCTTATGATGCAATAGTGGCTCAAATGGGGCTTTTGGCAAATACCGCAACCAAATTCAATACGATCAAAGCACCAATGCCAGGTTTAATTATTGACATTATGGTAAACGCTGGTGATACTATTGAAAAAGGGACGCCGCTATTCGTTCTTTCAGCTATGAAAATGGAAAATATCGTTCTATCAGACGGTGCCGGTATCATTCGGACTATTGAAGTAAGTAAAAAGGATTCGGTCGATAAAGGCCAATTAATTATTAAAATGGAAGAGTAGATTTTTGCCTTTGGTAGATTAAAACTTACGCTTACGGGAAAGAATGGATATAAAAAATCACTAACACATGAAGAAAATATTAATAGCCAACCGTGGTGAAATTGCGATTAGAGTAATGAAAACTGCTCAAAAGATGGGTATTAAAACCGTAGCGGTTTACTCAGAAGCAGATCGTGGTGCACCTCATGTTCGTTTTGCTGATGAAGCCGTTTTGCTAGGCCCTGCACCTTCGGCAGCATCCTATCTTGTAATGGATAAAGTGATTCAAGCAGCCAAGGATACTGGTGCTGATGCCATTCATCCAGGATATGGTTTTTTAAGTGAAAATGCCAAATTTGCCCAATTAGTTGAAGATGCTGGGATTGTTTTTATAGGGCCAAAACCACACGCTATTAAAGTAATGGGTGATAAATTGGCTGCTAAAGAAGCAGTTCGGGATTATGATATTCCTATGGTGCCCGGTATCGAAGAGGCTATTACTGATGTTGCCTTAGCAAGAAAAGTTGCTCAGGAAATTGGTTTTCCTATTCTTATCAAGGCTTCTGCTGGAGGCGGTGGAAAAGGAATGCGCGTTGTAGAAAACCTAGAGGAGTTACCAGAACAAATGGATCGCGCTATAAGTGAAGCGTTATCAGCCTTTGGAGACGGTTCTGTTTTTATAGAAAAGTACGTGGGTTCTCCGAGACATATAGAAATTCAGGTGCTTGCAGATACACATGGAAATATAGTTCATCTTTTTGAACGGGAATGCAGTGTGCAAAGGCGTCATCAAAAAGTGGTTGAAGAGGCTCCTTCTGCTGTCCTTACCCCTGAGAAAAGAAAGGCTATGGGCGAGGCTGCCATTAAGGTTGCTAAGGCCTGTGACTATATAGGTGCAGGTACCGTAGAATTTCTGCTAGACGATCATAAAAACTTCTATTTCCTTGAGATGAATACCCGTTTGCAGGTGGAACACCCAGTAACAGAATTGATATCTGGAGTTGATCTCGTTGAACAACAAATTAAAGTAGCTCGAGGCGAAAAATTAGAATTTACACAAGATGATTTATCGATAAACGGTCACGCCATTGAAGTTAGGGTCTATGCAGAAGATCCTCTTGATAACTTTATGCCGAGCATCGGGACGCTCTCTACTTATAAAATTCCAGTGGGAGAAGGTATTCGGGTAGACGACGGTTTTGAAGAAGGGATGGAGGTTCCAATTTACTATGACCCAATGATCTCAAAGTTGATTACTTATGGAAAGAATAGAGAAGAGGCCATCCAATTAATGATAAAAGCGATTGACGATTATAAAGTTGAAGGTGTCTTCACTACGCTTCCTTTTGGAAAATTTGTTTGTAAGCACGAAGCTTTTACTTCAGGAAACTTTGATACTCATTTTGTAAAAAATTATTATACTCCAGAAAAACTCGAGAAGAAATATACAGAAGAGCGCAGAATAGCAGCTTTGGTAGGATTAAGGTTATATCTTGAAAACCAGAAAACAGTAAAAACTCCAACAGCAGTCTCCTTAAACTGGGATAAAAGAAATGCGCAGTAGTACAAACAGATTTGAACAACAAGAATGAAATATAAAAAGAAGATACTAGCAGATAAATTAACTCTAGCTCATTTAGGTGGAGGTCAAGAACGTATAGACAAGCAACATGCTAAGGGAAAACTGACAGCAAGAGAGCGCGTTCATTTTTTGCTAGATGAGGGTTCTTTTGAAGAAATGGGAGCTTTGGTTACTCATCGTACCAAGGATTTTGGTATGGATAAGCAATTATTTTACGGTGATGGAGTCGTAACAGGATATGGAAACATAAACGGAAGACAAGTGTGTGTATTTGCCCAAGACTTCACCGTTTTTGGTGGTGCATTATCAGAAACACACGCTGAAAAAATTTGTAAGATTATGGATATGGCTATGAAAATAGGCGTGCCCGTAATCGGATTAAATGATAGTGGTGGCGCCAGAATACAAGAAGGTGTTCGCTCGCTAGGCGGCTATGCAGATATCTTTTATAGAAATGTCATGGCATCGGGTGTAATTCCTCAAATATCTGCTATTATGGGTCCTTGTGCTGGCGGCGCAGTCTATTCACCTGCGATGACCGATTTCACCTTAATGGTTGAGAAATCTAGTTATATGTTTGTTACCGGTCCTAATGTAGTTAAAACAGTAACAAATGAAGTAGTGACCGCAGAAGAATTAGGAGGTGCTTCAACACATGCTACAAAATCTGGAGTAACACATCTAACGACTGGGAATGATATTCAATGTATCAATCAAATTAAGCAGATCTTGAGCTACATGCCCCAAAATTGTGAAGATAAACCTACAGACATCCCCTTTGAATTAGGAGCAGAAATCCGTGAAGATTTAGAAAATATAGTTCCAGAAATTGCAAATCAACCGTACGATATGCGCCACGTCATAAGCGGGATTATCGATGAAGATACTTTCTTTGAGATACATAAAGACTATGCAGAGAATATTGTAGTTGGGTTTGCAAGACTTGGCGGTAAAAGTACTGGTATAGTAGCAAATCAGCCTATGAGTTTGGCAGGAGTTTTAGATGTGGATAGCTCTAAAAAGGCAGCTCGATTTACGCGCTTTTGTGACTGTTTTAACATCCCTCTTTTGGTATTAGTAGATGTGCCAGGATTCCTTCCAGGTACTGATCAAGAATGGAATGGTATCATTACTAATGGGGCTAAATTGTTATATGCTTTTAGCGAAGCCACGGTGCCTAAAGTTACTGTGATTATAAGAAAAGCGTACGGTGGCGCATACGATGTAATGAATTCTAAGCACATCGGTGCAGATATGAATTATGCGTGGCCAGGGGCTGAAATTGCAGTTATGGGAGCTCAGGGTGCTAGTGAAATCATCTTCAGAAAAGAGATTAACGCTGCTGCTGATTCAGTTGCCAAGTTAGCAGAAAAAGAAGCAGCGTATGCAGAGAAATTTGCCAATCCTTATAGCGCCGCAGAACGAGGTTTCATCGATGAGGTTATTTCTCCAAAGAATACCAGAAGAAAATTGATAAAAGCTTATGCTGCGCTTCAAAATAAGGTAGCTACCTTGCCGAAGAAGAAGCACGGCAATATTCCTTTATAACATTTGACGGTAGCTTACTATTTTCGGTAAAATTTAAGGATTAATTGTCAAAGGACTAGTTCGGATTGTTACCTTGTCAACAACAATGTCATCTTCTTAATACGATCCTTCAATTTTTCTGAAGACAATTTTTCTCGCAAGCGGTCTGTTATAATTGGAAAGCTAAAAGGGGTTGCTTTTTTACATTGCTTCCAAACCGTTTCTTGTGTTGCAATACGCTCTAGTGCCATACTTAAACGGCCTTCTTCCATTTCGTGTTCAAAGGTTTCTTTAAACGCTTGCTGGTACAAAAGGTTGTCAGGTTCGTAATCTCTAAAGACATCAAACAATAACTGAGAGTTACTTTGCAAATGCTTGGTTTTAATTTGTTTGCTTGGGTATCCCGTAAAAACCATTCCGCAAATAACTGCTATATCTCTAAATTTCCGACGCGCTAACTCAGTACTATTCAGGCTTTTTTGAAGGTCATCAAAAAGATAATCGGTCGTAAAAAGATTGTTATCTAATACTTCTTGAATATCTAAAGGCTGGTCGCTCAATAATTCAAAACCATAGTCATTATAGGCTAATGAAAATGTTATGGGAAGCAATAAACTAATGCGATAGGCAAGTAGTCCTCCCATCGCCATATTCACAAAGCGCCCTTCAAAAGGATAGAAGACATTGTGATAGCCATCTCGAGTTTTAAAAGTTTCAATTAAAAACTCCCTATTTCCGGGGACAATACTTTCTAATTCTTGGCGATCAAAAATGTTGCTCAGTGCTTTTAATTCGGGTGTGTTGCTTTTATGGTCTGCTTCGCTTTGTAATTCATTTCTTAGAATTTCAGACATTTGTGAAGAGAGCGCCATTCTTCCGCCCATAAAACTTACTACGTTACTTGTCTTCTTATTGCTTCGTCTCACTTGTGCTTGCATATTCCTTACACGAACCAACTCCAACGTTCTTCCTGCAAAAACAAAGACATCACCAGGTTTCATTTTGCCAATAAAAAATTCTTCAATCGTACCAATAAACCCTCCTGAAACATATTTTACCTGCACCGTTGCATCACTTACAATCGTCCCAATGGAGAGGCGATGCATCATTGCGGTTTGGCGACTGTCCACAAAAAAACGCCCATCTTCGTCCACCAATACTCTTTTATATTCATCATATGCTTGTAAACTTTGACTTCCCAAGGTGATAAAATTCAGGCACCATTGCCATTGTTCATCTGTAATTCCTTGAAAGCAAAACGTATTCTTGATTTCAGGAAAAATTTCCTTCGGTACGAATCCATCACTAACCGCCAAGGTGACTAAATATTGAATTAAAACATCAAAGCTCAATAAATACGGAACGCGATCTTCCATCACTTCTTCTTTAACCGCTTTTTTTAATGCGGAAGCTTCAATTAATTCCATCGCGTGTGTGGGTAAAAAGTGAATAACTGAAGCTTCTCCAGGGCGGTGGTTACTTCTTCCAGCACGTTGCAGAAACTTAGCAATTCCTTTTGGTCCACCTACCTGAATAATAGTTTCCACAGGGGCAAAATCTACTCCTAAATCTAAACTTGAAGTTGCGACCACCGCTTTTAAACTTTCATTACGTATGGCTTGCTCTACCCACAAACGCGTTTCTTTATTAATGCTGCCATGGTGCATTGCGATTTCGCCGGCAAATTCAGGATATTTTTCTAGTATTTTCTGAAACCAAATTTCACATTGGCTTCTTGTATTTGTAAAAATTAATGTGGTTTTACTTTCGTTAATTATAGGAATAACCTGATCTAAAACGTGTAATCCAATATGGCCTCTCCAAGGAAAAGTTTCCATCTTTTTTGGGATGATGGATTTAACGATTATTTTTTTGTTAAGGTTTGCTTTTAACAAGACTGAGTTTTCTCGAAACTGTTCATTCATTCCTAAAAGCACATCTTGGGCTTGGTCTATATTGCCAATAGTTGCAGAAATCCCCCAAATTCTTAGTTGAGGTGAGACTGTTTTTAATCTCGAAAGTGCCAACTCCATTTGCACGCCGCGTTTACTTCCTAACAATTCGTGCCACTCGTCCACGACTACCGCAGTGAGTGTTTTAAATGTTTTGTCATACCCTTTTGAGGCCAATAATAACATTAAACTTTCGGGAGTAGTAATAAGCAAGTCAGGCATATTTTTTTTCTGCTTTGCCCGCTCACTTTGTGAGGTGTCTCCAGTGCGGATTCCGACGGTTAACCCTGTTTCTAGTTCGTCTGCAAAACGCTGGGCAGATTGTTGAATTTCAACTGAAAGTGCCCGTAACGGAGTAATCCAAAGAGCTTTAATGCCTTTAGTTTGTTTTGTTTTGTAATCTGGATTATCTTTAATGTATTGTAAAACGATGGGTGCCCAAAGCGCATAGGTTTTCCCGCTTCCAGTAGGGGCATTTAATAAGCCGTGTTTACCATCTAAAAATGCCTTCCACGTTTTTTTTTGAAAAGGGAATACCTTCCAGTTTTTTTGCTGGAACCAGGTTGAGGCTATGTTTATTAGTACTGTTTGTTTCATTTCGGAATCAGCGCTTTTAAGTCATCCAAGGTATTTGCCTCTTCCATGGGTTTGTCTTTTCTCCATCGTAAAATTCTAGGGAAGCGCGTTGCGATGCCACTTTTATGGCGGCTACTTTCAGCAATGCCTTCAAAGGCAATTTCAAAAACGTGATGAGGCGTTACACTTCTTACAGGACCAAAACGCTCTAGTGTATTTTTTTTGATCCAGGCATCGACTTCTTTTAATTCTGAATCTGTCAAGCCTGAATATGCTTTTGCAAATGTTACAAGTTCTCCATTATTCCAGAGGCCAAAGGTATAGTCTGTATATAAATTAGCACGCCGTCCATGACCTCTCATAGCATAGGTTAGGACGCCGTCAATAGTAAAGGGGTCTGTTTTCCATTTCCACCAATCACCTTTTTTTCTACCAACTAAATACGGTGATTCTTTGCGTTTTAGCATCAATCCTTCGCTTCGTTTTTCTCGTGACAGGGTTCTTTCTTTTGCGGCTGCTTCCCAGGATTCAAAATTCATGGTATGGCTCAGGTAGATTCCTATTTCTTCCCCATTGATACTTTCTATTAATGTGTCTAGAATTTCTCTTCTTTCAATGAATGGTCGTTGCCTGATGTCTTTTTCTTTCCATTCCAACAAATCATAAGCATTCAAAATTACGGGTGTCTTCTCCAGTAAAGCTTTTGAAAGATTTTTTCTACCTATTCTTGTTTGAAGGTCATTAAAATTTCCAATTTGCTTATTTCCGAAGGGAAGAATTTCTCCGTCTAAAACAGTTCCGTTAGGGATTTTTGATAAGAAACGTTGAAATTCGGGGTACTTATCTGTTACTAATTCCTCTCCGCGAGACCACACAAAAACCTCATTATTGCGAATAATTACCTGACTGCGAATACCATCCCATTTATGCTCAAAACTCCAATCATTAATAGTGCCTAAATCAGCTTGAAAGTTCTTTTCTACGGCATACGCCAAATAGAAAGGATAAGGTTTGCTGAGGTAGTCTTCTTCGTTAGTTTCTAGAATAAGTTTTTGAAAGGTGGTTGTACTTGGAGTCCAGTTACCCATTAGTTTATAGGCAAGGATATCTTCATCTATATCTGTTGCTTTTGATAATGCGCGCGTCATTAATTTTTGGCTTACTCCAATTCTAAATCCACCGGTGATGATTTTATTAAACACAAATCTTTCAAAATAGGACATTGAGAGCCAGTTTTCTTGGAGATAAGCTTTCTTTTCTTCCTCTTCGAGGGTGCGCAGTATTATGATTTCCTCGATGTACTGGGTTAGAGATTTCTCTCCCTGTGGCCTTTCTGATGAGGAAAGAATTAAGTGTTTTGAATTGGTAGAATTTGATTTGAACGCGCGTGGTACACCTCCCTCCATCCCCGTTCGAATGGGGAATCTTTTAACGCCTTCACTTTGAATAACTTGCTCTATGTTAATTGCGGAGGTTGGCTGGGAGGCAATGTCTTTAGATGGAATTATCAATGCAATAGTCTCTGCTAAATCTCCTACAATGTGGTAGCTTTCTTCAAATAACCAAAGTGGGACCCCACTAATTTCAGTAGCCCATTGGCGAAGAAGCGTAGTGTTTACCGGGCGTTTAGGTCTGCGATGCGAGAGGATGGCAATGGTCCATAATTTATCGTCATCATCGGCTTCATTAAAGTATTGCGTTAGTGCTGCGACCTTCTCGTTGGTTTTATTCGTGGTGTCTAGCGTTTTTATTAGGGCTGCGAATTGTTTCATTCTTTGATTTCCACTTCTTTATTTGATGTTTCACCATCTTCTTCTTCATATTGTGTTTTTTCGGTACGCGCATCAAGCCCCATTTCTTCTCTAAGGTATCTTGAAAAAATTTCGGTATAGCCGTGAGTAGCTATTACTTTTTCTGCTCCTGTTTCTTTTACTGTTTGAAGCAATCCATCCCAATCTGCGTGGTCACTCAATACAAAACCACGATCTATGGCACGGCGTCTTCTCGCGCCTCTAAAGGTCATCCATCCGCTAGCGCTAGCCGTGACATAAGGAACCATTTTGCGTATCCATGTTCCGCCGTGAGCACTGGGTGGGGCTAAAACAATGTTGCCTAATAATTCTTCTTTTTTTGTTTCTTTAGTCACCCTATTTGTTTCGTTAAAGGTGTAATGTTCTCTTAATACTTCAGTCATATTTTCAATGGCGCCGTGGGTGTAGATTTTACCAATACTAGGGTTTAAGTGTTTTAGTAGACGCTGTGCTTTGCCTAAAGAATATCCAAATAGAATAGAGGTTTTATTTTCGGCCTTATTCGCAGCCCACCAATTATTGATTTCTGCAAAAACTTCAGCTTGTGGAGTCCATTTAAATGCTGGAAGCCCAAAGGTACACTCTGTTATAAATGTGTTGCATTTTACAAGTTCAAAAGGTTCGGCTATGCCATCATCTTCGGTTTTAAAATCGCCTGTGAATACCCATACCTCTCCTTTGTATTCAACCCTTACTTGGCTGGATGCTACAATATGACCTGCTGGGTGTAGGCTAAATTTGACTCCATTGATGGTAAATGTCGTGCCCCATTCTTTTCCGCTTACTGTTATATCACCTAATCTATGTTTTATGATAGGTACATTTTTATTGTGCGTGATATATTGCTTGTGCCCCCAGCGACTATGGTCTGCGTGACCGTGCGTTACAATGCACTTATCGACGGGTTGCCAAGCATCTATGTAAACATCGGCCTGTTTACAATAGATGCCTTTATCGTTAAAGATTAATAAGGGTGTTTTAGGCATTATGGCATTTCTTTTTTTTAAAATTAAATGTTTTACTTGCTATTGGTTAAGGTTTAAGAAAAGTTTAATGGTTTTGAAATGTCCAAAGGATTCTTATTAAATATTCTTATGCTTTACTCGGTAATTTTTGAGACTTGTTTTATCTTTGTTTTCTAAAATTTAAATTATGTCATTTACAGATTTATTTGAGAGCGGTGAACATAAGCGTAATATGGGACATTTTGCGTCCATAGCGAATATTGCATCGATTAATGGGGAATTAAATTCTGAAGAAGAAAAAATGTTGCGTCGCTTTGCACGCAAACTGGACATAGATGAGTCTCAATATGAGGCTGTGCTAAAAAACCCTGATAAGTATCCAATAAACCCTCCAAATGATGCTGATATGAGATTAGAGCGTATGCACGATCTTTTTGAGATGATCTTTGCAGATAACGAAATTGATGATCAAGAGCGTGGGCTAATTGAAAAATATGCTATTGGGTTAGGATATACTACTGAATTAGCTGCAAAATTGATAAAGCGTTCTATTGAAATTTATTCTGGGGGGTTGACCTTGGAAGATTATCAATACCTCCTTAATAAGAAATAGCCTATTTCTACGACTAAAATTATCTAGCGAGTTTTTCAAGATTTTTGAAAAGCTCGCTTTTAGTATCTGGTTTTGCTAAAAATGAAGAAGCCCCCATTGCCAGAAACTCTTCTTGTTGCTCCAACATAGGACTTCCACTAGCAACTAATATGGGGATCGTATTTGATTTTTCGCTCTTGTGATTTCTTACGTGTTCTATCATTTCTATGCCGCTAATATTAGGTAAGTTTTGCTTTAAAATAATAATATAATATTGTTTGTTTTCCGGCATTTTTTTGGCAATAGCTCCTTCCTTTGCAATCTCGACATAACACCCTTTTTTATTGTCCAGAAATTGTTTCATAAATAACATCTGGCTTATTAGATCGTCTTCGATTACAAGTACTCTTTTACTAGAAAATAGACCAGAACCTTTGGGAACAGATTTGCGCTTTTTTATTTTTAAATTCTTCTTTTACAAATGAGAGCCCACGCTCGTAGGCTAATTTATGCTTTGAAATAGTATACTCATTCTTTTCTTGCACCAAATGTTGTGATTCATTATAATGTTTTGTGAGGTCTATCAAAATTAAATATAGATGGCTTTCTTCCTTAACAACATCTATATCCACAATCTTTTTTGTGGCGCCAATCTCTAGATTTACACAAGGAAACTGGATGCTATTTCCCAATGTTGATATTGATGGAATTACCGTATAAAAGAATGGATGTATTTCTTGTAATAATGACTTTTTATTAAAGCTAAAAAGGGTGTCGTCAGACTCAACAAGTAGACCATTTTCATCAATTTGAAGTGTCTAAATCTTGTGGTCAAAAAAAGTTTTTTTAAAATGAGCTAAGCTCATCAACACAGCAATTTTTTAGATAAGCCTTCAAAAAGGGTTGCTACGTTTTCTCCAGTTTTTGCAGTCGTAAACAAACAGTTTTCAAATGGTTTAGACGAAAAATATGGTTCAGATACCATCTCATTAAATTTATCGCTTTTATTCCCTATTACAATTACGGGTATTTTTTTGTGGTATTCTTCTAGATATCGCAATTCGGTTTCTAGATTTTCATGCGTTTTCAGGTCTAGAAACATTAAAAACATAAATAAACCCGTGTGAACCGAGTAAATAAGATTTTAGCGCTTTTTCAATTGAAGTACTTCCTTCAATATCCCAAACAATTAATGTGAGGTTTTGTCCGTTCACAGTAATGTCTTTTTCTTAACGTGAACCCCTACAGCAACTAAATAGTCTTCGTTAAGTTGTTCCTCTATGTATGTAGAGACCTTAATTTCAACGTTTAAACAAGGTCTTTAAAATAGTGTTTACTTCATGTCTAGACAATGCGTTAATTTTAGGAGATAATTTTTTTAAAACCTTAAAGAGTTGGTTTCTAGGCTTACTTTCAAAAGAACTAGAATAAGTGCCTGAAATTACAGATGCTACATAATAGGAGTGAAATTTTTGAATATGAATACTATATAACTCATACGCTATTGCTTCTAGGTTTTGATTTCCTCCCTGAAATGCATCTTCAACAAAACTTTTTATTGCCGTAAGCATTCCTGAAATCATCTCTTTATCAACAGTGGCATTATAGCTATAGCTACCCAATAAAATCCCTGAACCTTTTTGAATCGCAAATACCTCGTTTATTTTATGCGCATCAATTTCACTTAACATTAAATCACTTTCTTTAACGCAAGTAAGTGTTGCTTTTAATTTTCGCTTTAAAGAATCTATTGAAAATGTATTGGTAACTTTTTGGTTTATATTTTCAGAAAGTTACCAATACATTAGCGAGATAGCACTTTATCATTTTTCCTATAATAGGGTATAAGGCTTCTACAACTTGATCTTGTGAGTTTTCAATTTGTTATTGTAGTGTTTTTGTAATTGTGAGTTTTAATATAGCAGGTATTTCTTTAACAAATTGAGAAAGTCGTTTCTCAATAATACGGTCTATTTTTTGGGAAAGTTTTTCTTGGGTTTCTAAAGATTCAGAAATTTCTTTTATTCTTTGTATTATGGCATTCGCAATATGCCTGTCATCTACTAAAAGGATATCCCTAAGAAGCTGAAGTTTTTCTTCTGTAAGTCTTTCTGCCTTTGCGTTTAAAGAGTCTTCAAGGTCTGTGATGCGAATGTTTACAGCTGTACTTAATGAGTCTATAGACTGCATTAGTTCGCCCCTAATTTGATCTATGTATTCCTCAAGTACTACTTTCTGGCTCTTTATCTCCTTCCTTAATGTTTCAAATTCACTGTTATATTGTTCAATATTCTCACCAAAAATGAGATTTTTGATTGCTTCGATCTTTGAAGAAGAATCTGCTGCGCTAGATCCTTCAGTAAGGTTGTTTTTTTTACTCTTAGGGTTTGTTTATTGCTTAAAATCACTAAATCTTGGGTAAAACATTATTTAGAGTTCGACATAAATTCTTCTGCTTTATTTACCATGTTTTTACTTCCGCAGAAAAAAGGAACGCGTTGATGTAATTCTGTAGGTACAATATCTAAAATATTTTGGAAGCCATCACTTGATTTACCTCCAGCTTGTTCGGCTAGATATGCCATAGGATTACACTCATATAATAACCGAAGTTTACCTTTAGGGTCTTTGCTTGTATTTGGATACATGTAGATGCCTCCTTTGATCATATTGCGATGAAAGTCTGAAACTAGAGACCCAATATATCTCGAGGTATAAGGACGATCTTCTTCCTCTTTTTGGCAATATTTGATGTAGTCTTTTACGCCTTGTGGAAAATGGACATAATTCCCTTCATTTACTGAATATATAGATCCATTTTCTGGGAACTTCATATTTGGATGAGAAAGATAATATGTTCCAATCGCGGGATTTAAAGTAAAACCATTCACACCGTGCCCAGTAGAATATACAATCATTGTAGAAGTTCCGTACACAATATATCCTGCCGCAACTTGTTTGTTTCCAGGCTGAAGAAAATCATCTAAAGTAACTGGAGTGCCTTCTGGTGTAAGCCGTCTATATATAGAAAAGATGGTTCCTACAGATACGTTTACATCAATATTTGAAGATCCGTCAAGAGGATCCATAAGGACAACATATTTATTGTCATTTTTCTCGTTTCGTCCAGTTATCGTTATAAAATCATCCTCTTCTTCGCTGGCTATACCGCAAACAATTTCGCGATTGGTCAATGTTTTAATAAAGACCTCATTTGCATAGACATCTAATTTTTGTTGATCTTCACCTTGAATATTTGTGTCTCCTGCGGCTCCTAATATGTCAACGAGTCCAGCTTTATTTACTTCGTGGTTTACTACTTTTGCTGCGAGTCTTATCGAATTTATGAGTCTCGAAAGCTCGCCCGACGAATATTTAAATTCGGTTTGATTCTCTATAATAAATTCGCCTAAAGTCTGGTTTTTATTGGCCATGGAAGGTTATTAAGTTGATTTGCAGCAAATATCGGGTTTTTTTAAGAATTTTGAACCGATATTTGTCTGGCAAAACACAATCAATGTTATATACAGTTCGAAAAGCCACTCCTGAAGATATGCCTAGTGTATTGGAGCTAATTAAAGAATTGGCAGTTTTTGAAAAGGAACCCTACGCAGTAGAAATTTCAGTAAACACGTTAAAAGAAGAGGGTTTTGGAGAAAATCCTTTATTTACTTGTTTTGTGGCAGAAGACGCTACGAATATTATTGGAATGGCACTTGTTTATTTTAGGTTTTCTACTTGGAAAGGTCGAACCATTCATTTAGAAGATTTAATTGTCAAGGAATCGAAAAGAGGTCTCGGAATAGGAAAAGCGCTGTATACTGAAGTAATGCATTTTGCAAATTTAAAAGGTGTTAAACGGGTTGAATTTGTCGTACTTGATTGGAATACAACCGCTGTAGGTTTTTACAAAAGCACGGGTGCAACACTCTTAAAAGATTGGTATTTAGTGCAGATGAACGAACAAGGATTGCGAGCATATTTAAAGAAAGAAATAAGAAATAAAAAGATAAATTAATTAGACATCCGACTGCGCGGATAATGAATATGAAAGTATTTAAGTTTGGTGGAGCCTCTGTAAAAGATGCTGAAGGGGTTAAAAACCTAGTTTCTGTAGTAAAACAAAGTGATGAGCAAAATCTTGTTGTTGTGGTTTCGGCTATGGGAAAAATGACCAACCAATTAGAAAAAGTGGTAGATGGGTATTTATTAAAAAATAACGAGCTAACAGGGAGTTTACAAGATTTTGAAGAATTTCATCTCACAATAATGAAGCCGCTTTTTGATGCTAATCATGAAGTTTATAAGAAGACTTCAAATTTGTTAAGTGTTCTAAAAGAGTTTTTACAAAGCAATAAATCTACAAATAGAGCCTATGTGTATGACCAGATTGTAGGATTTGGAGAACTGATGTCAACCACAATAGTTTCTAACTATCTCAACGAAAACGGAATTAGAAATACTTGGTTAGACGCAAGAAAGTGCATTGTTACAGACGCTAACTTTAGAGATGCAAATGTGGATTGGGATACTACTCAAAAAGCGATCAATGAGCAGGTAACGGTAAAAGGGATCACAGTAACTCAAGGGTTTTTAGGAGCGGAATCAACTAATAATTTTACAGTGACACTGGGAAGAGAAGGTAGCGATTATACTGCAGCTATTTTTGCATACTGTCTTAATGCATCAAATGTTACTATATGGAAAGATGTGCCTGGAGTACTAAATGCAGACCCTCGCTATTTTCAAAACACTACCTTATTGCACCATATTTCTTATCGTGAAGCTATAGAACTTGCTTTTTATGGTGCTTCAGTAATACATCCAAAAACATTGCAACCGTTGCAAAGAAAGGAAATCCCTTTGTTTGTAAAGTCTTTTTATGACCCTACTTCTGCGGGAACTTGTGTAGGTAAGGGTGTGCAAATAGATCCACAAGTATCTTGTTTTATTTTGAAGAGGAAACAGGTTTTACTCTCCTTATCTTCTTTGGACTTTAGTTTTATGATGGAAAGTCATATAGGAGATGTTTTTAAATGGCTTCATCATTATAAAATGAAAGTGGAGATGATACAAAATAGCGCTATTAGTTTTTCGGTGGTAGTAGACAATAAATACGATAATCTAGGGCCGCTAATTACAAAGCTGCGATCTATTTTTAGAGTTACTTGGAATGAGAATGTAACACTATATACCATACGGCGCGCGTCCAATGTTGAAATTGAGCAATTAGAAAAAGATAAAACCGTTTTGTTAAAACAGCAAAGTCGTGAAACAGTGCAGCTTGTCATCAAGGAGTGACATGAACCGTTTTTAGTTATATTTGCCATACTATCAACCAACTATTATATGGGTCTCGTTACCGCAAAAGAATTCGCTAAAGCAATTAATGTTGATAAACTTGGGTTTGTAGGCACAGGGATGAGTGTGGCGTTGATGAACATCTTAAAAATCTCTACTATTAACAAGAGATACAATCGAAATAAGCATTTTGAAGGACTAGCGTTTGTCGAAGCTCTTTTAGAAGATTTTAATGTAGACTTTGAAATACCAGATGAAGATTTAAGGCGTATTCCTAAGAGCGGACCATTTATAACTATTTCCAACCATCCTCTGGGAGGAATTGATGGGATATTACTACTCAAGGTTTTATTAAAGCATCGACCAGATTTTAAAATAATAGCAAATTTTCTTTTGCATAGGATTGAGCCTCTACAACCTTATGTAATGCCTGTAAATCCTTTTGAGGGTCATAAAGACGCTAAGTCAAGCCTCTTAGGAGTCAAACAATCATTGTTACATCTAAGAGACGGACACCCCTTAGGTATTTTTCCGGCGGGAGAAGTTTCTACTACGCGAGATGAGAGCAACAAGATTGTAGATAAGCAATGGGAAAAAGGAGCTATTAAAATCATTAAAAAAGCAAAAGTTCCCGTTCTTCCCATCTATTTTCACGGGCGCAATAGCAAAACTTTTTATCGCTTAGCAGCTATTAGTGATATGCTTCGAACAGCAAAACTACCAAGTGAAATGCTAACGCAAGGGGACAGGACTATCAAAATAAGGATTGGAAACCCTATTTCAGTAGCAGATCAAAACGAACATGAATCTATAGCGGGTTTTTCAGCGTTTCTTCGGAAGAAAACGTATGTTTTGGCAAATCCATTTCAGAGGAAAAAATTATTGAACACTATCCCAACGAAGCTTAAAATTCCGAAGGCACCTAAGAAAATTGTGGGTGAAATATCTAAAGTGACGATAGAAAAGGAAGTGGATACTTTAAGAGCACAAGAAAAACGCCTTTTAGAAAGTAAAAACTACGAAGTCTTTTTAGCTCCGGCAGATTTCATTCCTAACATTCTCCAAGAAATAGGGAGATTGCGAGAAATAACATTCAGAGAAATAGGAGAAGGCACTAACAAAGCGATTGACTTAGACAGGTTTGATTCGTATTATCACCAGCTGTTTTTATGGGATACTAAAGCGAAGAAAATAGCAGGTGCTTACAGAATGGGCTTAGGGGCTCAGATTTTCAAAAAATATGGTATTGATGGATTCTATTTACAGGATCTCTTCAGGTTTGAGCCAGAATTGTATGATATGATGAGCAAATCTATAGAGATGGGCCGTGCGTTTATTATCAAAGAATACCAACAAAAACCAATGCCTTTATTCCTTCTTTGGAAAGGTATTGTGCACACTACACTGCGTCATCCAGAGCATCGGTTTTTAATTGGAGGGGTAAGTATTAGTGATAAGTTTTCTGAATTTTCAAAATCTCTCATGATTGAGTTTATGAAATCAAATTACTATGATCCTTGGGTGGCTCAATACATTAATCCTAAAAAAGAATACAAAGTAAAACTTAAAGATGCTGATAAAGATTTCATTTTTGATGAAAGCGAAGCTGATCTTAATAAGTTTGATAAAATAATTGATGAGTTAGAGCCTGGAAGTTTACGTATGCCAGTACTCATCAAAAAATACATTAAACAAAATGCTAAAGTAGTTGCCTTTAATGTGGATCCTCTGTTTAATAATACGATAGATGGATTGATGTACATTCGCATTGCAGACCTTCCTGAAAGCACGGTAAAACCAGTAATGGAGGAGTTCCAAGCTGAACTTGAGAAAAAATATGCTAACGTGACCACTAGTCCTAAAGAAGAGGAATAAATAGAGACTATTAGCGTTTTCAAATACAGATTCTTCTAAAAACGATTGCACTTCTAGAAATAGAATGTCAACACTATACTTTACACTATTTTACAACCAATAAGAGTAGCGCAATTATAGCGGGTGCTACTTGAATAAAAAACATCTTCTTTGTAACAGTGAAGGCACCTTAAACCCCGGCTATAGTAACACATCCTAAAAAGAATATTGCGATATTATTTTGCCAGGTTACATTTGAGATGAAAAATGTCCAAATTAGCCCAGCGGCTAAAAACCCGTTATACAATCCTTGGTTTGCTGCCATAGATTTTGTTGCGGGAAATAATTTTTTTGGAAACCCTCTAAAAATTTTTGAGCCCTTTGTGGTCCAAGCGAACATTTCAAAGTATAAGAATTAAAGATGTCAAAGTGCCACAAAGCCAATTAAAATATTGATTGTAAGTGCCATCGGTTAAAGATTGTTTTCTATAAAGCGACCACAATATTCTTAAATCTCATCTCGTGCTTTGGCAAATTCTATAGCAGTGTTTTTTGGCGTCCCTATACGGTTCGATGGAGCGTAAAAATTATGACTCAATCTTTTTGCATTAGGGGCAGCTATAAATGGATAATTTTCATTGGCGCGATTATACACGGTAATTATAAAATCCCATTCAATGTTTTTATATTCTTCTATGTTGTTGGAGGTATGAGACAAAATATCAATACCGTCTTTTGCCATAGTGGTCATTTCGCCTGGATTCAATCCGTGGGTTTCAATTCCTGCGCTATAAATTGCGATATTTTTATTAGAGAATTTTTTTAAATAAACTTCGGTCATTTGACCTCTACAAATGTTCCCTGTGCAGCGCACCAAAATATTTTTCGTACTAATAATTTTTTAACAGCAACCGCTTTCTGGAGCAAAGGCTTTTGCCTTTTCTAATTCTTTTTCTGTTTTCATCTTTCCATCAGAAGGTACAACCTCAATCATTTGTATTAACACTTAAATACTTTTTTGTAGCATTGCTTAGTTGCTGTTGGATCTGGTGTTTTTTAGTTCTTCTCGCTATTGCTTAATGCAGTCAATTATTTTTTCAACAATAACTTCAGCTAATTTGATTTTACTTTCGGCCGTCCAACCTGCAATATGCGGACTTAAAAGCACATTGTCCATTTTTAATAGTGCCGAAAATTCTTCTGGCACTTCAGCATTAAAAAGTGTTTCGAAAGACAGTTTTTCATATTCTAGGACGTCCAAGCCAGCGCCTAAAATTTTGCCTTTTATTAGAGCTGAAACTAAATCTCCAGTAACCACACTTTTACCTCGGGCAGTATTTATAAACCAAAAAGGTTTTTTAAAACTATTGATAAAATTAGTGTCAACCATTTTATCTGTGAGTGGGGTCCAAGGGGTGTGCAGACTTAGAACGTCTGCCATTTCTTGTAGCGTTTTAAGCGAAACTTGTGTTGCGTTTTTGTTACCCACATTTTCTTCAATGTCGTAGCAGAAAACGGTGCAGTTAAACCCCTTTAGTTTTTTAGCAAAAGATTTGCCCATATTGCCATAGCCAATAATTCCCACAGTTTTACCGTCTAATTCAATCCCTCGATTTTCTTCTCGGTTCCATTGTCCAGATTTTATTTCTTTATCTGCTTTGGTAAGATTATTAAATAAGGATAAAAGCATTCCTAATGCGTGTTCACCAACGGCATTCTTGTTGCCTTGTGGTGCGGCGATGCAATGAATGTTTCTCTTTTTTGCATATTCAAGGTCAATACTTTCGAGCCCTGCGCCTACTCGAGCAATAAATTTTAAATTGATAGCGGACTCTAAAAATGTACGGTCAATCTTAAAACGGCTTCTAATTACGATGCCTTGATAATTTGCTATTACTTGTTCTATTTCGCTTTTAGATGATGTGTAATTTTCAGTATTTTCAAATCCTGCTGCCGCTAGTTGTTCTATGAGTAGCGGATGATTTTGATCAAGGTGTAGAATTTTCATTTTTTAAAAGTAGAAAAATGAAATCGTAAAATGAAATAATTACAGGTAATTATGTTAAGGTATTCGTTGATTTAAATCTTATGATACGCTGTTTGCCGTTTTTCGTGTTGAATGTTTCTAGTTTGTTTTGTATTTGTTTTCTCAAAAGGTGGCAGGTGGACTTCTTCATCTCCTTGACTTTTTGGACAATGTTCCACTCCTTTTGGCACGATAATTACTTCCCCTTGAATTTTTGCTAATAGTACTTTCATTTCATTAACGCTGGCGATCTGGTGTGGATGCCATTGGGAAGAAAACTTGTTAAGCTTTCCCTTGATGTTGATGGGTTTTATAAGAAATGTTTAATTACAAGAATAAGGTGTAAATTTCCTCAGGAATCTTAGTAGGGCGTAAAGTACTTGCATTAACAAAACACCATTGAGTTTCTGCTTCGACTAGAACTTTGCCATCCTTGGGGCGGATTATTTCATAGTGACGTTCACTGCGAACCCCTTCGGCTTTGGTAACCCATGTCGTTACTTTGAGAACATCGTTTTTGAAGGCAGCCGCCTTGTAGGTGATGTTATGGTTTAAAACGTACCAAACGTACGGATCCCTCATTTCTGGGGTTGTTGTTTTTTTCCAATGGTCTTCTGCTGTTTCTATGCACCATTGAAGGTATAAGAGATTGTTGACGTGGTTTCGCTCATCTATGTGGGAAGCGTTTACCTCAATAGTATTTGTAAATGAGTTTTTTGGTTTCATCTTTAAGAATAAAATTATAAAGCGTTTTTTCGAAAATTATTTCCAGATATTATTGGTTTGAGTCTCTATTTTAGATGTTTAATTTTTTCGCTTTTGGGAATAAATACGAGCGCATCAAAATGTTTGAACCAATTGGTTTTGTCTTTCTTTAAATTAAACATTCTTTCAAATTTTTTGTTTTCGAATTCGGGATGCTCACGTATTTTTCCTGTTGAATCTGTAAAATAATTTTTTTCAATTGACGATAATAAATATAATAAGTTTTCTTCATTTTCAGATGATTTTTTAATCCATTTATCTTTTCTATAAGGCATATAAATAGATGAGATCGTTATATTATATCAAATATGTGGGTTTAAATTTATGAATTGACTACCCATTGTTTGTCCATCCATAAAGGCGTATTTATATTGGCTGTCCAAACAATAATTTTTTTATCAGAAAGCTTTTTGACTAAAAAACTCAAATTTTTAGCCATTTGAGTATCTCGAATAGGAATGCCTTTACCTTTGCTTTTGTGGGTTTTATAAATTAAAACCGCACTTTTGAAGCTCTCTATTATTTGAAGCCAAAGCATATTTTGTAAAACAATATTATTCTCTAAAAAGGAATTCAAATTTGATATGACTAATTCAATCTCTGAGTTTTTTAATTTCTTGTTTGAGGAAGGGCCATTTTTTATAACCTAACTTACTAATGCGTCAAAATTTTGGTCGTATTCAATCGAATTGTTGTCAAGAAACTCAATTATTTTTTTTGAAAAATTAGTATATGAGCAATAGGGACGGGTTTGATTGTCAAATCCCCAAATAGCAACATTATTTCTTTCTAAAAAATCAAATAGTTCTTTGTATTGTTCAGCACGCTAACAATGAGGAAAGATGTTTTTTTATCGTACTCAAAATAAAGCGCAAAAAAATCACTTTCAAAAGCAATTTCAGTATATCCCAGTTCAGAAACTAAATACTTTACAAATTCAGTTTTCGCTAAAAAATCTGAACCAATATGATGTTTAGCTTCTTATAAAAAGACAATTCTTTTATTTATGATTTGCTTTATTTCTTCCGTTAATAGATTGGTGGTTGGATTTAATTCATAAAAATTCTCATTAATCTGAGTAGATGCCATTAGAAATGTGAAAAACACAATTAAAACAAATAGCATCTGTTTCACGAATTTTATTTTTGTTGTCACATTTATATAATTGCCATTAAATCCCTAAAATAAGTTTAGCAATCCACAAATAGATTAAAATTCCGAAGATATCATTACTTGTCGTAATAAAGGGGCCAGTAGCAATCGCTGGGTCGATCCCCCTTTTGTGCAAAAACAAAGGTATAAAAGTGCCTATAATACCTGCGACAATAATAACAACAAATAGCGACACTGAAATAGACAAGCCGTAATCTATGGTTCCTTTCCAGCCCCAAATAAAGAAGAATAGAACAATAGAGAGCGCAGCACCATTGAGCATTGCAAGCAACATTTCTTTGATGAGTCTTTTTCCAATACTACCTTTTACATCATCATTGGCCAAACCTTGCACAATAATTGCGCTAGATTGGACACCCACATTACCTGCCATTGCTGCAATTAGCGGTGTGAATAATAACAAAATGGCGTGGTTGTTTAAAACGTCTTCAAATCCACCCATAATTGCGGCGGCTCCAACGCCACCAAGGAGTCCTAAAAATAGCCAAGGCAAACGCGCTCTTGTGAGTGTTAAAATACTATCTTCCGTATCTACATCTTGAGAGATACCTGCGGCAAGTTGGTAATCTTTTTCTGCTTCTTCTTTAATATAATCTACAACATCATCAATTGTAATGCGACCTACAAGAACACCACTTTCATTAACTACAGGGATTGCGTCTAGATCGTACTTTTGCATAATACGGGCAACTTCATCATTGTCTGTGTGCACGGTTACATAATCTACTTTTGGAATAAAAACTTCACTAATTTTTGTCTTTTCGCCTGCGGTTAGCAAGTCTTTCAAAGAAAGTCTTCCTGTTAATTTTCCTTCTTTATCGGTTACATAAATGGAGTGTACTCGCGTAACATTTTCAGCTTGACGGCGCATTTCTCTAACACAACCAGCGACTGTCCATGTTTCTTTAACTTGGACTAACTCTTTTGCCATTAGGGCTCCCGCGGTGTCTTCGTCATAGTTAAGAAGTTCAACAATATCTGCAGCGTGCTCTTCGTCTTTTATTTTATCTATTACCTTCTGTTGAATGTCATCATCGAGCTCTGCAATAATATCTGCGGCATCATCTGTGTCTAATTCTTCTAATTCTTGAGCAATTTCAGCAGGAGTCAGGTTTTCTAGGATGCGTTCCCTGAGGTCTTCATCTAGTTCCATTAGTACTTCAGAAGTTATCTCACTCTCAAGGAGTTTTATAAGGTAGGTAGCTTCGTCGCTATTTAATTCTTCTAGTAGCTCCGCGACATCCGCAAAATGATATTCTTTTAAAAGTTCCCGAAGAGCATTCCCATCTTTGTTGGCGATGAGTTGCTCAATTGTATTAATAAAATCAGTCGTTATTTGAAATTGCATCTGCTTCCAGTATTTTTGTGAGTGCGATAAACTGTGCCACGTTAAGCTGTTCTGGGCGTTTTCCAAAGATAGGATCTTCTTTTATGTTATCTGAAAGCTCAAAGGATTTTAAACTATTTCGCAATGTTTTTCTTCGTTGCTGAAATGCTGTTTTTACCACTTTCCGAAGCATTTTCTCTGAGCAATCTAGTTTTAGATTGGCTTTTCTGGTCAACCTTAGTACTCCACTATCTACTTTGGGAGGGGGGTCAAAAACAGTGGGAGGCACTGTAAATAAGTATTCAGCGTCATAAAATGCCTGTGTTAGGACTGAGAGTATTCCATAGGTTTTATTGCCTTCGCTGGCGCAAATTCTTTGAGCAACTTCCTTTTGAAACATTCCAGTAAATTCTGGGACTTGCTCCTTGATTTCGAGCATTTTAAAAACGATCTGTGTAGAAATATTATATGGAAAATTACCCGTGATGGCAAATTGTTCTGTGCCAAAGTAATCTTGTAAATCTTCTTTTAAAAAATCTGCTTCTAAGATTTGAAGGTTTTCTACATTATAGGTTTTGATTAAATATGCAACGGAATCTCTATCAAGCTCCATTGCTACAATATTGCTGCTTTCTTCAATTAAATATTTGGTGAGCATTCCTGTGCCGGGGCCAATTTCTAAAACATTTTTGTAGCCATTATGAGTGAGTGTTTGAGCAATATCTTTTGCAATACTTTCATCTCTTAAAAAATGTTGTCCTAAATGCTTTTTTGCTCTAACGTTGTTTCCCATCTTAATTATTCTCAAGTATTGATAATTACGCCAATATAGTATTATTGGGAATTTTATCCGCTAAATTTTCTAATAATAAAATCAGTAAATAGGTTAAATAATAGCAAAAACATGCTTTTGACGATTATTTTAAATGACATAATAAAAATACTCAGGAAAAATCTTCAAATAAAAAACCACCTATGTATTTACTGCATCATTGTGCTGCCTTTTTAAGGTCAGGGTGGAGGCTTTTTTACTGTTCACAAATTATTTCAAGTTCAGTTCTAAATGTCACAAATTTCCCTTCAAAAGGATTGCTTTGGGCGCGGAGACTTTCTGCATCTTCTTGGTAGTATTTTTCTAAAGTAGCTTTACTATCAGTATGGTATTGAACAGAGTAGGTGGTGCCTCCCATTTCTTCTTCAATTTGCACTTTTGTCATTAAGGCTTTTGTGAATTTACGTGTATCTAACATAGCTGGTATGTGTTGTGTTTTCATCCATTCCAACCATTTGTCGTGAACACTGTTTTCTATATTGATAGTGACGTTGTAGATGTACATTTTTTTGTGCTTAAGTTAAAATTTTAGAGTGCTATGTACACACCTAATAAATGCGGGTCAGGCGTTCTCAATCTATAGGAAGGAGAGAAGCTTTGTTTTTATAATACAATATGCGATATGTTTTCATCAATGCTGTGAACTACTAATACCAACTTCCTTGGCAAAAAGTTTCTGTTAGGGTTCCGGATTTTTATCTTCATTCAATCTCATCACCACGTAACATCCTAAAGCGCTTTCTAGCTTCGATAAAATAAATGCTATCGGCAAAATTAAAAATTATTTGCTCGTAGTATTCTTTTGCTTTTTGTTCGTTTTCTAGTTGATTTTCATAGAGTTTCGCGAGGTGATAATAGGCGTCATCTCCTAGAATATCTTCTTTGTAAAGTTCAATGAGCTTAAGATAGTTTTCTTCAGCTTTTGTGTATTGGTTTGTTTTTTCAAAAAGCTTACCTTGTTTTAAAAGTGCTTCATCTTCAATTTTTTCGCCTTTGTGGTTTATCAGAATTTCATCTAAGGCTTGTATGGCGGCTGTATTTTTATTTTGCAAGGCCAAAAAGTCTGCTTTTGCAAATTTTTTAAGAGCAGTTTGCAAAGAATCTTCTAATGTATTATCGTGTATCATTAACGAAAGTTCTAAGGCATCATTAGCGATGAGTTGCGAAGCAGATTTTCTAAGTACATCCACCTGTGCTTTTGCCCATTCAAAATCTCCTTTAAAATAACTCGTTTGAGCTACCTTAAAACGTGCTTCTTGAGCGAGCACATCACTTTTTACTTTTTTCTGAATCTGTGAATAATAAATAAGTGCACGGTTAAATTTTTCGTCAAGAACGAGAATGTCTGCGAGCTCCATTTTTACTCGAGATTCTTGATAAGAGTTAAGGTTTTTATTGGTTAGTGTTTTTAGGTTATTTGTTGCTTTTTCAATTTCGTTTGCTTTAAAAGCCAAGAAGTGATTGTAGTCTATTTGCAATAAATAAGTTTCATTGCCGCGCCCGTAAGTATTCAATAACTTTTCAAATTGATCCCCAACTTCGGCATATTCCTTGGGTTCAACAGTCTCTAATCTGATTTTCATTAAAAATTGATAACCGTATAATTTACCGTCAGAAGTAGGAGATTTTTCAATAATAAATTTCACGATTTCTTCGGCGTCTTCATAGGCTTTTTCACTTATTGTAATAACGGCTAATTCTGTAATGCCACTTAGGTCCTCTTCGGTACGCTTGTAAATTGCTTTTTCTTGTGCAAATGCTTTTTTGTAGTCTTTTTGCTGAATAAATAGCCAGCTTAATAATTCGTTATATAATAAATTGGGTTCTTGCTGTAGTTTTTTTAAGAGTGTTCTTCTAAGTATTACATTCGCTTCATTGTCTGGATCTTCAATAACATACAGACTAAAGTTGTTTTGTGCGATGCTTGTGTAATTGGGTCGTGTTTCAATTAAATCTATGTATTTGCTAAACATCTGCTCTAGCTTTCCTTGTTCACCATAAATGCGAGCTAATTGCAGGTTTGCATTAAGCTGTGGATTGAGCTCCATCCCTTTTTCGTAGGCAACTATCGCTTCATCTAATAAACTATATTCTTCAAATCTCTTTGCTATTACGGTGGCGTAGTTGGGTTTGTTGTCAATTGCTGCTAATGCCTTTTTATAAAATTTAGTAGCTGTTGAATCTACATTTTGTAGGGAGTAATTGTACCCTATATCTACAAAATATTGTGGTTGTATTCTGGTGCTATTTATTTTTTCTTCAAGAAGCTTTTGAGCAGCGGGAAAGTCTTCTAACTGCTGATGCGATTCAACAAGGGCGATTAAAAAAGTTCCTTTGTGAGGAGATTCTTTATAGAGCTTTTCATATATCGAAATTGCTTTTTCATATTCGCCTCGATCAAAGTAATTCTTTGCAAGAATTTCGCTTTGCGCAGTGCTTGAAAAACCAATAAACAGAAAAATAATAAAAACTATAAATCGCATAAGGTAAAGATAGCTATTTTTAAAAATTGAAACGGCGATTACCGATAAATAACCACAGGACAAAAATTAGGACGAAAGTTTAGGATTTATTATAAATTTAAAACAAGATAATACTATGGGTCGGGAAGAAAAGAAAACAAAAACTTCGAAAAAGTGGAGTCATTACACCTTCGCTTTTTATAATGTAGAAAACCTCTTTGATCTTGTTGATGACCCTGATAAAGCCGATGATGATTTTACAGCTAAAGGTTTCAAAAAATGGTCTTCAAAACGATTGCAAAAGAAGATAAGTAATCTTGGGGCTATTATACAACAAATCGGGCTTAATGAAGTTGGTTTTTCTCCGGTTTTAGTAGGTCTTGCTGAAGTGGAAAGTGCTTCTGTATTAAAGCAATTAATTTCTTCTGAATTTTTAAAGGATAAAGAGTATGATTTTGTTCATTTTGAATCTTCCGATGAACGAGGTATAGATACAGCGCTGTTATATCGAAAAAAACATTTCAAGATTTTAGAAAAGAAAGCGTATCCAATGTTCTTTCTTAATGAGAAAGGAGACAAAGATTATACAAGAGACATATTATATGTAAAAGGATTGCTGGAAAACAAAGAAGTATATGTTTTAATAAATCACTGGCCGTCAAGAAGAGCAGGTTTATTAGAAACGGAGCCAAAAAGAGAGGCTGTTTCTTTAAAAAATCAACAAATTGTTGTGAAAATTAGACAACAAGATCCTGCAGCAAGAATTATAGTGATGGGAGATTTTAATGATGACCCTCAAAATAAAAGTGTACAATCTTTAGCTACTAATGATTTTTACAACCCAATGGAATTGCTTCTAACTAAAGATAAGGGCAGCCTTAAATACAAAGGCAAATGGAATCTTTTTGATCAAATTTTAATTTCACAGAATTTTCTGCAGCAGTATGGAAACTCATTTAGGTTTGAGAATGTTTCTATTTTTAATGACCGAGTGATTCAAGTATTTGATAGGCCATATGAGGGGCGCCCTTTTAGGACTTATGCTGGTCCTAAATATTTGGGCGGCACAAGCGATCATTTTCCTGTGTATGCAGTTTTTAAAATAGAAAAATAGGAGTTGACAATGATAATACGGCCTTGTGATGAATAGCCTAAAACGCCTATTCTATCGAGTTTGTAGGGATTGATATACGCTTTTGCCGTTCATTGTTTGGTAGCAAGAAGTGAACAAAAAAAACTCACATTGTATTATAGGTAATTGTTAACATAACGTTAATCGGTAAATTACGGTAATACGTCTAAATTTCATAGGTTGCTGTCTCACTTAAGTTATTTTGTCTATTTTTAGAGTCCAAAATAATCAAAAAATTCTCTTGATGAAGATACAATTACCTCTCGAACATGCTAAAAAATTTCTTTCTCTAGTAAAAACTAGAAGGACCGTTATGACTTTGTGCATAGCTTTAATGTCAATTAGTGTAGGATATAGTCAGACAAATACAGCTATAATTTGCGCTAATGGCCCTGTAAACACCACCTACTGTTATACCAATAACGATCTAACCTCTTTTACATTTGTAGGAGATACAGCCTTCCCATTGCGTCTTTCATTTAACGCGGGAATGGTTGAAAATCCCTTTGACGATGTAATTATTTTAGACACTGATGGGGTAACTAATATAAATCCAACACCTAATGGTAATTTAGGTGATTTTACTGGACTGGTGTTTGAGTCCACAGGAAATGAGATCACCTTTATGATTGATAGTGATGCCTCTGTTAACTGTGCCGATAATGGTTTTACCCCTTTTGATTTTGATGTAGTATGTTTAACCTGTATCGAATCAGTTGTTACTTTTGTTGGAGATGAGATGTGTGATCCGGGGCAAATGTATAGTGTAACAGCAGACATTACAGATTTAGGCAGCGCCACTACTATTACAGTAACAGACAATCAAGGGAGTGCTCCACAGTCTGTTATGGCTCCTGGGCAATTAGTATTTGGCCCTTATAATCCTGCACTTGCGGTTATTTTTTCAGTAGATACAGGAGACGCTAACTGCAATTTTGATAGCGAAGAATTTGTGTGTGTAGTACAAGGTAATTGTGATTTTGTCGATGCTGGCAGTGATATATTATTAGAATGTGAGACACAATGTGTGGATATAGTCGCAGCGTTTATAGCAGTCCCAAATAGAGAAACAACAGGATATACAATACAAGGACCTTTATGCGATATTCCTCCTCTTACCGGAGGAGACCCAACATCTATTGACGTAGATGATGAATGGAGTGACCCCATTGGATTACCATTTGAATTCTCATTTTATGGTGTTACCTATAATAGTATTGTAGTTTCCGGTAATGGTGTGGCTTCGTTCGATACATCCTTAAATGGTTTCCATACTTGGGTTATGGATCCTACAGATATGATTCCTATGAACACTCCCGGTCTTGTAGCAAATAGTATTTTTGGGGCTTATCATGATATAAACCCAGCTTCGGTTCCAGCTAACATTAATTTTTTTGTAATTGGAACCGCTCCGTTTAGGACTTTTGTTCTAAATTTTAATGAAATTCCTCAATTTGATTGCACAGACCTTCTAACAACACAACAAATTTTATTATACGAATCATTAAATGTGATTGACGTAAACATTGTAAACAAAGATATTTGTACTACTTGGAATGACGGTTTGGCTGTAATTGCTTTACAAGGAAATAATCTTACTGAATTTAGTGTGCCTGAAGATAGAAATGTTGGAGCTTGGACCGCGATGGACGAAAGTTGGAGATTTGTGCCTAATGGGGCGCCTATTAATGCAAGTACCTTTGAATGGAGAGATGCGGCGGGAACAGTACTAGGTAATGATGCTGTACTTAATGTTTGCCCAGAAGCAACCACTACTTATACTGCGGCCTTAGTAGTAGAATTACCGGATGGATCATTTCAAGAAATAACAGATGACGTTATCGTTACCAGAGAAGAAGGTTGTGTGCTCTTTGATTGCACAGATTTAGTACTTGTTGAAGATTTTGAAACTGGTACGGGTCGTGTTACGCATCCTTTTACACCACTTGACTTTAATGGTACTACGCAAATGGAGGCTAATGAGTATACAGTTAGCAACACATCTGCGGGTCTTAATACCGGTTGGTTCGATGATTTACAAGACAATACAAATGATGATACGGATGGAAGAATGATATTTTTCAATCCTTCTGAAGATGCCAACGAAATAGAGTTATACAGAAGAACTGTTGTAGTAACGGCTAATACCGATCATATTTTTGACTTTTTTATGACCACCGTGTATGACACAAATACAAATATTTGCCCAAGTGGCGGTGCCCCTTCAAATTTAGATTTTAGAATTGAAGATGCTGGAGGAACAACTATTGTAACTGGTAATACCGGAGATGTTGCTAATGGCACAGCACCCAATTGGACTCGGTACAATCTAGAGTTTAATTCAGGGGTTGCTACAGAAATTCAAATTGTTATTGAGAACACTGTTTTTGCAGCTTGTGGTAATGATTTAGCAATTGATGACATAAGACTTTTTGCAGAAGGGTTGCCACCTGTCTTAGTGGCTCCTATGGATTTGTCATTATGTGACGAAACAGGAAACGAGGAAGCAACATTTGATTTAACTTCTACTGCTGTCGAAATATTAAACGGACAAAACGCAGCAGACTTTAATTTTTCATATCATATCTCTCAAGCTGATGCAGACTTGGCAAACGCGCCAATTGCAACTCCTACGGCGTATGTAAATGTTTCAAACCCTGAAACGATATTTGTAAGAGTAGCGCGTGCTTTACAAGCTACATGTTTTAGTACGACAAGTTTTGATTTATTAATTGGGCAACCAATCGTTATAACAACCGATCTACCCACTGAAATAGAATTTTGCCCAGATATTAATTTTGAAGATTTAGATGCGACTCCAACTAATGCTGGTATAGATTTAAGTACAGTAACATATGAGTGGACAGACCCAGTTGGTGCTGTTGTATCAACAAATGCGGTTTACATGCCTGTTACTTCAGGAATACACACCGTAGTTGTAAGTGTTCCGCCTTGTAGCGAAATGACATTTACAGTTGATGTAATTATACTTGATGTTCCTGTCCTAGATCTTGGCTTAGATGCTACCATATGTGATGGCGAAGATTTTACTATAAATCCAATTATAACTGGTGATGCAACAGGAGCAACTTTCTTGTGGTCAACTGGCGAAATTACTCAAAGCATAACAGTGGATCAAAGTGGGACATATACTTTGGAACTCACAACAATAAACGGTTGTATAATAACAGATGAAATTGTTGTTTTAATTTTGGATCCCGTTGTGGTATCATTGGGTGATGATTTTGACGTTTGTCCAGATTTTCAAAATACAATAACAGCCACTTCAAACGAAACAAACCTCACCTATGAATGGTTTTTGAATGGTGATTTATTGGCTAGTGAGACAGGAAGTTCAATTAATTTTAGTCTACCAGAGAATACTTCTGCAGAGTATAGTGTCGTAGTAACAAATGCCAACGGTTGTATGGGAACAGATAGTATTGTGATTGGAATTAATGATCCACTAACAGTAACCTTGACAAATGATCCTGAGACATGTCCTGAGTTTAATAATACAATTAGTGCGACTACTAGCGAAACGGGCGTTACTTATGAATGGTTTGCGGACGGAGTCTCAGTGCAAGGAGAAACAAATAACACTCTTGTTATAAGTTTGCCTGAAAATGCTACAACAACTCAATATAGTGTTGTGATAACAAACGCAGAAGGATGCACAGGCACCGCCTCGACAAATATTTCATTATATACTGACAATGCAAATTGTGTTGTTTCACAAGGTATTTCACCTAATGGGGATGGGATGAATGATGAATTAGATCTTTCATTCTTAGCTAATAGAACAGGGATAGATAAACTTCAAATATACAACAGGCTTGGAAGGCTAGTATATGAGTTTGATAACTATTCAAACCAATGGTTTGGCCAAACAGATGATGGTGAAGAGCTTCCTACGGGAACCTATTTTTATGTATTGACACTAAGAAATGTTGATTCTGGCTTTGAAACACAAACACCTACAGGCTGGATTTACATTAATAGAGATCAAAATTAAGTAAACTTCTAGTGTGGGATGAAAATCTCTATGCGACTGTATTTCAAATAGAAAAATAAATATTTTTAAGGTCATTTGTAACGATGACAAAATAAAATTCAAATCGAATGAAAAAACAAATATCAATAGTATTAGTACTTCTGAGCTTCACGCTCTTTATAGATTCTGCAAGCGCACAGCAGGATCCACAATACACTCAGTATATGTACAATATGAATGTAGTTAATCCTGCCTATGCTGGTTCTAAAGAAAGTATATCTTTTACTGCATTATATCGTCAGCAATGGTCAACTCTAGAAGGCGCACCAGAAACTTTCACGTTTTCTGGTCATGGCGCTCTAAACGATAGAGTTGGGTTAGGGCTTTCCGCAATTCGTGATCAATTGGGGCCTGTAAAAGAAACTAATATTTATGCAGATTTTTCGTACACAATACCATTGGGTGAAACTACAAGGCTAGCATTTGGGCTAAAAGCGGGGATAACCCTTCACGATGTGGGCTTGGTAGATTTAACATTACAAGACCAATCAGATCCATTTTTCTCTCAAAACATTAGTAATACATATCCTAATATAGGTGCGGGAGCATTTCTTTATGGGGATAATTATTACGTCGGATTTTCGGTTCCCAATCTATTAAACTCCGTACACCTTGACGAAAACGGACTTAAATACGGTAACGAAACCAATCACTATTTTGGAACTGCTGGATATGTATTTCAAGTAACAGATAACGTTAAATTGAAACCTTCTGTTTTAGTTAAATCTGCCTTCGATGCACCGGTGTCTTTTGACGCAAACATAAATGCATTGTTTTTTGAAAAGTTTGAGTTGGGAGTTTCCTATAGACTAGATGATTCCTTTAGTGGTCTTGTAGGATTTCAAGTTCTTCCAGAAGTACGAGTTGGATATGCATATGACGCTGTAAATTCAGATATAAATGTAGTTGCAGATTCGTCACACGAAATCATTCTTACATTCGATTTATTTAGCAGGCCACGTACATTAAAATCACCAAGATACTTCTAATTAACAACATTTAATTTCATTCAAAATGAATAAAATATATACAATATTTTTACTAATTGCAGTAAGTACTTCACTCGTTACTGCTCAGAATAGCAAAACAAAAAAGGCTGATAAGTTGTATGACCAGTTAGCGTATACCGATGCGGCTGCAGCATATCAAAAATTACTTAAAAGAGGAAATGGTGACCTATACGTTTTCGAAAGACTCGCGAATAGTTACTTTTTCATAAATGACACTAAAAAAGCTGCGACATATTATAAGCGTGTTGTAAAGAGCAAAAAGGCGAATTCTGAATCGGTTTATAATTATGCACAATCACTCAAGGCTAATGGTAAGTTTAGTGAGTATAATACGTGGATGAAAAAGTTTGCCGAAATGAAACCAGACGACACTCGTGCAAAGGATTTTATGAAAAACCCCAATTATGTCCCTCAAATGATGGATAAGATGGCACGCTATTCTGCCGAGAACATGGAAGAACTTAATAGTGAGTATGCAGATTTTGGTGGTATTATGTTTGGTAAAGATTTTTATTTTGCTTCTGGCCGTAACGAGAAACGTAAAAAATACCAATGGAACGAAGAACCGTTTTTAGATATCTATAAAGCCACAGATGTTGGCGGAACAATTAAGAACGCTGTATTATTAGAAGGAGATGTAAATACTAAATACCACGAGAGTAATGCGGTTGTTTCTGCAGATGGTAAAAGATTGTATTTTGATCGCAACGATTATTTTGAAGGCGACTATGATAAAAGTGAAGAAGGGGTAAACCAAATAAACCTTTACTATGCTGAAATGATTGCAGGAAAGGGATGGTCTGGAGTGGTATCCGCAGATTTTAATAATAATGAATACTCAGTAGGACATCCAGCACTAAGCCCTGACGGCAAGACTTTATATTTTGTGAGCGATATGCCTGGCGGAAAAGGTATGTCTGACATTTATAAAGCTTCAATTATGGCGGACGGTACGTTGGGAGCTCCTCAGCGATTGGGAGATAACATTAATACTGAAGGTAAAGAGCTTTTTCCATTTGTGGATAGCAATGGAACGATTTACTTTTCAAGTGACGGTCACCTAGGTATTGGTGGTTTGGATGTGTTTTATGCAGAGGCTTCTGGAAGTGATTTTGGCGGTGTAAATAATATGGGAGCAGGAGTAAATTCTGCTTCTGACGATTTTGCATACAAATATGATGTGGCTTCAGAGAGAGGTTATGTTTCTTCTAATCGAACAGGTGGCAAAGGAAGTGATGATATGTATATTGTCAAACCAGTAGATATTCCTTGTGAAGTAACCATTAATGTACAAGTGGTAAGTAAGCTAACGAATACCCCTATTGCAGGAGCGAGAGTGGATTTATATGATGCAATGCAAAATAGATTAAGTTCTAAAACAAGTGATGCTAAGGGTAATGTAGCGTTTAAAGCTGAATGTGATAAAGAGCATGAAGTGCAAGCCGTTTTAGCCAACTTTGAGAGCAGTGCTACCGCTGTTGCTTCTGCTAATGATGAAAAGGTAAATGCTATAATCAATCTAAGCCCTATTGAAGAAATTATTGTTGATGATAAGGTTGTTTTAAATTCAATATTATTTGATTTAGATAAATCTAATATCAAACCTCAAGCTGCTTTTGAACTTGACAAGGTAGTGAGTATTATGAATAAATATCCAAAAATGGAAATAGCAATAGCAAGTCATACAGATTTCCGAGGAAAAGATAGTTACAATGTAAATCTTTCTGAGAGACGTGCTCAATCTACCTTGCAATACATTATCTCTAAGGATATCGCGGCAAATAGATTAAGTGCTAAAGGATATGGTGAAACACAACCAGTAGTAGCTTGTGGAGTGAATTGCACAGAGGAACAAAACCAAAAGAATAGAAGGTCTGAGTTTACAATCACTAAAAGGTAGTGTTAAGAATATAGCTTAACCAACCATTAAGCTTAAACCCTCATATTAGTAGCATTACTATTTATGAGGGTTTTTTGTGTTTAGAAATTCTTAAATGTGGTTATTTGTGCTCACGCGTACTTAACCTTTGAAGATGTCAGAATTATTTTTGACAAAACTGGGAGGAGAAATAATAATGAAGAAAGTATTGGACTATTTTTAATCCTGATATACCCTGGGTTTTCTAATTAGTAATTCCTTTATTCTTTCTTGAGCTTTTTGGGAAAAGATTGATAAGATTAGGATTTCTAGACAATTTTCCAAATGCCTTCGTGTTTCAGTAATAGATGGTCATCGGTAAAAATTCACCAATAAAAAATCACTATTTCTGCTTGAGAAATTGCGGTATGTTTCTCATAATCAATAGGAATTATCCTGCCAATGCTGTTCGATTTTTCGGCTTCTTTGACATTCTTTATATGTTTTTTCCGGAGCGATCTCTTAAACTGTAATAAGAAATTGTATATAAATTGAAATCAGGATGGAATGCTTTTTTCAGTTTTTCTGCCCCTCCATTTGCTGTTCCGTCAACATCGTTCGTTAAGGTTTGTATCACCTGGACTATTATATGATTGGCTATTTTTGGTTTGCGCTGTTAGGCTTGCCGCTGCTGTAAAAGGAAGCATAAGTAGAAGATTTTGAGACGTTTTCATTTATGAATCTTTTTTGAGGATTGATTTTTTTCAAATTGCAAACAACCAAGAGATATTATGAGGTATTGATTTTCCTAAAAATAGTGATTTCTATTTAGAAACTTAAAAAAGTAGTTTTTGAGCAAAAAAAAAAGACACTCAAAATAGAGTGTCTTTTTAGTTTTGAAAATTTTATAAATTTAGTTGGATCGTATCTCAATTTCATCAAGTTCATAGGAACCATCAAAATCTTCATTTCCATTACCTGTGTATCTAAATGCAATATGACCTGTGCCAGAAACACATTCTAAGCCGACATTACCAGAAGGAAACCAATCTCCAAAGAAATCATCGTCTCCAACAATAAATGCAGACGGAAGTTCGCTCCAATTAGCATTAGGAATATTATCTGCAACGCCGTCCCAATTAAAAGAAATTAATACAGCCATAGTGCTACCGTCTGAGAAACTATTAGATGTTTTAAAGTTTAAAGTTTCTCCGTCTTGTGCGTCAAAATCAATTTGTGGAGTCACCAGCCATGCTATCGTGCTGTCGTCTCCAGACATAAAAGATCCTATAGTTGCAGATGTTCCTAAAGACGCATTTACACCATCGTCAAAAAATGCTTCCCAAGCTTGAGACCCAGTTTCAGCATAGTTCGTCCAGCCGTTTCCAGCTATTGGATTGTTTGTTTGTTGTGATTCAAAGAAGTCGCTAAAAATCACGTTGATCCCTGTTGTTGCCGCAATACCGCAGTCTACGATTTCTGGATCGCAACGATCTGGATTGTCAAAATTGATTGTTGTTGGGTCATTTACAACCACATTAAACTCCTCTCCAAAGAAATCCATTGTCAATAAACCATCAAGTGTCCCTTTACCTGCAGGTAATAATAAAGACTTAAAGTCTGCAAAAGTACTTGTGCTAAAAACAACAGTTTGTCCAGCCGCACAGCTTTCTAAAGAGCGCTCACCATCAAATTGATCTTCGGGCTCTCCTGCAAAAGTTTTTGGATCTCCTACAGCATCTTCAAAAGAAAATTGAACATCGTTTAAACGAATGTAAAGATTAATATTTTCATTACTAAATTCAGAAAAAGAGATAACCTTAGGTTCAATAGACGCTACTTCTGGATCCCTAATAACGAATTCTCTTAATTGAGCTTCTGGAATTTTTTCAAAGTTATTTCCGTTTGGAATCCCTAATGTCATTACTCCGTTTGATAAGCCTACAGTCAAACCATCTAGCTTCACGAATGCTTTTCTACCGAATTCGACGTACGTAAACAAAGGACTCACATCGATCAAAACACGTACACCTCTTGTTGGGTTAACTGCGTTGTCTTGCATGATTATTTCTTCAAAGAAGTTCCCAGATTCGTCATTAGAAACTACAAAACCAGAGATGAATGAGTTCGTTTCAGAGAACGTAATTGGATTATTTTGATTTTGTAACAATGCATCGTAAAGAGCACCAATGGTAATAATGGTGCCTTCAATATTTGGAGCAGTTACACTGGTATCCGGAACATCAAAATCATCATCTTTTACGCAAGACACTACTAAAAGTGCCGTTGCAAATACTAGGATTAGTTTGTAAAAATTTATTACTTTCATCTTTATTATATTTAATATATTCTTTAAAATTAAAATCTTACATAGAAATTAAGGTAATACGTGGTGCCGTTTCCGAAGAAATACCTGTTGCCAAAAACGGCAGTTTCTCTATTTGATTCTTCTACGAGACCACGATAATCTGCAATCCTAGAATCTTCAAACCCGCCCGTCCTATAACGTGTGTTAAAGACGTTGTTAATGGTTGCAAAGAACCCAACAAAGTATTGTTTAATTTTCCAAGATTTTCCACCCACCACGTTGACAAGTGTATAATCATCAAATTGTTCTTGTTGTAATAATTGCGTTGCAATTTCTGGATCGTAATCATTAAAACCTAAGCCATCAGTGTCATTGGCAAAGTTGTCGTTTCTTCTAAGGGTACTGACGTCTATATATGCGTTTGAAAAGTAGTTTCCTGTAACGCCAAACCACCAGAAATTTGGATCGCGGTATTCAAATCCTAATTGGTATGCGTTTTCTGGTCCACCTGCAATGTGGAGGTTTTCTAACTTAGTTGTTCCATCGCCCAATGTTCTCTCACCTGCAAAATCATCACTAGTAAAATACTGGTTAGGATTATTGGTAAAAACATATTGTGCCATGGAGGCAGCGCCTTTTAACTTGATTGTTGGGGTTATTTGTGCTTCAATTCCTATCTCAACTCCTGCACGGCGTGATTCTATTCCTGTAAGCACTTCCTGAACAAAAAGACCGTCACCGTCTGCATCTCTTACAGATTCTGTAAAGAAGAAATTAATATCTGTTTGATCTTGTATAGTATTGTAAAAACCAGTTAATCTTGCTTTTACTATTGGGGAACGATAAATATAACTCAAATCTACATTCTGTGTTTTTTCAGTCTCTAATCCTACGACAACATCATTATTTTGACGCGAATTACTAAACGAGTTTCTAATACTTGGAGCTCTTGTTAGGAATCCTGCATTCAAATCTATAAGGTGTCTGCCTGTTACTTTATACGTTGCACCACCTTTTACACCAAAAGTGCTAAAATTTAGCTGTTCGCTCTCGCCAAAAGACCTATTCCCTCCTTGAAAATTTCCATTTTCATACAGTCCAGTACGCTGATAACTTGTAGTACCTGCGTTTGCTGCTAAATAAAAATCTACTGCATTGTATTTAAATTGTGCCTGTGCAAAACCAGAAAACACATTGACGTCTAAGTCAAAATTATATTTGTAACGATCCCCTACAGTTACAAAACGATTAGGATTTCTAACATCACTTTGGGCTAAGGTGCCTTCTGCAACTTCTGCAGATCCATCTTGAGAAGCATCTTGAGAAAAGTTGTCAATATCTAAATAACCATTACCCCCTAAAAGGTCACGAACTTCGGCATAGTTTTCACTTTTTAAACTTCGGTATGCTAAATTTGCATTCAAGGTTATGTTATCTGTAAGTTCAGAGAATAAAATAGAATTTATTTGAAATTGATTGTCCTTATTCACGTCATCCTGTATGACATAAGTCGAATAAGATGGATTCCCTAAGGCATCTATATTTGCATCATATAATGAGTTCCAAGGAATTTGACCATCGTTAATAAATTGCTCTCTTGCTTGGTAAGCTTGTTGGTAATTATAAGCTGTTGGGTTTTCAAACCTTAAAAAGTAACTAGGAAGTCTTTGGTAGTAGTTGCCTGCTGGGTTACGTGCACCACCAGCATAGAAGTTTTGTCCATCGATTGTGCTTAAAAGTTGTGTGCCGTTATTGTCTATGCGGCTGTTTTTTATAGTACCACTTTGATATCCAAGGTTTGTATTAAGGGTGGTTTTTTCACCAATATTCCAGTAGTGATTTAACATGAAAATTGGCTCTTCGATCTCCCGAATTCGGCTGTTGCGAATTTCACCATCTTGCTCTCCCCAGTTTGGATTGTATTTAATACCTTTTAAATCTCTTTGTTCTTGAGTTATAGCAGTAGAACGTCCTCTGCGGTTTGGAGTATAAAAAGCAGTAAAATTAAGACTATGATCTTTATTAATTTTCTTTTCTACGGAAGCAAAAAATGAATTTGCGTCGTATAAGGTACCCTCTTGATATCCTTCGTCTCCAAAACGACGTGCTATAGAAAATGAATAGGCCCAACCATTTTGCAGTAACCCACTATTATAGGTTCCCATAATTCTACCACGGTAACTTCTATTAGATGATGCATACGATACACGACCTCCTTGGCGGTATTGTGAAGCACGCATAATTATGTTACTGGTTCCTGCTACATCTCCAAAGGTGTTATCATTAGGAGAAAGACCCATACTAAACTCTCGGTTGCGTTGTACATCATTTAATCCACCCCAGTTTCCCCATTGCGGGCGGCCAGTGAATTGCTTGTTCATTTCAAGACCATTAATAAGGAGTTTATTATTTGCATTATCAAGACCACGAGGTCTAAAGAACGTTGCGCTAAAGTCAAATGCAGCGGCATTTAAGAAGGCGTCTCTTCCCGCTTGCAGCAATCCAGAGGTGTTAAAGGCGGTACCTCCATCTTGATCGAGTTCATTGTCACTAAGACTAATTATGCCAATTTGAGCTTCAATTGCAGAAATGTCAATATCCAACAAAATAGGATTAAGGTCCAATGGTCTTCCTCTTAGAACATTAATAGGGACACGAATAGATTTAAAGCCAGATTTACTAACTAATAAAACTTGTTCGCCTTGTGGGAGCTCACCTTCTATAAGAAAAAGGCCATTAGCATCTGTCATCGCATCAAAAATACTAGCTTGAATGCTAATACTTACACTTGGAATGACCTCGCTAGAATTTGTTTCCACTACTCTTCCTTTTACGATCGAGTTTTGAGCTAGCATTGCGCCCGAGACTAAAAAAATCGTAAAAAAAGTAACAATGAGTTTTTTCATTCCAAAAATTTAAGGTTTTAACCACCAAAATATTCCGATTAACGATGGTAGGTTGTTAATTTATTGTTATCGCGTGTAAAACTACATTTTAATTGTGAAATACCTATTTTTGATGCACGATTTGTATAAAATTTTACACAAACATAATATTCTACCCTGATGAGACTCAATAAATTACTACTCTTTGTTTGTTTATTTACTAGTACAATGCTCTTTGCCCAAGCTAAGAAGGAGTATAAGGTTAATACCATTGCATTTTACAATGTAGAAAATCTTTTTGATACAGAAAATGACCCTATAACATTTGATGATGACCGCACTCCGGACGGAAAAGATCATTGGACTGAAGAAATTTACCAAGCAAAGTTAAAGAACATGGCGAAGGTAATTGCCGAAATTGGCAGTGACGTAACGGGAACTACCCCGGCTGTTATAGGTATTTGTGAAACAGAAAACAGAAAAGTATTAGAAGACCTAGTTAATCAAGAACCACTTTTAAAAAAGGATTATGGGATTATCCAGTTTGACTCACCTGATAGAAGAGGTATAGATGTAGCTCTTTTATATCAAAAGAGACTTTTTATTCCAACAAATTATCGTGCCCATGAGTTGTTGATCTATGATAACAATGATAGAACGAAACGAATCTTTACGAGAGATCAATTGGTGGTAAGTGGAATGTTAGATGGAGAAAAAATACATTTAATAGTAAATCACTGGCCGTCAAGAAGCGGAGGAGAAGCCCGCAGTCGCCAAAAGAGAATTAGTGCCGCCAAATTAAACAAGCACATTATAGATTCTATTTTCGTAGAGGAGCCATATGCGAAGATTATAACAATGGGAGATTTTAATGACGATCCAACAAGCCCTAGTGTAAAAAAGATATTGAAGACAAAAGCGAAACGTGTTGGGATGAATACAAAACAACTATACAATCCTATGGAGGAAATGTATAAAGATGGATTAGGAACCTTGGCGTGGCGTGATGGCTGGAATTTGTTTGATCAAATTATCGTTTCTGCAGAGCTAACTAAAAAAGATTTTACGACGTATCGGTTTTACAAAGCAGGTATTTATAACAAATCTTATTTAACAAATTCTAGAGGTCAATACAAAGGCTACCCATATCGTAGTTTCGGGAACGGCTCTTTTACTGGTGGTTACAGCGATCATTTTCCAGTATATATATACTTAATAAAAGAAAAGACTCCATCGGAAATTAGTGAACAAAAATAATATTTAGCAGCAGTTAGCGTTGTAAGGATAAAAAAGCTGAGATTTCAACGAGTGAAATTTCAGCTTCTTATTGTCTTTTTTCTTTCAGCGTAAGCGGCTCTTCAGCTATAACTAAATACTACTTATTTAGATTAGATGTCCTCTAAAACCACTGTGCCCATGGTATTCTACTCAATAATAATGTAAGAGCAATGGTATAAAAAATAGAAAGAGTTTTAAACTTAGGTTCAGAGGTACGTTTCTTTTTGTGTTTTGAATAACCAATTGTAATAAAAACAACCGCTAAAATCATTACGGTAATATGTTCAACGGCATATAATCGCAACATAGAATCTTTCATAACAGCGCTCATACCGTTGTTTATGATAGATTGAATTCCTAAGGGAGAAATAAAATATAAAATCAACCCTATTAATAATTGAAGATGCATTACAATAAGCGTAAAAAGAGAAAGTCTAAAATCTTTATAGCTATATTCTTTTTTTGTAAAGTGACCTTGAAGCGCGTTTAAGGTAGCTAAGACAGCAACAACTACAACAAGATATGCCCAATAAGAATGTATAAATTGAACTGTTTGATACATTGGTTTATAATTTAAATTATGCGTTACAAAGATACCATTTTACCGCATAAAAAAAGCCGCCTTAGGGAAGGCAGCTTTTTAAAGTTATAATTTTCTAACTATTAGAAGTTATAACGAATACTTCCATTGTAAGTTCTACCATTACCAAGACCCACACCAAAGTTGTTTTGTTGTGTTACAAAGCTTTCATTACCTGCATTAAAAACATTTCCTCTAAAGGTAAGCTTGTTGCCTCCAAAGTTGAATTTATAAGTAAGACCTAAATCGAATAATCCATAAGAATCAATAAGGTCAGACTGAAATCTTTCTCCAACTAGTGCGGCTTCAGCTACATCAGATGCATCTACTTGCGCATATAGATTTGAAAACACATTGTAATCTACATCTATACTCAGTCCTTCAAAAGCATTAATCACTAAACCAACACCAAAGGATGTTTGCGGTGCTTGACCAACTTTAGTTCCAGTTAAATCGATATTTCCATCTTCTGCACCTGGTATGGTAATAAATTCTAAGGTATCTTCATCTTGTCTAGTAACTGGTGTTGATCCATCATATTTCCAGTTTCCTATAGATCCATATCCTTTTAATCTATAACGATCATTGTCTGGACGATATTCAAAGTCAAATTCTAAACCTTGATGTATTTGTGTTACATCTGTAAATCTATCTGTGAAGAATCTCTCCATTGTTTGACCAGGATTACTTGGGTCTGGTACATTATCCGTACCACCATTAGACACAAAACGATTACCCCATTCAGTGCGATATATATCTATATTTACACGTAACTTCCCTTTATTAAAACGATAACCAGCTTCGTAACTAGTAATCTGTTCGTTATCAACATCTGGCTTCACTAAGGCATTTGAGTTGCGAATATCAGCAAAAATATTATCTAAATAAGGTTGACGTGAATAGTATCCTCCATTTACAAAGAACGTGTGTGTGTCAGTTACTGTATAACTTAAACCCCCTTTAAGGTTATACCCAATTTTGTTTATTTTTTCAGACTCTCCTAAACCGTTAATGCCATCAATAGTGACCCCGGTAAAACGACCTGTTCTTTGATAAGACTGACTCGAAAGCGCTCCTTGGAAAAATGCTGAGAAATGATCCGTTGCATACTCTGCTTGTCCAAAACCACCAATATAGTTGATGTTTTCACTGTAATCAAATTGTGTGCGATTCTCTTCATCTGCAAAATTAAATAATGAAGACCAAGGATCTGCAGCATACTCATTAGTAAAGGTATATTCATCAGGTCTATCTGTTCTAAAGTTATCTGTAAAACCGTTTAATCCTAAAAGATCGTTTACTTGTCTAAAGTGATCACCTTTATATAATCTAGCATCAGCCCCTACACTTAAATCCCAGTTTTCACCAGCATCAAAGCTTAAGTTAGAAAGAAGACCATACCAGTTATGGTTGTTTACGGAAGAACGACGAATGTAAGAATCGCTAAAGTTACCATTTCCATTTCCATCTGCTCTATTTATGTTATTGTCTCTAATAGTTTCGAAATCAATTTCATCTCTTGTACCGTCACCAGCTCTATCAAAACGTACACGGTTGCTTCCACTACCTAAGCCACCAGTTCCACCACCACGACCCCAGGAGGCGTATAGTACAGTAGATAGTTCTGTTTTCTCACTTAGTTCATAATCCCAGTTAAGGTTTGCTACTGGTTTGTGGTAGTAGTTGCGTCTTTCAGTAAAACGCTCTCCATCTAAGAATCCTGAGTTAGGGTTGTGTTTTCCGCCAAAAGTATTATATACTTCTTGCTGTTGACCAAAGTTTTGATCGTGATATTGTGGAGCACCCGTGATTAAGAAGTTAAAAATACTTTTCTCGCTAGCTTTATAACCAACTGAGAACATATAGGTTTGTCCTTGTCCTTCAGTACCCACTGCAAATTTACGGTGTGCTTGCCAGTGGTCTAGTAATACTGAAAATCCCCAACCACTTTCGCTCATTCCTGAGTTGTAGTTAATGGTTCCTTTAAAGTAACTATCGTTACCACCTAATAAACGCACAAAACCACCTTCCTTTTTGTCAGTAGTTTTTGATACGATGTTTACGGTACCACCAACTGAAGAAATTGCAAGTTTAGATGCACCAAGTCCTCTTTGTACTTGTACCGCATTTGCAACATCACTCATACCAGACCAGTTAGACCAGAACATGCGCCCATCTTCTGGACTGTTAATTGGTTGACCATTTAATAAGAATGCTGTGTTCGTATCGTCAAACCCTCTTAAGAAAACTTGGCTATCACCAAATCCACTACCTTGGTTTGCAACATAAACAGAAGGAGTGTTCTTGAAAGATTCCGTAAACTCTACGTTACCTGCCGCTTTAAGAGTAAGTTCTTCAGCAGTAATCGTAGATACTGCTATTGGAGTTCTTCTTCCTTCTGCGATATTAATAACGCCATTTCCTATAATGATTACTTCATCTAGTGAGGCCGCGCCTGCAGTTAATGCAATGCTTCCTAAGGCAGCAGTGCCATTGTCTATAGTATAAGACATACGACGCATCTCGTACCCAACATAACTAATAGATACACTTCCTTTGTTGTTATTTACATTAACGGTAAAGTTACCATCAAAGTCTGTAATAACACCATTTGTTGTTCCAGTAACAATAACGTTTGCGCCTGGCAGTGGACCTCCTAGCTCAGGATCCACTACGGTACCAGTAACGATTCCTTGTGCAAAGGAAGTAAGACCGGCCATTAATAAAAATAAGAGTAAAAGTTTTTTCATTTGTTTTGTTTTTATGGATGATTTTTTTGCAAAAGTAGGGTTTACTTTAACATTTATCGATGCTAATTGTTAACAAATTGCCAAGAAATTACCAACAAATTTAATATTACGAATATGTACAAGGAAATGCCTGAGGAATAAACAAATTAGGATTGAGTTAATAACACGGCAATCAACACATTGTAACTAGTAAGTGATGCAGTCTAATTTATCTCTTAAAGGGGTAATCAAGTTAAAATACGCTTCGTGATACTTTTTAGGAAGGGGTTTTGAGGCGGGTAAATCTTGTCTAAAAGGGTCAACTTGCTTGCCGTTCTTCCAAAATCTATAACAAACGTGAGGTCCACCAGTATTTCCAGTCATTCCTACCCAACCAATCACATCACCTTGTCTTACAAAGTTGCCCACACGCACATTTCTGCTCTTCATATGTAAATACTGTGTTTCGTATGTGCTGTTGTGTTTTATCTTAACATAGTTTCCATTACCGCCTCTTCTTTCAGATTTAGTCACTGTACCATCTGCTGTTGCAACGATAGGGGTTCCTATATTTGCAGCAAAATCTGTTCCCTTGTGAGGTCTTAATTTATACCCATAATATTTAATACGTCTTTTTAAATTGTATCGCGAAGAAATACGACTAAATTTTACGGGGGCAGTTAAGAACGCTCGACGTAGATTTTCAGTTTTTTCATCATAGAAGTCGTTTTTTAGACTATCATTCTCATATTCAAAGGCATATAGAGGAACTCCTTTATGCTCAAAATAAGCAGCTTTTATTCTGTCTACTCCTGCAGGTATCGTATCATTTATATATTTTTCAACATACACTATTTTAAATCGATCCCCTTTAGGAATTTTAAAAAAGTTAACTGTCCAAGCATAAATATTGGCTAACTTATCGATGAGAGCTGGACTCAAATTTTGCTCTTCCATAGACAAATACAAGGAACTAGAAATAATTCCTGAGGCTTCTTTCTCTACGTATTTTACGTCTTTCTTATTTGAGAAAACTTGTAGGCTATCCCTAAAGTCGACCACGGCATAATCAACTTTGTTCTTTTCGTAGATAAATACCTGGGTTGTATTTAAGGTGTCTTTAGAATTTAATAGCATATAAGGTTTGCCAACAACCATTCTGCGAACATCAAAACTATCTTTGAATTTTGTCGCAACCCCGAATATTTTAGCGTTGCTTACCCCATATTCGTTTAATATGTCACCAAAAGTATCTCCAGTTCTAATGGAATCTCTTATTACATTAAAATCATTGAGTGCAAATCCATATTCGGTTACTGTTTTTTCAACTTCTTGATCGTCAATAGGCAGATCATCTTCTTTCAGGTTATCTGTACAGGTTGTAAATAATAAGGCTAATGCGAGGAGGGAGATTATATGTTTCAATGTAGTATTTCTGCTGTTTTTTAAAGGTTAGTACCCCAATTTTTTATTTCATCTTTGGTCCAAACCTCTGGGAAGAATATCCGTCGTTGGTATTTTGGATGCATATATTTTGTCCAATCACTTCCGCCAGTAGCTTCAATTTCTTCACCACTTTGCGTTTTAGCACCTTCTATGTAGTACTTTGCAGCATTATAGTGTGCCATTACCCAAGTAATATTAACCGTATGGTCATAATGGCGCATTGCTTCAATTAATTTGGGGTCTTCTTTTACTTGGGCAGGTAATTCTTTAAAACGCGCATATAAATTTTTAGTATTATACTCTTGTGTAAAATCTACAAATTCTGCTCTGTAACGTTCTTCAAAGGCTGTAAGTAAATAAGATTTTTTTCCTGTTGCATAATCCTTCCCCGCAGCTTGCCAGTATAAGTGATCTAATGCGTGCTCATAAGATGTGTTGCGATCTATCGTATCTCTAAAACGAGCGTCTATTAAATTTATTAAATCTGTAGAAGCAAATTCAATCTTTCTATATTGAGCACTTTGAAAACCACTTGCTGGAGTAAGTGTCATACGGAATTTCATATACTGTTCAACTTCCATGCCATCACGCATGATCGTAAAAGAAGAGGAAAGCATATCGAAATACCGGCTAATGCGCATTAATTTTTGTGAAAAGAAAGATGCTGTGATTTTTTCGGACTTTGCTACTTGCTCTATTTCCCAAAGAATCATTTTAAACAGGAGTTCATTGATTTGATGGTACATAATAAAAACCATTTCATCGGGAATTTGAGTTCTTTGTATTTGTATACTTAATAAGGCATCTGTTTTGATATAATCCCAATATGTAATTGGCTCACTATAAAGTAACCCTTCTAAATGTGTGTCTAAATCTTGGTCTATGGCGCCAAATTTTTCTTCGAGTTGTTGTAATAGTTTTTTGGTTGAAGGTTTGATTTCCATATTATTATTCTGGAATAATTTTGAACTGATGCTTCAGTCCTTTATACTCGGTTAATGTTGCTTTTAAGGAACCTACCATTAAATCTGCTTTGATTAAAATGGGTATTTTATTCTTGTCATCTGTAACCCAAACGGTGACACTTTCTTCTTTTTTAAATACTCTCCCAGATTCTACATAGGGTCTAAAAATTAGGGTTGGGACTCGACCAAAAGGAGTATCTAAGGTTTCTCTTCCCAAAAATTTTAAACGAAATTTATGTGTTCCACCGTCAAAAAACATGTTCATATCCAGGACATCACCTTCGCTAAGATTAGTAATATCTAATTGGTTTCTTAGATAATAAAAAGACGAAACCATATCCTGTGCATTGTCAGGCAGCGAAATCTCTTGAGTAGTTTTATGCTTTTTATTATTTACGATAGCTATCTGGCTCTCGTGATCAAAGTCAATTTGAATGTCCTTTTTATAACCACCTTCATCTATTTTTCGAATAAATCGATACGGGATATCCTTTGTTTTGTCAATATAGGATTGGTAATAATCGTCAACTCCAAAAACCCAACTTGTAATTCCTGTAGTGTGTCCTTCTCCTTGAACATGATACACTTCTTTGCCGTTTACAAATGCATCGTCTACTTTTAAAGTAGCGTAGCCAGCCGTTATAAGCCCATAATGAACACGGAACTTAAACCATTCTCCATTTCCATAAGCACGCTCTTGAGCGATTCCTGTTACGGTAAATAAAAGTACTAGCATTGTAGCCGAGTTTTTCATAGTGATTGCAGGTTTAACCACATATTTACAATAGTTGTTCCGTTTTTTTAATTCTGAATTTTTAGTTGAGAATTAGGAATGAACTTTAATATCAAATGACCTAACGTAAAATAGTAATATTTTAGTATTCAAGAAACCTGAAACCCTTTTACAGCCAGCTTTTATAATAATCTTCATCGGCTATTTTCATAGCCTCTTCAGTGACCATTAATGGTTTAAATGTATCTACCATCACAGCTAGTTCATTACTTTTCTTTTTGCCAATGCTTCGCTCTACAGCACCTGGATGTGGACCATGAGGAATTCCGGCAGGGTGTAAAGAAATATGTCCAGCATCTATGTCATTTCGGCTCATAAAATCTCCATCTACATAATATAGCACCTCATCGCTATCGATATTGCTATGATTATATGGTGCAGGAATACTTTCAGGATGATAATCATACAATCGTGGGCAGAATGAACAAATTACAAAAGCATCTGTTTCAAATGTTTGGTGTACCGGCGGTGGTTGGTGAATACGTCCTGTAATAGGTTCAAAATCGTGTATTGAAAAAGCATAGGGATAGTTATACCCATCGTAGCCTACAACGTCAAAAGGGTGCGATGCATAGACCATTTCTATAATCTCATCTTTTCTTTTTACCTTAATTAAAAAGTCTCCTTTTTCATCATTGGTTTCTAATTCGTAAGGAACTCTAATGTCTCTTTCGCAAAACGGCGAATGTTCTAAATGTTGCCCAAACCAATTGCGATATCGCTTAGGAGTATAAATAGGGCGACGTGATTCTACAATAAAAAGTCTATTGTCTTCAGTATCAAAATCTATTTGGTATATTATACCTCTTGGGATTAATAAATAATCTCCATATTTAAAATCTAAATTTCCTAAATGCGTTCGCAATTTACCGGAACCCTTGTGAATAAATAAAAGTTCATCTGCGTCTGCGTTTTTATAAAAATAATCTTCGAGGGAATGTTTAGGCGCCGATAGAATAATGGAGCAATCACTGTTTGTGAGTACTGCTTTTCTACTCTCTAAATAGTCATTTTCTGGTTTTACTTGAAACCCTCTTAAACGGTACGATTGGAGATTGTTTTCTTTTGCTATTTTAGGAGCAACGCTATACTGTCGTTTAATGTCCTTAACCATTGTTGGGCGATGCTCGTGATAACTATTGGAGTACATCCCGTCAAATCCTATGGTCCCAAAAAGTTGTTCGTGATAAAGAGAGCCGTCTGGTTTTCTAAATTGTGTGTGTCTTTTATGTGGAATTTTTCCGAGGCTATGATAACGTGGCATTTCTATATATTTTATTACACAAATATCGGAAAAATAAAACGAACGATTAGGGCAGAATATGGCGAATTACGAATGAATAATTATAGTCGTTAAAGTATATCACATCAAAAATGTTAATATGCTCTAAATACTTAAAAATACTCTCAACCGCTTTTGTACCTTTATATTTTAAATTGAACTTATGATTGAGGAAATTACTATAGAACATGAAAAGACAATTTTGATTGGACTTATTACCCAAAATCAAGATGAGCATAAGTCTATGGAATATTTGGACGAGCTTGAATTTTTAACCTATACGGCCGGAGGAGAAGTGATAAAACGTTTTACTCAAAAAGTTACTACCCCCAATCCGAAAACCTTTATTGGTACTGGTAAAATGGAAGAGGTACGCGTTTTTGTTGAAGCGAATGATATAGGTACTGTCATTTTTGACGACGAGCTATCTGCTGCCCAACAGAAAAATATTGAAAAAATATTAGATTGTAAAATCATAGATCGAACGAATCTAATTTTAGATATTTTTGCACAAAGAGCACAAACAAGCTACGCACGCACGCAAGTAGAATTGGCACAGTATGAATATTTACTGCCAAGATTGGCAGGTATGTGGACCCACTTAGAAAGGCAGCGCGGTGGTATTGGAATGCGGGGTCCTGGTGAAACCGAAATTGAAACTGATAGAAGAATTGTAAGAGATCGTATTGCATTACTGAAAAGGAAAATAGCAAAAATAGATCGTCAAATGGAAGTGCAACGTGGCAATCGTGGTGCATTGGTGCGAGTGGCTTTAGTTGGATATACCAACGTTGGGAAATCTACCTTGATGAATGTTATTAGTAAAAGTGACGTTTTTGCTGAAAACAAATTATTTGCTACACTAGATACGACCGTACGAAAAGTGGTTATAGGAAACTTGCCATTTTTATTGAGTGATACCGTAGGGTTTATAAGAAAGCTACCCACTCAATTAGTAGATTCTTTTAAAAGTACGCTGGACGAAGTTCGCGAGGCGGATTTACTCTTACATGTTGTTGATATTTCTCACGCTAGTTTTGAAGATCAAATAGCATCGGTTAGGAATACGCTTGATGAGATTGGAGCAGCAGACAAGCCCACAATCATGGTGTTTAATAAAATAGATGCCTATAAACAAGAAATGATAGACGAAGACGATCTAGTAACCATAAAAACAAAAGCTCATTTTACCTTAACCGAGTGGAAAAGAACGTGGATGAGCCAGACTGAAGGGGATGCTATTTTTATTTCAGCATTGAATAAGGAAAACTTTGATGAGTTTAGAAAGTTGGTATATGATAAAGTTCGTAACATTCATGTAACTCGTTTTCCATATAATAATTTTCTCTATCCTGAAGAGTACATAGAGTAAGATCCATATTTAATAAAGTGAATTTACTGTTTAAAGAAAGATAAAGCCTTTAAATATGGATCTTACTCTAGGTAGAACGAGTTCATCAATCTGTATCACAAATAAAGCCTCGACAAAATGTGTCGAGGCTCTATTAATTTTTATTTATGCCTATAGAAGAGACGGTTTTATTAAATTCTCTTAGAAAGAATAGTTTAAACCAAATAACCAATAACTTTGTAAATCATTATCAACATTATCAAAAGATGGCGCTGCGCCACTTCCCTCAACAAAATTAGTAGTTGCAAAATTAACAGCTTCTTGTTGGTTGCCTCGCAGTCCATACTCAAAGCCTAATCCAATTCCTTTCCAAAGAGTATACCCTATGGAGTTTATCCACGTCCAGTTTGATAAGTTAGAAGATTCATAACTTTGAAATGCAGAAAGGTTAGTTTTAAAGTTAACAGGACCAAATTTACGAGTGTAGTCTACCAATAGTTTTGCTCCCAAAGAAGATTCAAATATTGCATCATTATCAGCAAAAACAAAGTTGTAGTTTATGGGGTGCACAACAACAACAAGGTTTTCTATTGGTGTCCAAGTACCACCAATACCTGCATCAAGATATCCAGGGTCATTGAAGTTGTTTAAGATAGTGGTACGATATTCTACTAATCCAGAAACAGCAAAGTTTGTGAAAACATATCTTCCGTATAATGAAGAGATATTAAATACATCTGTACCTTCTTGAAAACTATCGTCATCAGTTGGGTCGTCTCTATCATCAAATTTTACCCAACCTAGGTTTACATTAAGTGCATTCCTCCAGAAAAATTTTTCTTGTTTAAGATTTGCATATCCATTTAATGTAATACCAATGTTTCCAGAGTTTACATTTGCTGTTTCTTGTCCAAACCAATTGTTAAAACTAGATAAATTCACCCCTACGGTACCAAAGGCTCCATATTTCCATCCTGGTAATGAATCAATTTTTACTTGGATTGCATCTGCTTCTCCCTGTAGCGCCTTTGCAGCAGCCTCTTTTTCAGTTTTTAGGACCTTAAGTTCTTCTTCTGATTGTGCATTCACGGAAGATACTACAACAAACAAAACAAATAATAAAAGTAATTTTTTAGACATTTTTTTACCAATTAGATTAACACTTATAATTTTAAAGCGCTAATGTAATGTTTATGTTACAATATTAATAAACTAGTAAAATCGGTTCATTGTTTTGGGCCTACTATTTACGACCTTAAATCGAGAAACTATCAGCGCAATTATTAATAAGAATTTCATTGCTTTCTCATTTCTTATGTAAACCTATTTCTTTTTTTTATAAAGAGGGACAGAAGAACACGCTTCCCCAAAAAGAATTTTTTTAGCCAGAGGTTGAATTTTTTTTACCAAATCGCTGTATGCCGAAGGAGGAATTGGTTTTGATGTGCATCCTTTGATGATTATCGACTTGTCCATAAACGGAGTAGGATCTAATTGAGTTATGATATCAGAATACAAAACTGTTTCTAAAAGTTCTAAATTACCTTGAATGATTTTTTTTGAAAAAGGAGACAAGTGTGCCGCAACCAGCATAAAGGCCCAAGCAGGAATTATTGCATTTGTACTGCAATGCATAGCCACATATGTATCCTGATATTGCTCCCAATTATGAGCGTCCACCGCCGCTCTAAAATCTTTTTCTTTTAAAACAATACCTTCTAGTAACCAAGGCGAAATGTCTAATCGTACACGTTTTCCTTCAGGATATAAATCTTCTAAATCTATTGTTAGAAGTGGGCTTTTTGCTACGCGGTTTATGATTTCTTTTTCCATTTTAATTATAGGGTCTTACTTACAATTTTATAATATAGTATTTGTTTTCTAATTAATTTTACGGATGATGGACACTTCTCCACAATTCGTAATAATTCTCTCAAATTCATATGAATTTTGATGGAATCGTTTTTAATAGTAGAATCTATTATTTCAATGTTTTGTATTACAGGAATTTACTTTATAAATATAACAGTTCATCAAATTAAAAAAAAACCCTCCATTTTCAAAATATGTTTCAGCGGTTCCTAGCTAATCATTTCATTCGTATCACATGAGCGTTAACCTATTTCGAGCAAGCCTTTGTGGTTGAAATAGATTACAAATAGAGCATTGTCCGGGAAATAATTGACAGCTAACTTTTGGGGATCAAATGTTCCATAGAACTCAATGGGATCCATCTCCTTTGCCTGGAATAAATCTCCAATAAAAATGAAATTATTAATGGCGTCTCTTTCAAAAAATTTAATAGAATGGTTATTCTGTTCCTGATTTTGTTGATCTACTAGAGATTTCGGTGTCTCAAAACCATTAGGATTGTGGTTCGTTTTTTTTTGTGCAATTATAGAAGAATCTGAGTCAATTAATCTAGGGGTATCTTGTGAACTAATAGCGCTATCTTTTTTGCAAATAAGAAGCGTTAGGGAAACTGCTATAAATAGAAGAAAACTTTGCCTCATCTCTTGTGAATATTTTAGTGTATAAAAAAATCTAAATAACCACTAGGGTCATTATGATTGGTTTTAATAAAATCCTTAAAACAAAGGTGGTGGACTGATTTACAAATAAGCAGGTTGTATTTACAGTTTTAACCGGTTACAGCATTCCTAATTCCAACTTGGCCTCATCACTCATTAAGTCCTGTGTCCACGGTGGATCAAAAGTTATTTCTACTTCAGCATCTTTTACCATTTTCAAAGACTTTACTTTGTCTTCTACTTCAAGAGGTAATGTTTCGGCAACGGGGCAATTGGGTGTAGTTAAGGTCATTAATATTTTAACCTCGTTGTCTTCATTTACAAATACATCGTAAATTAAACCTAGTTCGTAGATGTCTACAGGGATTTCAGGGTCGAAAATCGTCTTTAATACTTTTACGATTTTTTCTCCTAAATCTTCTGTGTTTATAGTTTCAGTGCTCATGTGTTTGGAGAGTTTGAATTATTTAATTTAGATTGAAAAGCAACAGCATATAATTTAAGCTGCTTTAACATAGAAACAAGACCATTGGCCCTTGTTGGAGATAGGTGCTCTTTGAGGCCTATTTCGTCAATAAATTTTGTGTCAGCTTCAAGGATGGCAGCTGGTGTTTGGTTGTTGAAACTTCTTATTAGTATGGCAATTATTCCTTTTGTAATTATCGCATCACTATCTGCTGTAAATTCAATTTTATCATCTACTAAAGCTGCATCCAACCACACTTTACTTTGGCATCCTTTGATAAGTTTGTCATCACTTTTCTCTGAAGGTGTTATTAACGGAAGCGATTTTCCAAGATCGATCATATATTCGTAGCGTTGCATCCAGTCATCAAACATGGCGAACTCACCGATTATATCTTGTTGAATATCTTGAATAGACATTGTTTCTATTTTCAATTTTTATTTTTTTTGGCCGTTAGTAATTGGCTGCGATCTGTTTTCGAGTAAAATGTTAACACTTCTTCCACAATACTATATGATCCTGTATTGCTTATAGCTTTTAAATAGGCTCTTTCGGTTTCCATAACTGGCTCGTCACAATACATCTCAGTAGCCATAAGTTGACCTATGTTTATGGCAAATAAATCAATCGAATAGTTTCCTGAAAATTGATTACAACCTGACGCTCCACTGATGGTTTTGTTAATGGCGGTAAATTGCAGCGTAAGGGAAGACTTAGAATTAACAGTAGCGCCGTAAACACCAGTAATCGTATAGCTGCCAGAAAGTTGAGCGGTTCCTGCCGTATCTATTACTTTTTTTGTTTCGTTGCAACTTGTTATTAGAATGGTAACGAGTAATAAACTAAATAAAACGCCTATTTTTTTCATTTTGCAAATGTTTAAGATAACATCATATGGGCTTTTTTTACAGCAGCTACTAAGATATCGATTTCTTTTTTAGTATTATAAAAAGCAAAAGACGCTCGAACGGTGCCTGGAATTTTATAGAAATTCATGATGGGTTGTGCGCAGTGATGCCCTGTTCTTACAGCAATTCCTAATTTGTCAACAATGGTCCCTATGTCGTATGGATGGATTCCTTCAATATTAAAGGATATCACTGAGGTTTTCTCAGCACTTGTTCCATATATTTTCAATCCTTTTATCGATAGTAATTGTTGTGTAGCATAGTTCAACAACTCGTTCTCATGTTCTGCGATTGCTTCAAAACCAATGTCATTTAAATAATCTATGGCAGCGCCAAATGCAATACCGCCAGAAATATTAGGCGTTCCTGCTTCGAATTTATGAGGTAATCCGGCATAGGTAGTTTTCTCAAAAGTTACTTCAGCAATCATTTCTCCACCACCTTGATAAGGAGGTAATTTTTCTAGCCATTTTTCTTTTCCATAGAGCATTCCTACGCCTGTTGGGCCACACATTTTATGGGCAGACGTAACGTAAAAATCACAATCTAATGCCGCCAAATCTGGTCTTACATGAGAACACGCTTGTGCTCCATCAATTAAAACGGCGCCCCCGTTTTGATGGGTTAATTCAATAATTTCTTTAATTGGATTAATTGTACCGAGTGCATTTGAGATATGGTTCACAAAAACAAGTTTCGTTTTTTCAGAAAGCAGTGTTTTAAAAACGTCCATTTTTAGGCTTCCATCTTCGTGAATTGGGAGCACTTTTAAAATAGCCCCTGTTCGTTCACAAAGCATTTGCCAAGGAACAATATTGCTGTGATGTTCTAATCCTGAAACGATGAGTTCATCACCTTTTTTTAATATTTCAGTAAATCCATTTGCAACAAGGTTAATACTTTCAGTAGCACCAGCAGTAAAAATCACTTCATGTGCATTGGCAATATTAAAGTGTGTTTGTATTTTCTTGCGTGCACCTTCATACGCATCTGTCGCTTCTTGCGAAAGTGAATGCACTCCACGATGTATATTTGCATTATAATTGCTGTAATAATCTACGATACAATCAATAACTTGCTGCGGTTTTTGTGTCGTGGCTGCGTTATCAAGATATACGAGTGGTTGCCCATTTACTTTACGAGAAAGAATAGGGAAGTCTTTTCTTATTTCGTTTACATCAAACATTTGTATAATTAAGAAGGTTTTAATGCCTCGTGGGCTTGCGCCGAGGCGTTTATTATACGTTAAATCCTAAATTCACTCCAATTTTAGTGGCAATTAATTTATTGATACGTTCTTTTAATTCAGGAATTTTCACGCTTTCTAAAACGGTATTTGCAAAGGCATACATTAACAATGCACGCGCTTCCTTTTCTCCGATTCCTCTAGACCTAAGGTAAAATAAGGCTTCTTCATCAAGTTGACCAATAGTACAACCATGAGAACATTTTACATCATCTGCAAAAATTTCTAATTGGGGTTTTGCATTGATGGTCGCTTTATTACTCATTAGTATGTTGTTGTTTTTTTGAAAGGCGTCTAACTTTTGAGCTTCCTTTTCAACATATACTTTACCATTAAATACTCCGGTGGAACTATCGTCGAAAATACCTTTGTAGTCCTGATGGCTCTCGCAATTTTCAGCGATGTGATGTACAAGTGTATTGTGGTCAACGTGTTGTTTCCCCTTTATTATGGTGATTCCGTTTAAAATTGAATCGCAATATTCTCCTCTTTGTACAAACTTAAGGTTGTTACGAACAATTTTTCCGCCAAAAGAAAATGTGTGAATGCTACAAATACTTTCACGTTCTTGTGAAATGTATGTATTGTCGATTAACGACGAAGTTATCCTATCATTCTGAATTTTATAGTAGTCTATGTACGCTCTTTTTTCGGCAAAAATTTCAGTCACACTATTCGTAAGTACAGGGTTATCAGTTAGCGATTGGTGACGCTCAATAATTTGCACGTGAGCATTTTCTTCAACTACAATAAGATTTCGAGGCTGTAATAATGTAGCAGCTTCATTTCCAGTTGAAAAATAGATAACCTCAATAGGCTTATCCGCTTCTTTATTTTTGGTGATTTTGATGTAAGCACCTTCTTTTGCAAAGGCGGTGTTTAAAGAAGTTAGACTAGATTTATTTGCAGCCTTGTTATAATATGCTTCAATAATACTGCGGTATTTGGGTTTGTTAAGTGCAGATGACATTAAGCAAACATCTATGGTATCGTGTGTGGTTTCAGATAAAAAAGAACTGTATACTCCATCTATAAAAACAATTTTATAGGTGTCTATATCGTGCAGAAAGTATTTTTTCACATCTTTAAACTCTATTGCATTTTCGCGACTAGGAAAAATGCTGTATGCTTCCTTAAGGATTGGTTTAAGGGAGGTATACTTCCAAGCTTCTTCTTTTTTAGAAGGAAATCCTTGATCTTCGAAGGATTTCATTGCCTCTTGTCGAAGATCGTGCAATGGAGAATCTGCTCCTTGATGATCTTCAAAAGCTAGGAATGATGATTGTAATTTTTCTTTTAAATTCATATTTATTTTCCGTAAAAACGAAAATATTTTCAAGATTAAACTTATAATGGGAATAATTACCCATTAAATATATCTTCTTCTTTCTCGTGCCTCTGTCGTCAGAGGAGTTTAAAAGAGAGTCGTTATTGAACCATTTCTTCTTTGATCCAGTCGTATCCCTTTTCTTCCAGCTCGTATGCTAATTCTTTTGTTCCAGATTTTACAATTTTACCATTCATTAATACGTGTACAAAATCTGGTATAATGTGGTCTAATAAGCGTTGGTAGTGTGTGATAACAACCACAGCATTGTCTTTGCTCTTTAACTTGTTTACACCATTTGCAACAATTTTCAGCGCATCAATATCTAATCCAGAATCTGTTTCATCAAGGATTGCTAATTTAGGCTCTAACATTGCCATTTGAAAAATCTCATTTCGTTTTTTTTCACCGCCGGAGAACCCTTGGTTTAAAGAACGCGATAAAAATTTTCGGTCAATCTCTAATAAGTCTGCTTTTTCGCGAATCATTTTTAACATTTCACTGGCAGGCATGTCTTTAAGTCCTTTTGCTTTCCGATTTTCGTTAATGGCAGTTTTGATAAAATTTGTAACTGAAACCCCTGGGATTTCTATTGGGTATTGAAACGAGAGAAAGATGCCTTGGTGGGCTCTCTCTTCTGGATCCATTTCAGAAATATCATTCCCATTTAAGGTAATAGTACCTTTAGTAACTTCAAATTCTTCTTTACCTGCAATAATGGAAGCTAGGGTACTTTTCCCCGAACCATTTGGTCCCATTATAGCGTGTACTTCACCAGGCTTAATATTTAGTGTAATACCTTTTAAGATTTCTTTGCCTTCGACACTCGCGTGTATGTTTTTTATGTGTAGCATATTATTTTTTCTCTACTTTTTTATCCTCTATTTTAATATCAGCTTTTGAAGGTGTTTTGCTTACTTCAATGATGTTAGTAATAGTTATAAATTTATCCCAGGTTTCTTTTCCCGCAGGTTTATCAATTAAGGTTCCAGATACAACTACTGGTACCATATCATTTTCTTCTGTTTTTATTGGAGCAACTTTTTCTCCTAGCTCTTTTGCCTTGTCATTAATGGTAACACCATAAATAAAGTCTTTACCCATTAAAACGGCTGCTTCATCTGTGTAAATAAATTCCCCTCTGTAAACTACTACTATACCAGAATCACTTGCAGCTATTTTCGTGTCTACAGAGTCATTTTCAGTTTTTGAAGTCTCGTTTTTACATCCAACTAGGACTAAAATCGATAGCACTGAGAATACTATTTTTTTCATGTTGCAATATATTTAGTTATTGATTGTTTTATCCTACGGAACCTTCTAAGCTTATTTCTAATAATTTTTGAGCTTCTACAGCAAATTCCATCGGTAATTTATTGAGTACTTCTTTGCTAAAACCATTTACGATTAATGCAATTGCCTTTTCTGTATCAATGCCACGTTGGTTGCAGTAAAAAATTTGGTCTTCCCCAATTTTACTAGTTGTGGCTTCGTGTTCTATTTGCGCTGTTTTGTTTTTTACTTCAATATATGGGAAGGTGTGAGCTCCACATGCATTCCCCATCAATAAACTGTCGCATTGTGAGAAGTTACGCGCATTATCTGCATTGGCACTTATTTTTACAAGACCTCTGTAAGAATTTTGAGATTTCCCAGCAGAGATTCCTTTTGAGATAATGGTGCTCCTAGTATTTTTTCCTAGGTGTATCATTTTTGTTCCAGTATCTGCCTGCTGGTAGTTGTTTGTTACTGCAATAGAGTAAAATTCTCCTATAGAATTATCCCCCTTAAGAATACAACTAGGATATTTCCAAGTTACGGCACTTCCTGTTTCTACTTGCGTCCAAGAGATTTTTGCATTTTTCTCACAAAGACCACGCTTTGTAACAAAATTGTAAACGCCTCCTTTTCCCTCTGCATTTCCTGGATACCAGTTTTGAACCGTTGAGTATTTAATTTCAGCGCCATCAAGAGCAATAAGCTCTACAACAGCCGCGTGTAATTGATTCTCGTCACGACTAGGAGCCGTGCAGCCCTCTAAGTAACTTACGTAACTATCTTCGTCTGCAATAAGAAGTGTTCTTTCGAATTGACCAGTTCCTCCTTGGTTGATTCTAAAATAAGTTGATAATTCCATTGGGCAGCGTACGCCTTTTGGGATATAACAAAAAGATCCATCACTAAATACAGCACTATTTAGGGCCGCATAAAAATTATCTTTTGTTGGAACAATTGTGCCTAAGTTTTTTCTCACGAGTTCTGGATGCTCTTTTATAGCTTCTGAAATACTCATAAAAAGAATCCCTTTTTCAGCAAGTGACTTTTTAAATGTTGTTGCTACAGAAACAGAATCAACTACAATGTCCATTGCTACATTATTCATCTTTTTCTGTTCATCTAAAGAGATCCCTAATTTTTTATACATCGCTAGTAGATCTGGATCTACATCGTCAAGTGTTTTATTAGGATCTACCGCTACGGGTGCAGAATAATAAGCAATGGCTTGAAAATCTGGTTTTTTATAATTTACATTAGCCCAGTCTGGTTCTTCCATATCTTCCCAGACTTTAAAAGCGTCTAGTCTCCATTGGGTCATCCATTCTGGTTCGTCTTTTTTCTTAGATATTGCACGAACGATCTCCTGGTTTAAACCTATAGGAAATGTTTCAGATTCTATATCTGTATAGAAACCATATTCATATTCCTTGGTCTCTAATTCTTTTTTTAAATCGTCTTCTGTATATTTACTCATATATCAATTTTGAATTCAAATGTTGAATTCGGAATTTAAAGTTTAAAGCGAAAATGATTCGCCACAACCGCAGGTTCTATTAGCGTTTGGATTGTTAAAAACAAATCCTTTACCATTAAGGCCGCCACTATATTCCAGAGTGGTACCTACTAGATATAAAAAGCTTTTTTTATCTATAGCAATTTTTACCTCATTTTCAGTAAAAAGCTTATCGTTTTCACCCATTTCTTGATCAAAATTGAGTTCATAAGATAGCCCTGAGCAACCGCCACTTTTCACACCCACTCTTACATAGTGGTTTTCTATAGTAAAACCATCCTCACCCATTAACTGGGAGATTTTTAGTTTTGCTGAATCACTTACTTTTATCATAAATTAGAATTATTCTAAATTAGAGTACAAATATAGCTTAAATAGGCCATTTTACAATGGGCGCAGGCATAATTAAATAAGATGTAGTAATAGGATTTTCTTATGGAAATGATAATACTTTCTAATGAAAAGTAATACTATTTTAAACGTGAGTATAGACAAACATTATTGTCGAAAATTTGGGTCATTCGTAAAACTAGGGTCAGACAGCGTTAATAAAAAAGCTTTTAAATCTGCTTTGTCACTTTCGGTTAGTTGAACACCGCCTTCGGCTATGGCTTTCATTAGTGGGTCGATTGTTTCTGAGAAAACCAACCCTTCACTATAATGATCAATAACTTCATCTAGTGTTTCAAACCTACCATCGTGCATGTAGGGCGCTGTAAAAGCTAGGTTTCGAAGTGTAGGAGATCTAAATAGCCCAAATTCTCTTGGGTCTCCTGAAAATCCTCCCAAGCCAAGATCTGTAAAAGTTTCATCAAGTCCATTGTTGTGAAACGCATTATCTGTCCATAAAGGGCTTTCAGGCAAACCGTGGCAATGAAAACAATCTCCTCGACCTTCGTCTAAAAAAACAGCAAGGCCATTTTCTTCCTGAGGAGTTAACGTCTCCGTGCCATTAATAAATTTATCAAACTTTGAGTTTCCTGAAATTAGTGTTCGTACAAATTGAGACATTGCTTTGGTAACCAACGTTGAGTCTATCGTGTTAGTACCAAAAGCTTGTTCAAATAAAATAGGATATTGTGCGCTGGACTGTAGCGCATTTTCAACATTAGGCCAAGTGTTATTCATTTCAACAGGATTAGTAACTGGTACAAACATTTGTTGCTCTAATGTTGTAGCGCTTCCATCCCAATTAAATTTCTCTCTATAATTGAACGCTAGATTGTGCAAAGGCATGGAATTTCTAAAGCTTTCCTCTCCGGTAACCCCAATACTTAAAGCGCGAGGATCTGTAAATGCGTTTTCAGGTCTATGACAATTTGCGCAGGCCAGCGTATTATTGGAGCTCAAAATAGGATCAAAAAACAACTTTTTTCCTAGCGCAACACCCTCAACAGTCAAGGGATTGTTTTCCGGTATTATTGGAGGAAGAATAGTACTTGTGAAGAATGCAGGTACAGCCAGTTCTAAAGGAGTTGCAATATATCCTTGAACAGATGGATCATCGTTGTTTGTGCAGGATAATATTAACCCAGCGAAGAAAAGAATACTGTAAAACCTATAAAATTTCATGCTATTGAGTTACTGCTCCTAGTTCAAAGACATTTTGTCCATTTAAATTCATGTCTAATTGAGCTTGAAAGTTTGGCATTAATACTTGAAAACGGTTGTTTAAGTTCCAAGTAACTGGATTTTTAAACCACTCTGCAATATTTGCTTTTACTTCTATTGTTGTATTGGTGCCTGCTGTTATGTTGCCTAAATTTATTCTAAATGAAGTGTCTCTTAGCTCGACAAGAGTACCTGGCCCTGGAGGTAATGTTTCGTGTCTATTCGCTCTAATTGTATGAAACTGAAAATTAGTTTGATCTGAAGCACTATTTATGTATTTTCCTTCAATGCGCTGGTAATGGTAGCCGCCACCAAGAGGTGCTGGCACATTCCAAAACCCATCTGCAGAGTTCAAATCTGGAAATCCACCTTGCTTATCGTTATCGAAGTCATCAAAACCAAAAGTGAATGAAACGGTATACGTTCCTTCTGGAATTTCTATCGCTGGGGTAAAGTTAACGTCACCGTCACGACCTAAAACAAGTTTATAGTCTTGGGCGCGCCAAATTGCACCATCTGCGCTTGACGTATAGGTAACATCAGAAATTAAATAATTTAATTTTGATAGTGTTAAAGATTCACCATTTGCATTTACATACGTAGTGTTTTCATAATCTGAATTATTAATTTCCTGGCCATCCCAATTCTGGGTAAATCTAAAATCTACTCCATAATTAGTAGGCGTTACAGCACTATTATTTGAGTCATCATTTTTATTACAAGAAATAATTAAAATACTTACTATGATTAAAAGCACAATTTTTTTCATCTTTATTTATTCAATTTGATTACGAGTACATCCTTAATTCCTTTGTTTTCTGGAATGTCAAAATCATTGCTTTCAGAATCTCCAACGGCAACAATTTTATTGTCTGAAGTTTCTAAAATGCCAAAAGTGAAATCTAATTCTGAACCACCTAAAGTTTTTTGATAGGTAATATTTCCGCTACCATCAATAATTACAATCCAAGCATCGTTTTGACCATTGTTGCTCGTCAAATTAACATCGTTACTCCTCGTATTTCCGCAGATCAAGAATTTGCCGTCATTGGTAGGTACAATACCTCTTGCTGAATCAAAGGCAGATCCCCCAATAGATTTTTCCCAAATTAAGCTTCCGTTGGCATTGCTAAACTTTACAATCCAAGCATCTGCATTCCCAAGATTTGCAGAGACATCGCCACTTGTGCTTCTCGTGTCTCCTACCGTTATAAAATTACCGTCCAAGGTTGGTGCTATTGAAAATGCATTGTCAATTTCCGCGCCACCATAAGATTTAGACCATAGCAAATCTCCCGTGTTGCTTACTTTAACAATCCAAAAATCATAGGATCCATTTGGGTCCACAACATCAAAATCTTCACTTTCTGAAGTGCCTACCATAATAAAATGACCTTCTGGGGTTTCTATCGCGTCGTAACTGCGATCGTTGTTTGTGCCGCCAAAGTAACGACGCCAAATTTTATTCCCATTTTGATCTAATAAAATACCCCAGTATTCTCCAACACCGTGAGCATTAGCTCGAGTATTACCTGGGTTAGATATTCCAGTAGCATCATTTCCATCGCCTCCACTGGCACTAACGTCAAGAAATCCAGTTACAAAATAATTTCCTTGAGAGGTTTCAAAAATTTTGAAGGCTTGATCGCCTCCAGGAAATCCAAAACTCTTTTCCCATTGGATAGTCGCGTTACTGTCTAACTTTAGAACCCAAAAATCTTGGAATCCTGAATTTTCGCTAACATCACCATCATTACTACGACTGTAGCCACTCAATAAAAAACCTCCATCTGATGATTTTGTAATGTTTGTTGCTTCGTCATCTGCACTTCCGCCAAATACACGGTTGTAAATAATATCACCTTGCGGAGATACTTTTAACAACCAATAGTCACTGTCTGTAGTTGTTTTGCCAGTAACATCCCCATCTGCACTTTCTGTAGTAGCTAAAATCATGTAGTTGCCATCATTTGCTTCTACAACACCAACGGCCTTATCAATCCCACTGCCTCCATAGGTTTTTAAAAACACAAGTTCTTCCACTGGAACCTCTTCCATAGGATCGTCTTCCATTTCTTGGGGAGGGTCTGGTATTAGAGTCTCGTCGTCACTTCCGCAGGAGATAAAAACAACTAAAAGAAATCCTATAAAAAGGAAATATGGTTTTTTACTTAAAGACATATTTTATGTTATAATCAATCGCTTGGTACTGGTTCCGATAGTTATCGGGATTTTTTTGTGATTTTAAAACCTTGTGAGTTTTCCCTCTCAGGGAGTTTATTTTACAATTAATCTTTTGGTACTGGACCCGTTTATTGTTACTAAATACATTCCAGAATTAAACGAATGAATGCTAAAGGTATTGCTCATTACGCCTGTGAACGAGTAGTTGGCTACTTGTTGTCCTAAAATATTAAATATTTCAACTTTTTGTAATGGTGTTTTTGAAGACTGAATGGTAATTGACGTAGTGGCTGGATTAGGAAGCATCGTAAACAACTCTTTATTAGTATCATTTGCTCCTAGACTTGGGTCTCTTACCAATAAAAAACCTCTGTTTATATCACTAATTACAATGTTCCCACTTGCAAAATAAGGATAAACACTCCAAGCACCTTCAAATTCAGTATTATCGCTTTCTGGATGTGAATCAAAGAAACCTACTTCATTCATATTGCCATTTGCTATGTCGGTTACATCAATAACTCGCAGTCCTGCGGTATAGTTTGCCATGTAATATTTGCCGTCTTTTACATATCCATTATGGTCAATGGCACCTGTTGGGCCATCATATTCAAAATCTAGTTCAGGATTGTCTAAATCGGAGAAGTCAAAGACTATTGTTCTCGTGTTACCAATACCATTAATTTCGTCCAACTCATCTCCTAGTAAAAAATACCGTTGGTCTTCTGTAAACCATCCTTGGTGGGTGTATCCTACATTTGGATATCCAAATTCTGCTATCAGCGTTGGGTTAGACTTATTAGTAACATCAAGGATAATAACATCGTTTGCATTGCTGCTAATCAAAATTTCTCGTCCAATGTAATCTGTATCTGGGCCATTGTAAATTACCACTTGAGCATCGTGACTGTATCCCGAAGAAGAAAAACCTCCTGCAGCTTGAGGAGCTGTAGGGTCTGAAATATCTATAAAATGTGGTCCACTAGCAAAGGTGTCGCTACCTACGGCATATGCAAAACCACTATCTTCGTTAATAACGATATTATGGCAATTTCCAAAACCTCCGTAAAATCCATCGGTATCAAATTCTTCAGGGGGACTTGATACATCGCGCAATCTTGTTAGATCAAAAACTTGCATCCCGTGACCAGGCGCTTCACTAACAATAAAAGCGTGGTTTTGATATACTTTTACATCTCTCCAAGTGCTGCTATCTGTTTCAGTGGGTAATTTCCCTAAATAACGAGGGTTTGTTGGGTTGGAAATGTCAATAAAAGCGGTCCCATTGTTTAATGCAATAAGAGCATATTCTTTGCCGTCCTGTGGATCTGTCCATCCCCAAGAATCGTTGCCTAGTGAAGCGTCCATTTCGTTTAGGCTAATTTCAGATTGCAAATCAAAGCCATTACAGTCATAGGGTCCTGCTGAGCCACCTGAGCAGGGCGTTTGGCTCATTGCACCTAATGCTGTGCAACTTAATAGAAATGTAAAGATCTTTTTCATTATTTTTATTTGGAGATTAAAAGTAGTGCTTTGTTCGTCTAAAAGGCCACTTTATGAGTTTAATAGTAGACGTGATATCAACCTAAGCATAATCGATTTATTTTTCAGAAATCAATATAATAATATTTTCAAAATTAAACCTTACAAAGCGACCATACAACCATAAACTCTTAAATATCCTTTAAAGTATTCGCTAGTTATAAATTACGAAGGCCAATAGAAGTAGACAATAAACCAGCTAATTTTATATTCAGAATTGTTTTGGTTTATTTTCAATAATCTAAACTGTACTTTTGCAATTCTAAAACGATAGCATGTTCGAGCAAAAAGACAATCAAAAAACACCTATCTCCTCATATGGAGAATTTGGTTTAATTGATCATCTCACTAAAGGATTTCAAATAAAACAAACTACTACAGTAAAAGGCATTGGAGATGATGCGGCTGTCCTATCATTCAAAGGCGAAGTTGTTGTCACTACTGATCTATTGGTCGAAGGAGTTCATTTTGACTTGCGTTACATGCCTCTTAAGCATTTGGGCTATAAGGCAGTGGTTGTAAATGTGAGCGATGTATATGCTATGAATGCTACGCCCAGTCAAATTACCGTCTCTATTGCAGTCTCTAATAGATTTCCTGTGGAAGCTTTGGAAGAATTGTACGAAGGAATTTCGACTGCTGCAAAAGTATATGATGTTGATGTCGTAGGGGGAGATACCACTTCATCTACAAGTGGTTTGCTTATAAGTATAACCGCTATTGGGACGGCTGCTGCAGATACAATTACTTACAGAGATGGTGCTTGTGAAAATGATTTGCTTGTGGTAACTGGCGATTTAGGTGCTGCCTATTTAGGACTTCAAGTATTAGAAAGAGAGAAACAAGTATTTGCAGTAAATCCAAATTCTCAACCTGACTTAGAGCCTTATTCTTATTTAATCGAAAGACAACTTAAACCAGAGGCGCGCAAAGATATTCCTGCACTGCTTAAGGAGCTAGACGTACTCCCTACTTCTATGATAGATATAAGTGATGGATTGAGTAGTGAATTGCTTCACATTTGTAAACAGTCAAAAGTGGGGTGCACCGTGTATGAAGAAAAAATACCTTTAGATCCTCAAGTAATAACAACTTGCGAAGAGTTTAATATGGATAGTACCACCATTGCATTAAATGGGGGTGAAGATTATGAGTTGCTATTTACAGTAAAAACCGAAGATTATCCAAAAATCAAAGGCAACCCAAATATGACGATAATTGGACACATTGTGAAAGAAACCGAAGGGATACATTTAGTTACAAGAGCAAATACTAAAATCCCGATTATCGCAAAAGGATGGAATTCTCTTACAGAAGATGAAGATTAGGAAATCACTCGTTTTTTGAAATAGTTTAAAAAATCTCAAAATTTTTCCCTAAAACAGGAAATAGCTTAATTATTTTTCCCTAGGCATCTGTTGTAAATGCATCGCTATAGTGCGAACGGTTACATTTATTTAATTAGACATTTCCTTGTGAGACTGCAATATCGATGGTGTTTGCATTTTTTTAAATATTAATAAATAGGCTGTTAGTCTTCTTAGCTATCTTTGTTTTTTCTAGAAAACTAGAGAGCGTAGCATTTACATCTCGCATTTTTGCTATTAAGACTTCAAGTTTTACAGAATAATCGTTGGTTACTTCCCTATTACAATTGCAACAACAATATTCATTAATATTATTTGATACTTTTTGAGTCAAAATATATTTATGACCAATTACCACACATAATACTTTTCCCATAACATATCATTTTAAAGCCCATTCGCTTAAATGTATGAATTTTAGTGATTTATAACCGTTAAACATAATAAAAAAAAGAGAGAAACAAGAAGTTTAACCTAGTAAGCACGTTAAATTTGTTATTTCCTCACAATTTTCTATCCAAGACATATGCCCTCCTTTTAAAATTTTGAGAGGTGTATTTGTGTTTTCTGAAATAGCTACTGAATCTGAAAAAGGAATGATTGTATCTTCTTTACCACATACGATGTATTTTTTTTTGTTAAAGTCTTTCAACACCGAAGTTCTGTCTTTACGATCTCGCATTCCTTTTATTGCCGCTGTAATTCCTTGTGCTGAAAATTGTAGTGCCTCTTTTTTTAATGCTTCAATTTCTGATGCAAACTTTTGTCGAGCATCCTCATTAAAAAGATTCGAAATAGACATGCTTATGATCATATCTTTTTGAGTTTTCATAAATTTTAAGGCTCTGTCTCGATTGTCTTTTCGCGTGTCATTATCTTTAGAGGTAGTCGAATTCAGCAATAGCAAGCTGGAAATTTGATTAGGGAACAATTCGGCAAATGCCAATCCTATATAGCCTCCCATGGAATGTCCAATAAATGCCGCAGTGTCTATTTTTAATTCAGTTAAAATAGCTGCAACAACTTTTGCCATTAATTCCATCGTATGGATTTCAGCGATTACGCCGCTTTTTCCGTGGCCAGGTAAATCAATCGTAATGAGTTGGCACTTTGTTTTCCATTCTGGAATAAAATGGGTCCACATTGTGCTGCTCTCTAAAAAGCCGTGGAGTAGGACTATTGGACTTCCTTGGCCCTTACTGTCATAATAAACAGGTGTTTTCTTGTAGTACAGTATCATTTATTTATCTTCGGTTTTTAAAATTTCAAAATACGTAAATTTTGAACTTCAAAGAACAAACTTTAATCATTGCTTTTGCACTTTTCTCTCTATTTTTTGGAGCGGGAAATTTGGTGTTGCCACCTTATTTGGGATATAATGCGGGAGAAGATTGGTTGTTTGTTACCATTGGGTTTGCCTTGTCTGCGGTGGTAATTCCAATTATGGCAATCTATGGGCACGCGCGTTTGCAGGGAACCATCTTGGATTTTGCGAATAAAGTTTCAGCACCTTTTGCGATGCTTTATGCCGTCATCGTTTATTTGATTGCTATTAGTTTGCCTTCTCCACGCACGGCTTCGGTTACTTTTGAAATGGCAATTGATCCTTATTTTGAGGTACCCCCACTTTTATTTAGCAGCCTCTATTTTGCCTTGGTGCTCGTATTCGCATTAAACCGGAAAAAAATTTTGAGTGCCATTGGTAAGTTTTTAACGCCGCTCATTATTCTAATCTTGATTATAATCATTGCTATTGGTCTTACGACAGACGCCGCACCCATTCGCGAATCTATTTTTGAAAATACATTTACCAACGGTATTTTAGAAGGCTATCAAACTTTTGACGCCATTGGGGGCGTCGTTGTGGGAGGCGTGATTGTAGTTTCTTTAGCATTACAAGGAAAATTGAATTTTGAGGAGAAAAAGAGAATGATCGCGCGTGCCGGATTGCTTTCAGGGATTGGACTTATTTTAATTTATGCAGGATTAATTGCTTTGGGCGCTCATAACAGCGGTACGCTAGTTAGTGAGGATAGAACGGAATTATTAACCCTCTTAAGTAAGGCAACATTGGGTAATTTAGGAACTGCATTTCTAGCAGTATTGGTTGCGCTAGCTTGTTTTACAACGGCAGTAGGAATCGTAACAGGAACGGCAGATTTTATTAAAGGAATCTCTGGCGGAAAGCAAGTAGCTTATACGGTTACGGCAATCATTGGCTGTATTATTGGTGTTGCCGTGGGGCAGTTTGGTGTGCACTATATCATTGATATTGCACTCCCAGCGTTAATGCTCATATATCCTATTACGATTGTATTAATTGTGCTAAATGTTGTTCCTAAGAAACTGGCAACCGCTTTAGTTTTTAAGGCAGTGACTGTCATAACCATAATTTTTAGTCTTCCAGATCTTCTGCAATTCTTTATGGAGGAAGGTGCTATGGACCTAGTTAAAAACTACATCCCATTGGCTACCCAAGGTTTGGGTTGGGTATTGCCTGCATTGCTTGCCTTTATTCTTGTGAATCTTGTGAAGGGTAAAAAACCAAATCTGGTTCGGGAATAAAGAGATGCTTAAAATAAAATCCAATTTTTCTAGATATTCTATTAGGACACTTCGAGATTAGACCGCGCCATTAATAATATAACACCGCCCACTAGAGAAACAAAAAAGCCTACTTGATTAATTGTTGGATTGGCAAGTGCTTCCGAAAGATAAAAACAAGCGATCATTATAATTCCCATTAAAACCAATACATTTCGCATAAGCGTTGCTAGTTTTTTAATAGGAACCTTTGCTTTTTCTTCAGGGGATAGTGTGTTGTACCCGGCGATAAGAGGGTACAATTTAAAATACCGAATTACAATTCCCATAATAATAAGAAAGATGCCAATATATATGGAGGATTCTCCAACATTGGTGTTGGATAATGCGTTTTTTAAGAGCGGTGTAATTAACGGGTTCAATTTCTTAGTTTGGTCTATAAAGATAAGTGCTATCTATTATAGTTAGCACTTATCGGCTATGATTTATTTGCTCCAAGCAAATTTTTTAAATGGTTCATCAACAGGTGTATTTGCAATATGATTGGTGTAATTACTAATGGTCTTTTGTGCTACGCCTAAAACGATTTCTAAAACTTGACGTTCTCCGTATCCAACAGCATAGAAGGTTTCTAATTCTGAATCAGAAATTCTACCGCGATTTCTAATGATACTTAGTGTCGTATTCTGCAATACCTGTAGTTTTTCATTCGGCATTTCTTTATGATTTCTCAATGCTTCCGTTAATGCAGCATCCACCTTCATCATATGTGCGATCGCTGTGTGCGCAGGGACACAGTAATGACATTCGTGCTCAACATTAATACTTTGCCATACAACGGTAAGCTCTTCTGCATCAAAAGATGAATTTGAAAATAACTCATGTAGTTTTTGATAGGCTTCTAAAGTAGCAGGTGATCCGGCTAGTACGCCGTGCAATCCAGGAATCATCCCGAAAGCTTTTAATGAATTTTCCAATAATAATTTGCTGCCTTCTGGAGCCGTTTCAATGGTGTGAACTTTTAATGTATTCATAATATATTTGTTTTTAAATTAATACTTATTTATAACTAAACTATCGTTTAGTTATGGAATAAAAAAAATGACTAGATATTTTTAAAGGTCATTTCAATATAATCTTCTATTTCTTTTTTGTTGTTAACTTTTGAAGCTGCGGCCAGGCCGTGTTTGGCTAATAATAAAAAATTAGCCTCTTTTAATACAGTTTCTTCATTTTTGGTGGTATTCATTTTTAATTTTTCGATGAAAACATCCTTTAAATTATCCATAAACCCTTGCATTTGTTCGTTTATCAATATATTGTCACTTTCTGAAAACTCGTTATAAGTGTTGGTAATCAGACAGCCTTTTTGGTTTCCCTGTTGGTAACAGATATTAACCGAATCATAGAAAAACTGTTTTATAGCAAGAACGCCATTAGTTGCATTCTCAAGGTTTTTGAAGATGTTATTTATCCTTTCTTTATAGCATTTTAAACTTTCAAGATAGACACCCTGTTTGTGGCCAAAGCTAGCATATATGGAAAATTTATTGATGCCCATTTCATTCTCGAGCATGCGCATAGAAGTATTTTCATACCCCTTACGCCAGAACAAATGCATTGCTTTATCAATAACTTCAGATTCTATATATTGCTTTTTTCTAGCCATTAATTCTAAATTCAACACAAAGCTAAACAATCGGTTAGAAATAAAAAATAATTTGTACGTATTTATGATTTAGTTTGGATTTGGGTTTAAAAGTAATTTATTTTACAAAATCTGGCCATCTTTTTAAATAGGTAATAAACTTTTCGCCTAGTCCTTCTTTATTAAGATATCCTTCTGAAACAGGTAGTGCAATTGGATTAAATGTAGGGTTTGCTATAACCTGTTTTGGAAAGTCGTGATGTAGTATTGCTGAAGTTCCAATAGTCACAAAATCTACTCCAGCATCTAAAATTTTTTGTACTTCAACCGCATTGGTAATTTTACCTGCAACGGTCCATTTCACCTTTTTAAAATCTAAATTTTTAAAGTGTTCTAACAAGGTCATGTTTTGATACTTTTCTTCGTGAGGTATTTTAAAACAATCCCATAACGAGAGGTCTAAAAAATCAATAGTTCCAGCATCTATAAAACGCTGACAAATCCATTTTACTTCTTCAAGGTCCATCCCAAATCTTTCTGGAGATAGTCGAACACCGAGTAAAAAATGCTTGCCGCATTTTTCTCTAATGGCATCCACTATTTCAAATAGCAGCCGAGACCTGTTTGCTATTGAGCCCCCATAATCGTCTGTTCTTTTGTTTATTTCTGAACTCAAAAATTGCGTTAAAATATACCCGTGAGCACCGTGAACTTCAACGCCAGTATAGCCACATTTTTTTGCGCGAATAGCAGCATTGATAAAATCATCTCTTAGTTGTTTAACCTCTGCTAAGCTAAGACCGCGCGCATTGGTTTTCTCATTATTAGAAGGGCAAACAGGTTGCTTGTTTATCAATGCCTCAGGAGTTCGCATTCCTGCGTGGTGTAATTGAATCACCGCCAAACTTCCCTGTTCTTTAAGCTTGGTGGTTAATGTTATATGGCCCTCGTTTAAAGCATCACTAAAAATCCCAAGTTGACCAGAAAACCCCTTTCCAACTTCTTGAACATGAGAGGCGCAGGTCATTACCAGGCCAAATCCACCCTCAGCCCGCATTGTTAACCATCTTAGTTCCTCCTCAGAGAGTTGACCATTTTCATGGCTTTGTTCGTTTGTTAATGGAGCCAACATAAACTTATTTTTCATAAGGGCGCCACAAGGAAACGTTAGGGTTGAATTAGCATTGGTCATAGTAAAATAATAATTTTTTTTAGTTAGAAAATAGGCTGGTTAATTGATGTAAAATTGGGTAACAGGAATGTGCTATTTGTTGCTTGGCTTTTGCAATTCTGAAATGCTTAGTTTTTTAAAAATTGCTGTAAGGTGTTCTTACTATTTTAAGACCTCTATTTTAGTTTCGTCTTTTTCAATCTTACCGCCGGGAAACTCAAACTTTTTAGAAATATAATCAAGTTTGTTTTCTGGACGTTGAACGCAAAGAATTTCGTCATTATGTATGATAATAGCCGCTACAACTTCTATTTTTTTTAACACCATATTTACTACTTAATCAATTTCAATCTTCCTTTTCAGCCATCGAATATAATCTTCAATGGTTCTATTCTGTAGTATCGAGACTTTTAGATTAATTTTTTTTAAGATAGGAGAATTTATATCAAAATAAAGTTTGCTATAGTCATCTTTTTGAAGCTTTTGAACCTCTATTTAAGAAATTAAATTTTCAGAAAGTATCATTGGCAGAGAATCTCTTACAAGTTTACCAACGTTCCTTTTTTTTTAATTCATTTGTAGATAAATTAATACAAATAAAGCTTCTGTTTTTCTATTCATAACCCCTAAGAATTCATAATCTCCTCAATTTGCTCAGCCTCAATAGGAATATTGCGCATCAAGTTAAAAGGTTCGCCTTTTTCTTGGATCACTACATCATCTTCTAGTCGAATGCCAAAACCTTCATCGGGGAGGTAGATTCCTGGTTCCACGGTAAACACATTGCCGGCTTGCATAGGTTCCCATAAAATACCGTAATCGTGGGTGTCTAGTCCAATATGGTGGGAAGTACCGTGCATAAAGTATTTTTTATAAGCGGGCCAGTCTGGGTTTTCGTTTTGTACATCGGCTTTATCAAGCAGTCCTAATCCTAGTAATTCGCTGGTCATTAGTTTTCCAACTTCTATGTGATATTCCTTCCACATAGCACCAGGAATGAGCATTTTTGTCGCATCATTTTTCACCCGATTTACCGCGTCATATACTTGGCGCTGGCGTTTTGTGAATTTCCCATTTACAGGAATGGTACGGGTCATATCGCTGCTGTAGTTTGCGTATTCTGCTCCTACATCTAGTAAGATTAAATCACCGTCTTTACATTCTTGGTTGTTTTCTATATAGTGCAGCACGTTGGCATTATTACCACTGGCAACAATAGGAGTGTAGGCGAATTTTTTAGAACGATTGCGTAAAAATTCGTGCATAAACTCAGCTTCGATATCAAATTCCCAAACGCCCGCTTGCACAAAGTTTAAAATACGACGGAACCCTTTCTCTGTAATATCACAAGCGGTTTGTAGCAAGTCTAATTCAATCGCGTCTTTTACAGCGCGCAGTCTTTGTAAAATAGGATTGCTCTTTGCCCAACTATGTGCTGGAAATTTATCTTTGGTGGCTTTGATAAAACGCGCTTCGCGGGTTTCGGTTTCTATATTGGCGCGGTAGTGCTCATTGGTATTAAAATAAACGGTATCGCATTGGGTCATTATCTCATAAAATACTTTGTCAAATTCTTGTAACCAGTACACTGTTTTAATTCCAGTAACGTCAAGGGCGCGATCTTTAGTGAGTTTTTCTCCTTCCCAAACGGCGATGTGTTCATTGGTTTCTTTTAAAAACAACATTTCTTTATGCGCGTGATTGGGCGCATCTGGGAAAAGCACTAAAATACTTTCCTCTTGATCCACACCACTTAAATACAAGATATCCCGGGACTGTTCAAAAGGCATTGTACTGTCTGCACCTATAGGATATATATCGTTGCTATTAAAAACAGCAAGGCTTGATGGCCTCATCTTTGCCATAAAGTTTTTTCGGTTTTTGATAAAAAGGGCGCGGTCTATTTGGTGATATTTCATAGGACTGGAATTTTTAATTGTATTATACTGTCAAATGTAAGAATAGTGATTGCAAAAAAATAAGCCATTTGGCGGTAATCGATTATTTTAAGGTGTTTTTTCTTATTCGACTCAAATGCCTGTCTGAAATTCCTAATAAAGAAGATAAATACTGCAAAGGTACTTTTTGAGGTAAGGCAATGTCATTTTCAATCAATTTTTGATAGCGTTCTTCTGGGGACAAGGTGATGAGGTCTATGCGGTACTCATCAATTTTATAAATCTGATTTTCAATAAGATTATAATAAAAGGTGTGGAAGGCTTTGTTCGTATTCAGTAAAATTTCAAAATCAGCTAGTGTGAGTATCCAAAGCTCGCAATCGCTAATCGCTTTAATATTTTTACGAGATGCTATTTTATGCCTAAAACTATAAAGGGCAGAGGTACACGAGTTTTTTAATGCGAGGTAGGTTGTTTTTTCAACCCCAGACACGGAGATGGCGTGTTGTAATATTCCGCTTTCGATGAAGCAAAAATAGTTGCAAATGGAATTCTCTCTAACTAAATATTCGTTTTTAGCCAGTTTTAAAAGGCTAAAAGCATCAAGAATCATCTGGATTTCTTCCGGAAGTGAATTCTCATTAATCACATTTTGTAGATATGCCTTCAAGTTTGGGTTTTCTGGAAACACCGTATTTTTAGTTTTATTGAATGTTAAAAATAGATAATTTCTTTGTATCGGAGATGTTTAGGATCTCTTGAGTTTGCGGCTTGAAGGTTATATTATTAATTTCATAAGAGGTAATACTGCAAACACCAATTTTACAGCTAGATACGGATAAGTCCCCGTTTTAAAATTTTAAATTCACAAAAAAATTAGTAACTTGATGGACTATTTTAACAAAAAAATTAAAGATGAAAAAAATTACATGTTTACTATTATTATTTACCGCAGGATTGGCTTTCGGGCAAACCCCTGCAAATGATGACCCAGATAATGCCCTAGCATTAGCGGTTGGAACTGCATTTACAGATTTCCCATTAGTTGGGGATAATACAGGAGCTACAGACTCGGCTGAAACCAACCCATCTTGTGCATTTTATCAAGGAGGGGATACTTGGTATAGCCTTGTGGTGCCTCCATCAGGGGAAGTAATAATAGAGACGAACAGAGTTGCGGGCAGTAATGTAACTGATTCTGGGATGAGTGTTTATGAAGGTGCAATAGGAGCTTTAACAGAAATAGAATGTGATGATGATGGCAGCGATGATGGCTTATTTTCACTCATTGAATTAACAGGACAAACTCCCGGTGCAACCTTATATATAAGTGTATGGGAATTTGGGAACAATGCTTTTGGAGAGTTTCAAGTTGCAGTCTATGATATTACTTGTGATGCTCCTTTGGATTTAGGAGCAGGCAATATTGTTGCCGGTAGTGTCGATATTTCTTGGACTGCTTCAGGTACAGCTACTAGTTATAATTGGGAAATTCAAGGAGTAGGAGTCGCTCAAGGAGACCCAGCAGCAATTGCCTCAGGAAACACAACTATGACCACGGAGACCGTTATGGAAGCTTTTGTAATTGGTGACTCATATACATTATATGTGCAATCAGATTGCGGAGCTGGTGGAACGAGTATCTATCTATCTATAGAGTTTGACTTTATATTACCTCCTGCAAATGACGACCCAGATAATGCCTTAGCATTAACGGTAGGAACAGCCTTTTCAGATTTCCCATTAGTTGGGAATAATACAGGAGCTACAGACTCGGCTGAAACCAACCCATCTTGCGCATTTTATCAAGGAGGGGATACTTGGTATAGCTTTGTGGTGCCCGCGTCAGGTGAAGTGATAGTAGAGACAAACAGAGTTGTTGGCAGTGATGTAACTGATTCTGGTATGAGCGTTTATGAGGGTGCAATAGGAGCTTTGACACAAATAGAATGTGATGATGATGATAGTGATGATGGAAACTTCTCCTTAATAAGTTTAACAGGACAAACTCCAGGTGTAACCTTATATGTAAGTGTATGGGGATTTGGGAATAATGCTTTTGGAGAGTTTCAAGTTGCAGTGTATGATATTACTTGTGATGCTCCTTTGGATCTAGCAGCAGGAAATTTTGTTGCTGGTAGTGTCGATATTTCTTGGACTGCTTCAGGTACAGCTACTAGTTATAATTGGGAAATTCAAGAGGTAGGAGTCGTTCAAGGAGACCCAGCAGCAATTGCCTCAGGAAACACAACTATGACCTTGGAAACCGTTATGGAAGCTTTTGTAATTGGTGACTCATATACATTGTATGTGCAATCAGATTGCGGAGCTGGTGGAACGAGTATTTATCTGTCTATAGATTTTGACTTTGTATTACCTCCTGCAAATGATGCTCCAGTTAATGCCTTAGCATTAACGGTTGGAACAGCCTTTTCAGATTTCCCATTGGTTGGGACTAATACAGGAGCTACAGACTCGGCTGAAACCAACCCATCTTGCGCATTTTATCAAGGAGGAGATACTTGGTATAGCTTTGTGGTGCCCGCTTCAGGTGAAGTGATAGTAGAGACAAACAGAGTTGTTGGCAGTGATGTAAATGATTCTGGAATGAGTGTTTATGAAGGTACAATAGGTGCTTTAACAGAAATAGAATGTGATGATGATGATAGTGATGATGGTTTGTTTTCACTCATTGTATTAACAGGACAGACTCCTGGTGCAACCTTATATGTAAGTGTATGGGAATTTGGAAATAATGCTTTTGGAGAGTTTCAAGTTGCAGTATATGACATTACTTGTAGTGTTCCTGCAGATTTAGTGGCAGACAATTTTGTTGCTGGTAGTGTCGATGTTTCTTGGACCACTTCAGGTACGGTTACTAGTTATAATTGGGAAATTCAAGAGGTAGGAGTCGCTCAAGGAGACCCAGGAGCTGTTGCCTCAGGAACCACCGCGATGACCATGGAAACCGCTACCGGAGCTTTCGTTAATGGCAACTCATATACATTGTATGTGCAATCAGATTGTGGAACGGTTGGTACCAGTGTATATATTTCTATAGACTTTGACTTTATATTTATTCCTGCAAATGATGATCCAGATAATGCAGTAGCATTAACAGTGGGAACCTCATTTACAGAATTCCCAGTAGTAGGAAATAATGCAGGAGCAACAGGCTCAGCTGAAACCGCCGCATCTTGCGCGTCTTATCAAGGGGGAGATGTTTGGTATAGCGTTGTAGTGCCTGCTTCAGGTAATGTGACTTTAGAAACTAACGCTGCAGCCGGTAGCGATGTAAATGATTCTGGGATGAGTGTTTATGAAGGTACAATAGGTGCTTTAACAGAAATAGAATGTGATGATGATGATAGTGATGATGGTTTGTTTTCACTCATTGTATTAACAGGACAGACTCCTGGTGAAACCTTATATGTAAGGGTGTGGGAATTTGGGAATAACGCTTTTGGAGAATTTCAAGTTGCAGCTTATAATCTACTTCCTTGTGAAGCACCAACAGATTTAGTAGCAGATAATTTTGGACCTAATAGTGTTGATATATCTTGGACCGCAGCCGCAGCTGCAGTTAGCTATAACTGGGAAATACAAAATGGAGGAACTCCGCAGGGAGATCCATCAGCAATAGCATTAGGTAATAATGTTACTGGTACCTCAGATACAACTTCAGGAATATATTTAGAAGGAAATACATATACATTATTCGTTCAATCAGTTTGTATTGGAAACGAAACTAGTGAGTTTGTTTCTATAGATTTTGTTTACTCGCTCTTAGGAGTTAATGATTCTATTCTTGATGGGTTCTCTGCATATCCTAACCCTGCAGAAAATATTTTAAATATAGCATCATCTGTTCATAGATTGGAGCGCGTAGTGATTTATAATATGTTAGGTCAAGAGGTTCTTGATCAAAATATGAATGCGAATAACGCTCAACTAGATGTTAGTGATTTTGCTTCGGGCACTTACCTTATGAGAATTTCTATAAACGGTATCGAAGGAAACTTTAGGTTTCTTAAGAAATAATCTGTCTTAAATTTCTTAAAAACCCCTCCGTAATTTTACGGAGGGGTTTTTCGTGTTTAAACGGTTTCCCGTTCTGAAAAAGCGAGACCCTAAAATCTAAGTGTACTCAAAACATTTGTAAATAGGGTGTATGTAAAACGCACCTAAAAATAGTATTCAATTTCTTTTATACTTCAAGTTGGTTTAGAAATACAATTAGAGAAATCACACGAAGCGAAGCTTGCCATAAATATGGCAATCAGGCTAAATTTGCGATTAGTGAATGGCTCAGAAAATCAAGAAGTGCTAATTTTATTTTTTCTTCGGAAATGTTATTAATTTACTATTTGTTGCTTAAAAAACAAGGATCGCAATTTTTATTGAATAGTTTAATTGAGCTTAATTTCTAGTTTTTTTAGCTGTTTTCTTCGAATGAATAGCCTTTGTAGGTCTAATAAGTAATTTTTAAACAAATCAAGAAAATTAGTTGAATAACTGGAAGCGCCATAATAATAATAATTGCGCAACGCAACTAATAATTTTTTGATTTCACTTTATTAATTAAATTTAGCACTAAATTTAATTTTTTAATTTTTTGTCTTAGAAATACGACAAGCTAAAATATTGTTATGAAAAAAATCATGCTATTATTTACAGGTATTTTTTGCCTCTATGGAGTACAAGCTCAAGAGATTAATTTTGAACAGACGCTTGGTGTTGATAGTGCAGGTGATACAAGTAGACACCTCTCTAAAGATGTTGCACTTACTTTGGTTAATAATGATTGTGAGGATGCAATCGCTATTGTTTGTGGTGAAACGGTTACGGGCACTACTACTGGGTCTACAGATTCTGGCGCTAACCCTAGTCCAGATGTGTTCTATACGTTTACGGGTAGTGGAATGGAAGAGATTATTATACTGTCACTTTGTGGGGGCGGGACAGATTATGACTCTTATTTAAGAGTATTTGATGATGGTTGTGCTTTAATTTCTGAAATTGCTCAAAACGATGATGCTTGTGATTTACAATCAGAAGTAATGTTCACCTCAGATGGCACCACTTCGTATACAATTATGGTAGAAGGATATAATGAAAACAGTGGTAATTACTCCTTAGCAATATCCTGTCTTAGTTTAATTTGTGATCCTCCCACAGCTTTAGTTGTTGACAACTTTATGGTTGGGAGTGTCGATATTTCTTGGACGGCGAGTGCAGGAGGAGTTAATTATAACTGGGAAATTCAGGATGTTGGTGTTTCCTCAGGAACTCCAGGGGAAATTGCAATGAACACTTCTCCAGGGGCCTTTGATACTGCAACAGGGGCATTTGTATATGGTAATATGTATACGCTGTATGTACAATCTGTTTGTGAAAGCGATCAGACAAGTGCTTTTGCTTCTATAGATTTTCTTTATGATTTTCTGGGTGTTGACAGCGCAGCTTTTGAAGGCTTTACAATGTTCCCTAACCCAGCGACAGACTTCCTAAACATAGAATCTATCACCAATATTGATCAGGTAACGGTCTTTAATATGCTTGGACAAAAAGTACTTGCTAAAAACTATAATGCTACCAATGTGAGATTGGATGTGCTTAACCTAACATTCGGCACCTATATAATAAATGTTACAATAGATGGTGTTGATGCAACATTTAAGTTCTTGAAGAAATGATATAACCTTTTCTAATATTCTTAAAACCCTTAGCAATTAATTGCTAAGGGTTTTTGCTTGCTATAAAAATTAAAGTGCACTATTATTTAGAATCAAAATGTTTAATTTGTGCTTTCTAAAAAAATCTCACTAATGAAGTCATTCTTTTTATCCTTATTTTCTTTTCTAGTTTTAACAACGGTTTATGCACAGCAACCTGCAACATCAGCTATGGATGTTGAAAAAGCACTACAGCAAAAAGAAACCTTAGCAGAAACTTCGCTCGTAAAAAACCTGCCGTTCAAAAATATAGGTCCAACCATTATGAGTGGTCGTGTTGTAGATCTGGCAGTAAACCCAAACAACCCTACCGAATTTTACGTAGGATATGCAAGTGGCGGTGTTTGGCACACAAAAAATAACGGGACCACTTTTAATCCTATTTTAGACAGCAGCCCAACGCAAAACGTAGGGAGTTTAGCCGTAGATTGGAAAAACGGGGTGATTTGGGTAGGTACAGGAGAGGTTAATTCCTCTCGCTCGAGCTATGCAGGTATTGGGTTATTACAATCAAGCGATAATGGGGTTGCTTGGAATGTTATGGGACTGCAAGACAGCCACCATATTTCAAAAATCATCTTGAATCCAAACAATACAAACGAGCTAGTTGTTTCGGCTTTAGGCCATTTGTACTCTACCAATAAAGAGCGTGGTGTTTATAAAAGTAAAGACGGCGGAAAAACGTGGGTGCAAACCTTGTATGTAGACGATCAGAGCGGGATCATAGAAATGGATGCAGATCCCAATAACTTCAATTTAATGTATGCTTCTTCTTGGGATAAAGATCGCAAGGCCTGGAATTTTAGAGGAAATGGAAGCGGAAGTGCTATTTATAAAAGCATAGATGGCGGAGATTCGTGGGCAAAAGTGTCTACACCCAATAGTGGTTTCCCAACCGGGGAAAACGTTGGTAGAATAGGACTTGCCGTCTTTGATGCCAATACCGTATATGCGGTTCATGATAACCAAGAAAGAAGGAAAGACGAAGGCGGAAAAGATAAAAATAGTGATGTGTTGTCTAAAGACCAGTTTAAAGTAATGTCCTCGTCACAGTTTTTAGCCTTGGACAACGATAAACTAAATACCTATCTAAAAAACAACGGGTTTCAAGAAAAATACCGTTCAGAGAATGTCAAGAATATGGTGCGCGGCGGTACGGTAAAACCAGTAGATTTAGCGACCTATCTTGAAGATGCTAACGCCATGCTTTTTGATACGCCGGTAGTAGGCACCGAAGTTTATAAGAGTACAGATGGAGGTAAAAGCTGGGCAAAAACACATGATGGTTTCCTTGACGGCATTTATTACAGCTATGGGTATTACTTCGGAAAAATCCACGTGGATCCAAATAACAAAGACGGAATTTATATTTATGGAGTGCCCATTTTAAAATCGAAAGATGGCGGGAAAACCTTTCAAAGTATTTCAGCAAACAATGTCCATGCAGATCACCATGCGCTTTGGATAAATCCAAAAAAACCAGGACACCTTATTAACGGAAACGATGGTGGGGTGAATATAAGTTATGATGATGGTGAAAATTGGATCAAAAATAACCAGCCAGCAGTGGGGCAGTTCTATGCTATTAATGTGGATAATGAAGAACCGTACAATGTTTACGGCGGCTTACAAGACAATGGCGTTTGGGTAGGGCCACACGATACTGAAGAAAACCCGGGCTGGATGCAAACAGGGATTTATGCCTATGAGTTTATTATGGGTGGTGACGGAATGCAAATTCAAATAGACAATCGAGATAGTGATATTGTTTATACTGGATTTCAGTTTGGAAATTACTTTAGATTGAACCGAAAAACAAACGAGCAAAAATACATTCAACCGAAACATGAATTGGGCGAAACACCCTATCGTTTCAATTGGCAAACACCTATTCTATTGAGCTCGCACAATCAAGATATTCTATATTTAGGAGGCAATAAATTAATGCGCTCTATGAATCAAGGCGATGATTTTACCGCGATTTCAAAAGATTTGACAACAGGTGGTAAACAAGGAAATGTGGCTTATGGTACTTTGACAAGTATAGCCGAATCTCCCTTTGAGTTTGGACTCTTGTATGCCGGAAGCGATGATGGCCTGGTACATGTAACCAAAAATGGAGGCGCAAACTGGCAGGATATTTCCAATAGCTTTCCAAAGGATTTATGGGTAAGCCGTGTTATTGCTTCATCCCATAAAAAGGAACGCGTGTATGTTGCCTTAAACGGCTATCGTTGGGACGACTTTGAACCATACATTTATAAGAGTGATAACTATGGTGCTACGTGGACGCCTATCGCCAGCAATTTACCATTATCTCCAATAAATGTAATTATAGAAGATCCAAAAAATGAGAATGTTCTCTATACAGGGAGTGATAACGGGCTGTATGTTTCTTTTGATCAAGGGACTAATTGGCAGGCGTTTACTGAAGGAATTCCAAATGTTGCCGTGCACGATTTGGCGATTCAAAAACGGGAGAGTGATTTGGTAGTAGGAACCCACGGAAGGTCAATTTACATTGCAGATATATCGTTAGTTCAAGAAATATCTTCACAAAACAAGGACGATTTGGTGGTTTCACAAATCCCTGAAACACTTGCTTCAAGACGTTGGGGAAGTACTGGTTTTAATCAATATGGCGATGCTTTTGTTCCCAATGCTAGTTTTCAAGTATATGCGCCATCCTCTGGTATGGCTGAAATCACCATAAAAACAGAAGAGGATCTAGTGCTAAAAAAGTGGAGCGTAAACGTTGAAAAAGGAGTAAATATGGTAAATTATGATTATGCGATGTCTGAAAAAGGATCAAAAGCTTTAAAAAATAAAGAGGTAGCGGTTTCAAAAGCAGAGAACGGTTTTTATTACTTGCCCGCGGGCAGCTATATTGTATCTGTTAAAATGAATGAAAAAACAGTTTCAAAAAGTTTTGGAATCAAATAATTTAATATATTTATAGGTATAATTTTAAACCTTTTTAAATATGAAAAAAATTACGACTTTATTTGGCGCTATGCTACTGTCTAGCTTTTTGTTTCAAGCAGCAGGCCAAGCTCGCGATATTTCAACAATTCTTTCTGAATATAATTCGTTGAAAAATACCCCGCTACCAGAAATGATGGTGATTAATCAAAATTTTAATGAAGCAGATACAGCAGCATTGCTTGCTTATTTTGCGGAACAAAGAGCAGAACAGGATAGGTTCGATTCCACAAATAGAGGACTAGTTCCTTCTGAATTTTATGTTTTGAATGTTAGAGGCGATGATAATTATGGGACCATAAGTGGTACAGCACCGTTTGATGAAATCAACTCAATAGTAAACCCTTATGGAATTACATGTTTCGCAGATGATTTTGCAAGAAATGGTGATTATTATGCCTTGGAATTTTCAAATGATGCAGATGGAAATCCGCTAAGCAGAACTATTGTTTCTATAAATAGTGCTGATGGTTCTTATACAACAATAGGCGATATTGGTCCAGATACAGGAGATGCAACTCCTACAGGTTTAGCCTATGATTTTACAACAGAAACAATGTATTTAACAGCAAATAACATTCTATATACTGTAGATTTAACAGATGGTAGTTTGTCAGAAGTTGGAGAAATGTTTACAGAAACAAGTATTTGGTTAGTTATTGATAGCGAGGGGAATGCTTATGCTGGGGATATTTCCACAGATTTTTTGAGCAGTGTAGACTTGACCACTGGAGAAGCTACAGCAATTGGGCCCTTAAATGTTGATATTAGCTTTGCACAAGATGCTACGATCGATCCTGATGATGGCACACTCTATATGGCAGCGTATACAGGTGGTGGAACAGGCGGTATCTATACGGTAGATCTAACCACTGGAGAAGCAACCTTAGTTGGTGATACGACCCCACTAGATGCGGAGTTTGGAATGTTTTCTGTCCAAGGTGAGCCTGAACTTGGATTGGATGACAATGTGTTATCAGATTTCACACTATTCCCAAATCCTTCTAACGTAGGAATGGTTAGTATTAAAACACAAATAGTAGGAAATATAGCGGTTGCCGTTTTTGATGTGCTAGGGAAGCAAGTTATTAATACCTTGGTTGTAAATAATACATTAGATGTAAGCGCTCTCAAAACAGGGATTTATATTGTTCAAATAGAACAAAATGGCGCAACGGCTCAAAAGAAGTTAATCGTACGTTAATATCTTTGGTTTTATACTGAATAGAAGAACCATCCATTTTTTAGATGGTTTTTTTTGTGAATAATTTAAATCAAGCTTGTATTCAACCGTCTTTTATATTTGATTGATTCTAAATAACAAGAATCCTTGTCGAATAGCATTTTGAGCCGTATTTTTGTTATTTAAAATTTTGAAAACACATCCATAATGGGAATGATATCCTCTTCAATTGCTAGAAAGTTTGCTATGGCGCTTTCGGGCTTGTTCTTAGTTTTCTTTTTAGGACAGCACTTTACAATTAATTTAACCTCGGTAATTGACCCAGACACCTTTAATTCTTGGTCTCAATTTATGGGTACTAATCCCATAGTACAGTTTGCATTACAACCAGTTCTAATTGCAGGAGTTGTATTCCATTTTGTAATGGGTTTCATTTTAGAGCTTAAAAATTATAAAGCACGTGACGTAAGCTATGCAAAATACAATGGAGGCGCAAACGCTTCTTGGGCGTCAAGAAATATGATTATTTCTGGCCTCGTTATTTTAGCCTTTTTAGGATTGCACTTTTATGATTTTTGGATTCACGAAATGTCTGTAAAATATATTTCAGGAGATATGTCTGGTTTGATTGATCCTAATGATCCTGCTTCAGGATTTAGATATTATGAAGAAACAGTTCTTAAATTTGAGAGCCCAATACGCGTTGGACTCTATGTAATTTCATTTGTGTTATTAGCCATTCACTTGTGGCATGGGTTTGCAAGCTCTTTTCAGAGTGTAGGGTTTAACAATAAATATGCTGTCGCACTTACCAAGTTTGCTAAAGTATATTCAATATTGATTCCGGTAGGATTCATTTTTATTGCGATATACCTGCACTTAAATCAACTTCCACATTAAAAAATAAGCTATGTCTATACTAGATTCAAAAATACCTGAAGGACCACTAGCAGATAAGTGGACCAATTATAAAAACAAAATCAATCTTGTAAATCCAGCAAACAAACGCAACATAGACGTTATCGTTATAGGGACTGGACTTGCGGGAGGTAGTGCTGCAGCAACATTAGCAGAGCTAGGTTATAATGTAAAAACATTTTGCTATCAAGATTCGCCACGTCGTGCGCACTCAATTGCTGCTCAAGGCGGAATTAACGCTGCAAAAAATTACCAAGGAGATGGCGATAGTAACTACCGTCTTTTTTATGATACTGTAAAAGGAGGTGATTACCGCTCGCGTGAAGCAAATGTGTATCGTCTGGCTGAGGTATCTGCAAATATTATCGATCAATGTGTCGCTCAAGGAGTCCCTTTTGCTCGCGAATATGGTGGCTTGTTAGACAACCGTTCTTTTGGAGGGGTATTGGTTTCAAGAACTTTTTATGCGAAGGGACAAACAGGACAGCAACTTTTATTAGGGGCATATTCTGCTATGAACCGCCAGATTAACCGTGGTAAAATTGAAGCTTTTAATCGTCACGAAATGCTAGACATTGTTAAGGTTGATGGAAAAGCAAGAGGAATTATAGCTCGGAATTTAGTAACTGGTGAAATCGAAAGACATTCAGCACACGCCGTTGTTTTGGCATCAGGTGGCTACGGAAATGTTTTCTTCCTTTCAACCAATGCAATGGGAAGTAACGTAACGGCATCTTGGAGAGCACACCGCAGAGGTGCTTTCTTTGCAAACCCTTGTTATACACAAATTCACCCAACCTGTATTCCAGTTTCAGGAGATCATCAAAGTAAATTGACCTTGATGTCTGAATCATTGCGGAATGATGGACGTATTTGGGTGCCAAAAAATAAAGAAGATGCTGATGCTATTAAAGCTGGAAAGAAAAAACCAACCGAACTTTCAGAAGAAGATAGAGACTACTATTTAGAAAGACGCTATCCTGCCTTTGGTAACTTAGTGCCTCGTGATGTTGCTTCAAGAGCAGCAAAAGAACGTTGTGATGCTGGTTATGGAGTTAATAAAACAGGAGAGGCTGTATATCTAGATTTTGCTACTGCCATAGAGCGCTACGGAAAAGAAGAGGCTTTAATTCACGGAAATCACAATCCAACAGAGAAAGAAGTCTACGATCTAGGTCGTGACGTAATAGAAAATAAATACGGGAACTTATTCCAAATGTATGAGAAAATCGTTGATGAGAATCCATACAAAACACCAATGATGATTTATCCAGCGGTGCATTACACGATGGGAGGGTTATGGGTAGACTATAACTTACAGACTACCGTTAAAGGATTGTATGCAACAGGGGAATGTAACTTCTCAGATCATGGAGCCAACAGATTGGGGGCTTCTGCATTAATGCAAGGACTTGCAGATGGTTATTTTGTATTGCCGTATACGATAGGAGATTACTTGTCTGACGATATTAGTACCGGAAAAATACCAACAGACACACCAGAATTTGATGCCGCAGAAAAAGATGTTGAGGATCGTATCCATAAATTAATGAATGCCTCAGGACAACACTCAGTTGACTATTACCACAAGAAATTAGGGAAAATCATGTGGAACAAATGTGGGATGTCTCGTAATGCAACAGATCTAATTTCAGCTATTAATGAAATTTCAGAACTGCGTAAAGATTTTTGGGAAAATGTGAGAATACCAGGTGTTAATGATGGACTAAACCAAGAATTGGAAAAAGCAGGTAGGGTTGCAGATTTCCTAGAATTAGGAGAATTATTTGCCAAAGATGCGCTGGACAGAAACGAATCTGCTGGAGGACATTATCGTGAAGAAAGTGTAGAGAAAAGCGGAGAACAAAAAGGAGAAGCGTTGAGAGACGATGAAAACTTTAAATATGTTTCAGCTTGGGAATATAAGGGTGAACCAAAAGATGCGGTTTTACATAAAGAAGATTTAGTGTTTGATAATATTGAATTGAAAACACGTTCTTATAAATAGGATATTGAGTGGATTTGGATTTGGTTTTTTGATTATACGATTGACAAAACATCCTGCCAACCTCTCTTCAAAGGGAGGCTTACCCACAGGCGAAACTTGCTAGTAATGGAACAGATTTAGAGGGGATATTCCAGATAAAGGTTAAATCAAACCTCTCAACAAAAATAAAATTATAAGTAGTTCATTTTTAGGATTACTACCAAAATAACATAATAAGTACATTATGAAATTGACACTAAAAATATGGCGACAAGCCAACGCAAAAGCCAAGGGAAGCATTCAAACCTACCCGATTGATGGGATTGAGGGTGATATGCTTTCTTGGAAATGTTGGATATGTTGAATGAAGATTTAAATAATAAAGGAGAAGAGCCTGTAGTTTTTGATCACGATTGTCGCGAGGGAATTTGCGGTAGCTGTTCGTTGCAAATTAATGGGGAACCTCACGGCCCAGATAGATTGGTTACTACCTGCCAGTTACACATGCGTATGTTTAATGATGGCGACGAGATCGTAATCGAACCTTTTAGAGCAAAAGCATTTCCCGTTGTTAAAGATTTAATGGTAGATCGAAGTGCATTTGATAGAATACAACAAGCAGGAGGTTATATTTCGGTAAACACTTCTGGTAATACAATTGATGCAAATACAATTCCAATAGATAAACACGATGCAGATGACGCCTTTTATGCAGCTACTTGTATCGGCTGTGGGGCTTGTGTTGCAGCGTGTAAAAACGCTAGTGCGATGCTATTTACCGCAGCAAAAGTATCTCAATTTGCTTTATTGCCTCAAGGTCAAGTAGAAGCATCTACCCGTGTTTTGAATATGGTAGAGCAAATGGATAAAGAAGGTTTTGGTAACTGCACAAATACGGGGGCCTGCGAAATAGAGTGCCCTAAAGGCATCTCTTTAGAAAACATTGCTAGAATGAATAGAGAATATATGTCAGCGAGTTTGAAAGGATAAACTTCTAATTGTTGTAACAATCAAAGAAATACAAATCCCAAATAACAAAAGCTATGGTTTGGGATTTTAATATATATATACTTACTTCAAATTTATCCTAGTTGATCCAATCTGTCTTCCTTTATCAAAGACATTAATAACATAACTACCTTCTATAAGATCTTCTTCAGAACCATCTATGAGGGTACAAACATCTAATGCTCGACCTTCGAAGAAAACATTGGTGGTGGCGCTATAGGTTAACAAACCGTTGTCAAATGTTATTTTAGCATTTTCTCCTATTACGTTATTGTTTGGATTAATCACTTGCACGTAGATCATTCTATCTCCGATTTCTGCCAGTTCATTGGGAGCTAATGTATAGCAAGCTCTTATTTTATCTGCTCTGCTTGCACGTGGAGTATCTACGATTTTTCCGGTATTCCTAACAATAACAGCATCACCTTTGAGGTTAGTAATACCAATTAAAGCTGCTTTTTCTAATTGTTTAGTTACTTTTTCAATGGTCATATTGGCAGAATCTATTCCTCTAATCGCATCATCTGCAATTAATAGTGTGCTGTCACGCTCTGTGGTAAGTCTCTGATTTGCTGAAATCAAACTATCCGCCTTTCTGAAAAGCTTTTTTCGTTCATCCTTTAAACGACCAATCTCGGCTTTATACCTTTTGATTAATGAAACATTAGCCTCGGCATCTTTAACGCTGTCCAATAAGACTTCAATTCGTTCTCTAGCCGCAAGAAGGTCTTTATCTTTTAATTCGTTATCTTGAATTATTTCATTATAGTTTTGAATCAAACTTTCAAGTTCGTATTCAATTTCAATTTTATCCTTTTCTAGGCTGCTTACGGTTTCTTTATTTTCTTTAAATAGAATGAAAGTATATACTGCAAGACTAATCAATAGGGCAGAGAGTACTCCTATTAAAACTTTAAAGCGGGCATTGTTTGTTGTTTCAGTAGTCATAAATTTAGTTTATATATATAATAATCAAATTTACTGTGCTTCCAAGAATATTTATCTAAAAGAAATTATAAAATATGTTAAAATCTCTATTAAATATCTTATTCCCAAAAGTTTGCAGTGCCTGTAATACCAATTTATCTACCGGTGAAACTACGATATGTATCCAATGCAGGCATATTTTACCCCTTGTAAGACATCATAAAGACAATAGCGCTTTAATGAAAAATATGTTTTATGGTAGGATTGATGTACAACTCGCAACAGCATTACTAAAGTTTGAGAAGAAAGGAATTACGCAAGAGCTTTTACACAATCTCAAATATAGAAATCAAGAAGGTATAAGTAGTTTTTTCGGAAAATGGTTAGGAGCAGAACTTGCTGAAATTAATTCTTATCAAGACATTGATGTTATAATTCCAGTGCCTCTGCATAAAATAAAACAACGTAAACGCGGGTATAATCAAGTAACTGGCTTTGGTACTGAAATAGCAACTGCACTAAAAGTACCTTATCTAGAAAATGTGCTGTTAAAAACGATCCATACAGATTCTCAAGTTTTTAAAAGCAGATTGAAGCGCATTCAAGATGATGTTATTTTTAAGGTTGAAAACAGTGAATTAATTACCAATAAACATGTGCTACTGGTGGATGATATTGTCACTACAGGAGCAACTTTAGAAAACTGCGCAACACAACTTTTAAATGCAGCTAATTGTAAAATTAGTTTTGCGACGATTGCAATTACTACATCTTGAATTGAGCAAGTATACTTCAATATATTTTCGAATGAACTATTTTACATCTAGGAAAAAATCTTTCTTTATTTTTGCTCCACTATGCAAAAAGGTAATTCATCAAAGACACACAAGCTGCTTTATTTTCCAATAGCAGTTTTATTCATGTTTTCTTTTCTAGATTGTGCTAAAAAAGGAAATCCTAGTGGCGGGTTAAAAGACAGTATAGCTCCTGTAATTATAAAGAACAGTCCTGAAAACTTTACCACCAGTTTTGATAAAGATCAAATCAAAATCACTTTTGACGAATACATTAAATTAAAGGACATTACCAAGGAGCTTCTTATTTCGCCGCCGTTAACCTATCCACCCGTAATTACACCTACTAATGTTTCTAAGCAACTTCGCATTAATATTTTAGATACGCTACGAGAAAACACCACCTATTCTTTCAATTTTGGAAACAGCATTGTTGATAATAACGAGGAAAATATTTTTGCGAATTTTAAGTATGTGTTTTCAACAGGAACGTATATAGACAGTTTAAAATTAAAAGGGATCATAAGTGATGCTTTATTGTTGTCTCCAGAATTTCCAACGACAGTAATGCTTTATGAAATAGACGAGGCATATAAAGATTCACTCGTATTTACTGAAAAGCCAGTCTATATAACGACAACTTTAGGGGAGTCAAATGAATTTGAACTGAGTAATCTCAAAGAAGGGACGTATCAATTAATTGCGTTAAAAGAAACAGGGGCCAATTATACTTTTCAGCCATTAAGTGATAAAATTGGGTTTTATAGTGAGCCAATTTCACTGCCTACGGAAGAGGTTTTTGAAGTAAAACTTTTTAAAGAAATACCAAAATTTAAATTAACGAGGCCAAAACTCGAAAGTAAGAATAGGATAATTTTTGGGTATCAAGGAAATGGAGATAGCCTTAAAATAAAAGTATTATCTGAGCTGCCAGACGACTTTGAATATCTCATAAAAAAAGAAATTGACAGCGATACTTTAAACTTTTGGTTCAAAACGGAAGCACTTTCAGATTCTATTGTCTTTGAAACAAGAAATAAGATAGACATAGATACATTCACATTACGTTTTAGAGAGTTGTTTTCGGATTCGTTGATGCTAAAACCTATAAAAAACGGGAATGTAGCTATGAAAGATACGCTGCAACTTTTTTTAAACACTCCTCTTTCTTTAGTTGATGACACAAAAATTGAAGTAAAGATGGCAGATACTATTCCAGTTCCTTTTGATGTATCGCTTAATTATAAATTAAATAATATACGGGTTCAATTTGAAAAAGTCGAAGAGGAGCGCTATAAAGTCACTTTAAATAAAGGAGCGGTAGCGGATTTCTTCGGAAATATCAATGATTCAGTTGTGTTTAGACAAGAAGTAAAAGCTGCTAGTGAATTTGCTTCGATACAACTCAATTTAGAAAATGCTCAATCTTTTCCATATATCGTTGAATTGGTGGACGATAAGTTTAAGATAATAGATTCTAAATATACTGAAAGTGAAACTTTGATACTTTTTGAAAATATCGATCCAGGGAATTATTTTATTCGCTTGATACTAGATTCGAATCAAAATAAAAAATGGGACACGGGAGATTTTCTGTCTAGGAAAGCGCCAGAAAGAATTATTTATTATCCTACTATCATCGAATTAAGATCTAATTTCAGTTTTATTGAAACCTTTATGCTAGAGTAAATTCGTCTCGATCATTCAAAAACTGAAGATGTTTTCGGTTTGTTTGAATGTGGTTTTTTGAAAGAGAAATAGTTTCAACAAACGGTTTTTCAAAACTAGTTGTGGAAATATGTTCTCCCAAAACATCGTAGGCGGCAGAATGTCCAAGGTATTCGTGACCGGTATCGTCTAAACCTATTCTGTTCACTCCAATTGTGTAGCTCATGTTCTCTATAGCTCTCGCTTTTAAAAGCACGTCCCAAGCCAATACTCGTTTTTTTGGCCAATTGGCAACATATAGTAAGAGGTCATAGTCGTGTGCATTTCGAGCCCAAACGGGAAAACGTAAATCATAACAAATTAAAGGGCATATTTTCCACCCCATATAGTCTATAATGGTATGGTTTCGACCGGCAGTATAAACGTCGTGTTCGCCGGCTAGTGTAAATGTATGTTTCTTATTATAGGTTTTAAAACTGCCGTCTGGAAACACGAAAAAAAGTCTATTATAATAGAGGCCATTTTCCTTAATAACAATACTTCCAGTGATCGCTGAATGTTTTTTCTTTGCTTCGGTTTGCAGCCATAAAAAGGTGGGGCCATTTTTTTCTTCAGCAACAGATTCGGCATTCATGGTGAACCCCGTTGTAAACATTTCTGGCAATACAATTAGATGTGTTTCTTCTTTGATTGAGCTTAAAATTTCAGAAAAATGGTCGCGATTAGCTATAGGGTTTTCCCAGTAGAGATGAGATTGTACAAGCGTTACTTTAAGTGCTTCCTCCATTCCTAAGGTTCTAAAATTTCAATAATTGATTTAGCTCCTTGCATTTTTGCGTGGGTAAGTGCTGTGTTTCCTCGGTCGTCTTTAATTTCTTTATCTGCACCGTTTTTAAGAAGCATTTTAATGATTTCAACTTTATTAAATGTTGCAGCAAATATTAGTGCAGTAGCTCCGTTCGAGTTTTTAACGTTAACATTGGCTCTTTTATTAATTAGCATTTTAGCAATTGCAGCATACCCTTTAAAACAAACACCCATTAAGGCCGTATTTCCTGAGGCGTCTTGTGTATTAATATCTTGTGGGTGCTTCATTATTTCAGCAGCAATAGTTGCATAACCATAGTAGGTTGCTAGTAATAATGGAGTAGAGCCGCGTGCATCTTTTTCAAGAACTAAAAGAGGCTCCGCAGTTATTATTTTAGAAACCACTGCAAGATTTTCTTCACGAATTGCTTTAAATAATTGATCTTTCATTTGTACATGATGTTTAAGAAATAGGACGCTTCGACTTCACTCAGCGCAAGCGTTGCAGCGCCCAAATGAATAGCTCCGTTTGTATTAAAATTTGTTATTCGTCAATTTATTGTAATATAATCATAAAAAAACAGCGTCACAAAATCGTGCAACGCTGTTTACTTCTTGTTTAGTTTCTAAATTTAGAAAGATTATAAATCAAATCTATCTAAATTCATCACTTTAGTCCAAGCTGCGATAAAATCGTGTACAAATTTTTCGCCAGCATCTGAAGAAGCATATACTTCAGCAATCGCTTTTAATTCTGAGTTTGAACCAAATATTAAGTCTGCTCTTGTTCCAGTATATTTAAACGTATTAGTAGCGCGATCTCTACCTTCAAATACATTTTCAGAAGCATCAACTGCTTTCCAAGTAGTTTTCAAATCTAAAATATTCACAAAGAAATCATTGCTCAGCGAATCTTTTTTATCTGTAAAAACCCCGTGGTTAGATTGATTGTAATTTGTTCTTAAAGCTCGCATCCCTCCAACAAGTACCGTCATCTCTGGAACTGTAAGGGTTAATAATTGTGCTTTGTCAACGAGCAATTGCTCTGCTGAAAGTTCTTGATTTTCTTTTAAATAATTTCTAAAACCATCAGCAACAGTCTCTAAATGTGCAAAAGAGGCTACATCAGTTTGTTCTTGATTTGCATCGCCTCTTCCAGAGGTAAAAGGAACAGAAACACTATGTCCAGCATTTTTGGCTGCTTCTTCAATGGCAGCAACTCCTCCAAGAACAATTAAATCTGCCATTGAAATAGTGCCTATAAATTCGTTTTGAATTCCTTCTAACACAGTCAATACCTTTGCTAATTCAGCAGGATTATTTGCTTCCCAATCTTTTTGTGGAGCTAATCTAATGCGTCCGCCATTTGCGCCACCGCGCATATCTGAACCTCTATAAGTAGCGGCAGATGCCCAAGCAGTAGTTGTTAACTGCGATATTGATAAATCAGAAGCTAGTAAACGTTTTTTAAGTTCGGTAACGTCTTCCTCATTTAAAGAGGTTGTGCTTGTTGGAATCGTATCTTGCCATAATAGTTGTTCACTTGGAACTTCAGGCCCCAAATAACGAGAAACAGGCCCCATATCACGATGCGTTAGTTTGTACCAAGCACGTGCAAAAGCATCCTCAAATTCTTTTGGATTTTCGTAGAAGTTCTTTGATATTTTTGCGTAGATAGGATCTTTTTTGAGTGCAATATCTGCAGTAGTCATCATTAATGCTTGTGTTTTTGAAGCATCATCTGCTATAGGTGCCATGCGTGCTTTTGAAGCTGCTGTTGGCGTCCATTGATGAGCTCCGGCTGGACTTTTTGTTAATTCCCAGTCGTAATTTAACAGGACTTCAAAATAATCGTGATCCCATTGCGTTGGATTTGGTGTCCAAGCGCCTTCAATACCGCTCGTAATGGTATCTGCACCTTTTCCACTTTTATAGGTGCTTAACCATCCTTGGCCTTGTGCTTCAATTTTACCACCTTCTGGTTCAACCCCTACTAAGTCTGCATCTCCAGCGCCGTGGGCTTTTCCAAAAGTGTGACCTCCTGCAACCAATGCTACAGTTTCTTCATCGTTCATCGCCATACGGCCAAAGGTTTCTCTAATATCGTGACCAGAACCTAATACATCTGGTTCTCCATTAGGTCCTTCTGGATTCACATAAATAAGGCCCATGTGGGCTGCAGCTAAAGGCTTTTCTAATTGGCCTTCTTTTTTATAACGAGATTCGTTTCCTAACCATTCTGTCTCAGATCCCCAATAAATATCTTGTTCTGGTTCCCAGATATCTGGGCGACCTCCTGCAAAACCAAATGTCTTAAAGCCCATAGACTCTAAAGCACTATTTCCTGCAAGGATTAGTAAATCTGCCCAAGAAATATTCCTACCATATTTTTGTTTGATGGGCCATAGTAATAATCTAGCTTTATCAAGGTTACCATTGTCCGGCCAGCTGTTAATTGGCGCAAATCTTTGATTACCTGTGTTACCACCACCGCGACCATCTGTTACTCTGTAGGTACCTGCGGCATGCCAAGTCATACGAATAAAAAAACCTCCATAGTGACCATAATCTGCAGGCCACCAGTCTTGAGAATCTGTCATTAAATCCATCACATCTTTCTTGAGCGCTTTAAAATCGAGACTTTTAAAAGCCTCAGCATAATCAAAACCTTTGTCCATTGGATCAGATTTTGTTGCGTGCTGTCTTAGAATGTTTAAGTTTAATCTGTTAGGCCACCAATCATTATTTCTGGTTCCACCTCCTGCAGATTGGCTTTGTACTCCACCAAAATAAGGACATTTACTCATATCATCATTATTGATTTCTAATACGTCGCCGTTTTCATTATTGTGCTCCATCATTGTTTAAATTTAATTAGGGTACTAATATATAGATTATTGTCTTTTTAGAGGGAGAATGCTAATTGTAAGTTTAGATTGAGTAATTGATAAAACTTATAGAGGGATTTGTTTTGATAGTATTGTTATATCGAATTTAAAATTTTGCACGCAGCGTCAATGGTTTCATTTGTTTTAGCAAAGCACACTCTAAGTTGTTTGAAATCTTCTTTATTGTTGTTGAATACAGATGTTGGAATCGTGGCCAGACCGAATTCTTTAGTAAGTTTTTCAGCAAAAGTAATATCGCTTTCGGTAGTAATTTGAGAATATTCAAGTAATTGAAAGTAGGTGCCTTGAGACGGGATTATTTTAAAACGTGAATCTTGAAGTTGTGTGATGAAATAATCTCTTTTTTCTTGGTAGAATTTAGGCAAGCTAAGATAGGTTTTTTCATCTTCCATATAAGTAGCAAGTGCTTTTTGAAAAGGATGATTTACACAAAACACGTTGTATTGATGTACTTTTTGAAATTCTGCCATTAAGTTTTGAGGTGCTAAACAATAGCCCATTTTCCATCCTGTATTATGAAATGTTTTTCCAAAACTTGCAGTAATAAAAGCCCTTTCAGATAATCCTGAAAAACGGGCAGCACTCTCATGTTGCTTTCCGTCAAAAATAATGTGCTCATATACTTCATCGCTTATTAAAAGTAGGTCATTGGCCACTACAATATTTTGAAGATCCAACATATCTTCAGTGGTAAATAACATTCCACTTGGATTGTGTGGGCTGTTAATTATGATCATTCTAGTGTTATTAGTTAATTTTGACTTTACCAGTTCCCAATCTGGTTTAAAATAGGGAGCTTGTAGTTGTATGGCAATGGCTTTTGCTCCAAATAATTCAATCGTAGGAGCATAGCAATCATAGGCAGGAGTAAAAATCAATACTTCATCACCCATTGAAATGGTAGCAGCAATTGCTGTAAAAATAGCTTGTGTGGCGCCTGCAGTAATAGTAACTTCAGTTTTTGGGTTGTATTTTTTGCAGTGCAGTTTTTCCGTTTTTGCTACAATTATCTCTCTCAAACCCATATCTCCCGGCATAGGCGCATATTGATTATAACCACTATTCATGGCCTTATTGACATTTTTTATAAGTGCTGGGTCACTTTCAAAATTAGGAAAGCCTTGTGAGAGGTTTATAGCGTTGTGATCTGTCGCCATTCTGCTCATAACGCTAAAAATTGAGGGTGGAATATTTGGTAATTTAGTGTTCATAAAAAAAATTTTGATTTAAATATAGTTCCTTTTATGAGGAACAGTGCAGGAAACACTAAAGTTGTTTCTGATAAAAACCACATTAAAAATCGTTAAACAGCTCGTTATTATCGTTAAAGTTTAGTATTTTAGTCGTTTTGTCATTTTTCTTATGTATTTTCACATTAAACACAATTTAGGTACCCCCAAATGAAACCTAACTTTATACTCATAAGTTTCTTTCTTATTCCGTTCGTTCTTTTTTCTCAAAGGGATATGGATAACGGGTTTAAGTCCATTAAAGACCAACGCGCGTTATTGGAAGTTTTGTTAGATTCTTCCTCTGATAATTATAAAAAGGGAAATTATGTTGAGTCGTTGAAGATAAATATTCAAATTTTAGAAAAAGCACTTCAAATTGGTGACGCAAAATATATATACAAAGGGTATCGTTATCTAGGTTATGATTATTTAATAATGAACGATACGGTTCTGGCCGAAAGTAACTTTAGAAATGCGATAAAATATGCTCAACTTTCTGGAAGTTTAAACAGTAATGCTGAGATCAAAATGGATCTCGCAAATTTATATTCTTATACCAATTCAAATTTTGATAAAAGATTAAACCTTCATAAAGAATCTATTGAACTTTTTAAGCAAGCCAATGATTCTATTGGTTTAGCAAAAGCGTATTTTAATACAATAATTAATTGTTTTGAAGAAGAAGAATATTCGCTGGCTTACCCATATATTCAAAAACTAACGCAATTAGAAAGTATTTTAGATAAGAGTTATTCGGCAAGTATTAATAATTTTTGGGCTTCCTATTATCTTCACAAGAAAGAGTATACTAAGGCAAACAAGTTTTCGCTAAAAGCTATAAATAGCGAGACGAGTAAGCAATATCTTATAGATTTGGCTGAGGCACATCGCCAATATTCAATTGGTCTAGCGGCTCTAAATAAAAATAAAAAAGCTTACAAACATAGCCTTTTGTATCAAGAACTTTTTGAAGAAAATATTATAGAAGAAGAGAGTCTCCAGTCTGAAGCAATAGCTGCAAAATATCAATTACAGCAATACCAAGAAGACATAAAAAAGGCAGAACAAAATTTAAAATTACAAGAGCAAATAGCAAATAATAAAAATAAATTAAATAACGTTTTAATATTTTTATGTGCCTTAGGTTTTTTACTATTTGTTATTTTATATCTAGCATATCAAAAACGTAAAGAGTTGAACAAAGCGCTCAAGGTTAAAAATCAAGAATATCTAGAAGCTAGAGAAAAGTCAGAACATTTATCAAAAGTAAAAAGTACATTTTTCTCTACCGTTAGTCACGAATTACGAACTCCTTTGTATGGTGTTATTGGGTTGAGTACTATTTTATTGGAAGATGAAAGGTTAAAAGACCACAAAAAAGATTTAAGTTCTCTTAAGTTTTCTGCAGACTATTTGCTAGCGCTCATAAATGATGTCTTACAGATTAATAAAATTGACTCTAATAGCATGCAACACAAAGAGAATGTTTTTGATTTAAGAGAACTTATTCAGGGCATATTATGCTCTTTTGAATATATGCGTTTGCAAAATAAGAATAAGATCAAGATGGAAATTGATACTGAAGTTCCAGTGCAATTAAAAGGAAATTCAGTAAGGCTTTCACAAGTCTTAATGAATTTAATGGGAAATGCTTGCAAGTTTACTGAAAACGGATCCATTATCATAAGAGTTAAAAAAGAACAAAAACTTCAAGACAAAATATCATTACGATTCGAAATTGAAGACACTGGTATTGGAATTGCAAAAGAAAAGCACGCAACGATTTTTGATGAATTTACCCAAGTTGAAAATCTAAACTATGCCTATCAGGGCACAGGTTTAGGATTGCCAATTGTAAAAAAATTATTGAACCTTTCGGGTTCTGAGATAGAATTAAAGAGTGATCCAGGAAAGGGAGCTACCTTTTCGTTTGAATTAGAATATGAAGTTCTAGAAAAGCAAATAGCCCTTAACGAAACAAAAATAGTGGATAGTTCCTTCCTTAAGGGAAAACGTATTTTAATTGCAGAGGATAATAGAATTAATCAAATTGTTACGAAGAAGATTTTAGAGAAGAAAGGAATTCATTGTACCATTACTGAAAATGGCGTTGAAGTGACGAATGAGATAAAACATAATTCCTATGATCTTATTCTCATGGATTTAAATATGCCGGTAAGAAGTGGGTTTGAGGCAACCATTGCCATTAGAAAATTTAATAAAGAAATACCTATTATTGCATTAACTGCTGTAGAAATTGAAGAAGTGAGAAATGAGATTTACCTTGCTGGTATGGACGATATTATTGTAAAACCTTATGATAGCAACAAATTTATAAGCACTATAATTGATAATATGACTTCGTCTAGAAGTCTTCAAAAGGAGGCGATATAGGCACTTGTTTTTATTGGAATAATAAATCACCTTCTTCCGGTTTCACTAACTACTTTATTTCCTTGGAAAAATTCAACAACAAGCACATACAATGGATGCATATTTTTCTATTTTTGCGCTATGGCAAACAATGAAGATAAATTTAAAAAAGTAATTTCCCACGCAAAGGAGTACGGGTATATTTTTGGTTCAAGCGAAATTTATGATGGACTTAGTGCCGTTTACGATTATGCTCAAAATGGGGTAGAACTTAAGAAAAACATTCGAGATTACTGGTGGAAAAGCATGGTGCAAATGCATCAGAACATTGTAGGTTTAGATGCAGCAATTTTAATGCACCCAACTACATGGAAAGCATCAGGGCATGTAGATGCCTTTAATGACCCGCTTATTGATAATAAAGATTCAAAAAAGCGCTATCGAGCAGACGTTTTAATAGAAGACTATGCTGAGAAGTTAGAGCAAAAAGCACAAAAAGAAATCAATAAGGCTGCAAAACGTTTTGGGGAAGCTTTTAATGAAGAAGAGTTTGTTGCAACAAATGCCCGTGTAATTGGCTATAAAGAAAAGAAGGCAGAAGTTTTAAGCCGAATGGCGAGCTCTCTTGAAAAGGAAAATCTTCAGGATGTTAAGCTATTAATCGAAGAGCTTGAAATTGCTTGCCCAGTGAGTGGTTCAAAAAACTGGACCGATGTAAAACAATTCAATTTAATGTTTGGTACAAAACTGGGTGCTTCAGCAGAAAGTGCAACAGATTTATACCTAAGACCTGAAACGGCACAAGGTATTTTCGTTAACTTTCTTAATGTTCAAAAAACGGGGCGTATGAAAATTCCGTTTGGAATTGCGCAAACAGGAAAAGCATTCAGGAATGAGATTGTTGCAAGACAGTTTATTTTTAGAATGAGAGAGTTTGAACAAATGGAGATGCAGTTCTTTGTGAGACCAGGGGAAGAAATGAAATATTATGAGTATTGGAAAGAGGAGCGATTAAACTGGCATCTTTCTTTAGGACTTGGAAAAGAAAATTATCGTTTTCATGATCATGATAAATTAGCGCATTACGCAAATGCCGCGGCAGATATTGAATTTAATTTTCCTTTTGGATTTAAAGAGTTAGAAGGAATCCATTCCAGAACAGATTTTGATTTAAAGGCACATGAAAAACACAGTGGTAAAAAGCTACAATTTTTTGATCCTGAATTGAAAGAAAATTATACCCCTTACGTAGTTGAAACCAGTATAGGTTTAGATAGAATGTTTTTAGCAGTATTTAGTACGGCTTTGCAGGATGAGGCTTTAGAAGATGGTTCAAGTAGAGTTGTTTTAAAATTACCGTCAATTCTTGCGCCTGTAAAAATAGCGGTGTTTCCATTAATTAAAAGAGATGGACTTCCTGAAATAGCCAATGCTATTATAGAAGATTTAAAATGGGATTACAATGTCTTTTATGATGAAAAGGACGCAGTCGGAAAAAGGTATCGCCGCCAAGATGCAAATGGAACTCCTTATTGTGTAACTGTTGATCATCAAACATTAGAAGATAACACAGTTACCATTCGTCACAGAGATTCTATGGAACAAGAGCGTGTTGCGATAGTTGAAATTAGAAGCGTAGTCGAAAAGACATTGTCTCTAAAGCATTGGTTAAACCATTAAATATCTCGCTCTAACAGAAGATAAAATAAAGAACCCGGTTTCAAAAGTATTTTTGAATCCGGGTTCTTTATTAAGATATCATTAATAAGCGTATACTGCCACTTCCCACTATTTTTTCATTTGTATTTCGTTTACGTTAATAGGGTTTGCTTTTTCGCATCGGTTCATCATTCTGAGACCAGTAAATGTAAACCAAACTTCCATTCCGTCCTTTTTATATTGTTCCTCTAGATTAATTGGATCTAAAAAGTAAAGTTTTTCTCCAGTCATTTCTATGGTAAATTGACAATCTCCTTCAATTTTGCTTGCAACAATAGTCCCAGATTTAAATCCTGCTTCCATCATTTTTGCATCTGTCATAATCGCTTCATTGGGTTTTTGAGTTGCATTAGCACTGCTTTTTTTTGAACTGCAACAAGCTGTCGTAAAAACAAGTAATGTAAATAAAATTGAACGTACTATCATGGTTTTAAGTTGTTTAAGTTTTTTATGTTATAAAATTACAATTATTGTGCCTTAATGAAAAAAATATAAATCAATATTTTAAAAGAATTGTTTGGGCTATATGAGAGGTTTTGTGGTCTTACTGACAATTTCGGTCCTTATAATGAGAAAATTATGACTTTTAAATGCTGTGTTTTAAACAAAACGTGGTAAATTTATACTTATTTAAATAAATCAACTAAAATATATTAAAATGACATTTAAAAACTACTTTATGGCGCTGTTGCTAGTAGTGTCTTCAGGGGCACTCGCACAACAAGTCCAGACTACACCACCTTCTGAATTTGGTATGGTCCAAGGTCCAATAATGGTGCCCAGTATTGCCGAACAAATCAGAAATGGAAGCTTTTTGCCATCAGAAGATGATTCCAATAAGAGGGGATATCCTAAAAGGAAAAAACGGAATAATGTTATTCCTGGAAAAGGTACGCCTAGTACTTTTTTAGACGCTAAGATGTTGCTTCAAGATGACGCAGAAACTTTTTTAAATAGAACTCCTGTTCAAACATTTAATTCGACAATTTCTACCGCGACACCTTCTGACCCCACCGGTTCGGTTGGTCCCAATCATTATATAGCTGCATGGAATATTGCATTTAGAATTTTTGATAAATCTGGAAATCCTTTAACCCCAGCGGCTTCATTGAACACTTTGTTCCCTGGTAACGCTATTGGAGATCCTATTGTGTTTTTTGATGCGGATGTAGATAATGGAGCTGGCGAGCCTAAAGGCCGTTTTGTAATTACTCAATTTGATAACAATCCAAATGGATTTAATGTAGCAGTATGTCAAGGGCCAGACCCTGTTAACGACGGATGGAACGTGTATACTACTGGTTTTGGTACGGGAGCATTTCCAGATTACACAAAATTTGCAGTCTGGGCCGACACTTATATGGTAACCGCGAATATACAAAGTGGAAATAGAGTTTTTGCTGTAGAGAGAAATGAGATGATTAATGGTAATCCTGCGCAATTTGTTGCATTACCACTTCCTAGTATTTCTACAAGTGGCTTTTATAGCCCAAGTGCATTTCATACAACTGACGATCAAAGAGCTCCTTCAGGAACGCCTGCTCCTATAGTATATTTACAAGATGATGCTTGGGGTGGTGTAAGCACAGACCACTTGAAGGTTTGGAGTGCAACGATAAACTGGGGTAATCCAGGAAGTTCATCTATGTCTTCACCGCAAATTATTAATACAACACCTTTTATTAGTGTTTTTGATGGTGGAAGTTTTGCTAATTTAGATCAGCCCGGAGGAGGGCCAGATGTTGATGCAATGCAAGCTACTATTATGAATCAAGCTCAGTATAGGAGGTTTCCAAATCACAACTCAGCTATCTTTAACTTTGTTGTAGATGTAGTTTCTTCAAACGGTGATGGTCTTAATGAGAAAGCAGGAATTAGATGGTATGAATTAAGACAAGATAATGACGGTGATGATTGGGAGATTTTTCAAGAAGGAACCTATACATCACCTACTGGAAATAAACATGCCTGGGCAGGAAGTATGGCTATGAATGCTGATGGAGATATTGGTTTGGGGTATAGCTCAATGAGTAATACTGAAAGAATTGCGCTTCAATATACAGGTAGAAGAGCTTCTGATCCATTAAATATTATGACAGCAGGAGAAAATCTTATTGTACAAAGCACAACAAATAATTCTAACACACGATATGCAGATTATGCGCATCTTACCAATGATTTAACAGATGGTTCTTTTTGGCACGTGTCAGAATACTTCCTTGGAAGTAGACGAAATATGGTAGCACAATTTTTAATAGAACCAGCAGGAGCTAACGATATAGGAGTAATTAATGTTGAAAGTCCAGTTGATGACGGGACATATACTTCAACGGAACCTATTATAATTACTATTAGAAATTTTGGCGTCAATGATATTACAGATCCTGAAGTTCAATATACGGTGGATAGTGAACCTACAGTAACTGAAAATTTTAACGGTACTATAGCTTCTGGAACCTCTGTTTCTTATACTTTTACACAAACTGCTGATCTTTCTGATGGCGGAAATATTATAGTGCAGACAACTACTAACCTTGCGGGAGATACGAATCCAGAAAACGACCCTTTTAAGGTTAGTATTGATGGTGAAGGAACATTAGGTTCTAATGATTTGCCGCTAAGTGATTCAAGTATCGTTGTAGTAACCTTACCAAACAATCAATTTAGCATACAAATAAACACATCGTATAATGGTCCTATGATGTTTGAGGTTATGAATATGGCAGGTCAAATTGTTTCATTTAACAATTTAGAAAAGGAAGGATCTGATTATAATTATGCTTTAGATATGTCTTATGCGGCAGCAGGGATTTATTTAGTTCGTATGGGTGACCAATTATCTAATACGTATCAAACAGCAAAAATTATTGTTAAGTAACACTATTTAATTTTATTCCCTAAAGGGAGACTCTATCATAGAGTCTCCTTTTTTGTTTTTAGCAATTTCCTTTATTCGAGCTTACAGGTCACTAGGGTCAATAGCATTGTGTTTATTAGAAAAAAAGTAGATTTTAAGCATTTGTATTATAAAGATATTGCTCCTAAAATTCTTAACACCTCTTAAGAAACCCCTACCTTGAGCCACTTAAATAATAAAACCCTAACAAATGAAACTTAAATTATCAATGCTGATTGCTTTAATATTTGCAACAGTTATATTACAGGCACAAGTGGAGCCTTCAAAACCAGAATATGTTGGTAACATACAGTTAGTCGCTGTAACTCCTTCATTAGCTTCTAAAATGAGCGAACTTACTCTACCAGAGGCTAGAGGAGAGGCAAAAGACGGAAGATATTCTAAAATAAGAAGACCAAAAAGAGAAATAATTGCAGGAAAAGGTTCAACGGGAGATTTGCTTTCTGAAAACCCACATCCTCTTACAGGAACGGTTAAAGGAAGAACAGCGGATGTTGTTTGGGATGCTGGGTATACAGGTTCAAATCCAACAGATCCTGCATTAGCTGTAGGGCCTGATCATGTCTTTGTAGTTTGGAATACAGCATTTGCCATTTTTGATAAAGATGGGGCAGAGCTAGTAGGAAATACAAATCCTTTTCCTGCAATATTTCCTTCGAATGGATGTTGTGATTTAACGGTGTCCTATGATAACGCAGCAGATAGATGGGTGATTTCATTTTTAGGCGGAGGCGCTCAAATAGCAGTTTCGCAAACAGGAAATCCAGTAACCACAGATTGGAACATATACAATATTGGCGCAGTAAATGACTACAATAAACTTTCAGTTTGGAGTGATGGTTATTATTTAACTGATCAATCTGGCGGAAACAGATTATACGCTATGGATCGTGCTGCAATGTTAGCTGGTGATGCTACAGCATCAATTCAAGGCTTTCAACTGCCAGGTATCGGGACTTTTGGATTTGCTAGTCCTCAGGCTTTAAATGTAACAGACGGGAACATGCCAGCAGCAGGAAATGCGCCTGTTGTATTTTTTCAAGATGATTCTTATGGTGGTATTACAGAAGATCACATCAAATTCTGGAGTGCTAATGTAGATTTTGCCACTCCCGGGAATTCATCCATTACTGCGCCTCAAGAAATACCGGTAACTCCATTTACATCTATATTTGATGGAGGTTCTTTTAGTAATTTACCCCAGCCTAATGGAGGTCAATTATTAGATGCACTTCAAGGTATTATTATGAACCAAGCACAGTTTAGAAAATTTACAACCCATAATGCTGCAGTATTTAATCACGTTATCGATATAGATCCAAGTTCAGGAAAAAGAGCTGCTGTAAGGTGGTATGAATTTCGTCAAGCTTCAGACGGAGCTCCATGGGCTTTGTTTCAAGAAGGGACTTATTCTTCACCAGACGGTAAGCACGCTTGGAATGCTAGTTTGATGATGGATGGTCAAGGAAACATTGGAATGGGATATACCGCTATGAGTGTTCAAGGAAATGGAACTACCGAAGTAGGCTCTTATTATACCGGTAGATTTATATCAGATCCTCCAGGTGTAATGAGTGTTATCGAAGATGACATTGCAATTGGAGATGGCCCTATTCAAGGAGGCCGTTACGGCGATTATAGTAAAATTGACATTGATCCTAGTGATGACGCTACGTTCTATTTTACTAATGAAGTACATACTGCAGATACTCCTAATGCTAATTTAAGGGCTGCCAATGTTGGGCGTTTTAAAATTGCAGCAGATTCAGATATTGACACGGGAGTAATTGCTGTTGTTTCTCCAACTGATGGAGATTTAACAACTACCGAAGCGGTAGCGGTTATCGTTCGTAATTTTGGTACACTGCCACAATCAAATGTTGAGGTAAGTTTTACAATAGATGGCGGTACAACGGTTACAGAAATAATTGCCGGCCCTATCCCACCAGCAAGTAATGTAAATTATACTTTTACAGCAACCGCAGATATGAGTGTAGATGGTCAAACATATAACCTATGTGCAAGAACGGATTTACCAGGCGACGAAATTCCTACGAATGATGAGGTTTGTCAAGATATAACTTCGTTAAATGACAATAACACGGGGGTAGTAGCAATTACATCCCCTACGTCTGGAACAGGGTTATCTAATGCTGAAGTAGTAACTGTAACCATCGAAAACTTTGGTGCTGCAATACAAACTAGTATCCCAGTATTTTATACCTTGGATGGTGGAACTCCAGTTACCGAAACATATACGGGTTCTATAGTTCAAGGAGCAACAGATACGTATTCATTTACTTCCACAGCCGATTTATCAGCATTGGGTACATACACATTAGTAGCTGGAACTGAACTTGCTGGCGATGCAGATGAAACAAATGATGATATTACAGTTGATGTCTTTAACTTTATTTGCCAACCAGAGTCTGACTGTGAAGGATTTGGTGATGGTGTCACTCAAATTGAACTTGCAGATCAAAATATAAATGTTGACTGTAGTTCTACAGGATATACAGACAATACTGATGTCGTTTTTAACTTTGTATTGAATGACAACCCTTTTGATGGAACTTTACAAATGGGATTTGCTGATTCTGAGTTTGCATTATGGATAGATTTCAATGATAATAGTTCTTTTGAAGCAGATGAACTCGTGGCGAATGAACTTGTGGCGAATGAAAATTCTGATTTTAACTTTACAATTGATTTCTCTGCAATTTCTGGAGTAACAACTGGTATGCATCTTATGCGATTAAGAGGAGAAGATGAAAGTACTGCTGGTGATGTAACAGATCCTTGTGACGATTTACAATTTGGTAGAACAAATGACTATACAGCAAACGTTACAGGTGTATTAGGATTTGATGACTCACCATTTGCAGAGGCTAATTTTGTAATCTCAAGTCAAGACCAAAACTATTTTGATCTTACGTTTAATAGTACTTCTTATACCAATGATTTGCCAGTGTATATTTACAACACATTAGGGCAAACATTAGCATATTATACATTAGAACATAATGGAACTGGATTTAACAAAACAATTGATATGTCTTATGTTTCTTCTGGAGTATATTTCGTTAAGATTGGTACAGAATCTTTAAACAAAGTAAAGCGTATTATTGTAAAATAATAGAATAGTTTTTGAATATAAAAATGGCGGGATTTTCCCGCCATTTTTTGTTTTATTGAGTTTCGAGAATGCAAAAACATATTAAAAGAAAGCTCTCAATTGAACACTACCCGTGTGAACCGTCGTACTGGTTTCACTTTTTCTCCCGTTGTAAGTGAGGTTCGCGTCCAAATACTTCGTGATTCTTTTTTGAATTAATGCAGTCCATGTAAAATTAGTTCCTGGTTGTAATCCTTCTAACATTTGATACGCCACAGGTGTAAATGAACTACCAGTAAAATTATTGTCTATATATGTGAATTCTCCATTAAGTGAAATTTTTTCAGCATTGGCGTATGCAAATGCAACCCCTAATTTTTGTTGACCTAATGATTCTTCACCGTTTACAGTGTTGTCTTTATTTATGAAGTTATAGAATACATCAAATCGTGTTTGACTATTCAGTAAATAGGAAATTTTTGGGTTCATTTCAGAACTGTCTAATTTATAATTTCTGGACGCAAAATTCTCTGAAGTACTTTCGTTAGTTCCCGTTATTCCCCTTGCTGAAATAAGCCAGCTTTCCCAAAATTTATGAGTAAAATTTAGTTGATGATTCTTTATTCGTGAAGATTGTAAGCCCAAAGACTGTAAGTTGTCTGTGGCTGTAGAAAGGTAGGTATAGCTTGTAGTATACTTTTGTTTTCCTCTATTAAAGAATAAGGCATTTCTAAAATTTAAGACTAAGCCTAGTTGGTTTTCGCCACCATCTTTAAAAGGGTTAATATTAAAATCTTCATTCGCTCTTCTTACTTTTCTGTCAATAACATATGAGGTTGTATTGTAAAAATGAGAAAGAATCCCTAATAAACCTTCTTTACTATTCCAACGCTGTGGATTCAACGTGAGAGATTGTCCAAATCTATTCTCTCTGATTTTAATAAAAATCTGATTGGGTAACAGGATTCGAACAAAATCTGCCTGGTCTTGAAACTGAGCGACTTCAAACTCATCCAATTCTTGAATTCCGTTATCATTATAATCGTTCCAAGTGTAAATGCCTTCTCCAGGATCTACTTGCACATAGGTGAATTCTTGCTGCGGAATCACACCATTGTTCGATTGTAAGGTGGTATTAAAACGTGCCAATCCTTTAAATAGTGTTTGATTGTAAAGAATACGTGCGTTTAAAGATTGTTCTGTTTCTTCGGTAGCTACTAGGTCTAAAACTCTATAGTTTGCAAAAATTTGTAATTGTGAGTTTTGGGTATTTAGTATTTTAGAATTTGCATAAAAGGTGTTACTTCGATCCACACGTTGCACACTTCCATTTCGTAAACTATCGTTGGTTCTATACTGGTACCCAGCTTGAACAAAAACCTTTGTGCTATCCCCAATTCCTGCAAATACTTCATAGGCATTGTATTTAATGCTTAAAGGCGTCAGACTATCTTCAGTAATTGTTTTTACTTCGTTATTTTCAAAACCTGTCTTTGCTCCTATCCATGATTTTAAAAAACTATAAGCAGCAATAGCATTGCCTCTAAAGAATTTTGTGGTTTTTAAATCGCTCTTGCTATCTAAATAACTACTTTGTCCTGTTATCCTTAGTTTGTCAAAATTTAAATTCGTTGTTATTTCGTGACGCGTTCCGTCATAATTATCAGTAAAATTAAGATTCTGAAACCTGTAATTAGCGGAGCCCAATTTATTTTTTAAAACTTCAGCACCTCCCGTAATAAATCGTTGGTCACCAGTTGGGTTTTCAAGATTCCAATCACGATTAAATTCAATGTTATAAATTCGTTCAATATTTCTAAAGTCTTGATTTACATAATCAAAACTCCCCACAGCAGCTACAATTAAACTGTCTGGACTTGTGATAATATTTTGACGCCCTTCTAAATGTGCGGCAAAACCGTCGTTGTTACCATCATCAATATCTGAAAACAGATTGAGATCACTATTGCTCCCAGCAAGTTCAAATTTGATAGCTGTTTTTTCACTTGGATGGTACCCCCCTGTTACCCCACCTATTTGCAGTTTACTTGGGGCATTAAGTCGTATAAAAGGAGCAAAGTTTCCTTGTTGCACGGCATTAATAGGAGCTACATATTCAAAAATCCTATTGATGGCATTGGTGTTACTTAGAATATAATTTCCTTGATTAAAACCAACTAATGTAAATCTAACATTAAAAAGTTCATCATTTGTGTCCTGTGAAAACACAAAGACTTCTTCACCGTTTACTATTTCTTTTCGGTATAAAATTTTACCTTCTTCAAAAGTATCGGGAGTTGCTGAAGGAGCATTCATCAAATCCATATCATCTCCGGCAGCTTGTAAAACAGCAACTTGTTCTTCGCTTAAATTTTGTTGTAATGGCTGGTTTTTAGCATCATTTTCAGAATAAACATAGGCGCCAATATCAAAGGTTTCGCTAGTGTAGCCGCCACCTCCATACCCAACAAATCGGGTATAATTTCTATCGGTAAATTGATATTCTACGCTTATCCGCATATTCGCAGTCATAGGATAGGTTGGGTTAAACCTAATTTCTCCCGCGTTATAATCTATTAAATAATCTTCGTTTTCACCACGCTCTAGTAAAATTCCGTTGACAAATACACGCTCACTTCCTGAAACAATGAGGACAAACAGTTCGCCATTGGGCCCCACTAGTTTATAAGGTCCCTGATTTCCTTCTTGTCCCACAAAAGTACTTCTTGAAAAAACGCCACGCACTAAAGCACCAGAGGCAAATGCGGTAGTTTTAGCTCCGCTGTCATGGTTAACGGTGCCCCCCAGAGATATTCCTTGTACTTTTTTAGTGAAATTTGCAAAATAGCTATCGGTGTTTTGTAAGTCTACATCACCGGCTCTAATGTTCCAATTATCACTAAAAAGCTCTATAAATACTTGATCAAATTCATCTAAGTTTTGAGAATAGCCACCAGACTGTGTAGGTATATTAGCATCTTGAATGGATGCTCTAATCGAAACTTTATCACTCAATTTCCCCGTAATCTGTAGGTCTAATTGAGAATCCACAACCGTGTTTTGATTGTTCCCAATAGTGATACCTCGCGAAATACTCCCTTGTGTATTAAGGCCGTCAAAAGGCGTGAACGTATTGTCGTTGGAGCTTTGTTCTAGCGAGTATAATTTTTCCATCGCACCCGTGCTTTCAATAATGAGACGCTCATCAAATTGAAAATATGCTCGTGTTAAAAATTCTGGATAAACGAGATACTCAATAGTAATGGAATCATTTTCTTGCTTTAGCGCAGCGGAAAGTTGGAGTGTGCTTGATTTAAAATCGATGCTATATTTTGTGGAGTCTGCTAGAATTCCTTTTGCATCTAAGACCCTAAATGAAGAGGGATTAAGGGAAATACTATCAATTTTTATCGTATCATTTACCACCATTTTTTTAGTCCTATAGTTTGAAGTCACCTCCTGAGCAAACCCAGAAATGGTTATAAAACAAATTAAAAATAGGGAGCTAAACTTCATATAGAATTTTGGGATGACTCCGGTTAGAAATCACAAACTAGGGATTTAGTAAAATATTCTAATAACTTAACGTAGCTTTTTACTTTTTGTTGATTATTTTATGAAAACCTTTCAGCAAAGCGTTCTTGTAAAAATACAATGTTATTTAATTTTGCAACTATAAAATGCTTGAGCACCATAGTAAATTAAAAATGATTTATTATACGGGCATTCCGACCTCCTTCATATCAAATATTTAATTAAGATGAAAATACTAAGTTATAATGTAAATGGAATTAGAGCTGCAATGCGCAAAGAAATGTTAGCTTGGTTGCAAACTACGCAAGCAGATGTTGTTTGCATACAAGAAACAAAGGCGAATAAAAATCAAGTGGAAGTAGCAGAAATTGAAGCTGCCGGATATCCATATCATTATTGGTTTAGTGCCCAAAAAAAGGGATACAGCGGTGTTGCTATTTTTTGCAAACAGAAACCAAACCACGTGGAGTATGGAACTGGGATAGAAAGTATGGATTTTGAAGGCCGAAACATACGTGTAGATTTTGATGATGTTAGTGTGATGAGTTTGTATTTGCCAAGCGGAACCAATAGTGCTAGACTAGATCATAAATTGGAATATATGGATTTGTTCCAAGAGTATATAAACACCTTAAAACAAGAAATACCCAATCTTGTTATTTGTGGGGATTATAATATATGTCACGAAGCAATAGACATCCATAATCCTGTGGCAAATAAAAACACCAGTGGTTTTTTACCTGCAGAACGCAAATGGATAGGTGATTTTATGGACAGTGGTTTCATTGACAGTTTTCGATATTTAAACAAGGAGCCAGATAATTATACATGGTGGAGTTACCGTGCGAACTCTCGTGCTAACAACAAAGGATGGCGAATAGACTATAATATGGTTGCAACACCATTACAAGAAAAGATCAAACGCAGCGTTATACTTCCAGCGGCTGTGCATAGTGATCATTGCCCGCATATGGTGGAGTTGTCTTTATGATAAACTTAAAAGACATATTACTGGATATTGTCTTTACTGGTTTTAGTATTGCCTTATTGATTTGTGCTATTGGCATGATTTTTCTGAAAAGAAAAATTAAGGTAATCATAGGAACAGGAATCCAAACAGCCTTGGAAATTGTAAAAATTTCAGGGATTCTTTATCTGTTGTACATTGTCACGATGGAGATTTTTTCATTCACAAAATACGAGTACAGTTTACTGCATAAAATTCACGGAGAATATTCGTGGGGTTTTATAATCATAGTGCTAGCGATCCCTTTTTTACACAGTTGTTTTGGGTCGAAAAAATTAGAAAAACACCAATGATTCGACTTTTTATTGCTGTTAGCATTTTGTTTGCAGCGTTGCTCGTAAATGGTGATTTAGTCGAGATGATAACGAATATTGAAAAGGAGTACGCAGAAATATCAAACAAACTCTATTATTTAAATTTAGTTAAAAACACAATACTTTTCACAATACTCGTTACTGTTGTAACCCTAATAAGAAGTAAAATAAATCCCAATAAGATATGAGTTTCAAAAATCAATGCATTGCCCTTATAATCGCCATTTTTGCTAGTAGCTGCGTCTCTCCAAAAATTTACAAAGAATTAAAAGATAACAACAGCACGCTCAAGTCTGAAAATGCAGAGCTCTTTTCTCAATTAGAAGGCACAAGTGGCAATGCCCAAGAAGTAAATGTGCAACAATTAAATGCGAAGATTGACAAACTAACTTCAGCAAGAACGAAGGCCGAAATGGATCTTGCCGGCGTGAAAATTAGCTACGATAGACTAAAAGATAGCTATGATGCTCTTGCTGAAAACAGCAGTGAAAACCTGACTGAAAATTTAGAGCGCAACCGAAAATTATTGGCACAGTTAGAAGAAAAAGAACGCCTGTTAAATCAAAAAGAACAAGCTTTAGAAGCCAAAGAAAAACGGCTTCAAATAGCACAACTAGAATTAGAGGCAAGTTCGCAACGCGTGGCAGAGCTAGAAAGTATAATCGCTGCAAAAGATGCAAAAATGAGCGCCTTAAAAGATGCTATTTCGGCAGCATTATCAAATTTTGAAGGAAATGGATTAACGGTAGAGCAGCGCGATGGTAAAGTATACGTCTCTATGGAAAACAAATTACTTTTTGCTAGCGGAAGTTGGGATGTAAATGAAAGGGGTAGAGAGGCAGTTGTGGCACTGGGAAAAGTGCTTGGAGATAATAAAGAGATAGCAGTATTAATTGAAGGCCATACAGATAATGTGCCTTATGGAGAAAAGGGGTTGATTAAAAACAACTGGGACTTGTCTACAAAAAGAGCAACCGCTATTGTAAATATCTTAACCGAAAACAATAACATCCCTAAAGATAATTTAACAGCAGCAGGTAGAGGAGAGTATGCGCCAATTTCGGATAATACTACTACTGAAGGTCGCGCAAAAAACAGAAGAATTGAAGTGATTTTGACACCTAAATTAGACGAGATCTCTAAATTACTTAATGAGATGTAGTTAAGCTTAAAATGGATATGCAATATGAACAAGATAATAAATGTCATTTATACATATTCTAAAAATTAAGTTGAAATTTATTAATATAGATTAAATAGAATATGCGATATACAACGCTCCCAAATACAGATCTCAACGTTTCTAAAATATGTCTAGGTACCATGACGTGGGGCAGACAAAATACGGAAGAGGAAGGTCACGAACAGCTGGATTTTGCGCTGGATAAAGGAATCAACTTTGTTGACACAGCAGAGATGTATGCCGTTCCTTTTACCACGGAAACATTGGGTCGTACCGAAGAAATTATAGGAACTTGGTTGGCTAAAACAGGTAAAAGAAAAGACATTGTTCTTGCCTCAAAAATCACTGGACCAGGCCGTGGAATTTTTGCTGACATTAGGGATAATTTAGATTTTAGTCCAACATCGCTGGAAGATGCATTGCATAAAAGCCTTAAACGATTACAAACAGATTACCTGGATTTATACCAATTACACTGGCCAGAGCGCAGTGTAAACATTTTTGGTGTGCGAGATTATAATCACGCCACCAACGAGAAATGGGATGATAACATAGCCGAAATTTTAGAGCGACTAGAGGGTTTTGTCAAAGAAGGAAAAGTACGAAATATTGGTTTAAGTAATGAAACCCCATTCGGGGTTATGCGCTATATGGAAGAACACCGCAAGGGTAAACGAAAAATGGTTTCAGTACAAAATGCCTATAGTTTGTTGCAGCGAAGAGATGAAGTAGGCTTGACCGAAGTTTTACAAATGGAAAACATAGGATATCTACCGTATTCACCATTAGCATTTGGAATGTTATCAGGGAAGTATTTAGAAGATAAAAAACCTGAAAATGCAAGAGTCACTTTGTTTCCAAATTATTCAAGATACTCGAGCGAGTCGTCGTTTAAAGCGACGCAAGCATACAACGAAATTGCAAAAAAACACAATTTAAGTCTTACTCAAATGGCATTGGCATTTGTAAATGACAGACCTTTTGTTACCAGTAATATTATAGGAGCAACGTCTATAAAGCAACTAGAGGAGAATATTGGGAGTATCGCTATTTCCCTTTCAGCGGAAGTATTAAATGAGATTCAAAATGTGCACGAGCAAATGCCAAACCCGGCGGCATAGATTGTTTTTCTGAGAGAACTAGGGTGGATTTCCTTTCCATCAATGTTGTTTTGTAATACGCTGATTTTTAGTAAATATGCCTCCTTCAATCAATTGTTAATTGAATTATATGCTAATATATTCTTAAACCTAAGGAGGAAAATAAACTGTCCTTGTATATTTGTGTCGTGCGCGATACAAATAGGCGTATGATAAACTCTTTTCATGATAAAAGCAACAACGACAACTCAAAATGTTTTCAGAATGCTCTTAGCTGTATTTATGATATATGCGGGTTTCAGTCATTTGTCATTTAATAGAATAGCTTTTCAAGCTCAGGTTCCAGATTGGGTGCCTATGAGTAAAGACCTAGTTGTTATTCTTTCAGGAATAGTTGAAATTGTTTTGGGATTGGGTCTTGCTTTTTGGAAAAGTAAAAGAGTACACTTTGGTTGGGCATTAGCTGTATTTTTTGTTTTAATATTTCCTGGAAATATAGCGCAATATTTAGATGGTAAAGATGCGTTTGGAGCATTAAATTCAGACAACGCTAGGTTAATACGTTTGTTTTTTCAGCCTGTGTTAATTGTTTGGGCGCTATGGTCATCGGGAGCTTGGAAGTCTTGGAGAACAAATAAAACTACATCATAATGGAGACACCAGAACAACTCAAACTAGGCAATCAAGTCTGTTTTCCAATTTACTCCGTATCAAGGCTGTTGACAAAGGCATATAAACCATACCTGGATGAAATGGGAATTACCTATCCTCAATACTTAGTGTTGATGGTTTTGTGGGAGAATAATTGTGTAACCGTTAATCACATTTCAGAAAAATTGCTTTTAAATACCAATACGGTTTCTCCGCTATTAAAGCGCATGGAAAACTCTGACTTAATAAGAAGGAAACGCTCTATTGAAGATGAACGAAGTATTATTATTCAATTAACCAAAAAAGGAGATGCTCTTAAAAATCAGGCCACACCTATTCCTGACAAATTATTAAAGGTATTGTTTACAGAAAACATTGAACTTTCAGATATCGTTCGTTTAAAAGAAACACTGGATGAATTAATCATCGTATTATCAAATAAGAACAATTAAAAGAAACAGCATGGAATTATTAGAAAAATTAAAATGGAGATACGCTACTAAAAAGATGAATGGCGAAAAAGTCCCACAAGATAAGATAGATAGAATTTTAGAAGCGGCGCGTTTAGCTCCAACCTCTAGTGGCTTGCAACCTTTTGAAATATTTGTGGTGACCAACGATGCGATAAAGGAAAGGATTAAGCCGGTAGCTTGGAATCAATCTGTAGTTACTCAATGTTCCCATTTATTGGTATTTGCGGCTTGGGACACCTATACAGAAGATAGGATTAATTATATGTTTGACCTTACAAACGAGCTTCGTGGATTTAAGAATGAAGGCTGGGAAAATTATCGCAAGCAACTATTAAAAATATATCCAAAACAAGATGCAGAGGTTAACTTTAACCATGCGGCTAAGCAGGCGTATATAGCATTTACAACGGCTTTAACAGCCGCTGCATTTGAGGAAGTTGATGCGACACCTATGGAAGGGTTTGATGCGGATGCTGTAGATGCAATTCTCGGATTAAGAGAAAAGGGATTGCGAAGTTCTGTGCTGCTTCCAATTGGGTATAGAGATGCCTCAGAAGATTGGTTAGTAGATATGGTAAAAGTTAGAAAAAGTAAGGATGATCTAGTTACGATAGTGGACTAATTGTTCCTGAGATAAAAAATTATGGAAAGCACAAAAAAAGAGCAACAGCCTTGCTTTTATTAATAGTAGAACAAATAAAATAGTAATTAAATAAAGAAAAACAATGAAGATATTATTTGTATTAACATCACACGATACATTAGGAGACACAGGAGAAAAAACTGGATTTTGGGTAGAAGAATTTGCGGGTCCATATTACACGCTTAAGGATAAAGGCGTAGTAATTACATTGGCGACACCAAAAGGAGGCAAAGCACCTATAGACCCAAAAAGTGACTCAGAAGATGCTGCGACTGCATTTACTAAGCGATTTGATAAAGATGAAGAAGCACAAGAAAAGATTAATAATACTCACAAGCTAGCGACTATTGACGCTGCAGATTATGATGCTGTTTTCTATCCAGGTGGACATGGTCCTTTATGGGATTTATCTCAAGATAAAACGTCTATCAAATTAATTGAAACTTTTAATGAGCAACAAAAGCCTATTGCTTTTGTTTGCCACGCACCTGCAGCTTTACAGAATGTAAAAGGTATGGATGGAAATCCTTTAGTAAAAGGTAGAAAAGTAACTGGTTTTACCAACTCTGAAGAAGCTGCTGTAGGATTAACAAACGTGGTTCCTTTTTTAGTGGAGGACATCTTACAAGAAAATGGAGGAATTTACTCAAAAGGAGAGGACTGGGCTGAATATGTGTTGCAAGATGGTACTTTAATCACGGGTCAAAACCCTGCCTCTTCTACACTAGTAGCAGAAAAGTTATTTGATGCTACAAAATAGTTTTTATATAATATAAAAAGAGCCTATATCTTTGTTGGTATAGGCTCATGTTTTTTCGTTTGCTAGTTTTAAATAAGTAAAAGAAAATGAGTAGAGAAAAAACAATAAGATCCTCGAAATTTATGCCAACTACGGAATCGACTTCATAGGTCTTAATATTTACAAATCATTAAATTGGTTTATAAATCAATAACGGAAAAGCCAATATTTGTATTTCCAGTTTCTTCATCAACAAATAGTTCTCTTTTCTTAATAGTCCCGTGGCAGGTGTTTTCAGAGCAAAACAGTGAGCCGCCAGCAAGTCGTACCTTGTGGTAATTTTTATTTTTTGTAATGTCCCATACATTGCCAATTATATTTACGGTGTCTACTTCAGAAATCGGGAATTTATTATATAATACAATCACCCGAGTATCATTCTTTACAATGTCCCAATAGTCATTATAGCTAGGAAGCCTCTTTTTTGCCCATTCACAACAGGCTACCGCATCATTAAAGCTTACCTGTGTAACTGGAAGTGCTCTAGAAGAAACTTTATGGACACCATTGGGTAGCATTCTCTACCGTTGTATAACTATAAACATCTATTTGAACGATGGACCATCCGTATTTTTCAGCATCAGTGATATAGCCATTTTCATTTACAAATGATTCAAATTGAGCATATGAAACAGTTTTTAAATTAATTTATTTTTCAGTATAAGAAGTAAAAAAATAAAAATATAGTTCTAACGCACTCTTTCTTATGCTATAGCCTGACAGTAAGCAATACAAATAACTATTCAGCATATCTTTCTTCTTACATCTCTTAAAAACGTAACGTTGGCACGGATACGCTTTTCTGAACAATGTGGGCAAGTAACTGCTTTACGCCCTAGTGTATCCAAAGCTTCTTTATCTTCTAAAATAAAGATATAGCGATGATGTTATCTCTTGCACGGCTAAGGAGTCATTATTGATGAAAAAATCTCTGAAATATGATGGAATCACAGAATATCGCTTTTAACAACGATAACACATATCTAAATTAGAACTTAGCCTAACCTTAAATTAGCACATCCACTTTTTTATCTGAGTATAAACTTCCAGATTGCCTAATAAGTCTGTATGATTACTCTCATAAGCGATCAAGGTGTGTTCTTTTATAAAATCTAGATTTTTAGCAGGATTTTTATGCTGTCCTAAGGCACTTTTAGTGCTTACCAAATTATCTCCTAGACTCTTTTTAGTTTTAGAAGCGGTCTCTTTTGCTGCAACACCCGCGATTCCATAGCAGGTTATTTTTTTAGGCAAAGGCACGTGTGTTCTCTGATCTCCTTGAATACTATGTTGGTCTATATCCTGCCAGTCCTCGTCTAATAGATTCCCATATCTTAAATCTGTGACACCAGCACCTCTTATTTTAGCCAGTCGCGCAAAAGGCTTTGCGTATGGAATTGCCTTTAAAATGACTTCAACATAATTACCGGCCTTTTCTAATGATGCACCGTGATGCGGCGTGCCAAGAAAGAATATTTTTCTGAGTTTCTTTGTCCAAGGCTGTTTTTGCTCTTGGCCATAATGCAAGGCGCTTCTAGAAACCAAACCACCCATACTGTGCGCAACAATGGTGATTTCTTTCACCGCCACAGGCCATAGCGACACCAATTTTTCTAAAAATGTATTTAACTCCTGTCCGTTGGTCGAAATATGGCGACCGCTGTTATAATGAAGATATACAGGCGTTTGATCAAATGCCTCTGCTAGCGCCTTACCGTGATTGTGTTCTTTGTGCATCCATTGCATATCATTCATGCAGGAGCCGTGCACCATCAATAAGATTTTTCCGTTTGCGGTGGGGTAGGCATCTAAAATACCTTTACGATCCATAAGCAATGCTTTTCCAAGATGTCTAAACTGCATATTAATCTTTAAAGCATTATTTGTTTTCTCAAGATGGTCACCAATCAATCCATTTAAAACAGATTGCATTACTTCCCGTTTTTCTGTTGTTTTAATAGTACCCATCACAGAGTTAAGACGCCCCAAAGCTTTATCTGCTGCTTTGCCAATAAATTGAGTGCCCCATCTAATGTTTTTATATCCAGCCCCAGCAATATCAGTAATGAGATGTTGAATAGGGGTGGAAGGTAAAAAGGGTGGATGGACGATGCGTCTGTGCATAGCCTCCACTAGGTCTGTTACTTCTAATGTAGCATCTATGATTAAGCGCGTTATTCCTTGTAGCTTAGAATCTGTGTTTTTTTTATTTGGCATGCAAACCTTTTGAGTAGATGAAAAGTTTAGATTCCAAAATTACAAGATTTTGTTTTAAAAATAACGTTGAGAATTTATTAATTACCTACCGTGTTATCTGCATTTACCGTTTTTATTTGATTGATTTTGTTTGTCTGGATGTATTCAAAATGAAGCCCTATTCAAAGCAGTGTCCAAAATATTCAGACAATTGTTAAAGAGTACGTTTCCATCAATATCTTTGTAAAGAATTCTATCTTTGCCACATGCAAGCAAAACTCTTATTAGTTACACCACCGTTTACGCAATTGAACACAGCGTATCCAGCAACTTCTTATATCAAGGGGTTTTTAGAAGAAAAAGAGGTGTCTGTTGCGCATATGGACTTAAGTATTGAGCTATTCACCTCGGTATTTACAGGTGATTTTTTGCGGGCTATTTTTAAGGAAGCGCAGGACTTAGGAAATTTTCAGTATCCGCAAATTCGAGAAAAGAAAGAACGGTACATCTCCAGCGTTGATGTTGTAATTGCTTTTCTGCAAAAACAGGATATAGGAACAGCTAAAAAAATATTGAAGACCGGTTTTTTGCCAATAGGCCATAGGTTAATGAAGGTCAATAGGGACATACAATGGGTAGCTGGGGAACTTGGAGTGATAGATAAAGCAAAGCATCACGCAACCTTGTTTATCGAAGAAATAGGAGATTTTATTACAGCAAATGTAGATGAGTTTTTTTCGTTTACTAAATATGCAGAGCAAATTGCCACTTCAGCAAGTAGCTTTGATCAATTAGATGAGGTTTTAAATTATCAACCTACGCTTATTGAAGATGAAATGTTTACCATTTTAGAAGCACGAATTAAGGAGCACACCCCAGACTTAGTTTGTTTTACCATCCCTTTTCCTGGGAATTTGTTTGCAGCTTTGCGTTGTTCTCAATTTATAAAACAGTTTTTCCCAGCCATTAAAATAGCTTTTGGAGGTGGGTATTGCAATACAGAATTACGCTCTCTTGAAGACCCAAGGATTTTTGAGTTTATTGATTTTATTTCATTAGACGATGGAGAAGGACCTTTGCTGAAAATAGTAAAGTATGTTGAAGATACGATTGACATTAATGAACTAGAAAGAACCTTTGTGCTTGAAAATAATCGAGTGGTTTACAAGAACAAAACCCCAAACACTATTTACCATCATAGAAACTTACCTGCACCCAATTATGCGGGATTGCCTTTTGAAAAATATGTGTCTTTCTTAGATGTAGTAAATCCTATGCACCGTATGTGGACGGATGAGAGATGGAATAAATTGACTATTTCTCATGGATGTTATTGGAAACAATGTTCGTTTTGTGATGTTACCTTAGATTACATAGGCAATTACCAAAACACTACGGCAAATGACTTGGTTGATAAAATTGAGAAAATCATTGTCGATACCGGTATTACTGGTTTTCATTTTGTAGATGAGGCGGCACCCCCCAAAATGTTACGGGCTTTATCAGAAAAATTATTAGAAAGAAATCTAAGCATCACTTGGTGGACCAACATTAGATTTGAAAAGACCTTTACGCTAGAGCTCTGTCAACTTATGGAAAAATCTGGTTGTATTGCTGTTACTGGTGGCTTAGAAGTAGCCTCAGACCGATTATTGGCTAAGATGAAAAAAGGAGTTGATATTGCCCAAGTTACGAGAGTTACGCATAATTTTTCTGAGCAAGGAATACTGGTTCATGCTTATCTTATGTATGGGTTCCCGTCGCAAACGGAGCAAGAAACGATTGATTCACTGGAAGTTGTACGGCAATTATTTGAGAAAAACTGTATTCAGTCTGCTTTTTGGCACCAATTTACAACTACCATTCACAGTCCAATTGGTCAAAACCCTCAAGATTTTGGAATAAAAATAACGGGGCCTGATTTTGAAGGATTTGCTCAAAACGATTTATGGCATGAAGATCCACTAGGAGCAGATCATCCAATATATACTGCTGGATTAAATCGTGCCTTGGATAGTTACTTAAATACCCTTGGGTTTGAAAAAGAATTGCAACATTGGTTTGATTTTCCTGTTCTACCAACGAGTCACTCTGAGAATTTAATTGAAAGTTTTTTACCTAAGACAGGAGTTTTAAAGACCACTTTAACGGAATAAGAGTAGCTATTATAGCCGAATTATTAGTCAATTCCAATTCACTTTTTTATAGGCTATTGAAATTTCAGAATAATTATCTTATTATTAACTTTTGTTGTTGTTGTTGAATTGTTTGATTTGACCTGAACAAGATAAACATCCGTTTTTACGCCATTTAATTTTAATCGATTAGTGGCAATAGTTTGATCAATAACTTTTTTGCCTAAAAGGAGTATACACAATCTCTAAAGGTTTTTTTCCTCGTTTTAAAAAGCTTTTATACCCTAGCGATATTGGATTTGGAGTGATACTAATGGTTTCATCTATTCCAATACTTTCGTTAGCGAAAAGACTTGGTAATAGATATCGGAAAGCACCGTTTGCCGTAGGTTCGCTCTCGTGCCCAATACTAATGACGAGCGATATATAAATACGGATGTGTTAGGCATCGTATTATTTATAAATTAATGACTAATAAAATAATAATAAGGCTGCGAGTTTATATTTTCTAAGGTTCTGGCGGCCGTTTAGTTTAAAATGCGGATTAATGCATTTTCACATAGCGCTAGTATTTATTTTGATTTTACAACATTAATTTTTGACTAAAACCTTACTAATATTTCTAATATGCTCAGGACCAATCCTACAACATCCACCAATAATATGAGCCCCTAACTTCGACCATTCTTTTGCCATTTTAACAAACAATCTTGGTTCTGATATACCCAACCAAGTTTTACTTTTAGCATTGTATGCCTCTCCCGAATTAGGATACACAATTATTTTTTTATTACCTGCGTTTGCTTTTATACACTTTATTATTCCTGAAATGTATTTAGGGTTAGTACAATTGACGCCAATAGCAAAAACTTTTGGATGATTTCTAAAAATTGAAACAATGTTCTTAATTTTTGACCCATCATTTAAATGTTGCTCATCTCTGCACGATAAGGACATCCAAACAGGTTTGGAAACATGATTTAAGAGATCTGAAAGCACTCTTGCTTCTTGAAAACTTGGAATAGTCTCACAGGCCAGAATATCTGCATTTGAACGGTCTAATATTCTAATTCTTTCAAGGTGAAATGCTCTCAATATTTCATCAGTGACACCATAATTGCCGTGATATTCAGAGCCATCTGCCAAATAAGCACCATAAGGTCCTACACTGGCAGCAATTAGAGGTTGAAAAAGAACAAGACCTGATTCCAAAGACCTCTTAATTGCAACCTCAGCTAATTGAATAGATTTCATAATAAGTTTTTCAGCTGTATCTCTGTTATAACCAATAGCGATTAATCCAGGAATAGATGCTTGATAGCTGGATGTAGTAATGCATTGAGCTCCCGATTTAAGATAATCAGAATGTGCTTGAATGATAGCCTCAGGATTTTTTTCTAATAAATGAGCAGTCCATAATTTATGATTTAAATCACACCCTTGCTCTTCTAATACATTTGATAGACCTCCATCTATTATGAATGGGTGTTTAGATTTTATTAGGGGATCAATTCTCATTTGATTAATTCAGTTATTGTAAATAAATCTCTAACGGAGTTCCGTTTGGGTCTTAAAAATAAAACGATAATAAGATCCCGAACATTCAAGGACTTTTTTCGGTTCAAGAATAATTTTTTACATTTAGTTTTTTAATCAGCTCATACACTTGACCGCATCCTGTTTAACTATTCCGTTCAAATTTCTTGTCCTGAAATGCGGCTACAGGTTAAATTGGTTTTAAACTTATATTTGCTGCTCCATAACCTAAAGATAAATATAATCTTATTTCGTTGTACAATTTGATTGCATTTTTTGCTGCTCTTTTGGTGAGCACTTCTTTTAAATGGTCTGGTCGAGATAGAAGAGACCTTTTAAAATACCTTTTATAGTTTTTACCATTGGTTTTATTCACTCGTACCTTGCTTTTATCACATTAAAGATGCCCTTATTCATCTATTCTATATTGTTTTGGAGAACATGTGGAGTCAGCAATTAATTAGCCTTGTGTTGAACGCGGGCATTTATTTTATTATTAATGGTCTAATTTTAATTTTGTACTGATAATACTCCGTTTTAGAAATTCCTCAGAAACCAAATCAATGTGATTCGGCTACGAAATTGAATGTAGACCACAAGTGGAAATACGTGATCGAATAATCTTATGGTGTTATCCGAACAAAAAAGCCAATATTTAGGGAGAAGGAATACTCTTCATTTTCGCTCGCAAAGGTAAGGTCAATTCCCAACCCGAATTGGAAGGCCTGTTTATAATCCAGACCTAACTGCAGCTGTTGGGTACTGTATCTGTGAGAATAATCACCAATAGTTAAGTTGGTGGTAAATAGAGGCAAACTAAAGGAGGACCATTTTTTATTAATTTTAGGTGTATAAATTACGAGACCGCTAAATTCAAAGGAAGACTGCTCACCGAGCATCAAGCTTGGAAATATGTTTATCAACAACCGCTGATCTTTGCTTATGTGAGTATAGGAGATGGCTACTTGAAATATAATTTATTGTAATGTAACGTATTAATAATTGAGTACTTATGATTAAGTGTTTTGTGCTATTTTAAGACAGTCTAAATACAAATAGCTCGTAACTAGTTATTTGTATTTGTTCTAAAGACCAAAACATTTACATTTAAATAATAATAATTAAAAAAATAAAATTATGTCTATCAGAATAGGAAACAGCTGTGTGAATTGTGAAAGTATAACATCTAACAGTAGATGTAAAGTTCACGGTGTAACTGTCGATACAAGTTATACTTGTGATAGCTTTGAAATGAAGGCAGTTTTAAAAAATGATCCAAATTGTGGAACTTGCGCTAGATACGAAAAATCATCTTGTGCAAACCCTCAAAAGGCAGCTTCAAAGATGTTATGTTCAAGTTGGGCACCACAAAATGCTTTGGCTTAGTAATTAAATAATTCTGAATAAATTATAAAAATGGTTGGTTTTAGTTACTAACTATTTTTGTTTTTTTGGAAGTGTTTTGTTTTAAATGTTTGTATGAGATTTGTTTTGGGTTTTAAGTACTAAAGCAAAATTTAACGGTTGTGTTTACTTTGGTGAATTGATAATAAGTAACAAATTTTTAATCCATTGCCAGTCTTTTTTATTACTTAAATCTATCAGTTATTTTCTTTACGAATGCTGAAATGATTCAAAATCAAATTTCCCTAAAGAAATTGCTAAACTTGTTTCGTTTTACCATCGGACAACGCTTCATTTATTAAAGAGTATTCTATGGCTGTTGGAATAATTATTAATCCACTTTTCAGAAGGTATCTTATAATTATCTTAAAAAAGGCAAAGAAAGTGGTCAATTAAATACAACGCAAGACTTAATACCCTGGCAACTCTTTTTATATTTTATACAATGGTTTTCGAGTTGTTTCTAAAATTTGTCCGAATAAAAAAGAAGTATCTGATGCTATAAATGTCTCGTTCTCTTTGTTAGGAAGCCCAATTATACGACAACGTTTAACCTGATGTTACTTTCCCTTTTAGAGGTAGTAAAATTTAATTTTAGCAATGATTTATTAATTGTTATGCTATTTAATTTCAGAATAAACCGCCATCAGCTATAAATAATGTTAGCCAATTGCATTTATTTTTAGTTGCTTTTTTTTTAATTTTAAAAGCCAAAGTGAAGCATCCCCAAAAAAACATTGGTTTTCTTACTAACGAATTTATGCGATGGTTTGGGGTGCGTTTTGAAGCGCGAAAACAGAGTCCTTGTTGCATTCGCGACGCAGGACTCTGTTAAAATATTTCTTATAATTCCAAATTATGCTTACCCCTATTTTTTCTTCCTTTTAAGGTCAAAAGAATACCCGATACTTATGTTAAAAAGAAAAGGGGAGAGTCCAACACCAGGATCTAGTACTTCAAGTGTTTCCATAGCACCCGTGTTTTTATTATTATAAGAGAAGGAATCACCGTCTAATGATGAGGAAACTGTAGGCCAAAAACGTATACTTGGCGCAATTACAATACCTTTTACAAAAGAAATACTGTTTTTAAAAGGCTGAAATTGTCCATATAATACAACCCCTTAACTAAAGGTATTGAAGGAGTCTATTTCATTGACACTAGTTTTACTTTCTCCATCATAATAGAATTCGAATCTATGCCATTTTGATTCAACGCGTACATTAAGCCATTCCTTTAGTCTATAACCTACACCAAATCCCGTTGTCCAAGGCATATGCGCTGCGACTCCTTGCCTTTCTATATCTGACGTAGCACTACTCCCAGAGAAATCTAATGATACACCATGAGAATATCCAAAAATAAATTGATTGTGTATGTAATTCCCCTCAATATTGAATCCATCAACAAGTAAGGGTTGTGTTAAGCCGAATACAACATTGATTTTTTTGTCGGTCTTCCATTCTTGAGCAAAAGTTGCTGTTTAGCGTACAATTGATTCGGCGAATAATAAAAATTTAAAGTTTTTTGTACAAATAAGTTTTCTAATTAATTTAGATGCAAATCTATTCTGAAAACAATCACTGGTCGCCTCACACTATCAAGTGAGACTTATTTGTAGCACTATGGGATAGGTTGAGACTTCGTGTTTAGGTGTTGTTTAGGGGTTAATCCTTTGGTGTTATTGAAAATACGGTTTAAAGACTCCTTCGAGTTAAATCCACTTTCAAGCCCTAAAGAAAGAATAGTAAACTGTTTTTTTTTGGGATTGTCAAGCATTTTTTGGAGATGTTTTACTCGATATCCATTAATTAAATCATAAAAAGAACGATCTTCTTTTACGTTAATTATTTTTGAAATTTGATGCCTGCTCTTTCGAAGTCGTGAGGCTAAACTCTCTAAATTAATTGTAGGTTCTAAATAAAGATTTTCTCTTTCAATAGGAGAAATTATTTCAGTCTCTAGCGCTTTTTCCTTATCATTAAGCAGATGTGTATTATCTGAATCATTATTTGCTTTATGCTTTTCAGGCGCTAAAGCAATAATAGCTGTTGAGAAATCTCCTTTTGAAGGATACACTTGTGATAGGGCGTAGTGTTGAATTCCTTGATTGTTCAAATAAAATACTGAACATACCAAAACACCATATACAATTCCGAAAACTTGATTTATTTCTATGGGCAGAAAGCCTAAGTTTTGACTTAGAAGTAGGATGAAGGTGATTACGGTCCAAGATAAATAGATCCATGTGAAATGTTTCAGCCAGCGTAAATTTACAGTCTCAATAGCCGAATAAGCTGCCTTGAGTCTTTTATCAAACTTATTTAAGGCTTTCAGCAGCAAGATGAGTGTTCCAATAAATAAGAGCTGAGATCCTTTGAAAATGAGTTGACACCAAATAGTTGGAGCATTGAAATGGTCTGATACTGATTGTTATATTTTAATAGTACATAATGATCTATAGACTCAGGATCAATAAAACAAGGGCAGGAAAAAAGAGTAAATACCAGCCGCGATGAATTTTTCTATTGTGATGGGTAAATTGTAATAAATACCCAAAAAGGTTGGAAAAAGGAGGAGCGGAATGACATTTTGAAACACAACAGTTTCAGAAGTTAGTTTCCATTGAATGAAAACATCAGCCAGCATAAAACACCCTATTAAAACATTGATTCCTATTAAGAGATAATCTGCATTACTTTTACGTTTTCTTCTAAGAATCAGGAAAATAAAAATAAGAATCAGCCCACTAGAGGCGACATAGAAATAGCTCATTTAAGTATAATTTTCTTTCTAATAGTTTCTGCGCTAACGTCTAAATATGAAGTCATCATGTATGGTGCTATTTCTTGAATTAAAATCATAATATATGTGTTGAATTTATGATTATGTTTGTGACTAACGTGTTTGTATATAAGAAGTAGAAGCTTATTTAAGGATACATTTCCTATGGGGTAAAGATAATACAAAAGCGCAAACCGTTTGGTTTGCGCTAATCGTGCCGTCTTTATATATGCTGTTAGGTATTAGTTTTTCTAATACCAATAGAATTGAATTCTTCCTGTGATTAAGGAATTTTATTAAAACGCTAAATCTGCAACTAAATCAAACTCATCATAAATTGCTTTATCTTTTAGTCCATCAAAGAAACTTGTAGAGCCGTATCTTACATCGAATTTGCTTCTATCTATTTTTAACGATACACTGGCCTTACTGCCGTAAACGGAAACATTAAATGAAACAGTTTCTGTTTTCCCTTTAATAGTGATGTCTCCTGATACTTCATAAGAATTTTTACCAAGTGACTTTACTTTAGTAAAGAGCAATGTTGCGGTTGGAAATTTTTCAACTCCAAAAAAATCATTAGATTTTAGATGGCCTTCTAATTGTCCTTTGGATTCCCCTTCTAAATCGGTAACTGAGATGGTTGACATATCCATTTCAAAAAGTCCTCCAGTCAATTTTTCTTTGTCAAAATTAAGGTGTCCAAATTTAATTGAAATAACGCCTTCATGAGAGCCAGTTACTTTATAACCTTTCCAAACGACCTTACTGTTATCTACTTTAATATCTTTTTTATCTCCTTCTACTGTTGCAAAAGAAAATGTCATAAATGCTACGATTACTAGTGTAGCAATATTTTTAATTGAATTTTTCATTTTTATTATTTTTAAATTGTTGATACTTTAAATTATGCTCCGTAGTAAAATTTCTCTTTTATTATTTTTCCGTCTTGCCAGTCTTGCACAGCAACTTGTGTGTAGTTTCTAATACCCCAATCTTTATGAGTATAATCAAAATGCCACTCTACCATAGTTGTGTTTTCTCCAACACTTACTTTTAAAGGTTTAGCGCCTCTAAATTCTGTAATGGCTCCAAAGAAATCTTCCTCCCGTTTTCTATTTGCTGCTTTTCCTTCAACAACCGGATTGTTATTTTCTTGCATTACAATATCATCATGATAGAATTGATCAAAAGCTTCTAAAGCTTTTCCTTCAAGTATCATGTCATTAATTGTGCTAATTTTTTCTAATAATGTATTCATCTTTTTTGTTTTAAATATTATGGTACAAATGTCTAAAACAATAAATGTATAAAAAATGATGTAGCTTATGAAATGATGTTAATCTAGATTAACATCTATTGATTTTGTATGATTTGGCTTTTAATTTTACTTAAAAACTCTTTAGTAACCCCTAAATATGAAGCAATCATATATTGAGGAACACGTTGATTAATTTCTGGGTGGGATTTCTTAAAATTTTGATAACGCTTTTTAGCAGTAAGGCTAAAATTTCTAATGATACGTTTTTGTGAAGCCGCAAAAGCACGTTCTACAATCTTTCTAAAAAGACGTTCGAGTTTGGGAATCTCTTTATATAGCGCTTCAAGATTATCGTAGGAAAACTGAATAAGCTTTGTACTCTCTATACATTGAACGTTAAAGTCGGCAGGAGTTTGCGTTATAAAACTTCCTAAGTCAGAGGTCCACCAATCTTCAATGGAGAACATCACAATATGTTCTTGTCCTTCTTCATCCATATAAAATGTTTTTGTACATCCAGCAATAATAAAATTGACGCTTTTGCAAATATCACCTTGTTGTGAGATATATTGGTCTTTAAGGTAACTTCTAAGAACGACTTTAGAAATCAAAACAGCTTCTTCTTCAGTAGTTAAGTTGATATATTTATTTATGTAATCTAATAAAGGTTTATGATTCATAAGTTTTTTCAGATTGTAGCTAACGTGATGTATTCGAGTAGACAAGAGAAAATTCACCCCAAGCCCCCCACAGAAACGTGCTTGAAAGTCTTCCTTCATACGAGTCTGTTAATTTACAAATATAAGCGCATCCTTTTGCAAGTTGGCAAATTGTAAATATAATTAGCGCATCCCCTTGCGCCAAGTCCATTACAAAACCGTCAACATTACTACAAATGAGCTCGCCTTTACTTAAACCTTTGGTATTCTGTCTCTCGATTGTATATTTCCCTTTGATTTGTAGCGAATCTTTTTTTTAGGCTAGCCTTGCACAGGCCTATAATTCATAAGCAGCTCCCCAAGTTCTGTAAATAAGCCCAAATAAAGCTCTTGCCATCTGAAGGATGTAAGCCTCACAAATAATAAAGAAGTTATCTTTTTAATTAATGCTATTGTTAACCTTAATTTTCACTCTGTATAGGCCACGCAGAACAGCTGGTTTGTTCGCTAAAATATCCTATGGACATTTTCTTTACGTTCCACCCTCGAACTTTTGACTGGAGGCTGCTACTTCTAGACAGCTCATCAATGGTTCACTAGAGTTATCCTGAGCCTATCTAAAGGTTCAACTTCTTTATTCATGCCTGGCTAATTTTATAGTATTGGTAAAGGATGATTTAAGGAATTTAGAACAGGGGTAAAGTACGCTATTTCGGTTTTATATACAGACAAAGTTTAGACTGTCCTTGTTTAGATGACCACGACTGATTAAAATGTTTTTCATCATAAACTAGTGTATTGTTATTGATTTATTTGAAGTTAATGAATCAATAAATTTCTTGGGTTCATGCAACTGGTGACTAAAATGAATGCTGTTTGGATTTGAATTTTCAAGCATTTTTTCAACGTGAAGCACTGTTGAAAAAGCGGTAAGTTCTGATTGCCCCTCTTCACATTTCAAGACGGTTCTATTTTCTTTTGATGTATCGTCAGAATATATAATTTCAAAGGATAAAATGTCACCATTTCCACCACCGCCAAAAACCCATTTCTTTTCTCTAAAGCCTAAAATATTAAAAAATCCTATTTTTTGCATAAAGGGCAATATAGCGGTAACTACTTTAGAATCAAATGTCATTTTGGCTCATACATTTGGAATTTGTTCTATTTGATTAAAAATATATAAATCTGGAATATCAAAGTCAGATACTTTTCTTTTTTGATTATCAAAATGAAATATGATATCCTCTTCATCTAAAAAATGCTCAGTTTTTTTAGCTAAATTATTTTGATAAAAGACAAATAAGTTACTGACATTATTAGCCATAAAATCGGCTGAACTACTGCCTGCTTTATCTTTAGTAGAGTAATAAATCATCATTTTGACGCTTTGTATTTCATTTGCCAATATACCAGTAGAATAAAGTAATGATGGTGCAATGCCACCCATCCACCCTGAACTAAACACAATTTTACTTTCGATTAAATTATGTTTGATGCTATCACGAGCCTTTAATAATTCATTTGAAGGTTTTGTAATATTAATATAATCAATTTTATGTTTTACAGCATAAGTCAAAACGTGATTATTTGTGTCTTTTGTGCAAACGATAATTACATTTATAGAATGATTTTTCAATGATTCAAATGATTCAAATGATTCTAAGTCATTTACATCTAACTGGATATGATTTGGAATTAAGTCTTTTTATCAAGTCATAATTAGGATTTTTGACTGTGGGTCTCTTTTGGAAAGCATATTATGAACGATTTTTCTTATCAAACCAGTTCCGTCAATAATTAAAATCGCACTACTCATCTTTTTTGTTTCTTAAATTAACTTGAGCAAAATTAAAACCCTAATGACGATTGAGATAGGACAATTGTCCACAAAGTAAATTCCTTTATAATGCGTTTTTAATGTCTTAGAAAGCTAAGGAACCTAAGACTATTTTCGTTCAATGTTTATAAGGATAATAGCGCTTTCAAAAAGGTGTATGAGTGAATCATGAATATGGGTAATTGCAAGAAAGGGCGCACTGATACCAGTCTCGAATAAGCTGCTCAAACAAAGTAAATCTATGAGCCTAAAATACTAATGTCCTAAATTGATAAATATAAGAATTGTTCTTTAGCTCAGTTCTCTGTCACTTGATGGGTTCGTTGGTTTGTGGCTTAATTAGTTGTTTAAGACCAGCTATAAGGAAAGGTGTTTTCGGTAAGCTATTCATTATTTTAATATCATCTTTAAAACTACTTTCATTACCTAAAAAAGCTAAAATTTTCTCTGGCGAGAGTTTTTTGAACATCATTGAGAATATTTCTTTTCCTGTCATCTTTTCAGAAATAAGTACTTCTAATAAAGTTCGGTCATACCATTGGAACATTTTGTCTCGAAAAGTAATTTTTGGATTTGGAAAATTTCCATTTCGTAGATTGTTTACAATTTTCTTTGTGTTTTTTTGAATAAACTGAAAAGTATAACCGCTACTTGCTTTTGTAAATCCGCCAGCGGTTCCGATATTGATGATCCTTTTTTCAGAATTTGGACTTCTGGAAAAGTTCGCTAAAGACATTGGTATTATCCCAAACTCTTTGTGTGTAATTTCGTAATCCTCAATTTTTAGATAGTCTTTTATATAGTTTTCTAATGCTACTTTGTATTTTTCCTTGTCTAGCACTTTTTCGCTAAACAATGTGTACTCTACAAGTGCCTCTCTTGCCGTGGTGGGAAGAACGTACATAAAAGTTGCACCATGCTCTTGGTGCAATCTAAAGTCCATTAGCGTGCCAATTTCAGTGTTAAAAGACGGTTTATTTGTTTTAATTACCCAACCCTCAAAATGTTGTAAGAGCGAATTCTGCGTATTTATTTCAGGATTAAAAAGGTTCGTAGAATTAAAAATATATTCGGCAGCGTATTTAGCATTTTCAGTCTCGACAAAAGCAATATCATTTTCGATTTGAATTTGCCTCACATTTTCATATTTAAAAGTGACGTTTTCAAACGCTTTGCTAAAGTTTAAAACAAGATTATAAAAATCGATGCCTTTAATCATTTTATAACTATAATGTTCCAACTTGAATCTCTTCGTTAGATCTGAAGTTAAAAACTCAAGCTCTTTCCATTCGTGAGTGACTATTGGCTCAAACAGTCCTTTGCCTTTTTCCCAATAACACCAAGTCCTGTCATTCGTCTTTTTTTCGGCTTTATCTAGTACCAGGACTTTTTTAGTTTGTAAAACTGGATCTTTTAGAATTCTATAGAGTAGGCTTAATCCTGCACAGCCTGAACCCGTAATAATATAATCGTATTTCATTCTGTTGTTTTTTTTGCCTGTAGGGAACTTTGATTATAGGAGCCGTTTCTTATATGGCTTATATTTATTGTTTTATGCAGCGTTACTTCACTTTTACTCCTTTACTTTTATAGATTCTATTTTCATAAATAACAGAGGGTTGTTTATTTGTATTAAAATTAAACGTTAAATTGGTAAAACTATTGAGAAAATAGAATCTATTGTTTGCAACCGAATAGATTTTAAGTTTATTCCCATTTAGTCTCTGACTATATAATTCATTATTTTCTTGTGAGATTATCCTTATAGCCCCGTCCTCAAATTCATAAGTCCCGATAATTTTTTGCAGAAGTTCAGAATCGATATTTATGTTGTTTTTATCTATCTCTTTGTATGGTTTGTTGATTGCAAGGGCTGCCATTTTAGTTGAAACGTAATCGGGATTGCTATAGGTACGATTAGATAAAACAACAACAAAAACATCCTCTTTTGGCAAATAAATACTATTGCTCCTGAAGCAAAAGGTGCCCCCGTTGTGTTCTATGGATGGAATACCATTTATTTCGTCTATGGCCCAGCCGTATCCATAGTTTGTATTTCCCCCGTCTATTAATTGATAGTTTGTAAAAGCCTTGATTGTATTTTTTTCGTTAATGAGTTTGTTATTTCTTATAGCTCTATTCCAAAGGAAAAGATCATTTACTGTCGATAGAATAGCACCTGCACTATGAAAATGAGAAAAATGTATTACTTCTGCATAAACAGTCTCACTATCATTAAAATCTTCCTCTATTTTATTTTTTGCATTATTATATCCGGAGGCTCGGTTTAAGGTGATTTTTGATTTGCTGCCATAATAGGAATTTTTCATTTCTAACGGTTTAAAAATGTATTCATTAATAAATGCTACATATGATTGGTTAGAAATCTTTTCAAGGACTATACCCAATAAAAAATAGCCAGTATTACTGTAGTGGTATTTCTTACCGGGCGCATAAAGCATAGGTAGTTTTTTAAACAGACTGATAAATTCTTCTTTAGTATAATCTTTTTTTCTGTTGTTATACCATTCATCTGAAGCTGTAAAGGTTCCAATACCGGATGTATGAGAAAGTAAATGGTGTATCTTTATGCTATGACCATGGGTTGGATAGTCTTCTATATATTTAGTAATCTCATCATCCAATTTTAATTTTCCTTGTTCAACAAGCATCAATATAGAAACCGCCGTGAATTGTTTTGTAATTGATCCAATTTCAAATACGTTGTTGGGCGTCATATTTACACCTAACTCTAAATTGGCTTTCCCGAAAGCCTTTTGATAAATCACTTTTCCATTAATAGCTACTAAAGCTGAAGCACCTGGGCCATAAGTTGGATATTCCTTGTTTAATAAAAGATCAAATTCTTTTCAATATTCTGAGAATTTCCTGAAATTGATATTATACATAATATAATCAAAGTTAAACTTTTATTTTTCATTTTGCTTGTTTAATTAATAAGTAAGAAGACGAATAAATATTCAATTGGTTACAATCCAAATTACAGGGGACGCTTATTATAAGATTAGTTGCGTATTTTAAGCACTAAACTTATGAAACAGATTACAGATAGAAAAATGCAGTAGACTCGATCTGAGCTTACTGGCGAAGCAATTTTCGTAACTAAGCTCGAACAAGCAATAAATTATATACTACTTATTAGGCACGGTTTTATTCTGATGTTATTGGTGCTAAAGCTATTTTTTTTAAGTTTAAATCCTTGCCTTTTAAAAAGTCTAATACTAAACCGCCTATCAGCGGTGATTGCATATACAAATCGTGTCCAGCATTTACAATAATTACGTGTTGGCCGTTTTTAAATTTTTTGGCTATTTCTATTCCCGCATTTACATACGTTCGACCGTCCAGTGTTCCGCTCAAAAGCAAAGCATCTACTTCGTTTACTCCCATTTCTCTAAATTCGTTGGGCAGTTGTGGAAAATTAATATGCATCATCCATTCGAAGAGTAAGAAGTTTATCGAACTTCCTAAAATGGATGTATCGATTTGTTCGCTAACTTTTTTACGGCGTTCCTCTGAAATACCACTTTGCATATCCATAGCAAAAGCCATTGGGCTAATCCGGTTGAAAATATATTTTTTCATTACCATAACATCCGACGCTATTTCTGAAAAGTTACCAGTATACATTTGGGTATATATTTTTGGTAATTTTTTGCTATCCGTTGGATTTTTAAGATAGAACGTCGCAATTGCTGATTGTAATTCGAAGTTAGAAATACCAACGGTGTCATATACGCCACTCCTGTTTTTATATGAACTTGTAACAGGGTTTTCTTTAAGTCTTTTGTGAACAGCTATAATTTTTGATTTCAGGTCTTTATATTTAATTTCAGAACCATAATTATCTTCTGCGTTTTCTGCAATTTGGAAAACGAAATTTTCTGTGTCCTTTGGTAATTTTATTGTTTCATTTGAGCCTTCCAAACTTGCAAGTACCATTTTGTCTATGTTTTTCTCGAACAACCTGATATATTCAAATGCGAGATGTGAACCATAGCTAATTCCCCAAAGTGAAATTTTATCAGTATGTAAAGCTTTTCGCAAAGCATCCAAGTCTTTTGCGCTTTCGGAAGTATTGTATGCCTTTAGGTTTATATTTTTTGCGTTCCAATAGTCCAAGCATTTCGAAATGTTAGCTGTTGTTTTGACGATGTATTCTTTTTTGTACGTTGGTTTAGAAAGTTCAAATTCTGCGGTGTAAGGACAATTTGGAAGTTTTTCAGACCTTCCAGTACCACGTTGGTCAAAGGCAATTACATCGGCTACTTCGCGAAGTTTCATAAAAAGTTCAAACCTTCCACCTCTGGCAGTTCCAGTACCTGAACCGCCAGGTCCACCCGATAGATATATGATGGGGCTTTTCGGATTTGGATTGGTGCTTTTAAATCGAACGAAAGAAAGTTGGATAGTATCTTTTCCTCCATTTGCTCGGTCTTCTATAACGTTAAAAGTCCCTAATTCTGCTTGTACCGTATCCTGAGCTTTTGAAATAAATTCGTACGGTTTAATCTCAAGATTTTGACCCCAAAAAATAGTTTGGACGCCTAAAATGAGAAGTGATGCACTAATTTTTAATTTCATCGTTGCGTGTTTTTTTAGCTTGCGGGTAAGGTCACGTATATCTTACGTTTAACCTTTGTTAAAAATAGGTGACTTTAACATATAATGTAGGTAGTAAATTTACAAATTTAGCGGTCTTCACAAATACCTTTGTTAAAGACTTTAATAGCTATTTTTTTATACGTATTTACCTTCTTTTTTCATTCCTACAATCAATAACCAAAGGCACGTTCCAATTTCTCCAATACTTGAAGGGATTTTGGCAATTCGCGGAATAATGGTCTGGTTAAATTCAGGCATTAGTAGATAACCTATAAAATTGATTTGGTATCCTAAACCCCCAATAATCAAAAAAACAGCTAATACCTTTGGTATATGACCGGAAGTATATCCAAGATAACCGAAAGGAATTAAACATAATCCCCAAAATATACTTGCTACTCTAGTTGTGTTGTGATACGATTTGAAGGAAATACTTGTCAAGGTTTGTATTTGGTCCGCTTTCATGTTCGGATCATTTAAAAAACTAAGGATATTAATTTTATAAACTACGGTTAAACAAGATATAGGCGCGGCTACTAATACCAAACTGACCATAATTTTAGCCAAACTAAGATTGTGTTTTTTAAGGGAGGGATATAGTACCAAGGGTAAAATCAAAAGGGCAATATAACAAAGTAGTTCACTGATTACACCAGACGCGAAGAGTCCCCTATGGTCTCTTATATTTAGGACTGTCGTAGCTATGTTATCGAGTTCGATTTGCTTATTAGGTACATACATTAAGCTGAAAAGAACTGTTAATACTGTGGTAAGGTAAGTAATTCCCGCTAATCTTGATTTCTTAATCGGTGTCATTGTCCTTTTGTCTTTGGGTGTGCAAATCCTAGAAAAAATGAATTCCACGCGCTGTTTTCTTCGTTGTATTTAAGAAACTCCTGCCGTCTTGTACCGTCGCTTTATTTGATCCACACACCTCTTACCGGTAAACTTTTTTCACCATTGTTTGGGTACATAATACCTTCCAAAATCATATCACCATTTTCGTTAACACTCCCTAAGTAATCGATATGAAACGAAGGACTCATTCATACTTGTCTCCAAAGCTTTGTGGCTGGATCAACAAAGGTCATGCCTGTGCCCGTAATTCCCGAAAGCGTTGTCCATTCTTCAACAATTAAACAGCCTTCTTCTTTTTTCGTATAAACCTGCTCCCCAATTTTTTTGCCGTCAGCAGTTAAAAAGTCCCATTCTCCCAAGACGTAATCAAAATTACGATACGGTTTGCCGTCCTACCCACAGACAATTTGTTTTTTTGTTGTTTCTTGAGAATACGAAAATATGTAGGTCATTAAAATTAATATAATTGTAAATAGAATTCCTTTCATCTTACTGTTTTTTAATGTGACGATTATGAACTGAATTTGTTGCTGCGAATCGCAGATAATAATACTGTTTTTACTTTTAGTATGTTTTATTTTTTCACAAAGAATGGTATAGTGAAATTCCTTAGAAAGGACATTTGTCTCATTTGATAGTGCTTTTCTGATGTGACTTAAATGCTGCTGTGTAATCTCTAAATAGGAAGTTACAAGGCAAAGGGGCTTTTTGAATATGCTCTAGTTGGTTTTCCAACTTTATATCTCTGAATACTGAAAAATTCAGTGGCCATAATAGCTTTTGAAATCGGCCTCGAACAAGCTAATCAAGCAATGTTTTGCCATCTTAAAATCAGGCAGGCCATATGATGAAAGTTACGTTTTTGTTTTGCCTAAATAAATAGAGAATAGCCAATTTAAAAAGCTCAAAGAATCAGTTTTATGAATCCATGAGCCTAGACTACTAGTGTTTCAAATTAAAGTAGAAAAGAGTTATTTTTTTACCTCAGTTCTTTGTTAACTGCTGTTCTTTTTATTTTTAAAGCACAAGCAATTATCCAAATTAAAATTAAAGATTCAATAATTCGTTGATAAAGACCTCCAAATTCTGAATTGAGTTCAGAAATCAATACAGAGACAAACAGAATATTTAGTACTCCTAGAACTAAAGCTATATTTGAAAGGCTTCTATAATTTGAGAATTTCTTTAATCCAATACCAGTTACGATCATACTAATAGGTACGAAAGTATATATTAATAAAGCTGCTAAATTATGAATCACTTGTGAAATACTTGGGTCGATAAATTCGTTATTACAACCACTATCGCATGGAAATATTGAAACCACAATGGTTCCGATACCATAGAATAGACCAAGTCCATAAAACCCGATTTTAGTTAAATTAGAAGAAGGAAAATACTTGTATCCAAGAATGCTAAAAATTGCAAATAAAATTCCACTTGGAATATGCCCAAAGACTCTTAATACTATTCCGTATTCAGTATCTATTGCAAAAGTTTCGCTAATATATTGATGAGTTATGCTATAATTATCGATTAAAAGCCCACCGATAACACAGCTAATTACAAATAAAATTACACCAATTACGCCTACTAAAAAGATTGTTTTACTATTCATTAATTGTTTTTTTTAAATTTCAAGCAACGCGTTTGTATAAATTTAGTTGCGTGTTTTAAGCGAATAATTTAGTAAATAAAAACTAACCAAGAAAATCCGTGAGGACTTTCGTAAATTAACAAAAACTAGTAATTAATTTACACGGTGTTACCTGCTGGCTTTTTTAATTGTGATTTGCAATAGTACAAACCATTGACATTTAGTTTTATAATTAGACTAATTTCTCAGTTTTAAAAGCTGTTACATTCTTACGTTTTTCGTTATTCTTTTTCATTCCAAAGAGCACTCGAGTAATTTTAAAAGGATATATTAATAAACGATATAAGAGTACAATGACAAAAAATGAGCTAATAAAAAGCAGTATCATTTTAACAGGGATATTTACATTCAGCTGAATAATATAATATCCAAAAATCACTATTACTGTTTGATGTAATATATAAAATGGGTAAATAGCCTCGTTCATCCTTTTTAGCCAAAGACTAGGTTTATTGAGGTAAACTTGTCCATATCCTAACAATGTCAAAACAAAGCACCATCCCAACAAACAACATAAGCCATACCAAATATCCCAACGAACAGAAGTGCTTAAATAGGGTTCAATAAAATCGTTAGGTACGAAGTAATAACTATAGAACAATAGTGTGCTAATTATAAAAGTAACAAGGTGAAAGCGTCTGTATTTTTTTAGGTTTTCCCAAAACAGTTGTGAGCTCGCAAATAAAATTCCTGTAATAAAGAAGTAGGTATAGAAGAACGTTTCCGAAAAATTGGTTAGAGAAGATGAGCCAGTCGGGTAATATCGTTTAAGCACTACTGTTAGGATTACTAAGGGTAATCCCCCTAACAATAGCCCCATTTTATGAGAAGATATTCTTTCAAACCAAGTTTTAAAACCTTGAGACTTTTGAGATTTAAGAAAAATAATTAGTGGAATCACAAGTAAAGAAATAATATAAAGATTTTCTATAAACCAAAGGTGGTTTGTTTCAAATCGACCGCTCGTGTATAGCTGCCAGTAAGAGCTATATTCATTGATGTATTGAAAATATGTTTGTGGTGGTACAATAAATAGTATACCAAAAATGAGTGGAATTAAAAGTCTGCCGGTGCGCTCTTTAGAAAATTGCTTCCAAGTCCTTTTAGAAAAAGCAAGTAGGGTTCCAGTACCAGATATTAAAAAGAGTAGTGGCAGTCTAAATTGTTCAAAGTAGACCATAATGTCGTCTAACAATTTACTAGATTCAGAATTCATAATATGAAAACCGTCGCCATTAAAAGGCATACCTAAATGATGGAAATAAACGGCTAAAATGGCAATAACACGTAACCAATCTAAATCGTATCTTCTTGTTGTAGTATCCATTAATCTTGAATTTTTGATGGCAAATATAACAACAATGTCAGTGATGGCATGGGCTAAGTGACAAATGACAATCTAAAGTGACGAAATACAAACCTACTTTTTATTGCAATTTGTAAAAACACGATTAAATTCTTGAATCTTGGATCGGGATACTGGAATAGTCCCTTCAGAAAAGTTTTTTAAGCGAAGCAAATATCCTTGAGCATTGCCTGAAATGGATTCGATAGTCTGCAGATTTACCAAGTAAGAGCGATGAACTTTAAATACATAAGGAAAGGGGCTTAACTGTTCTTCAAATTCTTTTAAAGTCATTCGCTTTAACAATTTCCCTATTCCGGTCACACTGCTGTAGACAATTTCGATATAGTTACCCTCTACTTTTGCAAAAAGAAATGTCTCCATGTTTATTTCAAATTGCTCTCCTATTATGGGTGTGTTTATGTGTATAGAGTTGCTTCTTTTTATGATTGATGACGGAGTCGTTATTTGTTTTAAAAAGTTAAAGTGACTATTCAATAATCGTTCAAGGTTTAGTGGTAAAATGATCATTAAAATTAAGCTACCTACCAAAAAAGTGTTCCGAATTTCCTCCCACAAGTAGCGAAATGACCAGTTATCAGGATTCGTATAAATAAAATCCCGGAGAAAAAAACTGGTAAGACCAATTAAAAAGAGCAGAAGTGCTAGATTTAAAAATTCCTTGCCAATCGTCCACTGTCTTTTATCCTTTACTGTTTTATGGAGTATAAAAAGGTAGCCTAGAGCAATGGGTATAGGCATAAACGCATGCACTATTACAATCCATAAACTACTTATTTTGTGCTCAGCTTGGTTAACATCAAATGGCTCAAACAAATAGGTAAACAGAAAGCTTATAATGGCCACACCAAAAAGGAGTATAAAAACTTTTTTAAAGTCTTCATAATAAAACGGATAAGCCTGCTTTATATATGCCTTAATTTTCATTTAATAGTATTAACTGTTACGTTATATTTTTCAGCTTGCAAGTAAGGGAAAACTGTGTTAGTAATGGCAGCTTTCGTCGCACTTGCCTGTTAAATCGCTACTCAATTTGAGTGGGCTAGAAGATTTAAAAGTTAACACTTTCCTGCCATTATTTGTACAACAATTTAGTCGCTGGTGTTTATTTATCTAATGCATCTTCTGTTAATTTTTTATAGGTATCCATCATTCCTAAATGTCCGAGCGGAGCTGTATTTGTAAACATGATTCCAATTATTTCTTTTTCATAATCAATCCAAAAGTAGGAATTATATGGACCACCCGCCCAAAAGATTTCTTTTGTATCGCCGTTATTCGCTATTTCAACACCAAGCCCCAACCCATATTTATTTCCATAAGCGTCCAAATCTCCAATTTGATTTGCAATCATTAATCTAATCGTTTCGGGCTTAAGAATTACAGTATTATTATCACTCCCGAAGTTAAGTAACATCTTTGCTAAGATATAAAAATCATCGATTGATGTAACTACCCCTCCATAAGGACTCCACCATCCGCCACCTCCCGATATTGCGCTTGGGAGTGTATTATAAATTGAAGAATCTCGATGGTCTTCAATAATCAATTTACCTTTTTCGTATATGTATAAGTTTGAAAGCTTATATGATTTGTTTTTGGGAACATAAAAATCCGTGTTTTTCATGTTTAAGGGGTTGAAAATAGTGCTTTTGAAATACTGGTTCAATGGTGTTCCAGTCACTTTTTTAACTAAAAAGCCCAAAATATCGTGGGAGTACCCATAATTCCATTTTTTATTTGGTTGGAACGCAAGAGGAATTTCGGTTATTGCGGATATAAAGTCTTCAAGAGGTTTATTCCATTGTTTAAAACCTGCCTTTAGATATAGTTTATCGGTGTAACGCTCTACATCACTATAATCTATCCCAGAAGTATGACGTAAGAAGTCACGAATTGTGGGTTTTATTGTCAACGCTTCGGAAGAGAAAGAGTCAGGCCTCGTCAGGACTTTTACTTTCTTGAATTCCGGAATATATTTTTCAATTGGATCATCCAACAAAAAAGCACCTTTCTCATAAAGTTGTAGGATAGCGATTGTAGTCATAATCTTTGTCATGGAGGCAATCGGAATTACTCCTTCAGTATTCATTGTAACAGCGTTTTAAACATCACTATATCCATAAGATTTTAAATGTAGGATTTCGTCATTCTTTGCAATCAAAGTAATTGCACCGGCTATTTTTCCACTATCTATATTCTCAATAAAATAATTATCAAGTATTTTAAAATCAATATCTTGAGAGATACAGACTTGAAGGTTTACTCCCAATATCAGTAAAATTATTGCTGTTTTAATTTTTATCATAGTGTATATAGTTGGAGTGATTTCTACTTGAGGCTAAGGTTGTTGTGCAAGATTCACTTTTGACAAAGTGAGGTAGGTAATTCAATTTTTCCGCTGTGCTCGTAGTTGCATTTGGGTACACTAATATACCACCATATAAAATGAAAGTTGAGATGTAAATAAAAGCCGCTATAATGACAAAGACGCCACCTAATTTTTGTGTCATTTTTGATTCCACAGTTTAAACCTTTTTATTCTAGACGATTTAAATTTTATTTAAATGCCACACTTAAAATTTGGTGGAATCATAAGGAAGTTCGGGCCTTTGAATTAAGCACAAACCACCCTATGTTTTTTAAACACTGTTGGTAGTGGTTATTTTAATTTTTCACCTAACAGCGTAATTTTCCCTAACCAATTCTTTTTACAATAGGCATTTGAACCTTTAATAGGTGAAATATGGGTCACCTTAACAAGGCTAATTCCACAAAATTCTAAAGTTCCTTTTTTGAATTGATTGATCGCTGGGCTTTTCATAAATAAGGAATCATACCATTTAGGGGTATCAGCTGTTATAATAATTCTTGCTGTTTTTCCTTTCAATAATTTTTTTGGTATTGCCTTTCCTTCGATAGGTTGAAAGGTTATTCCTGGTAAAAATGTGCGGTCGATAAATCCTTTCATCAATGCGGGATATCCATACCACCACATCGGAAACACCCATACAATATGGTCTGCTTTTTTTATTTTTTCTATAGCCTCAAGTAAGTCGGGTTCTAGTTCTGTTCTTTTTCTGTACCCAAACTTCAGATTAGGATTAAAATCCAAGTCTGCGATGTTAATTTGAGTCAAGATTGCATCCGTCTTACTAGCCCCTTTTAAATACGCTTCTGATAGTGCATAATTATAACTCTGCTTGTCGGGATGACCGTTAATGATTAAAACTTGTTTCATGATTTGTTCTTTAATTTTTCACAAAGAACGGCGGTATGAAATTTCTTAGAAAGGACATTTGTCTAATCTGATATCGATTTTCTGATGCGACTTAAATGGCGTTGGGTAATCCCTAAATAAGAAGATAAGTAGTTTAGAGGGATTAATTGTAAGTATGTAGGTTGGTTGATGAGTAGGTCTTCATAACGTTTCTCAGCGCTTTCTTTTTGTAGTATGAAGATTCTTTTCTCCATTTTTATATATTCTTGTTCCGCAATGAATTTGAAAAATCGAAGCCAATTTGTGCTTGATTCCTCTAAGTTTAAAATTTCATCTCGTGAAATAGTAAACAACTCAATATCTGTCAAAGCTTGAATATTTTCTACCGTTTTGGTTTGCGATAAAAAGGAAGAATAAGCACTAAGAAAGGTGTTAGAAAAGGTAAAACAATAAGTGACTTCTTCTTCTGAAGAGGAATAATAAAACGATCTAAATAACCCAGAAACAACAAAGGCTACTTCTTTAGAAGTTTTACCTTCTTGGATAAAATAATCGCCTTTCTTTAATGTTTTACGAATTACTTTACTTTCGAATACATCAATGTCTTCATTCGAGAGTATATTAAATGTTTTTAAGTAGTTTCTCATTTTTTTAATTCTCGCTATCATTTAGTGTAAGTATAGCAATGGGATTCTAAGCACGGACTTTTCAATTTAGCACTAAACTTAATTCAAAAATAGAAACTTTGGATTAAATACTAAAACCACTATTTTTTATACACGTTGTGTGTGCCTATTATGGGCATCTTTAAAAGATTGGATATAGTTTATTAATCTATGGGGTGCAAGTCCCATATGGATGAGGATAACGGCTTGGATGATTAGTAGGCTTCAAGGTTGCGTGTTGTAAAGCGAATCTAAACAAAACCTACCAGTATGTGTGTTGTAACAAAGGAGCAGTAGGGATAGATGGTGTTTGTGTTACTGAACTCAAGATGATCTTGGAATTCCAATGGAGTAGTTCTATCGTTAGGTTGGAATGGGAGTACTATCGGGAGTCTTCTATTTCTGGTGTTGAGACACCCAAGAGGTTTTTTTACAGATGATTGCTAGGAATGCCCACTTTGGTAGACCGTGGGTTTCAGCAAGCCTTGCGCTTAGTATTAAGGCCTATACTTGAGCTAGCGTTACATCTGCACAGTTATGGATTCCGTCCCAAGCGCGACGCCCATCAAGCAGTTGTAAAGCGCTTAATTAAAATTAATTCGGGATATCAAAACACAGTGGATATTGATCTAGAGTGTTTCTTTGATCAAGTAGAACGCTATATTGTTTTGTAATTGAGATACAAAAGGATAAAATGTAGGGATAGTTTAAAGCTGTTGCGTCCATTTCTTAGGGCGCCTAAAGTTGTCAATGGTAGCATAGCAAACACAGAAAAGACGTTTCGCAAGATTCCCCTTTAAGTCCCTGAATCCTCAATATCTTACTCTATGAGTTAGATAAAGAATTGGAAAAGAGAAGGTATTGTTATGTTAGATATACCGATGACTTTATTGTAAATATTAAGAGTAAAGACGCTGGGAAACGTTTAGGCAATAACCTTTATAGACTCCTTAGATACAAGATCTAACTTTGCACGAAGAGAGTAAAAATCGGTTTATGAAGACCTTCGACATTCGAGATGCTAGGTTTTGGTATTGTGCCAACCTACAAAAAGATTGCACGGGGTAAGTATCAACTCTTGGTAATAGCTTCGAAATGGAAGGATTTTAAGGTCAAACTTAAATATCTATCTAGAGAGAAGAAACCTGCTATTTCTGAAAGTCGTCTACTCGATTGGTAAACTAATTTTTTAAACCAAGTAACCTTTATAATTTATTGCTTTTTATATTCCATTCTCAAGATTGAATATAAAAATTGATGTTTGTCCTAAATTCCCAATTTTAGCTAAATTAGTTTGAATTCCGTTTTTATTAGATTCTCAAAAATTGCTTTTTTCACACCAACACGAATAGAATCCAAAAGCTTAAAACTCCAAATTTCCTATATAAATCTGCTTCATAAAAGATTATTGCTTTCGGCTACAATTTCAGGTGCTTTGAATGTCTTAGGGTCTATACTTTATTGTCTGGATAAGTTGGGCATAATTGAAGGCGTTATGGGCTATATTATTCATTTGCTCTTTTGTCGATTTGTGTATAAGTTGCTTATTATCATAGAGTTAATTGTTTAGGTTCTGTATGTGTAAAGTGCAACCATTTTGGTCTTTTTTATGTTTCACTTAAACGTCACTTTAACACACATTAATTTTGTTAAAATTAATCAATAAATATAATATTTAATCGATTAAACGCATAAAAATTAGATTAAAAGCTATTTATTAGTATATTTGGCAATTCAAAACTTAAAAACGCACTTATGAAAACTATTTTAAAATGTATTTTATTACAGCTTGTCTTATTACCTTCAATAAATATTTATGCCCAGGTTGGTATAGGGACAATAACACCTGATATTTCTTCTATTCTGGATGTTTCTTCTACGAGTAAAGGTCTTTTAATGCCACGATTAACCACGACAGAAAGAAATAATATCTCACTCCCGGCGAAAGGCTTAATAATTTTTAATACTTCATCAAATGATGTTCAATTAAATACTGGAACTTCCTCGGTGCCATGCTGGATAGGTGTTAAAAGAACTAAGATTGATTCTGTTACTGAAGGCGATATTATTAGCACCATATCCAGTAGTCACGTGTTGGTGCCAGGTATGACGGTATCCCCTGAATCGGGCACCTACATGGTTTCATTTAATGCCGATATATCGACACCATTTAGTTCTGACCAAGGTGTTATTGATCTGAACGGGATATACCAAGCCTTAAAATTTATGCCGGGCGGTGTAGCTCACGGTCTTGTTTTTGGTGCTGGAGAGGTTTTGTCTCCAGGTGTCTATGACGTGACGGGAGCAACGTCTATTGATGGAACGCTTACAATGGATGGTGGGGGAGACCCAAATTCCATGTTTATTATCAGAAGTACTGGTGCAATTACTACGGGAGCAACTACCACAAATGTAGTTTTGTCTAACGGAGCAAGCCCTAATAATATATTCTGGTTGTCTGAAACAACCCTGTCTACGGGAGCTGGTTCTATCATGAAAGGAACCTTGGTTTCTCCTTCTGGAGCGATTGCATTGGGAGAGAACACGAACCTTGAAGGAAGGATGCTTACAAAGGCTGGAGGGTTAAGTATTGGAGCAGGTTGCATTCTTACAGCCCCATCGGGAGCCTCTCCTTTTGATTTAGGGATTCTTTCTACATTTGCAATGTTTACCTCTAGTGGTACGGTTTTAGACACCTTACCTACTACGATTACTGGAGATGTGGGCTCTGGAGCAGGAGCTATAACAATTGGCGGCACACATTTTGGAGATCAATATATTGCTGGTACAGCGTCTAGTGAATTAACTACTTACAGTATTTATCAAAATGGGGTAGAGGTAGTAAATTCTAGTAGAACAATTTATTCAGAGAAATCAATAGTGTCTCTTCAGGCAAAGGTTACTACTCTAACAGCAGGAGAGTCCATTGAGGTTAGGTGGAGGGTTTATAACGGTATAGCAGAGCTTAATCATAGAACCTTATCGTTGATTCGTTCTGGATATTAGTTGCGTTGAATTGAAAACTAATAGCTAAGTTCTAAGATGTATATGTGTTCTTTTTGATTAAAATAATATTTTATGATTTCTTCGGGCTTTAGATTTTTTTATCAGTAGTGATTGACTAAGCCAGTAAGAAATTGTGTCCTCCTTGTTATCTTTGTCTTTGCAAGAAGCGCAAGTAAAAGATAGTGCTGAAATTAAGGCTGTGACTTGTTCACATAGTTCGTTTAAAAGTATTCTAGCTAATGGGAAAATCAAAGGTGTTCAACGTTATGATTATAATGGATGTAATAAAAACTTGAGTGAAACTACTGGTAAGTTCTGGCATAGTATCAAGAAAAGAGACAAACACAATCGCTATTTATATTACCTGCTATCTGGTTATAGTATTGTAAAGAGTGCTAAAGAGACTGGAATTTCGATTCGAACCTCTTTTGATTGGTGTCATAAATTACCCGCGGCATTTTCCAGTGTTTCGGTAGCAAAATTTCCAGACATAGTGGAAAGTGATGATTTATTCTTAGCTTATTCAGAAAAAGGAAATCGTCATTTAGATAGAAAGCCAAAAAAGCGAGGATAAAAGGTAACTAAAGCAGGCATATGTGATGAAAAAGTTGCTTCAAATACCGTTTGGTAAGAGTATAAAAAAGAACTATAAAGCACGTTAATTAGAACTTAGCCAAACCAATGAATTCAGTAGTTCTAAACAATTTGAATATACCTTTACCTTAAAGTTGCTAACGGTTGTATTCAGTGCGTGTATCGTATTCAAAATAATAATAGCTGCCTTCACTATAAAAATTGGAAATCACTAAGAACCAATAAACATAAAAAAGATGGTATTATCTTTTAATTGATTGATCTCGTTAAGAGAATAGTTTTTGTTAAACACTTTAAAATGCTAGTGGTTGACTTGTTTCTTTTTGTCAATACCAGATACTTTTCGTACTTCGTGGGCTTGACTCGAGAGTTATTTAATTCTTTTTGCGAAGATAAGTTTTTCTTTATTGTTGATTATCTCACTTTTTATTTGGGTTAGTTGTTTTTATGTTGTTGATGTGATCATCAGTAATGGTCATTTCTACTAAATTTTTCACCTTCTTTTTTATGCTAGTCTGCGAATCCATTAAAAAATAAATGTACCCCCTTTTAAAACCCGAAATTTTCTGTGTCGATTTGCTTTGAAAAATATTGTTGTCGTTTTTCTATAATTTAAGAGGATTTAAATGAATTAGGGTCAGTTGTTTATTTCTGATAATAGATGGATCCAATTACAAGGGGTTTGGGCTACGTTATTGATTTACTCATTTATCGAGATGTGTATTAAGTGACTTATTATAATAAAGTCAATTGTTTAAGTTTTGTATTAGTAAAGTGCAGCCATCTTAGTCTTTTTTAGTTATCGCTTAGATGTTACCATAACACATATTTCATCGATTAGACACAAAAGAAATTAGACAAAAAATTATTTTTAGTATATTTAGCAACCCAAAATTTAAAAACCTACTTATGAAAATTATTTTGAAATGTTTTTTAATACAGCTTGTCTTATTACCTTCAACAAGGGTTTTTGCTCAGGTTGGTATAGGGACAACAACACCTGACGTTTCTTCTATCCTAGATGTTTCTTCTACTAGTAAAGGGCTTTTAATGCCACGATTAAACACAACAGAAAGAGATAATATCTTACTTCCAGCGACAGGTTTAATGATTTATAACACTTCATCAAATGATGTTCAATTAAATATAGGAACTCCCTCAGTGCCAAGTTGGATAGGTATCAAAAGGCCAACTACTATTAAATCTGTTACTGCAGGCGATTATATTAGCACCACATCCACTAGTGACGTTTTGGTGCCGGGTATGACAGTGTCTCCTGAACCGGGCACTTACGTTGTTTCATTTAAAGCTCAGATATCCAGTAATAAACTATTTGGTTCTGCCGGAGGTGTTATTGATATGGACAGGATATACCGGGCCTTAACGGCTATGCCCGGTGGTGTTCCTCACGGTCCTATTTTTGGTGCTGGAGAGGTTTTGTCTCCGGGTGTCTATGACGTGGCGGGAGCCTCATCAATTGCTGCAGGAACGCTAACAATGGATGGTGGTGGAGACCCAAATTCTGTGTTTATTATCAGAAGTACTGGTGCATTTACTACAGCAACTACCACAAATGTAGTTTTGACTAATGGAGCAAGCTCTAATAATATATTTTGGATGTCTGAAGTAGCATTATCTGTTGCTGCTGGCGCCATAATAAAAGGAGCTTTGGTCTCTTCTGCCGGAGCGATTACATTGGGAGAGAATACGAACCTTGAAGGAAGGATGCTTACAAAGGACGGAGCATTAACTATTGTTGCTGGCTCCGTTGTTACAGCCCCATCTGGTTTATCTCCTATTCATTTAGGGGTTCTTTCTACATTCGCAATGTGGAGCTCCATCGGTGCAGTTTCAGATGATGCGACTTCTATGATCACTGGAGACGTCGGTACTGCAACAGGAGCGCTGACAATTATAGGTATGCACACGGGGGTGCAATATCCCGCTGGTACAATAGCCCCTCCTACTCCTACTATTATTACAACTTACAGTATTTATCTAAATGGGGTGGAGGTAGTAAATTCTAGTAGAACATTCTATTCAGAGAAATCACTAGTGTCTCTCCAGGCAAAGGTTACTACGCTAACCGCAGGCGAAACTATTGAAGTACGATGGAAAGTGGATACTGGCGATGCGCTGCTTAACAATAGAATCTTATCCTTGATTCATCCCGGATATTAGTTGCTTTGAATTTAAAATTAATAAATTCATTGTTTCTAAATAATGTCAATATGCCTTTAAACTAATATCGCTGAGGGGTATATATCCAGTATGTGCAGAGCATTCAAAGCTATGATAACTTCCTTCACTAAAAAAATCGGGAATTAATATGAACCTGTAAACACAAAAAAGAGGTTTTATATTCTAGATAGGTTGATCTCGTTAATAGAATAGTTATTGTTAAATGCTATAAAATTGTAGTAGATGACTTGTTTCTTTCGGTCAATACGAGATATATATATAATGCTTCGAGGCTTTGATTTGAGGATTATTTACTGCTTTTACTGAGATAAATTCTCCTTTATTGATAGCTATTTGTTCTTTTCTTCATTGGGGTTTGTTGTTTTTATGTTGTTAATGTGATCATCAGTAATGGTCATTTCTACTAAGTTTTCATCTTCTGTTTTATGCTATTCTGCGAATCTATTAAAAATGAATGTGCCCCTTTTAAAACCCGAAATTTTCTGTGTCGATTTGCTTCGGGAAATATTATTGCCATTTTCTATAATTTAAGAGGCTTTGAGTGTCTTAGGATCAATTATTTATTGCTGATGTAAAATGGGTGCAATTACAAGGGGTTTGGGCTATATTATTGATTCACTCTTTTATCGAGATGTATATGAGTGACTTATTGTAATTAAGTTAATTATTTAAGCTCTATATTAATAAAGTGCAGCCATCTTGTTTTTTTTATTTTTCGCTTAGACGTTACTTTAACGCACATTACTTCTCTTAAATTTTATTAATAACTGCACATTTCATAGAATTAGACACAAAAGAAATTAGACAAAAAATTATTTTGAGTATATTTAGCATCCCAAAATGTAAAAACCTGCTTATGAAAATTATTATGAAATGTTTTTTAATACAGCTTTTCTTATTGCCTGCAATAAGTATTTATGCTCAGGTTGGTATAGGGACAATAACACCTGAAGCTTCTTCTGTGCTGGATGTTTCGTCTACCAATAAAGGGCTTTTAATGCCACGATTAACCACAACAGAAAGAGATAATATCTCACTCCCAGCGACCGGTTTAATGATTTTTAATACTACATTAAATGATGGTCAATTAAATATCGGAACCCCATCGGTACCAAGTTGGATAGGTATCAAAGGGCAAGATGTATCTTTAATTGATTCTGTTACTGAAGGCGATAATATTAGTACCAAATCCACTATTGATCTTTTGGTGCCAGGTATGATACTGTCCCCTATACCAGGTAGTTATCTCGTTTTATTTAATGCCCAGCACAACAGCGTAGTCGGGAATCTACCATTTAGTTCTGCCCAAGGCGTTATTGATACGACAAGTTTATATAACGAGTTGATGGCATACCCAGGCGGAGTATCTCACGGTCTAGCTTTGGGTTCTGGAGAGGTCTTGCCACCGGGTGTTTATGATTTGAGCGGTGCTGCATCAATTACTGGAACACTTACATTGGCAGGAGGAACAGCTACAGCAAATCCCGTGTTTATCATAAGAGGTTCCGGTGCATTTTCTACGGGAGTAGGTGCAACTGTATTATTGACAGGAAATGCAAAACCAGAAAATATATTCTGGGTGGGTGGCGCAGCCATGTCAACAGGAGCTAACACAACAATGAAAGGTACTATGCTTAGTGGAGGCGTTGGTGCCGGAGCATTGTCTTTGGGTGCCGGCACGAACCTTGAAGGAAGGATGCTTTCAAAGTTAGGAGCTTTAAGCCTTGGGGCGAACGTTATTATTTCCATTCCAATGGGTATTGCCCCTGTTAATTTAGGAACCCTTTCCACATTTGCAATGTGGAGTTCAGGTGGGGCGCTTGCAGATGTTGTAAGTTCTACGATTGCTGGAGATGTAGGTACTGCATTAGGAGCTTTGACAATTGATGGTATGCACACTGGGGTGCAATATCCCGCAGGAACAACTTCGACTAGCAAAATTACTACTGCTACGTATAGTATTTATCAAAATGGGATTGAAGTAGTTAATTCTAGTAGTAGAATTAATTTAGAGCGTTCAGTGGTCTCTCTCGAGTCAATGGTTACAACGCTAACCGCAGGGGAAACCATTGAAATACGATGGAAAGTTAATTTTGGTGAAGCCTTGCTGGACAATAGAATCTTATCTTTGATTCGTTCTGGATATTAATTACTTTCAATTTAAAGCTTTCGTTATGACGTCTTACATATCTATTTAATTTAGTGTTGACATATTTTAGGATGGGTCATGACGAATGCCAAGGTGATGTTTATTCTCCGCAATAATCAACATAGTAATATACGATATCTTTTGCATTTGATTTTCTAAATTCTCTTCTTCCAATTTTTTCAACCAATACTTCACAATCGGAAAAATATTCTTTTGCTTTCCTTCTGAAATTTCCGGTCAAAGCTAAAGTAAACTCATCATTTTTTTTGAACATAAAGTTTCGTAGTTGTATTTTTGTGGTGATATATGCTAGTTGGAATACCACCCATACTGCCGCTCAGACCATTATTTGAATAAAATGATTTAGTAATTTCATAAGAATATAATTTTGTTTCTTCACCAACGGGTACTTTTAAAAGTGTTGCTGGTTCGTTAGGCTTTAACTTTATATATGCATATTTCGAACTCATTTCAAAACCATAAAAGTTTATTCCTTTAACCATCAAATCGGTCCGAATATCAGGCTCATCGTCTAAAGATATTCGGAATTTTATTTTATCCGTTTTGTACATCATTCCGTATCCTTTAATTGATGTTCCGTCGTTAAAAAATAATTTCGCATCACTATTCTGCCAAATAATTTGACCGTAAGAGAATACAGTCAGTATTAACATTATAATGATCCTTATTATTTTTTTCTAAGTGTTTGCTAACGATTAGGCTATGATTTCGTCGTGTAAAATGTTGGAGACTTTTATGCTTATGAAATAGCTTATTGGTTTGTTAAATGTATTATTTTTTTGTTCAAATGCAACAATGGATTATAGCCATTGTTAGCAACTGTCCTATTTAGATTACCAGCTTTGTTTAATTCCACCACTACTTCCGGATTGGGGTATTGTACGATTGTAATGTAATTTTTTATTGTAGGCGTTATCAACTAATTTTTTTAATTAAGGAAATTTTTCAACTCTTGAATTTGTTACTTCAATTATTTTGTCAAGCTGTTCAGAAAGAAGATATTTATTCCAAATTAATTTGTCTCCATTAAAAGCAATTCTCACAATTAGTAAGTCAATCATAGCCGGTGTCACTAGTTTGTTATTTGGTGTTACACTTCTTCGACTACAAGATAGTCTTGGGATACTTTCAAAATATGCAGGAATAATCGAAATCATTCTAGGCGGATGTTTTGTGCTCGTTTTTTTGTCGCCTCTGGCATTAGTTTTATTGGTTCCAGCAACTCTTCTAGAAATCATAATTCTTTACAAAGGTTATGAATTTATTAAATCAGAACTAATGGAGAAATAGGAATATTGATGATTACGCATAGGATTCTTTTATTTCCCAGTCACGTCTTACTTGTTTTGAGATATTGGAGATATAATTCATACAAACGCCATATGGCGTTTGTATGAATTATATCATAACAACGCTAAGGGATTTATAATGTTCTTAAAACTGTTTTGCGCCACGCGTGTATAAATTCCCACTAGTAATTTGGTTCATTCTATAATTTCGTAATCAATACTTAGTTTTCGCAAAGATCTTAAAGCCGACCCCGTGTTTTTATCCTCCATCTCAATATCAACAGCATCTCCTTCTAAGAGGATGTCTGTAAGTTCATTTGACAAGGATTCACCAACATTAGATGAAATTTCTACAATACACTTGGCTATCGCTCTTCTATCTGGCCGCTGAGCGTGACAAGACAATAGGTTTATTTTCATAATACTGTTTTATCAATGCAAGATACTAGAGTTAAGATAAGTCTGTGTTATACTTAGGCCATTATTCATGTTTTATTTAATTGCTACCAAGAGGAAAATTCATTTAAAATAAAAAACCGCACTACAATCTGTTCAGGTTTTTTGGACGCTACATTAAGTTACCAACGCTATTATTTTTTTGTTGAACAAATAATTAAAATAAATAAACAAATAAGCCTAAATATTTAGATTTAATGATTCTATCCTCTTACTTTTGTCCCGCTATGAAACTCACGCTTAAAGAGGTTTTCATTATATCTAGGCCAAGATTCTGGATGTACGTCCTCGGAACTTTTCTCGTAGGTATTATTTCCTCAGGGAATCTATTTTTGTATGATACTACAACGACGTTTCTTTTAATAGCGTTTGGTTTGTTTTTTTGGATTCCGGCCAATGTTTTTATCTACGGCGTTAATGATATCTATGATTACCAAACCGACATTTATAATGAAAAAAAGGTAAAATACGAATCTGTATTAAAACTTGAAAAGCATAGAAGTTTATGGATCATCATAATCCTTCTATTAGTGCCTTTTTTGCCTTTATTCTTTATTGTTAATTTACCTACAAAAATCGCTTTATTGGTATTTCTTTTTACGGGACTGTTTTATTCAGCAACCCCCTTGCGAGCAAAGAGTAAACCGCCTTTAGATGTCTTGTTTTCATCAATTATATACGTGTCACCTGCACTGGTTGGGTTCTTTATTACAGGTAGAACTACTATTGCTTGGGCAGCAGTATTAGGAGGTCTTATTTGGGCTTTTGGCATGCAAACGTACTCTGCTGTTCCAGATATTGAAGCAGATAGGAAAGCTGGGGTGAATACCTTAGCAACGATGCTTGGCGAGAAAAAAGCTTTATGGTTTTGTTTAATAGCCTATCTAATTTCTGCGTCTATTGGATATTTCTATGTTGGGTATATAGCAGTAGTATTCGGGATTATTTATGGCGTGATCGTATTACTGAGTATCTATAATTTATCAAAATTATTTAAATACTATACCTACTTTCCACTCATCAATATCCTTGGTGGGGCATTTTTGTTTTTCTATTTATTTTTCAAAGAAATTTTTCGGTAAAAACTACAAGGATTCTAAAGGTTTGGATGTCTTAATCTTTTGAATACGTTTATAAACAAGTTCTGCCGAAATTAAACAAATAGGCATCCCAATTCCTGGACTTGTACCAGCGCCAACATAATATAGGTTTTTTACCTTTTTACTATAGTTTAATGGTCGTTTTAATGTTTGTTTCAGCGTATGTGCTAAACCTAAAGCGGTTCCTTTATAAGCATTATAGTCCCTACGGAAATCGTCACTCCAATAAGATTTCTCAAACTTTATATATTCTTCAATGTCTGGAAGGTTTAAATCTGTTTTCATGAGATCTAAAATCTTTTGACGGTAGCCAGTCATATCAGCTTCAGAAAGATTTAAGCCAGGAGGAATGGGTACAAGAACAAATAAATTATCAGTTCCTGGTGGTGATAAGTCAGGGTCGGTTTCCGTAGGCTTACAGATATAATAACTCGGATCTCCCGGGAGTTGAGGCGTGTCAAACAGCTCTTTGAAATTTTGTTTCCAATCTCCGCCAAAGCGAAGGTTATGATGACTTAAGATGTCTAATTTTCTATCCAAACCAAGATACATAATAAAAGCACTGGGACTTAATACTGCTTTTTCCCAATAGGGTTCAGGATAGGTTTGATGACGCTTTTCCAATAAATGGGTTTCCGTAAACCATAAGTCGGCATTAGAGATAATTATATCTGCTTCTAAAACAGTACCGTTCTCGAGTTGTACCCCCTTTGCTTTTTTGTTTTCAACTATAATTTTTGAAACAGGACTGGTCGTCATAAACTTTGTGCCGTGTTTTTTATTGATAGTCACTAATGTCTTTACAATCTCGTAAATGCCTCCTTTAGGGTAGTAGACTCCCATATTGAAGTCGATAGCATTCATGATATTATACATCGCCGGTGTTTTTGCAGGATCAGAACCTAAAAACACCAAGGTGTATTCTAATATTTTTTTAACACGATCACTTTTAAACCATTTATTTAAATAGGATTGCATGGTTTGAAACGGATTGAGTTGAATCCCTTTTTTAATGACATCCCATTTTAGAAAATCTAAAGAAAACCCTAGATTTCGATACATAAAAGTATCTTTAGCCATTTCATATTGCTCACCAGAACGTTTAAGGTACTCTTTTATCTTAGGTGTAATCCCAGGTTCTAATTGCTCAAAGAGCGGCAAGTCTTTTTCTAGATCAGAATGAATATCAACCACTGGTAATTCTTTGTCATTAGAAAAAAACACGCGGTAGGAAGGAGAGAGTTTTACCAACGCTAAATGTTTAGCCACATCTTCATCGAGTAATTTGAAATAATGTTCAAATACATCTGGCATCAAGTACCAAGAAGGTCCCATGTCAAAAGTATAACCTTCGGCTTCAAAAATATTAGCACGACCACCAAGATTGGCATTTTTTTCAATGACCGTAACTTCATATCCAGATTTAGCTAATAATGCAGCTGAACCTAGACCTCCAATTCCAGAGCCGATAATAATGATTTTCTTTTTCAACAATTCAAAAATAATGAAGCTTTAGGGAGTTTGAAATTATTTAAGAAGGAATTATGAATTTATTCAAACTTAAAGGATGGACAAAATTTTGTAATAAATTATATAAGGTGTTATGCCTTGTTTTTGCGTTCATTTTAATCCATTGCGCTGCAGTGTTAAAACTATAGTCCTCCCTTACCTTAAGTAATAAGGATCCATTTGTTTGGCATTTTCTCCTTTTTAGTTGGTCACTTTTTTTATTTGAAATCATAAATATCTTTAGCGTCAAATAATTTTATTTTTTTAAGTTTGAAACCATATAATTCAGGCTTAAATCTTTCTTATGAGCCAGTATAACGAAGCCACATTAATGGATTATTATCAACTTGGGAAAAACAGAAAACACCTTTATTTCCATCATTGTTTTGAATTGGAACAGGTAATTCTTCGATAGGTTTTATTTGTCTTTCTTTAATTAGATTATGTACAATCAAATGAATCGTTAAAATCAGAAGGATTATTTAGGGATGGATATGAGTTTCCTATTGGTTTAATAGTATACTCATTTAGGGAATAGGACTTAAATAATTTTGTAGGTTTTTGATTTTGTGGAACTCCATTAATAGGCAGCATCCTTAGGTCATTATTTCCTCTTATTGGAATTAATCCTTGAAATTCACCTATTTTAAATGTGTTTGCGCTAAATGTTTCCTAACAAATTATGTGATGCAATTTGTCGTCGTTATCTCACAAATAGAAAAAAATAAGAATAAAGAATTTAAACCATCGGCTCACCCAAACAAATGTCTCACAACATCATTCACCTTCCCTAATTTAATAATTTGGATGCCGTAATTTTCTTTTGGGAGTTTGCAGTATTTGGAGATGATGATGGTTTCAAAGCCTAGTTTTTCGGCTTCTAGAATGCGTTGGTCTACTCTATTTACAGGGCGTACTTCTCCGGCCAAACCTACTTCTGCAGCAAAGCACATTCGTTTATCAATGGCAATATCAATGTTGCTTGAAAGTACGGCTGCTACGACGGCGAGATCTATTGCCGGATCGTCTACTGTAATGCCACCAGTGACGTTTAAAAAAACATCTTTTGCTCCCAATTTAAAACCTGCTCTTTTTTCTAAAACCGCAAGAATCATATTAAGGCGTTTTGCATTATAACCCGTTGCACTGCGTTGGGGTGTACCATACACAGCGGTTGATACTAATGCTTGTATTTCTATCATTAAGGGCCGCATTCCTTCTAGGGTTGAAGCAATTGCAGTACCACTTAATTCTTCTTCGTTTTTTGAAATTAAAATCTCGCTAGGATTAGAAACTTCTCTCAATCCGCTGCCTTGCATTTCGTAAATACCTAGTTCGTTGGTGCTTCCAAAACGGTTTTTATTGGCTCGTAATATTCTGTAAATATGGTTTCGGTCGCCTTCAAATTGGAGTACGGTGTCCACCATATGCTCTAGGATTTTTGGTCCTGCGATGTTTCCATCCTTCGTGATGTGCCCAATTAAGATAACTGGGGTGGCGGTTTCTTTTGCAAACTTTATAAGTTCGGTAGTGGTTTCTCGTATTTGCGAAATGCTTCCCGCACTGCTTTCGATATAATCGGTATGCAATGTTTGGATAGAGTCTATCACTACAATATCCGGTTCCATTTCAGCAATATTGCGAAAGATATTTTGTGTTTTTGTTTCGGTTAAAACATAGCAATTTTCAGAATGTGGGTGAATTCTTTCTGCACGCATTTTAATTTGGCTAGCGCTTTCTTCTCCTGAAACATACAATGTTTTATAGGGCAGTTGCAATGCAATCTGGAGCATCAATGTACTTTTCCCAATACCAGGTTCGCCTCCCAATAGGGTGAGGCTTCCAGGAACTAAACCGCCACCTAAAACGCGATTGAATTCGCCATTTTGAGTGTCCATTCTCGCTTCAGCAGAAGTGCTTATTTCCGAAATTTTAAGGGGTTTCACACTTCGGCTGCGCTCCTTGTGCGGCTTGCCAGATTCCCCTACCTCCCAAGTTACTTTTTCAGCTTTTTGAATCACTTCTTCAGCAATGGTATTCCATTCTTTGCAAGAGGTACATTGTCCTTGCCATTTAGAATATTGACTTCCGCAGTTTTGACAGAAAAAGGTAGTTTTTGTTTTAGCCATAGGTATCCTGTAAAAGTAGTAAAATAGTGATGATAAAATTTTAAACCTCCTTTAGAATATTATAAAATTATGTTTTTTGGACCAAACCTGAATTTGCTTATGAATTTCTACACTTATCCTTTGGGTATTCTCGTTTTACCATTTTGGCAATTGTTTTTAAGGAATTCCAGAGTTTCGTTTTTCATAAAACACCGCTATTAATTTTGATCTTGTTGATTACAGTAGCATAAACTCATAATAAGCATTTTAAATAGTTCAGAAAATGATGCGAATAGTTTGTTTGTTGACAGGATCTTAAATTAGTTGAAGCCCTTTTTTAGTCCAAGGGTATTTTTCTTCTTTAGGAAGATTATGCATCTTTCGCACTATAAACAAAAACCACATTGAGCGTTAAAAGTGTATCAAAAGGTTTCTTGTTATTTCTGTTTGTAATTTTTGTGAACCCTTACTTTGTCAGTTCCCAAAACTCAAAAGCCTATCACGAAGTTTTACTAAAAAGTACGGTTTAGAAATAGACAAGATGGCAACCTTTATCATGTATTTTGAAGACGGTACAGTTTGCTCCATTTTTCACAACCTCGCTTCAATGATTTTTTTGGTGAAGAGGCAAAAAGTCGTTTGGATAGATAAAGGGGAATGGGAACTATATTATTTCAGATCCTGTCAAAAAAACAAGGCCTATTTTCCAGACTAGGCAATGCGGAGCATTATTTCTTTAAATTCACTGCATTATTTGGTTGCTGCAGAAACGAAAGCTTGGTTCACCATTGATAAACAAACAATCAAAATAGCCCCCTTTAAACTTTCAGAAAAGGGAATAGAAATTGAACCCAAGTCTAGCCGAAATATTATTAAAGATGCTGCTGCTGCTTTATGACGCAATTACGGTGGGAATATACTTGAGATTGATCCGGTATCTCAGTGCTTAAAAACAGATCGGTATTTTCCTCTTTTGAAATATCAAGAGTCGTACTTTTAATATCCAAAATCATCCTTAATCTTATCTGCTTTGTCTAACATCATATCTATGGTAATAAAGTCGACTTCTTCTTTATCAAAGCCAGCTTGGTAGGTTCTCATTGCTTTTTTTGGATCGCCATTCTCTTCATAATATCGCGCTAAGAAGTAAGGGCCTAGAACAGTGTCTGGGTATTCTCGTTTTGCCATTTCGGCAATTATTTTTAGAGATTCCCATTGTTTGGTCTTTTCACTAGCCCTTGCAGTCGCAATATAATCGTTTACACGAATAGGATTTGTGATGCCAAAAAGATTATAAATAATGTCATACTTTTCAGTTAAATAGGTGCTAATGGGTGTTTTTAATTTCAATAACACTTCAGAGTATTCTTGCTTGCTGATAGGTCGATACACAGCAAATATTTTCTCCAAAGCATTAGGGATTCCTCTTCCGACTAAAGAGTAATGAGTGGCTTTTTCAAAATTGTTGTAATAGTATTTAAACGTATCGCTTTTAATGGCACTTAATGTATTATTTAATTCTTCAGTTCCTTCCAATAATCCTTTTATATCGTCTGTTCCGGTTGCTAAGTAGTAAAATAATTGTGTTTCGATAGCTGGAATTCTTCCTGACATTCGCTTTGCAGAATCTGGTGCCAAGTCTGGACTTAAAATAATATACCCGTTAAATAATGGTGGCTCTTTGTAGAGGTAATAGTTTAAAAAATTGGCGGTGTAGTCATGGCCCACTCCAATAACAAATTTTGCTGTTCTGTAATTCATGTCTATATGAGGCAGTAGCTCAAGTCCTATGAATTCAAAGAAGTCTGCTCCCTTATTTGCTGGCAAAAAGTTGTCTTCATCATACTCACAATCATCATAACGTTTTTCACCTTGCATCACCCCAACCACTATGCTCTCTGGCATATCTTCCCAATAACTAAAATAATCTACGTTTCCTGCCACAGGTTCAAAAAGATAATCTGCATCAAGCACAATTACTATTGGATATACCTTCTCTGTATTTGAGTCATAGTTTCTGGGTAATTGAATTTTTAATCTTCTAGTTTCCTCTAACTTCTCACTGTTGAATTCTTCATAGATTATTTGAGAATGAATACTTAATCCAAAAATTAAGAATCCTATTGAAAAGAAGATTTTTTTCATGATGTATTTTTTTTGTGAAAGATAATAAAAATTTAAAAACAGCTTGCTAGATTATATAATTTCATTTTTTAGGGGTTGTTAGGTTTTAAATCATTAAACAGTTTTTATAAATAGTAGGAAAAAGCTTACCTAAGCACCCGTAAAAACACCTGATTTCACCTCTTTGTAGGTAAAAACCTGTATTATTGAATAATAGCTTATGAAAAATGAATAATTCTGTTTATCTTTAATTTTTAAATACTACCAAAATTTTCGGTTAAAGAATATTGGTTTTTCTAAAACTCATACCTCAGTAATTTTATTGCTTTTGTATGAAATTATAATCTAAGAAACAAACAATTTTTTTACTTTTTGTTGTGTCTTTATGTACGAACAATATATCACAAGCCCTATGATGTTAAATTCTACTAACGTGATAAATCAAAAATTAATGATCGCTTTAGGCGATCAAACGTTAAGGTGCTCTTTGATTGAACAAGTAGATTCAATTTTACTTGACAATGCAAAGGAAGTGTGCAACGGTGTTAAGGCTTTGCGATATATTTTAAGAGAAAAACCCGATGTTGCAATTATAGATTATAGTTTTAAAGATTTAGATATTTTTGAGATTGTTAGAGAAGTGAGACAAAAAAAAATAAAAACTAAATTTATAATTGTCTTTAAAGACGTTGAGTATAAAGATTTTTTCAAGGTTAACTCTTTAAATATTCATGGTTGTCTTTGTTTCAGTAATGCCTCTGATACTTTCTTAGCGTGTCTTGAAACTGTTTTTAATGATGGTGTATATGTATGTGACAATATAAGAAAATTGCACATTCAAGAAGGGCCGCTGCAAAATCTTAAAAACTTAACAACTATTGAAATTTCTATTCTTACGTTAGTTGGCCTTTATCAAAATGCGTCTAAAATTTCAGAGAAACTTCATACCTCTACGGCATCCATTGAAAAGCATTGTAGTAATATTATTGCGAAACTAAAACTTAAAGAAGATAAGCCAAGTGGCTTAAAGCATTGGGTTATAAAACATCGAGAAATTATCCAAATACTCGCTCTTCAGAGGGTTTCTTAGTTTTAAAACTATAATCCTGTAACCTAAATGACGTTTTTATATCTTATTACTACTTCCTAGTATTGCTCTTGAAATTAGTTAAAACGATGCACGTTTCCCATTAGGTTACATTGAGCAATTGTACTTAGCTTCCAAACATTGTTGAGACAACTAATCTATGATTTTAGCATAAAATTTTACTACCATCGGCCTCCTTAAAAAAATCGAGACAAGACTAGGGAACTTATTACTAAGGTATTTTAAAATCAATTTGATCCAGAAAAAACCCACGGCACTTTAGAACGTAGAAGCGGTTTACTAAGTATTTTTATTGAAATGAGGAAGTAGTAATAACGAGAGCACTCCAAAAAGCACAATGGATACTATATTTGAAATCCATACAATCCATCCAAATGCCGTGCCTACCGTAAAGGGTACTGCAAATAAAATTAAGATACCAGCAATGGCTACAGGATAGGTTCCAAATCCGCTATTCGTAAATGCAAAAGTAAAACTCCCTACTACAAATGCTATAATTATTGTGCTAAATGCAATTTGAGATGTTTCATTCAAAGCTTGGGTTGCGGTATAAAAAGAGAGTATATATAATCCCCAAATAACGAACGAGTGAAATATAAAAGGGGTTTTTTTCTTCATTTTAAAAATGCTTAAAAGACCTTCCTTAAGGCCTAACAAGAATTTTTTAATTTTTTCACTTAGCGAAGAATTTGAATATTTGAAGAATAATAAAAGTGCCAAGACCAACACCACGCCTCCAATGCTTGCTGCATATAATAATGATAAAGGAATGCGTTCTCCTATATAATTGTAAAGCACATCAAATTTTAAATAAAGAGCCAAAGCGGTAAAACCTAATAAAAAAATCAAATCTATAAAACGTTCACTTAAAATAGTTCCAAAGCCTTTTTCAAATGCGACATCTTCATATTTGTCCAGTATAATTGCCCTAGAAACCTCCCCGCTTTTTGGGATAAATATGTTCATTAAATACGCCACAGAAATTGCCATAAAGCTATTGGCAAGTTTCGGCTTATGCCCCAACGGCTCTAACATAAACCCCCATCTGTAGGCGCGAGAAATATGGCTTAATATGCTAAGCAATACTGAAAGTAAAACAATACCGTAGTTTGCGTCTTTAAAATGCAAACGTAATTCCTCTAATTGCTGGGAAGAAAATTTACTATAAGTATACCAAATCAAGAAAACACCCAATCCCAGAGGGATTGCTGTTTTAAGGATTTTTGATAGGGTTTTGTTCAAATCTTAAGTGAGTAGATTGTCTCCATTTGGAAAAACAAGAGAAGGTTTGAAAATTTTAGCTTCCTCTATAGTCATTAATCCATACGTGATCAATATTAAAATATCACCAAGAGCTACTTTTCTCGCAGCGGCCCCGTTAAGTGTTATTTCTCCACTACCCCTTGGGCCAGGAATTGCATAGGTTTCTAATCGTTCACCATTGTTATTGTTAACGATTTGTACTTTTTCTCCTTCTATAATATTTGCAGCATCGAGCAAGTCTTCATCAATCGTTATACTTCCTATATAATTAAGATCTGCACCGGTAGCTTTTACCCTGTGGATTTTTGATTTTACAACGTGTATTAGCATGAGTTCAAAGGTAATTCAAAAATTCATATTTCTTAATTCATAATTCTCTATTAATTGAGAGCCATATTATCAATCAAACGTACTTCTTTAGAAAAGGCGGCAATAAATGCTCTGTATTTATTTTCTTTTCTTTTTCTGCTAACCGTTTTAAGCGTCTTTTCATTCGCGATTTCAAAGTATTCTAATTGTAAAGAGCTTTGTTTAAAACGATTTTCAACTAATTTGTTGAGCTCTTGAATAGATTTTTTCTTGAACTGGCTTCTTACTTCCTTCAGTATTTTTGAAATAATTGTAGCATTCTCTAGTTGCTGTTGGCCTAATCTCTTGTTGCGAGAGCTCATAGCAAGTCCGTTTTTCTCTCGTACAATAGGACACCCAATAATTTTTATAGGGAGCTTTTCTATTTCAACAAGTTTCTTTATGATTTGTAATTGCTGAAAATCTTTTTGTCCAAAATAGGCATTGTTTGGCAATATAACTTTAAAGAAAAGGGATATAACAGTCGCAACGCCGTCAAAGTGTCCTTTGCGATGTCTTCCTTCCATTTCGCTTGCGATAGCACCAAGCCTATATTTTTTTGAGTTCACGGTTTCTCCATATAATGTTTTAGTATCTGGAGTAAAAATATAAACAGTTCCTTGCAACGTTTCTAAGAGCGTGACGTCTTTTTCCAGTGTGCGGGGATATTTTTTTAAGTCAGAACTATTATCAAACTGAGTGGGATTAACAAAAATACTAACCACAACGCAATCATTTTTTTCTAAAGCCTTTTTAACTAATGATAGATGACCAGTATGCAGCGCTCCCATAGTGGGTATAAAGCCTATTTTATTTTGGGCTCTATATGGGAGTAATATTTTTAATAAATTTTCGGTTTTAGTAAACACCATCATGAAAGACTATTAAAGAGAGACGCAAAAATAACTTATTGGGAGCAATCTGCATAAATTTTAGTATTTTTGCATTTTTAATAACCCAGCTACTAAAGTACTATTTTTTATGAAAGATAAGAGAGTCTTGTATGTATCGTCTGAAGTAATCCCTTACCTGCCAGAGACCGAGATTTCCTCCATGTCGTTTGAAGCACCGCGTATGGTTAATAAAAATGACGGTCAAATACGTATTTTTATGCCAAGATATGGCAATATTAATGAGCGGCGTCATCAGTTACACGAGGTAATTAGACTTTCTGGGATGAACTTAGTCATCAATGATTTAGATATGCCACTAATTATTAAAGTGGCGTCAATCCCGAAAGAGCGTATGCAGGTATATTTTATAGATAATGAAGATTATTTTAAAAGAAAAGCAACTTATGCTGATGAAGATGGGAATTTTTTTTCAGACAATGATGAGCGCGCAATTTTCTTTGCTAAAGGAGTTATAGAAACGGTAAAAAAGTTAAACTGGTCACCAGATATTATTCACGTTCATGGTTGGTTGGCGTCATTTTTGCCACTTTATCTTCGTAATTATTATGGAAATGAGCCCTTGTTTGAGAATAGTAAAATCGTGACTTCAGTATACAATCAAGGTTTTGATAATACCTTGAATTTGGACCTTGCTAACAAAATTAGATTCGATGCTATAGATGATGATGTTATTGCGCCTCTTGAAAATCCTACTTTTGAAAATGTAATGAAAGTTGCAATTGATAATTCAGACGCCATTATAATAGGTTCGAAAGATATTTCAGAAGAACTTGTTCAGTATCTTGATACATTAGATAAGCCAATACTGCCTTATCAAAATATCGAAGATTTAGAACGGGAATATTTAGAATTTTACAAAACAAAAGTATTACAAGAATAATATACTTTTAGAATTAGCTTATGAAGATTAAAAATTTATTGCTGCAATTTTTGGCAATTTTGGGTGCTATTATCTTTATGGCATCGTGTGAAGAAGAAATAGGGACTATTGGTTCAGAAGTTATAGGAGATCAAAATGTCAATACAACACTTGATGATACGAAGACTATAGTGGCATATAGCCGGAAAATGCTGCCAGTGCAATCCAATCAGCTTCCAATATATCAATTGGGAGTCTATAATGATCCTACGTATGGTACTTCTAAAGTTAATTTATTAGCCCAATTAATATTGGGAGAAACAAATCCTGATTTTAGTGAAGGTACTGTTCTAGACAGCGTAGTCTTGTATATGCCATTTTTTAGTGAGGGTACAGTAGATACCTCAGGAGATATTAGCTACACATTAGATTCTATATACGGTGGTGCTACACCAATAAATATTTCAATTTTTGAATCTGAATATTTTTTAAGAGATTTTGATCCCAGTACGGGATTTGAGGAAAGTCAAAATTATTACACCAATCAGGGTCCTTTGTTTAGTAGTTTTAAAGGAGAATTAATCCATACTATTGAAGGTTTTATACCTTCGGCAAATGGGTATACAACGTTGGAAATAACAGATGATGATGTTAGTGGTTCAGATACTATTACAAATCAGCTTGGCCCAGGTATTAGGGTAATGCTTCCAAATGAATATTTTTTAGAAAAGATTATAGAACAAGAAGGCTCTGCTAATTTAATTAATAATAATAATTTTAGAGATTACTTGCGAGGTTTTTATTTTGAAGTGGAAGGACAGGGTGACAATCTGATTAAATATGATATGTCAAATGCAAAAATTGACCTGCATTTTACGGCTCAAACTCTTCCTGGAGTTTTGTCAGTTGCAGGGGATGTGGTTGTAGAGCAGAGATTTCAAGGGCTACTTACATTAAATTTTGGAGCAATAAGTGTCAACGTCTTTGAAAATGAATTAACACCACAAATTAGTCAAGATCTGTTTGAGGTAAATACAACAGAGGGTCAAGAAACTTTATATGTTCGTGGAGGATCAGGTATTATCTCTGTTATTGAGTTGTTTGGTGATGATAACGATGGCAATGGAATTGCTGATGAGTTGGATCAAATGCGTCAAGAAAAATGGCTTATTAACGAAGCTAATTTAATTTTTTATGTGGATAAAAATAGAGTTGAAGCTGGGTCTAAGGAGCCAGAAAGGTTGATTATTTATGATCTTAAAAACAACTCTGCATTAATAGACTATGCATTTGATACTACCTCTGGTGATGAACCAATAGACTCTTATAATATCCACTTAGGAAGATTAGAAAGAGGAAGTGATAATGCAGGTGATTTTTATAAAATTAGAATTACTAATCATTTGAGTAATCTTATTCATCAAGATTCCACAAACGTAGCCCTTGGTCTTGTTGTTTCTCAAAATGTTGGAGAGCCTGGATTTCAAGATCTAGAAAATGAACAAGCGCCAGGAATTGAACAAATTCCTGCCAATTCAGTAATTGCTCATGAAGGTACTGTGTTGCACGGTAATACTTCAACAAATCAAGCGCGACGCTTAAAGTTGCAAATTTATTATACAGAATCTAACTAAAAATATATGTGTGGAATTGTAGGATATATAGGTCATAGAGAAGCATACCCTATTATTATAAACGGTTTAAGACGTTTAGAATACCGTGGTTATGACAGTGCGGGAATAGCATTATATGATGGAACAAATATACAATTAAGTAAAACCAAAGGAAAAGTAGTAGATCTTGAAAAAAGAGCAGCTACTGAAATCTCAAAAAAAGGGAGTGTTGGTATAGGTCATACAAGATGGGCTACTCACGGTATTCCTAATGATGTGAACTCTCACCCCCATTACTCTAATAGTGGTGATTTAGTTATTATTCATAACGGAATTATAGAGAATTATTCTTCTATAAAAACAGAACTTAAAAATCGGGGCTACACATTTAAATCTGATACAGATACTGAAGTTCTTGTAAACCTTATAGAAGAAGTAAAGAAGAAGCAAGATGTCAAACTTGGAAAAGCTGTTCAAATAGCATTAAATCAGGTGGTTGGAGCGTATGCAATCGCAATATTTGATAAAAACAAACCAGACGAAATTGTTGTAGCTAAATTGGGAAGTCCATTGGCTATTGGAGTTGGTAAAGACGAATTTTTTGTTGCGAGTGATGCCTCTCCATTTATTGAATTTACAAATAACGCTATCTATCTTGAAGATGAAGAAATGGCGATTATTCGTAGAGGTAGAGATGTAAAGGTTAGAAAAATTAAAGGCGATAAATTAGTAAAACCTTTTATTCAGGAGCTTAAATTAAATATAGAGCAAATAGAAAAAGGAGGCTATGATCATTTCATGCTTAAGGAAATTTATGAGCAACCTTCGGTAATTAAAGATACCTTTCGGGGCCGTCTTTTAGCTGATAAAGGAATCATAAAATTAGGGGGCTTAGAAAATCATATCCCAAGATTTATCAACGCAGATAGAATTATTATTGTTGCCTGTGGAACATCTTGGCACGCAGGATTAGTGGCAGAATATATTTTTGAAGACTGGGCAAGAATACCTGTTGAGGTGGAATATGCAAGTGAGTTTAGATACCGAAACCCAGTTATTACTGAAAAAGATGTGGTAATCGCTATTTCTCAAAGTGGAGAAACTGCAGATACACTTGCGGCAATTAAACTAGCTAAAGAAAAAGGAGCATTTGTTTACGGTATTTGTAATGTAGTTGGTTCGACAATTTCTCGAGAAACACATAGTGGTACATATACGCACGCAGGACCAGAAATAGGTGTTGCGTCTACTAAGGCCTTTACAACACAAATTACAGTGTTGACCATGATTGCATTAAAATTAGCACACGTTAAAGGAACAATATCAAAGTCTGATTATATGATGCATCTGCGCGAATTGGATATGATCCCTACACATGTAGCAGAAGCTTTAAAAAGCAATGATAAAATCGAAGAGATTGCTGAAGTCTTTAAGAATGCAACAAACTTTTTATATTTAGGAAGAGGATACAACTTCCCAGTGGCTTTAGAAGGTGCTTTAAAACTAAAGGAAATAAGTTACATCCACGCAGAAGGCTATCCAGCAGCAGAAATGAAGCATGGGCCAATTGCTTTGATTGATGAGCACATGCCAGTAGTTGTTATTGCGATTAATAGCAATCACTACGGTAAAGTAGTAAGTAACATCGAAGAAATAAAAGCTAGAAGTGGTAAAATTATAGCGGTAGTTACTGAAGGAGACACTATTGTAAGAGAATTAGCAGATTATGTGATGGAAGTTCCTAAAACTCCTGAAACATTAACGCCGTTAGTAACCACCATACCACTGCAATTATTATCCTATCACATTGCTGTGATGTTGAATAAAAATGTAGATCAACCACGTAATTTAGCAAAATCTGTTACTGTGGAATAGCACCTAGACTTTACAAATACAAAAAAAGCGCGCTCAATACTTTGAGTGCGCTTTTTTATTATAGGATTTTGGGATATATCAATGTGAAACTATGATTTAATTGTTTTGTATTACTCTACCCAGTCGTCAAATTTTGAGCTTTATATAAAATTGCTAGAAAGTCATTAAAAAAGACGTTTTATCCTTTGTAATATTTCAGCAGAAAAAACTATCTTTGCAGCGTTAAAAAGGAGGGTGCTTTTTGTACCCGTAGATAACTAAAACAGAAATACTTAATAATGTCAAAAGTTACAGGAAAAGTTGCACAGATTATTGGACCAGTAGTAGACGTTGAGTTTGCTAATGGAGCCGAACTTCCAAAGATTTACGATAGTCTTAGAGTTGATAATAATGGAAACAAGTTAATTCTTGAAGTACAATCTCACGTAGGTGAAAATACAGTTCGTACCATCTCGATGGATTCTACGGATGGTTTAAGCCGCGGGGTGGAAGCTGTTTCAACAGGAGCTGCAATACAAATGCCTATCGGTCCAGATATTTATGGACGTCTTTTTAACGTAATTGGTGATCCTATTGATGGGATGGCGGCGCTTCCTAAAGAAGGAAAAGATGGTCTGCCTATTCACAGGGATGCACCTTTATTTGAAGATCTTTCAACATCTAGTGAAGTACTTTTTACAGGTATTAAAGTAATTGATCTTATTGAGCCTTATGCAAAGGGTGGTAAGATTGGTCTTTTTGGCGGTGCCGGAGTAGGCAAAACCGTTTTGATCCAAGAGTTGATTAACAATATTGCAAAAGGTCACGGTGGACTTTCAGTATTCGCAGGAGTAGGGGAAAGAACACGAGAAGGAAATGACCTTTTGAGAGAAATGCTTGAGTCTGGAATTATCAAATATGGTGATGACTTTATGCATTCTATGGAAGAAGGCGGATGGGACTTATCTAAAGTAGATAAGATGAAGATGAGAGAATCAAAGGCAACGTTCGTTTTTGGACAAATGAACGAACCACCTGGAGCACGCGCACGTGTTGCCTTGTCTGGTTTAACTATTGCAGAATATTTTAGAGATGGAGCTGGAGATGGTCAAGGAAAAGATGTGCTTTTCTTTGTTGATAATATTTTCCGTTTTACACAAGCAGGTTCTGAGGTTTCAGCACTTCTAGGACGTATGCCATCTGCGGTAGGATACCAACCTACTTTAGCAACAGAGATGGGTGCTATGCAAGAACGCATTACATCCACTAAAAAAGGTTCTATTACATCTGTACAAGCGGTTTATGTGCCTGCAGATGATTTAACAGATCCAGCACCAGCAACAACGTTTGCTCACTTAGATGCAACGACGGTATTGTCTCGTAAAATTGCAGAGCTTGGTATTTACCCAGCGGTAGATCCTCTAGATTCGACGTCACGTATTTTAACGGCGGCTATCTTAGGAGATGAGCATTATGATTGTGCACAACGTGTAAAAGAATTATTACAACGTTATAAAGAATTACAAGATATCATTGCTATTCTTGGTATGGAGGAATTATCTGAAGAAGATAAAATGGCGGTAAACCGTGCACGTCGTGTACAGCGTTTCTTGTCACAACCTTTCCACGTAGCAGAACAGTTTACTGGTATTCCTGGAGTATTGGTTGATATTAAAGAAACAATCAAAGGATTTACAATGATTATGGACGGTGAGTTAGACCATCTTCCAGAAGCAGCGTTTAACCTTAAAGGTTCGATCGAAGAAGCAATCGAAGCTGGAGAGAAAATGTTAGCGGAAGCTTAAAATAGTAATAAGTAGTGAATAATGAGTCTTTAGCATATATTGCTTTTCTCACTACTCACTACTAAATACTCAATACTAAAAAATATGTATTTAGAAATAGTAACTCCAGAAGCATCCTTAGTAAGCGGCGAAGTTGAAAGCGTAACCGTGCCGGGAATGGATGGCGAATTTCAAATGTTGAATAACCACGCATCCGTAGTTTCATTATTAATGAAAGGTACCATGAAATTCAAAGGAAACCCAACCATCGCTGAAGGGTATGAAGGCAAATTTAAACAAGTAGATGGAAGTTGGACCTTGGACATCAAAGGTGGCACTATCGAAATGAATAATAATAAAGTGATTGTTCTAGCAGACTAACACTTTTACGCTAAAAAATGATCCCAAATTCTTATACTTAAGAATTTGGGATTTTTTAATTAAATGGAAAGTGAAGAGATTAATTAATCATTTGTAAATTTTATAATAGCTCCCGGTTGGCAGTCTAGGGCTTTACAAATTGCATCCAATGTGGTAAAGCGGATAGCTTTTGCCTTGCCAGATCTTAAAATTGAAAGATTCGCTGGGGTAATTCCAATAATTTCGGCAAGCTCTTTTCCGCGCATCCCGTGAGCTTGTAGAATATCGTCTAAGTGAATTTGTATTGCCATGTTTACTGCTCTCGTAGGAGAGTGATTAAATAGTTAAGTCGTGTTCTTCTTTTAATAATTTTGCATTTGCTAAGGTGTTAGAAATTAATTTAAAAAATAATCCAACAATCCCTAAAAAGAGAGGGACAAAAAGGTTGTCTCCATAATTTAGCGATAGGGTTCCTACACTTAGTTCAGTTAACCAAATCAATACATAAGATATTGTGGTGCTTATAGCAGTAATTATTAAGAGCACCCCGCTCTTACTTAAATTACTAATTACTTGCTCCTTTAATAAATCATTGTCTAGAAAATATCTGGCCGATTTTTTTAAGTAATAAAGAGCAATGAGCATTAAAAGATATGTTAGAAAACTCACAGCAACCGCAATCCAATATTGTAGAGGTAAGTCTGTAAAATCTTCGTAGCTATTTGCTGTAACATTACCAACGCTAGTATTGAAAACTCCAAACGCTAGTATAAATAGAAACCCAATAATACCAGCTATCATCAAGATGAATAATACATCAATTAAATTTTTTAAAAGTAAATTCGTTTTCATAAAATTATTGTTTTACGATAACAAATGTATAAAAATTATTGAGAAACAATAATAAAATTTATTTATTTGTGATTTATTTTCACTCAGGCTTGAGTATCTTTACAATGTGTTACCAGTAAAATTAAGAAATAAAATTGAGGGTCGCAAAGCTGAAAATGCTTTGCGAATCTTAGGTGGCCAAAAGAATCTGATAGATTTTTCATCTAATGATTATCTGGGATTTAGTAGCTCGAAAATTATATTTAAAAAAACTTTGGAAATATTAAAACACCACAAGTTAGAAGTAAATGGAGCGACGGGATCACGACTTTTGTCCGGAAACCACGCTCTTTATAATGAAGCGGAAGACGTCATAACAAAATTTCATAACACAGAAGCTGCACTTATTTTTAATAGCGGGTATGACGCCAATATAGGATTATTTAGCAGCGTTCCCCAAAGAGGAGATCTAATACTTTATGACGAATTATGCCACGCATCCATTCGTGATGGAATTAGAATGAGTAATGCAAAGGCGTTTAAGTTCAAACACAATGATTTAAATGACCTAACTAAGAATATTGAAAATTTACGCAGTACACTCAGCAGAGTCGAAGTATATATTGTCACAGAATCTGTGTTTTCGATGGACGGCGACCAGTCAGATTTAAGGGCGGTTATAGCAATTTGCAAAAAATACAACTGTAATTTGATTGTAGATGAGGCACACGCAGTTGGGGTATTTGGCAGCACAGGGGAAGGGTTAGTCCAAGAGTTAGGCATAGAAAATGAGATCTTTGCTAGGATTGTAACGTTTGGGAAGGCTTTGGGTTGTCACGGGGCAGCTATTCTAGGAACTAATGACCTCAAAGAATATTTAATAAACTTCGCCCGAAGTTTTATCTATACTACCGGTTTGCCCCCGCACACTGTTGCCACAATATTAAGTGTCTATCAAGAATTGCAAAATAATTCAATAGTACAAAATAAATTAAAAAGTAATATTGCTGTATTACAATTGATGCTAAAAGAGAATTCTTTGGTTTCTCAGTTCATTAGAAGTAATTCTGCCATACAAAGTTGTTTAATATCAGGAAATGATAAAGTAAAAGAAGCTTCTATGGTCCTTGAAAAATACAGCCTTGATGTAAAACCTATCTTGTCACCCACTGTGACAGAAGGGAAAGAACGATTGCGTATTTGTTTACATAGCTATAATACGAAAGAAGAAATTACACAACTTGTAATGTGTTTAGTTGAATATATTAAGAAGAAATGACCCAATGAATGATAATTATACCGTGCTGGCTATTTTTGAATATTCTTCAGAGGCGCAGATAACAAAGGCGAAGCTAGAAGCAGAGGGAGTACAAACGCTGCTAATGGATGAGAAAACAATAGACTCAGATCCCCTAATAAGCGGAGCGATAGGGGGTGTTAAATTACTAGTTCATAATGATGATGTATTAAAAGCTAAACGAATTTATAGTCAGATCAGAGTCTATGCAACAGATGAGAATAATCACTTATATAGTTGCCCCAATTGCGCATCCAATAAGGTGTTAGTGGCGCCCTTGGAGCGTAAAAACGTATTTTATATGCTTTTCCCTTTTTTTGAAAAGACAAAAAGAAAATGTACCATTTGCCAAACCATATTTTAATGAAAGATACTTATTTTATAACAGGTATTTCTACTGAAGTAGGAAAAACAGTAGTTTCAGCAATCGTAACGCAGGCACTCCAGGCAGATTACTGGAAACCTGTACAAGCTGGTGAGTTGGAAAATAGTGATACACACAAAGTAAAACGATTGGTTAGTAACGACAACACTGTATTTCATAATTCAGCGTTTGATTTAATGACCCCAATGAGTCCTCACGCGGCAGCTGAAATTGATTCAATTAAAATTTCAGCAAAAAAAATCAAACGACCGGTAACAAATAATATTTTAATAATTGAAGGCGCAGGAGGTTTGTTAGTTCCTTTAAATCAAACAGATACTATAGCTGACTTGATGGAGCCTACTGACAAAATCATAGTCGTTTCAAGACATTATTTAGGAAGTATAAACCATACACTACTAACACTAGAAGCATTAAAAGCAAGAAACTTGCATTGCCACGGAATTATTTTTAGTGGAAATGAACATCCAACAACAGAGGCTATCATAAAAAAAATGGGAGGAGTACCTATCTTAGGTCGGATTGAAGAAGAACCTTATTTTGATCAAAATGTAGTAAAGGAATATGCTGAAATTTTAAGACCATCACTTTAAATTTTTAAACACAAAACACCACCCACGACATTTTGTTCCACGACTTGTTCTCGAAATAAATTATTTTCAGATTTCAAGGATGCACTCTAGCGATATTCTCTCTTACACCTTGCAGGTAGCGCAGCGAAAGATCGCGGTTCAAACCATCCAAATCTGCAAAATATTAAGTAAAATTAGCAAGGTTTTTTAGTTCAAAAATCCACAATCCACAATCGTTAATCTCCAATCAATCCTCGTAACTTTGTACAATGAAATTATCGCAACGTGATACTGCCCATATTTGGCACCCATTAACGCAACACAAAACTGCTGCGCCGCCTTTAGGTATCGTCAAGGCCAAAGGAGCTTTACTTTGGGACGAAGACGGCAATGAGTATATAGATGGGATTGCATCCTGGTATACCGCGATGTACGGTCATTGTAATCCATATATTACCGCTGCTATTACAAAGCAAATGCAAGAATTGGATTTTGTAATGTTTAGTGGATGTACACATGAACCAGCGGTCAAACTTTCAGAAGAACTACTAAAAATTTTACCAGAAAACCAGCAAAAAATATTTTTTAACGACAACGGCTCCACAGCCGTAGAAGCCGCAATTAAAATGTCCTTTCAATTTCATTTTAATCAGGGTGAAAAGCGAGAGACGCTAATAGCTTTTGAAAACGGTTTTCATGGGGATACTTTTGGAGCAATGAGTGCTTCCGGTATTGCTAGTTATAATGCTCCTTTTGAAGATTTTTTATTGAAGGTGGAGCGCATCCCAACACCACAAAAAGATAATCTTACTGAAGTACTAGAAAAACTAAGTTACATTCTAGAAAACAATAACTGCGCGGCTTTCATTTTTGAACCACTAGTACAAGGAGCTGCGGGAATGAAATTTCACACTGCCGAAGGTTTAGATACCCTAATTGACATTTGTAAAAAGCATAACGTACTCTGCATTGCTGACGAAATCATGACAGGTTTTGGTAAAACAGGAACTAATTTTGCCTGCAACCAACTCAAAAACAAACCAGACATTATGTGTCTAAGCAAGGCATTAACAGCAGGAATGTTTCCTTTGAGTATAACAAGTTGTACTCAAAAGATATACGATGCTTTTTTAAGTGATGAAATTTCAAAGGGATTTTTTCACGCACATACCTTTAGCGCACATCCTCTAGGTTGTGTTGCTGCAATAGCAGGGTTGGAGTTGTTAAATAGTGATAAAACAGCAAAAAGGCGCAAAGAAATTGAAAAAGCACATCAAGGTTTTATTGCAAAAATTGCTGTTCACAAAAGGGTGAAAGAGGCACGTTATTTGGGTGTGATTCTTGCCGTAGAGTTAGCTATATCCATGGATCGTTATGGAAGTCTACGAGACGAGTTATATCAGTTTTTCTTAGAACGAGGTTTACTAATTAGACCTTTAGGGAATACTATTTACTTACTGCCTCCATATGTAATTACAGAAAGTGAATTAGAAAAATGCTATTCAGTTTTTGAGGAGGTCTTAAAAACCTTCAAATAAATGATCAACCTCAATAGATTATTGTATTATTCGTGTAATTAAAATTATTTCAGGTTTTATTTGATAGCGAAACCTATGTTTTTGTCTGTGAAGATTTCTAAATTGATTAGATATTTCAATCTATTTAGGGAATTATAATTAATCTCTAGGAGTTAAATTAATCCTTATACCCGAGTAAATACCAAATAATAAAACGCTTCCCTTTGTGCTTTGTGCTTTGTGTATTTGTAGGATTGTATAAAAATTTGAAAGAGGGGTTTACCTCAAATGTAAATGTTTTTGAAATATTATAATAAACTCCTGCTCCAGCATTTAAACTAAGACTAACCTCCGAAAGGTTATTAGCACTACCAATTGTTAATTTTTCTCCAGCATTATTTTCAGCTACCAACGTGTTTTTTGATAAAAAATATCCACTGACTCCCCCATATACCTGATACCCAAATCTTTTTTCTGTCAGGAAATATGTGATTTGTAACGGCACTTCAAGATAGTCAATAGTATGTTCTAGAGTAATGGAAGAATCATTGTTTTTAAAACTATCAAATTTTGAATAATCAATTTGTGAATCTATATCTATAGTACTAAAGTCAAGGATATTTTCGGGATAAATTAATGCTTCTTCCCCGTTATTCATTCCACTAAAAGGGTCTAAAAAAGTAGCATCCATAGTTTGGTAGCTAATACGTGTTTTAAGAATTCCAATACTATACATATATCTATTACCAACAAAATTTAGAGAAGCCCCGTAATTAAAATTGAAAGCACCTTTTGCGTTTAAATTTTCTAATTGGCTATTAATCAAAGACCCTGTATTTGTTAGGCTAGAATATTGAGGAGCACCTATAAGTGTCACACTAATTTTAATTTTTTCATTGCTTTGCTCGAAATAGAATCCTTTTTTGTTTCCTCCTTTTCTTCTAAAGTATGTTCTCTTTTCCTACTTACTGCAGCAATACTATCTTTTTTTGCTTCTCTTATTTTAGCAATGCTATCTTTTCTTTTCTGTCTTTTAATTAAAAATTTTCCTGATCTAGTAAGTGATTTGTCATTTATTTCGGCGAGTTCTTCTGTATTTGAATTTTTATTATCTTCTAGATTACTATTATGCTGTTTTCATTGCTGTTACTATTGTTATTGTTATCGTTGTTTGAAGAAACGTTTAAAGCCTTCTTCTTCATTTTTTTGTCATTTATTTCGGAAGTATTTTTGTCTGTTTTAGTAGCAGTTCGGCTATTTTTATTTAATTTATTGACAGTCTTCTTGTTAAAGTTCTTACTGTTGGTTTTAGAATTTTTGTCAACACTGTTTTTATAATCTTGAATATCAGAATTAGTTGAGTTATTAGATTCTTTTTTACTTAATGGAATGCTATTATTTTGATTAGAATCTTCATTAAATGCTTTTTCTGATTCAAATAATGGTATCGTATCATTTGTGCTTTTTGATAAATGTTTAGTTGAATTCAGGTCCTTTTCTGTTTGGTTATTTTTAACCGGATTGGTATTGGTAATTACCGATGGAAAATCGGTTTTTGAGACAGATGATTTAAAGAATATATAAAATAACAATAAAAATAAAGCGACGCTAATAACAGCAAACCAAATGATAAAGACTCTTTTCTTTCTTTTCGTTTCTAAAGAATGATCTATCCTTTGTCAAACCGCATCACTTGGAGATACCTGAGCTGTTTCTAGCTTGGTTTTTATTAATTTCCCTATGTCTTTTCTATGCTCCATTTGGCAAGTTTTTAGCGGAATCAGTTTTTTTTCGGTTGATATTTTATTTCTTAATATCAATTTTGCTCTGTGAAAGTTTGATTTAGAAGTCCCTTCAGAAATTGATAAAAAGGAAGCTATTTCTTTATGTGAAAAATTGTCCAATTGGTATAGACTAAATACTAATCTATATTAATACTTGCCGCCGCTTTCCTTTGTTTTTAATTTAAACCTTAATCAATTAGTTTTTTCTCGGCTGCAAGTAAATCTATGACTGTGTCACTTCCTTCAACATAAACGTTCATGACTTGATAGGCCCATGTATCTCCAACGCCTTCGCCTTCCACTCTAATATTAGCTTCTCCTTTTGGACCTTTTATCGGGATGGTCAATGCTGCTGTTTTAAATCCATTACTATTATTAATGTTGCCTCCAGACATTCCGTTAGTTTCGATGGGTTCGCCGAGTATTGCTATGATTTCTTGATTTTCGACAACACGTTTTAAGCTTTCATTATATGCATCACTATTGGTAAATAGTGATGTTACACCCATAAATAAAGTTCCCGCAAATAATATGATTGCAATTATAAAAAACAAACATCCACCAGTAGGTAACACCCATTTCCAGTTTCTTGACCACCAACTTTTTTCCTTTTTAATTTCTTCCATTATTCTGCTATTTTTTGAGTGTCGAATTGTGATTACCCGTATTTTTGAACTAAAATACAAAAATTGCAAGAACCAATTTCTATACGTGCCATTTCATCCATTTCTGCTTTAGGTCCAACGACCCAAGAAGTTTGGAATAGCTATCTTTCAAAATCCGCCTTTTTTCAGAAACCGAATGCTGGCAAGTGGGTTTCAAAAATTACCTTAGAAACGGAAAGAATTCTAGAACAACTTCAACAAGACAATCATTCCTATAAAAACCTTGACCGAACTACTTTACTAGCAATACTGTCCACGCGCAATCTTTTTGCCAAAGGAGCGCTTCCTAAGAAAAACTTGGGAATCAACATTGGATCCTCGAGGGGTGCTACGCAATTGTTTGAGAAGTACTATTCAGATTTTCAGCAAGGGAAAAAAATCTCTGCATTTACTTCTCCCACGACAACTTTAGGGAATATTTCGTCTTGGGTAGCACAGGATATAGCGGTTGATGGAGTAACTATAGATCATTCGGTCACCTGTTCTACGGCAATGCACTCAATATTAAATGGGATTGCTTGGTTGCGAGCAGGAATGGCAGATTCTTTTCTGGTTGGTGGGAGCGAGGCTGCTTTGACGCCGTTTACATTGGCTCAAATGGATGCGTTAAAATTGTATTCCAAAGGCAATAACGCTATGGCTTGCGAGTCTATGCGGTTTCAAAAAAAGCAAAATACGATGGTGCTGGGTGAGGGTGCTGTGGTGGCATTTTTAGAAAGTGGAATTTCAGAAAAAACAAAGGCTATTATCTCCGGGTATGGATTTGCTTCAGAAAAGTTAGTACACAATAGTTCCATTTCAGAAAATGCAGAATGTTTTCAAAAGTCGATGCAGCGAGCATTAAACTCAGCAAAAATCGAAACTGTGGATGCTATTATTTTACACGCACCAGGAACTGTAAAAGGGGATATAGCAGAAAAAAACGCAATTGATATCGTTTTTGGCAAACAGCCCCCATTACTAACGTCAAACAAATGGATGTTGGGACACACCTTTGGCGCGAGTGGACTGTTCAGCATAGAAATGGGGGTGATGATGCTTCAGAATAATAAATTTATTGAGAATCCATTTTATAGTAATGCGAGACATCTTCCTTCAGAAATTAAAACAGTAATGGTCAATGCTGTAGGCTTTGGAGGAAATGCCGTGAGTGTCATTTTGGAGAAACCATAATTTTTTGATGGAATATCCGCTTATTTAGCGGAGCCGAGATATCTTGGTAAAGTGGCCTGTATGACGCTCCAGAAAAACAATACTGTGATGTAACAATTTCTTAGAAAAGCGACTTATATTTGGTACAAGAAACCCAAGCTTCACGTTCTAAAGAGTCGAAAAAGCCTTTTTTCTAGACATATCAAGTATATTCTAAAACACTTTTAAAATCCTGAAACAGCTAAAAAAATGGGTTTTATAACAGCATATTTTCTAAAATATGTTTGTATTCCTACGAAAAATCAAGCGAGCAAAGTATCCGGAAACTTTTAAATTTAGTATATTTCTAATCTCTTAAAACAATAATTTATGCAAGTATGGTTTACTGCACTCAGTACCTTTGAAAAGGTATATTGGCTCACTGCAGGAATTTCCTCGGTTATTTTTTTAATCTTAGTAGTCTTAACTTTTATTGGGGCTGAAGTGGATGATCTAGGCGATGTAGATGCTGAGGTTGATGGGGATGTTGGGATAGGGTTTCAGTTTTTGTCGTTTAAAAATTTAATGGGTTTTTTCACTATTTTTGGATGGAGTGGTATTGCCTGTATGGATGCAGGATATGATACTGCAATAACCATGATGGTTTCCACTATTTGTGGTTTGCTAATGATGTTTGCAATGGCGTCGCTTTTCTATTATTTGACTAAACTAGATAGCGACGGATCTTTAAAAATGAAAAATGCGCTAGATAGTGTAGGCGAAGTATACCTAACACTCGGAGCAAACAGATCAAGTATAGGGAAGGTGCAAGTAAACGTGCAAGGAGGTCTTAGAGAGCTTGAAGCAATTACCGATGAAACCCATGATTTAATGCAAGGGGAGATCATTATAGTTACTAATGTAACAGACAACGGAATTTTAATAGTAAGTAAATACACGATATAATATGCTAACAATATCACTACAACTAGAATCTTTTGCAGGCTTGGCCGCAATTGGATTCGCAATATTATTTTTCTTTATCATTATCACCACTTTTGTACGCAGGTATAAAAGATGTCCTTCAGACCGAATTTTAGTGGTTTACGGTAGAGTGGGAACAGGAAATTCGGCCAGATGTATTCATGGTGGTGCTGCTTTCATTTGGCCTGTAATTCAAGATTATGAGTTCCTAGATTTAACCCCTATTTCTATAGAGGTAAATTTAGTCAATGCCTTGAGTAAGCAGAATATTCGAGTAAACGTACCTTCTAGATTTACTATTGGAGTTTCTACAGAGCCAGGTGTTATGCAGAATGCTGCAGAGCGTTTGTTAGGTCTTGGTCAACAAGAAATTCAAGATTTAGCAATGGAGATTATTTTTGGACAACTACGTCTTGTGGTGGCTTCTATGGATATTGAAGAAATTAATAATGATCGCGATAAGTTTTTGACAAATATTTCAAACAGTGTTGAGACTGAATTGAGAAAAGTTGGTCTTAAACTAATCAATGTAAATATCACAGATATTGTTGATGAGTCTGGTTATATTGAAGCATTAGGGAAAGAAGCTGCTGCACACGCCATTAACGCCGCTAGAAAATCTGTGGCTGAAAAAAATAGAGATGGGTCTATTGGTGAGGCAAATGCAGTACAAGATGAAAGAACACAAGTTGCTGCAGCAAATGCCATGGCGGTTGCAGGAGAAAATACGGCTAAAATTGCAGTGGCAAATAGTGATTCGTTAAGACGCCAGCGCGAAGCAGAGGCAGAACGAGTAGCAAATGCTTCGGAAAAAGTACAGTCGGCAAAAGCATTAGAAGAATCATATTTAGCCGAAAAAGAAGCTGAAATATCACGTGCCGAAAGAGAGCGAAGTACTCAATTAGCCGATATTATTATACCTGCTGAAATTGATAAACGAAAAGTAGAAATAGATGCTGAAGCTCAAGCAGAACAAATAAGAAGACTTGCAAAAGGTGAAGCAGATGCAATACTATTTAAAGCGCAAGCGGAGGCACAAGGGATCTACGAAGTTTTAACAAAGCAGGCACAAGGTCTAGAACAGATTGTTAAAGCCGCAGGTAACAACTCAAAAGATGCGGTTCTTTTATTAGTGGCAGATAAATTACCAGAGTTAGTGAAGCTGCAAGCTGATGCAATTGCAAATATCAAAATAGATAAAGTGACTGTTTGGGAAAATGGCGGCGGTGGAAAAGATGGTAAAACGGCAACTTCAAACTTTATCTCTGGTATGTACGGGGCAGTACCTCCATTGCAAGAAATGTTTAATATGGCGGGGATGCAACTGCCAGACTATTTAAAGGGAAAAGATATTGAAGGTGAAACTACGGAAGAAATTTCGAAAGAATAGTTTTGATATCCCTAGTATTCTGAGAAAACCTGTACGATTAAATACGGGTTTTCTTTAAGAAAAAAGAACCATAGCAGTATAATTTATAAGGATAAAGGTTTAAAATTTACTTATTTTTGAATCTACACGAATTCATAAGGGTTTATGAAATCTGTAAGAGCTAATTACCAACTATATGAGCGGAAAAGACAATTGGACTAAAGATGAAATATTGGCTATTTATAACAAACCAATGATGGAATTGTTATACGAAGCTGCTACAGTTCATAGAAAAAATCATAATCCAAATCAAGTACAAGTTTCGACCTTACTTTCCATTAAAACTGGAGGGTGCCCAGAAGATTGTGGCTATTGCCCTCAAGCAGCAAGATATCATACAGATATTGAAGGAAATGATTTAATGAGTGTGCGGCAAGTAAAAGCACAAGCATTGCGTGCAAAAGCAAGTGGAAGTTCTCGAGTTTGCATGGGAGCCGCATGGCGAAATGTAAAAGACGGACAAGAGTTTGACAATGTGCTAGAGATGGTACGCACCATAAACAAGTTGGATATGGAAGTATGCTGTACTTTAGGTATGATTACCGAAAATCAAGCACAACGTCTAGCTGAAGCTGGTTTGTATGCCTACAATCATAATCTAGATACTAGTGAAGACTATTACAAAGATGTGATTTCTACAAGAGCCTTTCAAGACAGATTAGATACTATTGGTAACGTTCGTAAAACAAACGTAACTGTTTGTAGTGGCGGTATTATCGGAATGGGAGAACAACTAGAAGATCGTGCTGGTATGCTGGTAGCACTTACTAGATTGAGTCCGCAGCCAGAAAGCACACCAATTAATGCGCTTGTGCCTGTTGAAGGTACTCCAATGGGAGATATCGAGAAAGTCACTATCTGGGAAATGATACGAATGGTAGCAACAACCCGTATTGTTCTTCCTGACACTCAGGTTAGACTGTCTGCAGGTAGGACAGAGATGTCGCGCGAGGGGCAGGCTATGTGCTTCTTCGCAGGAGCAAATTCGATTTTTGCAGGCGATAAATTATTAACAACACCCAATCCTGATGTACATGAAGACATGAAAATGTTTGAACTTTTAGGATTAGAGCCAATGAAACCTTTCGTTAAAAAAGAGCAACCTGAAACGGTGGAGGCACAGCATTCTAAATATAAAGAGCAGGGAGAAAAGCCAAAATGGTCCCGTCCAGGTCATACCATTGAGCGCAATCTAGAGGCGAAGGCGAAAGCAAAAATTTAGATTTATTTTTAAAATATCAGAAAACGTGAAAAATCTTCTAATTTTTATTTTTTTATTAAATTCAACTTTGTTCTTTGGTCAGGCTTATTCGGGTGCTGGCGATATTAAATTTGGTGTAGGCGCTAACATACAATCGGATGCTACAGGTATTGCTGCTACCTTAGATTATGGACTGGGAGAAAATATATCTATAGGGCTTTCTGGAGTTTACTTATTAGGTGTAGAAGATTACGAATCAGATACCCTAGGAGTTGTAGAAAACCCAGCGTTTGGAGATCGGCTTGATTTGAGAGCTCGCTTTAATGCCCATTTAGGAAATGTAATTAATGTAGATGAAAATTTTGATGTATACCCTGGCTTAGATTTAGGGACAAAAAATTTCGGAGCTCATTTAGGAGCGCGGTATTTCTTTACTAGTGGTCTTGGTGTTTTTACGGAGTTTAGTATTCCATTGGCAAAGTATAATAATGAAGATTTTGCGCCAAATGTTGCTGCTAGAAAGGAACTAAACAATCAATTTAATTTTATGATAGGGGCTTCTTTCAATATTTAATTTCCCCCACTTTCTCCCAAACAAGATGAGATTCCCATCCGCGATATAACATATAGTCGGCAAATTTCTTTTTCTTTTTTTGAAGATTTGTTTCAGTGGTTAGTTGATGTAATCTTTTTGTAGACAAAGTATCAAAAGTGTCGAAATACTCTTTCTCGTCAATTTCTTTAAGCGCTAATTTTAGGTTATAGGTCGAAATGTTTCGCATTTTCAATTCACGTAAGATTCTAATCTTTCCCCATTTTTTTTGTCTAAACTTCCCGCGGGTATATGCTTGTGCAAAACGAGTTTCATTTAAAAAGTTGTGTTGTAATAAATGTCCAAGTATTTCATCAATTGCTAGCGGTATCATTCTCATATCACGAAGTTTTTGTGAAACTTCTTTATGACATCGTTCTTGGTAGGCACAGTATCTTTCGATGGTTCTTGTGGCTTCTTCTAATGTGTATGTTTTTTTGGTTTGCAGCATTAGTCGTAAAAGTAGCTTTTAGAATTTGAGTTTGAGTTTAACTTTTGTTAATTCAGTTTCGATTTCGATTAAAAAAATTTTGCATAAAAAAACCCCCAAAAGCTAAAGCTAAAGAGGGTTTATGGTTATTTAATCTTCTTACCACTCTTGTCAAAGAAGTGATATTCCAGATACGTGTAAGCATCTCTAGGTTGTATTTTCACCCATTTTTTATGCTCCATAAACCACTTATGGCGCAATGATGGAAAGCCTTTTGTGAAGAAGGCTGCTATAAAGGGATGTGTACTTAATGTCACATGTTTATAGTCTTGTTTGAAGAGTCTTTTAAGTTCTTCGGTAATTTTTTGTACCACTATGATAGGCGCTTCAATCTCACCGCTTTCACCACCAGGGGCTTCTTCGCGGGTTTTAATATTCATCTCAGGCCTAACGCGCTGGCGGGTAATCTGTATCAAACCAAATTTACTTGGAGGCAATATCTTGTGTTTCGCACGCTCATCTTTCATTTCGTTTTTCAAATGATCATAGAGTGCTTTTCTATTTTTGGCATGTGCCATGTCAATAAAATCTATCACTATAATGCCGCCCATATCTCGTAAACGTAATTGTCTTGCCACCTCTGTAGCCGCAATTATGTTAACTTCTAAGGCTGTATCTTCTTGGTTTTTAGATTTGTTACTTCGGTTACCACTGTTAACGTCTATGACGTGCATGGCCTCTGTGTGTTCTATAACCAGATACGTTCCTTTGGTCCCAGAAACGGTACGACCAAAGCTTGTTTTAATTTGTCTCTCAATTCCATGTTTCTCATACATTGGAACTTTTGAGTCATAAAGTTTAACGATACTTTCTTTACCAGGCGCAATTTCTTGCACATAATCTTTTATTTGTAAATAAAGTGTTTCATCATCTATGTGTATTGCAGAGAAATCGTCTGTAAAAACGTCTCTTATCATAGATGCCCCCCTATTTAACTCACTTAGCACCTTACTTGGGTGGTGAGCTCCCTGTAGCTTTTTGCACATCGCTGTCCAGCGATCTACTAGATTTTGTAAATCTTTATCCAGTTCTGCTACTTTTTTGCCTTCTGCTACGGTGCGTATAATAACACCAAATCCTTTAGGACGTATACTTGTAATTAATCGCTTTAATCTGTCTTTTTCTTCACGACTTTCTATTTTCTGAGAAACAGAAATTCGGTCTGAAAAAGGAACTAAAACAATATAACGGCCAGCTATAGATAGCTCGCTACTTATACGGGGTCCTTTTGTGGATATGGGTTCTTTAACTACCTGTACCAGAATAGATTGATTGGATTTAATAGCATTGTTAATGCCTCCATTTTTATCAATCTCCTTTTCAAATGGGAAATCTTTTAAAGAATACTCTTTAAGTTTACCTGTGCTTACACGTTTTACGAACTTCAACATTGATGAAATCTTTGGACCTAAATCATGATAGTGTAAAAAACCATCTTTTTCATACCCTACATTGACAAATGCAGCGTTTAGTCCTGGCACAGTTTTGCGAATTTTAGCGAGAAATACATCTCCAACTGCAAAATTGTTAGCCTCTTCTTCTTTGTTTAACTCGATAAGTCTTCCATCTTTTAAAAGAGCAAAATCAACTTCTTGTGAACTGGATCTAATAAATAATTCGTAGTTCACGTTACATTAATTTGTATCCATTCCGTAACGCTATAATTTGTTGTTACGAGAACAGATGGATTAAACAATAATTTATCACAGGTCTTTGTACTGTTTTATCCTTAATTTCACTAAGAATAAAATAAACCCGTCGAAATTATATATCATTAAAGGTAATTAGTGAGATATAATTTCATTTTCAAAGAACTTTTTGAGCGTTTAAAATACTTACTCCTGTATATGTGTTAAAAAGAAAAAGTAGTTTAAAACTACTTTTTCTTGTGACGATTTGCGCGTCTTCTCTTCTTACGCTTGTGCGTAGCTACCTTATGTCTTTTTCTTTTTTTACCGCTTGGCATATTAATTTGTTTTATAAAGCTTTTGTCGTTAAACAAAGCCTATTTGTTATTATTTTACTTCAACGTTAGTTTTAACTCCTTCTACAAATACTTTTGCAGGCTTAAATGCTGGGATGTTATGTGCTGGTATTTTGATCGTAGTATTTTTTGAAATGTTACGACCTGTTTTTTCAGCTCTTGTTTTGATAATGAAACTTCCAAAACCTCTAAGGTAAACATTATCTCCACCTTCAAGAGAAGTCTTTACTTCGCTCATAAATGTTTCCACAGTAGCTTGAACTTCACCTTTTTCCATTCCTAGTTTCTCTGAAATTTTTGCTACGATATCTGCTTTCGTCATGTCTTTCTGTTTTTAATTTTAAATAATTCAATTTTTTTTAACGACCGCAAATATAATAATTTAAAAGTCAATAATTCACAAGGTAACCTATTAAAATATAATTACATAAAGGTTATTTTTACCCAATGATGCAAAACAAGGCTTTTTTTCCTAAAAAACTCATTTATTGGTACTTAGAAAACAAAAGAGACTTACCTTGGAGAGGCTTAACAGATCCATATCGTATATGGCTCTCAGAAATTATGCTGCAACAAACAAGAGTTGCACAGGGAATGCCCTATTATTTTAAATTTACGGAGGCATTTCCTACAATCAAAGATTTAGCAAATGCGCCTGAAGACGAAGTGCTAAAATTATGGCAAGGTCTAGGTTATTATTCACGAGCCCGTAATCTGCACACAACAGCTAAGTATATAGCATATGATCTAAATGGAAGGTTTCCCAACACCTTTGAAGAATTATTAGAATTAAAAGGAGTTGGAGATTATACAGCGAGTGCTATTGGGAGTATTTGTTTTGATCTACCCACAGCGGTAGTAGATGGAAATGTGTACCGTGTGCTTTCTCGAGTTTTTGGCATATCAACTCCTATTAACAGCCCCGCTGGAATAAAGGAATTTAAAAAATGTGCTCAAGAACTGTTGGATCAATCTCAGCCTGGAACTTTTAATCAGGCGCTAATGGAATTTGGCGCAAGACACTGCAAGCCTCAAAAGCCGTTCTGCGAAACGTGTCCTTTTGATTCTATGTGTATAGCGAAGAAAAAAAATAAAATTTCTGAACTTCCGGTAAAACTGAAGAAAGTTAAGGTTAGAAAACGCTATTTTAATTATATGGTTCTTATTGCTGAAGGAGACAAAACAATTTTAGAACAACGTACTAAAAAAGGGATTTGGCAAAACTTATATCAATTTCCATTAATCGAAAGTGAAAAAACTATTTCGATCGCAACATTGAAAAAGACTGAAGCTTTTCAGCAATTAGAAAAGGAATATAGCATTGATTCGGTAGTATTGTATAACGACAAACCTATTATTCATAAACTTACACATCAGCATTTGAATACGAATTTTTGGATTGTATATTCGCCAAGTTCGGTTAAAAAAGGCACTGCTTTTTCTGCAGTTAAAAAGGCAGCTGTTCCGGTTTTAATTTCAAATTTTATTTCGCAATTCCCACTCTTTAAATGACACCTTTTTCTAATTGAAGTGATTTACATTTCTTGTTTGGAAACGAGAATTTTGGCTTTTGTGTTCCATTGATTTTTTTTTATAGCGTGTCCATAGCTAGGGTAATTAAAAAAAGCAACGATAGTGGGCAAAAGGAATATTCATAGGGAAAGCAAAAAGTCTAAATCACTTCATTATATTTATATTTCTAAACGTACCTTTGTGCGTTGTCAATTTTTACATTATGAATGGAACCCTCAATAAAGTTATGTTAATAGGCCATACTGGCGATGATATAAAAATGCACTATTTTGATGGTGGTGGCTGTGTTGGAAGGTTTCCGTTGGCAACTAATGATAGCTATACTAACAAAAGCACAGGCGAACGCATAGAAAATACAGAGTGGCACACGATTATTATGCGAAACAAAATGGCTGAAGCTTGCGAGAAACACCTCAAAAAAGGCGAGAAAATTTATATTGAGGGACGTATTAAAAATCGAAAGTGGCAAGATGATCAAGGAAACGATCGTTACAGTACAGAGATACAATGTACAGACTTTAATTTTTTGACAGCAAAATCTTCCCCGATTAGTGATGGGTCACAGGCGAGTAGTCAATCTACAACAGCAGAAACGAAGCAGGTTCAAAAACCGAATGTTGATGCAGATGATTTACCCTTTTAAAAATAAAAATTTTTGAGTTTACACCTTTTATTGTGGATATAGAACCTCCTAGTTTATTCTTAATAGCCCTTTTTAATGCCGCTAATATAACGAGCATTGTTACACTAATTGTCCTGTTGTTTTGTTCAGCACTTATCTCTGGAGCAGAAGTAGCAATGTTCTCTCTGTCTCCAATCGATTTTAAAGGGGACGGCGAAAAAGAGTTTTCTAAGAAATTACAGATCGTAAAAAAACTACTCGAACGGCCTAAAAAGTTACTAGCAACCATTCTCGTTGCAAACAACTTCTTAAACATTGCTATCGTTTTATTGTTTGAATCGCTGAGTTCTATCTGGTTTGAAGGTTGGAATAACCAAATTAACCTCTATTTTTTTGAATTAAGCCTGGTTTTTTTAGTTAAAGTCGTGGCGGTTACCTTTCTAATCTTGCTTTTTGGAGAGATTTTACCAAAAATATATGCAAGCCGAAACAAACTTTTGTTCGCTTCATTTATGGCGTATCCGTTAAGAGTGCTGGATGTTATTTTGACACCTATAAGTATGCCAATGCGTTCTGCCACAATTTTTATTCACGACAAATTTGGGAAGCAGAAATCAAATCTTTCAGTAGACCAATTATCTCAAGCGCTCGAGTTGACAGATGAAACCGACACTACTTCCGAAGAACAAAAAATCTTACAGGGCATTGTAACCTTCGGTAATATTGATACGAAGCAGGTAATGAAAAATAGGATGGATATCTTTGCTTTAAACGAAGAGCTTTCTTATCAAGAAATCCTGCCAGATATTATAGAACACGGTTATTCGCGTATTCCCGTTTATAAAGATAACGTTGATAATATTACAGGAATTTTATATGTCAAAGATTTAATCCCTCATATAGACCGTAAAACACTAGATTGGCAAAATTTAAAACGCGAGGCTTATTTTGTTCCAGAAAACAAGAAACTAGATGATCTTCTCAATGAGTTTAAAACGATGAAAATGCACTTAGCAATTGTCGTAGATGAATATGGTGGGACCAGTGGTCTTATCTCTTTAGAAGATATTATTGAAGAGATTGTAGGAGAAATTAGTGATGAGTTTGATGATGAAGATCTGGTTTTTTCAAAATTAGATGAGAATAATTATGTCTTTGAAGGCAAAACGGCACTCAAAGATTTTTATAAAGTGATTGGGATTGAGGATGCCTCCATCTTTGAAGATAAAAAAGGGGAGGCAGAAACCCTTGCGGGATTTTTATTAGAAATCTCAAAAGGATTCCCAAAGAAGCACGAGGTAATAATATATCATAATTATTCGTTTACTATCGAGGCGTTTGAAAACAAACGTATTCAGCAAATAAAATTATCAATATTACCAAAGGTATAATGCGCAGTATAATGCTTCTTATTTTTTGTATCAGTTTGACGGCTTGTCAAGACGATGTGGTTATAAAACCAGATGCCGAACTTAGGCTCGACTATCCCACCGCCACCTATAATACTTCTGAAACAGGCTGTAATTACAATTTTATGATCAATGATAATGCAGTGCTAGTAAAAAATAGAAATTGTGCCTCAAAAGTAGCTTACCCTAAAATGAATGCTACTATATATATAACCTATCAAAAAGTTGAAAATAACAACCTGGACTCTTTGTTGTACGATGCACAAAAATTGGCCTACAATCACGATATAAAAGCAAACAGCATCCCCGAACAAGTATTTGTAAATCCAGATAATAAAGCCTTTGGAATTTTTTACAGTATCAACGGTAATGCTGCCTCTCAATCCCATTTTTATTTGACGGATAGTATTCAGCATTTTATAACGGGGTCTCTTTATTTTGAAGCAAAACCCAATTTTGATTCTATTTATCCCGCGGTTGTTTATTTGCGGGACGACATTAGGGCTATGATGGAAACTTTAGAATGGTCTACTCATTAGGGAACGGCATTATTCAGTGCGCTTAAGACCTTTTAATCAACTATAAAAAAAGAGTTCCTCCCCTAGCAGTTAAAAATTTTCAATGAAACAGAATATACTTCTTCTGCGTACAGGGGAAGGTGTATTTCGGTTGCATTATAAATGAGCCAAAGATTTTTCAATCGAAATTCGGAAGGGGCCTTTTTTTACGGCAAAATTTTAAATCAAACAAATCCCTCGGTATTTGCTTTGTGAAAATCTTCGTTCTCTAGGCGGTTAACTTGCGCCCATTATTCACAATTCTAAATTCATATTTTATAATTAAAACCCCATCTTTGCATTTCAAAATAATTCATAATTCTGAATCCCAAATTCTGAATTAAAAACAATGAAAAACCTACCAACAAAATGGGTGTACCTTGTCATACTATCAATAGTGTGGGGAAGTTCTTTTATACTTATTAAAAAGGCGTTAATAGGTCTTACTCCCTTGCAATTAGGTGCGTTGCGAACATTATTTGCAGCTGCGTTTTTATTGTTAATAGGTTTTAATTCGATTAAAAAAATTAAAAAAAGCGAATGGAAATGGATTGCAATTTCTGCATTTCTAGGCACCTTTATTCCTGCCTTTCTTTTTGCTTTTGCTGAAACAGAAATTGATAGTGCTGTGGCTTCCATCTTAAACTCTACAACACCCATAATGACACTTATCTTCGGCGCAGTACTTTTTAGTATAACGTTTACACGAAATCAGCTTTTTGGGGTTTTTATTGGGCTTATTGGTAGTTTTTTACTCATTTTAGCAGGTGCAGAAGTAAACCCAAACCAAAATTATTGGTATGCGACCTTGGTGTTATTAGCATCGGTTTGTTATGCCCTTAATGTTAATATCATCAAAAGACATTTGCAAGAAATCCCCGCGATGGCAATTGCTGCGGGTAATTTTTTAGTTTTAATTATTCCAGCATTTGTGGTGTTATTGTTTTCTGGATTTTTTAAACAAGAGGTGTTGTATTCTGAAACTGTACATATTTCTTTAGGGTATTTAGCAATCCTTGCGGTGTTTGGAACAGGCGTGGCAAAAGTGTTATTTAATAAACTGGTGCAAATAAGCACACCCGTATTTGCTACTTCAGTAACCTACACCATTCCTATTATAGCCTTGTTATGGGGTTTTTTAGATGGCGAAACGTTTACAATTTGGCAAGGTGGTGCGGCTTTGATTATTATTTTAGGGGTGTTTTTGACGAATCGGAAAAAGAAAACAACTACTTTTTAATCACTTTAAAAACTTTTTTCTGCCCGTTGCTAGTACTAATTTCCAGAAAATAGATACCTGTGAACCAAGCGTTTGTGTCTATTTTATCTGTAAAAACAGGGGACTCCCAGATTTTTTTGCCTAGAACATTGGTGACGCTCATTTTTGCCAGTTTCTCTTTACTCCCACCTTTTATAAACAATGCAGTATCCGTGGGGTTGGGGTAGACGTTTATTGCCCTTAATTCTTCCTCTGAGGTATTTAAAATAAGTTGGTTTTCATACCATACGATCGTGTCGTCGTTTTGCGAGGATCGCACTGCATCAAGATCACCATCGTTGTCTATGTCAACGGCTAAGCATTTCGATCCAACAAATTCGCTTTCTATTATCATAGGTGCGCTAAATGTGCCCAAACCATCCACATTTTCGTACCACTTTAAGAAAGGATTTAGTGGTGATGATGTTAAAACATCAATATCACCATCATTGTCTATATCAACTGCTCTAACACCACTGGCTGTGTCAGAGAGTGATATATTAATTTCTGAAGAAAAATTTCCTGTACCATCTATATTTTTGTACCATACAACCCTGTCTAAGGCAACATAAACAGCTAAAACGTCAATAAACCCGTCATTGTCAAAATCTGCTAATACTGTGTGGGTAGCTCCAACACCAATACCGCCTACTTCTTGTTTAGTTGCAAAATTTCCAAAACCATCTATATTCTCAAACCACCATACTTTATAGGAGGTGCTTACTAAATCTAAATCGCCGTCATTGTCTAGGTCTTCCATGGCTAGTGACCTAGAAACAGGGACGCTACCTATTAGTATTGCATTCCCAAAATGCCCTAATCCATCTGTGTTTTCAAACCACTCTATTCGTGACCCATCTCCTCCCCAAATAATGTCTAAATCACCATCTGCATCAATATCTTCTGCCATCATAAAGAAAGCACCTAATGCATTAGTAGATATTATTTTTCGATTACTGAAATTACCTAATCCATCCAAATTTTCATACCAAACTAAAAGTTCCGAAGCATATGATAGCCCCATCACATCTATATCTCCATCTCCATCTAAATCTCCTGTGCTAACATGAATTGTTTGATCTAAAAAAGCTATTTGCTGTCTCGGAGAAAATGTACCCCCAACATTATTTTTATACCATGAGATGTTGCTGCCAAACTTATTGGCAGATAGAATGTCACTTAACCCGTCACCATCTATATCTGCAGCGTCAATCCAGCGCACCCCATCGGCGGTATTTGTAATAGGCTTTAAACCCGAGAATTGTGAATGACAAATAGAGGCATGAAGCAGGAAATAAAGTATTGATAGATATTTCATGATTTATTCGTTTTCTTTTAACGAAGCTACCATAATTTCATGAATTTCAATGTTTGAATAGTATTTTCTATTCTAAAGCTACCTTTCAATAGTAGTTCATTAATATTATTAATAAAGGGTTTGTGATTTCGTTAAATACATTTATATTTGCAGCCCCTTAGGCGAATTCTGTTTGGTTCACAATGTGAAATGAACTTAAAATTTTCGAAGGAAAACAAAAAACTAATTTAATAAATAAACGTTACAGCTATGTTCGCAATTGTAGAAATAGCAGGGCAGCAATTTAAAGTTGCAAAAGATCAAAAAGTCTTTGTACATCGTTTAGCAGCAGCAGCAGGAGAAAATGTTTCTTTTGATACTGTGTTAATGCTAAGTGAAGGTGATAAAGTTACTGTTGGCGCCCCGGCTATCGATGGAGCTCAAGTAGGAGCAAAAATCATTAAGCACCTTAAAGGTGATAAAGTTATTGTATTCAAGAAGAAAAGAAGAAAAGGATACAGAGTAAAGAATGGTCACAGACAATCACTTACTGAAATTGTAATTGAAAGTATTGTAGTTTCTGGAGCCAAAAAAGCGGCTCCTGAAAAAGAAGCAAAGCCATCAGCTTTAAAAGTTGAAAAGCCGGCTGCTAAAAAAGAAGAAAGTGCATCTAACGATGTTTCTTCTCATACCGTTGCTGAATTAAAAGCAATGGCAAAAGAAAAAGGCGTTACAGGCTACACTTCTATGAAGAAAGCTGAATTAATAGCTGCTTTAAGTTAATTTTTAAAACTAAGAGAAAATGGCACATAAAAAAGGAGTTGGTAGTTCGAAGAATGGTAGAGAATCAGAATCAAAGCGTCTAGGCGTTAAGATATTTGGTGGACAAGCTGCCATTGCAGGGAATATCATAATCAGACAAAGAGGAAATACACATCACCCAGGCGAGAATGTATATGGTGGAAAAGACCACACATTACACGCAAGAGTGGATGGTGTTGTAAAATTCACTAAAAAAAGAGATAACAAATCATACGTAAGTATCGTTCCTTTCGCGGAAGCTTAAGCATCCTCTTACCTTAATTAATAAACTCCAATCGATACATTCGGTTGGGGTTTTTGTGGTTTAACTTCTGTTTTAATATGTGGTGTTATTTTTGATTAAAAAACATCAAATTTCAAACCATGAAAACTTCAGGAGTACTCTTCTTAGCCCTGTTTTTAGGCTCTTGCATTCCTATTTCAATTAAGCCAGAAATTATTGATTATAGTATCACTAACGGAGCAAAATTTAAAAGAGGACTTCCCAATCAAACGGTTTTTGTTTTTGAAGACCCTAAAGATACAGAGGAGTTTTATACCTATATAAAAGTAAAATTTAATAGGCAATATCAAGATGTGGGACACCACATTCCGGTGGAAGTATATGACACAGCGTTTTATGTGACCTTCTGCGAGACAGAACGAACCACCAAGACAATAAAATTAATACTCATTACAGCTGATGTTGCTTTGCAAGCTGCAGATATTGCCGGGGGCGACCTTTATAGATAGCCACACTAGTAGAGAAGGGAAATGGTATTTAGTCATTACCGTTAATTATGGGGATTTAAAAGATGCGCTCAACAAATCAACTGTCCATAGTGATGATTTACTTCAATTTTTGCGCAAAATGAAACAAGAATACCGAACGACGGCAAGCTGTCAAGAAATCTACTTTAAAAATCCGCCTAGCCAGTAGTATTTTGTTTTAATCCTCTCTTTGAATCTAATTTTTATTCTTAGGTAAATTCACTACTTTAGTATTTCAAAAATAAAGCTCCATGAAAAATTTTATTCTTTCCATTTTTACACTGTTGTTGCTCTCTTTTTGCATTGAAAATGTAAACGCCCAAGAAATTACCAAATATGATTTTTTAGAAGTCATCATAGTTCAAAAAGCGAACAACCGTGGTAAAGTAAAGCGTATTCGAGTAGAAGAACAAGAGGCGCTAGTTGGTAAAACAATTACCATCGAACAAATGGAAGATTTAGACACTACCGCACAATTACTCAATTATATGAATACCAATAACTGGGAGTTTATAGATAGACAAGCCATTGTTTCAGATGACAACGATCCTGTTTGGATGAGCTATATCTTTAGAAAACTGAAATAAAAGCTCTGCCTGAAAACTGCAAAGACTCTATGCTACAATCATCAATATAGGGCATTTATCAAAAACTTTTCTAATTTCTGCTTTAAAACAGATCACACCTCGTTCAAAATTTATTTCTAAAAAGAAAACCCTCCTGCTTAAAAAAGCACAAGGGTCTCTGTATTTAATATTTCCGAAGTCAATCATAGATGTTAAATCTAACATCAAAAATCGCACATCGACTAGTATCTGTAGTACTCAGGCTTATAAGGTCCTTCAACCGTTACCCCAATGTATTCAGCTTGGTCTTGTTTAAGTTCAGTAAGCTCAACACCGATTTTTGCTAAGTGTAATTTAGCTACTTTCTCATCAAGATACTTTGGTAACATATATACTTTGTTATCGTAGTTATCGCTGTTTTTCCACAATTCGATTTGGGCTAATGTTTGGTTTGTAAAAGAGTTACTCATTACAAAACTCGGGTGGCCGGTAGCACATCCTAAGTTTACCAATCTACCTTCAGCAAGTAAGATGATGTCTTTTCCGTTAAGGTCATATCGATCAACTTGTGGCTTGATTTCGTCTTTTACTGCGTTTTTGTTTAACCAAGGCACATCAATTTCGTTGTCAAAATGCCCAATGTTACAAACGATGGTTTTATCCTTCATTGCTTCAAAATGTTCTGGGCGAACGATGTCTTTATTTCCAGTAGTTGTAATTACGATATCTGCATTTTCAATAACATTTTCTAACTTCTTAACTTCAAAACCGTCCATTGCAGCTTGTAATGCGCAAATTGGATCAATTTCGGTTACTGTTACGATAGAACCTGCACCTTTAAAAGAAGCGGCAGTTCCTTTTCCAACATCACCATATCCACAAACAATTACTCTTTTACCCGCTAACATTATATCTGTTGCACGTCTTACTGCATCAACAGCACTCTCTCTACAACCGTATTTGTTGTCAAATTTAGATTTGGTAACACTATCGTTAATGTTGATAGCCGGCATTGGTAACGTTCCGTTTTTTACACGTTCGTATAATCGGTGAACCCCCGTAGTTGTTTCTTCAGACAGCCCATTAATACCAGCAGATAATTCTGGATATTTATCCAAAACCATATTTGTTAAATCACCACCGTCATCTAAAATCATATTTAATGGCTTGCGATCTTCGCCAAAGAAAAGTGTCTGCTCGATACACCATTCAAATTCCTCTTCGTTCATCCCTTTCCAAGCATATACTGGAGTTCCAGTAGCAGCAATGGCGGCGGCAGCCTGATCTTGTGTAGAGAATATATTACAAGAAGACCAAGTAACTTCTGCTCCTAGATCTTGTAATGTTTCGATTAATACAGCTGTTTGAATCGTCATATGCAGACATCCTGCAATACGCGCTCCTTTTAAAGGCTGCTCATTTTTGTATTCTTCGCGCAAAGACATCAATCCTGGCATTTCTGCTTCGGCAAGTCTAATTTCTTTACGTCCCCATTCTGCTAGGGAAATATCTTTTACTTTAAACGCTGTGTAAGGTACTGTTTTTGTTGACATAGAAAATTTAATTTTCATTCCCACTCAGGTGGGAAACTCGTTAATTTATTGCTATTTTGTAATGGTTTAATTACTGAAATTTTAAACTACCGTAATCTCGTTTTAAACATTCCAATTTGAGACTGCAAAAGTAAGCAAAAGCAATCAAAAAATAATGTCTATTTACAAAACTATAACATTGTCTAAGGATACTAAGGTCCTCATTTGGAAGATAGAAGAGTCTTTTGAGGATTTAGCGGAAGGTATTTTACTCACAGACCATTGTCAAAATCGGGTAGATGGAATGAAAAGCGATTTACATCGCAGAGGTTTTATGAGCGTGCGGCATTTGTTGGCACAAATGGGTTATACAGACCACGACTTATTTTATGATGAAAACGGAAAACCACATTTAAAAGATGGAAACTGCATTTCCATTACCCATTCTTACACGTTTGCAGCAATTATTGTTGGCCCTTCGGAAGTTGGAATCGATATTGAAAAACAACGACAGAAAATTCTAAGAATAGCGCACAAATTCACTCCAATTGAAGAGTATCGAACCCTCGCGAATGATGATGCAATTATAAGAAAACTAACAATAGTTTGGGGAGCAAAAGAAAGCTTGTATAAGAGTTTTGCAAATCCCGGACTAAGCTTTTTAGAAAATATTTTTGTAGCAGATTTTAGATTAGATGCAAAGCAAAGTACTGCGGTAGTTGCATTCAAAGATAAAACCGAAACCTATAATATTTATTTTGAAGAGTTTGAAGAATTTACATTAGTGTACGCATTAACAAAGCTTCTTAAATGATGATAAGTACATTTGCTAATTATCAAAATTTACTTTCAGAAATTTCTCAGAACAAGAAACTACTTGCCATTTTAATAGATCCTGAAAAGTTTGACAGTACAAGTTGTAAGGCTTTTATAAGTAGGATTCCGAAAGAAACTACGCACTTATTTATTGGCGGGAGCACGGTTCCAAAAAATGTAACTAAAGCATTAGTAGCCCAATTAAAGAGAACAACACGCCTCCCTATTTTTATTTTTCCAGGGGACGCAGATCAGATTTGTTTTAATGCAGATGCCCTGTTGTTTTTATCTCTCCTCTCTGGAAATAATCCAGAATATTTAATTGGTCAACAAGTTGAAGCCGCAGCTAAGCTTAAAAATCAGTCTTTAGAAATAATTGCTACAGGATATTTATTAATTGATGGAGGCACTGAATCTGCTGTGGCACGAGTTACAAATACGTCTCCTTTACTTCAAAATAATGTGGATTTAATAGTCCATACGGCATTAGCAGGAGCTTTAATGGGGGCAAAAGTTATTTACTTAGAAGCGGGTAGCGGTGCAAAAACACCAGTATCTGAAAAGATTATTTCCGAAGTAAAAAAAGCGCTAAAAATTCCATTAATCGTGGGTGGAGGAGTTCGCACCACAGCACAACTAGAGGAAGCATACAGTGCGGGAGCAGATATGGTTGTGATGGGGACTGTTTTTGAGAAAAAGTAGGCATTGGTGTTGGGCAACAGCATAGGGTGCTGGATATGCGCTAAGCTTTGTATTACCTATCCAGTGTAAGCTACTAGAAATGTAATTGGAACCAAACATATTTAGGTAGCCTGGCTGCTATTTTTTAGAGTAAGCATTTGTAGTTGGCAGTTTTCTGAATTATCCTTAAAAATAATAGCATCCAATTTTTTTTATTAAATGGGTTATAAGGTATGTCTCTTGAAGAGAGCAAAGCGAACAGATATGTGTCTTGGGACAAGCTATTTACAAATATTAAATCAACTAACTAAGTAAAGGTCACTAAGTAATTCTGCGAATTTAGGATACTTAAATAGAGAAATTTTCTTCGCAAAATAGCACCCCAATAATGGTTTGGTATAATAACGAAAGCAAAGGTTACTGAGTGATTTTTCGGAAAGGGTAAAAATGAAATTGAAAATTAGCAATCGCAAAATAGTACCGAAGTGTATATTTGCACCATGAACATTTTAGTAGCGCTTGCACTTACTCCATTACAGGACGACTATGAACCTGCGATCATCGATTTTATTAAGAAATTGAGGGGCTCGGGATTAACGGTTCTTGAAAATCCATTATGTACTCAGGTCTATGGAGATTATGACAATGTAATGACAGTACTTAAAACCGAAATAAAAATTGCACTTGAAGCGGTTGAAAGAGTATTGCTATATATTAAAATTGTAAAACCTGACCGAAGCGATTATGAACCTCATTTTTGATTTTCTATTTGGTCAGTACTCAGCATATGATACACTGGACATTGTTTTAGAATTATTGGCTTCAGTTCTTGCCATTGCCTCTGTCGTTTATTCAAAACGAAACAACATTTTAGTATTTCCTACGGGAATGATTTGCACGGCAATTTTTGTGTATTTATTATTAAAGTGGGGCCTATTAGGCGATATGATGATTAATGGGTACTATTTTGTAATGAGTATATATGGGTGGTATATCTGGACGAGAAAAGTGGGCGATAAACAAGTAACCTCAATCTCTAAAACGACCACCAAAGAACACAAGATCTCTATCGTTATTTTTGTAAGTACGTTTGTATTTGTATGGATAGTGTATGCTATATTTGATAAGTTCAACCATTGGACGGCATATATAGATACCTTTACAACGGCAATCTTTTTTGTTGGGATGTGGTTGATGGCAAAAAGGAAAATTGAAAATTGGATCTATTGGATTGTGGGTGATATCATTACCGTTCCGCTTTATTTTTATAAAGGACTAACTTTTAGCAGCTTTCTATATTTTGCACTAACTATTATTGCTATTTTTGGATATCTAGAATGGAAAAAACTCTTGCACAAACCCCAAGTAACTGCTTAAAAATAGTGCTTTTTGGTCCAGAAAGCACAGGTAAAACTACCTTAGCAATTCAACTTGCGGAGCATTATCAAGAGCCGTGGGTACCCGAGTATATGCGTGTTTATTTAGAAAAAAAATGGGTGAAATCACAAAAAAGCATTGAAAAAGAGGACCTACTCGCTATTGCAGAAGGACAAATGAATGCAGAGAATGTGCTTTTGGCTAAAGCAAAAAAAGTGTTATTTTTAGACACTAACTTACTGGAAATAAAAACATACTGTGAGTATTACTATCAGGGTTTTTGTCCTTCAGAAATTAAAAGTGCTGCTGCTCAAAACAAGTATGATCATTATTTTTTAACAGGAATAGATGTTCCATGGGAATTTGATGATTTACGTGACAGACCTAACGATAGAGAAATAATGTTTCGTACTTTTGAGAAGGAACTCTTGCAAAACTCACTCCCATATACTATATTGAGGGGTAACCAAAAATACCGTTTAAAGAAAGCCATAACTGTAATCGAAGAATTACGCAAGAAGAATTAAAATCGTATGTTTAATAGGCAAGACCTCCAACAATTTGAGGCCCAAGGGCTTGATGAAGAAAAGGTTAAAAACCAGCTAAGGTTTTTTAAAAAAGGAACTCCATTCGTTGCTATTGTAACGGCTGCTGGTATAAATAATGGCATAGAAAGTCCTTCTGAAAAGGAACTGAATCAACTTGCTAGTTATTATAGTAAACATAAACAAGACAAAGATATTGTTAACTTTGTTCCTGCCAGTGGAGCAGCAACAAGAATGTTTAATTTTTTACACACCTTCTTGGAGGGCTATGATCCAGAAGAAGAGTTGCTTTCCAGTTATATTAAAATAAATAAACTTACTGAACTCGATATATTTTTTAGAAACTTAAAGCATTTTCCATTCATAAAAGTTTTAAGAACAAAGATTAGAGAATTATATCCCGACTACAAAAAATCAAACAAAGGTGTTCGGATGTTTTGGCTTGTTAAAACCTTGCTTACAGAAGATGGTTTGGGATATAGTAAACTTCCAAAAGGCCTTATCCCATTTCATAAATATCTAAAATATAGTCGAACTGCTTTTGAGGAACAACTTTATGAGGCAACTCAATATGCAGCAGCTTATGACAATGTTCACTTGCATTTCACATTTTCTCCGCAACACATAGACCTGTTTAAAGAGGCATTTAAAGCTATTGAAAATAAAATCACTAAAAAGACAAAAATTGGAGTAAAAATCTCTTTTTCTTTTCAAGAATGTAGTACAGATACTATTGCTGTAAATAGAGATGATTCAATATATAGAGACGAAAAAGGAGCACTCGTGTTTAGACCTTCGGGACACGGGGCACTTCTTAATAATTTAAATAATGTAGACGCAGATATCGTTTTTATAAAAAACATCGATAATGTTGTCGCAGAAGAATATCTAAAAAGCAGTGTTAAATACAAGAGAATGCTGGCGGGGAAGTTGCTTAAAGTTCAGTCTCGGATTTTTTCTTACTTAGAGGAAATAATGCAACGCAATGTTCCCAATGAAAGGCTAAGCGAGATGAAATCTTTTTTATGGAACGAGCTAAATATTAAAGAAATTCCAAATACTGAAGCAGGTATTGCCGATATCCTTAACAGGCCCATACGTGTCTGCGGAGTGGTAGAAAATACGGGTAGTCCTGGAGGAGGACCATTTTGGGTCAAAGATGTTGATGGTTGCATTTCGCTACAAATTGTAGAAATGTCCCAAATTGATAAAGAAGACTTTAGACAACTCAATATTGTAAATGAAGCAACGCATTTTAATCCGGTGGATATCGTTTGTGGAATTAGAAATTGTAAGGGAGAAAAATTTAATCTTCATCATTATAGTAATCCGGACGCATGCTTTATAAGCAACAAAACTATAGAAGGAAAACCTATTAAGGCACTTGAACTTCCCGGTCTTTGGAACGGCGGTATGGCAAAGTGGAACACCATTTTTATGGAAGTGCCTATTGAGACATTTAATCCAGTCAAAACGGTCAACGATTTGCTCCGTCCTAGGCATCAGCCCAACGCATAATGAATACTGAAATCGTCATAAAAGAGCTTACATTTAAAGCTGTGCGAAGCAGCGGTCCTGGGGGGCAACACGTTAATAAAACATCCTCCAAAGTCAATGTAAGTTTTGATATTGAAAACTCTAAAGGATTAACTGAAACAGAAAAAAATAAAGTAAGAGAGAAACTTAGCAACCGAGTTTCTTCGGCGGCGGTACTTTCTATCTCTTGCAGCGACTCCCGAAGCCAGCATAGGAATAAGGCCTTGGTTGTTGAGAAACTACTTCGATTACTAAAGAAAAGTTTGCGGGTTGTAAAACCTAGAAAAAAAACAAAACCTTCCAGAAGTGCTATTGAACGAAGGGTGACGTCTAAAAAGAAGAATGCCTTAAAAAAGTCAAACCGAAGACCCCCTAGCGTAGAGTAAAATTTCAAAAGAATATTTTTGTTTGAATATTTTTTGATTTTTATTATGCTGTAAAACACAATATTCTATCTTTGTAGGGCATCTCAAAGGGGTGCTTTCTTGATTAAAAATTGTGGATCGGAGATTATTGAATATCAGTTCAAAATCGACAATCAAAAATTATAAATCGTTTAGGCTGAGATTATACCCATAGAACCTAGAACAGGTAATGCTGTTTAGGAAATATAACGTCGCATTGAGTGTGATCCAGATGTGTTTTGTTGTTTATACTTTAGCCAATTGGCAGCACTCAGAAAGACATCATTTTATTTTTAATAAAGAATAATGCTCCTTTTATTCGTCACAAAACCATTGTACGAATGAAAACAATTATTACCACTATTTTTGCTGCTTTTAGTATTTCTGCAGTCATTGCACAAGTGCCTAACCAAGTTCAAGATTCCACCAAAGTGGAGAACCTTGGTGAAGTCCTTATCAAATCTGTAAGGGTCGCAGCAGATTCGCCCATTACACACTCCAACCTTAGCGCAGAACAGCTCGAAAAACGAAATTTAGGGCAAGACATTCCCTTTATGCTACAGTATTTACCTTCTGTTGTGAGCACAAGTGATGCTGGAGCAGGTATTGGATATACTTCTTTTAGAGTAAGAGGTAGTGATGCTTCCCGCATTAATGTAACACTCAACGGGATTCCGTTTAATGACGCTGAAAGTCAAGGTACCTTTTTTGTGAACTTGCCAGATTTTACCTCTTCAGTTGAAAGTTTACAACTGCAACGTGGAGTAGGAACTTCTGTAAATGGAAGTGGCTCTTTTGGTGCGAGTTTAAACTTATTGACAGACGGTATTTCTAAAGAAGCTTCTGCAGAAATAGCCAGCTCTATAGGTTCTTTTAATACCCGAAGGCATAATTTAAAATTTAGTACAGGACTCCTTAATGATCACATAGAAATTGCAGGACGGCTGTCTTCTATTAAAAGTGATGGTTATGTGGATAGAGCCTCATCAGACTTACAATCTTATTTTTTACAAGCAAGTTATGTGGATGATAACACCTTAATAAAAGCCATTGGTTTTGGAGGTCGTGAGGAGACTTATCAAGCTTATTGGGGTATTGATGCCAGCCAGTTAGCTGAAAATCGACGCTTTAATATCATAGGACAACAATTTGATGCTAATGGTGATTTTGAAGGCTTCTACGACAATGAAGTAGATAATTATGCGCAAGATCATTATCAATTATTGTGGAATCAAAAATATGATAATAAATGGAGTAGTAATGTAGCAATGAACTATACCTATGGTAGAGGGTATTTTGAACAATATGTTGATGACCAGTTTTACCCTAACAACTTTTTTAGTGACCAAGCTAGTTTCGAATTTTTAGGAGTGGAGCCATACACTATTAATGGAGCCGAAATCACATCGACAGATTATATAAGACGTCGCTGGTTAGACAATGATTTTTATGCCATAAACGCATCTGTGAATTATAAAGATGAAAACTGGGATACAACTACAGGTGCCTTTGCAAGTCTGTATCAAGGAGATCATTTTGGTGAAATATTATGGAGTGAATTTCCTATTGATTATGATTATAAAGAACGGTATTATGAAGGAACTGGTGAAAAAACAGAAGTGACAGTTTTCTCTAAGGCAACCTATAAAATAGCTACTCAATGGAGCGTGTATGGTGATCTACAAGGACGCTTTGTAAGACATACCACTACAGGGATTGAATCTGATAAAACACCGTTAGAGGTAGCCGTGAATTATAATTTTTTCAACCCTAAGTTTGGTGCTGCTTATCAACACAATGATGCAAACCAATTATACCTTTCTTACGGTAGAGCAAATAGAGAGCCGCGTCGTAGTGATTTTGAAGAGGGATTATTTATAGCGGAAAGATTAGATGATTATGAGCTAGGATGGCGTTATAAAAAAGAAAAGGTGATGGTAAATACCAACGCTTATTTTATGAATTATAAAGACCAATTAGTCCTTACTGGTGCCTTAAATGATGTAGGTGCTCCAATAAGAGCAACTAGTGGGAACAGTTATCGTTTAGGACTTGAAATAGATGCGGCTATTTCCTTGACAAAACATGTAAAACTAATGCCCAATCTTGCTGTTAGTACTAATAAGAATGTAGACTTTATATTTCAGCAAGATGGTGAAGTTGTAAATTTAGGAAATACCAATTTGCCTTTTTCGCCAGCTATTGTAGCTGCAAATAATTTAATGATACGCCCATTAAAAAACTTTGAAATAGGGCTATTATCAAAGTATGTAGGAGAGCAATATATGGGTAATATAGACAGTGAGTTTTCAAAACTAGATGCCTATTTTATTCAAGATATTAATTTGGTGTACCGTTTACAAGGAGTGCCATTTGTTAAAGAGATTGTTTTTAACGGTCTTGTAAACAATGTTTTGGATACTCAGTTTGTAAACAACGGATTTTTCTTCACGTTTGATGATGACTTTAGTGTGCCAGGCGAAGTAACTACCCAAGAAGGAGCAGGGTTTTACCCACAAGCAGGAGCTAACTTTTTAGTGGGGGCTACTATTAAGTTTTAGGCTGAAATTTTTTAAGAAAATAACGTTAAAACCCCAATTCCGTTTTAAAGGAATTGGGGTTTTAAATTTCAGAATAATACGATAAACTATCTTTTTCTTTAGAATATGCTTTACAATTTCCCGTAAATAAATAAAATTTTCGATAGTTAATAAAATCCTTGTGTATTTATTTATTTTTTATACCTTAGTTTTTTAATTACACCTCCTCCCCGGTAATTTGTTTCTAAATACCAATTTATTGCTACGTATCTATTCCTAAAGTCATGAATAAAACATATATTTTTTTTGTGTTATTTTTTTCTGCGATGTATGTCAATGCTCAAATTGTTGATATTCCAGATCCAAATTTTAAGAATGCACTGCTATCAATGAATCCTGACATAGATGCAAATAATGATGGAGAAATACAAGTAGCTGAGGCACAAGAAACTACTACTATTAGTGTAAATGCTGCGTTTATTGATGATTTAACTGGTATCGAGGCCTTTGTGAATATCACTTACTTAGACTGTACTTCAAATAACTTAACTTTTATTGACGTAAGTAATAATACTGCATTGGAGGTTTTTTTATGTTATGAAAATGAACTCACTTCAATTGATATAAGTAATAATAGTTCATTATTTCAATTTGAATGTAGGTTTAATCAACTTACATCGATAGATGTGAATAGTAATCCTAATTTGTTACTTTTTTCAATGGGAAATAATACTATAGCAGAACTTGATTTTAGTAATAATCCTATTCTCTCTATACTGGAATGTCGAGAAACTCTTTTGGAAAATTTAGATTTAAGTGCAAATAGTAATTTATTCTCATTGATTTGCAATAATAATATGCAATTTCAATCAATCAATTTGCAAAACGGAAATAACGAGAATATAACTTTTGATGGTATATACTCAAGTAATTTCGAAAATCTACCCATATTAAAGGATATCTGTATAGATGATGTTGATAATGTGGTGTTGATAGATGAAATAACAAGTCAAGTAGGTCACGCAATTAATTTTACAGAAAATTGTACACTAGGGATAGAAGATAGTATTGAAACAAAAACAACATTTTTCCCTAACCCATCAAGTGAATTTATAACTATTGAAAGCTCTCAATCCTTTAATGAAATTCTAGTGTACAACGTGCAGGGTAAATTACTAAAAAGCTATTCATCAAATACGAAGACACAGACACTAAATATCTCTGAATTTCGAACAGGTGTCTACTTTTTTAAGGTGAAGGGGGAAGAAACATCTTTTACAAAACAAATTATTAAAAATTAAAATTTTTAGTATAAAAAATATACTCTCATTATTACTTGTTATAAGTCTTTTTTACGGTTGTAATCAGGATGATGAAAATGAAGATTCGGGCCCTACATTACCTTTAATTACACAAACTGGAGAAAATACATTTGGGTGTAAAATAAATGGTATCGTTGTAATTCCGAGAGACGGCACTGGTACATTTACAGGGCCAGATCGCGGAATGTATTATTGGGGTTCTACTTCAACAGTGTATACAGATATTAATGTTGTGGATTTTAAGAGCGGAACTAGTGGACGAATAAATATCCATTTACATGATTTGTACAATCTAAAAGAAGGTGATTATTTTATCGGAGAGAGTAATGGGAATAGAGGATTTCATTCAAATCCATGGCCAAATTTTTATTGTAGAGTATTAGATTCTGAGACGCAAACGATTAAGCGATATTTTTCTGTAGAGGAGGGAGGTATAATTACAATTACAAGATTCGATTTAGACAATAGAATTGTCTCTGGTATTTTTAATGGAAGAGCAGCCAATATAAACAACCCAACTGATATTATAGAAATTACTGAAGGGCGATTCGATATAAATTGGGAAGAACTGCCAGGGATACAATTCCCGTAAATATAAAAAGGCACCACGTCAATGATGCCTAACATTAATAAACAAAAATTAATTTTCACTCAAGTTTAATCTATGCCATATTAACATTACAAATTTATGAGAAATTTTTTACTATGATTTACAAGGAAAACTTTTAATCACCCAAGATGGGACTACCATGTCTCAATCAATTAATAGCGCTAAGCTACAAACTGGTGTATATTTTCTTGAAATTATTGGACATAGCAACACACTCACAAAACGAATTATTAAAGAATAAAAAAAGCTATTATGAAATATTCAATCTTAATACTATTGCTTATTGGTTTAGTGCATAGCTGTAATGAAAGTGATGATGAATTTAATCCTACACTACCTCTTATAACGCAAACGGGCGCAAACACTTTTGGCTGCTACGTAGATGGTGTGCTTGTTACTCCAAGAAATGGAGCTACTTCTTCACTTGGGCACCCAACTCCTGGAATGATTATGAGTAGTGGTCCCCAAACACAAGAGATCCCCTACCATGAATTAAGGATTCGTGACTCTAAAAGCGGAACTGGAGCAATACTGAATATTCACTTTATCAACTTAGATGAAAATGGTGAAGGTGTATTTACAATTAATGAAAGTAATTGTTATAGCAACGTGTACTCGCCTGTTAATTTAAATATATTTTGTAGAATTTTTGATAATGATACCCAAGCATTTAAATGGTATTGTTCTATAGAAAATTCTGGAGAATTACTGATTACACGTTACGATAAAAATGAAGGTATTTTTTCTGGAACTTTTAGTTGCAAAGCTATAAATAGAGATAATCCCGATGAAATTATCGAGATTACCCAAGGTCGTTTTGATATAAACTGGAAATTATTAAATAATTTTTCAGATTTCCCTTAAAAAAAAGGTGCCACGCCAATGACACCTTAAACATAATACATAAACCAAATTACCATATTGTTTCATCTATTAATACTTCAAAATTATGAGAAATTTTTTACTATGACCTACAAGGAAAACTTTTAATGACCCAAGATGGGACTACCAAGTCTCATTCAATTAATATCGCTAAGCTTCAAACTGGGGTTTATTTTCTTGAAATTATTGGATATAACAACGCAATCACAAAACGAATTATTAAAGAATAAAAAAAGCTACTATGAAATATTTAATCTTATTATTATTGCTTACTGGTTTAGTGCATAGTTGTAATGAAAGTGATGATGAATTTAATCCTACACTACCTCTTATAACGCAAACGGGCGCAAATACCTTTGGCTGCTACGTAGATGGTGTGCTGGTTACTCCAAGAAATGGAGCTACTTCTACCTTAGGACCTGCTCGTGGAATGATTTTTAGTGGTAACCCCCCATCTTCAGAATTTGAATATAGTGAAATTAACGTGCAAGACTATAAAAGTAATGCAAAGGGAATTATAGATGTTCATATTCCTGACCTATCATTAAATGGAGAAGGCACTTATATAATTGAAGATAGTAATTGTTTAAAAGGTATTTTCGCAAACAACACTGTAAACATTCGTTGTTTAATACTTAAAGATTTAAGTCAACCATATACACAGTATTGTTCCATAGCTAATAGTGGAGAATTGTTTATTTCTCGCTATGATTTTGAAAATCGAATTATTTCAGGAACTTTTAGTTGTCAAGCTGTTAATCAAGAGGATTCATCTGATATTATAGAAATTACCCAAGGACGTTTTGATATTAAATGGGATGTTTTAAATACCAATATTATTGATTTCCCTTAGTTAAAAAAGGTGCCACGCCAATGACACCTCAAACATAATACATAAACCAAATTACCATATTGTTTCATCTATTAATACTTCAAAATTATGAGAAATTTTTTATTCTAGCTTATTCTTTTATCTTTTTTAACACACTTTAGTACACAAGCTCAAAACACGACCAAAATAGATAGTATGCTTGTTGATATTGACAAAACATCTTTTACATCGGGAGTTTTGTATGATAGGAGTGGTGCTTGGAGTAACCTTACTAGTTTTAACAGCAATGACAAACTAGCAAACAAAGTATTATTTGAACAAGCACTTCACGATCTATACAAAGCCTCTAATCAAGAAAAATTTATTGATTATAATACACTACGTGAGCATTATGTAGCAGACAATATATATTCTTCGGTAAATATTGGGGTGCTAAATGCCACTTATCATTGGTTAAATTATAATAAAGAGAATGAGCCAGAAGGTGCCTTAAAAGTGCAGAATGATAAATTTGAAAAAATTAACAATACCAAACCTTCTTTTGTTGAAAATCATACATTTATGGCTTCACCACTTAAGCAATATGTGAGAGGTAACACTATAAAGTATCTATTTGATAGCACCTTTTTAATTGAAGAGGTAGCCGGGAAAGAAATTGTAGAACTTGTTGCCAATTTTGATACCAATACAGACTATACATTAATGAGTAATGGCAATATTATTACTACTGAAATTAACATTACTTACGCAAGCGAAGGTTTTAAAACCCTAATATTTACAGCTACTTTTGCAGACGGCACTAGTAAAACTACACAAGCGGCAGTACACTCATTGCTAGCATATAGCCAGCCCTCTCAACCTTTGATTCAAGACTATAACATTACAGCGACAGATCCTTGGCTTGGATATAAAGGATATTTAGAATACCGTATATTTTACCATACTAATAATGGGAATAACCAAGCTACTTTATTAAAACCCATAGTAATAATTGACGGTTTTGACCCTGGCGATACGCGTAAAATTGAAGATAGCGATACTAGTTTGCCTCCAAATGAACACACATCTATGTACGATTTTATGTCTTTTGTTGATGCAAATGATAACGAAATATATTTAGTTGATGAATTAAATTTACAAGGCTATGATGTAGTCATTGTAAATCAACCCAACCATAGTATTTCCGCTAATAACAATACCCCCATAGATGGCGGCGCAGATTATATAGAGCGTAATGCTTTGGCGCATGTAGCTTTGTACGAAGAGTTGAATACTATTCTAGCACAAAACAATAGCAATGAAGAGTTAGTAATTGTAGGCCCTAGTATGGGTGGACAAATATCTAGATACGCTCTGGCGCATATGGAAAAGTAAGGCATGGATCATAATACGAGACTTTGGGTGAGTATAGATAGCCCACATCTTGGTGCAAATATTCCTATGGGTTTACAGTCTTTATTAAACCAAATAAAAGATGATGTGCCAGCTGCTAATGATTTTGTTGTAGACCAATTAGGATCGGTCGCTGCAAAACAACAACTTATTGAACAATTCCATAGTGCTAGTTCATACCAATTAAATACAAGCTATTTAGATGGAAAAACTGAGGAGCAAGGGTTTTTAGTAGATCGGGGGCATCCTTTTTATATAGAATATTACAACAACTTATTTACAAATGGATTAGCTGAAAGTAAGGGGTATCCACAAAATTTACGTAAAATCGCCTTAGTAAACGGAGCTTTAAAAAACACCAAGGTTTATTACAATCCTTTTACTGCACAGCTAGACAATTATATCAATAATGGTGAAATAGGCTTTAATGTAAGAGGCTTTCAAACATTTTGTACTCCTTGGCCTTTTTGTTGGGATGAACATGTTGCAAGTTTAGAAGCCTATACGATGCCTAGTTTAAATGAAAATTTAAGGATATCAAAGTATAAAAATGGATTTTCAAATATATCTCTTCGTATCACTAATATAAATTCAAGAGGGAATATGGATAATGTTCAGGGTGGTTGGTTTCCTGGATTTAACGAATTGGCAAAATCGGTAGAAGGTAATGATGACCCGTTTCCATACATCTCTAGTCCTTTTTGGTCTTGGCATACACTCTCTCTAAGCAATGTATGGGCATTATTGTCAGATTTATTAGGGGGTGCAGAATTATCTCTTTATAATAACGAACATGTGAATTCTTTTATTCCTACGTTTAGCTCTTTAGGATTTTACCAACCAGAAACTGTTTGGTCAGAAAATTTAGATCGTGATCTTACCTGTACCAATGAAATTCCTTTCGATACATATTTTGGTCCAGAAAATAATGAGCAACACACTTCATTTACACAAGAGAGTGTGGATTGGTTGCTAGAAGAACTTGCAGGTAATGAGCAGCTCCCTACAGTTTATAAAACTAATAATGCAGATTTTGTAACGGGTTCAAATAGAATTTGTCTTAATGATAATGCCTTTTTTAATTTTATTGATTTGTGTCCTGTCAACGAAGGAGTAACTTGGGAGGTTTCTTCAAATTTAGAAATTGTAGTAGGTGGTTGGGATTATCTTTTAGTAGAGCCTCAAGACGGTTTAGGAGAATTCTATAGTAATAGCGGTTATGTACGGGCTATTTTGGATGGTGTTGTATATCAACGAAATATCTGGGTAGGTATTCCAGATTCTGAACAAAATTCTATAACTGGATCAGATCATGTACACGTTGGCTCAACCAATGATTATGAGGTGGAGCCAATTAGCGGTGCAGATTATTACAGGTGGAGTTTGCCTGCGCCTTTCGATCCTGATTTTGACATAGTACCAATTATTGACCCTACGAGTGATAATTGGCAAATAAAAGAACAATTTAGTCAATCTCGACATTTAGATGATGTTTTTTCAGGTAATGCGGGTCATGAAGGTCATGTTGAAGCTTGGGGGGTAAGTGCATGTGGAGAAAGCAGATACAGCCAAGAAATGTATGTGACTCAATATAATGGTGGGCCTTGTGTAACTTGCTATGATCCTATACAAATCGTACCAATACCAAACTCAGCTAATCAAGAATTTAAGTTGCATTTTGAGGAGCATCCACCTGGTACTTATTACATTTATATCTATGATGCGAATTCTATTATTAAATATCAAGGTCAAACCACAAATGTTGAAAAAACAATCAATACAGAAAATCTGCCAAATGGCACCTATTTTTTACATGTATATGATGGTGATAGTGTAAAATCACAGCAATTACTTGTTCAACATTAAGAAAAATAAGATTCTATGTTGATTTGAATGGGTAAGTTAAAAATTTCACCTTTATGCTATGTCAAATTCACAAGAGATTTTTGCAATAGCTTTGGGTTTAGAATTACCTTGGTGCATCAAAGAAGTTAAGTTCAATAAAGCGGAATCCCGTTTAGATATTCATTTAGGTTTTGCTAAAGGTTAAACGTTTAAATCAGTTGATGGTAATTCATATACTGCTTATGATACTGTTGCCCGTACTTGGCAGCACTTAAATTTCTTTCAGCATCATTGTTATTTACAGGCTAAAGTCCCCAGAGTAGAGCAAAAAGACGGTAAGGTCATTACTCAACTTGTTCCTTGGGCAAGAGCACAGAGCGGTTTTACATTACTCTTTGAAGCTTTTTCTATGTTACTTATAGAGAATGAGATGCCAATAAATAAAGCGGCTAAAATTTTAGGTATTTACCCCAATAAGATCTGGACATTTTTTAATTATTGGATCTCTAGAGCACACAGTGCAGATACAATAGATTTGTTAGAACAAGTAGGTTTTGATGAAACCTCTACACGCAAAGGACATCACTATGTGACGACCATGGTTGATTTGAACGAGCGCAGAGTGCTATATGCATTTCAAGGCAAGGATTCTGACTGTATTAGGAAAAGGGTGGTATATCTCGAAGAAAAAGAGGTAGATGTCAATAAGGTTAAACAAGTTTGTATAGACATCTCGCCCGCATTCAAAATCTGGCTGCAACAACTATTTACCAGATGCCGACATTACATTTGATAAATTTCACGTTGTGAAAGAAGTCAATAAGGCAATGGACGAACTTAGAAAACTTGAAAGGCGAGGTAATGAGCTATTAAAGGGACACAAATACACTTTACTTAACAGTAATCTGACCCCAAAAATTAAAGAGGAAAGAGGCTTGCTTTTAGAGTGCTATCCGCCTCTGGCTGAAGGTTATAGGTTAAAACAATTGTTTACAGAATTCTGGGAACTCAAAGATAAACAAGAGGCGGAGGGATGTTTGGCTTTTTGGTGTGATATAGCAGAAGAATCAAAGAGACAGCTCTTTATGAAGGGTGCAAGAACCATAAGAGCACACTGGACAGGCATTATAAACTATATTGAAAGTAGAATAAACAACGGAATTTTAGAAGGGCTAAATTCAAAAATTCAACGAGCCAAAAAAAGAGCAAGAGGATATGCTAATACCAAGAACTTTATTAATATGATTTATTTTATCTTCGGAAAACTTAAATTTGATTACCCACTGTATTTAACATAGAGCCAAAAATAATTAAGTTTTATTTAAATTTTACTCATTACTCATTACTCATTAATTAGTAATTATAATCGAGTTACCAGCTTTTTCAACTCTATAAGCTTGCATAGGGAATAGTTCAGCATTGGTTTGGTGCTGTCCAGTAAAGATATCATAACTATTTTCATCAGTGTCACAAGGGCAGCTTGCTAGAATTCCGTTTACGTCCATTCTTGAACAAGTATTGGGTATGTGATTAGGGTCACTTAGCTCAAATGCAGTATAAAGATCATTGTTTACATTGTACACTACAACTCCTTTTATACCTCGCTGGCTAATAATCACATTGTTTCCCGGAAAATTGAGTCCATTATATTCTGGGAGGCTCAAATCAAGAGATATGTTTATTGGTGGATCAAATAAAAAGGGGTTGTCTCGGTTTACTGCATTATCATCAGAATCGCAAGAGAATAGAGAAATAGTCAAACAAAATAGAAGCGCAATTTTTTTCATATTAGTAAGGGTAATTATCATTTGCAAAAGTACAAAAAAGTACCTAACAAGTTATTTTTTAGTATATTTGTATAAGAGAAATCCCGTCGTGTATGGGATTTTCGCATTCCTGCCCTCTTTGAGTTGTCTCAAAAGTAATCGGTAGGATTTTTAAAATGTGATAGGAACAATGCCGAAATTACACTTCATTAAAACGAAATTAAAATGAGTAAAGTATCATACTATACACTAGAAGGATTAAAAAAATTAAAAGAAGAACTCAATCAGCTAAAAGACGTTGAACGTCCAGGGGCATCTAATGCAATTGCTGAAGCTCGTGATAAAGGAGATTTGAGTGAAAATGCAGAATACGACGCAGCAAAAGAAGCACAAGGAATGTTAGAAATGCGCATTTCAAAATTAGAACAAGTGGTGGCAAATGCTCGTGTAATTGATGAGTCTCAACTAGATGTTTCAAAAGTGCTTATACATTCTACCGTAAAAATTAAAAATCAGGTTAATGGAATGGAGATGACTTATAAATTAGTCGCACAAACCGAAGCAGATTTAAAAACAGGAAAAATCTCTATAGATTCTCCTATTGGGAAAGGGTTATTGGGTTCTGAAGTTGGTGATTTAGCAGATATTGTAGTGCCCAATGGAACTTTAAAATTTGAAGTGCTAGAAATTTCAAGAGATTAAAAAATGGCCTCTATTTTTACAAAAATTATCGATGGTAAAATTCCCTGCTATAAAGTTGCTGAGGATGAAAACCATATTGCTTTTTTAGACATTAATCCCAATGCCAAAGGGCATACGCTTTGTATTCCAAAAATAGAAGTAAACAAAATATTTGATTTGAACTCGGATCAATACCTTTTGTTAATGGAATTTAGTCGTAAAGTGGCATTGGCACTAGAGGAAACAATTTCTTGTAAACGCGTAGGAATGAGTGTTATTGGATTGGAAGTACCTCATGTTCACGTTCATTTAATTCCTTTAAACGATATGAAAGAGATGACATTTCAAAACAAAGTTACAATGGATGATCAAGCTTTCAAGGCATTAGCGAAAGACATTGCAGCTGCGATTTCTTTATAATTTTTGCAATAAAATAGATACGCTGATTCCTATTATTGCAATCCCAATAAATACAACTAAGAAGCCAATTGTTGTAAGTTTTATGGCCCCTTTTTTTGACATAACCTGTTTTTTATTGTAGTCATAGACACGGTCTATATCATCGCCCCAATTAACAGGGTATATGATATTCTTACAACTGTGACAAAACAGTTTTTCTTCTATATCTTTTGAAGCAGATGTATACAGTTTTTTAACCGTCTGGTTTTGTGAAAAAATAAACTCTAAGCCATCATTGGCAAAACATTCTGGGCAATTGTTTTTAATACGTGCCTTATGAAGTGTATGATTAGTGGTCATTGATTTTCTATTTTTTTTAGAGAAATAACAATGGTGGTGCCTTTTCCTAGTGTACTTTTTAAAACACGAATTTTCCCATTGTGATATGCTACTATAATTCTTTTTGCTAAAGATAGTCCTAATCCCCAACCTCTCTTTTTTGTAGTAAAACCTGGGTTAAATATTCTTTTTTGATCTTTCTTCTTGATTCCTTTTCCTGTATCTGAAATATAAATAAGGGCATTTTTACCAGCATTTTCAACCCGAACTTCAATGGTTCCTTTTCCTTTCATCGCATCGATTCCATTTTTTACAAGGTTCTCAATAGTCCATCCAAAAAGTTGTGGATTTAAATCCACAAAGAGGGGCTCCTTAGGGGTAGATATTTCAAAATTTATTAATCTCGAACTTCGGCTTTTTAAGTAGTCATAAGCTTCCTTGGTTTCTTGTACCAAGTCTTTTTGCTCCAATTTTGGAATAGAGCCTACTTTCGAAAAACGATCTGTAATTGTTTCTAGTCGGGTAATATCTTTCAGCATTTCAGTCACATAGCTTTGGTCAATATTTTCAGTTTTTAGGATTTCAGTCCAACCTAATAAAGAAGATAATGGGGTGCCAATTTGATGTGCGGTTTCTTTTGCCATCCCAGCCCATAATTTGTTCTGTACAGCGCTTTTTGCAGTTTCGTTAAAGTAGTATATAGCGGCAATAAATAAGATAAGAATTACGATTAAAATTGCCGGATAGTATTTTAGTTTATTAATGAGTGGTGAATTTCCATAGTAAATAGTAGACAGTTGATTATTTTCAAAAGTAGTAATAATAGGATTATATTCAGTTTCAAACTGGGAGATGATCGCATCTCGTTTTTTTTTGTCATTTATAGAAATAGAATCCATGTTTCTACTATCATAAGAGTCTTCTTTATGACTGTATAAGATCATGGGTGTGGTGGTGTTGCCCTGTATTATAGTTAATGAAACGTCGCTAACATCTGAATTTATGTCTATAGATGCAGACGCAACATCCAATTGCGCTTCTGCCCAAATTTGCATTTTTGCACGTTCGTTTTCTTTCAACTGGTTAAAGAATACCAATGTGTTATATAAGATGAGACTTATAATAATTGCCGAAGCAGAAATAAAAACCCATCGCGTTAAGGAACTGTATTGCTGCATAAATTTAATTGCCTATTGATTGTTAAATATAATGCTAAAATGTTAATATTATTGTGCGTTCAAGTTTTAAAGAGGGCAAGGCATTCACTATATTTACCCTATGATTACAATAGATCCAGCTGAAGTAAAAACAGCCAAGCTCCACGGGTATATGTTAGGGGCCGTTGCTCCAAGGCCTATTGCTTTTGCAAGCACCATCTCTAAGGACGGTGTTGTAAATTTATCTCCATTTAGTTTTTTTAATGTGTTTAGTGCCAATCCACCAATTATGATTTTTTCTCCTGCTCGCAGAGTTCGAGATAATACCACTAAGCATACCTTAGAAAATGTAATTGAAACTAAAGAAGTAGTTATTAATATTTGCAATTATGCCATGGTGCAGCAAATGTCTTTGTCTTCTACTGAATATGCTAAGGAGGTAAACGAGTTTAAAAAGGCAGGTTTTACCGAACTTGCTTCGGAAGCGATAAAGCCACCAAGAGTTGCTGAAGCACCAGTACAATTTGAATGCAAAGTAAACGAAGTGATAGCTTTGGGAACAGAAGGAGGAGCTGGTAATTTGGTGATTTGTGAAGTGCTTAAAGTTCATATAGACGAAAAAATTTTAGATGCCGAAGGAAAAATCGATCCTGAAAAATTAGATCCAGTATCAAGATTAGGAGGAAATTGGTATGGCCGTTCAAAAGAGGGGCTTTTTGAAGTGCCAAAACCATTAGTAACATTAGGAATTGGGATAGACCAATTACCAGCGTCTTTAAAAAATAATGACATTTTAACGGGCAATGACTTAGCCATGCTTGCTAATGTTGAAACACTACCTGTAAATATCAAAAACGGGATTGACACAAGTGAAGCAATCTTAGAAAAGGCACAAAAATTGCTGTTATTAGGTGACGTAGAAGCTGCCTGGAATACACTTATTAGAGAATAAATTTTCTGAAGGGAATTAAAACACTAACTATTTATTAATTTAACAAAGATTGCCATTAACGCAAAAAACAAAGCGTACGGTGGAAAAATGAACATTATGGAAGTACAAGGAAAAGTAAAATTAGTCGGAGAAACGCAAACTTTTGGAAGCAACGGTTTTAGAAAAAGAGAATTAGTAGTCACAACAGAAGAGCAGTACCCTCAACATATTATGATTGAGTTTGTTCAAGACAAAACAGATCTTTTAAACAGCTATGCTCCAGATCAGGAAGTAAAAGTGAGTATTAATTTGAGAGGTCGTGAGTGGTTAGATCCTAAGACAAATACAACTAAATATTTTAATTCTATCCAAGGATGGAGAATTGAGGCAGTAGGTCAAGCTGCAGCAGCAGGAGGGGATTTACCACCAATGCCGCCAGCAGATGTCTTTGAACCAGCAACAGATCTAAATCAAGAAGATAACGATGATTTGCCGTTCTAATGAAATAAGATATAGCGCATAAATTTGCGCAATAAAACGAATCCCGTTATAAAACTTTATAACGGGATTTTTATTTTCCTATTTTTACGCTATGGGAATTACAACAACAATAGAATCATTTTTCAAAAAAGTACTCCCATCACCTTTTGTGATTACAGTATTATTGACGCTCCTCACTATTTTTATAGCATTCTTTTTTACGGAAGCTCCAACAAAAAAAAACCATTTTCTGACCATACTTTCCTATTGGGAAAGCGGGATTTGGAATAACAATTTACTGGTTTTTGCATATCAAATGATGCTCATCCTAGTTCTGGGACATATTCTAGTCCTAAGTAAACCTTTGGATGCGCTTATTATGAAATTAATAAGCGGGGTAACAAACACAGGAAATGCGTTTCTACTGGTAAGTGTTGCAACACTATTAGTTTCTTTTTTTAATTGGGGACTGGGTTTAATTTTTGTCGCGATCTTGGCACGAAAGGTTGCTGGATCTGCGCAGTTAAGAGGCTTCAAAATTAACTGTCTATTAGTAGGGGCTTCTGGATATGTAGGCTTAATGATCTGGCATGGAGGCATAAGTGGTTCTGTACCTTTAAAAGTAGCTGAAAGGGTTCACCTTGCTAGCTTAATGAGTGTTGTGAGTACTCCAGAATTGATAGCTCAAGTTCCAGATAGCATCGCTTTTGACCAAACAGTTTCTAGTAGTTTTAATTTGATGCTTTTTTCGATTTTGTTGATTTTAATTCCTGCTGTTCTCTACTTTATAGGCAAGAGGGTTGGTGTGACCCCAGCGAATCTATCTGTTTATAAAAACCCAATACAAACAACCCAAAACGCATCGGGTACTGAAAAATTAGATACCTCAAACATTCTTGGAATTGGTTTTGGGACTTTAGTTTTAGCAGCATTTTTCTATCAATATTTTAACGCTATTGGTTCTTTAGCCATTACTCCCAATTTATTGAACTTTTTTGTGTTGGGGCTGGCTTTAGTACTACATAAAAATTTTGCAAGCTTTTTAAGTGCACACTTCGAATCGATTAAAGGGGCTAGTGGTATTTTAATTCAGTTTCCATTGTATTTTGGTATTATGGGGATTATGAAAAAAAGTGGTAGGGTCGTTCAAATTTCAGATTTCTTTGTTTCTATTGCTACAACGCGAACGTTGCCTATTTTAACATCTTTTAGCGCTGGACTTGCTAATATTTTTGTGCCGAGCGATGGAGGACAATCGGCAATTCAAGGCCCCATCGTTATAGAGTCGGCTTTAAAGTTAGGGGTTCCGTTGCCTAAAATGATTTTAGCACTGTCTTACGGAGATCAAATTACAAATATGCTTCAACCTTTTTGGGCATTGCCCCTATTAGGAATAACACCACTAAAAGCGCGGGAAATTTTACCCTATATACTAGTTTTAATGCTAGTGGGTGTCTTCGTTTTTGTAACAGGATTACTTTTATTTTAATGTATTTATTAAACCACACACTTTGGTTTCCAAATCAGAAAAATGCAAATGAAGACGGTATTCTTGCAATAGGAGGAGACCTGTCTATACAGCGACTTCAGTTAGCTTATGAATCGGGTATTTTTCCATGGTTTTCTGAGGGCGAACCTATTATTTGGTGGTCACCAGACCCAAGAATGGTGCTTTTCCCTTCAGAATTTAAAGTTTCAAAATCATTAAGGAGAACCATTGCAAAAACGACATTTAAGATCACTTTTAATGAGGCGTTTGAGGAAGTAATTACTAGCTGTGCAGAAATAAGAAGAGAAGGTCAAGGTGGTACTTGGATTACATCAGAAATGAAAGATGCTTATGTCGCGCTTCATAAGAAAGGCATTGCACAGTCTGTTGAAGTTTGGGAAGAAGACAAAATAGTAGGAGGGATTTACGGGATTAAATTAGAAAAACAGAAGGTGTTTTGTGGAGAAAGTATGTTTGCAAAAAAAAGTGATGCATCTAAAATTGGATTGTATTTTTTGGTGGAACAATTAAAACAGGCCAATTATAAACTTATTGACTGTCAGGTATACACTCCACATTTAGAAGGTTTGGGTGCGAGAGAAATAGCTCGTGATGATTTCTTATATATTTTAAATTCTAAGCGTTAAAGTTTTGTTTTTTCTCATAAAAATCACTTTTCTATGTAAGAAAAGGCATAATTTTGAGATATTTAGATTCAATTATTAAACGAATGTTATGTCTCAGAAATTCACTAATGCCTTTCTAATCCTTTTTTCAACGATACTGTTTGGACAACAGCCTCTACCCAATAACCTTACCGAAGAAGAACGCAGTATAATTTCAGATTTTCAGTTCACGAGCACCCGTATGACTCCACCACCTTCAGTTCCTGTTAGAGCAGCAGCAGAGTGGGAAGAGATTGAATATCTAGTGATAACTTGGGAAAATAATTTTCAAGGTATTTTAAGACAAATAGTGGCTGCTGGAGTTGAGGAATGTACCGTCATAATAACCACGCAAAATGAAAACAGTGTGGCAAATTATTTAACAGCTGGTGGTGTAGATTTGACCAATGTTATTTTTATGGATGCAGATTGGGATAGTATTTGGATTCGTGATTATTCAGGGAATACAGTGTATGAGAACGAAGTTGAAGACAGAGCAATTGTAGATTGGATATACAACCGTCCAAGACCCAATGATAATCTTGTGCCTTCTGCACATGCAGCGCTTACTGGAATTCCACTTTATGTAACAGATAGTGCTCCCAATGATCTAGTAAATACAGGGGGAAATTATATGAGTGATGGGCTTGGAAATGCATTTGCTTCAGAATTGATTCTAGAAGAAAATGAGGCAGGAAATCCATACGGTGTTTCCGCTAAAACCGAAACACAGATTGACCAAATCATGGAAGATTATATGGGGATTCAAAATTATATTAAAATGACAGCTTTGCCTTTTGATGTAATTAACCACATAGATATGCATATGAAATTGCTTGATGAAGAGACGTTGTTGGTGAGCAGATATCCAACTGGTGTTGCAGATGGACCACAAATAGAAGAAAATATAGAGTATGTCTTAAGTAATTTTAACTCTCCATTTGGCACTCCTTACAATGTGGAATGGATTGATGCGCCACCAAGCACATCTGGACTGTATCCAGACCAAGGCGGTTTTTATCGCACATTTACGAATGCTATTTTTGTTAATAAAACAATATTACTCCCAATATATAGGCAAGAAGTTGATGACGCAGCGATTGCTCAATGGCAAGAATTAATGCCAGGATATACTATTGTAGGTATCGATGTAGATAACCCAGGGGAAAATTTAATTTCTCAAGTAGGAGCCATACATTGTATCACACATTCTATAGGTGTTGCAGATCCTTTGTGGATTGTACACCAACCGGTTGCACAAAGTATTGAAAATAATTTGGTTACCATAGAGGCAAGTGTAAAACACCGTTCTGGTATTGGTACGGCTACTGTTTTTTATAGAGATGAAGGAGCCACAAATTATACTCAAGCGGCAATGACATCCACTGGAAACGATATTTGGACTGTTGATATTCCAGTAGCAGAGGATAACGTGCAATATTATATAAGAGGCGAAGCGAATTCTGGAAAAACACTAAACCGCCCAATTGTTGCTCCAGAAGGTTATTGGACAATAGAAGTAGTTGATGAATTAGGGACAGAAGATTTTAGTATAAATCCTATTTCAGGACCTTATCCTAATCCTACAAATGGCGAAGTTTCTTTTAAAATGAATCAATTACAAGGAAATGTAGCAGTTACTATCCATAATATGTTAGGGCAAAAGTTGTTTAGTCAAAATATCGAACAAGGAAAGGGTACTATTAAATTGCAATTAAAAGACAATTGGAAAGGCACTTTATTTGCAACGTTCACTGGTGATTTTGGAAAAGTTACAAAAAAAATCATCAAGTGGTAACATCGTAAATATGATAGCAAGAAAGCCGCTTTAAATGGGGTTTCTTTGCTAATATATTTATCTAAACCTCACTATATCTATAGCAATAGGTGGCGTGATCGTTTACTATACCCGTTGCTTGTAAGTAGGCATAAATTACGGTTGTTCCTACAAATTTAAAGCCTCTTTTCTTTAAGTCCTTGCTTATTTTATCACTTAATGCAGTATTAGCGGGAGTTTCTCTCATAGATTTAAACCCATTTTTTATCGGTTTTCCATCTACAAAGCTCCACAGATAGTTGCTAAAAGTCTCGAACTCTTCTTGGATTTTAATAAAGTTTTGAGCATTTGTTACAGCACTATTCACTTTTAATTTGTTTCTAATAATACCCGCGTCCTGCAATAGGCGATCAATTATCTCTTGATTGTAGGTAGCTATTTTTTTGTAGTCAAAATGATCAAATACATTTCTGAAATTTTCTCGTTTCCTCAATATAGTAATCCAACTCAATCCCGCTTGAAATGTTTCAAGAATCAAGAATTCAAATAGAACAGCATCATCATATACTGGAACGCCCCACTCTGTGTCGTGATATGCAATGTATAAGGGGTCATTTCCACACCATTCGCATCTTCTTTTATTCATGTTTCGAAAATATTTATTTGACACTTACAATTTAAATTAAACTGTATTTTTGCATCATACTTAGCATTTTAAAGATAGTAAGTTTAAAGAATTATTTACGTCAAAGTCATAATGAAAACAGAAACGACACTTTTAGAAGATAAAACTACATTGTTAAATAAGGCATTAGAAAACGCTATGTCCTATGAGGAATATAGAACGCTAACTATTGGCTTGACCGCAGAAACTAAAACAACAGGCTCTCATCAAACAGAAGCATTAATCAACTACACCAAGTTAAACGATGCGCGTATGCGCAGATTGGATAAAACCACAAAAATTTCTGAAGAAGCAACTAGGCTCTTTTTAAATTATAGTAAAAAAGTAACTTGGTTAGTATTAACTGAAAGTTGGTGTGGTGACGCTGCGCAATCTATGCCTGTGATTAATAAGTTGGCTAATGTAGCACAAAACGTAAGCTATAAAGTAGTGCTTAGAGATGAACATCCAGCACTTATGCAACATTTTCTAACAAATGGTGGAATGTCTATTCCTAAGTTGATTGCCATAGACGATGCTTCTAAAATTGTGCTAGGCCATTGGGGTCCAAGGCCTACGGAGGCAACAAAAATGGTAACAGACCACAAACAAAAACACGGTACAATAACACCAGAATTTAAACAAGAATTACAAGTTTGGTACACTAAAGACAAAGGTGTTTCTATCGTTGAAGACATAGAAAAAATTCTTAAATAATTTTAATACTGGCCCGGGAAGACATAGGTAATGATCCCATGTTGCTTTTCTTTTGAAACGGTATTAAATCGTGATTTTAAGGCATATGAAATGGCACTGTCTATCAAGCACCTATTAGTGGTGTTAGAGGCTGCCTTATTATAATTTGTTTTAGTAATCCTGCCCGTTGCGCTCACGACTATATTAATAACTACTTTCCCGCCTCGTTCACAGGTATAAACAGGATTTGGGAGACTCATTGCATTGCGATTTTTAAGACTGTATCGTATGGTGGTTTTTCGGTTAGAACCCTTTTTTGTATTTGAAGTAACTTTCTTGTTTTGAGAACGCTTTCTTTCTTCGTTTTTTAACCGCTCTTTTATGGCAGCTAAAGCATTTTTTGTAGCATCGCTTATATCTATAGCAGGAGCTTCTATAAATTGGTTTTGCAGTGGTTCCTCAGATAATAAATCCTGTTCGTTTTCACTTTTCCGAATAAACTCTTCTGCTTCATTATAAGCGCGGTTGGTTTCAATTCTGATCTTATCTTTTTGTATGTTTTTAGCCAATTCTTGTGTTTCCTCTTCCTCAAATTCAGCATATTCCACTGGAACATTTTCAAACGATTCCGGTATTTCCGAAGAAATATTAATGCTCCAAAGCGCTAGTAAAAGGATTCCAAAAAGGAGACTCGTTATTAAAAATGCGCGGTATGAATAATTGAAGTTCATAAGGACAAGGTCGTAAATTCTATGCAGAAATACGAAACAGAAATGCTTTTATGATTTATTTAAGGGTGTGAACATTGCTATATAATCGTCTAACGAAAGCGCATCTTCAACAGAGAATTCTCCAATTTTGCTTCGTCGTAGTGCAGAGAGATGTCCTCCATTGTTCAACGCTTTTCCAAAATCATGTGCTAATGATCGTATGTAAGTTCCTTTACTAGAAGCAACCCTAAAATGCACATAAGGCATCTCAATTGAGGTAATTTCAAATGCTGAAATCGTTATTTCTCGGGTAGGAATTTCAACATCTTCACCAGCACGTGCGTATTCATACAATCGTTTTCCTCCTTTTTTTAAAGCTGAAAAGACAGGTGGTTTTTGCTGAATCACACCAATAAATTGAGTGGTTGCCTCGTGAATTTCACTTTCAGTAATTCCAGAAGTATCAAAAGTTTCATCAATTTCAGTTTCTAAATCATAGCTGGGCGTAGTGCCGCCCAAGGTAATTGTACCCGTATATTCTTTGTGTTGTGCCTGATAGGTATCTATCTTTTTTGTGAATTTACCAGTGCACAAAATTAGCAAACCTGTTGCCAATGGGTCCAGTGTTCCAGCGTGTCCCACTTTAATTTTTTTAATGTCAAAATGCTGCCTAATACTCCAACGAATTTTATTTACTACTTGAAAAGAGGTCCACTCTAAAGGCTTGTCAATAAGTAAAACCTGACCAGTTAGAAAGTCTTCTTTTTGAAGTTCGTTGAGGTTCATTTGGTTTAGTGTTATTTTAATATTTTTTAATAGAACTCTTCTACTTTGAGGAGCTTGCTCCATATTTATTTCTGCGGGAGAATGGGAGGCAATGTTCGGCTTTAGTTAATTATAAAGTCCTACGGCAATTGAAATAATTCCTACAATCAAACAATAAATAGCAAAATAACGAAGCTTACTATTTTTAACTAATTTGATCATCCAAGTACAAGCGATGAGCCCGCAAATAAAGGCTGCCGCAAATCCAAGTCCTAGGGTTGTAAAATTTGTTGTGTCTGATGTTAATTCTCCGCCTAAAAGATCTTTGGCAATCTTTCCAAAAATTAAAGGAACCACCATCAAGAAAGAAAAACGCGCGGCTTTACTTTTATCGTTTCCTAGTAATACAGAAGTAGAAATGGTCGCTCCGCTACGGGAAATTCCTGGGAGCATTGCTATTGCTTGAGATACACCGATAATAAGCGCATCTTTAAAGGTTACCGGTTTGCCTGTGTTTTTTGAACGGTCTGCAAGCCATAACAGTACTGCGGTTACAATAAGCATCGCACCAACAAAAGCGATATTGCCCCCAAAAAAGGCTTCCAATTCTTGTTCAAACAATAGTCCAATGATAACGGCAGGCAACATCGATACGATGATCTTTACCACAAACTGAGTCTCTTCATTCCAAGTAAATTTGAAAAGTGCGGTACCTATTTCAATAATATCTTTTCTAAAAACCACGATGGTACTTAATGCCGTGGCAAAATGCAAAACAACCGTAAATAACAAACTTTCTTCAGGGACCGAATTGTCTCCTAAAATAGCTTTTCCTAATTCTAAGTGACCACTTGAAGAAACAGGTAAAAACTCAGTAAATCCTTGAATGATACCTAAAATAACGGCGTCCAATGCTTCCATCTACTGCTTTGTTTTGTCCGGATTTAATAAAATAGCATACATCTCAATCCCAAAACCAATTAAGACAAGGGCTGGGGCTAAACGGATTCTTGTCCAACTGTATATTTCTGGATTAAACACATTGGGGTCATCGCTTCCGCCGCCTGACATGACTATAAATCCAAGCGCAATAAAAGCAAGGCCTATAAACATAAAGACATAGTTCTTTTTCTCAAATACAAAATTGGTTTTTGCCTGCTGTTTTCGTTTTTGTTCTCCCATTTTTATGGTCCACTAAGGTGGATAATTTTTTATGAAACTAAATTTAGTTCGTGTTTAATAGTATAAGTCATCCGTTCTCAAATTTAAAAAACGCTGTGTCGCAAAATAAGTACTTAGCCAAGTAATGAATAAGCCCATTAGAAAAACAAAACCAAACAAAATACCAATCATCAATTTATCGCTGAGCAATTCTAAATCTGGAAAGCTTTTGTCTATATAGTATAGGACCACTGCCATTCCTGTCATGGCCACCATAGCGCCAAAAATACCTAAACGTACACTTTTCCAAATAAACGGTCGGCGTATAAAACGCTTGGTTGCACCTACCATTTGCATAGTCTTGATCGTAAAACGTTTTGCATATACAGAGAGCCGGATCGAGCTATTGATTAATAACACTGCTATTAATAAAAACATCCCAGCAATTACTAGAACCCAAAAACTAATTTTGGTCACATTGCTGGTTAATTTTTCAATAAGTGGTTTGTCATACACCACATCATCTACAAATTCTTTACTTTTTAATTCCGCTACAATTTCTTCTACTTTTTCTGGGGTAACATAGTCAGCCATCATTCTAACATCAATGCTATTTTGTAGCGGATTGTCGCCTAAATACTCCATGAAATCTTCTCCAATGGTCGCACTGTGCTCTTCAGCGGCTTCTTCCTTCGTTACATAGACGGCATCTTTTGTGTAGTCTGCCATCGCCAGACTTTGTTTCAGTTGGTTTATTTCAATTTCTTTTGCCGTGTCTTTCAGAAAAACGACAACAGGGATTTGTTCCTTAAAATAGTCCCCCACTTTTTTACCATTCAGCACTAATAAACCTAATAATCCCAATAAAAACAGCACCAACGAAATACTTAGTACCACACTAAAATAAGAAGAGAGTAACCTACGTTTCTGAAATTTATCAAAAGATTGCGCCATAAATTAAAAATGTGTACTTGTGTTGCCTCGGAACAAAAGTACAACGTTTTTTAGATACCCGATAGTATGTTTTCTATAAACCAATTATAACATTAAATTTGCCCCCAAAATTATAGCAATAATGAGCAAATATCACTTCAACGAGATAGAAGCAAAATGGCAAAAATATTGGGATGAAAACCAAACATTTAAAGCAGCCTTCCCTAACTTTTCCGAGGGAGGAGAGCCCTTGAAACCAAAATACTATGTGTTAGATATGTTTCCATATCCTTCGGGAGCGGGATTGCACGTTGGGCATCCGTTAGGCTATATCGCGAGTGATATTTATGCACGCTATAAAAGGCATAAAGGCTTTAATGTGTTGCATCCACAAGGCTATGATTCTTTTGGGTTACCCGCAGAGCAATATGCCATTCAAACCGGGCAACATCCTGCAGATACTACAAGAGTTAACATTGAAGGCGGCGTAGATAAGGCTGGAAATACGATTGCTGGTTATAGAAAGCAATTGGATAAAATTGGATTTTCTTTTGATTGGTCGCGTGAGGTTCGTACTTCAGATCCTGAATATTATAAATGGACCCAATGGATTTTCATTCAACTTTTTGAAAGTTGGTATAATACCGAAACGAATAAAGCGGAGGCAATTTCAGACTTAATAAACATTTTTTCTACGGAAGGGAATAGTGCGGTACAAGCAATTTATAATGACACTACTGAAAATTTCTTAGCGGAAGATTGGAACCGCTTTTCAGAAACAAAACAACAAGAAATACTATTACAATACAGATTGACCTATTTAGCGGAAACTGAAGTAAACTGGTGTCCCGCATTGGGAACTGTTTTGGCAAACGACGAAATCGTAAACGGTGTTTCCGAACGTGGCGGACATACTGTGGTGCGTAAAAAAATGACGCAATGGAGTATGCGTATTTCAGCCTATGCAGAACGTTTACTAGAAGGTTTAAGTACGGTAGACTGGAGCGAATCGATCAAAGAAACCCAGCGTAACTGGATTGGAAAATCAGTAGGAGCAACCGTTGAATTCACAATTCCGAATACGGAATACAGAGTTCCTGTTTTTACGACCCGTCCTGATACTATTTTCGGAGTTTCATTTATGACCCTCGCACCCGAGCACGAGTTGGTTTCAATAATTACTACTGAAGATCAAAAAGCTGCCGTGGAAGCGTATGTCCAAGTAACTTCAAAAAGAAGTGAGCGCGAACGTATGGCAGATGTGAAGACTATTTCGGGTGTTTTTACAGGAGCCTATGCCGAGCATCCATTTACTAAAGAACCCATTCCTGTGTGGATTGGTGATTATGTTTTGGCGGGTTATGGTACAGGTGCTGTTATGGCAGTTCCTTGTGGCGATCAACGAGATTATGATTTTGCAACAAAGTTTGAAATTGATATTCCTAATGTTTTTGAAGGGGTTGATATTTCCGAAGAAGCCTTTGCAGATAAGGACACTGCCGTGATTGCGAACAGTGATTTCTTAAACGGATTAAAATATAAAAAAGCAGTAAAACTTGCGATTTATGAATTAGAAAAAATAGGCGCAGGAAAAGGAAAGACGAATTACAGATTGCGCGATGCCGTATTTTCAAGACAGCGGTATTGGGGAGAACCGTTCCCAGTATATTACGTTGACGCAATGCCGCAAATGATTGCAAAAGAACATTTGCCCATCCGTTTACCAGAAATTGAAAAATACTTGCCTACCGAAGAAGGCGAGCCGCCATTAGGACGTGCCGATGTTTGGGCTTGGGATGCTGAAAAGTGTACAATCGTTAGTAATGATTTGGTGAATAATACAACCGTATTTCCTTTAGAACTAAACACCATGCCAGGCTGGGCAGGAAGTTCGTGGTACTTCTTTAGATACATGGACTCTCAAAATTCAAGTGAGTTTGCAAGCGAAGATGCGTTGGACTATTGGAAAAACGTGGATTTATACATAGGCGGAAGTGAGCACGGTACAGGCCATTTATTGTACAGCCGTTTCTGGGTAAAATTTATGAAAGATCGCGGATTTGTAAATGTTGAGGAACCTTTCCAAAAGATGATTAATCAAGGGATGATTTTGGGGGAAAGCGCCTTTGTGTATAGAGTTGAAGGAGAGAATAAATTTATAACTGAAAGTAAAGCGTTTGATTATAAAACCCAAAAAATTCATGCTGACGTTTCTCTAGTAAATACTTCAAATGAATTAGATGTTGAAGCATTCAAAAACTGGCGTGAAGAATTCAATAACGCTGAATTTATAAGGGAAGAAAACGGCAGTTTCAAAGTTTCTCGCGAAGTTGAAAAAATGTCTAAATCTAAATACAACGTTGTAAATCCAGACGATATTTGTGAGCGTTTTGGAGCAGATACCTTGCGTATGTACGAGATGTTTTTAGGGCCTTTAGAACAAGCAAAACCTTGGAATATGGCAGGGATTACTGGGGTGCATTCTTTCCTAAAGAAACTGTGGAAGCTATACCATTCTGGTGCTGAAGAAAGTTTTATGGTTACAGAGGATGCCTCTTCAAAAGATGCGTTGAAGACTTTGCATAAAACCATTAAAAAGGTACAAGAAGATATTGAGAGTTTTAGTTTTAATACTTCGGTATCTACCTTTATGATTGCGGTTAATGAGTTAACAGCAATAAAATGTACCCAACGAGAAACCCTTGAACCACTTGCGATTTTAATAGCATCGTACGCACCGCATATTGCAGAAGAATTATGGAGTTTATTGGGTAATGAGGAAAGTATTGCAACGACACCTTTCCCAGAATTTAACCCCACACATCTTATTGAAAGCAGTAAAGAATATCCAATTAGCTTTAACGGTAAAATGAAATTTACAATGGAATTGTCGCTAGATTTGAATAAAGACGAAATCGAAAAAGCGGTGCTAGAAAATGAAAAAACGGTGAACTATTTACAAGGAAGAACGCCTAAAAAAGTAATCGTAGTGCCTGGTAAAATTGTGAATATTGTTGGATAGCATTTAAATCCAACCCAACCCAGCTGTACCTCGAAAGGGAAGGAGCTAAAAGGCTCCCTTTGAAGAGATATTTAGAGAGATGTTAGAGCATAAATTGAAACAAATTTCGTCCAAAGCACCTGTATAAATTTAAGCCCGACTTGTCAAACTTTTAAAGAATACATACCCAAAACCTAGGAACAACATAAAGTGAAAAGGGAAGAGTCCAAAGTCGCCTCCTTGATCCCCCACTACAAAAGCAGAGTACATTCCGAATCCAAAATAAAGCATTAATATCCCCTCAATAATCACATTGGGGGAAATGTTTTTACGCAGGTATTTATTCCCTTTCCAAGATTCTTTAAGCGTGCTGATATTAAATTTTGGCGTTCGGATAAAGTCACTTTTCTTTCCTAAATGACCTTCAATAACAGCAATAGAGTTATGAACAGAGAAGCCCATTGCAATGGAGAAGAACATTACAAACATTGCTATATATTCAAAGAATTTTAAGAATCCGCCGCCGTGTATTCTTTTGTACATAAACCAATAGCAAATAAAGAAGATGAGTGTGCTTACTACAAAAAAGCTCATAACGATGAAGTATACTTTTAGATGGTCATACTCATTCTTTATATAAAGCATAGGGATGCTTAAAATGGCCACGACAAGAATACTTAAAAACATGGTGCTGTTTAATAAGTGGAGTGTGCCGTGTACTTTAGTTTTGAAAGAGATGTCTTTATTGCGCCAAACCCGGCCTAACATTTTCCTAAAGTTTTCTGCGCCACCCTTGTTCCATCTAAACTGTTGGGAACGAGCAGCACTAATAACAACAGGAAGTTCGGCGGGTGTTTCTACTTCTTCTAAATATTTGAATTTCCAATTTTTTAATTGGGCGCGGTAGCTTAAATCTAGATCTTCCGTCAAGGTGTCTCCTTCCCAATTTCCTGCATCGAGGATGCATTGCTTGCGCCAGATACCTGCGGTACCATTAAAATTAATGAAATGTCCTTCGCTATTTCGCCCTACTTGCTCTAAAGTAAAATGCGCGTCTAATGCAAATGCTTGTACTCTCGTCAATAAAGAATAATCTCTATTAATGTGTCCCCATCTCGTTTGTACCACACCAATATTTCGGTCCTTGAAGTAAGGGATGGTTCTGTATAACCAATTTTTTTCGGGAAGAAAATCTGCATCAAATATGGCGATATATTCTCCTTTTGCTGTTTTTAAACCTTCTTTAAGCGCTCCTGCTTTAAAACCTTTTCGGTCTTTTCGAGTAACGTGTTGTATGTCGAGCCCTTTTCTTTTTAGCGATTCGATTTGTATTGCGGTGCTATCAAAAGACTCGTCTGTACTATCATCCAACACTTGGATTTCTAATTTTCCTTTGGGATAGTCCATTTTGGATATATTATCCAAGAGCCGTTCCATTACATACAATTCATTATAAACAGGAAGCTGAATAGTAACATACGGAATTTGCTCAGCATCTGAGAGGTCAAATGTGGGTGATTTCTCGTTTTTTCTATGCGATCTTAGATAATTGAGAAGCAGGTTGAGCTGGGCCAAAGCATACATCAAAATGAGCAGCAGAGCAAGGGTATAAACAATCATAATGATGGTTTCCAGAATCATTTCTTAAACGAATATTTAAAAATCCAGCCTAAAATTTTAATACCGGCAAAGATAGCACCTTTTGCGGTACCTGAAACTTTTGAAACTCCTATTCGGTTTCGGTATTTCATAGGGATTTCAACGTATGTATACTTCTTTTTTAATGCTTTTAGCTGCATTTCTACCGTCCATCCGTAGGTTTTATCTTCCATTTCTAAAGCCAATAATTTGTCATATTTAATGGCGCGGAAAGGACCCAAATCTGTAAAGGTCGATCCAAAAAAAAGGGACATCAAAGAAGTTGCCAGCCAATTTCCGAATTCTTGCGGCACTGTCATAGAACCAACTTCACGCAATTCTTTAACACGTGCTCCAATTACAAAATCTATATTGTCTTTAATTATTGGGGTGACAAGTTGCGTTAATTGCTCTGGATAATCGCTGTAATCTCCGTCTAGGAAAACGATGATATCGGGATGTTTTTCTTGAGAAGCTACGTAACGCATCCCCTCGAGACAGGCATATCCATACCCTTTTTTAACTTCTTTTAAAACGGTGGCCCCTGCTGTTTTTGCGACTTGTTCTGTGGCATCTGTTGAGTTATTACTTACGACCACGATTTCTTCTACAATGCCAGGAATATCCTTGATTACATGGCCTATGGAGCCTGCCTCGTTATAAGCAGGGATGATTACTTTAATGGAGGGATTCATTGTAATGAAACGTTTGGATTGTCTAGTTTGAATGCAAACAGTGATGTCCATTCATCTACTTTTTGCCCTTGTTCGTATTCTTCAACCTTCACAAGTTTGTTCTTTTTGTAGCGTAATGCAAATCCGTTTCTTTGATTGTATTTAAACTGAAATTCACTTTTACCTTTGGTTGCAAGATCGTAAAAAATCCACCAATTTTCATCACTTCCATTTTTGAAATGTCCTTCTTTTATTAACGTACCTTGATGGTTGTAAACGTACCAATACCCATGCGGTGCATTAGTGCTAAAATGTCCCTTTGATGAAACCACTCCATTTATGCGATAAAAAGTCCAATAACTAGTTTTTGAATTCATTGACTTCCATCCTTCGGCTTTTAAATTTCCGTTGGCATCATATTCTTTAGTGTGCTTTTTTCGGTCAAAGGATTTGAAGAAACAGCATAGCTGCCGCAAATAATCCCGAAGAGAATAAAGAATAGGTACTTCTTAAATAACATAGCCATTTAGACGCAATGTTTTTAGAATCTAACTTCCATTGATGTTAAAAAACTCAGGGATGTTTGCGGCTTTTCAAGGGCTATGAAGTGCCATTGAAAATCAAAGCGGGTTGTGCTAATCACTTTTTATTGCTAGCACAAGTTGAGACTCCTTAATCCAAACGGTTACTGTTTTATTTGTATCTATTTACCAATTCCATTAAATCTACATCATTTCCTAACAAAACATCCGTAGGATTAATACGTCCATCAAGGGGTCCGTTTTCTAATTTAAGAACGCCACGCGGGCAAACTGCGGAGCAAATACCACATCCCACACAGGAACTTCGAACAATATTTTCGCCTTTTTGTGCATAGGCTCTTACGTCAATTCCTTGCTCGCAATAGGTAGAGCAGTTTCCACAAGAAATACATTGACCTCCGTTTGTGGTAATTCTAAAACGAGATTTAAATCGTTGTACAAGGCCTAGGTATGCTGCTAACGGGCATCCAAAACGACACCAAACACGATTCCCAAATATTGGGTAAAAACCTGTTCCAATGACTCCCGCAAACCAAGCACCAATTAAGAAGCTATAGGTGTCTTTTACCCATTGGGTTGGGATGCCTAACAAACTCTCCGCTCCTGTAAAATAACAGTAGAGGGTTACTATTGTCATTACTAAAGAAAAAACTAAAACCGCATGGATTAACCATCGTTCTACTTTCCAAGCATTCATACTTTTGTTACTGTGTTGACGATAAGGATCTCCTAAAGTTTCGGCGAGACCACCACAACCGCAAACCCAACTGCAGTACCATCTTTTGCCAAAGAAATATACCATTACGGGAACAATAACGAGTGTTAAAACAATCCCCCATACTAAAATAAAGAGTCCAACAGAACCACTCTCCGTAAGACTTTTTAGATTCCACTCAAAGAAGAAGTCGTAGTCTAAAGGGAAGGCGTTTTTAAAATCATAGCCTGGCATATTTAAACTTGCCATAATTTCTGGAATTAAAAAAGCAAAAACTATTTGAAAGAATAATACAGAGGTGGTGCGTATAATTTGATACTTGTTATTACGGTATTTAATGTACATGCGTACGGCCATAGTGACCATTACTGTGCAGTATAAAAACCCGTACACAAACCACTGGCTAGCATCGCCTCCGTTGAGGGCCTTACTAATAGGGTCTAGAATAAAAGTCCAGTTTACAATATAGTCTGGGTTAAAATATAAGAGTAAATAAAAAGTTACAAGATAGATAAGGACTAACCAAGCAATCCATCCACGATTTGTTGATGCTTCATGATAGACGCCGTCGTTTTTAATCCCTGGACGACCTAACAAGATGAGGTTAGGAAGCATAAACAACAGTGCTCCTAGAACGCCTAACCCAAAGGTTAACCACCACATGAGTCCTGCGTTTTCTTTTATAAAACCACCTCCAGATTTTTTAGCAAGATTAAAACTGAATGTATGTGGTTTATCCCAAACCACTTGATCCCATTCTTGTCTTTCTTTGTGACCAGAATTAGCATCCTCTAATGATTTTCTGACTGCAGCTGAAAACTCGAAGGAATTAGCAAAGGTCTTATTAGTTACGTTCTTATTTAATTGGTCTTTTAGTGGCAAACTTTTTATTCCTTTTTCCTGAATAAACGCGGTTAAATTTTCTTGTGTGAGTTTGAACTCCCCCATAAAAAGACTGGACGTGAAAATACTCAACCCTACAAGGAATATTACGAGACCTATATATTTAATTGCTTTCATCTTTAATGCCCGAGTATTCGGGTCGCTTTATTTTGGTTAATTGCTTATGCTTTTGAGAAAATGCGTTTCCAGCTTTTCTTTTTCGGAGTGATATTGGTTCCATGTTCTGCATTGAAAGCGGCAACGATACTTTTTTCATAAAGAGAATAAAATTCTGGGTCAAAATTGGCGTCTTTTAGATATTCCATCACGTGCTCCACTGAAGCATTTTCAGTCAACCATTTATCAAAAATCTCATGGCGCATTCTAATCCCAAAGGTGTTAATTCCTAAAAATAGGTGCGTGTCTTTATGATACGAAATGGTAATACATTTATCATCATCAGGATGCATCCAGTGAAATTGTTGCTCGTATTCTTGCGGTCTCCCAAAAACCCAGCCATAGGTTTGATATTCTATGTCTAAAAACTTGGCACTGTTAAACCAATGCCCTGGTTTATATTTGGTTGGATTGCCACAAATGGTTTGTGCCACCGTTTCGCCCATCATACGCCCTGTATACCAAACCGCTTCTACAGCACGACGCATCCCAATGGATTCCTGCTGTTCTGCACAATCCCCAATAGCATAAACATCTTTTACGTTTGTTTCGAGTAGTCTATTGACCTTAATACCGCGTCCTAATTCAATTCCACTTTCTTTTAAAAAGGCAATATTAGGAGAAACTCCAGCGGTAAGCCCAACCACATTGCAGGCTAGTTCCTCACCAGTTTCTTCGATAACAACGGCACGTGCTCGACCGTTTTTATCAGCTAAGATTCCTTTTAGATTTGTGTTCAGCCTAAGGTCAATGTGGTGGCTTTTAATATGACGGTTTAGCATTTCGCTTTCTCCAGCCGGTAATACTCCGTTCCAAAAACTAGCATCTCGTACTAAGAATGTAACAGGAATGTTTCTAGTGCGAAGCATTTCGGCCATTTCAATACCAATGAGTCCTCCACCTACAATTACGGCTCTATTACAAACGTCTTTATTGGTTGCGTTTTTTTCTAAAGCCTCTAAATCTTGGAAAGAATAGAGCCCTTGAACTCCTTCTAAATCTTGTCCAGGCCAACCAAACTTATTCGGTTTAGAGCCTGTCGCCAAAATTAAGCTATCATATTTCATTCGTTCTCCATCTGCAAAAACCAATTCTTTAGCTTCGGTTAAAACCTCATTTACATAGCCTCTTTTTAAATCTATTCGGTTCTTTTTCCAGAAATAATCTTCGTAAGGTTTTGTGTGTTCATATTTCATATGGCCCATATAAATATACATCAGCGCAGTTCGTGAAAAGAAATGGTCTGTCTCTGCAGAAATGATGGTTATTTTATGGTCTGATAGTTTTCGAATATGACGAGCAGCGGTAACACCAGAAATTCCGTTACCTATAATGACGATGTGTTTCATATTATTTTACCTATGTAGTAGGCTGACTGTTAGATGGTTGGTGTCATCAGGAAATTTCAAGAAAAGTATCTCGCATTAAAATTTATTAGATGTGTAGTGTGTCGCACTTCAAGGTACAAACTTTACAATAATACTAGTGTTTATGCGATTTTAATTTTTTTTAGCTTGGGAAGTATTGATTTCAGTAATTATTTAAGAGATTATTTGTAAGTAATTCGAAATACAATTGACTTAAAGGTCATTAAAAAATAAAAAACATGAAAAAATCATTTCTTACTATTTTACTAATTATCGTTGCGACGATTAACAGTGCTGCGCAAACTACCGAAACTTTTTTTAAAGAAGTAAACATATTTTTAAGCATCTATACAAAGGCTGGCAAAGTGGATTATAAAGCTTTGGCTAACAATCCTTCGTCTTTAGATAAATTAGTAAGCCTTACAAAAGAGGTGTCACTTGCTGGGGCAGATGTAAAAATAGCGCAAGCATTTTGGATTAACGCATATAATATGTCAGTAATAAAAGGGATCGTTGCCAATTACCCAATCAAATCTCCTTTGGACAAAAAAGGATTCTTCGATACAACCAAATACGAAATAGCAGGGCAAAAAATAACGTTGAACGATATTGAAAATAAAAAACTAAGGGCCAAATTTAGTGATGCTCGTTTTCACTTTGTATTAGTATGTGGCGCATTGGGCTGTCCTCCAATTATTGAAGAAGCATATATGCCAAATACTTTAGATGCTCAATTAGAACAACAAACTAAAAAAGCTTTAAATCGAGATTCCTTTATAAAAGTATCCAAAGGGAAAGTGGCATTTTCTGAAATTTTTAAATGGTACAAAGAAGATTTTGTAAAAGACGGAAATGAAATAGATTTCCTAAATAAATACCGTAAAGAAAAAGTAGCTTCAGATTCAAAAGTGACTTATTATTCTTATGACTGGCGATTGAATGAAAAATAGACTTTGACTCCGCTCAGCCTGAGATAATAATTTAATGATTAGTCTTCCCTTTTGCTAGCAGAGGTTTCACGAGAAGCTTTGGATTGCAATGACAAGATTCTGGTGAAAATTTAGTGTAAAAACAACACCAGCTAAAAAATATAAACCAATGAAAAATTTAAAATATACGATTCTATTTGCGATACTTATTGCCCCTTTTATAACGGTTAGTCCATAAGAGGAATCAGCTACTGAGCTGAGTAATATTTAAGAACTTACTCCTTCAAAACTCTTAAATAAGAGGCAATAGGGTATTGAGTTTTTGAATAGCATATAAAGGCAAACAACAAGAACAAACGAAGACTCTAGTCTTGTTGATCTTTCAAGAGGGTCATTTTTTACAAATAACACCTAGGTTTTTACAGGGGTAAGTGAAAGCCGTAGAATAAACGTGGGTCTTATTTTTCAAGTAGAAGCAAATACCTTTAGGGGAGAAAGTGCGTTTGACGCACTCTCTTTTGAAAATAATAATAAAGATACTATCAGCGGGTTAACAACCATCGCGATTTCCACTAGAGTGCAATCATTTGCTAATGTTTCAAATTTTCTCTTTCCAGTTCATTTTTATTTCACTGTTTAAAGGTCTGCCAAACGGGCCATATTTAGTTAAACGTAGTTTTTCTGGGAGACAAAGTTCTTTTATGATAAACTGTTTGGCGGAGATAAACCACAAATCTTTACTTAAGCAGATTTTGGATAGAACTTTAGAAACGATGCTGCAGATTCAGATCCAGCTGCTAAAAATGTTGGCGAACCTTTTGCTAATGAAAGTTTTTTTTTACAGCTTAGTGCGTTTTTGAGTTGTTTTTTCAACCAATAAATCCACTGTTTTGTGAATGGGCAACAAGCTTTTTAATAGACTTAGGAAATAACTTTTCTTAGAATTATACACAAGTTGGCTTGGGTGGAAAATATCAACTAACCAATGTTCTCAACTTTGAAGCTTTTTATGGAAAATTTGTTAGCGGCGAAAATTTAAATGGGCTTGGTGAAAGGTATAGCCTTGGATTGCGAGCAATTTTTAATTAGGAAAATCTGGCTAGTCCCATTTAAACCTCACGTGTCTTTAAGATCTGAAAGGTTTGTTATGGAATTAACTTCCTATCTTTAGCTTTAAAAACAGTATTTTAATTTTCTATTGTATGAAAAATATTCTCGAGGTACTCTTTGTTGCGTCCATTTTATTAAGCTGTAACGCGCAGCCTTCAAAAATAAATGCGGTAAGTTTTGTTGCTTCAGGAAATGAAGCAGTAAAGGAACACGTAGATGCCGTAGTAAACATCAACGCCAACTATGCCACAGTAATGCCATTTGGTTTTATAAGAAGTTTAGAAACAACAAAAATTATACACAATACAGATCGGCAATGGTTTGGAGAAAGCAAAGATGGAATTATTCAATATGCTAAAATGCTTCAGCAGCAAAATGTTGGGGTAATGGTGAAGCCACAAATCTGGATTTCAAGAGGAGAATTTACAGGACATTTAAAAATGAACACTGAAGAGGAATGGCAGCGGTTAGAAGAGTCTTACACTTCTTTCATTCTTACCTACGCCGCAGCTGCACAAGAAATAAATGCAGCAATTTTTTGCATAGGAACAGAACTCGAACAATTTATTGTGAATAGACCTCAGTATTGGATGCAACTCATTTTAGAAATAAAATATATATATAAAGGAAAACTAACCTATGCTGCTAATTGGGACGAATATAAAAGAGTTCCTTTTTGGGATGCGCTGGATTATATTGGGGTAGATGCTTATTTTCCTATTTCTGACAGTCAAACACCAACCCTTCAAGAAGCCATTGATGGTTGGCAACCTTGGAAAAAAGAATTACAGGGAGTCTCAGAAAAATTTAGCCGCCCAATTCTCTTTACTGAATATGGATATCGAAGCGTTGATTATTCTGGCAAAGAACCTTGGAAAAGTGATCATAAAATGCCAGGAGTTAATATGGAAGCACAAGCAAATTTAACCGAAGGATTGTTTTCTGCTATATATCCTGAAGAATGGTTTGCTGGAGGATTTATTTGGAAATGGTTTATAGATCATAAAAATTCAGGGGGATTAGAGAACCCAATGTATACGCCCCAAAATAAACCTGCCGAAGAACTCATAAAAAAACACTTTGGGGCAACAAAATAATCTCCTTTTTATATATTTTTTATAGGCATCTAAGTTTCAAACGGCCATATTGAGAATCAATTATAATGCAGCGTGCCATAACGGCCTAAACCAAAAAAACACAATATTTCTGAGATAAGTCTATAGGAAAAGAAGAAAAGTATACTTGCTCAGATCTTGTTTATTAATTTATGAATGGATTGGGTTCGCGAAATGATACAGCCATAAATGATACCTTGAATAGCATCTAGAGATAATAAAGTTACAAATATTACAATGTTAATCTGCACAATGGTTAGACAGAAAAGAGGTGTTTATTATTTGTTATTTAGATTTTAGAATTTGAGGGTTAATTTATTCGTTAACATTACTCATTCTATTTCGGCTATCTTATTTTTTAGAAATAGATGAATTTTTGATCTTCTTCAAGTAATACAGATAGAGTTGGTCGGCATCTGCCCCCAGCCATTTTTTTATATAAATAGCCCAAAAATGATATTGAATGCGCCAAACACCCTTCTCCCGATACATTCTTGCTGAAGATCCAATCCATTCTTGAATAACAACAAACGTATCACGAGCGAAAAGTTCATTTATCAAAATGTTGTCTTCATAAATAACATAGCGCTCATCATAACCTCCTATTTCGTCAAAAAGCGCTCTTGTAATAAATTGACTTTGATCTCCACCGCGGCAGGCACGCCAAGTAAATTTAGTGAGCCAACTTGCAAGCCTTAACCACCAATGATCACTATCAAACTTCATTTTAAAGCAACCTGCGGGATTCCCTTTTTGTATTTCGGAAATGATGAGTGAATCAAAACTTTTAGGAGGATAAGAATCTGCATGAAGGAAATATAAAATACTACCAGTAGCTTTTTTAGCACCGGTATTCATTTGCTTAGCACGTCCTTTTTCTGAGTTGAATACCTGAATATTAAAAGAAGTATTGTCGGCATATTCAGAAATTAAATGCATCGTATCGTCTTGACTTCCTCCATCTATGCAAATAATTTCAGCAATATTTTTAGCCGTGGCATTTTCTGTAATATTACCAAGCGCTGAAATAATATGTTCGGATTCGTTGAGTACAGGAATAATAATACTAATCATAGCGGTAAACATACACAATATGAATGGGAGTGTTTTTTAATTTATTTCTACTCATTTAAATTCAAAAGTTATATTTGGATTCAGTTTAGCGGTACTTATTTATTTAATAGGATTAGGCTGTACTTCTTCTTTAAAATAAAGGGATTGAAAATTAAAAACAGAAGATGGTTTTGTTTATAAATCACTCAGCAGCTTTTTTAATTTGAAATTTTAATTATTGAGCCTCCAATCATAATCCATATATTTAACACGAGCATTATTATTGATTTTTACTTCGCTATAGGTATTTAGATAATCAATAATACTTCCAGTAGTTTTAAAATCTTTTGAGAACCAATTAAATATTTTTGAGATTTCCACTTGGTCGGGGGTAATTTTATTTCGGGAAGTATCGTTGATAAAACGTTTGGACAAAAAGGTAAGTTGATTGTCTACTTTTTCTGAAACAAATGCTTCATTTAAAAGTGGAGGACAGGAAAAAGAGGCACAGTTAATACCGAAGTGGATACGAGCATCTTCCATTTTACGTAATATTTTGTGCTCAATCTCATCTAGATTATAATATTTTTCACCCAATTTCCAATACTTTTGTTCCCAAGGGTTTTGAATGTCTTTGATGCTTTCTAGCGGCCAGTTACGCAAGATTAAATCTATTGTAATTGCGTTATAGGCATTCAGCCAATAGCTGAGTTTTTCGTTTTTGGACCACTTTTCAGTAGGTAGATTTTCTCCTAGAGAGGTAATGTAGTTTAATAGCGTTTTGCGGGTAACATTGAATCCAGCATAATTTACATTCCCTGTGGCAGAAACATTTTGTTTTAATAAGATGTCAAATTGCTTGTGAATGTCTGTTACATTATTTTCCGTAGTAGTTTTATTCTCAGATTTTACTTGAGTACCTTTTTGAGGTTGCTTTTTAGTTTCATTTTCTTCCTCGATTTTAGGTGGATTATTTAAGGCATCCATTCTCTTCTCTAGTAATTTCATCCTATCATTAATTACAATAGATTCGTCAAATTTTGAAGTTTTTCCATTCGGGTTTTTTGTGCTACTGCATCCAGCTAAAAGCACTGCAACTGCAATAAGAAAATAAAGATTTTTCATAGAATTATATTTAATAGAATAAGAATACCGCACTTAAACTAGCAACATCCGCCACCATCATAATGGAAGGTTGATTCACTAAAATAAATATCATCTCTTTTTAAAGCTTTTAACGCTCCGGCTGTTTTGTCACAAATTGCCAATGGTTGGTTTTTTAATAAAATATGTCCTAACGCATCATCAAAATAATCTTTGTTACCGTAGTAGATTGCGGCTTTTCCAGTAAAAATACACGGGCCATCTTCTGGCATTGGATCTTTAATAGCGGCAACTTCAATACTCTCAATATAGATTAGTTCGTCTGTGGGATAGTTTTTTGGATCTAGAATGCGGTAGGGCTTTCGGGCTCTAATTTCTATGGTTCCAAACCCTACATCTGTCAATGCTTTTACATAGTCTGCAATAGGCAAACTTCCACTAAGACAAAGCGCACGAAGACGCTCATCGTTTCGCAATGTTTCATTCATAGGTTGCTCACACGTAGGGTCGCTCATTACCAGCTTGCCGTTAGGTTTAAGAACCCGGTACATTTCTTCAATCGCTTTCTTAAGATCTGCTGCTTTAAAAATATTGAAAAGGCAATTTTGTGCTGCTACATCTATGGAGTTGTCTTCAACAGGAAGGTTAAGTGCATCTCCTTTCTTAAGATCAACAAATTCACTTTTGAACCAATCGTTTTGTTCTTCAGCAACTTTAAAGTTAATGTGCGATGCTTCTAACATTTCATCAACAACATCTACCCCTACGACACCTCCTTTTTGACGATTAAAATACGAAAACTGAAGTAGTTCCATGCCGCCACCAACACCTACATAGAGCATCTTAGGGTTGTTAGATAGATCACGGGCATGCACCGTACTTCCACAGCCATAGTTCATCTCTTGCATGATTTTTGGAATTTTTAAGCCCGGCAATTCCCAGATAGGATTTGTGGTGCAGCACAAACCCACATCTGGAGTTAGCGCTGCTTCCTTGTAAATATCGTGTGTCGTCTCTAAATAGCTCATTATTTGAATATCAGTTTTTAATATTTGGGCTTCGGTACTGGTTTTAAGTCGGTATAGAATAAAAAAATTACTTGCTTTTCAATTTATTATTTCTTGAGTTTATTGTTTTCTCTGTAAATATTATATACTGAAACAAGTCCAGCTACAAGCCAAATGAAACGGTACAGCCATACGTTAATTTCTCCGCCAAAAAGCGATACAGCTTCTTCAGGATTCATAATTGAGGTGGTTAATTTAAATCCAGCGAGGGCAACAAGTAAGAGTGAAAGAATAAATTTGAAATTCATTTTATAAGGTTTTGATTAATTCTGTAAATAATGTGATCATCTGTGGTTCTGCCTTCCCAGCTTGCGCAATAATATCAGAAATATCCACAGGTCTTAAATTATCAGGGTCACACTCATCTGTCAAGACTGAAAGTGCACTAACAGCAATTCCTAGATGATTAGCAACAATAATTTCGGGCACCGTACTCATTCCAACAGCGTCTGCACCAATAGTTTTTAAGTAGCGATATTCTGCCCTAGTTTCTAATTGTGGCCCAACGACACTTGCATACACCCCTTTGTGTAAATTAATGTTGTTGTCTTTTGCTATTTTTTCTAATTCGGCATTCATTTTAACATCATAAGGAGCACTCATGTCCACAAAGCGTTCGCCCAATTGTTCAACCCCTTTAAACGCTAAGGGTGACCCTCCTTGTAAATTGATGTGGTCATCAATAAGCATAATGTCACCTTTTTTAAAGTTTAAATTTATGGCGCCAGAGGCATTGCTAACCAATAGTTTTTGAATGCCAAGCTCTTTCATCACTCGTACAGGAAATGTAACATCTAACAAAGAGTATCCCTCGTACACATGGAATCTTCCTTGCATTAACACTACTTTCTTACCGGCCAAAGTGCCGTAAATGAGTTTTCCTTTATGAAACTCAACAGTTGCAGTAGGAAAGTTTGGGATGTGGTTGTAGCTCACCTCTGCTTCAACAGCTACAGTATCAATAATCTTTCCTAATCCAGTGCCTAAGATAATACCTACTTCTGGAGTTCCAAAGCCTCTTTGTTGTAAAAATTCAACAGCTTCTTGTATATATTTTTTCATATTTCGATTTAGTCTATTCTGAAGTCGTCAAAGCACTCAATATTCGAGCTCTTAAATTATATTAATGTATTAGCTCCTCCTTCTCTTTGAAGGGTAGCTTGGGAGGTTAGGTTTTTCTTTAACCCTACCGGAAAGAACCTTTGAAATGCCTCGACATCTGCAATGTCTTCAAAGTAATCTACATCATTTTTTTCTTCTAATAAGGCTACGGTTTCATTTTTTAAATCTGAAATAGTTGCTTCTAAAACCGTGTCAGTTCCCCAATTTTTATTGCTAAAAACCGAAGGATAAACGTTCTTCATACCCAATAAATAGTAACCTCCATCCTCTGCTGGTCCTATTGCAAAAGAACTTTTTTCTAATGCAGTAAATGCATTTTGCAAGTCTTGTGTGGTCATATCAAACATATCACTACCAATAATAATGGCACGTTCATAGCCGTGATTAAATACTGCGGTAAACGCATTTTGCATTCGTATGCCTAAATCTGTGCCTTCTTGTACTTTTTTTCTAAAAATCTGTTCGTCCCAAGCATCATTTTGGTGAAGTTTTTCAGAATAATAAACAAACTTGTCAACGTTTAACGGTGTTGTGATTTTTACAGTGTGTTGCAGTAAGAACTTATATATGTCCAATGCTGCTTCATCACCAACCTTAGTCGCTAAACGTGTTTTACATTTTCCTAATTCAGGGTTGCGTGTAAAAATGATCAAGGCATTTTTGGAAGTGGGAAAGTGGAAAACCTCTTTTGAGTTTTCTTTTCCATCTGTATTTTTTAATCCTAAAATGGCCATTATTTGTCCTTCTTTTTTTTCATTAATTTGGCAAAAAAAAGCATTGCTGCAATCATTAAAATATTAGAAATAACACTAATGTAGATTACATTATTTGTTGCAAAACTTAAATCGTTAAAGTCTAGTCGTAGGATGTTGAAAATTATAAACGCAACAAAAAATAACGCTAGCACTATAAAAATGACACTCTTTTTCATAAGGTCTTATTTATAAACTTTAGTTCCTTTTTCAAGCCATTTACTCCACGGTTTTGAAAAGGCATGAACACTATCAGTCTCTATTTCTTTTTGATTAAAAACGGGATAGGAGGTGTTTTTCCATTCAAAGATACCACCGTATAGATTTTGAACATTTGTAAATCCAGCTTTTTTTAATTTTTCACCAACCTCTTCAGAGCGAATGCCTAAGGAACAATACACTACAATTGGGGTTTCTTTAGTTATATTTTTTTCTGAAATTTCTTCTATTGAAAAGGTGCTGAATCCAACATGCTTTGCAGAAGCAATGTGGCTGGTTTCAAACTCTTCAAGCTCGCGAGTGTCTAAAAGAATAAGATCCTTGTTTAACTGAAGTATGCGCAATTGCTCCACCGAAATATAAGGAATACTTTGGGTATTATACTTTTGCAATATTGCATCGAGCGTCTTTTGCCCAAAAGTCGTGGTGGCATAAAAAAAGGCTAGACTGACTATAAAAAGATGTTTCATTTTACGTTGTTACGGCTCCTTGACAACTGCTTCCTGCGCCGGCAGTGCAGCCGTAGCAATGTTGTGAAATCACAATATTTCTATCATTCAAAAGGTCTTCGTTATACTCATCAATATGCTTTACTTTACTTGCAACGGGTAATTTCAGCATTTGGTTAAAATCACAATCAAATAAAAACCCATCCCAAGAAATTGAAATAGTATTGGTGCACATCACGTTTTCTACTGCAGCTGGGTTGTATGCTTCTACTAGTTGATACATATAATCTTCGTAGTTTTCACTTGCGATGAGGTAGTCAAGAAAACGGGCAATAGGTAAATTTGTGATAGCAAATAAGCTATGAAATTGAATTCCGAAATCATCTAATAAAGCGCTTTTGAATTCTTTTTCCATACTGGCTTGGTCACCTGGTAAATATGCGCCATTAGGATTATAAACTAAGTCCAATCGCAAACTACTGCCAGGCATTCCATAACCTACTTCATTTAATTCTTGCAGTGCTTTGATGCTCATGTCAAAAACTCCTTCTCCGCGTTGTTTATCGGTTTTTCCTCTTGTCCAGTGAGGCATAGAGCTAACTACATGTATATTATACTTTTTGAAAAATTGGGGTAAATCGTGATATTTTTTGTTGGAGCGAATGATTGTTAAGTTACTTCGAACAATAAAATCTTTGATACCAGCTTTACTTGCTTCTTCTACAAAACGACGAAAATGAGGATTCATTTCTGGAGCGCCTCCAGTTAAATCCAGCGTATGGGCCTGTGTGTTTCTAATCACCTCAAGGCATTGCTCCATCGTTTCCCAAGTCATAATTTCCTTGCGATCTGGACCAGCGTCCACGTGACAGTGCTCGCAAACTTGGTTGCACATATAACCTACATTAATTTGAAGAATCTCTAGTTTTTTAGGGCGTAACGGAAAATGACCTGTAGTTTCTTTAATTTTTTTCGCAAATGTTGGAAGCTCTCCATTTTTAAAAATCCCATTACTTAAAATTTCGAGTTGGCGATTTGTATTTGCCAATTCGGCATCTCTCTTTTGTAGTGATTGTTGTTTTAATTTACCCATATTTGGATGTACGATGTAAGATGCACGATTTTAGATTAAAAAAGGCAATCGTTTAATTCAGTTTTTCTATAAAATTTTACTCAAGCTGCATGTAATTTATTTGTACCCTGAACGGAGTCGAAGGGTCACATCTCTAACTTGTTCACTTTATTCATCATCATCGTTCCGTGAACTAACGTTGCTCCACTTTTTATAGCGGCTCCCACGTGGATTGCTTCCATCATTTGTTCTTTAGTAACGCCTCTTTGCAAAGTGTCTTTTGTGTAGGCATCAATGCAGTAAGGACATTGCTCTGTGTGCGCTACTGCCAATGCGATGAGTGCTTTTTCTCTAGCGGTCAAGGCTCCTTCTTCAAAAACTTTGCCATAGTAATCAAAAAACTTAGTGCCTAGTTCTTCGCTCCATTCGGTTATTTTTCCAAATTTTCTCAAGTCTGCTGGGTCATAATAATTATTTGCTGCCATAAAATGATCTTGTAAACAAGTACGGTATTGTACAAGTTTTGGGTTTTAAAGGTCGTAAATATACTAAAGTAGTCTTTGTGTTTCCTTCATGCTTACCGAAGTTTAGAGATAAATTAACAGTAGTAAAAATTTAGCAGAGAATATAAAGCTATTTTAAAGTCCTGGGGTATTTTTTTAAGAATTTATTAGTCAAAAGTATAGTGTATACCGGTAGTGAAATCATATTTTAATTGGGAGGTCCAATTGCAGGAAAGGCATCAAAAACAGAAGGATATGACAGTTTCAATCCAGTATTTTTTAACCATACCCACGATCATTGCTCTTTGGCTCGAAATGCGATAATCGCTAAAATAATTCAATAGAGGTTGCTACTAGGAATTGCTAACGAAGGTAATGTTATCAGTAAGGGAAAAATTTGAAGATAAGGGAGCTTACTTTAAAATCTCGTTAAAGAGGAGTAAAGCCATCGTCATTATCGTTTTCAATTTTCTTAAATTCAATATCGTTCTTAGATAATACTAGGGGGATTATTCATTTGCTATTGAATGTGAATATTGTTTGATACCGCAAGAAAATCATTTACATTATATTTTAAAGCAAAGTGGAAGGTTGCTGCCCTAGAAACCCCTGAAGTGTTTGTTACTTTTCTTAGCGATTGTATATTTAGAATTTGAGCATTTCCTCAAATACTGCAGCATAGTAGAACAAAAAGACATAAGTTTTGTGTTTTCAGCAAATTTTTGACTGACGTTAATTCGAGATTTTTAAAATAATTTGATTTGTTTGAAATATTTTAAGGATACAAAGACAAGTTTTGCTTTAAAATAAATTTGAATGATTAATGGAACATAAAATAATCTTTTTATAGGTTGATATGACTTTGTTTAATCTCTTTGATACTATCCTAATAAGACAAAAAAATAATTTTTATATATTTATATTTTGCAGTATTCAAAATAGCTTTATATTTGCCGACCTTAAAGGTACCTTAGCTCAGTTGGTAGAGCAATGGACTGAAAATCCATGTGTCCCTGGTTCGATTCCTGGAGGTACCACATTAAAACCCTGAAACTTTCGTTTCGGGGTTTTTTGTTTTAGGTTAGCGCAAATGAAAGCAAAGTAGCCGTTTTTAAAAAGATTGAGGTCACATTATATTGTTTGATAAACGAATCACCAATACATTGAAATAAGGTCGTATTTTTGTCGTCTTTAATAAGGATATGAATTTAATCATAGATGTTGGGAATACGCAAAACAAATTTGCTGTTTTTGAAAACAGAGTTTTGTTGCATCGGGAAACTTCGGTTACAGAAGATTTTCAGGTAACTATTGGTTCTCTAGTTTTATCCTATAAAAATTTAAAAAACTGTATTCTTTCTAGTAGCGGTAGATTGGCTGATAAGGATTATCGCTTTTTAAAAAAGAAATTCAATATCCACATACTTACACACGACAGTAAAATTCCGTTTAAAAATTTATATAAGACGCCCACTACCTTGGGAGTAGATAGGATAGCTTTGATAGCAGCAGCTGCAATAAAGTATCCTAAAAAAAACGTACTTGTAATTGATACGGGTAGCGCGATTACATTCGATTTTCTAAGCATGAATAATGAATATCTAGGAGGAGCGATTTCTCCGGGTATTTTGATGCGTTACAAGGCGTTGAATGCATATACCGTAAGTTTGCCTTTATTGAAGAGAAAACTACCAAAAACCATTGTTGGAAATACCACAAAAAAAGCAATACATAGTGGTGTGGTTCAAGGAGTTTTATTCGAAATTGAAGGCGCAATACAGGCATATAAAAATAAATATGGTGCTTTAATAATTATTTTAACCGGAGGAGACGCTCATTTTTTGCGAGATAGTATAAAAAATGACATCTTTGCGGATTCAATTTTTCAGTTGGAGGGCTTAAATAATATTTTAGAAAATAATAAAGATTGATGTTGAAGCGAATTATTTTAGGGCTTATTGTCCTTATTACTTGCAGCAGTGCTGCTATTGCCCAGGAAGGAACAACCTCCCCGTATTCATTTTATGGTATTGGCGCACTCAAATTTAAAGGAACTGCTGAGAACAGAGCCATGGGTGGAATCAATGTTTTTTCAGATAGCATCCACTTAAATCTTCAAAACCCTGCCGGATTAGCAGACTTGGAATATATAACCTACACCTTGGGAGGAAGCCACAAATCTGTGACTCAAAAAACGGCTACTGACGAGCAACAACAATCAACTACTTCTTTGGATTACGTAGCTGTGGGAATCCCTATGGGTAAATTGGTTACAAGTTTTGGGTTGATTCCATATACATCTGTTGGGTATGATGTTCAAAATTTAAATGACGGTGTAACTACTCGTTATAGCGGAGAGGGTGGTCTTAATAAGGCGTTTTTGACATTTGCCTATAAAATAACGCCCGAGTTTAGTTTTGGAATTGACACGAATTTTAATTTCGGAAATATAGAAAATACAGCATTTAGCCAACAAGAAGATCTCGAGTTGGGGTCTATTGAAACAAATCGTTCAGATCTTTTAGGATTTAGTTTTAACCTAGGAGCGCGTTATAGAACAATGATTACAGATCAACTGCAGTTAACAACTACTATTACCTACACGCCAGAAACTAATTTTAGTTCTGACAATACGAGACAAAGAGCCACCGTTTTTGTGTTACCATCTGGTCTTCAAATAGAACGAGAGTCTGTTGAAGTTGATGTAGCGAATTCAGACTTCGTCTTTCCTTCACAGTTTACAATTGGTGCTGGAATTGGAAAGCCTAAAAATTGGTTTGTAGGGTTGGAATTTGACAATCAAAAAACCAGTAATTTCACAAACAGAACCTTTGAACTTGAAAACGTAGTATTTCAAGATGCTTCAAAATATAGAATTGGAGGTTTTTTTATTCCTAATTATAATTCTCTTTCAAGCTACTATAAAAGAGTTGTTTATAGAGCTGGAGTTCGTTTTGAAGAGACTGGAATAAACCTTAATGGTGAAAGTATAAATGAGTTTGGCATATCTTTTGGAGTTGGTTTGCCCGTAGGCAGATTATTCTCAAATGCTAACCTTGGTGTTGAAATAGGAAGACGTGGTACTACAAACAGTGGCTTAATTCAAGAAAACTTCTTTAATATATTTTTAAGTTTGTCATTAAACGACAAATGGTTCGATAAACGATATTTAGATTAATCTAGTAAAATACCATCACAATGAAAAGAATAGCACTTTTAATAATAGCACTTGTTGCACTCACAATTAGCAACACAGCTTTTGCCCAAGACACACAAGGGTGCGCCGCAACTGTATCCTTATTTACAGCACCGGCCAAAGCAAAAAATTACCAACAAGCCTATACATATTACGACAAAGTAGTCAAAGAATGCCCCCAATCTTCTTATGCAGTGTATCAATATGCTGAAAGAATGTTTAAAGATTTTATAGGTAAAGGTGATGTGTCAAAATTTACCGAGTTGGAGCAAATGTATAAAATGAGTGCGCAATACTATCCAACTCGAGTAAAAGAAGGAGATGTATTGAGCGATCTTGCACAAGTAAAATACAATAACAAAATCGGTACGATGCAAGATCAGTTTAATGCGTTTGATACCGCATTTAAAAGAGATGCTGAAAACTTTACGAGCCCTAAAGGTTTATATACGTATTTTTCTTTGGCAAAAGATTTATACAGCGATGGTAAAAAAGACTTACAAGATGTTTTTGATTTATATGATGTTGTAAAAAATAAAATGGAGCAAGAAGAAGGGAAACTAGCTCAAAAATTGACGGCACTTATTGAAAGAGAAGAAAATGGAGATACGTTAAGCTCGAAGGACAAAAAGCGATTAAAAGCCTATGAGAAAAACTTAGGGATTTTCGGGAAAGTAAAAGGGAGTGTGGATAGCAAATTAGGAAACGTTGCCGATTGTCCAAACTTGGTTCCGTTATATAATAAAGATTTTGAGGAAAAGAAAGACGATATAAAGTGGATTCGTAATGCTGCTGGAAGACTCTCAGGTAAAGATTGTACAGACGATCCATTGTTTATAAAGCTAGTAGAGCAATTAGATAGATTAGAGCCATCGGCGAATACAAAAATGTACCTGGGACAGTTAGAGTCCCAAAAAGGAAACAGTGAAAAAGCATTAGCGTATTTTGAGGAGTCAGCGGGAATGCAAACAGATCCCAATAGTCAAGCAAGAATTTACTATAAGATTGCAGAAGAAAAACGCAAGTCTGGAAGCTATGGTCCGGCTAGATCATATTATAACAAAATGCTTAAAGTAAAGCCTAACGCAGGAATTGCTTATTTAAAAATCGCACAAATGATTGCTAAAAGCTCAAATAGTTGTGGGGGTACTGTTTTTGAAAAGAGAGCAGTAAACTGGAAAGCAGCAGAGTACGCAGACAGAGCAGCAAGAGTAGATCCATCTATTGCAGATAATGCACGATCAGCAGCAACTAGCTATAGAGCAAGAGCGCCGCAAAAAGCAGATATTTTCTCAGCAGGAATGGCTGGAAAAACAGTGTCTTTAAAGTGCTGGGTAGGTGGTAGCATACGAGTGCCTAATTTATAAAAATGAATACAATACCATATAGTTTAAAAAGCGTGATGCTGCTCCTTTGGAGCATCACGCTTTTTGCGTGTGGAGATAATTATAAAAACAAACAACAACTGTCTTTAAAGGACGACCAGCCTTTCTCTAGAGGGAAGGAAATTAATTTAAAGTATACAGACAGCGGTAAAGTAGTTACAAACTTAATAGCTGCTACCCTCATAGACTATTCAAACTACAATTTTCCGTACAGAGAATTCCCCGACGGGATAGAAGTTCGTTTTTGGGAAGATGGAGATATGAGTACTGTAACCTCAGACTATGCAATACAGTACGGAGAAACAGGGATGATAGACCTTCGTGAAAATGTGGTGCTTATCACTAGTGATAGCCTTGTTTTAAAAGCAGACCAACTATATTGGGATCAAAAAAACCAATGGGTGTTTACAGACCAACCGTACCAAATTAAATTTAAAGACGGTTCTTATAATGACGGCGCACGTTTTGATTCTAGTCAAGATTTTACCGTATTTTTGTCACGTAAAAACTCAGGAGTTCAACTCGTAGATCAAGAAAAAAAGATTGAAGAAGATGAGAAGTAAAATTTATCAATTATTTGAATATGCCTATTTAGTAATGGCAGGGTTATCCATATACGCGGTTTATTCCTATTGGGGAGAAGAGCGAGGGAGAGCCTATATGTTTATATTCTTTGCCATAGTAGCGGTACTTATGTTCTTCTTTAAAAGACGCTTCCGTAAAATGGTCGAGAAGCGGTATACAGATGACGGGAAGAAATAACGAAAGTATTTAAGAAACTACGCCCCGAATATAGTTATACTGAAAACGAATTCCTTGTATATTTGCAGCCTACTACAAAATACTAACCCAAGGATTATGTAGTTACACATTTTGGAATACCACCTTATCATTATTGCAGTATCGCTATTGCTTTCAGCCTTTTTTTCTGGGATGGAAATCGCTTATGTGTCTTCTAATAAGATCCACATTGAGATTGAGAAAAAACAAAATAATTTTTTAGCAGGCCTTCTCAAAAAGTTAACAAAAAGACCTTCAAAGTTTATAGCCACAATGCTGGTGGGGAACAACATCGCTCTTGTGGTGTATGGGTTTTTTATGGGAGAGTTGTTAATGCAATACATTTACTTAGACGGAGCAACAGGATTGCTAATGCAAACCATAGTTTCTACACTTGTTATTTTAATGACTGCGGAATTTCTCCCCAAAGTTTTTTTTCAGATTTATGCGAATGATTTGGTCAAAATTTTTGCTTTGCCCGCTTACTTTTTCTATATAATATTTACATTTATTTCAGAATTTATTATTTGGATTTCAGATTTAGTACTGAAATATATTTTTAAAACCGAAGGAGATACCGTGCAGTTAAGTTTCAGTAAATTGGAACTAGGAAATTATATTAGCGAGCAAATGGAAACGGTGGAAACCGAGGATGAGGTGGATACTGAAATTCAGATTTTTCAAAACGCATTGGATTTTTCTGAAATAAAATCACGCGAGTGTATGATTCCTCGTACCGAAGTAATTGCGGTGGATATTTCTACAACTCCTAAAGAACTCAACAAGATTTTTACAGATACGGGACTTTCTAAAATTTTGGTGTACAAACAAAATATCGACGATATCGTGGGCTATGTTCATTCTTTTGAACTTTTTAAAAAACCTGAAACGCTCGAAAAAATTTTAATGCAAGTAGTATTTGTTCCTGAAACAATGTTGGCAAAAGATGTGCTCAATATTTTGAGTAAAAAATACAAAAGTATTGCAGTGGTCGTAGATGAATATGGTGGAACGAGCGGAATAATAACCGTAGAAGATATTATTGAAGAACTCTTTGGCGAAATAGAAGACGAGCACGACAGTATGGCCCTAACCGAAGAAGAATTGGGGGAAAATCACTATAAGTTTTCAGCCCGCCACGAAGTAGATTATCTTAATGAACTGTTCAAGCTAGACCTTCCAGAAAGCGAAAACTACGAAACCTTAGGTGGAATGATTGTAAATTTTACCGCAGGAATTCCGGAAAGTGGTGAAGTGGTCACTATAGCAGCTTATGATTTTCATATTCTGGAGGTCTCTAATACTAAGATAGAATTGGTTGAAATGCGTCCCGCTCGGGTTGAGTCTTAGTCTTTTTTTGTAGTGCTAATTTTGCCTTGTTCAGAATTTGATATTTTTATATAATCTTCAAATGCTATCCTATTATATTCACTTATTAACTTCCCCGCTTTGAAGGGGGTTAGGGGTATGTTCGATAGTAAAATGAAACAGAACGTGCTTTAACTTTAAAATACCGAGGGAAAACACATTTTTTGTTACATTCTGCTTTTATAAATGCACTAAAAATGGTATTTTCGCCACCTCAATTTGTGAAACCGCACTCGATGCGAGTGGATTAAAGAAAATTTAAAAATGGCAATATTAAACAGTATTAGAAAAAGAGGGGTTTTCCTTGTTGTTATTATAGCACTTGCGTTATTCTCGTTTATCATTTCAGATGTAATACGAAATGGAGGTTTTAGTTCAGAAAAATCACTCACAACAGTAGCAACTGTTAATGGCGAAAGCTTGACTAGAGATGATTTTATGAAAAAGGTAGAGACCACACAACGCAATTTAGGGCCTAACGGTACTACTGCTCAAGCGGTGCAAAGAGTTTGGGATAGTGAGTTGCGTGCGGTGCTGCAAAAACAACAATACGAAGCATTGGGTTTAACAGCTCAAAGAGAGGCTATAGATGAGTCATTGCGTTTAGGATTGGAAACAAATTCTACGTTTCAAGACACCGATGGTAATTATAGCGAAGGGCGTGTACAAGAATACATTGCAGACGTAAAAAGAAATAATCAAACTGCGTATCTACAATGGTTAGATTATGAAGAAGGGCTGAAAAATAGCGCACTTCAAAACTCGTATTATAATATGGTAAAAGCAGGTATGCGAAGTACGTTAAATGAAGGGGAGCAGCAATACCGTTTTGAGAATGACAAGATTAATGCAGAATATGTATTCATACCGTACACTAAAATTCCAGATGCTGATATAACAATAACAGATTCTGAAATTGAAGCCTACATGCGAAGCAATCAAGCAGCGTATGAAGTAGAGCCTCAAGTTGATATCCAATATGTTTCTTTTTCTGAAACTCCATCTGATGATGATATCAAGGCTGCTGAAGCTCAAATTGCTGGGTTTTTGAATGACCGTGAAGTATACAACTCAAATATAAAAGCAAGAGAAACAGTAAAAGGGTTGAGAAATACAACAAACTATGCTGAATTTGTGAACGCAAACAGCGACGCGTCTTTTCAAGATAGATATTTCTTTAAATCTCAATTGCCCGCTTCTATAGCCGATACGATTTTCAAAATAAATATTGGAGATATTTATGGTCCTTATAAAATCGATGCTACCAATAATATTACCAAGGTTATCGCCGAAAAAACAATGCCAGATTCAGTGCAATCTAAGCACATCTTAATTCGCTTTGCAGGTTCTATGAGAGCTTCAGATGCAATTACAAGATCAAAGGAAGATGCTAAAAAGCTAGCAGATAGTTTGAACAGTGCCATCAAGAAAAGCCCAGCTAAGTTTGAAGAACTAGCTAAAACCTTTTCAGATGATAAATCAAACAGCGATAAAGGTGGTGATTTAGGGTTTTCTACTCCAGGAATGATGGTACCAGCATTCAACGATTTTATTTTTGAAAATAGTATAGCTTCAAGGGAAGTAGTTGAAACAGAATTTGGTTTTCACATCGTTGAAGTATTGGATAGAAGGAATGTACAAAGAGCAATTAAAGTAGCTACCATTATAAAAGAAGTAGAGGCTTCAGAAAAAACCCTAAATGATACTTTTGCAAATGCATCAAAATTTGAAGTTGCTGCACAAGAAGGAGATTTTACTGAAATAGCGAATGCTCAGGAAATCGCGTTAAAGCCTGTAAATAAAATTGGTGTTTTGGACGCAAATATCCCAGGGGTTGGAAATAACCGCACAATTGTTAATTGGGCATTTAATGAAGAGACTTCCGTTGGAGACGTAAAAAGATTTAGTGTACCAGATGGATATGTTATCGCACAGCTTACTCGTAAAAGCCCAAAAGGATTATTGAGTATTGCAGAAGCCTCGGCAACGGTTACTCCTAAATTGCGCAACAAGAAAAAAGCAGAAAAAATTCAAACGTCAATTTCTGCAACAGACTTACAGGCGGTTGCAACCAGTCAAAGTGTAACGGTGCAAACTGCTACAGCATTAACAATGGCTGCTCCAACACTTGCTGGTGCTGGTGCTGAGCCTGCAGTTGTAGGTGCTGCTTTTGGTAAAAAAGCAGGAGAATCAACAAGGTTAATAGCTGGTGAAAAAGGGGTGTTTATGGTAAAAGTTCTTGCTGTTAATCCAGCTCCAAGCTTAGATAACTATGCTAGCTATTCCAATCAACTAAACAGTGCGGCTACGCCAGCGGTAAATACTAAAGTATACCAAGCGTTAAAAAAGGGAGCTGATATAGAAGATAACAGGGCTAGTTTCTTTTAAGAGTTCAAATTATATACAATTAAAAGCCTCCTCTTGGGAGGCTTTTTTTTTGAATAACCGCAGGGACATAACGTTTTTATAAGAGTTTAAAGAGATGTAAACTGACCCAAAATCCCTTTGTGTTCTTTGTAAAAAAACTCATTGACCTCTAAGGTGATTTTAAAGAGTGTTTCTTTTAAAAATACTTCGGCAGGTTAAGAATAACAGAGATGCAATTGGTCATTAAGTAAGATTTGTTTTTACAAAATCATTTCAGAATAAGGAACCATAGTTGTATACCCTTTTTTCTTAAAATAGTCCATTTCTTTGTAGCTCCCTGTTACCAGAATAAAATCTCCACCCCAAGCACCTAGACTTTTTATGGTGTTTGGAAAATCAGGAAATAATTGTTGCTTTATTGTAGGAATCGAAAGTATTTTAGAGATGGCTCGCTCGTGTGCATTTAACAATGCTTCAAAGTCTTTTAAAGAATAACAAAGCAGTAACTTTTTACTATAATCTGAAATCGTCTCCAATATTTTTTCTGAAACAGAAGCTTCTCGATATTTATTAATACCATCTCTGCTGTTTTGTTTTTTGTTGAGGTGAACAAAAAATAGCGCGTCTTTAAAATCCCAGTCTAAGTGTACAGGCCTGGTTTTGGGAATATGATTTTTTACCGAATATAAAATAGGACTTTGGTGCTTTGCTACCGCCACGTCATAACCGCTACCTCCAAAACTCAGTGTTAATAATTTGTATGCATCTACGCTTGCCCATTGTGCTATATTGTTTAATAAGGTAGAAGAAGAGCCCAAACCCCAATCTCTGGGAAATTCTAAATGGGTGTTTACTTCGAGTCCTTGCGAATGCTTTAAAAATCCGGGATTTAAATCCTGGGCTGTTTGTAAAATCTTTGAAAGTGTTGTAGCAGTTTCAGAAGTATCTGTACTTGTAAAATCTTCAATTTTAAAAATTGCTGAAAACCATTTTTTATTATCACTATCAAAACTATTCCAGGATATTGTTTCAGTTTCAGTTTTAGTTATCATTAAGGACTGTCCCATTTTTGTTGGAATCGCAAGTGCTAAGGCGCCATCAAGAACTACATATTCACCCGTGAGCAATAGTTTTCCGTAGCTGAAGAATGTTTGTTTTAAAGGGGAGTTCATTTACTTACTTCTTTAAAGATGAAATAAAGTCTGAAACCGCGGTTTGAGAAATGGTCGTTTCCTTAAAATGTTGAACTGCTTTTTTCTTTTCGGTTTCCGATGCTTGTAAGCCGTTAAGAATATTCATTAAGTGCATTTTCATATGTCCTTTTTGAATGCCTGTGGTCACAAGAGAGCGCAAAGCAGCAAAGTTTTGTGCTAAACCTGCGACCGCGACAATCTTCATAAGTTCTTTAGCGCTTGGATTTTTTAAAAGTTGTAGGTTGAATTTTACCATAGGATGCAATGACGTGAGGCCCCCTACAGTGCCTAGTGCCAAAGGAATTTCTATCCAAAATTTAAAAATATCATTTTCAAGACTAGCGTGTGTTAGGCTAGAATAGGTTCCGTCTTTAGAAGCATAGGCGTGGACTCCAGCTTCCACAGCACGGAAGTCGTTTCCTGTGGCTACAACAACGGCATCTATGCCGTTCATAATTCCTTTGTTATGGGTAACTGCTCTGCTGGGAGATGCTTTTGCAATGGCTACCGCACGAAGCATTTTTTCGGCAAATTCAGTTCCGTTGATGTCATTTTGTTCTAAATCATTTACATGGCAGCTCACTTCTGCCCTCACTAAGCAATTAGGGACATAATTAGAGAGAATACTCATCACAACTTTCGGAAACTGTTGGGCGTCTTTAAAAGCTTTAAATTTTTGAGCTTCGGCTTCAAATGTTGTCGCGATTGCTTCGAGGCAACTGTTTATGAAATTGGCGCCCATAGCGTCTAAAGTTTCAAAAGTGCAACGCAATTGGTAATATCCAGAAAGCGTTTCAGTTACATTCCTAAGTTGAATGTTCAGCAAACCGCCGCCTCGTTTCTCCATGTTTTTTTGAATGTCTGCGATACTTTCAAATAAGAGTGGTTTTATTTCCGTAAAAAATAATTCAAGATTTTTTTTATTTCCGTAATAATCAAGATGGATCTGTCCGTTTTTTTCAGTTGACAATACCGTTGCTTTAAAACCTCCTTTTTGGATCCAAAATTTTGCAGCATTGCTCGCAGCAGCAACCACAGAGCTTTCTTCAATGACCATAGGTATGGTGTAAAGCGTGTCGTTGATTAAGAAATTGGGAGCGACACCCAGTGGTAAATAATAATTAGAAAGGGTGTTTTCTATGAAATCATCATGAAGCTTCTGTAAAGAAGGGTCATCGTTCCAGTATGCCTTTAGTATCGAAGTGGCTTCGGGATTATGATTAAAATAGTGGTTCGCTATCCAATCAATTTTTTGAGTCTTTGTCAGTTTTGAAAATCCGAATATTGGGTTTTTCATTGTGAATGGTTCTTTAGCTGCAAAGATACTATAATTAGAGAGGATGCAAGATTGTAAAAGCAGCATTCTAAAAACAACTCGTAAATTAGTACATAGGTATTCTTATGGCTATTATAGTACCGATTTGTCAACTAAAACCATCTTTTTTTGATTAAATTTCATTAAACTTGTGTCACTAAAAAAAAGAACAATTTGAAGTATACAATCCTCACTCGCACGCTCGTGCTGTTTCTGCTAGTTAGCATCACTGCCTTAGCACAGAAAAAAGACATTACTTTAGAAGAAATATGGAATGGTTCTTTTAGAACAGAAGGGATAACCGCCTTAAAATCTTTAAATAATGGAACCCAGTATGCTGCCCTAAATTATGATAGAACGCTAGCTGCGTCTACCATAGATGTGTATGATTATGCTAGCGGAAATAAAGAAAAAACATTGGTTTCATCAAAAGATTTAGAAGGTGTTGATTACATTATTTCCTATGAGTTAAGTGATGATGAATCAAAAGTGTTAATTGCTACGAAGCTAGAGCAAGTGTACCGCAGGTCTTCCTTGGGAACCTATTTTGTTTATGATATAGCTTTAAAACAACTTACACAAGTTTCAGAAAATCGCATTCAAGAACCTACCTTAAATCTTCAAGGTACTAGAGTTGCCTACGGGTACAACAATAATTTATATCTGAAGAATTTGGTTTCTGGAGTTACAAAGCAAATCACCAATGACGGTCTAAAGAATAGTATTATTAATGGGATTACAGATTGGGTATATGAAGAGGAATTTGCATTTGTACGCGCTTTTGATTGGAATGCTACGGGAGATAAAATTGCCTATATTAAATTTGATGAAAGTGAAGTACCAAGATTTTCGATGGATGTTTATGGTACAAATTTGTACCCCTCACAACAGGTTTTTAAATATCCAAAAGCGGGAGATCCTAATGCGAAGGTTTCGTTGCATTTATACGATGTAAATTCTGCAGAAACCGTTGATGTTGATGTTTCACGCTATAACAGTTATTATATTCCAAGAATTCTATGGACAAAAGATCCAGCTGTTCTGAGTGTACAATGCACTAACCGCAAGCAAAATGTTGTAGACTTAATTTTTGTTGATGCGGCTAAAAACACCACGTCATTAGTGCGACAAGAAAAAGACGCTGCTTATGTAGATATTACAGACAATCTTACTTTTTTCGCGGACACTAGTTTTATATGGACCAGTGAGATGGATGGATGGAATCATATTTATCACTTTGATAAAAATGGCAGAAAACTACACCAGATTACAACCGGAAACTGGGAAGTTACAAACTATTATGGCTATGATGAGAAAACAAATAAAGTGTTTTATCAAAGTACAGAGAATGGTAGTATAAACAGAGGTGTTTATAGCACAGGAATTAACGGCAAGAATAAACAAGGACTCTCCATAGAGGAAGGTTCAAACAGCGCTAACTTTAGTGCAGACTTTAGCTATTACATTGGTACTTTTAATGATACCGAAACTCCATTTGTATTTACTTTAAATGATTCAAAAACAGGGAATGTTCTGCGAGAAATTAAAAATAACAATGTGCTAAAACAAAAGGTAGCTGATTATAAGGTTTCTCCTAAAGAGTTTTCAACTATTAATGTAAACGGTGAGGATTTAAATATGTATTTAATCAAACCGCTCAATTTTGATTCGGCTAAAAAATACCCGCTTTTTATGTATCAGTATTCTGGACCGGGTTCTCAAAATGTTGCTAATCGTTGGGGTGGTTCAAACGATTATTGGCACCAAATGCTGGCACAACAGGGTTATGTGATTGCTTGTGTTGATGGCAGAGGCACTGGGTTAAAAGGAAGAGACTTTAAGAAAGTAACGCAAAACGAATTGGGTAAATATGAAGTAGAAGACCAGATTGCAGCGGCTAAAGCATTGGGGGGAAGGCCATATATTGATGCCAACCGTATTGGAATATGGGGATGGAGTTATGGTGGCTTTATGGCGGCTAATTGTTTGTTTCAAGGAGCAGATACTTTTGAAATGTCCATTGCCGTAGCGCCTGTAACCAGCTGGAGGTTTTACGATACTATTTATACAGAGCGTTATATGACCACTCCTCAAGAAAATGCAGGTGGTTATGATAACAATTCTCCTATATATCACGTGGATAAACTAGAAGGAGATTTTTTATTGGTACACGGGAGTGCAGATGATAATGTACACGTGCAAAATACAACACGTCTTGTGGAAGCATTGGTTCAAGCAAATAAGCAATTTGATTGGGCGATTTACCCAGACAAAAACCACGGAATTTATGGAGGTAACACACGCCTGCATCTATATACTAAAATGACAAATTTTATTAAAGAGAATTTATAATTACTAACCAAAACAAATAATTATGTCAACAGCAGTACAACCTAAACAAAAAGAGTTATTTGGTCATCCAGTAGGACTTTACGTTCTATTTTTTACAGAAATGTGGGAACGGTTTTCCTACTATGGAATGCGCGCAATTTTAGTGCTTTATTTAGTAGCAGCCACATCTGGTGATAATGTGGGGTTAGGTTGGAGTAATGGGGAAGCCCTGGCTCTCTATGGTTGGTATACAATGCTAGTATATGTAGCTTCTATTCCTGGCGGTTGGCTTGCAGATAAATTTTTTGGACAGAAAAGGGCTGTGTTGTACGGTGGGGTTTTACTAGTTGCTGGACATAGTATCTTGGCAGTAGAACAAATGTGGGCCTTTTATACCGGTCTTGGGCTTATTATTGGAGGTGTTGGTTTATTGAAACCGAATATTTCAACAATGGTTGGTGGTCTCTACAAACAAGGAGATATAAGAAGGGATAAAGGATTTACAATATTTTATATAGGTATCAACGTAGGAGCATTTTTAGCCGCTTTAATAGTTGGTTATGTTGGAGAGGTTCACGGTTGGCATTATGGATTCGGTTTAGCTGGCATAGGAATGGCATTGGGTCTCGTACAATATCTTGCAGGACAAAAACATTTAAAAAACGTTGGAAACTTCTTAGGAGCTTCAGAAAATGAAGAAGAAAAAGCGGCAATGAAAAAACCTTTAACTAAAATAGAGAAAGATCGAGTTGTTGTTTTGTTTATTTCTTTCTTATTAGTAATCGTTTTTTGGGGTGCTTTTGAACAGGCTGGGGGATTGATGAATATCTATGCTTCCGAAAAAACAAATCGAATGTTAATGGGTTGGGAAGTTCCTGCCTCTTGGTTCCAATCGTTAAATGCAATGTTTATTATTTTCTTAGGGACTAGTGTTGCAGCATATTGGGCAGCTAGAAAATTAAAAGGGAAGGTGTCTACTTCATTATTTAAAATGATAATTGGACTTATAATAATGGGTACTGGTTTCTTTTTTATGACCGCTGCTGCTGGTCAATATGAAACAAACGGGTCTTCTGCAATGTACTGGTTGGTTTTAGCATATTTATTCCATACGGTCGGTGAACTTTGCATTTCTCCAGTTGCCTTATCTTATATTACAAAATTGGCCCCTCTAAAATACGCCTCTCTAATGATGGGTGTTTATTTTGCAATGACTGGCTTTGGAAATAAATTAGCTGGATTGTTAGGAGAAGCTTCAGAATCACTAGGGGAATTTACAATTTTCACGGGTATTGCTGTGTTCTGTGTTATTTTTGGATTGTTGGTAATGGTATTCCGTAAAAAATTAGAAAAACTAACACATGGGGCAGAAGATAATGAAAGAGTAATGCATGACGAAGCTGAAGGTTTTGAATTAGCAGACAATTAAAAAATTTATCTAATATTTTTCTATAAAGTTTTTCTGTTTTTACCATTCACTTAAAATCAATTATATGAGTACAGATATTGAAAATTTATTTAAAGACAAAGTTATAGGCCACCCAGCTGGTTTATTTGTTTTATTCTTTACAGAAATGTGGGAACGATTCTCTTATTACGGAATGCGTGCTTTATTGGTTATGTTTTTTACTGCATCATTAATGGATGGTGGTTGGGGGTGGCCTAGAGAACATGCGTTTGCAATTTTTGGGACCTATACCTCTTTAGTTTATTTATCCACGTTATTGGGTGGTTATATGGCAGATAAAAAAATTGGATACAGATGGGCAGTAGTCATCGGGGCTTTGCTTATGACCTTAGGCCACGGTGCTATGGCGGTCGAAACTCCTTTTTTCATTTATACGGGGTTAACATTACTTGTTTTTGGAAGTGGTTTCTTTAAGCCAAATATGACTTCAATTATATCAGAAATGTACGCAGATAAACCTGAGAAAAAGGATGGAGCTTATACTATTTTTTATATGGGTGTTAATGCTGGAGCGTTTCTAGGGATTTTGCTTTGTGGATATCTAGGGGAAACAATAGGCTGGAGCTGGGGATTTGGGATAGCAGGAATTTTTATGTTGTTTGGTTTATTGCAGTTTTGGTTTGCAAAAGAAATCTTTGGCGATATAGGAACAAAACCTTCTAAAGAAATTGATGAAACAATAGATGTTTCTTTAGATGAGAATAAGTTAAACCCTTTTACTCCATTTCAGTTAGTCTTGATTGCGGTTTCTTCTGTATTAGGTCTAGCTTGGATTTTGAATGATCCTGTGGCAAAAATCAGTAATGGTGAATACAATCTTTTTGATTTTGAAGCTTTTGGAATATCTGGTCCAAATGTAATTATAATTTTTGCCTTGATATTATTTATATTATTGTTGATTGTAAGGATTCCAAAATACACACGTATCGTTAGAGATCGAATGATAGCGGTTGTGTTTTTTGCGTTTATAACAATTTTCTTTTGGGCAATTTTTGAACAAGCTCCCAGTTCTTTGACCATTTTTGCTCGAGATTATACGCAAAGAGTTTTAGAAGGTGATACAGCTTTGATTTTTAAAGTTGTTAATTCATTAATGACCCTAATTCCTCTTGGTATTATAACTTGGGTGTTATGGTTGTTGTTTAAGAAAACATTTGCTAAGTATGCGCTGTCAAATATATTTTTGGCATTAAGTTTTGTAATTATATGGATAATAGCTATTTGGATGTTGTTTACTGAATTTCAAAAGGATATTGCTGAGGTTCCGGCCTCTTGGTTTGGAGTTTTAAATTCATTATTCATTATAGCAATGGCGCCTCTTTTTTCTAAATGGTGGGAGAGTAAATATAACCCAAATGCGAATATGAAATATGCTATCGGTATGATTCTTTTAGGGATTGGTATGGCGTGTGTTGCAATAGGAGCATCTGATATTCCTGCCGGTGCAGAGACAGCAGCGGTAAGTATGATATGGTTGATTTTAGTATACTTTTTCCATACAATGGGGGAGCTTTGTATTTCACCCGTAGCATTGTCTTATGTAAGTAAATTAGTTCCAGGACGAATGATTGCAATGATGTTCGGAGTATGGTATTTAGCGGTAGCAATAGGTATGAAACTGGCTGGTGTATTTGGGGAAGCTTCAGAAGGTATTGCGCAAACTGAAGGACTGAGTTATTTTTTCTGGATACTTACAGCAGTCGCAGTAGGATTGGGAGTCTTATCGGCACTTCTATATCCAGTTATCAAGAAACTTATGCACGGAGTTAGATAAATTCATCACAATTTTAATAACAAAAAAACGTTCCATATTTTTGGAACGTTTTTTGTTTCAGTATTGTAATAATTCAATAATATATAATTATGAAACATATAGTACTCTTAGTATTGCTAGTGGCTTCTACTATTTCATTACTGGCGCAAGGTAAAATTAATTGGATGCCTATGAACGACGCACTGACTGCACAGGTGAAAAATCCAAAACCTATATTCATTGATATGTATACCAATTGGTGTGGTCCATGCAAAATGCTGGATAGGAATACATTTAGCAATGAAGATTTTGCAGCTTATGTTAATGAACACTATTATGCGGTAAAGTTTAATGCTGAAGGCGATGAGCCTGTGGCTTATTTAGAAAATTCATTTAGCAACCCAAAGTATGATCCTGCAAAAGCAATGCGAAGAAATTCACAACATCAATTTGCCACACACCTAGGGATTCGAGCCTATCCCACTGTTGTTTTTTTAAATAAAAAGGGGGAATTACTAACTGCAGTAAAGAGTTATCGTACGCCACAACAATTGGAACTCTATTTAAAGTTATTTGCCACAGAAGCGCATCTTAATTTAAAAACACAAGAAGCGTTTAATGCGTATTCCGAAAATTTTAAGCCAGCTTTTAAAGGGTAAAAGACTGTTCAATCATAATTATAGTATGCAAAAAATTATTTTAATAATAGGGGTCGCTTTGATAAGTTATGGAGCGACTGCACAAAAAGGCATTAATTGGATGTCTATGGATAAAGCATTAGCTGCTCAAAAGTTAAATTCTAAGAAAATTTTTATGGATGTATACACCAATTGGTGTGGCGCTTGCAAACAGATGGATAAAAAAACATTCAGTAATAAGAAAGTCATCAGGTATATTAATAAAAACTTCTATCCAGTAAAGTTTAATGCGGAAGGAACCGAATCTGTTACCTATAAAGATTTCACCTATACAAATCCAAATTACCGAGAAGGTTTTACTAAAAACACTACACACTTTTTTGCTGATGCACTCAAATTACAAGGCTATCCCAGTATAGTCTTCTTTGAAGAAGACGGTAATATAATACAAGCAGTTCCTGGATATAAAACACCAAAAGAACTAGAATTATATTTAAAAATGGTGGCTACTAATGACTATAAAAAAGTCAACACCGCTTCAAGTTGGAAAAAATATCAAGAAAATTTTAAAAGTACATTTTGACATAAAGAATGGTTTTTCTTGAAATTTGATCCCGATGGTTATCGAGATTATTTTTTTGGAATCTTTACAGCATAAGCTCCCTTTTCATATGTACTGTGAAAAGGGATTTTTTTGTTCAAACAGGTTTGTTTCCATCGCGCTACATAAGATTTGTAGTTGGAGCCGTCAGCAATTAAAATCGATGGCTGTAGACTATCAATAACCCGAACTAAGTTAATCTTTGGACTGTAGGTTAAAATGAGTGCTGCTCTTTCAATATATTTAGGATACAATCCCAGACTGTCTACTACAATAAAGTTTTGTTCGCCAAATGCAAAAACACTTGGGATTTTTGATCTTGTAATTTGAGAAATACCATTGCCAATGTAATATCCTTTCAATGGATATTTTTCGATGTGATTTATGATTGAATCATTTGAAAAAATATTTAAATGATGGGTGTTTTGTGCAGTTATTAATGTCTTTCTATTTTTCTGGAATATGGTGAGTGTATTTTGTGATGTGTTGTAATCATCCCAAATAAAGCTGCTTGTTAGTATTGCAATAGAAATCAAACTAATGGCAAGGTTTTTAAAATCAAATTTTCGCCAAAGCATCCACAAGCAAAATAAAACCAGATAGAAGGCGATTACTTTTATTTTGGAAAATGAAATTTCTCGCCACAAAAAATCTTCTTGTCCCGCAATCCAGCCCACAAAATGATTGAGCCATTTTATGACGCTACCATAGCTCGTTGCTAACCAATTTGGGAGTATATTAAAACTTGCTAAAAGAACGATAAAAACACCAGTACTTAGCAGAAGCGCTAAGAAAGGTAAAATAACAATATTGGTTATAAAGAATAAGCCGGGAAATTGATGAAAGTAATACAAACTCAAAGGGATAATTCCTAGTTGAGCGGCTGAGGTGACCGTTATTATTCCCCAGAACAATCGTTTAAAATAATTTCGAGGCTGATAATATGCAGAGAGCTTGGGTTGAATGAGTAAAATACTCAAGACAGCCGCATAACTCAATTGAAAGCCAACATGAAAAAGCAACAATGGATTGTAAATCAACAACACTAAAAATGATAATGCTAAGGTGTTAATGGTACTCGTTTTTCGATGAAATATCCCGGCTAAAGCCAAGAATGAAAACATAGTAACTGCTCGGGACACCGAGGGTGATAATCCTGTAAAAAAGGCATACTCCCACAATAGGAATACAATAAGAATGCTCCGAATGAGAGTTCCGTTTTTAAATCTTTTGAGTGGCAGCAGTAATGTTTGTAGTATTAAAAAAATGACCCCTACGTGTAAACCAGATACGGCCAAAATATGAACTGCTCCCGCTGCTGCATACTGCGCATATAGTTCTTTGTCAACATCCCTTTTGTCGCCTAATATTAAAGCTTGAATAATTGCAAGTTCTCTTTCGGCAATAGGCGATTCTTTTAATTTTGAAATTACATAGGTTCGCAATTCTTGTGCTCGACCAATTAAAGTGGGAGTGCCTTTAGTAATCTTTAGAATCTGAGGATAGGTAGTTTTTAATTGATAATACACACCAAGTGATTCCATATAGCTTTTATAATCAAACTGAAATGGATTTTTTGCCATTGGTATTTTTTCAATTTTAGTTGAAATTAGGATTGTATTATCAATTTTTATGGGTCTATTGGCACTGTCTTTTTGAATCGAAATTAGTAGTTTTCCGCTTTGTTTCTGGTTGTTTAAATAGGCAATGTTGCCAATATATTTATTGTTGTATAAATCTGGTTTGAGTACTTCGGTAATTTTGATTTGAAGGAAGTTTTCGGTTTCTAAAAAAGAAGTATTTGCGAAATGGGTAGTTTGAAATTTTGGCAGTTGCATTTGGTACCCCGTAAAGCCTAAAGTAAAAACTAAGCTATAAAGTGTAATTCCAAAAAATGGATTGCTGAAAAGTTGTTTCCGTGCTAGTATCCAAGAAACAAATAATAAAGCCAATAGTAATACTAGTAATGGGAGTGCCATTGGTAGCGCCTCTGCTAGCCAATATCCTGAAGTAATTCCTATGGCAAAGACCACAGCAATATGTAAGATAATACTATTGTAATATTTCAAAAAATAGATTCCAAAAGCCTTAATGCTTGTTAAGACTATTAAATATAAGAAATAAAAACGGTTAACTTGTTTAGCGTGTGGCTTTAAGAAGAATATAGTTATAGCATAGTTCTAACTTCGACAAACGCATCTTTCCAATAACGTTCATCTAATGACGATATAATTACACCGCGTCGGGTGGTACTATGTATAAATTGTAAAGTGCCATTTTTAGTAGATGTGACCAATCCTACATGGTTTATTGTCTTCTTATTTTTATTAGTTCTAAAAAAAACTAAATCACCCTCGTTTGCTTTTGAGGGCGAAATTTTTTTTCCTCGCTTTGCCATATTTCTTGAAACGCGCGGTAGTGAAATATTTTCCTTTCTAAATGCAACAAAGACAAGCCCTGAACAATCCATTCCTTTGCGGGTAGTGCCACCATATTTATACTTGGTGCCTTTGAAGGTTTTTGCGAAATTAACAATATTTCTGGAAGCTCCTTTATTGTAGGTTCTAGATGTTATAACGTCTCTTTTTGAAGTGGTTTTAGTAGATTTTGAACTTCCGCAGGAAGCCATTAGTAAGGCTATTAATAGAACCGTAAAATATTTTGTCATTTGGGAAGCAGTATGGTTTAATAACAAAGAAAAGTACTATTTATTTTAATGACTCAATAATTAGGCCTGCGGTTTTCTCGCTAGCACCTTTTCCACCCAGCTTTTTTTCAAGATTATAATAATCTAAAAATAAGCTGGCGCGCTCGGAGTCGTCTAATATTTTTTGGAGTTCTTCGGTAAGTCTTTTTTTATTAAAATCTGTTTGTATCAATTCGGTTACAGCTTTTTTATCGAGAATAAGATTTACTAATGATATATACTTCAATTTAATAATTCGCTTTGCTATTTCGTAGGAAATTCTACTCCCCTTATAACAAACCACTTGAGGCACCTTAAAAAGTGCTGTTTCTAAAGTAGCTGTGCCCGAAGTAACAAGAGCGGCGTGTGAAACAGACAATAAATTATAGGTCTTATTGAGTATTAAATGTACATTTTCTTTTTTTATAAAAGACCGGTAAAATGCTTCTTCTTGACTTGGTGCCCCTGCGATGACAAATTGATAACCGCTAAAATCATCAACAACAGATAACATCACTTCAAGCATTTTTGAGATTTCTTGTTTGCGGCTGCCAGGTAATAGTGCAATAATAGGGGTGTCGTTTAGGCCGTGCTCTTCTCTAAATTTTTTAGGATCTATAAGGACTCTGTTTGCAATACCATCTACTAATGGATGGCCTACAAAGTGCACTGGATAATCATATTTTTTATAAAAATCTTCTACAAATGGAAGTACTACATACATGTGATCTACCGTAGCTTTGATTGTTTTTACGCGACTGGCTCGCGAAGCCCAAACTTGAGGGCTAATATAATAATGTGTTTTGTATCCTTTTGGTTTGGCCCATTTCGCAATGCGGAGATTGAAGCCAGAATTATCAATAAATATGAGCGCATCGGGTGCAAACGTTTCGATGTCTTTTTTGCACTGAGAGATGAATTTAAAAATTTTGTTAAGGTTGGAGAGTACTTCAGTAAAGCCCATAAAGGCGCGCTCTTTGTAATGAGTAACTAAAGTTCCACCAACATTTTTCATTAAATCGCCACCCCAAAACCTGATTTCGGCATTTGGCTCTTTTTTTAGGAGCGCTTTCATCAAGTTTGCACCGTGCAAATCTCCAGAAGCCTCCCCAGCGATTATATAATACTTCATGAAAAATGATTGTTTAAAGCTATTTAAAATAAATAATATAAGCGGTAATTGCCACGATAAATGTAGCTAAAATCACTCCGCGGGCTCTGTATTCTCTATTGATTTTTAAGAAACCGAAAAATGCAGCAAGATTGGGCAGTGCTCCTAATGTTAAGATGGTCCAAAGGGTTTCTGAATGTAAATAGAAGTTAAAGGTTTCGATAAAGCCGATTCCTTTAATGATTGAAACCACAAATAAGCAGATAGAAACACCTACAAAGGTTGCAATAAGGCCTACGATAAACCCAATAAATAGCTGTTTAACAATCATATGTCCCAAGTGTTAATATCTTTGATGGCGTGATGTGCAGTCAAATCAAATTGAACAGGGACTATTGAAACATATCCATTGGCCAAGGCCCATTCGTCTGTATCTTCACCTTTGTCGTTGTTTATAAATTCGCCTGTTAGCCAATAGTAATCTCTGCCTAGTGGGTTGGTTCGTTTGTCAAATTTTTCTTCCCAATGGGCGTTTGCTTGTCTGCATACTTTAATTCCCTTTATTTTTTTAGCCGAAAGTTTAGGGATATTTACATTGAGTACAACACCAGACGGCAGCCCATTTTCTAGGCATTGTTCTACTAAATGTTTTACATATTTTTTTGCGGGTTCAAAATCTGCTTCTAGAGAATAATCTAATAAAGAAAAACCGATAGATGGAATGCCAATAGTGCCCGCTTCAACAGCCGCACTCATGGTACCGCTATAAATTACATTAATAGAAGAATTACTCCCGTGATTAATCCCGCTCACACACAAGTCTGGTTTGCGATCTAATAACTCATTAATAGCTAACTTTACGCAGTCCACTGGTGTTCCACTGCAAGAATATTCGGTTTGAGGTTCGCCTTTAGGCACTTTTATACTATTGCAATACAAGGTGTCATTAATGGTAATAGCGTGCCCCATGGCGCTTTGGGGAGCATCTGGAGCAACCACTACAACATCACCAATAGTATTCATGACTTCAATAAGAGCGCGAATTCCTGGGGCGGTAAAGCCGTCATCATTGGTAACTAGAATAAGAGGTTTTTTTGAGGTCATATGTTGAATTTATTCAGGCAAAAATACGGCTAATTCATGGAACGTTGAAGCGCCAGTTTATTGGGGTGTAAAACATTGAAATTAAACTGAAAAACCATCGTGCTTTTTTTCACGCTTGCGTTTATTATAAGCGAAACCATTAACAAAAAATTACATGTATTTTCAAGCGTTGGCGGCGGTTTTTTATATATTTTTAGCATTGAAAAAGATTAAAAATTGCAATAAGTGAATTGTAAATTAATAATTTAAGAATTACCGGGGGTGTTTGTGAAACATTGCATCTTCATTCTTTATAAAAAAATCACAAATGAAATTAATGAAAAGGAATTTGCAGCTATTGTTTTTAGCCGTTTTTGTATCCGCAGCTTCTTGCAGTTTTACCACAAAATCTTTTGAAGACCCCGATAAAGATAAGTTGTTAATAGATTTGATTACCTATGTTCTTGAAAAAGGACATTATAAATCTACCGAGATTAATGATGAATTTTCTGAAGAGGTTTACACAAAATTTATTGATGGACTTGATCCGGTTAAGCGGTTCTTATTAGCAAAAGATATTGAAGAGTTTAGTGCTTATAAATATGTAATTGATGATCAGTTAAAAGCAAAAGAGCTTTCCTTTTTTAATACTGTTTATGAGCGTTTAGATATGCGTATGGAAGAGGCAAAAAATCTATATGCTGACGCTTTAAGCACTCCTTTTGATTATGATAACAATGAATCCATAAATGTAGATTATGACGGGTTAGAATATGCAACTTCAAAGAAAGAATTACTACAACGTTGGAGAACTCAATTAAAATTCTCTACCATCTCCAATTATTATGACATGTTGGAAGAAAAAAGTACAATAGATAAAAGAAAGAAGGAGGCTGCTGATGAAGGAAAAGAATATATTCCCACAGATAATGAGGGTTTATCAGAGGCGGAGTTAGAAGAAAAGTCTCGAAAGTCTACTGAAACTTCATTAGATGAGTACTTTGAGTTTACCGATGATTTAGAAAGAAAGGATTATTTTGCTATTTTTCTTACCACGATTGTAGAGCAGTTTGATCCTCACACAAATTATTTTGCTCCACCAGATAGGGATCGTTTCGATCAAAGGATGTCTGGTAAATTAGAAGGAATTGGCGCGAGACTTCAAAAAAAGAACGACTATATAAATGTCATGGAGGTTATTAGTGGAGGTCCGGCTTGGAGAGGAGAACATATTGAAGCGGGAGATCAACTTATCAAAGTGCGACAACAAGATGAAAAAGATGCGGTAAGTATTGTAGGAATGAGAATTGACGATGCTGTTAAACTTATAAAAGGGCCTAAAGGATCTAAAGTAATCTTAACGGTTAAAGGTGTGGATGGAAGCATTCGCGAAGAAAGAATAATACGCGATGTGGTGGAGCTTGAAGAAACATACGCAAAATCTTCTATTATAGCTAAAGACTCCAAGAAGTTTGGACTTATTAATCTGCCCACATTTTATTTTGATATGCAAAACTATAAAGAGCGAAATGCAGCAAGCGATATCAAAAAAGAAATCATTAGCTTGAAAGAACAAGGAATAGAGGGATTGGTATTAGACCTTCGCGGAAACGGTGGAGGGTCCTTGCGAACCGCCGTTGATATTGCAGGCTTGTTTATTAAAGATGGCCCTGTTGTACAAGTAGCAAGTAGTGGAGGAAATAAAGAGGTTTTAGAAGACGACGATGAAAGTATTGTTTGGGACGGACCGTTAGTCATTTTAGTAAATGAACTTTCGGCATCTGCTTCAGAAATTTTGGCTGCTGCAATGCAAGATTATAAAAGAGCAATTATTATTGGTAGTACACAAACTTACGGTAAAGGAACGGTACAAAATATGGTCGATCTTAACCAATGGCTGCGAAAAAATGATATGGGAGATATGGGAGCGCTAAAAATGACAATTCAAAAGTTTTACAGAGTTAACGGTGGTTCAACACAGTTAGAAGGGGTGAAAAGTGATGTCGTTATGCCAGATCGTTTTACTTACATAGATGTTGGAGAGAGAGATTATGACAATCCATTACCCTATGACAAAATTAGCCCGGCAGATTATGAAATTTGGGAGGGATACATTGGTTTTGAACAAGCAATTAGCAAAAGCAATAAACGCATTGCAGTGAATGAGCAATTAAAATTGATAGATTTAAATGCAAAATATATTAAAATGCGTCGTGACAAAATGGATGTAACGTTAAATCTTAAAAAATATAGCGCAGAAATTGAAAAGAATAAAAAGGATATTGAAAAATTTGAAGCAATAGATACTTATGACAATAAGCTTAGTTACACCTCTTTGCCTGGCGAATTAAACTTAATGAAGCAAGACACTACTTTGCGCGAAAAAAGAAAAAGATGGCACAAAAGCCTAACTAAAGATGTGTATGTGGAAGAAGCAATAAATGTACTAGAAGATCTTCAGCTAAGTAATATTAAGAAATCTAACGTAGCTAACGTAAAAGATTAAGTTCACGGTATTTACATAGGGCAGAACCCATTGATGTTTTTTATCAATGGGTTTCCTGATTTAAACCGTTTCTTTAAATTTTTAAGAAACTTTTTAAGGAAAAAACTTTAAAAATAGTACGAGGAATGTCCTTCTAATGATCTGTGCTCGATAGCTTTAAAAGGAGATTTTCGCTTCTACCTTGTGAACGGTTATTTGATGACAAGCATTCCTTGATTGAAAATACCTAGCACGGCCTTATGGGTTGATGCATTTTGATCCATTTTTGAGCGCCTCACACAACGTAAAAATAGTAGTATGCTCACGATCTTTTTTATTTAAATTTACCGAGTGAAAAAAACCAATTCTCTTTCAAGCGTAGCTTTTCAAAAATTCAAGAAGAATTTATGGGGCATGTTGAGTTTAAGCTTTTTAGTTGTATGCGTATTGGTTGCTATTTTTGCCTACACCTTGGCGCCAGACGATAGTAAAAATGCAAATCAAATGCATTTGTCTATTCATTCAAAATCGCCTGGATTTACTTCGGAAATGCTAACCATTCCAGTCAAAGTGGCTAATGAAAACAGCATTGCGTCTTTTTTCTTCGGAAATAAAAATTCAGATACAGAAGTCCCCATTAATTCCTATGAACTGACGGGCAAAAGTCTGACAATCTTCGAGTATACCCCAGATGGTACTAAAGGGCTTCAAAAAGAGTACATGTTAAGTCAATTTCCGAAGGCAAAATTAGTCCAAGAGATTCCGAAAAAATACATCGCCAAAAAGAAATTTTTGTTGGGGACAGATAAATACGGGAGGGATTTATTGAGCCGAATGCTAATAGGAATTCGAATTTCGCTAGCCATAGGCTTTGTTGCAGTGTTTATTTCATTAGTCATTGGGATTACCCTTGGAGCGATAGCTGGCTTTTATGGAGGAAAATTAGATGCAGCTATTATGTGGGTTATTAATGTTACCTGGTCCATACCAACATTGTTACTGGTTATAGCGATTACTCTTGCTCTCGGGAAGGGCTTTTGGCAAGTATTTATAGCAGTAGGTCTTACGATGTGGGTGGAGGTTGCTAGGGTAGTTAGAGGGCAAGTACTTAGTGTTAAACAAATGCAGTATGTAACAGCTGCAAAAGCGTTAGGGTATACAAATTGGAGAATTATCACAAAACATATTTTGCCCAATGCTATGGCTCCTGTTATTATTATTAGTGCTGCAAACTTTGCAGGGGCAATACTTATAGAGAGTGGTCTTAGCTTTTTAGGAATTGGAGCTCAGCCACCAATGCCAAGTTGGGGCGGAATTATCAAAGATCATTACAGTTATATAATTTTAGGAAAACCCTATTTAGCTATTATTCCTGGGATTGCTATAATGAGTCTAGTTACTGCGTTTATGTTGATTGGAAATGCGTTGCGTGATGCGCTGGATGTTAGGGGCTAGGTGCTGAACTTGGTTGTTTCCAAGTATTGGACACAGCATAAATAATCACATTTTTTTAATTTCATAAACAATCAAGTACCTAAAGCGCTTCATAAAGGCCTCTCGATAAGGCTTTCTTTTTTGTGGGAAGTGTTTTGGATTAGTGATGATTCTTTCAAAATAAGTGTCCGGATGCTCTAAAAATTCTTCGCCCAATCCCGTGCGTTTTGATTCTTCATAGAGATGCGCTTTTGTGGTTTCTAGGTTTGCTTCATTTCTAAACGGCAATTCATTATTTGGCAGTATTTCTTCCGTTTTGTCTGACCTGTTGCCAAGTAAAGGATTCACTTTTTCCTTTTAAATGAGCTTCTTCTCGCTGATTTGTGAGCGCATATTGTTCTTTATGTAGCATCAGTTCTTGTTCGTCATTTTGATAGCTTTCTGCTAAGGCCTTTATCATTTTTAAAAGCCGTATGCCTGCGGTGCTTATAAACTTCTGGATGGTATTTCTTATATCCATCGATGGCATAATAGCTACTTTTTTTATTTTTTTTAATGCTTTTATGTTGATTGTAAATACATTATTGAGTTCGCTTGATGTTTGGGAGGATTTTTCTGCCTGCTATTTTGGGAACAAATGATAAACCAAGAGATGTTTTATGTTTAAGAGTATGGTTATCGACATCTCCAATAAATGATTTTATTATTCTATTCGAAAAGTGCGATTCTTAAATTTGAAAGGTGTCAAAATAACTTTTTTGGTTAATTTTTTTAGAATCTATCGTAATTTACGATTTGGCTTACAACAGAATGACACCACAAAATAGTTTTTATTAATCTACGCGAACGTTAGTAAATGACGGAAAGTAATCTATAAATTTTGAATATTGATCTATTTCAGGATACAGTTTATTGACCCTTGTTTACATATAATTCAATAAAACTAAACAAAAACTACTTTGTTAGTAATATTTATGTTAATTTTAACATTTATAATCACACATAAATATCAAAACAAACCAGTATTAATTAATCCCTAACGTTATGCGAAAAATTACATTATTAGTAATGACTACCCTTTTTAGTATTTGTGCCGTCGCACAGTCAACAGTAACAGGTACTGTGATTGACAAGAATAACATTCCTGTGGCAGGAGCAAATATTGTTGAAAAAGGAACATCAAACGGCGCGCTCGCTGATTTTGATGGAAATTACACTATAACAGTACAAGACGGAGCTACGCTCGTTATTAGTTTTGTAGGTTACGAAACAAGAAGTGTTGATGTAAATGGACAAACTACACTAAACGTTACACTGTCAGAAGGACTTGGTCTTGATGAGGTGGTAATCGTTGGTTCAAGAACGGCACCAAGAAGTCAAATTAATTCGGCTGTGCCAATTGATATTGTATCTGCAAAGGAGCTTCAAAGCACAGGTCAGATAACTTTTGATAAAGCGTTGCAGTACAAAATACCTTCTTTTAATACAGTACAAACTCCTGTAAATGATGCAACATCATTACTAGACCCTTACGAAATTAGGAATATGGGGCCAAGTAGAACATTGATACTTATCAACGGGAAACGTAAAAATTTAAGTGCCTTGCTTTACACACAAACCTCTCCAGGTCGTGGGGAAACAGGTGCTGATATCTCTGCAATCCCTACTGATGCTATTGAGCGTGTAGAGATTTTGAGGGATGGAGCTTCGGCTCAGTATGGTTCTGATGCCATTGCTGGAGTAATGAACATTATCTTAAAAGATGATGTTAATAAAGGATCTGCTACATTACGAACAGGAATTACGTCTGAAGGTGATGGTGAAATGGTAGGTATAACAGTAAATAATGGATCGGCTGTTGGAGACGGTAAAGGATTTATTAACTATACAGTAGATTTTTCTAAAGTAAACTTAGCGAACAGGCCAGGAACGGTAAGCGCTGCGGGTGAAGCGGCAGATTTTGGTGCAGATATAGCTGATGTTCAAGAATTCTTATCACGTAACCCAGATGCAAACAACATCAATGGGTCTCCCGAAACGGCTTCTTCAAAGTTTTTAATTAATGGTGGATTTGATTTAAGTGATGACACAGAGTTGTACTTTAACACCGCATATGTCTACAAAAAAGTAAACAGTTTTGCAAACTACAGAACTCCTTATTGGAGAACTGCGGAGGATTTTCCATATTTAGCAGATTTTTTCCCGGGAGAAAATCCAAATAACCCTGGAGGTTATGATGGATATGTGCCAACTTTTGAAGGTCTTTTAAATGACTATAACGGAACTGTTGGAGTTAAAACAAAAATAAACGAGTGGAATGTTGATTTAAGCTATACTACTGGTGGAAATTCGCAGACCTATAAAGTAAACCAATCGCATAACAGAAATGTGGTTTTGGGACCTGATACGTATCTTGGAGATTTAAATGGAAATGGAGTTGTTGACGCCAATGAAATTATACAGGGTACAGGAATTTATGGATCAAACAGCCAGCAATCATTTGATCCAGGTGGGACTAAGTTTACGCATAACGTTGGGAACATTGATATCAATAGAATACTATCTGATAAAGTAAGTATTGGAGTTGGAGCAGAGTTTCGAAATGAAACTTTTGAAGTGATCGAAGGTGAATTAGCATCTTATGATGGTGGTGGAGCAGATTCATTTGCAGGAAACGCACCTCAAAACTCAGGTAAGTTTAACCGTTATAACTTTGGTGGGTATCTATCTTTAGACTATGATGTTAGTGATGCTTTTTTATTAAGTGGAACTATTAGAACTGAAAATTATTCAGATTTTGGAAACACCTTTGTATATAAGATGAGTACTCGTTATAAAATTACAGATAACATATCAGCTAGAGCTTCTGTGTCTTCTGGATTTAGAGCCCCAACATTACACCAGATTTATACTCAAAAAGCACAATATAGTTTTGTTCCCGGACAGGGGATACAAGTGGGGGGGTTAATTAATAATGTATCTACACAAGCTAAATTATTAGATATTCCAGAATTAGATGCTGAAACCTCAAACAATTTTACCATAGGTTTTACAGGTAAATTAGAAAACAACATAAGTTTTACAGTAGATTATTATCATATTTCTGTTCAAGACCGTATTGTTTTAGGAACAGAGATTACAGCAACTGGAGATGCTGCAAATCCATTGGATGTTTTATTAACAGAGAATAATTTAAGTGACATTAGTTTTTTCTCTAATGCAATTGATACCAGAACATCTGGAATTGATGTGGTTGTAAGTAAAAGAAATATTGCTATTGGAGATGGTGATTTAGACCTTAATCTTTCAGGTAACTACACGATACAAAACGAACGTGTAGGAGATGTAAAGAATATTGCATTAGTAGCAAACGCAGGGCAATCTGTTGTAAATGATACACAAGAAGCATTGTTTTTTACATCACGACCACAAACAAAGTGGATCTTAGGGGCGAATTATGAAATAGCTAAATTTGGTTTCTCTTTAAACAATACGCTTTTCGGAAAAACAAAATTTGCACAACAAGGCCTGCAAGATCTTGAAAGTCTATTTTTAAATGAAGCAGATATTCCAACTGGAGCAGTTGAAGATGGAGGATCAGATTTAAGAACAGAGTTTATTTCAAAAATCGTTACTGATCTTGGAATTACCTACAGTGCAACAGAGAAAATTACATTAGCTTTAAATGTAAATAATCTTCTTAACGTATTGCCAGAATGGAAGTTTACAGATGCAACAGCAACAGGACAGGCCATTCTAAACGGTGCGCCAGTTTCTAACTCTCCATCTAACTTAATTACTTTTAATCAGCGTTATTCACAAATGACCTATGATGGTTACCACTTTAGCCAGTTGGGAACTATGATTAACTTTTCAGTTAACTATAGATTCTAAAAGAGTGTTTTTTTTTAGAACACCGCTCCATTCTTGTAATGGAGCGGTGTTTTTTTTTTGTTAACAGCATTTGTGCGTGTGCTGTGAGCCTTAATAAGACCTATATTAATTATGCTTTAAGGGACTTATGAGTATCTCTAAACTTTTGGACAGCAAATTAACACGTGAATCAAGGCGATTTGGTTTTTACAATCATCCCTTCACAAAATGCTGATTATATTGCCAAATTAAGAACGCCTGCTCAAAATTAAGGTAGGTCAAAAAGTAACTATCAAATTAGATAATTTTCCAGACTCAGAGTTTGGTGCTCTTAATGGTACTGTGAAAAATAGTTACTTAATCCCGGACGCAGAAGGTTTTTATCCAATAGAGGTAGCGTCACTATCAACACTCATTACTACCTGTAAAATGGAGATTGAATTTAAACAAGGGATGCGAGTTGTTGCTTATATTATTACTGAATATTTACGATTAATTGAGCGATTTTTCTACCAATTTAAAGAGGTGTTTTCCCGATAGCCTTATTTTTGCATTATGAAAAGAAAATATTTATATCCATTAGCAATTGTTGCAATTACCGTTGCCCTATATTTTGCTGAAAAGGAAGTAGACAAAATAGCGGAAGACTATCCGAACACCCAGGAAATGAAAGCGAAACCCGCTTCGAGTGAATTTCCTGTTTCATTGTTGCCAACGTCTACTACTGGACAAATCGTAACCCATGCTTATTACACATTATCATATGCAGAAGTCCATGAACAAGCTGAATGGGTAGCCTATGAATTGAAAAAGAATCATATTAGAAAGAACAATTTTGAGCGTCCCTATTTTGTACAAGATAGAGACGTAAAAACAGCATCTGCAGATTGGCGGAACTATAAAAAAAGCGGCTACGATAGGGGTCATTTATGCCCAGCAGGGGATAGAGGCTTTGACTATAATGCCTATCATGAAACATTTTTAACGAGTAATATTAGTCCCCAAAATCATGGGTTTAATGCTGGTATTTGGAATAGTTTAGAACAAAAAGTACGGTATTGGGCAAGTAGACATGACGGAGTGTACGTTATCACTGGCGGTATACTAGAAGAGGGCTTAAATACAATTGGTTCTGAAAATGTTTCAGTGCCCAGAGCGTTTTATAAGATTGTCGTTGATTTTTCAAAAGAGCGTTATAAAGTAGCTGTATTTCTTATACCGCATAAAAAATTAGATGATTCATTTTATAACTATACAACAACAGTAGATGCCATCGAAGCAAAAACAGGTATCGATTTCTTTCCAGACTTACCAGATGCCATCGAGAATAAAATGGAAGCAGAAAGTGATTTGAAATTCTGGAAATGAGTTGAGGTGAGGGTCGATTAGTTTAGTAAATTTATAAGCCTCCCTTTGAGGGGAGGTTGGAGGATGTTAGAATCAACTTTTAGTTCTCCTTTGCTAGAATAATAAATTGGAAAATTTAGTCTGATAAAATAAAAACGGCCCGTTTTCTGATAATGCCATTATCAAAGATGGCTGAGTGATTCTGCTTTTTTTCTGCGGAATTGTATCGAAGCCCGATTTCGATTATAGCTTCGATTTCATCAGGTGTAATAATAATTAGCAGCATCCAGCCTTATAAAAATAAACAATAAAATAGTAAAGCCCCAGAGTCCAGAACCTCCATAGCTAAAGAACGGAAGTGGAATCCCAACTGTTGGAAACAGACCTGTTACCATTCCAATATTCACAAAAAAATGAAAAAATATAATCGCGGCGACACTGTATCCATAGACGCGCGCAAACTGACTCTTTTGTCGTTCTGCTAGGACAAGTATTCTTACAATTAAGAAGATGAAAAGAAATACAACACCCACACTTCCTAAAAAACCAAACTCTTCTCCTACCGTACTAAATATATAATCAGTGTGCTGCTCTGGTACAAAGTTACCTTTAGTTTGTGTGCCTTCGGTCCAGCCTTTTCCAGTCCAACCTCCACTACCAATAGCAATTTCACTTTGATTGGTATTGTAGCCTATTCCTTTATTATCTGTTTCTTTTCCTAATACAATGTTGAAACGATCTCGGTGCCTTTGTTCAAAGACATTTTCAAAAATATAGTTTACTGAAAATGCAAAGGCAATACAAGCAAAAGCAATGGTTCCAAACTTGAAAAGTGCACCACGTTTTTTTCGTTTTCTGTAATAACTTATTCCGGCAATAATTAGAACGATTAGCGCGACCCAAGCCACACCTATAGCGAGTGTTCCTACAAATAAAGCAGCGGCAAAAAATCCTAGTAGTAAATAAACAAAATGCAGCCCCTCGCGGTACAAGGGGAAAATAAATGCAGCATAAATTAGAGCACTTCCCGGATCTGGTTGCGGAATAATAAATATAGCTGGCAATGCCAAAATAAAAAATGCTTTTAGTTGGTCTTTAAAATGTGTGAGATCCGTTTGTATTTCACTGGCATAACTCGCAATGGCTAGTGCAGTTGCGGCTTTGGCAAATTCGCTGGGTTGTATGCTGGCTGGACCTATTAAATACCAAGATTTAGCTCCGTTTACCTCGTTTCCAAAAATATATAAGCCCAATAATGATACTAGTGAAATAATATAGATAAGCCCGCTGTAACGTTCATAAAATTTTGAGTCCAAGGCAAGGACAAATACAATGAGAATTAAGCTTAAACAAATCCATAGTAACTGCTTTCCATAGGCTTGGGAGAAATCAAAAATCCCTTTAGCTCCATCTTGATAGGATGCAGAATAGATATTTACCCATCCAATAGTAACTAGCGCAAAAAATATAAGGATGGTGATCCAGTCAAATTTTAACCCTAGTGTTTCTGTCTTCATTTGTTAATTGTTAATCGTAAATGGCATTCCAGAATATGGTTTTGCATATTCATCTTCAAGACTTCCGTTAAGGACATAGGCCTCTAAATCTTTTCGGGTTATTTCTCCTTTTATATATTTTTCGATCATTAAACTGGCAATTTTAGCAGCCCAACGGCTTCCATAATATCCATTTTCTACAAATACGGCTATGGCAATTTTTGGGTCATCTTTGGGTGCAAAAGCTACAAAAACTGAATGATCAGTTAATTGTACTCTGTTTCCATCAATCTTTGTGAAATTCTCTGCAGTTCCAGTTTTTCCGCAAATTTCTATTCCTGGTATTTGTACACCTGCTGCAGTACCATTTGTATATACTTCATACATGCCCTCTACAACAGGTTCAAAATATGCTGCGTTTATAGTTGTTTTCTGGAGGTCAGTAAATATTTTTGGAATCGTATCAACATCCCCAATTTTCTTAATTACGTGTGGTTTTTTATACCACCCGCGGTTCGCAATTGCCGCAGTAAAATTTGCCATTTGGATAGGTGTTAATAATACTTCTCCTTGACCAATAGCATTAGAAATAGTGGCAGTAGCATACCAATTATTATTTGGGTAAATAGAATTGTAGGTCTTAGAACTTGGTATTTTTCCACGTTTACCTATTGGAAGGTCATATCCCATATAATCTCCCAATCCAAAACTTAATAGATGATTTCGCCAAGTATCGATTCCTTCTTGTGGAGTGTCGTATTTTTCGATGATTCTCCTGTATACAGTACAAAAATAAGCGTTACAAGATTTTGCTATCCCACCTTGCATGCTTAACGGGCTTTTATGTGCGTGGCAGCCCAATTTTCTGCCTTTAGATCCATAATAATATCCACCTCTACAGGAGACCGTTTCTGAAGTTGAGATTACTCCTTCTTGTAAAGCAATAAGTGCGTTCAAGGTTTTAAAAGGTGAGCCAGGAGGATATTCAGCCAAGAGCCCTCTATCGTATAAAGGTATTGCAATGCTATCATAGGCCAGTTTCGTATAATTTTTAGATCGATCTCTACCTACTAATAAACCAGGATCAAAGTTAGGAGCAGTAACAAGTGCTAATATTTCTCCGGTTGTGGGTTCAATAGCAACAATGCCTCCACGTTTGTTAATAAACAAATCTTCTCCATACGCCTGTAGCGCACTATCAATAGTGAGTGTGATGTCTTTACCGCGTTGCGGAAGCGTGTCAAAAACACCTTCTTTGTAACTGCCAATATCACGATTAAACCTATCTTTTTGAATGTACTTTACACCTTTTGTTCCTCTTAAAACAGCTTCGTATTGTTTTTCAACCCCAGTCATTCCAATGATTTCACCCATTCTATAATCTGGGTTTTTATTCAGGATGTATTGATTTACCTCTGCAATATAGCCCAAAACATTTGCGGCGTGTTTGGTTTGATAATCACGTAAAGAGCGTTTTTGAATGTAAAAACCTTCATATTTATATAGTTTTTCTGAAATAGAGGCGTATTCTTCTTTGGTCAATTGAGGGATAACTGGTGAAGCGAGTCTTGGTGAATACACCCTAGCTTTTTCTAATCTATCAATAAACTCTTCTTTTGAAATTTTCAACAAACTGCAAAATTCGAGGGTGTCTTTAAGTTTTACTTCCCTTGGAATCACCATCACATCGTAAGAGGGCTGATTTTGAACCATAAGGGTATTATTGCGATCAAATACATAACCACGTTGAGGATAGTCATAAATTGTCTTTACCGCATTATCCTCGGAAAGTTTTGCAAAAGAAGTTTCATAAATCTGAAGATAAAAAAGTCTGCCGGCAAATGCAAAGCCAGTAATTAATACCAAAAAAATAAGCAAAAATTTTCTCATACATAGTATTTTCTAGTACCGGGATTAATCAGTTTTGTTTCTGCTAAATAATAACAGTGAACAGAGGATTAATAACAAACTTAACATTCCTGAAAATAACGTAGCTTTTAGTACCAGAAGTATGCGTGCAGTGCTAAAAATTTCTAAAGAAAACAAAACAATATGATGCAGAAATATCATTACGGCTATATACAAGAGGCGTTCGGCGAACTTAACTTTATTAAGTTTTATAGCATTGTATTCATAACTAACCCCAAAAGAGAACTTTAAAATTAATGGCCTTATATACGCAATGAAAACACTGGCTGCCGCATGTACTCCACCAGAATCACTAAAAACGTCTACCCCAAGACCCAATAAAAAGCTTAGAAAGATTAATAAAGACTTATTGCCTGTAAATGGGTATAATAGAATAAAAATAATATAGAGATAGGGATTAATGTATCCAATGAAATTGACGTGATTAAGCACCAAAACCTGGAGGAATAGTAGTCCTAGAAACCGAACGCCATTTATGAAAATTTCGTTATTCTGCATCGTTTAGCTCTAAATTTTCAATTTCTTCCCTATTGGGATTGCTAATGATATAGACATGGTTTAGGTTGGTCATATCATTAAATAATTTTATTTGTAACGTAAAGGTGTCATCACTTCTTACGGCAAAGTCTTTTACTGTGCCAATTAGAATTCCACGTGGAAATATAGCTGAATTTCCTCCAGTAATAATAGTGTCTCCTACAGCAACAGGTGCGAGCTTAGGAATTTCGGTTAATTGTACAATATTTGGGTTTTTTGCGTCCCAAACTAGGAATCCAAAATGGGTGGATTTTTTTAATTTTGCATTAATCTGACTATTTTCGTTTAATATGGATTGTACCCGAGCATAATTAAAGCTTACCTTATTTACAATTCCTACTAATCCTTTTGAAGTTATAACACCCATATCTGATCGAATCCCTTCATTCTCTCCACTGCTTAGTGTAATGTAATTTCGTGTTTTTGAATAATTATTATTGATGACATTAGCACCCAAAAAATCAAAAGAACTGGGAAGGATCAATGTGTCCAAAGCAGGTATTTTTTCGCGTATATCTAGGCTTCTAATTTGGTTTCTTAAGCGACTATTTTCTTCTAAAAGGATAGTGTTTTGAGTTCGAAGACCAAAATAATTGGTAATATCAGATTTGATAGAATACAAACCGCCACTTAGAAAATTAGTAGAACTTACCAACGAACTGTTATGAAAAGAATGTGATTGTACGGTAATCAAAAAGGAGATGCTAAATAAAAATGCAAACAATAAAAAGTTTTTGTTCTTGATAAAAAAATTAATTATCTGCTGCATAAAGCTCTATACTGCCTCAACCGAGCCCCATAAAAAATGAAAACTCAAAATGAATACCTTAAAATTATAAAAAGTTTATTTTATAAGAACACTCTTAAACTTAGCTAAGTTTTTTAGTGTAATCCCTGTGCCTCTAACCACGGCTCTCAACGGGTCTTCAGCAATATAAACTGGTAAATCTGTTTTTTGAGAAAGTCTTTTGTCAAGACCACGTAGCATAGAGCCACCTCCTGCAAGATAAATACCAGTATTATAAATATCTGCAGCTAATTCTGGTGGAGTTTGCGAAAGGGTTTCCATAACAGCATCTTCTATACGCAGTATCGATTTGTCTAAGGCTTTTGCAATTTCGCGATAGGTTATTTGGACTTGCTTGGGTTTTCCAGTTAGTAAATCACGACCTTGAACTGACATTTCATCTGGCGGAAGTTCTAAGTCTTCAGTTGCAGCTCCAATTTGTATTTTTATTTTTTCCGCTGTGCGATCACCCACATATAAATTGTGTTGCGTTCGCATATAATAAACAATGTCGTTTGTAAATACGTCTCCAGCCACTTTAACAGATTTGTCACAGACGATACCTCCCAATGCTATCACGGCAATTTCAGTAGTTCCACCTCCTATATCAACAACCATATTTCCTTTAGGTTGCATGATATCAACACCAATACCAATAGCTGCTGCCATAGGCTCGTGAATAAGGTATACTTCTTTTCCGTTTACACGTTCTGCGCTTTCTTTTACTGCGCGCATTTCTACTTCAGTAATACCGCTTGGAATACAAATTACCATGCGCAATGATGGGGTGATCCACTTTTTTTTGAGCGCTGGGATGTCTTTGATGAACATATTGATCATCTTTTCACTAGCATCAAAATCTGCTATTACGCCGTCTTTTAAAGGGCGAATAGTTTTAATGTTTTCGTGCGTTTTTCCTTGCATCATAGCAGCTTCTCGTCCTACTGCAATAATTTTGCCTGTTGTACGATCACGCGCAACAATGGATGGTGCATCCACAACCACTTTATCGTTATGAATAATAAGCGTGTTTGCAGTTCCTAAATCTATGGCTATTTCTTCTATGAGGAAATCAAAAAATCCCATGTAGTGTAATCTGTATTATATTGTTTATGTTCAGCCTTGTGTATAACAAATGTACTAATTTTTAATGCTTAAAATGGCGTGTTCCAGTAAATACCATAGCGACTTTATTTTCATTGCAATAATCGATGCTTAATTGGTCTTTTATCGAGCCTCCGGGTTGTATTACTGAAGCGATTCCTGCTCTATTTGCAATCTCTACACAATCTGGAAATGGGAAAAAAGCATCGCTCGCCATAGCCGCTCCTTTGAGATTAAATCCAAAATGAGTTGCTTTGTCGATGGCTTGAGTTAAAGCATCTACCCGAGATGTTTGCCCTGTTCCACTTGCGCACAATTGCCCATCCTTTACTAACACAATTGTATTGGATTTAGTGTGCTTACAAATTTTTGAAGCAAAAATTAAATCTTTTAGCTCTTGTTCGTTTGGTTTTGTTTTTGTCGCGTGCGTTAAATTATCTGCACGATCTGTAATAGTGTCTTTGTCTTGTACTAAAGCTCCGTTAAGACAAGTGCGAACTGTTGTCGAAGGAAGTTTTGCTTCTTTTTGAATTAATAATATTCTGTTTTTCTTTCCTTTTAATATTTCAAGAGCTTCTTCTGAAAAAGAAGGGGTAATTACCACTTCACAAAACAGTTTGTGGATTTCTGAAGCTGTGGGAGCGTCAATTTCAGTATTGCTAATTAAAACCCCTCCAAATGCTGATTGAGGATCTCCCGCTAAGGCATCTACATACGCTTGATGAATGTTCTCGCGTTGTGCAATACCGCAGGCGTTATTATGTTTTAAAATAGCAAAGGTGGGTGCGTCATTTTTAAATTCGCTCATCAAATTCACGGCTGCATCAACATCTAATAAATTATTGTAGCTTAATTCTTTACCATGCAACTTGTCAAACATAGCATCAAAATCTCCAAAAAAGAATCCTTTTTGATGCGGATTTTCTCCGTAGCGCAATGTTTGCCCTTTGGTTTCGCTTACTTTTAATGCAGTAATACTGTGGTCTGCATTAAAATAATTAAATATTGCAGTGTCGTAATTTGAAGAAACATTAAAAGAAAGTGCCGCAAAGTATTTTCTAGTGGCTACCGAAGTTTCTCCGCTATTTTCTGAAATAACATCTAAAAACTCATCATAGTTTTCCATCGAAGAAACGCAAATGGTGTCTTTGAAGTTTTTTGCAGCAGCGCGTATGAGTGAAATTCCACCAATGTCAATTTTTTCAATAATATCTTGCTCTGAAGCACCACTCTTAACAGTTTTTTCAAATGGATATAAATCTACAATCACAGCATCCAATTGTGGGATGTTAAATTTTGCCATCTCGCGCAGGTCATTTTCATTTTCTTGGCGATTTAAAATTCCGCCAAATACTTTAGGGTGTAATGTTTTTACTCTTCCGCCTAAAATTGAAGGATACTCTGTAACATCTTCTACAGGAATGACATTGATTCCTAAATCATTAATAAATTTTTGTGTTCCACCAGTACTATAAATAGTGACGCCTAGTTCGTTTAGCTTTTTAACGATTGGTCCTAGTCCGTCTTTATGAAATACCGAAATTAATGCTGATTTAATTTTTTTATGATTGCTCATGAAATACTTTTTACGATGAAAATTTGTGAGCGTAAAAATACATAAACACCCTACATTTATGTAACAAATGTTAACAGTTTGCGTCCTACTTTTCATAACTTTATAAAATGAAATTTTAGTCGAATGCTTTTTAGCTATTTAAATCGGAAATATTCATTGAGTGCTAACCTTTTTTACGTAACATTATGCTTATTTATCTTAGGGTATTAAGAGAAAGTTTCAATTTCGCCATAAGTGCGCTAGTCAATAATAAGTTGCGTACTTTCTTATCGTTGCTTGGTGTGACGATTGGGATATTTTCAATAATAGCAGTACTTGCCGCAGTTGACTCTTTAAAGCAAGAGATTGAAGGAAGTATAAGTTCTTTGGATAATAGTACTATCTATCTAGGTAGGTTTTCTTTTGGACCAACAGATGTGCCAAGATGGAAGCGCCAACAGTTTCCAAATGTAAGTTTTGAAGAATATAAATTAATTCAAAGTTCAGTTCCTAACATTGAAGCAGCATCATACACATTAAACGTAAGAAATGAAATTGTAAAATATGAAGATAAAACGGTTAGTAATGTTGAAGTAAATGCTGTGACCGAAGGATATTATGATATCGAGTCTTTAAAAATTGCACAAGGAAGGTTTTTTAATGAGTCTGAATCTAACAGTGGTTCGCCGGTAATAGTTCTAGGAGATGAGATTGCAGTAGCACTTTTTGGAAGTGGAGAGGCAGCTATTGGAAAAAGATTGAGAATGTACGGTCGTAAATTCTCAGTTATTGGAGTTTTAAAGAAAGAAGGGAGCGGGCTTTTTGGAGGTTCAAAAGATACATCGGTGTATTTGCCGGTAAATGTTATCCGAAGAATTTTTGGAGATAACAATAATTCCTTAGTTCCATTTATTGTAATCAAGCCAGAAAAAGGAATCGATAACGATGAATTTATCGCATTACTTTCCCAAAAGCTACGAATGACCAGGGGCATAAAAACAGATGAGATTGATACTTTTTTTGTAAACCAATTACAAGGTTTTGCAGATGCTATTGATGATATAACAGGCAACCTTAATGTTATGGGATTAATAATTAGTTTGTTTTCTTTATTAGTGGGTGGTTTTGGTATCGCTAATATTATGTTTGTAAGTGTGAAGGAACGAACAAACTTAATAGGAATTCAAAAATCACTGGGAGCAAAGAATAAATTCATACTGTTTCAATTCTTATTTGAGGCTGTTATTCTTGCAGTAATAGGTGGATTAATAGGATTAGTTTTGGTGTTTATAGTTTCGGTAGCTGCAAACGCAGGCTTTGAAGATTTTGAGTTTGTACTTTCCCCAACAAATATGTTTATCGGCACCGCGATTTCAGCAGCCATTGGTTTAATTTCAGGTATTTTACCTGCTATCTCGGCATCGCGATTAGATCCTGTGGAGGCTATAAGAACTGGCATGTAAAAATAGTGTGGTGGACAAAGTTTAAAAAATAAATCTCAAATCATAAAATACAAATTGGGATTTGGGATTTTTATTCTTGCAGAGAACAAAAATTTATAGAATTGATGCCACTTTTTCACAAATCCACTCTAAGAATCGCTCATCTTCAGAGGAAAATGGATCTGCTGTTTTGGAATCTATATCTATTTGCCCAATATTTTTACCGTTTTTAATGATAGGAATTACAATTTCAGCTTTAACACTAATACTGCAAGCTATATAATTGTCTTGAGCTTTAACATCGGGCACTACAAAATTAGAATTGGAAACTGCTACTTGCCCGCAAATCCCTTTCCCAAAAGGAATTACAGTATGGTTCGTTTCTTCACCTACATATGTTTTTAAATGTAAAGTTTTTGATTCGTGGTTCGCAAAATAGAATCCCACCCAGTCATAATAGGACACAGTTTCTTTGAGTAAAACACAAACCTGATGCAGTCGTTGTGTAACTTCTTCATCAGTATTTAGGAGTGTTTTTTGTATTTGGGCTTGTAATTTATTGAAAGGCATTTTATTGTAATGGTTCGTTATGTATTAGTATTCCGTTACCTGTCTTCTTGTTTGAGCTCACAACTCATCTCTCACGGCTAATAAACAAAAGTATTTAAAGCAATGGTCTTTAGCAATCACAAATGGTTTATTTTTGTTTTAATTTAACACTCTTTTTTGAAAGCACTACTCGTAAAATATAAAAATGTAATTCGGTTTGTCACACTCTTTATAGGGACTTACATTGGACTAAGTTTTTTGTATTCTAGTTATCTAAAACACAGTGCTACCAATGGAAACACTCCTGATCCAATCACACAATTAGTAGCAAAACAGTGCAGTTTGGTGTTAGAAAGTATAGGTTATGATGCGCAATTATTCCCGCACGGTGAGAAGCCCCAAATTAATTTAATCGTTGAAGGTAGGTTCATTGCCTATATTATTGAAGGGTGTAATGCAGTAAGTATTTTTATTTTATTTCTCGCTTTTGTGATTGCATTTGCTAATAAATTTAGACAAACTCTATTATTTGCAATGGCTGGGATTGCTTTAATATATGCCGTAAACATTTTAAGGATAGTCATGCTTACCATCGCATTATATCGCTATCCCGAGTATAGTAGTTTTTTGCATGGTGTAGTTTTTCCGGCATTAATCTATGGGATGGTTTTTATACTATGGATGGTTTGGGTTCGAATTTTAAAGAAACAAACCAATGCATAGATTTTTAAAAATAGTTGCGGTTTTAATCGCGGTAGTTGGTCTTGTGTTAGTTCGTTCTTTTGAAAACGAAATGTTCTACGATCCGCTATTGATTTTTTTTAAAACAGATCACACCATCGAGGCATTACCTGCCATGCAACACATAAAATTAGTGCTTTCTACTTTAGTTAGATTCTTAGTGAACTCAGGGCTTTCACTTCTGATTTTATGGTTTTTATTTGATAAGGTTTCGATTCTTAAATTTTCAGCGATGCTCTATTTTTTATTGGGAGCTACTCTTTTATTGGTTTTTGCATTGCTTATTAACTATGATACTGAAGCCCCTCATATCGCGATTTTTTACGTGCGTAGATTTTTAATTCAGCCTTTATTTTTACTTATTTTAGTACCTGCATTTTACATTCAAAACAGAAAATAGAACGCCTGTATTTTATATCTTTGTTACCCTAAAAGAAACAAGATGCAAACTATAAAACTAGGTATATTATTATTGTCGATCTCAATACTAACGTCGTGTAAAAACAATACCGAACCTGAGGTTAAAACTGTAGATACTAATAATCCGTCGGCCACTACTGAGGAGGCAGAAATAACGCCCACTTTTTCAGACAAAACTATAGCTGCAGTCTATGCAGATTATGATCTGCTAAAAAAAGCGCTCGTATTAACTAGTGCTGAAAAGGCTTCAACTGCTGCAGAAAAATTAAAAACTTCTTTACTTAATGCAAACGCTACAGAAGTTACGGTTATGGCGGTTCAAATTGTTATAGATGCAAAGGATGTTGAAGACCAGCGCAAAAGTTTTGTAGGTATTACACAAGCGGTTGAAAAAATGATAGAAGGTGCTATAACGTCGGGGGCTATTTACAAACAATATTGTCCAATGGCTTTTAACAATACCGGGGCATACTGGTTGAGTAGTTCTGACCAAATTAGAAACCCATATTTTGGCGATAAAATGCTAAAGTGCGGTAGAATAGATAAAGAGATTAAATAACTTATTTTTAAAGATTTCTTAGCGCACAGTTAAATTCATAAAGATTAACCTTTCATTAGCTATTTTGAATTATAGTTTTGACTGGGCTTTTCGTACTTTTGTAGCAATGCAAAAATTATTTTCTATAACATTATCTCTTTTACTACTTTTAAGTAGCAGCGGTGTGTCGTATGCAAAACATTTTTGTGGAGAGTTTGTGATGATGGAAAAGGTGACTGTTGGGCAAGAACAACTTTCTTGTGGGATGGCGATGGAAAATGATGGTTGTGAAGAAACAGAAGAAACACATTCTTGCTGCTCAAACACTTACACTGCTGTAGATACAGATGACAATTTTGCATATTCAGATTTTCAATTCAATTTGCAGCCCACTTTTGCAGCAGCTTATGTAGCTGTTTTTACATTTCAGTCTGAAAACACAAGCACTGAAAAACATGTATTTTATTCTGAATACAAACCACCCCCTTTACTAAAGGACATTCCTGTTCTTTTCGAGACGTTCCTTATTTGATTTTTTTGCCTTTTCAATATACTTCCAAGAAACCTGGAAGCATTTATTAGCGCACTAAAATTAAAATATCATGAAACAAATATATAACGTAAAGGGTATGACCTGTAACGGTTGTTTAGCTTCAGTAAAAAAACATCTTCATAGTATAGACGGAGTTGAAAACGTCGAAGTCTCTTTAGAAATCGGCATTGCCCAAATGGATGTTAATCGCATTATTTCAGTAGCCGAATTAAACAAAACGCTGCCCGAAAAATTTCAAATAACCAGTAAAGAAATCGATTCTGAAAATGTTTTTTCAAAGGAACCCGTAACGGTGTCTGAATCGAAACTAAAACGGTTAAAACCGCTCTTTTTAATATTGGGAGCAATCGTTTTAATGACTGTTGCGTCTAACCATCCAAGCTTAAAGCCAACTGAAATGATGCTCGATTATATGGGGTATTTCTTCATTGTCTTTAGCCTTTTTAAATTTCTTGATCTTCAAGGATTTGCTCAATCATTTTCAATGTATGATCCTTTGGCAAAAATATTTAAGCCCTATGCATTGGCCTATCCATTTATAGAAGTTGTGCTAGGAGTTTTATTTTTAATGAGGATTGAAGTGCCTGTTTTACTCGTCGTAACATTAGTAGTATTAGGAATAACAACCATAGGGGTTACTTTAAGTCTATTAAGTAAGAAAACAATAGAATGTGCTTGCTTAGGAACTGTTTTAAAACTGCCTATGACTCAGGCTACTTTTATTGAAAATGCCATAATGTTGTTAATGGCTGGAGTATTAATCTTTAAAACTATCGCATTATGAGAATTTTAATTTTATTGCTCTTCTTAGTACCAACAATGCTATTCTCTCAGGAAGAGATAAACGGTATTATTTTAGAAGTGGATTCCAATAACCGCGAAGTTCCATTACCTGGCGCAAACGTATTTTGGTTGGACTCTCAAATAGGAGCGGTGACAGATTTTGATGGCGAATTCAGGATTAGGTATACTTCAGAATATTCAAAACTGGTTATTAGTTATGTTGGCTATAAATCTGATACGATCACTATAAATACGCCACGGAATATTCGGCATTCATTGCAATCTAAGGGGACTTTGGATGAGGTGACTATTTCGGCAAGAATAAAAGCGTCTTCTCGTTCTTTTCTTTCCGCAGAAAATGTGATTAATGTGAGTCAGGCCGAGTTATTAAAAGCAGCCTGTTGCAACCTTTCTGAAAGCTTTGAGACCAACCCGTCCATCGATGTTAATTTTGCAGATGCTATTACTGGTGCACGTCAAATAAAAATGTTGGGTCTTACCAGTCCATATACTTTAATTACTACAGAGAACATTCCTAGTATTAGAGGAGCTGGACAGGCTTTTGGCCTCAGTTTTATTCCTGGTACTTGGGTAGAGAGTATACAAATTACTAAGGGTGCGGGAAGCGTTGTTAATGGTTTTGAAAGTATTGCAGGACAGATTAATGCGGAGCTGGTTAAACCTGCAACAGATGATAAATTCTTTTTGAATGCCTACGGCGCCCTTAACGGAAGGTTTGAACTAAACACCCACGTTAATACGAAAGTTTCAGATAAATGGGATACAGGTTTGTATGTTCACGGAAACTATCGTGGCGTGAAGAATGATATAAATGAAGATGGTTTTTTAGATACTCCCTTAATGGAACAAATTAATATAATGAACCGTTGGCAATACTCCAATACCAAAACTGGAATTGTAAGTTTTGTGAATTTCAATTATATGAATGACTCAAAACAAATTGGTCAAACTAGTTTCAACCCTGACATAGATCGTGGTACCATGAATGTTTGGGGAGGAGAGATTGACACCCAAAAATATGGGGTTACAGCAAAGTTAGGCTATGTGTTTCCTGAAATTCCATATCAAAGTATTGGGGTTCAAGCAGCATATAGCAAACACGAGCAAGATTCTTATTTTGGACTTCGCGACTACACGATTGATCACGAGAGTTTCTATGCCACGGCTATGTTTAAATCGATCATTAGCGATTCAAGACATAATTTTACGACAGGTTTAAGTACTACTTTTGATAAATATCAAGAACTCGTAGAAACCACAAACTTTAATAGAATTGAAAGTTCTTATGGCGCATTCTTTGAGTATTCCTACGACGATTTAGAAGATTTGACAATGACCGCAGGGCTTCGTGCAGACAATCATAATATTCTCGGACTTTTCCTTACCCCTAGGATTCACGCAAGATACACACCTTGGGAAAATGGAGCGTTAAGAGCATCTGCCGGTAGGGAAAAAGAAGCGCCAATATATTCACTGAAAATTTAGCGCTGTTTTCTACAGCACGTGAAATTTCAATTTTAAATACAGATGGCGGAATCTATGGCTTAGATCCTGAAATTGCTTGGAATTATGGTCTTTCATTTATGCAAGGATTCACGCTATTTGAACAAAAAGGGGATATAACTTTTGATTTTTATAGAACCGATTTTCAAAATCAAGTAGTCGTAGATTGGGATAATGTAGATGAAATTCGGTTTTATAATTTAGAGGGTGATAGTTATGCTAACAGCTTTCAGGTAGAACTAAATTATAGTCTAGCCGAACATTTAGAGTTGAGAACGGCGTATAAATATTACGACGTTGAAACAGATTTTATAGATGGAAGAAACGAACGAATTTTAACGCCTTCGCATAGAATCTTTGGGAATTTAGGCTATGAAACGAACGCGAATGATAACGGACAATGGAGGTTTGATGTCACTTATAATTGGCTGGGAGCCCAACGATACGGAAATACTGATGGGAACTCGCCAGCATTTAGCAGACCAGAATTTTCGCCGTCCATTGGCACCTTTAATGCACAAGTAACAAAAGTGTTTTCTCCAGCATTTGAAGTATATTTGGGAGGTGAAAACATACTAGATGAAAGGCAAGAAAATCCAATCATCGATGCGGAGAATCCGTTTGGTTCAAATTTTGATAGTACATTTGTGTATGGTCCTATCTTTGGACGTAATGTTTATTTAGGTCTGCGATTTAAAATACAGTAACAATTTGAAATTTTCAATATTAAAAAATATCGCCTCCCATTCAAAGGGGAGTGGCATTTTAAATAGATTTATAAACTAAAAAAACAAAAAAGATGAAAAAGTTATTAATAGTAGCATTAATTGCACTAACGGGATTTTCGGTGCAAGCCCAAAACAAAAATGCAAGGGCAACCATGGATGTAGACGGTATTTGCGGAATGTGTAAAGTAAGAATTGAAAAAGCCGCTATAAAAACCAAAGGTGTAAAAAGTGCTGTTTGGGACATAGAGAGCAAGCAATTGAGTCTTATTTATGATGAGCGTAAAGCGAGTCTTACATCCATAAGCCAAAGTGTTGCTCAAGTTGGTCACGATACGAAAGAAATTACAGCCACAGATGAAGCATATAACAGTGTTCACCCCTGTTGTTTATACAGGAATGAGGATGTTATTAAAGATCATAAGGAGAACTAAGGTTATTTTTTTCAAGGATGCCTAGAAAACACTATTTCGATGCATTTTTTCAGGATGTTTTTTACTAAGCTCGTTTTGAAAATAATTATTTCGATTAATTTGCAGATATTTGTATTAAGAAAGTGACTTAGCTCTTTTTCAAGTCACTCGCCTAAAAACTACTTTCATGGCAAAAGAGATTAAAAATTTAAAGGATTTGCAGAATACAGAGTTTAGTCTGCGCAAGCTTTTTGAAGAAGCAGAAGATTTTCTTCCCTTATTGGGCACAGACTATGTAGAACTCTATGTTGGGAACGCAAAACAATCAGCGGTTTATTATAAAACGGCATTCGGTTTTCAATCTGAAGCTTACGCAGGCTTGGAAACAGGAAGAAAAGATAGTGTTTCTTATGTGTTAAAACAGGATAAAATCCGTTTGGTATTAACAACTCCTTTGACCAAAGATGGCCCTATAAACGAACATATTAATCTACACGGTGATGCGGCTAAAGTCATTGCATTATGGGTAGATGATGCGACAAAAAGTTTTGAAGAAACTACAAAACGTGGGGCGAAACCATTTTTAGAACCAACCCGTGAAGAAGATGGCGATGGTTATATCATTAAAAGTGGAATTTACACCTACGGCGAAACAGTGCATATGTTCATTGAGCGTAAAAACTATAATGGTCTCTTTTTACCAGGTTTTACCAAGTGGGAATCACACTACAATCCAGAACCGGTTGGTTTAAAATTTATCGATCATATTGTTGGAAATGTGGGTTGGGGCGAAATGAATAAATGGTGTGAGTTTTATGCAAAAACAATGGGTTTTGCACAGATCATTAGTTTTGCAGACGACGATATTGCAACAGATTTTACTGCTCTTATGAGTAAAGTAATGAGCAATGGAAACGGAAGAATAAAATTCCCAATTAATGAACCAGCAAAAGGAAAGAAGAAATCTCAAATTGAAGAATATCTTGATTTTTATAATGGTGCAGGAGTGCAACATTTAGCCTTAGCAACAGACGATATTGTAGCGACAGTTTCACAAATGCGTGATAGAGGTGTAGAGTTTTTATATGTTCCTGATACGTATTATGATGATGTATTAGAACGCGTGGGTGAAATTGATGAAGATATTGAAGTGTTAAAAAAACACGGAATTTTAATAGACCGTGACGAGGAAGGCTATTTATTACAACTATTTACAAATAACGTCCTTGATAGACCCACTATGTTTATTGAAGTGATCCAACGAAAAGGAGCACAATCTTTTGGAGTAGGTAACTTTAAAGCTCTTTTTGAAGCTATTGAAAGACAGCAGGCTAGGAGAGGAACTCTTTAGAAGTTATTGAGTTCAGAGTTTTGAATTCAGATTTAAAAAATAATGGAGCCGCTATTTATAGCGGCTTTTTTTGTCTAAAAAGTGATTTTAGCGCCTTGTATTGATGACATTTGAATAATAGTTTGACGCGTTTAAAAGTTTTAGTAGTTATTTAGTAGCCTAATTAGTTTTCTTTTTTTTCCAAACCTTAAACTTTGATTTTTATTCTGATGGAGCTGTATTCAATTAGTGATTGGACGCGGTTCTTTCATTTTTGAGTAATAGCTATTTAAAAAACAATTTTAGAGATTGGTTTTTTCGATGGAAATAAAGTGTTTAAAATTTTAAAATAACGGTACTTTATAAAAAAATATAATGAAAATTTCTGAAATTATTAAAAGTCGAAGATCAGTCTTTCCTGCTCAATACAATAAGGAGCCAATCACTAAAGAGGAGCTCATACTTCTATTAGAAGCTGCAAACTTTGCCCCCACTCACAAGAGAACAGAGCCTTGGAGATTTAAAGTTTTGCAAGGTGAGGCTAAAGCCTCGCTCGGATTTTTTCTAGCGGAAAAGTTTAAAGAAACGGCGGAAACCTTTTCAGAATTTAAATACAAAAAGATAAAGGAAAAACCTGCTCAGTCCGCAGTTGTAATTGCTATATGTATGCAGCGCGATCCCAAAGGGCGGATTCCAGAATGGGAAGAAGTAGCGGCTACCGCCATGGCAGTTCAAAATATGTGGTTAACAGCGCACGAACTAAAAATCGGTGCGTATTGGAGTAGTCCAGAATTGATTAAACATATGGACTTGTTTTTTGACCTTGCTGAAGGCGAAACATGTTTAGGTTTTTTCTATCTAGGAAAATACGATGGGATTTTAGAAGAAGGCTCTAGAAACTCTTCGATCGAAGAAAAAACGGAGTGGTTGTAATTCAAATATTTTTCTCTACTTTCATTTTGCTGCTTCCCCCAGTATCTATTTAGGTTTAACGAAATTAAGAATATTCTTATGTGTTTAGGGGAAGGTTAACTTTGCTTGTAAAATTTAAGTAAAACAATGTTGTTGATTTTCTAAAACTTGGAAGGGGTTCTTGTTACTAAAACAACAACTCAGAATTCACTACTACTTTATAAATAAAGATTCCTAAATAAACCATGGTAGCCATAAATTTGACAAACGTAGAGGCTAAAAAGCCTAAAAAAGAACCAAAGGCAGCTTTAACAGCAACATCACCTTGAGTTTTATTAAAAGCGACCTCACCTATAAAGGCTCCAACAAAGGCACCTATTAAAATGCCAAAAGGAATAGGAGCGATGATGCCTACGGCCAGCCCAATCATAGTTCCATAAACACCAGCTTTGCTGCCCCCATATTTTTTAGTGCCAAGAGCGGGAATTATATAGTCTAAAATATAGAGAAGTATTGCTACTATACCCGTGATGATAAGAAAGGTCCAGTCAATTTCTAATTTTGGCGAAAGGTATAAGGCAACAAGACCAAGCCAACTTACGGGCACTCCTGGGAGGACAGGCAAAAAACTTCCTATGATACCCACAAGCATCAAAATAAATCCCAAAACAACAAATAGTATTTCCATTTAATAATTGATTAGCATCAATAAGACGTCGGTTTTGCTCATTTGTTACATATTACAACTAAATAATTAGTTTAACTAATTATTTAGTTGTAATTTTGTGATATAATAAACACAGTACATTAAAAATCGCACATCGAAATGAAGCAATTAACAAAAGCCGAAGAAGATATTATGCAAGTCCTTTGGGATTTGGGTGAGGCAAACGTGGCATCCATCAACGAGAAATTCCCCGAACCAAAACCTGCTTATAATACAGTTTCTACCATTGTACGTATTCTTGAGAGCAAAGAGTTTGTGGGGTATAGAAAAGAGGGTCGTGGTCATATTTACTATCCATTGGTCCCCAAAAGTGACTATAGTAACCAGTCTTTAAATAAATTAGTAGACAGTTATTTTCAAGGTTCGTTTAAGAGTATGGTGTCTTTTTTTATGAAGAAAAATGATATTTCGATCAAAGAAATGGAAGCGATCCTTAAAGAAATTAACAAGAAAAAATAAATAAAACAGCTATGTTACATTATATTATTCAGGTTCTTGCGTTTCAGTTGCTGTTTTTGATGGCTTATGATTTATTTCTTAAAAAGGAAACATTTTTTCAATGGAATCGCGTGTATCTTATTGCTACTAGTGTATTGTCTTTTGTGGTTCCGTTTTTAAAAGTGGGCGCTATTAGCCGTGCTATTCCACAAGAATATATGGTACAACTTCCTACGGTACTACTGGGAGATTTGAGCACATCCTCCTTTATGACACAAGGAGAAGAAGTGTTTATTTCCACTCAAAATGCAATAACCTTTTGGAACTTTTCTGAAATACTTTTAACAATCTGGGGTGCAGGAACGGTCATTGCTACTGGATTATTAGTTTTCAAAATCTACAAGGTTTCGAAATTGAAAAAGAAAGGGATTCTGTCTGAGACTAAGGGAATAAACATTGTGGTACTGCCGGAAACTGATGTTGCTTTTTCATTTTTAAACACCGTGTTTATTGGTGCTCAAATTTCAGAAACACACAGAAAAGATGTGCTTCTCCACGAGGAAATTCATATTAAACAAAGGCATACCTTGGATTTACTACTTTTTGAATTATTGAGAATTGTTGCTTGGTTTAATCCACTGGTCTATGTCTTTCAAAATAGAATGGAAGCACTCCATGAATACATAGCAGATAGTGGTGTTGCAAAACAAAAAGAGGACGTTAGCTATTATGAAACCTTACTCGCACAGGTTTTTAAAACAGAAAAAATCTCATTCATCAATACATTTTTCAATCACTCATTAATCAAAAAACGAATTATCATGCTACAAAAATCAAAATCAAATCGTTTGTTTCAGTTAAAGTATTTAGTATTAATTCCAATGGTGTTTGGGATGCTTATTTATACGTCTTGTACTAGTGAAACTTCGGTTTCAGAAAACAATTCGCTCACAGAAAAAATCGCGGATCTCACTGCAGAAATTGAAATTAAAGAAACAATGACCAAGGAGGAGAGACAGGCTTTTGTTTTACTTGTTAAAAAAGCTACAATGAAGAAAATAGGTTTAGTTGATAAAAACGGTAAAGTTGAATATAATACTAACTTTGACTACATTGAAGATAAACTAGAGATAGAAGGAGGTCTAAAACTTAAAACTATGGGCGTGCCTTTTGGGGTTATTGATAAAGCGCCAACTTATCCTGGATGCACTGGAACAAATGCTGAACTAAAAAAATGCCTTTCACAAAGCCTTTCATCGTTTGTAGGTGAAAACTTCAACACCAAGGTTGCTCCCAAAGAACTAACAGGTGCGCAACAAATTTATGTTCAATTTATGATCGATACAAATGGAGAAGTTTCAGATTTAAAAGCAAGAGCACCACACCCATCATTAAAAGAAGAAGCACTGCGGGTGGTTTCGAGCATACCTACTATGCAGCCGGGAGAACAGGATGGAAAACAAGTGGGGGTGCTATATTCGCTGCCTATTAAGTTCGAAATAAATGAATAAATTTTTAATTGTAATACTACTAATCTGTTCTCTTAAAGCCGAAGCACAACCTGTTTCGGCTTTAGCTGCGGGTGATAGTTTGTATGCTATTGGCGATTATCAAAGAGCCATAGAAAAGTTCGAAATTGCAGGCGAAGGCCTATCAGTAAAATATAAATTGGCGAAGGGTTATGAGGCGATTGGAAATGATTCTAAAGCGCTCACTATTTATGAAAATATTGAAAAAATATACCCCGATGCTACCATTGCCAAAACTGCATACGGAAAGTTACTGTATGGCACTTCAAGATATCCCGAGGCAAAAAATATCTTTATTGAGTTAATGATGAAAAACCCAATCAATGCGAATACTTCTTACTATTTGGGACTTATTGGTGAAAAGCAAAATGACACACTTTCACTTAAAAATTTCAAGCAAGCCTATTATCTAAATCCTCAATATAGCGACGCCTTATATAAAATTGCAATCCATTACGTTTCAAAACAAAAGTTCAAAAATGCCAAAGAATGGATTGAAAAGGGATTACAATTAAATACAAAAAGCACCCGCTTTTTAATCTTAGAAGGACTTTCAGCATATTATAGAAAAGAATACCACGATGCCATCGCGGCATTTACAAAAACCGTGGAGCTTGGTAAACGCACAGAGCAAGTTCATAGTTGTTTGGCGGTGAGCTATGCGAAAACTTATCAGTATCAAAAGGCGGTGGATGAATTTTTGATACTTATTTCAGAATACAATGCTCAAAACGCCGGCTATCATTATAATATTGGCAAATGTTATATGGGCTTGGATGAATTTGAAAAAGGACGTGGCCACGTAGAATTGTCTATTACCATTCAAGATGTTTCTTTACATAATGAATACATGACTTTGGCTGCGAGTTATAATCGAGAGAAAAAATTTAAAGAAACCATTCAGTATTTAAAACTGGCGATTGAAGAAGATCCTAAAAGCGAGAAAGCAATTTACGAGCTTGCAGTGGCTGCAGATAATTATTACAAAGACGACACCCTTGTGTTGAGCTATTATCAAAAGTATATAGATGTTTTTAATATCAAAGGTATTTATTATGACTTGGCTTTGAGAAGGGCGATCGATCTAAAGGCAGAAATTCATTTTAAAGGTAAATAATAGCGATAGGCAAAGCGGTTTTAATTTTGTATTTTTCAGGAGATTAGGTAATTTACAAAATGAAACAAACTCTTCTTATATTCTCCTTTTTTTTACTGTGCTCTTGCAACTATTTTGAGACCAAAAAAATTGAGGCCGAAACATTCTACGAAGATGAAGTGAAAACAATTGATTGGGGCGATGTAGATGCCTATCCGTTATTCTCTGGCTGCAATGATATCACAGAGAAAGCCGAAAGTGCAGATTGTTTCTTTAAAACACTTAGTTCATCTATCTATAATAACTTAGAAGCGAAAAACCTAGTCACCCTAAAAAATGTTAATCAAGAAATACGGTTAAAAGTAACTGTTTTTGATACCAAGGAAATGGAAGTAGCCACCATAACAATGGATAGCATTACTCGAGCAGAATTTCCGTTATTAGAATCTTGGTTGCGAGAAAGTGTAAGTAGTTTACAAGTGGACGTCCCTGCCTTAAAAAGAGGCGTTCCCGTGACTACTGTATTTGAATTACCCTTAGTTTTTAGGACAGAGTCTTGAGCCTTATTCTTTAAATAGTCTCTTTAATCTGTATTAAAATATTTTCTGATTACTGAATTCTATTAGATCAGTTTCTTTTGTAAATTATTTTTATCTCTAAATTTTAATATTTTAGGATTGTTGTTACACAAAATAATATCAAACCAAAATCTGTCGTTTCCATAAACTCTTCTATGAATCATATTTGCAGAAAAAGCAATCAATCTGATCTATTGAGCCCTATTATAGTTTTCCTTTTTTAAGAGAGTCACTTGGTTTTTTTAACATTGAGTGAGTTTCAAACGTCATATTTTATTATACAATCTTATTCCCTGTGCCAATAGTGTTTTTGTTCTGAATTTTTTGGATCGAAAAAACACTGTGTATTCAGAAATTTTGGTTGGTCAAATGTTAGGAAGTTAATAATCTTATCATGAGAAATGAAATCAAATATTTTTTTCTTCCTTGTCGAGATATTTTTAAGATGTAACGCTATGGCCATTTAAACTCCCGTTTCAATAATCCCCAGAATATTTTTTGAACTAAAAATCATGAAACTTCGTTAAAATTGGCTCAATAAGTAACAGTTCTTCTTCCTTAAAAAGGTTTTGATGATGACTAAAGTCGTAGGCTGTATAATTTCCAAGTTTCTTTTTTAGAAGTTACAAACTATAAGATAAACTTATACCCAACCGTAAAATTCAAAGGGAAATTCCCATTATTATCCTGAGTTACCGATACAATATCATCGTAGGTAAAGGTTATAAAACCATTGCCTACCTTATAGTCTGCACCAATACCTAAGGCCCCAGCAAAATTAAAGTTATCTCCTTTATCTTCTACCAATTGTGTTGTTACAATATCTGGACCGCCATTTGGGTCAGGGTTGGATATAGTAACTAATGAGTTATAGTTTGAATATAAATATTCAGCAACTTTGATTTGTATAAATGCATCAAATTTTTCAGAAACGATTGGTTTGAATCGGTAATTAATGGAAAAATTAGTTTCGCTATAATCATGTTCATCGGTGGATAATGTTTGCTTTAATCTAAAGGCAATCGCGTGGCGCCTTAAAACATTGGCGTCTCTAAATTCAACTTCAGCTCCAACCGATAAGTGATTTGTATTTGTAGGGTTTTCTGCATAAGCCGTATTTGAACCACCCACAAAACCACCCAATCTAGTTTCTAATCTAATGGGGTTTTCATCGTACTCATAGGCTCTGTCTTTTGACTTGTTGTAGGTATTGTAAAAATCACGAAGTGATCCTAAGGTTAGTTTAATATCATCTAAATCATCCATACTCCCGTCCGTTTGATCTCTTAAAACCTTTTTATAAGCATCATTATAATCACCATTAGTTTTGGTGTTGGTGAGCTCTTTTATATCGGTTCCTTTCTTGGAAAAAAACCGGATCTCGTTATCAATTGAAGTATATAATAAGGAGAGTGTTCCTTCAACTTCAGTAGTAAGAGTGTAGGTTTTTCCTTCGATAACATATTGTGTTTGGGCGCTTGTGATGCCAATATAAAAAAGGACTGCAAATAAAAATAGTAGGTTAGTAATAGGTTTCATAATTAATGTGATTTAGGAGTTCTAAAGGTAAAAAAATAACTTAAGCAAGGTTTATTTACGTTCGACTCAAATTAACGATCTGTTTATTGTAAAGTATTCTGTTGGAAGCAGGTTTCGAGTGCGCTCAACCAGACATAACCTGTTTTTTTTACTTTTTAAGGCTACGACCTTTCCAAATATAGCCACCGTTGATAGATTTTAAAACAACAATTGTCGTAATAAATGGATATAAAAAAGAACACAATACTATATAAACTAGGTTTGGTTTTAACTTAAAAAATAAAAGTGATTTGGATAGTAACCAAAAATCTAAAACAAGTTTAATACTTAAGAAAATCAAAAAATACAGAAAATTTTGAGTTTCATAAAAACTAAAAACGGCACCAACTAAAAGGGAAAGGTTGGTTAAAAAGACAATCCAGCCCATTGCTTTTGCAGCAAGTTCTTTTAATTCGGAAGTTTTTGACGCCCAACGCACGCGCTGATTAATAAGTTTTTTCCAACTTTGCACTGGTTTAGTGCGAACAATGGCGCCCCACGATTTAAGAAAATGAACTCCATTTGGGAATTTGTCTTTCATTTTCTGAAGTAAAAAAACATCATCACCACTTGCAATATGGTCATTACCGGTAAATCCGTTTACTGCCTTAAAAGCTGCTTTTTTGTATGCGATATTTGCACCATTACAGAGCAAAGGATTCCCAAAGCCAAAACTACTTATGGTTACCGCTTGTAAACTTAGGCCATCTATTTGCTGATACATCTCTAAAAAAGAACCATCACTTTCAATCAATACTGGTCCACAAATCATAGTTATGTCTTGGTTCATCGCAAAATTGGAATATTGCGATAACGATTCTTTTGGTAAGATACAATCGGCATCGGTGGTGATGATCCAGTCAAATTTTGCTTTTGAAATCCCCAACGATATCGCATCCTTCTTCCCCGAATTTGTAACGCAAACATTTTCTATAACCGAAAAATCTATTGCTGATGAAATATGCTTTTTAATGATTTTTACAGAATCATCATTGCTGTCGTCGTTTATAAAAATTACTTCAAAATTTGAATAGATATAATTGAGTTGGTTAATAGAGGTTACTAGACTTTCAAGATTTTCTGCTTCATTTCTAAAGGGAATTAGTACTGAAAATGGGACAGGTGAATTTTCAGCAGTTAAATGAGTTTCGAAGTTAGGAGCTTTGTCAAAACTAAAGATGAGTTTTAATAGCAAGACGGTGTACAACAGCCCAATAATAACAAAGAAATACATCATGTGGATTTGTGTTTATAGCTTGCGATATAATAACTTCCGCAGACTGCTGGCAGGACAAAATTAAATAGCCACATTGTTAAAACGGTGCATAAAACGGTGATTTCAGGAATTTCTAAAAATGAGAATAACCAAACCGCAACACCCCCGCGAACAAGCACGTCAAATATAAAGAATGTGGGCAAGATGCTTACTAAAAGATACATCGAAAAGATGAAATAGATTGCTGGGACAAAGGCTACCGTTTCACCAAAAAAGCACAACAGAAAATAAAACAAACTTGAAAAAACCAAATACCGCAGTACCGAAAACAGGAGCACTTTATATTTGTTATTCGCATTCATTTCTTTAAAGAACCTGTAAGCCGATTGCAATGTAAGCCCCTTAAAAAGTAGCGTTTTGTTTCTTATTAAATAGAAAGCAACTAGCAGAGCACATAAGAGTATTGTTCCAATCAATATCGTTTTTGTTTTTATGGCAGTAGTTTCAGTAATGGTTTTCCAAATAAAAAGCAACCCAAAGGCCCCAAAAAGGATGGTCACAACCATTTGTGTTATGTAACCGTAGAAATTATACAACACAATTTTCTTTCTGTTTTTGGGTGTGTAAAAGATTGCTTTTACCCCATAACCTCCAGCACGAGCGGGGGTTATTAAGGCGGCGGAATGTGCTGCCACAGTTTGTTTGAAAGCAGTGTGGTACGAGATTTTTTTGATATTTGAAACGAGTGTTTTCCATTTAAAAATTTCAAAAATCCAATTGATGGTTGTTAATAGTAGGGCAATAGTAATTGCACGAATTGTACTTACAATATTTGCCGAAAAGGAAGTTCTAAATTGATTCCAAGTCTGAGTATTGGTTTCATTGAATTTTTGAAATAATACATAACTTATGGTAACCAACACCAAAACCTTTAGCGCAGTGACCAGCTTTTGTTTAGCTTTGTGTGGTACAGATATCATTTTTACGAAAATAACAATAAAAAATATCTCCACATGACCATCCCTTCAAAGAGAGGGGTAAAGTTTCTATTTCAAAAGAGAAAAGTATAACCATATAATGACGCCACAAAAGAAAGTGACTCCTACAGAAAAAATTATACTGGGTATTGATCCAGGAACCACGATTATGGGGTTTGGCATTATAAAGGTAATTGGAAAAAAAATGGAGTTTTTACAATTAAACGAACTTCAATTATCAAAGTACGATGATCACTACGTTAGATTAAAACTCATTTTTGAGCGTACCATAGAATTAATTGACACATTTCATCCAGACGAAATAGCAATTGAAGCGCCATTTTTTGGTAAGAATGTTCAATCTATGTTAAAACTAGGAAGAGCACAAGGAGTGGCGATGGCAGCAGGACTTTCGCGCGAAGTACCCATTACCGAATATGCGCCCAAAAAGATAAAAATGGCAATTACTGGCAATGGGAATGCCACAAAGGAACAAGTGGCAAAAATGCTCCAAAGTTTATTGGGCTTAAAAACACTTCCAAAAAATTTAGACAGTACCGATGGTTTGGCCGCAGCCGTCTGTCACTTTTATAACAGTGGTAAAATTGTAGGTGGTAAAAGCTATACCGGTTGGGCAGCTTTTGTAAAACAAAACGAGAAGCGCGTTGATAAATAGGAAGAAGGGTTTTCCAGTGAGCCGCAGCAGTAGGCGGTGATTAAAATGAAATTAGGTTTATTATACAATTATTGTTTCAGAAAAATTTGTTTTGCATAATTTTTTGGAACTAGATGCTTAGAGTACTTCAAAAATCATTCACAGCAGTATTTAGATCATAAAATGATTTCTGAACAATTAGATACAACTATAGTGACTAAAAAAGAGAAGGTTTTTAGTGATGGGATTACTTCAGATTTATTCTTGTTAAATCTTTAGAGAAAATGTTATACATCTAAAAAAATAATCAGATTATCTGATGATTTTAAAATTATCCGTAGGCTTTTTAATACAAAAAGTTTAATTTTCTATTTGAATGTAATATCTTTGATTGTCTTAAATTCCCTTGAAAAATAACTCTTTGGCAAAAAAAAAATCAACAAATAAAGAGAAACAGGTTGAAAATCTATTAGACGATGCTTACAAAATTAGAGTAAGTGATTTGTCTAAAAGTATTTCTTTGACGCATAAAGCATTAGCTATAAGTAGGAAAGAAAATTTACTTGCGCTCGTGGGTAAAAGTTTAAGTAGATTGGCGCTTTATGAAATGATTCTTGATAATCATAAAGAATCGCTCAGAATGTCACACGAAGCGATCAATATCTTTAAAGAAATTGATGATGAAATGGGAGTCGCCGAAGTACACTACAGTATTGCAGGTATTTATTATAAGAGTAATAACTTCCAATTGGGGATGGTTTACTTGTTGGACTGTTTAATGACATTTCGCAAGTTTAAAGATTATCATAATGAGTCTCGTACCCAGAAATCCTTGGGAACCATTTACGAGTTTTTAGGAGATTTTAAAGACGCAAAATTTTGCTATAAGAGTGCTATTAATGTTGCGAAAAAAATTAGTGACAAAAACTTAGAATCTAATGCGTATAATCCGCTTTCTGGATTATTACTAAAACAAAATAAGTCAAAAAAGGCGCTTGATTTATCGCAAAAATCTATTTCATTAAAGGAAGAAACTGGTGACAAACGAGGTATTGCTTTTTCATACTATGGGAGAGGAAAAGTATTTCTGTACTTAAAACGATTTCGAGAAGCTGAGAATGATTTTCTGGAGGCACTAAAAATACATCGGAATTTTGGAGAGAAGACTGGAGAGTCGATGGTCCAAAATAAATTAGCAGTGCTTCATGTGGCAATGGGGAATAAGGCAAAAGCGAAGATAATTCTAAAAGAGGTAATTAATTTTAGTGATGTACACGGCACCCTTTTTACAAAAATTAAGGCTTGTCATTTTTTGTATACCCTTTGCAGGGAGGATAATGAGATCGAAAATGCATTGTGCTACCTAGAAGAATATACGAAGTTGCAGGAGAGTATTGCAGATTCTCAAACCCTAAAGGTAATTGAGAATTATGAAACTGCGGCTAAAATAAAGTTTTCTGAAAAGGAAGCGCGGCTAGAACTAGAAAAAGCTGAAATCACCTACGAAAAGGAGCAAGTTGAAAAGGCCATTGGAATGAAGCAGGAGTTTCTTTCAGCAATGAGCCACGAGATCCGAACTCCATTAAATGCAATTACAAGTATTATAGCATTGTTGGACGATCGGTCGTCAGAAGAAGATCAAAAATTATTAACATCACTTCAGTTTTCTTCCAAAAAATTATTGAGAATCATAGATGATATTTTAGATTTTTCTAAGTTAGAGTCTAATAATATGAGCCTAGAAAAGCATCCTACCTTATTCTCTAAATTAATGAATAATATTACAGAAACGTATTTAGGAATGGCTCAAGAAAAAGGGCTGGTTCTAAATTTGGTTTTAGATTCAAAAATTGCAGAAGCATATTTATTAGACAGTACAAAATTATTCCAGATATTAGGTAATTTACTAAGCAATGCGATAAAATATACAGAGCAAGGAAGTGTTGTCCTTATTGTTGAAATAATTGAATCTGAAAATGGCGGAGATTTTGTGCGATTTAGTGTAAAAGATACCGGTATAGGAATTTCAGCAAAGGAGAAGAACAAAATTTTTGAGAGTTTTTACATTGCAAGTTCAATTTTAACACGTGACCAAGGAGGAACCGGTTTAGGACTTGCTATTGTCAAGAAAATGGTAGCGCTTCACCAGAGTTCTATATTTATTGATAGTGAGTTAGGGCAAGGGTCTACTTTTTATTTTGAAACTAAGCTAGAAAAATCCATAGCGCCAATATCTTCAAAGACTGATGCTTTAAAAAAGCTAAAGGGTAAAAAAGCGATGTTGGTTGAAGACAACGAGATTAATGCGATGGTGATGACGCGACTTCTTAAAAAATATGAAATAGAGGTAGTAAGAGCATCAGATGGGTCAATAGCGGTGGAATTGTCTAAACAGGAGAAAGTAGATTTTATACTTATGGACATTCATATGCCAGTGATGGACGGTTTTCAAGCCACCGAGCATATCAGAAAAAATAAAAATCCAAATAAAGAAACTTCAATATTTGCTCTAACTGCAGATGTAACTGTGGTAAACCATCAAAAATACCAAGACCATTTTGATGGTTTCTTAAGTAAGCCTATACAAATAGAGCGACTTTTTAATGTTATTTTAGGCACTAAAAGGTCAAACATACATGGTGAGGCTTCTCAATTCAATATAATAGTGTAGGTTTCTTTGTTGAGATAACTATTATGATTGTTGTATATTTCTAGAATTAATAACGAGCCATGCACGCGACCATTCAATTAAAAAACGAACGTTTAACAATCGATTTATCAAAGCCGTTAGATCTTTCTATAACGCTTAGCGATGATGGCGAAAATCCTCTTGCTTGGTATTTAGGAAAACCACAATTTGAACCAGTAATATTAGATGATTGGGTGGGAAAGGTTAGTGAAGGTGCCGCGGTAAATTTTATAGGCTTAAAATTTAATCCACACGCTCACGGCACACATACAGAGTGTTTAGGGCACATAACAAAAGAGTTTCATTCCGTAAATAATTCTTTAAAATCTTATTTTTTTCTTGCTGAAGTAATTTCAATATTGCCAGTAAATTTTGGAGAAGATCAAATAATAGTGATAGAACAACTAAAAGATTTGTTAGAAGGAAAAAATCCTGAAGCTTTAATTATTAGGACCTTGCCAAATATAGACACAAAGAAGTCCAAAAAGTATTCTGATACCAACTGGCCTTATTTACAAGAAAAGGCCGCAGCTTATTTAAGGGAAAAGGGAGTGCAGCATCTGTTGATAGATTTACCTTCCGTAGATAAAGAAAAGGATAACGGTGTATTAGCAGCGCACCATGCCTTTTGGGATATTCCAAAGAATCCAAGAAAAAATGCCACGATAACCGAATTTATTTATGTGCCAAATAGTGTAAAAGACGGTGCATATTTGCTCAATTTACAAGTGGCAAATATTAATAATGATGCTGCTCCGAGTAGACCAGTATTGTACAAGTTTAACTAGTTATGGAGTTGCTTTTTATAGGATTGGCCTTTGGAACGGTTAATGCCTATTTCATTTTCTTGAGATTTAATGTTTTAAAGAAAAAAGTAGGACAAAGACACAGTCGGTTATTTTAATCGAAAAAATCAGGAATGTGTACAGGTTCATTACGATGGAAGGATATTTTTTGAAATATATCACTATGAGAATGTGCAGCAAAAATGGCTCAATCTATTATTAGGAAAGAAAAAAGCATTAGTGCTAATTGAAGCAAGGGCTTATTTTGGTTTTGATTTAACTAAAATTAAAATGGAAGCAAATAAAGAGAATAAGACGGTTATAATTTCAGATTTTCCGAAACGACAGTTACTGAGCATAGAAACAGATTTTAAATATTATGATAAGAAAGAAGGATTGGCAAACCCTTTCACAGCGTGTGGTCTTACTGAAATTAATAATGAAGCAAAACAACATATTGTAGACAAAGTACCCTCAAGTGGTCTTTTTGATGAAGCTACAAGGCAAGGGTTGGAAACTATTAATTTAATAGACCAACTTGCAGCCACCATTAATTGGAACGTAGATTATAGCGCATTGGAGCTACCTGAAAAGACAAAGAATTCAGCCTTGACTGGTAAAAATACATTGTAAGATGAAACTTGGTAGATTTTTAATAGTATTTGTTTCAATTTTAGGGAGTGTACAAATGCTATCTCAAGATTATGATCTGGTAGATGCGACAATTCAATTATATCCCACGTCAGTAGATAATGCCGCAGAATTATCAAAATTTATAACTCGAGATTTTAGTTCAGAAGAAGATAAAGTGCGTGCCATTTATGGTTGGCTAATAAACAATGTATCCTACGATCCAGAAGAATATAAAATCTTTGATTATTCCTTTGCCACCTACAAGGAGTACAATAAAAAGGAAGCAAAAACGCGTGAAAAAATAATAAAGCGAACCTTGCAAAAAGGAATAGCTGTTTGTGAAGGATATGCCATGGTTTTTGAAAGATTGTGCGAGTTACAAGGAATTAGAAATCATTTAGTGAGAGGGGATACAAAAACTAATTTCACAGATATTGGTCGAGAATTTGCGAATAACCATATGTGGAATGCAGCAAAAATAAACGAATCTTATTATCTCTTTGACCCAACGTGGGGAGCAGGAAGATACAATGGTAAATTTATCAAAGAACCAAGCTATACCTATTACAAAATCGATCCAGAAGTTTTGCTTAAAACACATTATCCTTCGATGATAGATGATGCGTTTACTGAAGTCACTATGACGCGAGTGGAGTTTAGTAAAATACCATTGCTTCTAAATAATGAGCTTACATTAAATTCAGTTATAGTGCCAAAACTTGGCATAATTAGTACGTTTGATAGTGACGGAAAGGTTGCTTTTATTATTAAAGCGAACCCTGAAAAAATCACATTTAGAACCAATGGAGCACAAGTTGAAATTTCAGAAATTGAACGAGCTGATGGAAAAATTAAATTTAAAATTCCGATTGAATTAGGTGTCGAAACAATGCTTATTTATTTTGATGATGCTCCTGCTTTGGGATATAAAATTAAGTGGTAAGCCCATGAATGTTGAAGAATTTAGAGACTATTGCATTGCAAAAAAGGGCGTGACCGAATCGTTTCCCTTTGACGAATCCACCCTCGTTTTTAAAGTAATGGGAAAGATGTTCGCACTATGCAGTTTAGAAAGATTGCCCGCACAAGCTAATTAAAATGCGATCTCGAAAGAACCATTTCTCTAAGAGAAGAGTACGAAGGTCTTATTATTCTAGGATATCATATGAGCAAAATACATTGGAACAACGTGATGCTCGAAGATCGCATTCCTAGAACCTTACTTTTAGAATTAATGGAGCATTCGTATGAACTAGTAGTTTCAAAATTCACCAAAAAATTAAAAGCCGCACTGGCAGCATTATAAGCTATGGATTCAGTAACTCAAATTGTTTTAGGAGCAGCCGTTGCACAGGCAGTGTTGGGTGAAAAAGTGGGTAACAAAGCCATGTTGTATGGTGCCATCTCAGGAACCATACCAGATCTTGATGTACTCGTTAAACCTTTTGTAGATACGGTTACCGCATTGGAGTGGCATCGTGGTTTTACGCACTCCATTTTGTTTTCTATTTTATTTGCTCCCGTCTTTGGGTGGTTGGTCTCGCGTTGGGAAAAAAACGCGAGTTGGAAGCAGTGGTCTTGGTTGTTCTTTTTTGGCTTTATAACACATCCGTTACTCGATGCTCATACTACCTGGGGTACTCAACTATTTTGGCCTTTTGATTTGCGATTGGCATACAAGAATATTTTTGTAATTGACCCATTATACACATTGCCATTTTTAGTGTTTGTCATCCTTGCAATGCGAAGAAAACGAACAGATCCTAAACGGAAAAGGTACAACACAATAGGGCTCTTAGTGAGTACTACTTATCTCGGGATTACCTTAATTTTAAAAGGGGTAACCTATTTAGAATTCACCAATGCATTAGCAGAACAACACATAGATTATATAGAGATTGAAACAAAACCCGCGCCTTTAAATACCATCCTATGGACCGCAAATATTGAAACTGAAGAGGCGTTTTTAATTGCGAATTATTCTTTGTTGGATAGCAAGCCTATCCATTTTTCGAAGCATCCAAAAAATCACGAGCTGTTAGGAAATTTAGCGACAAATGATAAAGTACAACGGCTTATAAAGTTAACAAATGGTTGGTTTACCATCACTCAAAAGGAGGGTGTATTGTCTTTAAACGATCTTCGTTTTGGGCAGTTAAGTATAAATACTTCTTCGAAGGATTACGTGTTTAGCTTTTCATTAGAAGAAGTAGAAGACGATGTGATAATAACCGAAAACAGAAAACGCCCAGAAGACGGCGGCAGGATTGTAAAGGAACTATGGGAACGAATAAAAGGCAATTGATTTTTTTTGTCTTTCATATCAACTAATCGTGCTGCTATGAAAAAGTTTTATTTTTTATTCCTTATTTTAACTACCGCATCTGTATATTCACAAACGGATTGTCCACTCACTATACAAGAATGGGATTTAAAAGAAATTAGTATAAATTCTGAAATTTTTCAACCTAATGCGAATGATGAGGTTATAAACGTTATATTAGAGTGTCCAAACAATTCAAATAGCCAATTTATCACTACTTTTTGCAGGACGGGTATTGGAGTTGTTGAGCAATCCTCAGATGGGTTTAGTTTTGTAAATCAGGAATTTATTATCTCTTGAGATTCCTGTAAACAAAATACTAATGGTACTCTTGAAGATATTTACCTTTCTTTTTTTACGTCCAATATTGATCAATTTTTCAACTTGGAGATATGGTTAATTCATGATCCTGACCAATTGTTGTTTTACATAACTGCACCAAACGGAGATTATGTTTTCTATCAAGACGATCCATATATTTTAAATACTCAAGAAAATATCCTAACAAACATTGGTATATACCCTAATCCAACCTCAGATATTCTTACGATCGAAACAACAAAAGCAAACGTGCTTTCATCATTTCAAATTTTTGATATGAATGGACACTTTATTAAAGAAGATAATTCATCGGTTCCTAATTCTATTTCTTTAGGAGGATTAATCGCTGGGGTTTACTTTTTACAGATTACAGATTACAGATAACAGATAGCAATGGGAACAAAACGATGAAGCGAGTCATTAAAAAATAGTTTTTAAAACTAGGTTCTATTCAATACTTAGATTTCTATTTTACAATAAGTTGCTTTTGAAGGAGTATGTTTTTATTCAAATTTTGAACCGCAACAAAGTATATTCCAGATGTTAACGCTTCTATATTTAGCGCAGTGCTTCCACTGGCAGCTTTTCTTTTGACCACTTGACCTAAAGCATTAAATAGGGTAATATCATAATTATCTTCCGCTAACAAAATAGTTAACACACTTGTGGCAGGATTGGGATACATTTCAAAATTGTTATTTCCTGTAGTGCTATTAATGCCTAAGCTTCCGCCTACTATGGTAATACTTCCATCATTTTCAAAAGGGTTGGACCATTTTTCGTTAGTATATACATTATTCCCAGTAAGGGTTTTTAAAAACACAATAAGTGCTTCTTTTTCTAACTCGGTTAAATTTAGATTTTGTGGTTGACCATTGGGTCTTAATCTTGGATCTAAGTTTGTGTTTTGTGGATCATTAGGGATAGCATTGTAGTGATTTATAACATCGAGCATTGTGGTAAAACTTCCATCGTGCATTAAGGGGCCGTTAAGGGTTCCGTTTTGACCAAAAACATCTCTTAATGAAGGTGCTCTGGTGTTGGTAATATCTATTGCATCAGGATCTCCAGCTACGGTTATAACACCGTTATTTAGCGCGTTGGGTCCTATATCAAACTCGGGTGCTCTATGGCAAGAGACGCATCCCGCTCCGCCTTGTGGAGGTGGCGCTAAAAAAATATTTTTACCTAAATTTTCTTCGGCTGTGTAATTGGGAAAATTTGCTTGTATGTTTCCATTTGTTTGGGTTAAGCCCTCATCAAAAGGAGAATCAAAAGATTGGATGCTTCTTACAAATTGTGCCAATGCAATTTGCATTTTTTCTTCGGTAATTTCATTTGAATCAAAAGCAAAAGAGAACAAGTCAGCATAATATGGCAAGGTGCCTAAATGGGAAATGAGATCATTAATATCTGGATCGCCATCGTTGCCACTAAAACCCATTTCTACGTGGTCTTGTATGGGCATGGTGGTTTGTACTTCCAGTGAACTCGCTCTTTCGTCCCAAAAAAACTGTACCTCGTCTGAAAAACGCGCATTAATTAATCGCATAGAGTGTCTTCCTGTGAATTCACCGCTAAGACCAGTGCTTACCGTAGCTGGATCACCAAAGGCAAACTCCTGCTGGTGGCAACCTGCACAAGAAATAGTGTTGTTGCTTGATAAATTAGTGTCATAAAATAATACCCGGCCTAAGGTGGCAACTTTGTCATCTAAAATATTAGTGCCAGTATTGTCTTTAGTAATGTATACAGGTATGTTTTGATCAGCATAATTAAATAGATTGTCTAAATCTATCGTTGCACTTAATGTAATGAATGCAAGTCCTATTAAAAGTATTGCTGAAGTGAATCTTTGTGACATTTTTTTGTCTTTTTTGGTTATTACGTGGTTGTTAATAATAGTCAGACAGTTTAAAATTGGAATAGTTTAATTCATTGAATTTTTTACCTTCTAGCAATCGATTTTGATTGTTGAGAAATCCCTTGTGAAGTTTAAAGTTATAGATTTAGGTCCCGATAGCAATCTGGATTAATTTTTTGAGATTTTCAACACAGCAGTCTATCCACAACTCATATCTGCCACAATTTTCCACTCACCATCTATATTTTTGAAAATAATGATAAAAACGCCATTGGCATCGCCTACGTTTCGGCTTAAAAAGTATTTTCCCATTACCCAGTAACTATTATTTTCAATGGGAGATATATCGATAGTTTCAAAAGTCAAGGTGCCACTATGCTCTTTTGTAGGATAGCCTTTTTTGTAGTTGTCTAATGTTTGTTGCCATCCCTTAGTTAGGCCGCTTTTTCCATAAAACTTTAGCGAATCACTTTTTATATAGCCCTTCATAAATCCTTCTAGATCGTTATTGCTCCAAGCAATTTCTTGATCTTTCATCACCCTTAAAATGGATGCTTTGTCCTCTTTATCAGAGGTCTGTGCTATTTTGGCTAATGGCGCTATTTTTTTATTTATTATTTTTTTGCCACAGCTTATGAATGAAATTAAAGTCAATAAAATAAATACTATTCTCATAATTGAAATTGAGTTAATAATTTAATAAGGAATCTTCATTTAGTACTTGATCTAATCTGCCGAGTAATTCTTTTGCATTCTCGATACTAAAAACCATTGGAGGTTTAATTTTGAGAACATTATGATCTGGACCATCGGTACTCATAAGTATTTTCAAATCTTTCATTCGGTTGGCTAGATAACTTGCTTGAAGGGCTAATGGTTTTTTATCCGCGCCATTCAATTCAATTCCTAAAAATAAGCCTTCGCCTCTAACATCTCCAATAATTGGATATTTTTCTTGAAGCTTTTTCAATTCAGTTTTTAAAAAATTACCAACTTCAAAAGCGTGTTGTTGCAAGCCTTCTTCTTCAATAACATCGAGTATCATTTTGCCTATTGCACAACTAACCGGATTACCACCAAAGGTGTTGAAAAATTCAAGTCCGTTGGCAAATTTATCGGCTATTTCCTTTGTGCACGCTACTATTGCTAATGGATGCCCGTTACCGGCAGGTTTACCCATCGTCAAAATATCGGGTACCACATCGTGTAATTCAAAAGCCCAAAATTTTGAACCTACACGTCCAAAGCCTGTTTGTACTTCGTCGGCAATACAAACACCGCCAGCATCCCGAACCGTTTTATATAGTTCTTTATAATATCCTGTTGGAGGCACAATTTGACCTCCGCAACTTATGATAGATTCTCCAATAAAACCGGCAATACCCTCGTCAATAAGTTTTAACTGGTCAATATGTCTTTGTGCATAACTGGCATATTTGCTTCCCATATGCTCCCAATCTGAGTGGCGTCCACGATAAGGGTCTGGCATTGGTAAAATATGTGTGTGCTCTGGTTTTCCACCACCACCTTTACTCTCAAATTTATAGGAACTTACCTCCATTGCAGCGTTTGTATTACCGTGATAGCCTACTTCAATTGCCATAATCTCTTTTTGACCAGTAACAGTTCGAGCCATTCTCAAAGCAAGTTCTGTTGCCTCACTGCCAGAATTTACAAAATGCAATACACTAAGTTCTGAAGGTAGTTTTTTGAGCAATGCTTTTGTATAATCAAGGATGCTTTCATTTAAATATCTAGTATTTGTATTTAGCACTGCAATCTGTTTTTGAGCAGCCGCTACCACTTTGAAGTGCTCGTGCCCAACGTGTGCCACATTATTTACAGTGTCTAAATATTTTCTTCCCCAAGTATCTAGTAAATATGCACCGTCTCCTCGCACAATGTGCAAAGGCTCTTTATAAGAAACACTTAAGCTTTTCCCTAAATGCTGTTTTCTAAAAGCTATAATTTCAGAAATAGGAGTGTCATATTGTGTTATTAAGTGCGGGTTTTTGAAAAGTACATTTGGATCTGGACACATACTTTTCCAAACATCCATTTGTTTTGGATAGGCAACACCCGGAAAATCGGTTTTATAATCCATCATCGTGAGCATTATTTGAAAATGCAGATGTGGTGACCATTCACCATTTTCTTTCGAAGTGCCAAGTTCACCAATTTTAGCTCCTTTTTTTATCGTGTCTCCAACTTTAAATCTTGCAGGATTTTCTGCGGAAAGATGACCGTACAAGGTAAAAAATGGGATGCCATCTTCAAGGTGTTTTAAAATTATCAAACCACCATATTCCTTATAACCGATATCATTTATTGCAGTGGCCACTTCAGCATCAAATAGCGTGTGTACAGGTGTTCCTGAGGACAACCAAAAATCAACTCCTAAATGCACTGTTCTGCTTTCAGGACCAGAATTTCCTTCTTTGTCGTAGGCGGAAGAAGTATAAATAGGGCGTGGTTCTAAATAGCCGTCGGCAATAAATTTAGTTGGATGTTGCTTTTGAAGCTGGTTAATTTTAAATTCAAATAAATCTAGATTGTTGAACTCGTGTCTGCTCCCAATCCAAGTACTCGACACTTTTAAATCAAGCAGATGAATGTCATTTTTGGTTGTTTCAGAAGGGAATAATTCAGAAAAACTGAATGATTTGTTTATTGCCCAATCTGCAAATTTTGATGCATTGGGATGCGCTTCAAGTCCGCAGGTATTTCTGAAACTATATGCTGCAAATTCGGGATTAATAAAACCCCATTTTTTCAGTAAACCCCAGGCGGGTTGTTCGCTAATACTGTGGTAGGTATTTCCACTTTCGGCTGCTTTCCTGATTGCGGCTTTTGTTATGGTTGTAATTAATCGCATTGCAACGAGAACATACAAGCAATGTAATTCTTTGGCTGAAAATGAATATGATTTTTGATAACCAGAAATAACATCGAGTGCCGCATCTAAAGGGTCTGGCACCTCCATACTTGCATAGGCAATTACAATAGCAATATCATTAACGGTTTGCGCGTATACTGCATCGCCAAAATCAAAAATCCCCGTTACTGAAGGATTTATTAAATTGTCAGAAACTAAAATATTATAATTATTTACATCCCCATGAATGATGCTTTTAGGAAGTGAGTTATATGTTTTTTGAATTTTAGAAAACTGTTTTTGAAAGTGGGAAATAAGCATCCTTTCTTCGCCTTTAAACAAATATAAATGATCAAAAGTCCATTGAGAATCTGCTAAATTCCAGTCAAAATTTCTATGTGCAGCTGGTTGTTCAAAATCTAAAAGATGTTTAGTGAGTTCACCAGCTTTTTCTCCTAGTTCATTTCGGATTTTTTCAGTTTTAGGGTTTATGGTTGCCCAGATTCGTCCATCTATAAAAGTAACAGCGCGAACATAAAGTTGGGTATTGTTTATGATGGTTTCTGAAATGTGTTTTCCATCTTTATTACGAATAATCTGCGGAACTAAAAAAGATAGATTTTTTGTGTTTAGAAATTCTAATAACTCATTTTGAAACTGAAGCGCATCTTCTTCTTGATTTTCTACTGAAATTTTCAGAATATATTTTGCGCCATTTTCTGTAGTAATTTTAAAGTTAGCATCTTCATCTCCCGGCAAGGGTTGCACTTCTCCAGAAATTAAATACAACTCGTTTGCAATACTTAGCGCTTGGGTACTAGAAATAGAGTTCATATTTCAAAATTGTTATAAAACAAAGCTAATGAAAAAAAGCCCCCTAACCCCTAAGGGAGAATCACAAGTACATAAAAAAAATAGTACATCGAAAGTCGTATATCGAAAATATTTTTTTTACAAAATGCCTTTCTGCTTTTCGTAGAATGCATTGGCTTGAAGCGCCATAAGTTCTCGCGCCTTTTTCCTTTTGAAGTTGTAAAGGTCATCTTCCTCTGCTATATCCGCATAGACTCTATTATTGAGTTCGCGATCTGTTTTAACTAAGACTTCGCGTTGCATTTTTTGTTGTGCAACCCAACTTTGGATAGCGCCTTCTTGTTCAGCCAGTTTTAAATCGTAAGAACCTTTTGGGGATAATAATTTGGCAATGATGGGCGATGTTTCAATGGCTAAGAATAATAGGAATATAAAGAATGAAGGCAGCCACGGCAATTTATCTAAGGCAGTTATTCTAGCCATCAAGCCGTCAAAACCATCAATGATGGGTTGTGACTCTGCAACTTTTGTGTTGTATTCTCCAGCAAAGGAAGCCATTTGTCCTTCTATGGTATTGATTTTATCGTTGTTAGCTATTTTGAGTTCACCTAGGGCGGCTAATTCAGCATCGTGTTTATCTCTTTTTTCAGCATATACGGGACCTTTGCCTAGTTTTTCTGTTCCTGCAGTTCCTTCAGCTTCGGCAATGTATGTATCGTACAATGAGTTAACAGCGGTTTCTTTTGTAGTTATTTCAGATTTTAAGGTTTCAATTTCAGACTGCCAAGCATCAATAGTTGGAGTGTATTGTAAGGCTAACTGTTCTTTGTTAGCAAGCGTCATATCGTTTTTTTCTTCTAAAAGAACTTGATTAATTTCCTTTTCAAAAATTTTCATTTCCAATGGTTTTGAAATAACGATGGCAATGATGACTGCTAGTAAAATACGGGGAGTAGCTTGTAATAATTCTGCAAAAAAATCATCTCTTTTTTTGATAGTTGAAACTATAAAACGGTCTAAGTTAAAGATGAGTAATCCCCATATAAGACCAAAGAAAATGGCCGTAAAAACATTATCGAAAACGGTAAACAAAGCATAAGACCCTGCGATACAAGCCATAACAGCTGTAAAGAAAACAGTAGCGCCAATACCAGCGTATTTTGTTTGTTCTCCTGGTGAACAGTCGTTTAGAATTGCGGTGTCTGAACCTGAGCAGAAAATAAAAAAGCGTTGTAACATGTTAATTTGATTTTGACCTGTCTGCCGGCAGGCAGGTTGATGAGACTATTAGAACGTGCTTATTAGGAATTTGTTACAAAAAAAGCCTCGAATTATTTCCAAGGCTTAAGTCTTAAATTGATATTTTTGGTTTTATTCTTTATTTATTTTCTCTCCTTTTTCATTTACTTCTATTCCCTTAATCGTTTTGTATCTAATAGTGTCTCCGGTTTTTACATAAAGATGTGTTTCGCCATTTATTTCAATATAACCCGTGCTATTTTTCTCTTTTTTGACTTTTATAGATTTTACGGTGTCATAATAAACATCTGTTCCGTTGCTGTTAACTGGTGAGATTTCCCGTTCGATAATCACAACTTGTGGTTTGTCGTCTTTATATTTTGTAGTGATTTTAGATTGTGGATGCGCTTTAATAAAATCTATAGCATAATCTGTACTAATCACTGTTTTCCCGTATTGAAATGTGACTCCCTTTTTTGCCATCTCAATAATATGGTCTAATGGGTTTATTGGAGCAGGTGGTGGTGGTGGTGGTGGAATGTTCGAGATTTCTCCTTTTAACACTTTTTTAGAAGTTGGGGGCGGTGGCGGTACCTCACTTTTTTCAAGAATCTTTACGATTGTTCTATTATTAGGACCTTCAGTAATTGCAATTGCTATATTATCATTATTTTTTATTAGTTTGACCGCTTCAGTTCTAGCGATTAATTTGTCTTTATAATAAAAACCCATATTCTTTTCTTGCTCAGGTAATTCTTTCAAAATCTTACCTTTAAATAAAGACGTTGGTGTTGGAAGGTTACTCGCTTCCCCTTTTAGATCTATTGGTGGTGGCGGTGTCGGAATGTTTGATTTCTCTCCCTTTTTAACTATCCAATTGGTGCTGGTAACCACGCTATCTGTTATTTTCTTACCAGTTATATTTATTTTATTTCCCCATTTATCATAATAGGTGGTGCCGTTTGCTATTGTTCTATAATAGTAATCTACTCCATTTATTTTTACGGTACCGTATTCATCTAAATCTTCATTGCCTGTGGTAAGTCTGGCAGGCATTGGTGGTCCTTTTACACTTTTATCTAAAATTGACGCTTCTGGTCTAATACTCATTCCGCCATTTGCTTTTGAGTAGTGGGTTTTTTTAAACTCTTTATCTACTTTATATAAGAAGTCATCTGGAGTTCTTGCCATTAGTATAGATGGATGAGCGCTGGTATAATCTGTTTCTTCCCAAACTTTTGTATAGGCATTTATTGTTTTAGTGAGATCTTTAAGAGCAACGGTTTTACCATTAAATTTAATTTGACTTATCTCAATTTGAAGCACGAAAGCCTTTTTATTGTTTCTTTCAGCCCCATTTAAATATTCTGTTGTGTAGTCTTCTTGGTTTAGTTTAACACCTTGGACATTGGTGGTGTAAATTTTTGAGGTTTTGGTATAACGTTTACGTGTATCTTTTCTAAAGGGGTAATTGTCCTTTGGAGAGTTTGCAATATCATTTGCATTACTCATGGGTTTTAGTTTTTTGTTTTCAAACAACGATGATTTGTCTTTTTTATCTTCATTTTCTGAGCGCATTACAAATTTCAAGACACCATTTTTTAACAACATCTCTTTTACATTAAAAATGGTTTCCATCTTAACCTCAGGCTTTGCGGAGATATAAGCAACAACATTTTCCTTTCTCTCTTTTGGTGTTGAGTTTTTATTAAAACGTTTAAGAACTTGAGATAAATTTTTAAGGGTTGCTGGCTGCTTATTTACTTCAAGATTTGAGTTATCTGTAATTATGATGTGTAGATTCTCGGTTTGTAGATCTTGATTTAAATATGGTTTTTGAGCATTCGTTGTTATATTCTCACTATTTACTTTGTTTTCAGTAGGCTTTGTGCTGTATTTAGGAGTTAATTTATTTTTGGGTGTAATTGGTTGCTGGTTTATTTTTAAGCTATCAATATTTACTAATTGTTCTGTTCGCCAAATATCATAATTTTCTTGCACCAATGTGTCTTCAAGAATTAGCTTGGAAATAGGTGAACTTTTTTCGATAGTTTGTTTGGTGCTAAAGCCATATAGTAATACACATAATAAGGGCAATAGTAAGAGTCCTTTTATCGAGGCACTGGTTTTCGAGGTTTGTGTTTTCATAACTGTAAAACGTTTTTTGATAGATGAATAATTAATTGAATTAGCAAAGCTGATGAGGCCTTGTTCCTGAAAATTTTCAGGTGTTGAATAGGATAATAATAATTGTTGGTATTTTGCTGGGTCTTCGGTTTTTTTCAATACTTCGCGGTCTGCTAAAAATTCGTGGTTTAATTTTATGGCACTTTTCATAAAGTAAAACAAAGGATTGAACCAAAACACTACTTGTAAAAAACTTAAGAATACTAAATCTGCGCTATGATTTTGAGTGGCGTGCGCTTCTTCGTGCCAGAATACCTCCTTTGGGAACTCTTTTGACTCATAACTATGCTTGTTAAAAAACAGGTACTTAAAAAAGGTATGCGGTGCTGCTTTTTCGGTTATTAAAACGTGGTATAATTTTCCGAATTTGAACTTAGGGTTTGTCTTAATTTTTGAAATAAGATAAAAAAGGTTTTTTCCGAATTTAATTCCGAAGAAAAGCACTCCTAAACCATACACACTCCACAAAATATATGGGAGATAATTAACTTCTTCCGCAGTGGCCGTTGGAATTGCTATAACGTCTATGGTCGATGTTGTGAGTATGACTGCTTCAGAAATCATTTCTGGTACTTCCACATAAGTGGTAAACGTTATTAACGGAATTAAAAAAGATACAACGACAGCGCCTAAAAGATAGAAACGTTTACTGGTGTGTATGGACGTATTTTCCAGAATAGCTTTGTAGAAAATAAAGAAAACCCCTAAACAAGCTGCGGATTTTAAAAGGTATGGATCCATTAATTTTTCTTTTTAATTTGGTCGTTAATCATTTCTTGCAATTCTTCTAACTGTTTTTTGCTCAAATTAGTTTCTTCGGTAAAGAAAGAAGCAAACTGTGATGCACTGTCGTTAAAGAAATTTTTAATCAATCCATTAACATGCTTAGAAAAGTAGTCTCTTTTTTTAACTAAGGGAAAGTATTCACGAGCCCGCCCGTATTGAATATAATCTATTGCGTCTTTATCTTGCATTCGCTTTAAAAGAGTAGCTATTGTTGTGGTAGCGGGTTTTGGGTCTGGGTAGGAAAGAATGATGTCTTTCATAAAAGCGCGTTCCTTTTTCCAAAGGGTTTGCATTAAAATTTCTTCAGCAGGAGTAAGATTCATTCTACAAACATAGAGAATGTTTTTTATTTCTACAAATGTAGAGTATTAAATATTAAAAACTATTTCAGGATTACAGATCAAAGTCAATACATTTGCATAAAATCATATAGATGAGCATTGAAAGAGAAGTAAAGAAAAGAGCTGATGACAAGTGCGAGTTGTGCGGTAATACAGAGCCAGAGAATTTAGAAATTTACGAAGTGCCAAAAACACCTGACTATATTGAGGGTGTTGCTACGGCAATTTATGTTTGTACTACCTGCAGTTCACAATTTGACGCTGAAGAACGGGATGCAAATCATTGGCGCTGTCTTAATGAGAGCATGTGGAGCACAGCTGTTCCTGTTCAAGTAATGGCTTGGCGTATGCTGCATAGGTTAAAAGTTGAAGGGTGGCCTCAAGATTTACTGGATATGATGTATATGGAAGAGCAACAATTAGAATGGGCTGCCGCAGAAGGCGATGCAGAAGATAAAACGAATGCACTCGTTCATAGAGATGCTAATGGTGTTATTTTGCAAGCTGGAGATTCAGTAGTGCTTATAAAAGATTTAAAGGTAAAAGGAAGCAGTATGGTTGCTAAACAAGGAACTGCGGTGCGAAGAATTTCTTTGGATCATGAGAATGAAACATATATAGAAGGTAAAGTAGACGGACAACAAATTGTTCTAATTACAGCGTATGTTAAGAAGTTATAAAGGCGTATTTATTTGAAGAACCCTCACAAATACTGGTTTTTGTGAGGGTTCTGTTTTTAACAATCATTATTTTTAAATAATATGCGTTTAGTTATTTGCTCATTTTAGTGAAGTAATGATAAAATTGAGGGATCGTTTCGATTCCTTTTAAATAATTCCAAATTCCAAAGTGTTCGTTAGGGGAGTGGATAGCATCGCTGTCTAGGCCAAAGCCCATCAAAATGGTTTTGCTTTTGAGTTCTTTTTCAAATAGAGCGACAATGGGAATACTCCCGCCACTTCTTTGTGGAATAGGTGTTTTGCCGAAGGTGCTTTCGTACGCGTTACTAGCAGCTTTATACCCCAAGCTATCAATAGGAGTTACGTATGCAGTGCCCCCGTGATGTGGACTAACTTTTACCGTAGTCCCTTTTGGTGCGATACTTTCAAAATGATTTTTAAACAGTGCGGTTATTTTTTTCCAGTTTTGATCTGGAACTAAGCGCATGCTTATTTTTGCATAGGCTTTACTTGCTATTACTGTTTTGGCCCCTTCGCCTGTATAACCACCCCAGATACCATTAACATCTAGCGTAGGCCTGATACTGTTCCGTTCGTTTGTTGTATATCCTTCTTCGCCGTATACGTCCTCAATATCAAGTGCTTTGCAGTAGGCATCTTTGCTAAAAGGTGCTTCGGCCATTTTATCTCGTTCCTCTTTTGACAGTTCCTCTACATCATCATAAAAACCAGGAATAGTAATGTGGTTATTTTCATCGTGCAGCGATGCAATCATCTTTGTGAGTACATTTATAGGGTTTGCAACAGCGCCTCCGTAAAGTCCACTATGCAAGTCACGATTAGGGCCTGTTACTTCGACTTCCACATAACTTAGACCTCTAAGCCCAGTTGTAATGCTCGGGATGTCATTAGCAATCATTCCAGTGTCGCTAATTAAGATAACATCGTTTGCTAATTTTTCACGATTACGTTCTAAGAACCAACCTAGGCTTTCGCTGCCCACTTCTTCTTCGCCCTCGATCATAAATTTCACGTTGCAGGGCAGTTGATCGGTTTGGGTCATATACTCCATTGCTTTTACATGCATGTACATCTGCCCTTTGTCGTCACAACTTCCGCGAGCAAATATTGCCCCTTCAGGGTGTAGCTCCGTCTTTTTAATTATGGGTTCAAAAGGTGGGCTATCCCATAAGTCTATTGGGTCTGGCGGTTGTACGTCATAATGACCATAGACCAAAACCGTTGGTAAATTTTTATCTATTATTTTTTCGCCATATACAATCGGGTATCCTGGTGTGTCACAAATCTCTACGTGATCGCAGCCAGCTTTTTCTAGGCTTTCCCTTATGACATCTGCCGTTCTAATAACATCTTTAGCGTATGCTTTATCTGCAGAAATAGATGGAATTTTTAAAAGTTCGATCAGTTCATCCAAGAACCGTTCTTTGTGTTCATTAATATAATTTTTTGCACTCTCCATAGTTCGACTCCGCTCACTACTTGTGATAACGGTTTTTTAGTTTAAAATTAGTGTTTTAGCGAAGATACAAAAAGCGCTTTTTTTAAAAGAAATTTTGCTTGAAAATAAAATATCTTGATTATATTTGCCGACTCAAATAGGGGATATCATAAAATCACGCGGATGTGGTGGAACTGGTAGACATGCTAGACTTAGGATCTAGTGCCGCAAGGCGTGCAGGTTCGATTCCTGTCATCCGCACTTAAATTAAAAGCTCTATATCAAAAATATAGGGCTTTTTTTAATTAATTTATTACAGAAATTGACGCGACATGCTGAGCGCAGCCAAAGTGTTTAAACTGCACTTGATGTGGAGATTTCTGTCAAGCGCACAAAAAAGCCCCCTGATTGCTAGGGGGCTTTTCTATTACTATTTTTTTACTGTTTGCTACTGCTTTTCAAAGTATTGGACAACTTTGATAAGATCTTCCTCTTCATTTATATTCAACCTCTCGCTTTTAGCATATTTTTTCATTTCTTCAGATTTAGAACCAAAAACTTTATACTTATCATTTCTAGATTTTGGGAATTGATAAAACTTTTTCCTTTTAGTTACTAAAAAATACAATGGTTTGTCTCTAAATTTAGGGAGCATTTCACGAGTTATACTCGAAGAAGCTTTGGTTACAGGTCTAATTTCTTTTTCGTGCTTCATATAAAGATCGACCTGTGAACCTTCGTAAATTACTTCAAAGTAATCACCCTCTTCCATATTTCCGTCAAGGGGAATAAAAACAAATTTTCTACCTTCAATTTTAGCATGAAGATCTAATGATTGCGATAAATATTTAATATCCTCGTCTGAATCAGTACTATTCTTTTTAATCTCAATCTTATTTGCGACTACATTATATCGCAGGAAAAGATCACCAATAAAAAGACTGTCCTTTGTGTAAATGCCGCCTCTCTGGAATTCTGGAAACTCATAGGGACTTCCTATATAGGTGTTTGGGTCAAGAAAGTCAATACGACCTTCATCAACTCTTGCTGAATCATTTATTCTATGCAATACACTATTAGTAACGAGTATTTGACTATTTACACTAAATAAAAGACCGAAACAGATTATTATAAATAAATTAAATTTTCTCATAAAATTAAAGCCATCAAATTTAATTGATGGCTTTTGTTGCTTTAAACCGTTATTATTTTGGAGTCTCCAATTGGTCAAAATATTTTATGGCTCTCAATAGATCTTTTTCTTTGTTAAGATCTAATCTTTTTTCTTTGACATAAGATTTAATTTCTTTTTCTTTCTTTCCAAAAACTTTAAGTTTTCTGTTTCTAGATTTTGGAAATTCGTAAAATTTACTAGTTTTAGTAACTAAAAAGTAAACGGGTTCATCGGTAAATCTAGCAGGAGTATCTCTTGTAATCGTCGATGTTGCTTTTTTAGCTTCGTCAAAATCTTTTTCAAGTTTCTTGTAAAAATCTATTTGGCTGCCTTCAAAAACTACTTCAAAATATCCTCCTTCTTCAATCCCTCCTTGATATGGAACGAACACAAAGATTCTATCAAGTATTTTTACATAAATATCTGATGATTTTGTTAAGACCTTAGCTTCATCGTCTGATGTTGACATGTTTTCTTTTACTTCCATCTCATCAGCAATAGCATTGTATCTAAGAGCAACACCCTCTGCTAATAATTTGTCTTCTTTGAATATTTTTCCTGGAAGGTAAGATGCGTTATTATATGGTGTGCCAGTATAAGAATCTGTATCATCAAAGTTGATTCCTCTGTCTTGTCTTTTTACATATTCATCAAGAATTAAAAGATCACTTGTAAAAGCTTTGTCCCAATATTGTGAAAGGCCAGTAAATTGACCTGCCAAAACAACCGTTAAAATAAATAGTAATTTTTTCATAGTTTCAATTTTTCTTTAATTTACAAATACTCTGCCAAAATATATATATATAAATAAATATATAGCTATTTAATTTACACCTTGTTAAAATGTTTTACTGCTTTAATAAAGTCAATTTCATTTCTTAAATTAAGCTTTTCATCTTTTAGGTAGGAAGACATTTCAGTTTTATCAGAAAAAAACTTTTTTCTCTTACTACGAGAATTTGAAAGTTCTTTAAGTTCGCCGCCATTTTTAGAAATATAATAGAACTCTTTTTGTTTAAATGTATCTGGAACATCCCGTGTATAGCTATTAAATGATTCTTGGCCTTCTACAAAAACTTTGCGGTATTTTTTATAAACTGAAATTTCGCCTTCTTCCAATAGAAGGAAATATCCGTCTTTGTAATCATCGTCTGTAGATGGCAGAAACACAAAAGTGTCATTTCCTATTCTTACCGATACATTCGTTGCTTTTTTCACAACGTTTGCTACAGATCCAGCATAAGAAACAGATTTTTTATATTCCATTTCCTCGTCCTGAACATTATATCTCAAGCCTACATTGCTAGCTACTACTTTACGATCAACGATAACACTTCCAAGTTTAAACTCCTCATTAGTGTAAATAGATCCTTTGGTATTTTTATACCCTTTAGATACTGGGGTTGTCTTAGTTGATAGGAATGCATTTTTTGAAAGATCCTCTTTATCCATGTTTTGGGAAAAGACGGCGGAAGATAATGCTAATGCAATGATAAGCGATAAAAATTTTGAAATGTTAAGCATAAATTTTTTTTTAGCTTTCAAAACTACATTTTTACCTTTGTGGATTATGTTAATATATTGTTATTATTTGTGTGTAAATGTACATCGCGTTGTGGATAGGGTATCGAAATTCCGGCCGCTTCTAGTCGTTTTTTTCCCTCTTCTAAGGTGTGAAATCTAACGTTCCAGAAATCTTCATTTTTAGTCCAATATCGAACCCCTAAGTTAACCGAACTGTCTGCAAGTTCTACTAATACCACCATTGGCATTTTGTCCTCTTGTTTAAAAACGGTCTGTTGCTCTTTTACAAGATTTAGTAATATTTCTTTTGCTTTTTCTACACTACTATCATAACTAATGCAAAATATTAGAGATTCTCTTCTTATCCCCTCACTACTAAAGTTTATTATATTGTCATTAGATAGTTTTCCATTGGGTATAATAGCTTCTTGGTTTCCAAAAGTATTTAGTTTTGTCATAAAAATTGAAATTTCCTTAACAGTGCCTTCGATGCCTTGAACTTTTATAAAATCCCCCACTTTAAAAGGTTTTAATATTAAGATAAGAATACCGCCTGCAAAATTAGCCAAGGATCCCTGTAGTGCAAGCCCGATTGCTAGTCCAGCAGCACCAACAATTGCGACTAAAGAGGTCGACTGAACTCCCAATTGAGTAATTACCAGTACAAAGAGTATAACTTTAAGCCCCCAGTTAATTAAACTAGCGATAAACTTCTCAAGTGTTAGGTCATAATCTTTGCGTTCAAAATATTTATGGACAGCTCTATTTATAATTTTAATTAGCCAGATACCTACTATTAGCAATAAAATAGAAGTTAGCAAATTAGGAACGAAGTCTATTATTTGTTGACCATATTTTTCTATATAAAACTCGATATTTTGAAACTTTTTGATCATTTTTTTTCTTTTTCTAATGAGGCTTTAAAGTGCGATTGGTTGAATTGCTTTTTTAACTTCAGTTTGTGGAAGTTTGCAGGCATTGTTAACGCAAACATATATAAAGGTTTCTCCTTCAATGAAACGCTCTAGCAATAATGGTTTGTTGCCCTTTGTGGTGCTTCCAGCAATTAAAATATGAGGTAAATAATACTGGTTTATTTTTTTTAACTTTTCTTGAGCTTCGGGGCCAACCACAACGATCTCATAATAGTTTTCTTTATAGTTAAGTAATAATGATACCCAATTTGAAAATCCTTCAGGATATTGCTTCATTTCTGGCATAACATTTTTGAGCATTTGTTGAGACACAGCAGCATAATTTTTATTGTCAAAATAATGTGATAGTTTAAAAAGATTGTGAGCCATTATAGAATTTGATGACGGAATCACATTGTCTCTAAACTCAAAACTTCTTGTAACTAAAGCCGTGTCCAAATCACTAGTAAAATAAAAAAGTTGTTTTTCACTGTCAAAAAAATGATCAAACGCATATTTTGTTAAGTCATTTGCAGTAGTAAGCCAATGTTCATCGAGCGTTACCTCATAAAGAGATATAAAGGCATTAGCAACGATGGCATAATCTTCGAGATACCCATTTATCGTGCTTTTCCCATCCTTGTAATTATGAAACAAAGATCCGTTTTTCTGCAACTGCTTAGAGATGATAAAATTCGCGTTTTTTATCGCAGCATCTAAGTATTCTTTGTTATCAAGAGCTTTGTAAGCATCGATATATCCATTGAGCATCAGCCCATTCCAAGATGTTAAAATTTTATCGTCGAGTCCTGGCTTTGGTCTTTTATTTCTATAAGCCATTAACTTTGATTTCCAATCTTTTTTCTTCTCATCAAGTTTTTCTTGAGTAATGCTGAATTTTTCTAGAATTTCCACATCACTTTTAGACCGAATTAATACAAAATAGTCTTTTTCCCATTTGCCAAAAGAAGTTATGTTGTAGTAGTCTGAAAATATATCAAAATCACCATCGATAACACTCTTAAGTTCTGCTTTTGTAAATCTATAATAAGCGCCTTCTTCAAATTCGCCATTTTCATTAGCACTATCAGCGTGATAACTAGAATAAAATGCACCTTCATTATTTGTAAACTCACGTGTTATGAAGTCTAGAGTTTCAATAACTACTTCTTTGTATAATGGATTTTTTGTGGCTAAGAACGCATCACTATACAAGCTTACTAGCTGTCCATTGTCATATAGCATTTTCTCAAAATGCGGAATATGCCATTTTTTATCTACACTATATCTTGAAAATCCACCTCCTACATGATCGTAAACTCCTCCGTAAGCTATTTTGTTTAAAGTGAGGGTCGTGTGTCTTAAAAGTTCATTGTTTTTTGTTTGCATTGCTTGTCGCAGAAAAAAGGATAAATCGTTTGGCATCATAAATTTTGGTGCTCGATTGGTGCCTCCGTAATTTTTGTCAAAACTTTTACTCCACTCTAAGATTGATTGTTCTGAAGGGTATTTTTTAAAGTCAACATCACTAGTGTTTAGTGGAACTAAATCCATCGCCTTAATTCCTTCTTCTAATTTATCCGCAGCACCATATAATTTCTGAGGATCTTGTTCATACAATTCCTGAATTCTATCAAGAGCACTCATCCAGTCTTTTTTTGTGAAATACGTTCCTCCCCAAATTGGCCTTCCATCTGGGAGTGCAATAACATTTAAAGGCCATCCAGCGCTACCAGTTAATAATTGTACGGCATTAATATAAATTTTATCAATATCTGGTCTTTCTTCACGGTCTACCTTAATACTTATAAATTTGGCATTCATAATTGCTGCTACTGCAGTATCTTGAAAGCTTTCCTTTTCCATAACGTGACACCAGTGACAAGCGGCATACCCGATACTTATAACTATTAATTTTTTATCCTCTTTTGCTTTTTTTAATGTTTCATTATTCCAAGCACGCCAATCAACAGGGTTGTTAGCGTGTTGAAGGAGATAAGGACTGGTTTCTTTAGATAGTCGATTTTTGTAAGTTGGGGTTGGGTGGATAGAAGTGCTTTTTGAGATGTTATTGCAAGAAATAAAAATACCTGAGAACAATAAAAGGACAACTATATATCTTAAAGTCATAATTAAATAATAAAATAAGGAGCACTGTTGCCTTGTCAAAAAAATGTTTCTTAAAAACCAAAAATTTTATTTTACTTCAAATTCGAGTTTAATGTTTCCCGTGATTCACTAAACTTTCCATTTTGAACAAGAGTATATTGTCGATTTAAATAAACCTACATATATTATTTACGCTTTTACAGGCATATGCTACTGCATTGTGTATATTATGTTCTGGGCTTTTATCAGAGCACACTAAACCTTTAATTGCTTTTAATTTTACAGTCACAAATTTAAATTTCAATGTACACTTTTTAACAATAATTTTTTCTGAAAAGGAAGTTTAAAGTTCAATTTAATAAAATTAACTCAGGTTTGACTTTAAAAAGACATTATCCATTAACGGCCTCTACCGTCATTACTCTGCCTTGAAGCATTTCTTGAAGCATTGTTTGAATACCGTTTTTTAATGTTACTGTGGACGAAGGACATCCACTGCAAGCACCTTGTAAAATAACTTTTACTGTTTTGCTTTCTGGATCAAAAGAATCAAAAGCAATATGGCCACCGTCACTTGCAACTGCGGGTTTGATATATTCATCAAGGATATCAATGATTTCTTGTTCAATATCAGTATGAGAATCCGTTCCTAATGATTCTGGAGTTACTGCTGTTGTTGGAGAAGATTCTGCTATTTCTTTTTTCTTGTTTAAAAAGTTATCTAAAAAAATTGGGTTTCCGTCCTCAATATGTTTTCTGATAAACTCTCTTAATTCGTTACTCACTTCAAGCCATTCGGCTACATTATATTTTGTTACCGAAACATAATTAGCACTAATAAAGACCTCCTTCACAAATGGAAACGAGAACAATGCCTTGGCTAATGGAGCATCCTGAGCATCGTCAATATTTTTAAATTCAAAAATGCCATCGGCCAATGGTTTGTTTGCAACATATTTCATGACACCGGGGTTTGGAGTGCTTTCGGCATAGACTGTTACTGGAACTTTCTTTTGAGTTTCAGATTCAGTTATTACTTCTTTGCCACTGTTTAAATATTCAGAAATTGAAACAGCAACTTCTTCTTGTATATCTTCCCAAGAAATAATATCAAATTTTTCAATTGCCACAAAGTTTTGGGAAATATAAACTTTTTTTACAAATGGCAGGTAAAATAATTCTTGCGCTAAGGGACTAGGTTTAGCGTCATCAATATTCGAAAATTCATAACTTTTTGCTTGAGTTATGAAAACATTTGCAACAAATTTGACAATATTTTCGTTAGCAGTAGGTTGTGTTGTTATTATAAATTGATTCATTCAGTTTTTTTTTACAAAAATACCAAAAGAAAATCATTGTATTCAATATATTTGACAAGATATAGCTGTGTTTATGAAGAAAATCCTACTCCTTATTACCATATTGGTGTCAACAGTCTCTTTGGGGCAAATTACTGTTGATGAAACCCTAACTACACAACAATTGGTGGAGGATATTCTCATTAATAGTCCTTGCGCTGAAGCATCTAACTTTATTCAAAGCACAGGAACTAATTTTGGTGATGATAATGGGATTGCTGCATTTGACGCAAATGGTTCTGCTTTTCCTTTTACTAATGGAATTGTATTAAGTACGGGTAATGTAGCAAATGCTCCAGGACCAAACTTAACATTGCATAGTGACGGCGGAGTTGGGTGGCCAGGTGATGCAGATCTTGAGGCGAACACTACTGCTACGGACACAAATAATGCTTCTTTTATTCAGTTTGATTTTGTACCTCAAATAGCGACGATTAATTTTAATTTTTTATTAGCATCTGAAGAATATAATCAGAACTTTGAGTGTGATTTTTCTGATGCATTTGCATTTATTCTAACAAATCAAGTAACGGGGATCGTTCAAAACCTTGCGGTACTGCCTGGTACAGTTATTCCTATCGAAGTTACAAATATTCACCCCGAAGTAGTAGGCCAATGTGCTGCGATTAATGAATTATTCTTTGAGCAATATAATTTTGATACTGGTGTGCCAGGACTGCCTTTTGTAACAGCAGCTAACGCTGCTATTGACTTTAATGGCCAAATAATTCCTTTAACTGCTGAAGGAAATGTGATAGTTGGCAATCCATATACAATTAAACTGGTGGTTGCTGATCAACAGGACACCTTGTTTGATGCCGCTGTTTTTCTAGAAGGAGGGTCTTTTAATATTGGTATTGATTTGGGGGACGATTTAACTATTTCTAATAATAGTGCGGGATGTGAAGGTGGTTCAGAAACTATTGGCTTATTCGGGATTCCAAGTCCTGGTGCTACCTATCAATGGTCTATATTCAATACCATTACAATGGTTTTTGATATTTTATTAGGAGAAACAAATCCAACGCTAGTAGTTAGCCAAACAGGCACCTATCAAATTGAAGTGTTTGCAGCAGGATCAGGAGGAGGTTGCGCTGGTACAGATGAAGTTTTTGTTGAGTTTGCAGTTCGTCCAACCGCCACCATTCCCACGCGTTACGATATTTGTGACGAGCTTCCTAACGATGGTTTTGCAGAGTTTGATTTAACAACAAAGAATTTAGAAATTACAGGCGGCAACCCTGACGCAGTGGTAGCTTATTTTATTTCTTTGACAGCAGCACAGGCCGGGGTGTTTTCAATTACACCTGCCAATGCCTTCACCAATACTGTCCTAGGATTCCAAACAGTATTTGCACGGGTAGACAACATCAATTTAACAGATTGTTTTAACATTGTTCCATTAGAGCTTAGAGTCAATGACAGTCCTGCGATCACTAGTCCTATCGAGGATTATTTTTTATGTGATAATGATGGCGATGGTTTGGAGATTTTCGATTTAACGACTAAGGAAGAGGAGATTTTAAACACTTTGGTAGATGTTACTTTAACCTATCACGAGACACAGTTTGAAGCCGATGCTGGTTTTCCGGAGATTATTCCCGCTACTGCTTATCCAAGTGGTAATGCGGTAGTTTGGGTTCGCGCTGTGAACTACCAAGACGGCGATACGAGCAATCCACCGTTGTGTGTTGCAGTAGCCTCTTTTAATTTAATTTTAGGGCAATCGCCATTATTTACTTCCCTGGCAGAGATTACGACCTGTGACGACGGGCTAGCTGATGGGATTTCGGAATTTGATTTAAACAGCAACAATGCTGTTATTACAGGAGGAAACATGGGCCTTACGGTCACCTATTACGCCAGTTTATCGGATGCAGAATCTCCTATAAATGCATTGCCAGTCTTTTATACCAACACGTTTAATCCTGAAGCTATTTGGGTACGTGTGGAAGATAATGCTACGGGATGTCGCAGTATTTTTATGAGCGAGTTGCGAGTAGTTGCCCGCCCAGATGTATGTGCTCCAGACCCTATTATTTTCTGTGATCAAGACAATGACGGTTTTGGTACGTTTGATTTAAACGAAGCTACAGAGGCTGCTGTTTGCGGTAATCCAGCTGGGAACCTTCAAGTAAGCTACCATTTGACAATGGCCGATGCAAACAACAACGTATTGCCTCTTGACCTTGCCGCTACCTATGACAATGAAGTTCCCTTTGACCAGTTAATCTACATTCGTGTAAACGATATTGCTACAGGCTGCTATGACATTACTACGGTCAATTTATTAGTAGAGGAGAGTCCTCAGATTACCGATCCTGATCCCTTGGTTGTTTGTGACACAGACGGTGATGGTTTAGCTGTTTTCAATTTAACAGCTGTAGAGCCTCAGCTATTATTTGGACTTACGGGTGGTCCTTATGTGGTCACTTATTTTAGTGATATAGCAATGACCAGTGCCATCAGTAATCCAATCGCCTTCACAAATACTACTAACCCACAGGTCATTTTTATCACTGTAGCAGATGTTAACAATGATTGTGAGAGCGAGACGACATTATTACTTCAAGTAGCGCTTCCTCCGGTATTAATAAATCCAATCCCTTTAGAGTTGTGTGATCAGACGGATATTTTAGGTCCTGATGATGAAGTAGAAGTATTTGATCTTACGCAGTCCATTCCAGAGATTACGGGTGGGGTTTTAGGAGTCAGTATTTCGTTTTTTGAAACGCAAGCAGATATGGCGTCAAACATAAACGAGATTCTAAATCCTACCACCTATCAAAACCTAATAGGAGGTATTGCTCAAAACCCACAGACGATATGGTTACGAGCCGAAGACACCAGCAGTAGGTGTGTTGTTGATGACGGTATGGCTACCTTAGATTTAATCGTAAATCCATTGCCTTCCCCATTAGAGCCAGAGCCATTAGAAGCCTGTGATATTAACAATGATGGTTTTGCAGACTTTACTTTAACCGATAAAGATATCGAGATTATAGACAACGAGCCAGGGGTTGCTATCACCTACCACGATACATTTGGTAATGCTATTGCAGGTACCCTTGCACTGATTAGTCCTTATACGAATACTGTAGCAAACAATCAGATCATCTATGCCCGTGCTACCTATGTAGGTCCAGCGCCCGATCCCGCTACGGGATGTTTTCGAGTGGTATCGTTATCGCTTCTTGTAAACTCTGCGCCAACGATACCCTTAGCTTTGGACCCTATTATTGCTTGTGATATTGATATGGATGGCTTTGAGGTATTTGACTTAACCGATCGTGCAGATGCTATCTACGCAGGTCAAGATCCGGATTATGATCTGAGCTACTACACAAGTCTTGTGAATGCCCAAGCAGGTGTTCCAGAGATTGCAAACCCAGACACTTTTACCAATACAATAACTCCTATCCAGCCCATCTTCGTTAGGTTAGAAGAAGCAGATACAGAATGTTTTAATATCGGGATGTTTGATATTATGGTGGTAGAGGTTCCCATTTTTTTTGATCCAAGTCCTATCACGACTTGTGATGATGAGATCGCCGATGGTATCGCTGAGTTTGATTTAAATATTAACAATACTACCATTACAGGGGGTGACATAGGGCTAACAGTTCGCTATTACAACAGTTTAGCAGATGCAGAGGCTCCTATAAATGCCTTGCCAGAATTGTATACCAATACGATCAACCTTGAAGATGTTTGGGTACGTGTAGAAGACAATGCCACAGGCTGTCACAGTATTTTTATGAGCCAGTTATTTGTAATTCCCCTCCCAGAATTATGTGAGCCAGATGGTCTTGTTTTTTGTGATCAAGACAACGACGGTTTTGGGGCTTTTGATTTAAACGAAGCTACTCAGTCTGCCTTATGCGGCAATCCATTAGGGATGCTTCAAGTAAGCTATCACCGTACCCTTGCAGATGCAGAGAACAATGAAGTTCCTATAGATCTTACCATTGCTTATAATAATACAGTACCTTTTGATCAAGAGATTTTTATACGTGTTTTAGATCCTGCTACCGGTTGCTTTAATATAACGACGTTGCATCTTTTAGTAGAAGAGAGCCCTCAGATTAGCGATCCCGATCCCTTGGTTGTTTGCGACACAGATGGGGATGGTTTAGCAGTTTTCAATTTAACCAATGCTGAGGATCAGATTCTAATAGGACTTACAGATTCCTTTGATACGAGCTATTTTGTGGATATTGCAATGACTAATGAAATAGTCAATCCTATAGCCTATAGCAATATATCGAACCCCCAGACTATTTATATTACGGTAGGAGATCAAAACAACGACTGTGAGAGTACGACGACTTTAGAGCTTCAAGTGGCGCTTCCAGCGGTTCTTATAAATCCAACCCCTTTAGAATTGTGTGATGAGACTGATATTTTAGGCTTGGATGATAGCGTAGAGGCCTTTGATCTTACGCAGTCCATTCCAGAGATTACCGGCGGAGTTTTAGGTATCGAGATTACGTTCTTTGAAACGCAGGCAGATATGGAGTCAAACATCAATGTGATTGAAGTCCCAACGGCGTTCCAAAATCTAAACGCTACCGATGATGCAGCCATAAACCCAATGACGATATGGATACGAGCCGAAGACACCAACAGTAGGTGTGTTGTTGATGATGGTTCGATTACCCTAGGTTTAATAGTGAATCCAAGACCTTCTCCATCAGAACCAGAGCCATTAGAAGCCTGTGATATAGACAACGATGGTATTACAGATTTTACGTTAACCGATAGTGATTTTGAGATTATAGACAACGAGCCAGGAGTTGCTATTACCTACCACGAGACGGAGTCTGATGCGATTGCAGGAGTCTTTGCATTAATGAGTCCTTATTTAAATATAGTGGCAGACAATCAGATTATCTATGCACGTGCGACCTATGTGGGTCCTGCGCCTGCTCCTTCTACCGGATGTTTTCGAGTGGTAGCGCTAACTCTTTTGGTAAACCCAACGCCCACGATAGCTGTAGTTTTAGACCCTATTATTGCATGTGATAGCGATATGGACGGTTTTGAGGTATTTGATTTGACGCAGCGAGAAGGAGATATTTTGGGAAGCCAGAGTTTAGATGATTTAGATCTGAGTTATCATACGAGTCTTTTGGATGCCCAAGCAGGGGCAGCAGACATTACGAATCCAGGTGCATTTATGAATATGACGAGCCCAATCCAACCAATTTTCGTTAGGTTGGAAGACCCAGATACAGCATGTTTTAAGATCGGTATGTTTGATATAATGGTTGTTGCTGGTCCAGATGTATTTGATCCAGGTCCCTTCACCCAGTGTGATGATCTAGGAGCACCCAACGATGGTATTACTGCCTTTGATCTTACGACCCGTGACGGTCTTATAACTGGAATCGCCCCGGGTATTGGCGTCCAGTATTTTGAGAGCCAAGTAGATGCAGACAACAACGAGAATGCTATTAATCCATCCACTGCATACATCAATGAGATAAGCAACCCCCAGGCGGTATTTGTTAGAGTTACTGATGGCAATACCCTTTGTGTGGATACTAGCATTAGCTTTAATTTACGTGTTGTCCCCAACCCTGAGCCTGAGCAGCCAGAGGCAATCGCCTTGTGCGATACGGATGGTGATGGGGAAGAAGTGTTTGATTTAACGATAAGATCATCCCAGATTTTGGATGGAGAGAGCTACGGTCTGGACTACTATGAATCGGAGTTGCTAGCCATAGTAGGCGATTTAATAGATGCGATCCCCGATCCCACGATGTATACCAACACGTCAAACCCACAGACTATTTATGTGCGGGTTACCAATGCATTAACTCCAGAGATGTGCTTTGAGATAGTAGAATTGGTTATACGAGTAGATCCATTGCCAGATAACACGGCAGTTATAGACGACTTTATACTTTGTGAGATTCCATTTGATGGGGTTGCTATTTTTGACCTTACGACAAAAATCCCAGAGATTTTGGTAGGTCAAGATATGGTCAATAACGAAGTTAGTTTCTACGAGGGTATTGGAGATGCCAATGCAGGGGTTAATCCCATTGTAATCCCTACAGTGTATCAGAACGATGGCAACCCACAAGAGATTTTTGTAGGGATTACCAATAGCATTACAGGATGTTATCAAGGGGAGGACATTAGTTTCTTTATAGAAGTACGCGAAGGCGCGACTGCAACCGCACCTTTTGCGCCCTATGTATTGTGTGATTTAGAAGGAGATAATGATGGTTTTACCTCCTTTGCCTTATCTCAATTAGATATTCCGGAACTTTGGGATGAGATTTTGGGTATCCAAAGCCTATTAGTTCATGATCTTACCTTCCACGAGACTTTTGAGAACGCTGCTGATGGTACCAATGCGATAGGTCCTAGTTATACCAATATCATCAACCCACAGGTTATCTACGCACGGGTAGAGAACATTGGAACGATGTGTTTTGCTATTGCAGAAGTTATCCTAAAAGTAGAGCAGCTTCCCGTAGTTGTATTAGAGGAAAGCTACAGGCTTTGTATAGATGCAGGAGGAAGCCCTATTCCACAAGAGGAAGGTGAGGAGTCCCCTCCGTTTATCGAAACAGGATTAGATGCAGACTTTTACACGTTTGAGTGGCGTATAGATGATGTCGTTGTAGCTGGCGAAACAGGCGCCTCTATTACGGCTGTTGTAGGAGGAAACTATGAAGTGACTATTACTGAGCTAGCGAGTGGTTGTAGGACCGATGTACCCACGATAGTAACGGTATCTCAAGCCCCCACAGCGCTAAGTTTTATTTTAGTTAATGGAGCCTTTGCAAACAATCATACGGTAGAAGTAACAGCAGAAGGTCTAGGAATGTATATTTACAGCATCGACTCAGGAGCTTTCCAAGACAGTAATGTATTTATGAATGTATCCCCCGGGATACATACGATTGCGGTCAAGGACGCTAATGGCTGTGGCGAGTCCGAATTTAATATAGGAGTTGTTGACTACCCAGATTACTTTACCCCTAATAACGATGGGGTCCACGATGAATGGAATATCATTGGTATCGCAGATTTCGATCCTACGGCAAATATTTATATCTTTGATCGGTACGGAAAGCTTCTCAAGCAATTGAGTCCATTGACTCCGGGGTGGAATGGGACGTATAACGGCAATCCATTACCCTCTAGTGATTACTGGTTTAAAGTAGAATACACAGAACAAGAAGTACGAAAAGAAATTAAAGGACACTTTACATTGAAACGCTAAGAAATAAGACTGCAAAAAAATATGAAAATTAAATATACCTACTTTACACTGTTACTAGTAGTAGCAACCCAATTTGCTTTTTCACAGGATGGTATTCCTATTTATCAAGAATATTTAGCTGATAATCTTTATTTAATTCATCCTTCGATGGCGGGTGCGGCCTCTCATAATCAAATTAGATTGACAAATCGTCAACAATGGTTTGATGTTGATAATGCTCCAAGTTTACAAACTATAAGCGCGAATGCGCGTGTGGGAGATAAAATTGGTTTGGGAGCAATTTTTTATAATGACCAAAATGGCTTTCATTCTCAATCTGGAGGATATTTAACATTTGCCTATCATTTAATGTTTTCTAGATCTGAGGTAGATTTAAACCAATTATCTTTTGGTTTAAGCACAGGCCTTTCTCAGAATAGATTGGATGAGTCAACATTTGCACTTTCTTATCCAGAAGGTGATCAATTTGATCCAGCTATATCTGTTGGAGGTATTGAGCAATCTAGTTCTTACTTTAATCTAGATGTTGGTATGTCTTATAATTTTTTAAACTTTTCATCTCACGTTACTATTAAAAACTTGATCTTTCAGAATCGCGATATATATGATCCAAGAAACGAATCAAATAACCAAAGGCGTTATTTAATTTCGTTAGCATATGCAATTGGAAGTGTTGGTGCAACTTGGAGTTATGAGCCTTCTGTTTTATTTCAAACGGCAGAATCTACGGGTGAATCTACTGTAGATATTAATTTTAAAGCGTATCGAACTATGGAATTTGGTCAATTATGGGGAGCATTGTCGTACAGAAGAAGTCTTGATGGAAGCGAATTTATAAATGGCGGTCAAATTAACGCTCAAAAGCAACAATTAATAACTCCTATAATAGGGATTAACTTCAGGAATTTTGTTTTTGCTTACACGTACAGTACACAGTTGGGTGATGTTCAATTTAATAATGGTGGTTTTCATCAAATTACATTGGGATATGATTTCTTAGGAAATAGACCTGAACCCTACGATTGTAATTGTCCGGCAATAAATTAAAATAAAAAAACGCCTCCTAATCAGGAGGTTTTTTTTTAATAGTTTTTAAAAAAACCCTATTGAGTGAATGCCTATTATTATTGAGTGAATTGTTTTTATAACTTAGTAAACTATGATTTTGCCTTAATTTCAGATTCTTAAGTAGATTTTTCAATTTTTAAATTGCTACAAAAGTGCGTAAGTTTACGTTTTATATCTCATGAAACTTAAGACAACTTTTTTTTTAATAGTAGCTTTTTGCACGTGTTTTTCGTCCTTAGGTCAAGATCGTTCTGTACATAAACAGTCTTTTACTCTAAAAGGGAAGGTGATTGAAGAAACTTCTGCAAACCCTATTTTTAGGGTAAATGTAGAAATTGAAGGTGGCGACTATACTACAACTTCGATAGGTGGATCTTTTGCTATAAATGCAAAGTTGGGCGACGAATTGGTAGTGCGTAGCGATAATTTTAAAACGGTATATTATAGCATTAAATCTAAAGATTTTGTTATAGTAAGGGTAGGGAGACCTAATGCAGTAAAACCTATCACTTCTTCTAAATTTAGTAGCCAAGATATTTTTATTGCGTTCCTTGATTCGGCTAAAAGCGTATTGAAGAAAGATGCTGAAAAGAGTATTGAGTTTAGTACTACTGCACTTGAGAGTAGTCCTGGAAAAACCCCAACATTATTACAAAAAAGCATGGCTTTTGAAACTTTAGGGGATGCTTATTCATATTGGGACATGCCGGATTTAGCCGTAGAAAATTATAAAAGAAGTATCGTAAATCAATACTCCACTAATTTAGATATAAAGCTTGCAAGTGCTTATGTGAAGAATAAAAACTATCAGGAGGCTATTTCATTATTTATTAAATTATCGGGTAAAGAATTAAAGGGTATTCAAAAACTGTATGTATATGAAGGGCTAGGAGATGCATTTAAAGCAACGGGGGGTACAAAAAAGAGTATTCTTAATTATGAAAAAGCAATTGATATTGCAACCCGTCAAGAGATGAGGGAATACATAACGACACTTACTGTGAAGATTGGTGATGCGTACTCAAGAGAAGGAAATAAGAAGGCTGCGGAAACATATTACGATTCTTCAATTGATCTTTCAAAAAACGAAAGCCCTAAACGGGTGGCAGAAGTCAAAAACACCGCAGCCGATTTTTACAATAGCAATGGGGATTTTGAAAAAGAAATTGAACTGCGCGAGCAAACTTTAGAGGAAATTAATACGAGGCCTAATGAAGAGGATATTTCTAGCCCATTAACTCCTCAAAGACAAAATTATAAAATAGCAAATGCGTTTATTGGACAAGAAAAATATAAGGAAGCAATCCCTTATTTAGAGAAGAGTATCAAAGAAGCAGATGAAAATGAGGATTTATATGTAGAGAAAGATGCGCGTAGAAAATTATCTGAAGTATACCGGGATATCGGGAAGTTTGATAAGGCGGCAGAAGGCTATGAACGCTATGTAGAAGTTGTTGACGAGCTTTATATCAAAAAAGAGCAAGAGATATCTCAAGCGGCGAGACTTGCTATGATAATTGCTGCAAAACAAAATAGGATTGCTGGTTTAGAAAATGAAAGAGAACTTAATGAAAGCAGATATAAGCTAGCCTTCGAAAATCAAGAGCTTATTGAACAAAACAACGGAATTCAAAAGTGGATTATTGGGTCTTTGATTTTGATCGCCTTGTTATTACTATTTACTGCCTATTCACAGTTTAAAAATGTCAAACAACAAAAGCGCGCGAATAATTTACTGGCGCTTAAGTCATTGCGTACGCAAATGAATCCTCATTTTATTTTTAATGCACTCAATTCAGTTAATAGTTTTATAGCTAGTAATGATGAGCGCGCCGCTAATAAATATTTAAGTGAGTTTTCCCAGCTTATGCGTTCAGTATTGGAGAATAGTGATGAAGATTTTATCCCCCTAACAAAGGAAGTCGCATTATTAGAAATTTATACAAAATTAGAGCATTCTAGGTTTAAAGATAAATTTAGTTATGAAATTAATGTGGACAAGGGTATTGCTCTTAATGAATTTGTAATTCCACCCATGTTGTTGCAACCCTATGTTGAAAATGCGGTTTGGCATGGATTGCGTTATAAAGAAACAAAAGGGCTTCTAATTATTGATTTTAAGAAGATTGATTCATCCATAGTTAAAATAACAATTGAGGATAATGGTATTGGCAGAAAAAAATCTACTGAATTAAAAACGGAGAATCAAAAGAAGCAAAAGTCAAAAGGTATGGGGAATATTAAAAAAAGAATTTCTATTCTCAACGAAATGTATAAAGATAAAATAGATGTAATAGTAAGTGATGCACTCGAAAATGAAGAAGGAACTCGTGTAATTTTGATGATTAAAAAAGATTAATAGTATGGAATTAAAGGCAATTATTGTTGAAGACGAAGAAACAAGCAGGGAAATTCTTAAGAATTATGTGGCTAAATATTGTCCAAATGTCATCCTTTTAGGCGAAGCAGATTCAGTAGAAAGTGCTTTAGTTTTATTGCGAAATTCTGATCCAGATTTGGTTTTTCTTGATGTTGAAATGCCATACGGAAATGCTTTTGACCTTTTAGATAAAGTGGGTGACAGAAATTTTGAAACCGTTTTTGTAACTGCTTATAACCATTATGCCATAGATGCATTAAATGCTCACGCAGCATTTTATCTACTCAAACCAATTTCTATTGATGCTTTAATTGAAGCAGTAGATTATGTCCAAGAAATCAAAACAAAAGAAAAAGAATTACAAGAATCGGTTTTGAAAAGCAACTTTTCTCAGGTTCAAGGAAAAATCACAATCCCTTTACAACATGGTTTCGAAGTTCTTGAAGTTAAAGATATTTTGTATTGTAAAGCGGATGATAACTACACTGAAATTTTTATAGGAGAGAAGAAAAAATTGGTAAGTAAAACGTTAAAATATTTTGAAGAAATTCTAACCAGCAGCGGTTTTGCGCGTGTTCATAAATCTTATTTGGTTAATGTAAATACCATTACCGCCTATAATAAAGGAAAAGGAGGTAGCGTAACACTTTCAAATGGAAAACAAATTATGGTAAGTCCATCTAGAAAGAAAGAGTTGTTGTCTTTCTTTAGTTGACAAACTAGTTAAAAAGCAATCTTGGTAATTATTATGTTGTCTTGGTAGATTCGTAAAATCTCAGTGAGTGTTTTTTTATTGGCATTGACATAAAAATCTAATGTTGGTTTTTCTTCGGAACTATTAAGTAAGTTCAAAGTTTCTAGAACATTCTTAGTTTGTTTTGCTACTGCTAGTCCACTATCAATAATCTTAACATTACTAGGTAGGATTTTTTGTAATTCAGGAATAATATATGGGTAATGACTACAACCTAAAACTAAATAGTCTATGTCTTCTCGAATCATTTCAGCTGTATATATTTTAAGTAGGCTCCTCATATCGTCACTATGTATAGCGCCATCTTCTATGAGAGGCACAAGACCTTCTCCAATTACCTCAATAATTTTAATGTCCTTGGCAAAGGCTTGAGATGTTTTATGAAATAAATCGCTGGATAGTGTCCCTTTTGTTGCGAGAATTCCAACACATTTTGTGGAAGAATTTAAAGCTGCGGGTTTGATTGCAGGTTCAATCCCAATAATAGGAATATCATACGTTGATCTCAATAAAGAGATCGCATTTGTAGTTGCGGTATTACATGCAACAACAATTATTTTACATCCTTTTTGAATGAGTAGTTCTGTATTTTTCTTAGAGAGTGAAATAATTTCTTCAGAAGTTTTATTGCCGTAGGGTGCGTTAATACTATCTGCTAAGTATATAGTGTTTTCAAGAGGCAGTAATTGGTTTATTTCTTTCCAAATGGAAGTGCCTCCTACTCCGGAATCGAAAATTCCTATGGGATCAATATTATTCATTGGAATAAAGATACTATTAAATAAAAAAAACTGCTCATCTAAAAGAAGATGAGCAGTTTTAATTTTAGGGAAAGAAATTTCTAATTAAATTCCTAATTCTTTTTTAACATCAACAAGAAGGTCATAACCATCTGCTAAGATTACACCATTCCCAGTGGCAGAATCTAAAACATACTGATATCCTTGAGCTCTAGCAACTTTTTGAATAGCAGCGCGAGCTTTTTCTAAAATTGGTTGAAATACATCTACTTCTTTTTTCTGAAGATCCTGCAATGCTTGTTGTCTATACGCAGTAATATTACGCTCAATTCCTTGTACTTCTTCTACACGTTTTGCATTTTCTTCTGCTGTTTTAGTAGTTTCTTCAGCGCCGTACTGTTTTACTTTAGTTTCAAACTCCTTTGCCATGTCTTTAATGGCTGTATCATATGTTTTTTGAATTTTTTCTAACTGGCTTTGTGCAGCTTTCATCTCAGGCATTGCCTCAACTAAAGCTTGTGTGTCTATATGTGCCGTTTTAGATTGTGCATTCATGAAACTTGTAGCTCCTACAAATAATACGATAGCGATAAATAAAGATTTCATTGTTTTCATTGTAATTAAATTAAGTGTTATATAAAATTTTACGTCTAATTTTTAATTTCCTCCATCATTACCATCGTCTGAAGGTAAACTATTTTCCCCTCCTTGATTTTCTGTTTCGGGAGGCCAAGGTGTTCCATTTCTTATTGCTTGGATAGAATCACGACGACGTTGTCTGAGATCTAATAATCTTTGGCGTTTGGCGTCATATTCTGCTTTTTTGACATCTCTCAGCGAATCTCTAGAACGCTTTCGGTCATCTATTAGCTGCTGGCGAGGATCTTTTTTTTCTTCTGCAGCTTCTTCTTCTTCTTCTTTGTTTTCTTGGGGAACTGCTTGTTCTTTGTTTTCTTCGGGAGCTGCTAATTCTTTGTTTTTGTCGGGAGCCTCTTCTTTGTTTTCTTCTAGCGATAAATCGCCGCTTTTACCAGAGGGCAAGTCTGTTCCTGCTCCTTGATTTTCTGTCTTGGGAGACCAAGGTGTTCCATTTCGTACGGCTTCGATAGAGTCACGGCGCCGCTGTCTTAAATCTAGTAATCGCTGGCGCTTGGCGTTGTATTCTGCTTTTTTGACGGCTCTTAGAGAGTCTCTAGCATGTTTACGGTCATCCATCATTTGTTGTCGCGCATCTTTCTTTTCTTCTGTAACTTTTTCTCTTTCCGTTACTTCTTTATCTTCTTCTAGAGACAAATCATCTCTTTGTTGGATTTCTTTGCGTTCTCTCTTAGATGTTGCTTCTTTTCTTTTTTCAACACGAGTAATACTTCTTAAAACAATATCGCTAATATCATTTCTTTTTGCCGCAAATAGCATTACTACATCTGCAGATTTATCAAAAATGAAATCATATTTTTTATTTTCAGCAACTTCTTGAACTATATTGAAAACTTGATCTTGTATGGGTTGTACTAATTGTCTTCTTTGAATGACTAAGTCCCCTTTGGATCCAAAACGACCCTGTTGGTATTTAATCATTTCATCTTCTTTAATTTTTATTTCTTCCTCACGTTCTTCAATGAGTTCTTTAGTTAATAAAACGCGTTCATTAGTAAGGGTAGTTTTCATCAAATCTACTTCCTGTTGTTTTTTTTCAATATCTGCTTTCCAACGTTGGACTTTTCCATCAAGTTGCGTGGAAGCCTCTCTGTATTCAGGTACATTTTCAAGAATATATTCCATATCAATATAGCCTATGCGAACGCCCCTTTGCGCGCTTGAAATAAATGAAACACAAATTAATGCAATAGTAAAAAAGAGTATGTGTCTAGTTTTCATAATGATGGTTATGGTTTAGAAAATATCGTGCCATTATTAAAATTGTTGTCCTATTATAAAGTGTGTTTCCCAGCCATTTGGTTGTGTACCGCCTATTACTGGGTCAAAACCATGTCCAAAATCAATTCCTAACAGTCCAAATGCGGGCATAAATATACGCAATCCTATACCAGCAGACCTAGCAACATCAAATGGATTATAATCTCCAAATCCATCATAAGAGTTCCCCGCTTCAGCAAATGCCAATACATAAATGGAGGCCAATTGCTTCAAAGTAATAGGATGTCTTACTTCTAACGAAAATTTATTGTAAATGGTATTTCCATCTATTGGAGAAAGTGATTGATTAGGATACCCTCTTAATTGTATTACCTCTCGACCATCTAAAGCAAATGCTCCTAAACCATCACCTCCCAGAAAGAAACGCTCAAATGGGGGGATCCCGCGATCGTTATTATAGGCTCCAAGATAACCAAATTCTGTATTGGTTTTTAAAACTAAATCACCAACAATTTTTGTGTACCAGGTGCCAGAAAATTTTATTTTATAAAATTCAAGCCATTTAAAACGTTCTTGATCTATTTCTCCAATTCTTAATTGCGTATCTACATCTGAAGGGTTTTCTATAACAAAGTCTACTAATCCATCTCTTTCAGTTCTTAAGGATTTATAATCGACACCATTAAAGAGAGAATATGGTAATGTAACTTTTGCCGAAACTTTAAATTCAGAACCAAATTTTGGGTAAATAGGGTTATTACCCACATTGTTCCTGCTCAATCCAATAGTATAGGCAAGATTGTTTGAACTCCCATTGGGGAAAGTGAATAAATTAGTTCGATAATTCTTAAGATTGAAATGCTGGAAACTTATTGCGTTTGAAAAAGTAAAGTTGTCATCAGGCCATGTTAGTCGTTTTGCTAGACCTACAGACCCTCCAGTAATCAAAAACCGTTGGTCTCTATCAACATCTCTATTTTGAAAGTCAAATTGGTATTGAACTGTGTGAGAAAAAGAGGTGCTTAATTGCACGGGTCTCTTGCCTCCTAACCAAGGCTCTACTAATGAAATACTGTATGTTTGAAAGAAAGTACTGGCTTGTGCCCTCAATGATAACGTTTGACCATCACCCATGGGAAGCGGTTTATATGCATCTTTGTTTAAGAGGTTGCGTAGTGAGAAGTTGTTGAAAGATAATCCAAGCGTACCAACAAAACCACCACCACCATAACCACCTTGCAGCTCTATCTGGCTAGCCCCCTTTTCCACGACTGCAAACTCCATGTCAAGAGTACCATTATTAGGATCAACATTTTTAAAGTTAGGCGAAATTTGTTCCGGATCAAAATAACCCAGTTGACTCAGTTCACGTATAGTCCTTACTACATTACTTTTACTGTATTTTTGTCCTGGACGTGTTCTTAATTCTCTATAAATTACATGATCGTTGGTTTTTGTGTTCCCAACTACAGTAATATGATCAAAATAGGCTTGTTTTCCTTCTTTAATTCGTATTTCAAAGTCTATAGTGTCTTTTCGTACGGCAACTTCTACGGCATTAATAGTTGAAAATAGGTATCCGTTATTTTGGTAAAGGTTTGTTAGGTCAAAAGCTTCTGGGTTTCCTTTGTCTTCAATGCGCTCAGACATTAATACACCGTTGTATACTTCTCCTTTTTTAATGCCTAAGGTTTGCTTTAGTTGACGGTCTGTGTAGACGCTATTTCCTAAGAATCTAATATCGCCAAAATAATATTTTTTCCCTTCTTGGATCTTAATATTTATGCCCAGATTGCGTGTATTTCGCAACCAAACACTATCACTTATTATTCTAGCATCGCGATATCCATTAGACTTATATTTATTAATTATAGATGCTTTATCTTCCTCAAAATTATCAGGCGTAAACTTTGACATTTTCCATAGCCTTATAGGGTTTCTGAGTTTAGTGTTTGTCATAGAACGACGTAGCATACCATCACTCAAATTTTCATTACCGTCAAATTCTAGGGGTTTTACTTTAACGCGTTTTCCTTTGTCAACGAGTATTTTCATGTCCTGACCAATTTCAGTTCCAAGAGAATCTATCTTTGGGGTGGTCGCTATTATTACTTCGGTATTATAAAAACCTTTTTCTACATATTTGTTGCGAATGTAGTTTTTTGTTGTGTTTAATAAATTCTTTGTAATTTTTAGACCCGGTTTGAGTTCCGTTTCTTTTAAAATATCTTTAATGACTCCTTTTCGCATGCCTTTCCCCTCAATAGCAATGCTCGAAAGTTTAGGCAATTCTTCAATATAAATTTCTAAATCTGCATTTTCACCTTCGATTCTAGTAACATAAATGGCTATGTCACTAAATAGATTTTGATCCCATAGCTTTTTCGTTACTTCGCTCAAGCGTTCCCCTGGAATATAGATTCGTTCTCCTTTTTTTAATCCCGTAAATGCAATTACAGTTAGCGGATTAAAAGTTTGTGTACCGGAAACAGTTATTTTGTCAATGGTGTATTTCCTACCACTATCCAATTGTTTTTGTTGTGCCTGTATTGTAAAAACTGAAAACATTGCTATTACTACAATGCTGAAGATCTTTTTGTTGAATTTCAAAAAATTATTCTTAATTAATCTGCTCACTTGTCTTTCCAAATCGTCGTTCTCTGTTTTGATAATTTAATATTGCTTCAAAAAGATCTTTTTTCGTATAGTCTGGCCACAGTATATCTGTAAAATATAATTCGGCATAGGCTATTTGCCATAATAAAAAATTACTAATACGCTGTTCTCCACTAGTCCGTATCAATAAATCCACGTCTGGCAAGTCGCGGGTGTAAAGATGACTTGTAATAATCACCTCATCAATATTTTGCGGCGAAATTAGTCCTTTTTTAACTTTATCACTAATCTCTTTTACTGTTTTTATTATTTCTTCTCTTGCGCCGTAACTCAAGGCAAGTGTGAGTGTCATTCTTGTGTTCCCTTTTGTTTTGTCAATAACATCTAAAAGCTCCTTGTGTGCCTTCTTTGGTAACGCTTCGAGATTGCCGATAGCGTTTAATTTTATATTGTTTTTATTGAGTGTTTTTATTTCCTTCTTTAAAGAAGAAACCAATAAGCGCATCAATAATTCAACTTCTAATTTTGGTCTGTTCCAATTTTCAGTTGAAAAAGCATATAATGTTAAGTAAGGAATGTTTATTTCAGCACAAGCTTCAGTAATCTCTCTAACAGCTTTCGTTCCACTTTCATGGCCCATAGACCTAAACAGACCTTTTGCTTTCGCCCATCTACCATTGCCGTCCATAATTATGGCAAGGTGCTGAGGGAGCTTATTTTTATCTATTTGGTCTAAGAGACGATTCATTTTTTTAGAAGTTACAATAACAAGGTTGACGTCCAAAAGTAAAGGAAAACGTCATGCCTGTAAATACATACCAGTCATTGTTATTTATATTACCAAAGGCTCTGTCTACATCTCCACTCGCATTTACGGGATTTGATCCATCAAGGTTATCTGTAAAAGCATATCGAGCGCCTATCTCTATTGAGCCTAAGATATTTGTGCCTAACGTTAATTTATAACCTAATGCAATAGGAATTGCAAGGGCTCTGCCCTGATCAAAATTTGTCTGTTTACCAAGATTATCAGCAAAAAAATTATCAAAGTAAAATAAATAAGTTATTCCCGTATATATATAAGGAGCGGAAGCTGGATTTCCACTGTTTAGGTTAAATTCCCAAAAAGTATATTCCATCCCCACCGATAGTTCAGAAATTCTATTTTCAAAGCTATAGTCTCGTTCCTGTCTTCTTTGTTCTCCACTATTAGCGTCATCTCCTTCTAATTTAGCTATTATAGCAGAAAATCTAAACGAATGACGTTCACTACGATTCCATCTGAAAATACCACCTATCGCTAATGCATTTGGATTAATATACGCTGAGTTTCCAACGTCTCCAATCAAATTTGAGCCTCCAATAAAGCCACCAATTTCATAGGTTTGGGCATCGGTGGATGTACAACAAAAAAGCACCACAATAAGGATTGACAAATACCTCATAAATCTTTAAAAGTTTGTAAATATAATAATAACTTTCACTTTATTCCATCATAAGCGAATTACTACTTCTTGAAAACATTTTTTTGAGCTATTTATTGCGTTTAGTTAAGAAGCTAAAAAATTGACCGCGTTAATTCCTTTTGTCTTCGCCCCACAATAATTTTTCCCGAAGTGTTTTGATGAAGCTTTCTTCTCCTAATTGAACTAACTGAATTTTAAAAGGTGCTTTTTCTATAGTAATTGAAGTTTCATTTTCTAATGTCAAAATCCGTGAATCTAAAGAGGCGAGGTATTCCTTTTCTCTTCCTGAAACTTTTAATGTTATTTTACTAGAGTCTGGGATAACAATAGGGCGTGCGCTTAAATTATGAGGGGCTATAGGGGTTAATACAATACAATTGTTGCTTGGGTCTATCACAGGTCCCCCACAACTTAAGGAGTATCCAGTCGATCCTGTAGGGGTGGCAACAATGAGGCCGTCAGACCAATAAGATGTTAAGTGCTTGCCGTCTACTAATGTTTCCACTTTTATCATGGACGTGGTGTTTTTTCTGTTTACCGCTACTTCGTTTAAGGCAAAGTTTAATGGTACAATCCCCTCGTGGTGAGGCTCTGTCTTAATAGACAGTAAAGAACGTTCTGAAATATAATAATCACCGTTTAAAATTTCGCTTATACTTTTAGTTACATCCTCTTTTTGAATAGTGGCAAGAAAACCAAGTCTTCCAGTATTAACACCTACAATAGGAATGTTAAGGTCACGAACAAAAGTAACAGATTTTAAGATGGTGCCATCTCCTCCGATACTAAAAAACAAATCGTATGAACTGTCTAGCTTTGTAAAAGTGTCAAACTGTGATAGGTCTGAATGAAATTCTTGATGTTCCTTCATTAAACCCAAGAAATTAGCTTCCACAACAATTTCAACATCCTTTTTTTTAAGAGCATTAAGAATTGCTTGTATATACTTTTCACTATTCTTATGATAAAACTGACCGTAAATACCTATTTTCATCGAGTTGGTTTTTTAAAATACATCAAACTACATGTTAAGATATTTGTCTAAATAAGCAGACCGTTTCTTCAAATCTTCTAAAAATTTATCTTCCTCGTGGTTCGAAATCACATTATAGCTATAGCGTCTAAAAGTTTGGACAATGGCGTTCATGCCTATGTGACCAATTTTTATAGTTGCCTGCATCAAGTCATTCTCAATATTAGAAATAAAAATCCCTAATATCTTCGCGTCATTACTTTCAATAATTTGGCAAATTTCAGAAAAAGAATAATCTGTAATTCCCTTTTCAACCACTATAATGCCTCCAGCTTCACTCAAAAATGGAGTGTCATTAAAAATCGTCATAATATCGCTCAACTCGTAATAGCCAAGATAATTATTTTCATTTGTGAGTACAGGCATAATATTGCTTCCGTTTTGAGCAAATGCCTCTAAAATATCAAGCCAATTAGTTGTATCGCGAACGTGAAAAGGTTCTAAAGTATTTTGAAAATCTTGTAGTAGCTTTCCAGAATCGAAGCAATGCACATCAGTTTCAGAAATGCTACCTGTAAACTCACCATCTTTTATTACTGGAATATGCGAATAGGTTAGTTGACTAAAAGCCCTCTGAACCTCAATAATTGGGATTGAAATGTCAAAAGGATTGATATCATTAATTATATAGTGCTGAGTCTTCAAAAGATAAATTTTTTATGCAAAATACTTAAATATCCTTGTAATACCGCAAACAAGCATCGTATTTTTACACTACAAAAAAAGAAATATCGAAGATGACAAAACTGAGCGTAAATATTAATAAAATAGCCACACTTCGCAATGCTAGAGGAGGTGATTATCCAAATGTAATACAAGTAGCAAAAGATATAGAAAAATTTGGTGGGCAGGGCATTACGGTACATCCGCGTCCAGATGAGCGTCATATAAGGTATCAAGACGCTTATGATCTAAAGAAAGTCGTCACTACAGAGTTTAATATAGAAGGAAATCCAATTTCAAAGTTCTTGGAGATGGTTTTAAAAATTAAACCCACTCAAGTTACGCTTGTGCCCGATGCTTTAGACGCTATAACAAGCAACGCTGGTTGGGATACACTTAAGCACGTAGATTTTTTAGCTGAAGTGATTTCTGAATGTAAAAGAAATGGAATACGAACTTCAATATTTGTAGATCCTAATGTGCAAATGGTTGAAGGCGCTGCAAAAATAGGGGCAGATAGAATAGAACTGTATACCGAAATTTTTGCTGATCAATACAAACTTGGAAATGAAAACGCGGTTAAACCTTATGCAGAATGTGCAAGTTTAGCATATAAACTAGGTATGGGAGTTAATGCAGGTCATGACTTATCGTTAGAGAATATTAAGTTTTTCAAACAGAGCGTACCACACCTTGCTGAAGTGAGTATTGGACACGCATTGATTTCTGAAGCATTATATAATGGTCTACAACAAACGATTTCTGAATATTTAGAAAAACTTAGGTAACTATGATATTGCATTCACAAATAATAGGTGAAGGGGCTCCATTTGTAATTCTTCATGGATTCATGGGAATGGGTGATAATTGGAAAACCTTAGGTAATAAATTTTCCGCTTTTGGGTATCAAGTTCATTTAATAGATCAAAGAAATCACGGGCGTAGCTTTCATGACTCAGTTTTTTCATATCCTGCAATGGCAGAAGATTTATATAACTATTTAAATCACCATAAGCTTGATAATATTATTTTGCTGGGACATTCAATGGGGGGTAAAACCGCGATGTATTTTGCCTCACAATATGATACAATGGTTGATAAATTAATTGTTGCAGATATTGGACCAAAACAGTATCCTCAGCATCATCAAGATATTTTAAAAGCATTGTCTCTTTTAGATTTCACAGCAATTAAAAGTAGGAGAGAAGCAGATGAAATGCTATCGGAATATATTAGCAATGTCGGTACGCGGCAGTTTTTACTTAAAAACCTACATTGGGTAGAAAAAGGGATTTTAGGCCTTAGGGTAAATCTACCCGCAGTTACAAAAGAGATCGAGCAAGTAGGAAAAGCATTGCCAGAAGAGTTTTCTTTTGAAAAAGAAACACTTTTTCTAAGAGGTGATAAATCTGGATATATTGAGGATCTGGATATGATAGCTATTAAAAAACAATTTCCCAACAGCAAATTGTCAACAGTTTCTAATGCAGGTCATTGGCTACACGCAGAAAATCCTACTGATTTTTGCCATTTTGTAACAGATTTTTTATAACATTGTAAGCAAAAATTTACTACGTACGCATAATACTTTGTGTTTTTCCATTTTAATACGTAATTTATACCGCAAACAGAAAATTTAGAATTTTAACTTTAATCTTAAAAAATTATGAAAAAAGTATTCCTCCTTGCTACACTAATGTTAGCAACATCGGTTACCTATGCCGGTGGATATAGGGTAAGTCTTCAAGGAAATAAAGCCTTGGCAATGGGTCATACAGGGGTTGCTGTTGTGAATAGCAGTGAACTTGTATTCTTTAATCCAGCTGGTTTAGTATATCTTGAAAACAAATTAAATGTCAGTATGGGTGCAAGTGCAGTATTTGCAGACGTCGCTTATCAAAATCAAGCCACTGGGCAAACGGCATTAACAGATAGTGGTGTAGGAACACCTTTTTATGCTTATATTTCTTACAAAGCCACAGATTGGTTAGCACTTGGGTTGGGAGTTTACACTCCTTTCGGTAGTGGTGTAGCCTATGAAGATGACTGGGCAGGTTCTCACTTAGTTAACAATATTGATTTGTCTGCAATATTTATCCAGCCTACTGTTTCTATTAAATTAAGTAAATACTTTAGCATTGGTGGTGGACCAATATTCGCGACAGGTTCTGTGAACTTTAACAGAAACTTGAACAGAACACTTGCTAATAATGAAGGAGAAAGATCTGAAGTTACAGTAGATGCTTCTGGCGTAAATAGCTGGGGTTGGACTGCAGGATGGATGTTAAATCCAACAGAGAACCTTACAATAGGTATGAACTATCGTTCAAAAATTATTCTTGAAGCAGAAGGTGGTGATGCAGATTTTGAGAATATTCCAAACTCACCTTTGGCTCCTTTCGCTGACACTACATTTGATGCAAGATTACCATTGCCAGCTGAACTTACAGTAGGTTTGTCATATACATTTGGTGAAAAGTGGTTGTTTGCTTTTGATTTTAACCGTGCTTTTTGGAATGAATATCAGAATTTAAATATTGATTTTGCAGATGAAAATATCCCAGACTCAGTAAATGCTCGTGATTATGAAAACGCATCTACCTATAGATTCGGTCTTCAATACGAAGCAACAAAAGCGTTCACTTTAAGAGCGGGTTACTACTTTGATGAATCTCCAGTGCAAGACGGTCGTTTCGCGCCAGAAACACCAAGAAATGATAGTAATGGTTATACAGCAGGTTTAACAATGAAGTTGGGTAGTAGATTTGAAATAGACGCTGCTTTCTTATACCTACATTTTAAAGAAATAGATGCCTCTTATGATGCTTATTTTGAAAATGGACAAGCAGTTCCTTTTAGTGGAACCTACAAATCAAGCGTATTCGTTCCAAGTCTAGGTATTTCTTACAAACTATAATCTTAAAAAACATTTCAAATGAAAAATACAATAAAATTTATGATAGGTTTCGCTGCCATTGGTTTGGTAAGCTGTGAACCAGAATTTGATACACCCGTTGAAGAAGAATTCTATACCAATGGTGATGCAGATTTTTCTAACTATGTTGCTGTAGGGAACTCTTTAACTGCGGGATTTGCAGACGGTGCCTTATATATTACTGGTCAAGAAAATTCGTATCCTAATATTATGGCTCAGCAATTTGCGCTGGCTGGCGGTGGACAATTTACACAACCTCTAATGGCAGATAATTTAGGAGGTTTGTTACTTAATGGAATTCAAGTTAACGATAATAGATTGGTGCTTTCAGCAGATGCTCAAGGAAACCCAGGCCCTACTGTTTTAGAAGGCACTCCAACTACTGAAGTAACTACAAGTGCCACAGGTCCATTTAATAATATGGGGGTGCCAGGAGCAAAGAGTTTTCATTTAAGCGCTCCAGGATATGCTGCTGCTAATCCGTTTTATGGAAGGTTTGCGACAAGTGCAAACGCAACAGTAATTGACGATGCAACATCTTTAAGCCCTACATTTTTTAGTCTTTGGATAGGAAATAATGATATTCTATCTTATGCTACTTCTGGAGGAGCTGGTGTAGACCAAACAGGTAATTTTGATCCTAGTTTGTATGGAAACAATGATATTACAGACCCAATGGTATTTGCAGGTGCTTATAGTTCACAGGTAGATGCTTTAATTGCTGGTGGGGCAAAAGGAGTTTTAATTAATCTTCCAGATGTAACGTCGATACCTTATTTTACAACGGTGCCATTTGCACCATTAAGTCCTTTGGATCCTAATTTTGGTCCTCAAATACCAACATTAAATGCCACATATGCTCAATTAAACGGAGCATTTGCATTTTTAGGAGTTCCTGAAAGAGCAATTTCTTTTTCACAAACTGGCGCGAGTGCTGTTGTGGTTCAGGATGAGGGATTGGTTAATATTGGAGCAGATTTAACGCAAGTACTTATAGCAAACGGATTTCCTTCTGGTCTAGCGGCAATATATGGACAACAATACGGTCAAGCAAGACAGGCAACTTCTGGAGATTTATTGGTGTTACCTAGTTCAGGCGTAATTGGTCAGGTAAATGTGGAGCGATTAGCAGAGTTAGTTGCTTTAGGTATTCCACTAGAACAAGCTGGACAACTATCGGTTAATGGGGTCACCTATCCTATGCAAGATCAATTTGTATTAGTTCCTAGCGAAAGAGATGCAATAACTGCTGCTGCTCAATCTTTCAATGCGACAATCCAAGGAATAGCTGCTGCTAATGACTTAGGTTTTGTAGATGCGCGTTCTGCTTTAGCACAAGTAGCAAATGGCGGTGTTGCATTTGATGGTGGGATTCTAACTTCTCAATACGTAAGTGGTGGAGCATTTTCTTTAGATGGTGTGCATCCAACTCCTCGCGGGTATGCTTATACAGCTAATTTAATTATTGATGTTATTAATAGAAAGTATAATGCTACAATACCTAAAGTTGCTGTTGGCAGCTATGGGACTGTTACGTTGCATAACAATATGTAATTTGTAGTTGATTTTATTTAGAACGCCGCTTTCATTATTACGAAAGTGGCGTTTTTTATTTCTCTAAATTGAATCTAATATATTTTCAAGATCTAAAAAGGTACGAGTATCTATTGGGCGTTAAAGACAGCGAGCTAATAAATTAAGCCAATGAACTTACTTGTTTTTTAGTTCATTTTCTTTCCAGTTTAATTTGAATGATGCTGTTAAAGAAAGTATTGTTATTTATTATAAATGGAGAGACAAACCCTTTTAACAGGGATGTTTTTGTAATTGTAGTGTTTTCTTTTGATGTTTTAAGATTGGTTAAAAACATCTCTTCAGTTATTTATTCCAAGAAGGCACCGTGTTTCTTAATTTATCTTTGCTAGTTCGACGTTGCGTGATTTCTGGGAATGTTTTTCTAACACTTTCAGTCATTATATAGGTTGTATTACTAGTTCCAAGAGAATCGACTAAAAGGCGCGTAATGCCTCTATCTTTGCTGCTTATAATTGGGTTAAAAATGGTAACTAACCTCTTGGAGAGCCCTTTTTTTTAATGATTTGTGCGCGCTGTCTTGCGTATATAATTTCCAATCTTCGTTCTTAGTATTTTTAATGAACTTGCATAATTAATGCTATCATTAAAAGACCACATTCACTTCTAGATAGGATAACACCAATGGAAAATGGAACGCCGACAAATACCTGATTTTAATGAAAAAATTATCCGCACAATTTAACTAACTAACTAACTTTAACAGAATACCCTCGTTTTATAGGGGTCAAAACACCACACAAATCAGGTCGAATTTAGTTTTTAAAGGAGTGGTTTTAGTATTCATTTAAAAAAATATTGAGGGGTTAATTTTTCACTCTATTACTTGCACGCCTTTCCAAAATGCAACGTGTCCTTCTATAGGTTTTGCAGCGCGTGACGCACTGGGATAATACCAAGCAGCATCTTTGTTGAAGAGGCCATTCACTTTAAGGGAAAAATAAGAGGCGTCTCCTTTCCAAGGACAATTCGTACGAGTAGTACTCTCTTTGAAAAATTCCATATTAATTGATTTTTTTGGAAAATAATGATTGTCCTCTATAACGATAGTGTCATTACTTTTTGCGATAATTTTGTCATTCCAAATTGCTTGCATAGCATCGTTTTACGAGCATTTAAAAATATAATTTTTATAATAATTTTTCTTGCCGGAAAAGCTATCGGCTATGGTCAATTTTGATTCTTTGGCAAGCCAAGAAATTGTTTTATCATCATATTTTTGAGAAATTTCAGTATGTATGGTTTCCCATTGGCTGAAATCTATTGTTATATCTAATGCTGAAATATGTACCGATTGGGCTTTATTCGCAACTAAAAAACTTTTTGCAGTGCCTGTTTCGGGGTTATAGAGTTCCCAGTGAATAAATTTTTCTAGATCAAAATCGCCACCTAATTCGCTATTAATTCTTGTAAGTAAATTTTTATTGAAGGCGGCTGTTATTCCCGAAGGATCATTGTAGGCATTAAGAATAGTTTGCGGGTTTTTCTTTTTATCAAAGCCAATAAAGAGTAGATCATCTTGTGACATTGCTTCTCTTAATTTTGATAAAAATTGAATAGCTCTTGAATGCAATAAATTGCCGATGTTGGAGCCTAAAAACATAATAACCTTTTTCCGTTTATCAAATGTTTTAAGTCTTTCGAGTACTTCAAAATATTCGCCTTTTTCGGCTTCAACGTTTACTTTTGGTAATTCAGTCTTTAATGTTTTAGTTAAATCATCAATTGCGTTTTGACTTATATCTATTGGTTTATAGCAAAAATCAATGTTTTTTTCAGTTAAATATTTCAGTAGTATTTTCGTTTTTTTACCGTCACCTGCGCCTAGTTCAATAAGATCAAAAGCTTCAGAATTTGCTTTAAAATGATTGGTTATTGCTACAGTATATGAGTCGAAAATTTCGTATTCTGAATCTGTTAAGTAATATTCTGGCATTGCCATGATATCTTGAAAAAGTTCATCACCTTTTTTGTCATAAATAAATTTTGACGAGAGATATTTGGGGTAACTGTTGAGGCCTTCAAAAACTTCTTTTTTAAATACGGAATCCCAAGTAGTCTTTTTTTGTAAGGTCATAGGTCTTTACTATTTTGCTAGTCGAATACCAGTATATTGCCAGCGTATATTTGTTTGAAAAAAATTACGATAGGTATGGCGGGCGTGTTTTGGCGCTGTAGCTATTGAAGCTCCACGAAGTACTTTTTGGTTTACCATAAATTTTCCGTTATACTCCCCAATTGCGCCAGTAGCTTTTTTATATCCTGGATAAGCTAGTAAAGCGCTTTCGGTCCATTCCCAACGTTGGCCCCATTTAAAGTTAGAGCAAGCAGCTTCCCATTCAAATTCTGTAGGGAGCCTGCATCCTTTCCATTGTGCGAAAGCAAATGCTTCGTAATATGAAACGTGCTTTACTGGTGCATTTAAGGCAAGAGGCTGTAATCCTTCCAGTGTATAATGATGCCATTTTCCATCAAGATTGTGCCAGTACAAGGGTTGAGAAACTCCTGTGGTTTTTATCCATTCCCAACCATCGGCATGCCAAAAGTTAAAATCTTTGTATCCACCACTTTCAACAAATTCTAGGTATTCTTTATTAGTAACTAGTTTGTTGCAAATTTTGTAGTCCTGTAAGTAGACTTTGTGTCTTCCAAGTTCAATGTCATAGTGAAAGACTTCAGGGTCAATGTGTCCTATTTCATAGATTCCTTCATTAATTGATGTCCATTCTATAGATTGATTTTCTTCAGTGTCTTCAACAAATGATTTTGTGTATTTGGGTTGAAAAGGATTGTTACCTAAGATATATTTAATATCGGTAAGTAATAATTCCTGATGTTGTTTTTCGTGGTGAATCCCCATTAACAAAACATGCTCTAATTCTGGATTATAGTCCGTAGCCAATAACTCTTTAAGTTCACTGGTAACATAATGTCTGTAGTCGAATACTTGAGTTACACAAGGGCGTGACATATTACCACGATCTGTGCGAATCACTCTTTTTCCAATAGTTTCATAATAGCTGTTAAAAGCAAACGCAAAGTCTGGATGGAAGAGTTTGTAATCTTTCTTGTAATGTTTTAGAATAAATTCTTCGTAGAACCAAGTAGTATGACCCAAGTGCCATTTTGGTGGTGAAACATCGAGCGCAGGTTGAACCACGTAGTCTTCAATCTCAAGAGGTTTGCAAAGTTGCTCAGTTAATTGTCGTGTTTCAGTAAAAAGCGATACTAAATTTTTAGTGTCTATCATAGAAAGGTTTCTAATTCTTTAGGAAAATTTAAAGGTACGGATTTTATATATGTTTTTTAAAAACTGTAGCGCAGTTGTTATTTTTTTAAGCTACAGATTAGTTTTTAACAGCTAGTCTTAAGAGATTTTAATAAAAATTTCTGTCTGTTTTTCTTCTCTTGGAATTATTTCAGTGAGTAGTAATAAAACCAGTTTAGCTTACCCACCGATTTTGGCGAGGGAAGTTATTGACAACGGTTATGGTTTTTTTATAATTGTAGTTTTGTTACAATTAAACGGCTACTGCTCCTTTTATGTGAGGATGTGGATTATAGTCTACTAATGTAAAATCCTCAAATTTAAAAGCAAATATGTCTTTTACCTCAGGATTTAGCACCATTTTCGGTAGATTTCTTGGACTCCTAGATAGCTGAAGTTCTATTTGCTCTGTGTGGTTGTTGTAAATATGAGCGTCTCCAAAGGTGTGAATGAAATCACCTGCTTCATAGCCACAAACCTGCGCCATCATCATTGTAAAAAGAGCATACGAAGCAATATTGAATGGAACTCCCAAGAAAATATCCGCACTTCGTTGGTATAATTGGCAAGAAAGTTTTCCATTCGCTACATAAAATTGAAAGAAAGCATGACACGGTGGAAGCGCTGCTTTTCCATTGGATACATTTTCAGAAAAAGGTTTTGAAGTGTCTGGCATTACACTTGGATTCCAGGCGCTTACAAGCATTCTTCGACTGTCTGGGTTTGTCTTTAGTGTTTTTACGATTTCTGAAATTTGATCAATTTCTTCATTATTCCAATTGCGCCATTGGTGACCATATACGGGGCCTAAGTCGCCATTTTCATCTGCCCAATCATTCCAAATTCTAACACCGTTTTCTTGAAGGTATTTGATATTAGTGTCACCATTTAAAAACCAAAGCAATTCATAAATAATAGATTTTAAATGTAATTTTTTAGTCGTTACCATTGGAAAACCTTCGCTTAAATCAAAACGCATTTGGTAACCAAAAACACTTTTGGTTCCTGTTCCTGTGCGGTCAGATTTTTTTATACCTTGGTCTAAAACGTGGGTTAAAAGGTCGTGGTATTGTTTCATATATAGGCTATTATATTAACGTTAAAAGTAAAAAAGAAGGGCTAGTTGTTAAGCTATAAACCGATAGAATTGTTACAAGTTATTAACGAGTCACTGCAATTATTATAAATCGTGATAGTTGAAGCTTATTTGTTTTAAAATTAGTTAGAACGATACGCGTTTCTTAGTGGGATTCACTTGGTAAGTGCATTTCGCGTCTATAAATTGTGGAAATAGCTTATTTATAACTTTATTCCTAATTTCAACCCATTACTATGGTGTTTTTAAATGAATTTTATGGATAAAAAACCTCGGGCATTTTATTTCATAGTGGCTATATCGTCTTTTAAATAAGAGACTCGATCAGACTATCCTATCAACATTCCAGCAATAGTAGCCGTCAATAAAGCGGCGATTGTACCTCCTATTAGTGCTTTGATTCCAAATTTCGCTAAGGTTCCCCGTTGTGAAGGTGCCAATACTCCAATACCACCAATTTGAATTCCGATGGAAGCAAAATTTGCAAATCCACAAAGTGCATAGGTGGCGATAACAATGGATCGGTAATTTGTGATTGCTCCACTTGCTTTTAAGGTGCTTAAAGAGCTATAAGCATAAAATTCGTTAAGAATGGTTTTTTCACCTAGCAGTTGCCCAACTGTCGTAATATCTTGAATAGGAACTCCAATTATCCAAGCAACGGGCGCAAATACATTACCAAGTATATACTCCATTGAAAGCATGTTGTATCTCCCGTCTGAGGATGTTTCAATGAGTGTATTTAAACCAGAAATATCCCCGAGTAAATCACCCAAGATCCAATTAGCGACACCCATCAAAGCAGTGAAAACTAATAACATGGCTCCAACGTTCACTGCAAGTTTTAGTCCGTCAGTCGTTCCACGAGAGATCGCGTCCAGAATATTTGTTCCAACTTTTTCTTTTGATATATCAAGATTTGTATTTACTTCTTCTGTTTCAGGATATAAAATTTTTGCAATTACAATGGCAGCGGGTGCAGACATAATGGATGCCGTTAATAAATGTTTTGCAAAAACGGCTTGTTCTGCGATGCTGTCACCTCCTAAAAAAGCAATAAAAGCTGCAAGAACACCACCTGCAATAGTTGCCATTCCTCCCACCATTAAACAGAGCATCTCAGACTTGGTCATCTTATCTAAGTATGGTTTAACTACTAAGGGAGCTTCTGTTTGTCCAATAAAAACATTCGCTGCCGCTGCAAGACTTTCTGCTCCAGAAAGTCGCATCGTTTTACTCATAACCCACGCTAATCCTTTTACAACTACCTGTAGGATTCCTAAGTAATAAAGTAAGGATGTGAATGCTGAAAAGAATACAATTGTTGGAAGCACTTTAAAAGCAAAAATGTATCCCATGCTAGCAGATGGGTCTACTAATTTTCCAAATACAAAGAGCGCACCTTGCTCGGCAATATTTAAAAACTCTACAACTTTTCTAGAAATCCAATCGAAGCCATAGGTGACGAAATCTACTTTTAATACTAAAACAGCAAAGATGAGTTGTAATGCAATTCCTGTTAAAACGAGGCGCCAGTTTATTTTTCTTCGGTTACTACTTAATAAAAAGCAAACTGTAATTAGAAAAAACATTCCTAAAAGACCACGCCCAATGCTTTTTGTATTGATGCCTATGCCTAAATCTGTGTTTAGCGCTAAATTACTTTGAGAATCATCTGTATTAATTTCAGATTCTGCTGTTATAGGAATAGTAGCGGCAGCTGCAAAGGAATAAACAAGCTCATTTTCTGTAAATTGTAAAGATGTTTCTGTTAATTTGGTAACTCTGTATCTCCTAATGGTATCTATTGGTTGGTTGTAAAAAAGCACCAATAAGTTATTCTGAAAAATATAATCACCACTTGCCTCTAAATCATTTTTGGATTTTAATGAATATGAAAATACCCCCTTGTCTAATTGAAAAGTGTCATTTTCAGGATCTATTTCAAAGAGTGATTCTCCTTGACTTGAAACAATTTCTTGAAAACTCCAATTTTTTTCTATGCTCTGGCTCAAAAGGGTTCCAAAAGAAAATAGAATTGCAAATGACAAAAGAAATTTGTTCATAAAATGGCTTAGTTCCTTTTAGAAATTTCGTCTCGTATCTTGGCTGCTCGCTCGTAGTCTTCGTTTTCTACTGCAGCGTCAAGCATTTTATAGAGTTCTTTAAGTGTGTTCTTTTTAAAATCGCTTGTGTCTGTTGCTTTAGATTCTTGGTCTTCGTTTTCTAATAATTTTTCAAGTACCGCAGCTTCGTCCCCCTTTTTTGATTCTTTTTTCTGGGACGATTTTAAATAGATCCCTGCACTTTCTAAAATACCCTTGTATGTAAAAATGGGTGCTTTAAACCGCAAAGCCAATGCAATAGCGTCACTTGTTCGGGCGTCAATTATTTCTTCAATGTCATCCCTTTCACAGATAATACTGGAGTAGAAAACACCATCTACAAGCTTGTGGATAATTACTTGCTTTACAACAATTTGAAATCTATCAGAAAAATTTTTAAAAAGGTCGTGGGTAAGTGGACGAGGAGGCATGATTTCTTTTTCTAAAGCAATTGCGATACTCTGCGCTTCAAATGCTCCAATAACTATGGGTAGTTTTCGATCACCGTCAACTTCACTTAAAATAAGAGCATATGCGCCATTTTGAGTTTGGCTGTATGATATTCCCTTAATATTCAATCGTATTAGGCTCATATTCAGTTTTCAGTAGCAGTTGTCAGTATTATATTTGGAATTTTTTTTCCCTCGCTTAAAATAAAGTATTCTTAACACCTTCGCAAAACAATTTATTAAACCGAAGGTTGTCGAGTGTTGTTTAAATTTCATAAAAATTTAGACCAAATATCGAGTAAATAAAAGGCTGTTTAAATAAGGTGTTTATCCATATTTAAACAGCCTTTTACGGTTGCACAAATTAACAAAAAATTACTTCGATACAATTCTTTTTTTTCATAAAACCAATAGAGAATCACTTAGTAACCTTTGTATTTTGATTTAATTAAGCATTTTGCGCCTTAAAAACTTTTAATTTTTCAATTAGCTGCGGGACTATTTCAAAAGCATCACCAACAATACCGTAGTCTGCTGCTTTAAAGAATGGTGCCTCAGGATCTGTATTGATAACTACTTTTACTTTAGAAGAATTTATCCCTGCTAGGTGTTGAATAGCACCACTAATTCCTATAGCTATATAAAGGGTGGACGCTACAGGTTTTCCTGTTTGCCCTACATGTTCACCGTGAGGTCTCCATCCCATATCACTCACCGGTTTTGAACAGGCCGTTGCTGCTCCCAATACGTCTGCCAAATCTTCAATCATTCCCCAGTTTTCAGGGCCTTTCATACCACGACCTGCTGAAACAACAGTTTCTGCATCGGCTATTGTTACCTTGTCTGTCGCCTTATCTATGGAAATAACTTTGGTTGAAAAGTCTTCATCATCTAGTGTTGGATTGAATGCCTCTGCAGTTGCTAAAGCGCTATTTTCTTTAAGACCGAATGCGTTTTTTCCTAAGCCTAAAACTTTAACTTCCGTCGAAATTTGAGTAATTGCGAATGCCTTGTTTGTAAAAACATTGTGTTTTACTTTAAAAGGAGAAATGCTTTCTGGAGCAGCAGCCACGTTAGGGACGTATCCAGCTTCAAGATTTACGGCTATCAAAGGAGCCATAAATTTTGCGTCTGCGCTTTGTGTTAAGACAACTACCTTAGCGTCTTCCGCTTTTGCAGCTTGTGCGATAACATCAGCATATGCTTCTGCATTAAAATCATTTAATTTATCATTGGCAACCTCAAGTACTTTATCTGCACCATAGGTTCCTAATTGTGATGCATCCCCTCCGTTCACAGAAACAGCGGTAACTGTTGTTCCCATTTCGTTGGCGATTGCTTTTGCATAAGAAACTGCTTCCAATGCTATTTTTTTGAATGAACCGTTTTCAGATTCTGTGTATACTAAAACACTCATACTTATATATTTTTATTAGAACTCTCCACCGGAGCATCGTTATGGGGAGCGTAACTCATAGAGTTAGTTTATTCTTGCGTACATACCCCCCTAGCCCTCTTCGAAGGGAAAATTTGTTTAAATCACTTTAGCTTCGTTGTGTAATAAGTCGATCAATTCATCTACGTTATCAACTAATTTTACAGCTCCTCTAGCTGCCGGTTTTTCAAAAGATAACGCATTTGTTTCAGTTGGGGCATCTATAGGTTCTTTTACGGTAAGTGGCTTGCTACGTGCTTGCATAATACCGCGCATATTTGGGATGCGAAGATCACTTTCTTCTACCAATCCTTTTTGTCCACCTATAACTAAAGGCAATGAAGTATTGATGGTTTCTTTTCCGCCATCAATTTCGCGAATTGCTGTAACGGCATCTCCTTCAACTTCTAAGCTAATACAGGTATTTACAAAATTTGCATCCACCATTTTTGCAAGCATTCCAGGAACCATTCCTCCATTATAATCGATGGACTCTCTACCGCCAATTACTAAATCATATCCACCTTCCTTGACAACGGCTGCTAATTGTTTAGCAACGCTATAGCCATCTGTGGCTGGTGTATTTACTCTAATGGCGGCATCCGCACCTATGGCTAATGCTTTGCGCAGCGTAGGCTCTGTTTCTGGGCCTCCTACATTTACAACATGCACGCTGGCACCTTGCTTCTCTTTAAACCACATGGCTCTTGTTAAGCCAAATTCATCATTTGGATTGATAACAAAATTTACTCCAGTGGTGTCAAATTTAGTATCACCTTCTGTAAAATTAATTTTTGAAGTGGTGTCTGGGACGTGGCTTATGCACACTAATATTTTCATCTTCAGTGCCCGAGTAGTCGGGTAACTTATTTATTTAGAAAAACATCCGGCTGGACGTCTCCCTAGCCCTTAATTCGGCTCCGATCAGTACGGCGCTTCAATGGGGATTAGACAAAGTTTTAAATGGTATTTTAAAATTTAATTTAGTTTCAAAATACCAATTACAAATATAATCAATAAATATCTAATTTACTATGCGTGCATAGTATTTTTTTTCTTCAGAAATTCAAGAAAACGTTGTACTCACTTTATTTAATTGTGTTTCTCTTAGTTTGTATAGAATTGGTTATTTCTTGAAATAAGTACTATTTTTGTTATCCAATAAATTTTGAAATATTTGAAATAAGCATTGCGTTTTGATTTACAAGAAGTTTTGAAGATAAAGGATATAAATAGCCGCTATATTGATGTAGCGTGTTACTAGAAACATTTAGTCAAATAATAGCGCTAATGGTTTTGAGAATAGCCTAAGAAAAGTTTAATTAAAAAGATACTCCTCTTACTAAGCGGAGCCGAAGTATGAAAACACTACAATTTAGAGAAGCCATCTGCGAGGCAATGAGCGAAGAAATGCGACGAGACGAAACCATTTATTTAATGGGCGAGGAAGTTGCAGAATACAATGGTGCCTATAAAGCCAGTAAAGGAATGCTGGATGAGTTTGGCGCAAAACGCGTAATAGACACCCCTATTGCAGAACTTGGTTTTGCTGGTATTGCCATTGGTAGTGCGATGAATGGGAATCGTCCTATTGTGGAATATATGACATTTAATTTCTCATTGGTAGGGATCGATCAGATTATAAATAACGCAGCAAAAATACGCCAGATGAGCGGTGGGCAGTTTAATTGTCCTATCGTTTTTAGAGGTCCAACGGGTTCAGCGGGTCAATTAGCTGCAACACACTCTCAGGCTTTTGAAAATTGGTTTGCAAATACACCAGGCTTAAAGGTAGTGATCCCATCAAATCCAGCAGATGCTAAAGGGTTGTTGAAAAGTGCTATCCGAGATGACGATCCAGTAATTTTTATGGAGAGTGAGCAAATGTATGGAGATAAAGGTGAAGTGCCCGAAGGAGAATATCTAATTCCTATAGGGGTGGCTGAAATTAAAAGAAAAGGAACCGATGTAACGATTGTTTCTTTCGGAAAAATTATTAAAGAAGCTTATAAAGCTGCTGATGAATTAGCAAAAGAGGGGATTGAATGCGAAATCATTGATTTGCGTACGGTTCGTCCTATGGATCGTGATGCTATTTTGACTTCAGTTAAAAAAACGAATAGATTGGTAGTTCTTGAGGAGGCTTGGCCTTTTGGGAATGTTGCAACTGAAATAACATACTTAGTACAAAGTCAAGCATTTGATTATCTTGATGCCCCTGTTGAAAAAATAAATACGGCAGATACTCCGGCGCCATATTCGCCAGTGCTTCTCAAAGAGTGGTTGCCTAATAGTGACGATGTAGTTAAGGCGGTAAAGAAAGTGATGTACCTCTAGGAAAAATCACAAAATCTAGAACAAAAAAATCCCAAAGACTCTTTCCAATTCTTTGGGATTTTTTTGTTTTGGTATAATATTCCAAGGTTTACCTCGTTTCTTTTAAATTTGAGATTTCATTTTTTTGTGATTTCAACACCATATTGGGATCGGCTGGGGCAGTTTATTATTCTGATAATCTAAAGTGACGCTAGTATATTGAACATCGAATTTTTAAATTAAATATAATAATTAATCAAATCTGAATGAGTTATAAATAAAAAAAAAGGAAACCAGTATCTTCCCCTCTTTGAGCGTAGGGGAGCGCGCACCGAATTTATTCTGGAGATTTTTTGTAATTTTAAGAAACCTTTTCGACCCATACGTTTAATATTATTCTTAATTTGCGCCCTTTTGTAGGCGATTTCAAGCCACTATTATTTATGAAGAACCTAGTTGTCCTTTTCTTATTACTCATTACTGCAGTAGTCTTTGCTCAAACAAAAGTGAGCGGTTTTGTTAAAGATCAATCTGGCGAAGGCGTTCCTTTTGCTAATGTAGTTTTTAAAGATAGTTTTGAAGGCACCATTACCAATGAAGACGGTCGTTTTTATATGGAAAGTGACGAAACCTATGATACGGTTATTATTTCGTTTATAGGATATGTTACAAAAGAAGTAACCCTAGAATCTCGCAGTAATTATAAACTCGAATTTATTCTTGCTGAAGAAGCCTCTTCACTCGATGAAGTAGTAATCGTAAGTGGAAAACAATCTAAGAAGAACAATCCTGCCATCGATATTCTTCGAAAAATTTGGGAAAACCGAAGAGAGAACGGAGTCAAGAAATTCAAACAATACACCTACGATAAATACGAAAAATTAGAGTTTGACCTTAATACAATTGACAGTGCACTCATAAAAAGTAAAATCTTTAAAGGGATGGAATTCATCTTTGATGAGGTAGATACTTCCCGTGTAACAGGGAATACGTACTTGCCAATTTTTATTAATGAAGCTTTTTCAAAGATATATGGGGACAACACCATCAATGAAAAAAAGGAAATTTTAGAAGGAAATAAGAATTCTGGTTTTAGCAATAATAACACGCTTATTGCCTATTTAAAAGATCTCTACTCAGATTATAATATATATGATAACTATTTAAAGTTATTTGATAAAGCGTTTACGAGCCCACTCTCGAGAACTGGGATAGATGTCTATAATTACGCTTTGATAGACAGTACATTTATAGGGGATAAATGGTGTTATAATATTGTGTACTATCCACGTCGTAAAAACGAGCTCACATTTAAAGGTGATTTTTGGGTAAATGATACTACTTGGGCAATCAAAGAAATAAATCTACAAGCATCTAAAAGCGCTAATTTAAATTGGGTTCGTGACGTTTATATTGAACAAGAATTTGATGTACTAAACGATTCCATTTTTTTAATTACCAGAGATTACTTTTTAAGCGATTTTAGTTTTAGAGATAAAGAGGAAGCACGCGGTATCTATGGAAAAAGAACAACACTTTATGATGGCTATAAATTTGATGTTCCTAAGGAAAAGGAATTCTATAAAGCACAAGTAGATCCGTATCAGTATGAGGTATTTAATCGGCCTGATGAATTTTGGGAGGAGAATAGATTAGAAACGCTTAACAAAGATGAAAAGAGCGTATATAAGATGCTGGATACGCTAAAAACAGTTCGGAGATTCAAGACATTATATAGCGCAGCGTCTGTTTTAGCATCTGGTTACTATGAGGTGAAAAATTTTGATATAGGGCCAGTTTTTTCTATTGTAGGTTTTAACGAAGCCGAAGGTTTTAGAGTCCGTTTAGGAGGAAGAACTTATTTTTCTCAAAACGATCCTTGGCGTTTAGAAGGCTTCACAGCCTATGGATTTCGTGATCAGAGATTTAAGTTTGGCTTGTCTGGTAAATATCTTTTGGATAGGAAATCGCGATTAACGGTTTATGGAGGATATAGAAAAGATGTAGAGCAAACTGGAGCGAGTTTATCATCTACTAATGATGTTTTAGGTAGGAACCTAGCGTCTTCTGCTTTGATTACAGTGGGAGTAAATGATAAATTGACTCGAATAAAATTATCAACTGTAGGATTGTCGTTAGAGCCAGCAAAAAACTTCAATGTGCGTCTCACTGGTTCTTTTAGAGAGCTTCGTTCTGCCACAGAAACCTTCTCTATTGATTATTTAAAAGAGGATGGTACCATTGGGAATGATGTTAATCAGCCAGAAATTCAACTACTCACATTTTTCACCCCTGGAAGAAAAGTATCTGGTTATGGAGTAGAAAGAACGATTATTAACGAAGGGGACTTTGCAAGTATTTATGTGGGCTATACTTATGGTATAAAAGATTTCTTAGGGGGAGATTTTGAATATCAGCGCATTCAAGGTTTGTTCACTCAACCTTGGAATATTGGGGGAATTGGTAGATTAACCTCTACTATTGAAGCAGGTAAAACCTTTGGAGAAGTAAATTTAAGTTTGCTGAATCCAATTCCTGGAAACCAAACCTTATTCAGTATTTACAATACGTTTTCTCAATTGGATTTTTATGAATTTGTGAGTGATGAATATGTGTCATTGCATTTGCAACACAATTTTGGAGGTCGGATTTTTCAACGCATTCCTTGGGTTCGTGATTTGAATTTAAGGGAGGTAATAGGTTTTAGAGCTGTTATTGGTAACATAAGCCAAGGTAATATTGATATTAACAGATCCAATAATCAATACCAATCACCCACAAAACCTTATTACGAATACAGCGTTGGTATTGGAAATATTTTTAAAGTGTTTAGAATCGACTTTAATTTTCGTGGAAATTACCTTAACGAAGTAGCCAATCCAGATGCTCGAAAATTTGGTATTACTGGATCCTTTGGTTTTAATTTTTAGAAAGATTCCTGATGTATGGTTCAGTGTTTATTAATTGAAAAATTGAATCAAACTACATTTTTTTATTCCTAGTGTATAACTCATCTCAGAGAAAAATGAAGCAATACAGCTTTGTTTAAATAGTATGTTCTTCAATACTTTTTCCTAATTATTATTCAAACTAACATCTACACGTGGTTTAATTAAGATATGAGCTTATTGTAAATCAATATCTTAGCGTTGAATTAGCAGCTAACTAATTCAACATCAAATATTCTAATATTTTTTTAATCGCTTTTAGTTTTTTAAAGTCATCTCTTTTTGCTCAAAGAACGGTTAAAAATCAAAACGGTGTACCTGCATCCTCCAAGGTTTCGCTTGTAAATCTTATAAAAAAAACGAATAACACCTTTGTAGCGCCTACTCCAAATATTTGTGTGCTAGATGTGGTTGTAACTGGCCTAGGCGGTGGAATTCCAACGGGTGGTATCTATTCTGGAATAGGTGTTAGTGATGATGGCAATGGGATGACCTTTAGCTTTGATTCAACAGTCTTTGCTCCAGTGGGAGGAAACATTCCCGTGACCTATACCTATGCCGATACGAATGGCTGTTCTAATGACACCACCGAAAACATCTTTGTTAATGATGCTATGAATTGTGATGCTTGTCAAGCCACAGCTACCTTTGGTGCTGCGGGTTGGGGTGCAGTGATGCCTAGTATTGACAACCTAGTACTCATCGAAGCAGATTATGATACGGCGCTCTTAGGTTCTTTTGAAGCCTGTAAGTTGATCGTAAATCCAAGAGCAAGGAACCTTAAACAACGGAGTTATTACCTATGCAATGGAGTTTAACGGCGATACGAATTCGAGTCCCTCTATGTTAGCCAACCCATATCCATCTGCCATTGATGCCTCCCTATTTTTAAATGCAAACCCTGAGATTGATGAAGTATATTTCTGGGAGCATATTACCGAGCCAGGGGTATTCCCAGGAGGAAATATAACTACTGAAAACTTCTCGATGGAAGACATCTCGATGTACAGCCTCTCTGGAGGTATTGGAGCAGGAACACCCGCAACCAATGGGAGTACAACTCCCAATGGTATGATCGCTACCTCGCAAGGCTTTGCTGTAAAAGCGAATGCAATGGGAACCGCTATCTTTAACAATGCAATGCGGGTAACCACTGGGAACAACACCCTAAGGAATACTGTATCAGAGGGCAACAGAATCTGGTTACAGCTAGAAAATGCGCAATACAGTCTCAGCAGTGAAGTATTAATTGCCTTTATGCCAATGGCAACAAAAAGCTATGATTCAGGATATGATAGCCATCAGATTGGTAGCCTTGTATCGCTATACTCGCATTTACCAGACAATACGATGTCTTTAGGAATTCAAGGTAGAGAAGTCTTTAATAAGGAGATACAAATCCCAATGGGATATGCTTCTCAAATAGACGAGACTACCACCTTTAAAATTACCATTAAGCAACTAGAAGGAGTCGACATTGAAAACGCGACCGTGTATCTAATAGATAAGGCTACAAGAACCATTACCAACCTTACTAAAGAAGGGGCCTATAAATTTAGAAGTCGAAAAGGAAACTTCCCAAATAGGTTTACACTTCAGTTTATGGCCTATGATAGATTTGGAAGAATACTAGGAGATGATGCTGCTGCTATTTCCGCCATTTCTGTAGTGCCTAATCCTACCGATGGACTGTTGTTTATCAACTCCCCTAATTCAATAATCAATACCATTACCCTTACAGATATGAGAGGAAGGCTCGTGCGAAACCTAAAGAATATTGACGGGTTGAACTCCACCATCGATATCTCGGTATTAGATAGCGCTGTGTATTTCCTAAAAATTGAAACCGAAAAAGGAACCTTGGTCAGAAAGGTTATGAAAGAATAGTTTCAAGCAAAATAATTTAAAGATTAAAAAGCCGCTTTCAGTATAAAAACTAAAAGCGGCTTTTTTATGCTACAAAGAGAACAAAAGGAATAAAAAAAAGGAAAAATCTACCTCCATGGAAGCTGGCTCCTTTGTTTTTTTGGTTGTGTATTTCCGTATCGTTGCAGCCTGACGGAACTGAAAAGTTTTACGGGCAAATCTTTGATCGCTCCTATAAGCCCCTTCCTTCCACCACAAACAATTGCAGCCACAATGAGTCCTCTTGATTTGAGGTAATTGATACCTTGTATTTAAAGCGCATTTGTTTCCGAATAGACACAATGCCAAAGTAGATTTTACTTAGTGCAGGCATCCTTAAATAACATCAAACCAAAGCTTCGACTCCAATAGGTAGTGTCTATTAATACTATAATTTTTTTCGGGATTATCTCTGGTATAAAAATCTTGTGCAAACCCATTTTTCGGGGGGGGTGCTTCTCTTAGAGCATCCATACTTTCTAGCAAGCTGCTGATAGGTCTGTTTACTTTTGGTGTATTCCTCTCAAATTATAGCCAGAATTATTCGTTCTCCACCAATAGCGTCCTAAACGTTTAAAAAAAGAGAAGGGGAATTTTGTTCCGCAAAGTTACCTTTGTATTGCAACACAAAACACCCCTCTCTGATGATAAATATAACATTGTTTTCACAAATAATCTCAAAATTAGATAATTCAAAATTCAAAAAATTAGTCAAGTCGCACCAAAGTGATAAACATCAAAAATTAATGACGTTTTGTTGCGTTACAACGGTGAATAAAAGTATCTTAGTAAAGTATTAGTAATTTAATACCTTGCGAAGCCTATGATTTTATGCATTATTCGTATCCAGTATTATTGGGAAGAGTTGAAAATCTAAAAGCAACTCAATTCTAATATTAAAGTTATATTTATGAAAAAAACATTACACTCAGTAATTTTAATATCTAACTTTCTAATAATCAGTTTTTTTGGTTTTGCGCAAGACCCTACTATTGGATTAAAATTCTATAATGAATTAGTTTCAGATGGCTATTTGCTATTTACACCTGAAAAGAATAATAATGTTTATTTAGTTGATCCTTGTGGTCAAAAAATCCATCAATGGATCTTTACAGAAAACCCTGGAGCGACTTGCTATTTGTTAGAAGATGGTAATTTATTAAGAGCTGGAAAAGAGAATATTGAAGTTCGCGATTGGAATAATAATATAGTATGGTCTTTTGAAATTGGCACCCTTGGTTATAATCAGCATCATGACATTGAACCATTACCTAATGGTAATGTACTTTGTCTAGTTAATGACACTTATACGTCAGCTGAAATGCTTGCAATTGGTAAAGATCCAACCACTGTTGGCGCTACATTAAAGCTAGACAAAGTTATTGAATTACAACCTTTAGGCCTTTATGGTGCGTCAGTAGTTTGGGAATGGAAGTTTTTTGATCATTTTATACAAAATTATGATAACACAAAACCTAATTATGGTGTTATAGCTGATCATCCAGAACTTATAGATCTCAATTATGTAGATACAGATGTTCCTAATCAACTCACAGATTATACACACGTTAATGGGATTGATTATAATGCCACTCTAGATCAAATCATTCTATCTACAAGGCATTTTAACGAAGTTCATATAATTGACCACAGTACAACTACCACTGAAGCTTCTGGACATATTGGAGGGACTTCAAATTCGGGAGGAGACATTCTATGGCGCTGGGGTAACCCACGAGTTTATGGTCAAGGTGGTGCTAGTGATCAAAAGCTATTTTTACAACACGACGCAAAATGGGTTGAGACAGGTTATTTAGATGAAGGGAAAATTTCAGTTTTTAATAATGGGATATCTGGAAGAACGAACAGTTCAATCCATTTAATTAGTACCGAAATTATTGATGGTATTTACACCAAAGAAAATGATTTTTTTAAACCTCTTGACTATGATTGGTCATGGAGTGGTTCCATACTTGGAGATGTTATGTCAGAAGGGAAAAAGTCTGGAACTCATGCACTTCCGAATGGAAATATGATACTTTGCGAAACCTCAAAAGGACAAGCTTCAGAAATATCTAAATCTGGGGATGTGTTGTGGGTATATAAAAACCCAACAGGTATAGATGGAAATGTATCTGCTCAGTTTGAAACAATTAGTAGTAATGGTTTATTTAGAGCCGAAAAATATCCTATTGAATATGCTGGTTTTGTAGGAAAAGATTTAACTCCACTTGGTATTATTGAAAATATTAATCAGGTTTCCATGAATTGTGTTAATGCTTGTCAAGCCACAGCTACGTTTGGCGCTATGGGTTGGGGTGCAGTGATGCCCAGTATTGACAACCTAGTACTCATCGAAGCAGATTATGATACGGCGCTCTTAGGTTCTTTTGAAGCCTGTAAGTTGATCGTAAATCCAGGAGCAACCCTTCGTGTTAATGCGGGGGATTATATCTTGGTAAATACAGATATTACCGTATCTGTGACGGGAAGTTTACTAGTAGAACACACCGGAAGTGTGGTACAAGTAGAAGACAGTGCGATGGTTACCAACGATGGTACCATCAACGTCAATGTGACCACCCCAGAGGTAGCTCCTAGAGACTTTATACTCTCTGGTAGCCCAATGACTATGGAAATGCGCAATGGGGTTTATAACAACTCTTTTAGAGTCGTAAAACATTTAACGGCAGCGTTTGATCCAGACCCAGCTGTGGATGCTTTCTATATGCCTAATGTCGTGGCCAACTTTGTGGATGTTGATTTTAATGACTGGGTGTTCCATACAGGAATCATCAACCCTGGTGAAGGATATTTTGTATATCCACAAACGAGCTTAGCCGACGGAAATTCAACCTATGACTTAGTCTATGAGCAAGGAACCTTAAACAACGGAGTTATTACCTATGCAATGGAGTTTAACGGCGATGCGAATTCGAGTCCCTCTATGTTAGCCAACCCATATCCATCTGCCATTGATGCCTTCCTATTTTTAAATGCAAACCCTGAGATTGATGAAGTATATTTCTGGGAGCATATTACCGAGCCAGGGGCATTCCCAGGAGGAAATGGAACTACTGAAAACTACTCGATGGAAGACATCTCGATGTACAACCTCTCTGGAGGTATTGGAGCAGGAACACCCGCAACCAATGGGAGTACAACTCCCAATGGTATGATCGCTACCTCGCAAGGCTTTGGTGTAAAAGCGAGTGCAATGGGAGCCGCTATCTTTAACAATGCAATGCGGGTAACCACTGGGAACAACACCCTAAGGAATACTGTATCAGAGGGCAACAGAATCTGGTTACAGCTAGAAAATGCGCAATACAGTCTCAGCAGTGAAGTATTAATTGCCTTTATGCCAATGGCAACAGAAAGCTATGATTCAGGATATGATAGCCATCAGATTGGTAGCCTTGTATCGCTATACTCGCATTTACCAGACAATACGATGTCTTTAGGAATTCAAGGTAGAGAAGCCTTTAATAAGGAGATACAAATCCCAATGGGATATGCTTCTCAAATAGACGAGACTACCACCTTTAAAATTACCATTAAGCAACTAGAAGGAGTCGACATTGAAAACGCAACCGTATATCTAATAGATAAGGCTACAAGAACCATTACCAACCTTACTAAAGAAGGGGCCTATAAATTTAGAAGTCGAAAAGGAAACTTCCCAAATAGGTTTACACTTCAGTTTATGGCCTATGATAGATTTGGAAGAATACTAGGAGATGATGCTGCTGCTATTGCCGCCATTTCTGTAGTGCCTAATCCTACCGATGGACTGTTGTTTATCAACTCCCCTAATTCAATAATCAATACCATTACCCTTACAGATATGAGAGGAAGGCTCGTGCGAAACCTAAAGAATATTGACGGGTTGAACTCCACCATCGATATCTCGGTATTAGATAGCGCTGTGTATTTCCTAAAAATTGAAACCGAAAAAGGAACCTTGGTCAGAAAGGTTATGAAAGAATAGTTTCAAGCAAAACAATTTAAAGATTAAAAAGCCGCTTTGAGTATAAAAACTAAAAGCGGCTTTTTTATGTCTTCATTCTAATAAGGATAAATCTATCTGATACTTCGTATTTGGAAGCTTTTTTAAAAGTCCTACAACTACTTCATTTAAAAAAATAAAATCGCCATCAGATTTTAGTGTCTAATCAGCACTAAACCGATCCTTTACGTATTCAATTTCTGTTTTGCCGTGAGCGCTTGGTTTTCCATTTTCGCCTAAACTTACCATAATTATAGAGTCAATAGTAATAATAACTTCTCGGGTCATTTTATTACGCACTTCGCAAGCTAAAGTTAATGAACTGTTCCCGTATTTTTTGGGCCTCAACCCTATTTCGATTATATCCCCTTTTTTTGCTGAACTTCTAAAGTTTATTTCACTCATATACTTAGTAACCGTTCGTGGATTTTCTAATTGAATAATTGCATATATCGCAGCTTCCTCATCAATCCATTCTAATAATCGCCCTCCAAATAGGGTTCCGTTTGGGTTTAAATCTTCTGGTTTTATCCATTTACGTGTGTGAAAATTCATAAACTGTAATTTTAATAGTAGAAGGTAATTATTTACGACACTTACATTTTGTGAAATGCGGGAATTCAATAGTTATATACGCGGGTTGTACTCCTGTATTTATTTTTTATAGTTTTCTTTGATTTTCTAATAAACCAAATTACCACAATTGGAATAACCAAAGGGACAATTATCCTCTTTTTTATAAACTTGCAATACCGCTTTCTATGACCTCTATTAATTTAAGGTCTAAAATAGAAAATAAATATTGTAATCTATTAGTGGTCTTCCCTTAAAACCGAACTGTTCCGTTTTCTAAAGCTTCTATAAAGTTGTTCTTTTTAATTATTCCGGAGCTCGTCCCAGAAGAATTAAGTTCTGCATATTTTAGACGACACTCATAAAAAGCAGCAGAACTAACTTCGTGTTTCCAGCTAACTATCACATAATAATATCATTGACAAGCTCTTTTAAAGTTTTTCCAATCTGTTTTGTCCAAAATTCACTCTTGGTCACAACGCAGGCATTTGCGATTGGTCTGCTACTATTAAACTGTTCGGTTTTAAAGGAAAAACATATAATAAAGGACTCTTTTGCAATAACGTCAAACGAATACCTTTTAAGGATACTCAAGATATTATTTGACATTAGAAAACCTCCATTCGTCTTCACAGAAGAACCTTTGGTCTACAAGCATAATTTTTCTTTTAAGAAAAATATTTCTTTGTTAAAAGAATATCACTGATGGGAAAACCGCAGAAAAAAAAAGTACTTCGGGTGTTTTTTTTTATTTAACAAAATTTATGTTAATTTTATAGAAATATAATTGAAAAATATAAAGCACCAATTTATTATGAAAAACTTTACATTCATCTTACTATTTGCCTGTGTTGCTCAGGTAGCAGCTCAAAATTTACAACGACCTGTTCCTGAAAGTTGGAATATCGCTACCATTGAAAAAGTAGCGCCCATTGAACTTGAGAAACCAAATTTAGCACCTTTAAAAGTCGAAGATGCTGTTAATGATTTAGATAAGTCTATTCCTTGGCGATTTGGATATGATCATTTTGTAGATTACGGCATAGATACTGCTGGAAAATGGCATTCATTACCAAACGGCGATCGTATTTGGAGAATCAAATTTATTTCTCCTAACGCATTAACAATGAACCTGATTTTTGATAGTTATAATATTCCTATCGGAGGCAAAGTATACATCTATAGTGGTGACAAATCTCAAATTCTAAGTGTATTTACACATCAACACAACAGTCCTGAAGAAATTTTAGGAACATGGATGGTTGATGGTGAAAGTATTTGGATTGAATATTTTGAACCAAAAAAAGTAAGTGGTCAAGGTCGATTAAATATTGGAAACGTAATTCACGGATATAGAACATTAAATGCTGCCAATCCAAAAGCATTAAATGATTCTGGAGATTGTAATGTAGATGTAAATTGTGACATTACAGGAACTTCTGCTGTAGCTAACGACATCAAAAATGATGTAAAAAAATCTGTTGGAATGGTTGTTGTTGGTGGAAGTGGTAATTGCACAGGAGCTTTAGTAAATAATACTAATAATGATGGAACACCATACTTTTTAACTGCAAATCACTGTTTAGGTGGTTCGGTTGCAGGTTGGGCATTTCGTTTCAATTGGGCAAGTGATGCATCGGTTGCTGACTGCGCTACAGCGTCACCAAGTGTAGATAATACTTTTATTCAAACTGCAAGTGGAGGAATCTTAAGAGCTTCAAATTCTGAATCTGATATGGCATTGATAGAAATTACAGATGTAGCTTTCTTTGCAGCTAGTCCAGATGTAGTTTGGGCAGGTTGGGACAGATCAACAACAGCTATTCCTACTTTAAATGTTGGTGTTCACCATCCAAGTGGAGATATTCAAAAAGTATGTGTCGACTTTGAAGGTGGAACACGAGTTACAACATCATTTAATGGAAATCCAACAACAGAAGTTTGGCAAATTGCTGACTGGGATTTAGGAGTTACTGAGCCAGGTTCTTCTGGTTCGCCGTTATTTAATCAAAATGGGTTAATTATTGGAGATTTATCTGGTGGATCTGCAGCATGTAGTGGAACCGTCGACAATGGAGGTTTTGATATTTATGGTCGTTTTGGTGTTTCTTGGGATTTCGGTACAACAAATGCTACTCAATTAAAATTCTGGTTAGACCCAGTAGGAACAAATCCAACAACATTACAACAATTCCCAACAACACAAATCTCTAGTTTTGATGCAGCAATTTCTGTATTAAACATTCCAACAGATTTATGTGATGCAACAATTACACCAACATTACGTATTACAAATGCTGGAAGTACAACGCTAACAAGTGCTACAATTACACATCAATTAGATACTGACACACCAGTAGTCATAAACTGGACAGGAAATTTAGTAATGGATGCTTTTGAAGATATTCCATTAACTGCAATTGCTGTTTCTGGTGCTGGAGCGCATTCATTCACGGCTTCTGTAGCAAATCCAAATGGAAATGTAGATGAATTGCCATCAAATGATGCTAATACTCAAAACTTTAGTATTCCTGATTCTTTTCAAGTAACAACAATTCGTGTAATTATTACTCCAGACCGTTATGGAAATGAAACTACTTGGCAGTTAACAGACTCAACAGGAGCACTTGTTGGAGATGGTGGGCCATACATGACTACAGGAACAAACGCAACACAACCAGATGAAATTACTGATGTTCCGATTACTATTTTGGATGAATGTTACACATTTATAATACGTGATTCATACGGTGATGGTATGTGTTGTGCATACGGAGCTGGGGATTACCGATTGGAAGATGTCGCTGGTAATATTTTAATAAATGGAAATGGAGATTTTGGAGCAGATGCTTCTCACTTATTCAGAGTAACAGGTGCAGGCACTTGTACTGATCCAGATGTACCATCAGCAACGTCAGCAACCCCAAGTACGATATGCCAAAGCGCAGATTCAACTTTAACATGGACAGGATCATTGAATGATGCAACAGCATGGCATGTATATACAGGCTCATGCGGAGGCACACAAATAGGTACGTCAACGTCAAATTCTTTAGTAGTTTCACCAACGGTTACGACAACCTATTATATAAGAGGAGAAGGAGGCTGTGTAGATGCATCAACCGGGCTTTGTGATTCGGTTACAGTAAATGTTAACCCTCTGGACGATGCAAGTTTCAGTTATACATCTACAACATATTGTACAAATCAACTTAACCCGAATGCTTTTGGTTTTCCTTCACCAGGAACATTTACTTCAACCCCTGGTTTAATTATTACAAATCCGGCCACGGGAGCAATCGATTTATTAGCTTCAACAGCCGGTGCGTACACGATAACTTTCACAACTTCTGGTCCTTGCCCGAACACAAATACCTTTAACATTACTCTTTCTGCACCAAGCTTTGCATTCACGGCTTTGAGTGATTTATGTATTGATGTTGGGATTCAAAACAACCTCGGTGGTGGAACGCCTGTTGGAGGTGTTTATTCCGGACCTGGAGTAATCGATGATGGGAACGGAACAACATATGATTTTAATCCAGCCGCAGCTGGAGTTGGTACTCATACCATTACATACACGGTTGTTGGCGTTTGTTCTGGAAGTGCGAATGATAATGTAGTAGTGTTTGCAGTACCAACAGTAAGCTTCGCCGCCCTTGCTGATCTATGTCTCGATGCCGGTACTCAAACTGGTCTTACTGGCGGTTCACCAACAGGAGGCGTTTATTCTGGCCTTGGTGTAACAGATGTTGGAGACGGAATTAATTATTCTTTCGATCCAGCCGCTGCCGGAGCAGGTACGCACACAATCACTTACAGCTTCACAGATGGCAATAGCTGTACTGGAAGTGCAAATGATAATGCAGTAGTGTTTGGTCTACCAACCGTAACCTTCGCAGCCCTAGGTGATCTTTGCCTCGATGCCGGTAATCAAACCAACCAAACTGGTGGTTCACCAGCAGGAGGCCTTTATTCAGGACCGGGTGTTACAGATACTGGAGACGGAATCAATTACTCATTTAATCCAGTAGCAGCTGGAGTAGGAACTCATACTATTACGTATAACTTCACAGATGGCAATGGCTGTTCTGGAAGTGCGAATGATAATGTAGTAGTGTTTGGCTTGCCAACAGTAAGCTTTGCGACGCTAGGTGACTTATGTGTTGATGCAGGTAATCAAACTGGTCTTACTGGAGGATCTCCAGCAGGAGGCGTTTATTCAGGACCTGGAGTTGTTGACGACGGCAACGGAATTTCCTATTCATTCAATCCTGCATTTTCAGGAGTAGGCACGCACACAATCACCTACAACTTTACAGATGGCAATGGCTGTTCTGGAAGTGCGAATGATAATGTAGTAGTGTTTGCAGTACCAACAGTAAACTTCGCCGCCCTTGCTGATCTATGTCTCGATGCCGGTATTCAAACTGGCCTTACTGGCGGTTCACCAACAGGCGGCGTTTATTCTGGCCCTGGTGTAACAGATGTTGGAGACGGAATTAACTATTCTTTCGATCCAGCAGTAGCTGGAGCAGGTACTCATACAATTACTTACATATTTACAGACGGAAACGGATGTGATGGAGGTGCAAATGATAATGTTGTCGTGTTTAGTCTACCAACCGTAACCTTCGCAGCCCTAGGTGATCTTTGCCTCGATGCCGGCAATCAAACTAACCAAACTGGTGGTTCACCAACAGGAGGCCTTTATTCTGGCCCTGGTGTAACAGATACTGGAGACGGAATCAATTACTCATTTAATCCAGTAGCAGCTGGAGTAGGAACGCATACAATAACGTATAACTTCACAGATGGCAATAGTTGTTCTGGAAGTGCAAATGACACTGTTGAAGTATTCCCATTGCCAACAGCAACCTTCACAGCACCAACTGATCTTTGTTTAGACGCAGGTGTGCAAACCGGTCTTGTCGGAGGAACTTCCCTAGGAGGTGTGTACTCAGGAACAGGTGTTACCGATGATGGCAATGGAATGACTTATAGTTTTGACCCAACAGCAGCTGGCGTTGGAGTTCATACTTTGACGTATACATTAGGAATTGCAGGATGTACAGATGCTGCCTCAGACGATGTGGAAGTATTTGCATTACCCGTTGTAACATTTACCGCCCTGACAGATTTATGCATCGATGCAGGTGTGCAAACCAGTCTTGGTGGTGCTACGCCAGCAGGAGGCCTTTATTCTGGATCTGGCGTTACCGATGATGGAGACGGAATGACCTATAGTTTTGACCCAGCAGCAGCGGGAGTAGGTCTACACGTATTGACCTATACTGTTAGTGACTCAAATGGATGTACAAGTTCAGCATCAGATAACGTTGAAGTTTTTGTAATACCTACTGTAACATATACAGCACCGGCAGATTTATGTATCGATGCAGGTGTGCAATCTGGTCTTGGGGGAGGAACTCCAACATTAGGTGTCTATTCCGGAACTGGCGTTACCTATGATGCTAATGGAATAACCTATAGTTTTGATCCAGCAGCAGCGGGCGTTGGAGTTCATACTATTACCTACGAATTTAGTGATATTAATGGATGTCTAGGAAGGGCAACAGACGATGTAGAAGTATTTGCATTACCGACAGTCACATTTACAGCTCCAGCAGATCTATGTATTGATGCTGGAGTGCAAACTGGTCTTGGCGGAGGAACTTCTCCAGGAGGTGTGTACTCAGGAACAGGTGTTACCGATGATGGCAATGGAATGACTTATAGTTTTGACCCAACAGCAGCGGGTGTTGGAGTTCATACTTTGATGTATACATTAGGAATTGCAGGATGTACAGATGCTGCCTCAGACGATGTGGAAGTATTTGCATTACCCGTTGTAACATTTACCGCCCTGACAGATTTATGCATCGATGCAGGTGTGCAAACCAGTCTTGGTGGTGCTACGCTAGCAGGAGGTATTTATTCTGGATCTGGCGTTACCGATGATGGTAACGGAATGACCTATAGTTTTGATCCAGCTACTGCAGGTGTTGGAATACATATAATGACATATACTTTTACGGATGGTAATGGATGTACAAGTTCAGCATCAGATAACGTTGAAGTTTTTGTAATACCTACTGTAACATATACAGCTCCGGCAGATCTTTGTGTTGATGCAGGAGTGCAAGCTGGTCTTGGTGGCGCTACGCCAGCAGGCGGAGTTTATTCTGGAACTGGCGTTACCGACGATGCAAACGGAATGACCTATAGCTTTGACCCAGCAGCAGCTGGAGTAGGAACACATACTATTACCTACGAATTTAGTGATATTAATGGATGTCTAGGAAGGGCAACAGACGATGTAGAAGTATTTGCTTTACCGACAGTCACATTTATAGCTCCAGCAGATCTATGTATTGATGCTGGAGTACAAACTGGTCTTGGCGGAGGAACTTCTCCAGGAGGTGTTTACTCAGGAACAGGTGTTACCGATGATGGCAATGGAATGACTTATAGTTTTGACCCAGCAGCATCGGGTGTTGGAGTTCATACTTTGATGTATACATTAGGAATTGCAGGATGTACAGATGCTACCTCAGACGATGTGGAAGTATTTGCATTACCCGTTGTAACATTTACCGCCCTGACAGATTTATGTATCGATGCAGGCGTACAATCAGGACTTGGAGGCACGACACCAACAGGAGGTATTTATTCTGGATCTGGCGTTACCGATGATGGAGACGGAATGACCTATAGTTTTGATCCAGCTACTGCAGGTGTTGGAATACATATAATGACATATACTTTTACGGATGGCAATGGATGTACAAGTTCAGCATCAGATAACGTTGAAGTTTTTGTAATACCTACTGTAACATATACAGCTCCGGCAGATCTTTGTATTGATGCAGGGGTGCAAGCTGGTCTTGGTGGCGCTACGCCAGCAGGCGGAGTTTATTCTGGAACTGGCGTTACCGACGATGCAAACGGAATGACCTATAGCTTTGACCCAGCAGCAGCTGGAGTAGGAACACATACTATTACTTACGAATTTAGTGATATTAATGGATGTCTTGGAAGGGCAACAGACGATGTAGAAGTATTTGCTTTACCGACAGTCACATTTATAGCTCCAGCAGATCTATGTATCACTGCAGGCGTACAAGCTGGTTTAAGTGGTGGCACTCCAACAGGAGGTGTCTACTCTGGTGCAGGTGTTACCGATAATGGCAATGGAATGACCTATAGTTTTGACCCTGCAGCAGCAGGCGCTGGTACTCATACAATAACATATACTTTTGAGGATGGCAATGGATGTTCAAGTTCAGCATCAGACGATGTAGAAGTATTTACTACACCAGTAGTAGCTTTTACGGCTCCGGCAGATGTATGTGTTGACGCAGGAGTTCAGACAGGCTTAGGCGGAGGACTCGCTTCTGGCGGTGTTTATTCTGGACCCGGTGTTACCGATGATGGCAATGGAATGACCTATAATTTTGATCCTGTAGCAGCTGGCGTTGGAATACACTCCATAACCTATACCTTGAATGATTCAGGATGCATAGGCACTGCAATGGATACTATAGAAGTATTTGATCTTCCAGTAGTAGCGTTTACCGCACCAGCAGATATCTGTATCACTGAAGGTGTACAAGCTGGTCTTGGGGGAGGAACTCCAACAGGAGGCCTTTATTCTGGACCTGGTGTTACCGATGATGCAAACGGAATGACCTATAGCTTTGACCCAACAGCAGCAGGCATTGGGCCAAATACCATTAGCTACACTTTTACAAATGGAAATGGATGTACAAATTCAGCTTCTGATGATGTGGAAGTACTTGCCTTACCAATAGTAACCTTTACAGCCCCTGCAGATCTTTGTGTTAATGCAGGTGTTCAAACTGGTTTAAGTGGTGGCTCTCCAACAGGAGGTGTGTACTCAGGAACAGGTGTTACCGATGGCGGTGATGGAATGACCTATAGTTTTGATCCTGCAGTTACAGGAGTAGGAACTCAAAGTATAAGCTATACCGCGGGAGCTGTAGGCTGCACAAATACAGCAGCTGATACGGTTCAAGTATTTGGTTCTTCAATAGTAACTTTTAACGCACCGGCAGATCTATGCATCGATGCAGGTATTCAAACGGGTCTTGGTGGTGCTTTGCCAACAGGAGGAACGTATTATGGACCTGGTGTTAGCGATGATGGCAATGGGATGACCTATAGTTTTGACCCAGCAGTAGCTGGTGCAGGAGTACAAACATTGGTATACCTTGTTGGAAACATAGGTTGTTTAAGTACAGGAAACGATACGGTGGAGGTCTTTGATGCACCAACGGTCATCTTTGTAGCGCCTACTCCAAATATTTGTGTGCTCGATGTGGTTGTAACTGGCCTAGGCGGTGGAACTCCAACGGGTGGTATCTATTCTGGAATAGGTGTTAGTGATGATGGCAATGGGATGACCTTTAGCTTTGATCCAACAGCCTCTGCCCCAGTGGGAGGAAACATTCCCGTGACCTATACCTATGCCGACACGAATGGCTGTTCTAATGACACCACCGAAAACATCTTTGTTAATGATGCTATGAATTGTGATGCTTGTCAAGCCACAGCTACCTTTGGTGCTGCGGGTTGGGGTGCAGTGATGCCCAGTATTGACAACCTAGTACTCATCGAAGCAGATTATGATACGGCGCTCTTAGGTTCTTTTGAAGCCTGTAAGTTGATCGTAAATCCAGGAGCAACCCTTCGTGTTAATGCGGGGGATTATATCTTGGTAAATACAGATATTACCGTATCTGTGACGGGAAGTTTACTAGTAGAACACACCGGAAGTGTGGTACAAGTAGAAGACAGTGCGATGGTTACCAACGATGGTACCATCAACGTCAATGTGACCACCCCAGAGGTAGCTCCTAGAGACTTTATCCTCTCTGGTAGCCCAATGACTATGGAAATGCGCAATGGGGTTTATAACAACTCTTTTAGAGTCGTAAAACATTTAACGGCAGCGTTTGATCCAGACCCAGCTGTGGATGCTTTCTATATGCCTAATGTCGTGGCCAACTTTGTGGATGTTGATTTTAATGACTGGATGTTCCATACAGGAATCATCAACCCTGGTGAAGGATATTTTGTATATCCACAAGCTAACTTAGCCGACGGAAATTCAACCTATGACTTAGTCTATGAGCAAGGAACCTTAAACAACGGAGTTATTACCTATGCAATGGAGTTTAACGGCGATGCGAATTCGAGTCCCTCTATGTTAGCCAACCCATATCCATCTGCTATTGATGCCTCCCTATTTTTAAATGCAAACCCTGAGATTGATGAAGTATATTTCTGGGAGCATATTACCGAGCCAGGGGCATTCCCAGGAGGAAATATAACTACTGAAAACTTCTCGATGGAAGACATCTCGATGTACAACCTCTCTGGAGGTATTGGAGCAGGAACACCCGCAACCAATGGGAGTACAACTCCCAATGGTATGATCGCTACCTCGCAAGGTTTTGGTGTAAAAGCGAATGCAATGGGAACCGCTATCTTTAACAATGCAATGCGGGTAACCACAGGGAACAACACCCTAAGGAATACTGTATCAGAGGGCAACAAAATCTGGTTACAGCTAGAAAATGCGCAATACAGTCTCAGCAGTGAAGTATTAATTGCCTTTATGCCAATGGCAACAGAAAGCTATGATTCAGGATATGATAGCCATCAGATTGGTAGCCTTGTATCGCTATACTCGCATTTACCAGACAATACGATGTCTTTAGGAATTCAAGGTAGAGAAGTCTTTAATAAGGAGATACAAATCCCAATGGGATATGCTTCTCAAATAGACGAGACTACCACCTTTAAAATTACCATTAAGCAACTAGAAGGAGTCGACATTGAAAACGCAACCGTATATCTAATAGATAAGGCTACAAGAACCATTACCAACCTTACTAAAGAAGGGGCCTATAAATTTAGAAGTCGAAAAGGAAACTTCCCAAATAGGTTTACACTTCAGTTTATGGCCTATGATAGATTTGGAAGAATACTAGGAGATGATGCTGCTGCTATTGCCGCCATTTCTGTAGTGCCTAATCCTACCGATGGACTCTTGTTTATCAACTCCCCTAATTCAATAATCAATACCATTACCCTTACAGATATGAGAGGAAGGCTCGTGCGAAACCTAAAGAATATTGACGGGTTGAACTCCACCATCGATATCTCGGTATTAGATAGCGCTGTGTATTTCTTAAAAATTGAAACCGAAAAAGGAACCTTGGTCAGAAAGGTTATGAAGGAATAGTTTCAAGCAAAATAATTTAAAGATTAAAAAGCCGCTTTCAGTATAAAAACTAAAAGCGGCTTTTTTTAAACTTTTATTTAGATTTTTAGTTCTTTAAATAAATCTAAATTTCAGTATTTTTGCAGTCCCAAAAAGAGCATATTTTTAAAATAGTACAATTCAATAATTTCAGAAAAATACCGAATGACCTTATTAAAAAATAAATCCTTTGACGTACTTATAGAGATACCTAAAGGCAGCCGAAATAAATACGAATACGATTTCGAATTAAAGAAAATACGTTTTGACCGTATGTTGTTTTCATCCATGATGTATCCAGCGGATTATGGTTTTATACCAGAGACTTTGGCTTTAGATGGAGATCCTTTGGATGTTCTTGTCTTAGGAGGAGAACCAACGTTTCCAATGTGTGTAGTGGAGGTAAAGCCTATTGGAGTTTTTCATATGGCAGACGAAAAAGGGCCTGATGAAAAGGTAATATGTGTTCCAGTATCTGATCCAGTGTGGAGTAGATTGAGCGATTTAAGCGATATGAACCAGCATACTTTAAAAGAAATAGAGCATTTTTTCCAAGTATACAAGGACTTAGAGAAAAAACGTGTTGATGTTGGTGGCTGGGGAGATGCTTCTGAAGCATTAGAAATTTTCAATAAATGTGTGGCGCGATACGATAATAGTGATCACAAAAAAAATGGGGATTTTAAAATTTAAAAATTGGCACACAATTTATTTTTAAAGTCCTGAAAACATCTCGTTCGCAGGATTTTTTCATTCTCGTTTATTTTGATACTTTTGCAGGCTGAATAATTAAACCAATTAAGTACTATGGAATCAATGATGATTTATGTGCCAATAGCATTGGCAGTTTTAGGTTTGATCTACATGTGGATCAAACAATCTTGGGTATTAAAACAAGATGCAGGTGATGGAAAAATGAAAGAAATAAGTGATCACATCTATGAGGGAGCATTGGCTTTTTTAAATGCTGAATATCGCTTGCTTGCAATTTTTGTAGTTATTGTAAGTGTATTACTTTCAATTGTATCGTTTGTAGTACCTACAACGCACTGGTTAATTGTAATTGCCTTTGTTTTTGGTGCGGTCTTCTCTGCATTTGCAGGAAACATAGGGATGAAAATCGCAACTAAAACGAATGTAAGAACAACGCAAGCTGCAAAAACGAGTTTGCCGAACGCACTTAAAGTATCTTTTGGTGGTGGTACCGTAATGGGTCTTGGTGTTGCTGGTCTTGCAGTGTTAGGATTAACGTCATTCTTTATCTTTTTCTTTCACTTTTTTATGGGAGGTGTATGGACGAGTACAGCAGATATGACAATTGTTCTTGAAACATTAGCAGGGTTCTCTTTAGGAGCTGAATCCATTGCATTATTCGCTAGAGTAGGTGGAGGAATCTATACAAAAGCAGCAGATGTTGGAGCTGATTTAGTAGGTAAAGTAGAAGCAGGGATTCCAGAAGATGATCCTCGTAACCCTGCAACAATCGCAGATAACGTAGGTGATAATGTTGGGGATGTTGCCGGAATGGGAGCAGATTTATTTGGTTCTTATGTAGCAACAGTACTTGCTGCAATGGTATTAGGAAACTATGTAATTAAAGATATGGGTGGAAATATTGCTGATGCTTTTGGCGGAATTGGACCTATCTTATTGCCTATGTCTATTGCAGGTGTTGGTATTATCATCTCTATTATAGGAACGATGCTTGTTAAAATTAGCGATAATGATGCTAAGGAAAGTAAAGTAATGGGCGCTTTAAACAAAGGAAATATCGCGGCAATCATATTAGTTGCTGTTGCTTGTTTCGGTTTATGTAAGTGGATGTTGCCAGAAACAATGCAAATGGAATTCTTTGGCGAAGGACTACAAGAAATTTCTTCTATGCGAGTATTTTATGCAACCTTAGTAGGATTAGTAGTAGGTGCAGTTATATCTGCGGTAACAGAATACTATACTGGATTAGGAAAGAAACCTATCCTTAAAATTGTACAACAGTCTTCTACGGGAGCGGGAACAAATATTATTGCTGGTCTTGCAACAGGTATGATTTCTACATTCCCATCAGTATTATTATTTGCTGGTGCGATCTGGTCATCTTATGCATTTGCAGGATTTTATGGAGTAGCATTAGCTGCTTCAGCGATGATGGCAACAACAGCTATGCAATTAGCGATTGATGCTTTTGGACCTATTGCAGATAACGCGGGTGGTATTGCTGAAATGAGCGAACAAGACCCGATAGTACGCGAAAGAACAGACATCCTTGATGCAGTAGGTAATACAACTGCAGCAACAGGAAAAGGTTTTGCAATTGCTTCTGCGGCATTAACGTCGTTAGCTTTATTTGCTGCCTATGTAACTTTTACTGGAATTGACGGAATTAATATTTTTAAAGCACCCGTTTTAGCAATGTTATTTGTTGGTGGAATGGTACCCGTGGTATTCTCTGCATTAGCAATGAACGCTGTAGGTAAAGCTGCTATGGAAATGGTAGAAGAAGTGCGTCGTCAGTTTAGGGAGATTCCTGGAATTATGGAAGGTACTGGGAAACCAGAATACGATAAGTGTGTGGCAATTTCTACAGAAGCTTCTCTAAGAGAAATGGTATTACCAGGTTTATTAACGATCTGTTTTCCTTTAATCATTGCATTTGTACCAATGATTTTTGGAATGGATAATCTGGCGATCGCTGAAATGTTAGGTGGTTATATGGCTGGTGTAACAGTTTCGGGTGTATTATGGGCAATCTTTCAAAACAACGCTGGTGGTGCTTGGGATAATGCTAAAAAATCTTTTGAAGCTGGTGTTGAAATCAACGGAGAGATGACGTATAAAGGTTCTGATGCTCACAAGGCAGCAGTAACTGGAGATACCGTAGGAGATCCATTTAAAGATACTTCTGGACCATCAATGAACATCTTGATTAAGTTAACCTGTCTTATTGGACTTGTGATTGCACCTATCTTAGGAGGTCACGCTGAGATTGAGGAAGGTGATGGGAATGCTTCTTCTGAAATGATAATGATTGATTCAGATGGTAATAAAACTGTCGTAAATGATGATACTGCAGCGATACTAGAAAAGACAGATGTTCAAAAAGAAGTTGAAGTTAAAATGAGCGTTGATGGTGATGTAACGACTGCAGACGTAGTTTATAAAACTACCGTAAATGGAAAAACGACCACTGAAACAAAAACCTTAAAAGGTACTGAAGCTGAAGTAAAAGCGAAGTTGGATAGATTAAAGGACGTTGATGTAAAGGTTGTAATGGAAAATTAAGGCCTTACCACACGTTAACAATATTAAAAACCCTGCCTTTTGGCGGGGTTTTTAAGTTTTAGTACGTATCGAATGAAAATTAAATTAGCTCAAACTAAAAATTACATTCTGTCAAAAGTATAAGATAAAGTGTAGGTGTCTGAAATATTACCAGCAGTTTCAGTAAAATTGCGCGTTAGTATTAATTGAGTTGCATTAAGTGTCGCAATTGTAAATTCGTTATTTCCATCGCTATTGGTTATTGTTAACGCCGTATTACTTGAGTTAGTGCTGTATGTTCCGTTTGGAAAGCTACTGTCTCTTAAAAAGGTTTCTGATGGTACAACATAGCTTAGTTCAAAACTACCAGTAACAGAAACGATATCAGTGTTTCTATCAAAGGAAATCACTAGATCTTCATTTAAGCTGGAGACCATTAAGTTTTCCATAAAATCCATGCCATTTAGGATTGTAGTTCTTATTCCTGATCCAGAAATAGCAGTTGCTCTCCAAGTTCCTTCAACTCCAACTACCGTTGTTGTGTCTCCGTCGTCATCATTTCCACAAGAAAATAATGTAATTGCCATTGAAAGTATTAATAAGGTTTTGAGGTTTTTCATATCTAGTTTTTTTAATTCAAATTCGAGCAATGATATTAAAAAACGAGAGAAGGATATAGTTTTTGTTGTAAATTATATCAAAATGTGATGAAATAGGAGTAGGATTATTTATGATACCTGCTATAAATTTAGTTTTCAGCCACAAAAAAAACCTGCCAGTTGAGGCAGGTTTTTTATTATAATTTTCGTGATTCTATTATCTTGTATATGTACCTACAGTTTCTACTATTTAAAAAAACAATGTTTACTGCTTTGCAAATGTTGCTGTCGTGATTGTTGTTGAAGTATTAGTTTCTGTGCCATCCATATCAGTATCCGTTTCCGACTTAGACAGCGTCATCGAAGCACCATTAATTGATAATGAAAAGCTCTCGGTTACACCATTATCTGTAATGGTTAATGTTGTTGCGCTTCTTGTCCACGCAGCGGGACTAACATCTAGGAATGTCTCACCACTATTCGTAATTGTTTGGGTTTGACCACCTGTCACTATTGAAGCTGTAACGTCAAAAGTACCTTGTGAAGTAAGGTTATTAGGAGTTTCTGTAAAGGTAATGGTGAAATTTAAATTACTACCAACAATAGTTCCTGAATAGGGTACGTTTGAATTGTCACTAGAATCTACTGTGTTTCCAGTTATACCTCCAGTAATAGAGGTTCCTGTCCAAGTTCCTAATAAATCTGCATTAGGTGAAGGAGCAACTATAACACCACCGTCGTCGTCACTGTCACAAGAAAATAATGTAACCGTCAGGGAAAGAATCAATAAAAATTTTAAGTGTTTCATATTTTGTTTTTTGTTAATGTATAAGGTCAAAGGTAGTAAAAAAAGAATATTATTGTTTTTTTTTTTGTTAAATTAAACAGTGACTTTTAGGGATATAGATTTTAGCTAATCGCATTAAAACAACCCATTAATTTCTGCGTCTATCTTGCTAATTACCTGCCCTAAGTCTTCGGGATTATCAACAAAATTAAGGGTGTCCACATCAAGAATAATAATGTTTCCCTTATCATAGGTAGTCACCCAAGCTTCGTATCTTTCATTAAGGCGGCTTAAATAATCAATACTAATGGAGTTTTCATATTCACGACCACGTTTATGAATTTGATTTACAAGGTTGGGAATAGAACTTCGTAAATAAATTAGAAGATCCGGACCTTCAGTAACACTTTCCATAAGATCAAAAAGAGATCGATAATTTTTAAAGTCACGATTAGTCATTAAACCCATAGCGTGTAAATTGGGTGCAAAGATGTAAGCGTCTTCATAAATAGTGCGATCTTGAATAATGTTTTTGCCACTGTCTCTAATATCAAGAATTTGTCTAAAGCGACTGTTTAAAAAATAGATCTGCAAGTTGAAAGACCAGCGCTCCATAGAATTGTAAAAGTCATCTAAATAAGGATTGTCCTCTACGTCTTCATAATGAGGTTTCCATTTGTAATGTTTGGCTAATAATCGGGTTAGCGTAGTTTTTCCAGATCCAATATTCCCTGCAATGGCAACGTGCATACTTGTTATTTCTTAGATTGATTAATAGAAAAAGTGTGAAGGTTTTTTCCGTCATAAATATACAAGAAATCTCGCGTTAGCTGCAAATCTTGAATACTTATTTCAGGAGTTTTTATGGTTTCAATGTGAAGCTCTTCTTTTGAAACATTTTTGTTCTTTCGGATTTTAGATTCTGAAAGTTGAAACAATACATTTTCTCGAACCAGCAGTACCGCATCATTATTTTGTTCTATGTCAACTGCGTCTTCAAAGTTAATTGTTTCGGCTATGCCGCCAAAAAGCGTAAAACTTTGTACACCAACATTTGTTAAAACATAACAGTAATTAAAATTACTGGCAATATTTATAAACTTTTCGGCAATGGGTTGGGAGATAATGATTTTTTGTTGTGTTCGATAATTGTAGGTTTCAAGTTGTTGTAAGTCTGTATCAAAAATCCAAAGTTTATTTCCTCCTGCATTGCTTGCCGCTCCTACATTAATGAATTCTTGTGTAGTATTAAAATTAATATATTCAATTTGATTGAGTCTATTATCTAACAGTAAAACGATATTAGTGTCTTTATAAAACACAACGATATTTAAAGGGTTTATAATATCTACGGAAGTAATATTCCCCAATTGAAAATCTGTAAACTCAAATGTACCTAAAGGCCCTTCTTTATAGAGGACCATACCGTTAATAGAGTACAAGTTTTTAAAAGAATCAAAACCTACAAATGTGTTTGCAGTCAAAAGGGTAGTTTCAACTAAGGTCTGACTCAAACTGCATTGAGCGATGAATAAGAATAAAAATAATATGCACTTCATATAAAAAGCAAGGTACTCAAAAAAAGCACCTAAAGTAAGCTAAAGTTAAAGGTGCCTAAAGTTACATCTAAAGAAAGTTTTTTCCCGCAACAGGTCGAAAAGCCATAAGCACACATTAAACTCAAAAAATCGCATATCGTATTTCGAAAACCGAAAATTATTTCAACACACTAATTTATACCCAAAACCTCAAAATATTAATTATTTGGATACGGTCATCTTGTTTTAGTCTCTTTCTCAATTTAGAAATAAAGACGTTCATACTTCGGGCGCTAACGATAAGTAGGTTAAAACGCTAAGTTTTAAAAAAAACAAACAGAAAAAGTTTTGTTTTTTTAGAACAAGCACCAGACAACTCCGGAATTTCAATACACTAATTTATACCCAAAACCTCGAACATTAATTATTTGGATACGGTCATCTTGTTTTAGTTTCTTTCTTAATTTAGAAATAAAGACGTCCATACTTCGGGCGCTGAAGAAGTCGTCGTTATTCCAAAGTTTATTTAGGATTGTGGAGCGGTCTAGGACCTCGTTTTTATTAGTGTTTAAATGAAATAATAAGTGTGCTTCGCGATGCGTAAGCGCTATGATTTCCTCATTTTTAAATTGGAGGGTTTGCTTTTTAAACTGGAAGGTATAGTCACCTATTGCTATTTCGGTTTGATGATTTTGAAGTTCTTTGCGTTTCAGTAGGCTGTTAATACGCACGATGAGCTCTTCCATGCTAAAAGGCTTTTTTAAGTAATCGTTTCCGCCACTTTCAAAACCCTCTACCACATCTTTTGTCTGTGATTTTGCCGTTAAAAATAGGATCGGGACTTGTGAGTCTATTTCTCGTATTTCTTTCGCTAGCGTGAAGCCGTCTTTTTTAGGCATCATTACATCTAGTAAGAGCGCATCAATATCATTGTTTTTAAATTGCGCTAGTGCTTCTTCGCCGTCTAGACAATGTGTAACGCAAAAGCCCTTGGTTTCTAGACTTTCCTTGACAATCATTCCCAGTGCTGGTTCGTCTTCGGCGAGTAGTATTTTTGGTGCGTTACTCATTAGGATAGGCTTATTTTAAAAGTAGTTGGTTTTACTTGGACGTCAATAGTGCCGCCGTGTTTTTTAATAATGGTTTTTGTGTAATATAATCCAATTCCAAACCCTTTTATATCGTGCGTATTCCCTTTGGGTACGCGATAAAATTTCTCAAATATTTGCTTGCTTTGAGTCGTTGTTAGCTCGTTTCCGTTGTCAGAAATGATGATTTCTATCACACTCTTGGTTCTTGTTATGGAAACTTCAATGGCATCTCCACCGTATTTTAGTGCATTGTCAATTAAATTATTCAATGCATTTTCAAAATGAAATGGATCAACGGGATAGGTTAATGACGTTGCAGTGGTTGTAAAAGAAACATCTTTGTCGCTAGCCGATACGGCCTCTTTTGTTGTCGCTATTTCTAAGAGTCGGACAAGATCTGTTTCTTCTATATTGAGTTCAAGATTTTCACTGTCAAGTGTCGCGGTTTCAAGCAATTTTTCCACCATGATCGTCAATTTGTTGACCTGTGTAGCGCTCACTTTCGCATAGCGTTGCGTTTTTTCAATATCATTGTCTTTATTGAATAGTTGAATACCTTCCATAGCAGCACCTATAGTTGCTAACGGTGTTTTAAATTCGTGTGTGATGTTACTAATAAGATCGTTTTTCACTTCAGCAAGCTGTTTTTGGTTTTTTATTACCTTTAGGAGGTACAAAAGACATCCTGTAATAGCGATAACAAAAAGCAAAGAAGTTAATATCCCTATGATATTTCTCTTTAATACAGTCTCAGGTACATTTGAGAAGTTAATTTGTAAAAAGGACTGTTTTGGTAAAAATGCACTACTAGATTGGGTGCTTAAATAGGACCTGGTATCAGAAATGTATCCGCTACGTTGATCTTCTCCAAAGGAGTTTTGAAAAAACAAACTAAAATTTATATAAATATTTTTTCGATTAAATTCTTTCATTAAGAGAATGTCGATCGCTTTTAAATCTACTTTTTTAGCAGCCATAGCATACATTACTTGGGAGGTAAGCTCTGCTAAAGGATGTTTAAATAGGGAGTCATTTTTATTTTCAATACTAAAAAAATTATCGCTAATTGAATCTTTTAGTTTGAAAATCTTATAAAGATTATCTGCGCTAGCTTTAGTGTCTTTCTTGAGTATTCTAGGAGTTAAATTCCCATCCCCTTCAAAATCAATAAAAATAGTTACATCGGTTTCTATCGTTGAAGAAATAGAATCAACCTTCTTTAATCCATTGAATAGACTATCATTCCTAAATCTGTTTACAATGGAATCTGCAGATTTTAACTCCTCCACAAAGGTAAATTCACGAAACCGTTCCTCAGTTTTCGTTGCATAATAATTGTTAACAGCATTGTCTAAACTTACCTGCACATCATTAATTAATTGTTGCTTTCCAGCCTCAAAATTTTTGTAATTCCAGTAGCCTTGTATCGCGAGGGTTCCCATTATCGCGGCTATAATAAAGTATAGGATTGTTTTGTAGTGTCGTTCTTGCATAGTGCAAATAACAGCCTTAATTGCTTGTCTTACAAGTAGGTTAACACACGTTAACGTTCGTTAACTGTTGTTTTTGAGTAATAAGAGCATTTTTGCGGTGTACACTTATGACTTCAGACATTTTAAAGATTTTGCAAATGTGCCTTAAAAAGAAAAACGATTGAATAATTAAAATTTTAGAATTATGAAAACAATTATCACACTAGTTCTCGCACTTGTATTGGCAATAAGCACAGCAATCGCTCAAGAGTTTAACGGGATCGCAACCTATAAAACAGATCGCAGTTTTGATCTTCCTGACGATGACAGCAAAGAATCTGAAATAGACGATGCGATGATGAAAGGTATTCGTGATCAAATGAAAAAGCAGTTTCAAAAAACATTCACACTTAATTTTACAAATACGGAGTCTTTATATGAGGAAGAGGAATCTCTTGCGCCTCCATCTGTTGGTTCCGGAATGCAGATATTGTTTTCTGGCGGTAGTGATTTAGTATATCGAAACATAAAAGAAAAAACTTATGCTCAAGCTTCCGAAATAATGGGTAAAGAGTTCCTAATTGAAGATGCGATTAAAGATCAAGACTGGGTTCTGGTAAAGGAAACAAAAAATATAGGGCAGCACGTATGCTTTAAAGCAACAAAAACGAAGACGCAAAAAGACAGAGTGTTTAACGAGGAAAAAGGAGCATACGAGGATAGTGAAAAAGAAGTTACTACTACGGTATGGTATACGCCATCAATTCCTATTCAACATGGACCAGACGATTATTATGGATTGCCAGGACTTGTACTTGAAGTAAATGACGGTGAGCTAACGATATTATGTTCAAAAATTGTGTTGAATCCTAAAGAGGGTGTTCAGACTGATAAGCCAACAAAAGGAAAGAGAGTTTCACAAGAAAAATTTAATGAAATTCAAGATCAGAAAAACAAAGAAATGCAAGAACAGTTTGAAGACCGAAAAGGGAAAAAAGGAAAAAGTGGAGTTTTTATTGAAGTTTACGGAGGAATGTAATTTCTTGTTTACAACTATTTAACCGGTCTTATTAGCGCTAAAACTGATGAGCGCAGTTTTTTATACTATTAAAATTTTTAAAGACAGTTGATATGCGATCAAAACGAGGGATGAAAAAACTACTTTTTATTGCTTTAATACTATACGGTGTAGCAGCATCTGCCCAATCTATGAAAGTAAAAGGCTTTATTAAAGATAGCATAGGGCAACCACTTTCTTTGGCAAATGTAATTGCTACAGTAAAATCAAGCGGTGCTATAGAAAGTTACGGGATTACAAACACCAAAGGGCAATATCAATTAGACTTGCCAAAAGGAGAAACCTACCTGCTCAATGCAAGTTTTTTAGGATATCAAAATACTGAAAAAGAACTTGTGGTTGCTGGGAATGCTCAAAATAAAACGCTAGATTTTACACTGCACGAACAGGTCGCAGCACTGGATGATGTAACACTTATTTATGAGATGCCAGTTACAGTTAAAGGGGATACCATTATCTATAATGCAGATTCCTTTACCAATGGTGAAGAAAGAAAACTAGGGGATGTAATGAACAAATTACCAGGTGTTGAGGTAAACGATGATGGTGAGATACTAATTGAAGGAAAAATCGTAAACAAAGTAATGGTTGAGGGAAAAGACTTTTTTGATGGCGACTCTAAACTAGCGACAAAAAATATCCCAGCAGATGCTGTAGATAAGATAGAGGTGTTGAGAAACTACAACGAAGTTGATCAAATGCGAGGCTTGGGAAATGACCAAGATAATATTGCCATTAATATAAAATTAAAAGAAGGAAAAAAGAGCTTTTGGTTTGGTGAAGTTACGGCAGGAGCGGGGGTTGGTGATGATTATGGACAAGATAGTGGACGGTATTTAGTACATCCTAAATTGTTTTATTACAATCCAAAATACAGTGTTAATATTATTACAGATTTTAATAATATAGGGGAGGTTCCTTTCACTTTTAGGGATTACTTCAACTTTACAGGTGGGTTTAGAGATTTTAATCGTGGAGGCGGCACCAATTTTTCGATTAGAGAAAGTGACCTTGGCTTTACTACTACTCAAAACAATCGAGCAAATGCTATTGAAGCAAAGTTTATAGCAGCAAACTTCAGCTATGCTTTCAATAATAAATTTGATGTTTCAGGTTTTGCCATTTTGAGCGATAATAAAACTAATGTTGTAAATAATTCCATAACCCAATACATCGCTTCAGGAGCTACTGAAAATACAAGTTCAATTAGCGATACTCGCAACCAGTTAGCAATGGGTAAGTTAAGTGCTAAATACAAGCCAAATGCTAATTTTCAGTTTGATTATGACACACTTGTTAAAATATCAAAACAGACCGAAGATTCAAACACATTATCTGTAGTTCAAGGAAGTGCAAATGATATTGTTGAAGAAATTAAAAACAACCCCTTTTCAATAAACAATAATTTGAACGCGTATTACACGCTAAATGAAAATAACATCTTTGCCGCACAAGCACAATACTTGTATCAGAATGAAGATCCTTTTTATCGTGCAGCACAGGATTCAATTCCGTTTAGAGGAGTATTTACCCAAATAAATCCTACAGATCCAAATCCTTCTGATAGCGGTACTGATACTTTTGATCCATTATTAGATCAAAATAGATATGATGTTGACCAGCAAAAAAATGTAATTAGCCACAAATTAGATGCTAAGGTGGATTATTATTATGTGCTAAATAATGTGAGTAATATCAACTTTACTTTGGGAAATACTTATAGCAGGCAGCAGTTTGACTCACGAATTTTCCAAATTCTAGATAATAACAGCGAGAATAGTTTTACAGATCCAGACTTTAATAATGATGTAGCATATACGTTTAATGATCTTTTTTTAGGGATGCATTATAAGTTAAAGACTAGGAGATTCACGCTAAGCCCAGGAGTTACGCTTCATAACTACGGAATTAAAAATGAACAATTGGGTAGTGAAGCTTTGCAAAATAATTGGCTCGTACTTCCAGATTTAAACGTGCTCTATGAAATAAATAAGAGTGAGGTTTTACGTTTTGACTATTCTCTAAATGCCAATTATAGTGATGTAAATGATTTTGCTAGAGGCTATGTGTTTAATAATTATAATAGGCTTTTCCGCGGAAATAGAAACTTAGCAAACTCCTTAGCCAACAATTATAATTTGACCTATTACAGTTTTAATATGTTTAAATACACAAACATAAGTGGTAATATTAACTACTCAAGGACGATTGATGCTATAAAACAAACAACTGATATTGTTGGGATTAATCAAGTGAGTTCGCCCATAAATGTGAATAGTAATTTCCCGGATGAGGCACTTTCTATTTTTGGAAGTTTTAGTAAACGAGTTAAGAAAATTCAATTTCGTTTAAATGCTAAGGTGGCTTGGAGCAACACCTTTAATGATATAAACAATGAAATAAGGGAAAGTGAGAGTTTTACTCAAAATTATCGGGCAAGCGCGCAATCAAACTTTAAAAATTGGCCTAATTTTGAAGTTGGGTATCGTTTTGTATTAAACGATTACGACAATGGTGGTCAGGTTCAAAAATTTACTACGCAGCGCCCGTACACAAATATCAATGTTGTTTTCTTAAAGGATTTCCAGTTAAATGCGGAATGGGATTTTTACGATTATAGTAACGAAGAAAATTCAGTAAAAAATAGATATTCTTTCTTCAATGCAGATTTGTATTATCAAAAAGGAGACAGTTCTTGGGAGTTTTCACTAAAAGCAACAAATATTTTAAATACTCAATCTATTAATAAGGATAACTTTGGAGATCAATTTAGTACAACGAGCGAGTATTTTGTCTTGCCAAGAATTTTGATGTTTGTTGTAAAATATGACCTATAAGCAAGGAAATATCGACAATAATTTCTATATTCATTATCAATAACGAGGCGAGTCTTTTTTCATTGTTCTTTTAGCGCGGTGGTCTTGTGTGTATTTATATATAGATGCGTAATATCTTCTTAGGAATTGTACTGGCAATGGTTGTTGTTTTCGGCTTGCGATATTGTGAATATCAAAAGGAGGAGAACGAACAGCTTAATGCCTCCACTTCTTTAATCGAAAAACAATTAAAAAACGTAGGAAAATTAGTGGTTACTGAAGGTAATTTCTCGCAGATTTATACTTTCAGCGACACAAAAAACCTATTGATGGGTCTGGTAGATTCAAAAAAGAAAGCCCTTGTAGTTGCAAATGCTCAAGCTTCTATAAGTTATGATTTGAGTAAGATTAAAGCAGAAATAATCCCAGAATCTAAAACGGTCCTAATTACCGAGATCCCCCAACCAGAATTAAAAATCAATCCTAATATTGAGTATTATGATGTAACTTTTGAGTATTTAAATCCATTTGAAGCAGAAGATTATAACGAAATAAAAAAAAGAGTAACAGCTTTGCTGCGAGAGCAAATTGAGGCATCAAGTTTGAGAACCAATGCAGAAAACAGATTAATTTCAGAGCTTCAAAAAATTTATATACTGACCAATAGTATGGGATGGGAATTACAATATTCAGAAAAACGAATAAAAACTGAAAATGATTTTGATAATTTAATCTTATAAAATCTTTGTATTAAGGTAACTTACTGGTTGATAACCCCTAATTATTTTCTCTAATACTTTTGTATTTGCCGAATCAAAAAAAGTATGCTAAAAAAGTATCTTTTGGTTTTCATGACCTCTTTATCCTTTGTAGAAACACAGGCGCAATTTGTAGCCGATATTGAAAGTTATCCAATGGGGGTCCTTTACAGTCATGTTGCTCTTCTTTCGGAATCGGTTAAATGTTAATTCTATTCTTTTTTAATAAGCCCCAATCCGCCCTCAATTAGATGAGCAATCTCAGGTCTTTTTTCTTGTAAAGATTTCAAATGATCTAATATTTCATAATTTTTTGTCAACTCATAAAGCTCCAATGGCAAAAGCCAATCATTAGAGAAATTACGCTTTACCTTTTTAAAAATTTCTAAGAGTTTGTCTCTTCCCTTTGAAGAGAGGTAAGGGGCGGTATGTTCCAACCTATATGTTCTCACAGCGCTGTAAAACCCATTCAATTTTTTCTCCTCTTCACCCATCTCTGTAACATCACCAAGAGTGCTCAATTCGTGTTCTACTAAATTAAAACTCAAGTAATCTGCTGCTCCGGCAAATGCCGAGACAATTTCTTTGCCAACTGCCATATCAAAATCACCATCTTCAGGAGAGAATAAAATTTCGTTTTTATAAGTAACCTTACAATTTTTAAACTGAATCAACATCAGCTCTCCTTTTAAATTACGCATTCCTGTAACATTCATTCCTTTTACTCGAATGCCGCTTTCAAATTCAAACTCAATGGGTTTACCGTCATAAAAATCATAGGCTGCTAGATCACGTGGCCCCATATTTTCAATGGCAAGATTAATACCTTTTAACTTACCCAATGGACTTCTAAATCCGTTTTGATGTCTTGAAACTCCGTGTCCAATTACTTCGGTTTCTCTATAGGCAAGTGCGGTCTCTCTTTCAGTTTCAAAATATACTATTTCGTTATCTTCATTTTTAATCATTCTCGTAAATACCCCAGAAACTTGCAGGCCAGCACTAAGCTCTATAGTTCCCATTTGTTTACTTTCAATAAGTTTATTGAGTCCTCGCCACCCACCTTTTCTAACCGCCATTGTATTTGCGAATTCTTCCAGAACTTGCTGTAAAAAGGCAAAGTCTGGAGTGACATATAATTGAGGTTGCGGTTTTGTTATGTCAAAATTTTGATATGCCGCAGCTATAGAATACGGAATTTTCTTCACCTCTTTTTTCATACACCACTCGCTTTCGCCAATAGAAGATAGTAGCCCTGCACCGTAAATTTTAGGATCTTCAATCGTTCCAACCATACCATACTCTACGGTCCACCAATGTAAATTTCGGACAAGCGCAATTTCAGAAGGGGTGACTTTTTTATTTTGAAGTGCTTCCACTTTTTTTTCAGCAGTTTCAATTTTTTCTTTAGAAATTCCTTCGGCTTCCTTTAAAATAGAAAGTGTTCTCACCGCTTCGTACATTTCCATATCGTGCGCACTAGAGATTGCTTTAGCGCCAATTTCTCCAAAACGCCGTAAGTATTCTGCATAATCTGGACTGGCAATAATGGGAGCATGTCCAGCTCCTTCGTGTATAATATCTGGTGCAGGGGTGTACTCGATGTTCTCTAATTGACGGATATCGCTAGCAATTACCAGCACTTTGTAGGCCTGAAATTCCATAAAAGCGTTAGGAGGAATAAAACCATCCACAGCAACCGCTGCCCAACCTATTTCTTTAAGGATGCGATTCATCCCATACATCGAAGGGATTTTGTCAATAGAAATTCCAGTTTGTTCCAAACCATCCAGATAACTTTCATGTGCTACTATACTTAAATAATCCACATTTTTTCGCATTACATAACGCCACACCGCTTGATTCATAGCGGTGTAGTGTTCATAATTTTGTGGCTTGATATACTGCTTTAAATGTGGGGGCAGCCTATCGAGTAGTTCGTTGCTTTCAATTTCAATGCTCCCCTTGATAGGGGTTAGAGGGGTAATCTCTTCAATCATATATCAAAAATAGCAAAACTTGCCTAACCAATGCGTATTGGAGTTTATTGATTTTTGAAATAAAAAAGAATTAACGACTTTAAAAAGCAGGTAGTTCAGTAATCAAAAATCCCCAATCAACAATCTTTAATTAATCTCTAATTCGTTATTTTTACATCATAATGAAACCAACCCGCAAGCAAGAAATAATAACTATCGCCTCTCGTCTTTTCAAAGAAAGAGGATATAATGCAGTATCTATGCGCGACATCGCCCATGCCATGGATATAAAAGCAGCCAGCTTGTACAATCATATTTCAGGAAAGCAAGAAATCCTTTCTACATTAATTTTGGAAGTTGCTGAAGAGTTTACCCGAGAGATGAATGCTATTACTTTAGAAAATATAAGTCCTTTAAAGAAGATTGAAAGTGTCATTGAAATTCATATTGATATCACCGTTAATTATTCTGAAAATATAGCAGCACTCAATAATGATTGGATGCATTTAGAAGGTTTTGCACTAAAGCGTGTGGTGAAAATGCGCGAGGATTATGAAGGAAATTTTCGAGGCATCATAAAACAGGGAGTTGCTGCAGGTGATATTAAACCACAGCATCCTGAGGTTATTTTATTTTCCATACTATCTACCCTTCGAACCCTTTACTTGTGGAATGAAAAACGCGGTAAAATGGATGTGAACGTCCTAAAGAAAGACATGGTAGCGGTTCTTTTAGAAGGGATTGTTTAATAATGGTTAAACCTTTTTGCAGATTAACTAACAATCGTTAGTTTTGCATCAATAATTTGAAATATAACAAGTGGCAGACTTTCATAATTTAAAGATTAAAGAAATTTACAAGGATACAGACGATTGCTCTGTAGTAACTTTCGAAGTTCCTTCAGAGATATCTAAGGAGTTTCACTTTCGTCAAGGTCAACATCTTACATTAAAGACAGATATTGATGGTGAAGATACACGCCGTTCGTATAGTTTATGTTCTAGTCCAATAGACGCTCAATGGAAAGTGGCTGTTAAGTTAATTCCAGGCGGAAAATTTTCAACATTTATAAATGATACACTCCAAGCTGGAGACATGCTGGAAGTAATGGCGCCGAGTGGTAACTTTGGGGTAGAAACAAACAATACAAAAGCCAAAAATTATCTTTTTTTTGCGGCAGGTAGTGGAATTACGCCGGTACTTTCAATGGTTAAAACGCATTTAACAGTGGAACCAAATAGTACATGTAAGTTGTTTTATATTAATAAGACGGCAAAATCTATTATCTTTAAGGAGGAATTAGAACAGCTGAGAAATCAGTTTTTTGGGCGTTTTGAAATCAATTATTTTTTGACCAAAGAGCGCAGAGATATCGAATTGTTTAATGGTCGCTTTGATGATGAAAAAATGGCTGTGCTAACTAAAACATTTATAGATATTCCAGATACGGATGAAGTGTTTTTATGTGGTCCTGAAAAAATGGTCAATTATGTGTCAGAGTATTTAATCAATGCTGGACTTCCCAAAGAGAATGTTCATTTTGAATTATTTGTTACAGGACTTTCAGAAGAAGATATTGCGCGTCAAGAGCGCTTAGCGCAACAAAATGTGGAAGGAACCAAAGTGATCATTGTTGATGGTGGTAAAGAATTTACGTTCACAATGACCAAAGAATACGATAATATTCTAGATGCAGCCCTGGGAGCAGGAGCAGATTTGCCCTTTGCTTGCAAAGGGGGTGTATGCAGCACCTGCAAATGTTTAGTAATAGACGGTGCAGTAGAAATGAAAATAAATTATGCATTGAGTGATAAAGAGGTGTCTCAAAATCTTGTTTTGAGTTGCCAAGCAGTCCCAACTACAGATAGTGTTACAGTAGACTTTGACGTATAAATCTTGCCTTTGAGGGGAGCTAGGGGGATGTTCTCCCAAGCTAATAATAAAATAACTGAGCTATGAGCAACGAACAAGTAAAAAACCTAGAAGAAATTTTTGAAGCGCGTATAGCACGTGATGAAAAGATAGAACCTAAAGATTGGATGCCAGAAAAGTATCGGAAGACACACATCAGGCAAATGTCCCAACATGCCCATTCTGAAATTGTAGGAATGTTACCAGAAGGGAATTGGATTTCAAGAGCTCCTTCACTAAGGAGAAAAGCAGCCCTTCTTGCTAAAGTTCAAGATGAAGCGGGTCATGGGTTGTATCTGTATTCTGCATGCGAAACCTTAGGGATTTCTCGTGACGAATTGTATGAACAATTGCATTCTGGAAAAGCAAAGTATTCTTCTATATTTAATTATCCTACTGTTACTTGGGCAGATATGGGAGCTGTGGGCTGGTTAGTAGATGGCGCAGCGATTATCAATCAAGTGCCATTGTGTAATACCTCTTTTGGTCCTTACGCAAGGGCAATGGTGCGCGTTTGTAAAGAAGAAAGCTTTCACCAACGCCAAGGTTTTGAGATTATGCATAAACTTTGCAACGGAACACAAGCGCAAAAAGACATGGCGCAAGATGCCTTGAATAGGTGGTGGTGGCCAAGTTTAATGATGCTAGGTCCAACAGATGCCGAGAGTATCCATACAGAACAATCAATGAAATGGAAATTAAAACGCAAGTCAAATGATGATTTACGCCAACAATTTATTGATCAAACGGTTCCGCAGGCTGATATTCTTGGATTAACAGTTCCAGATCCAGATTTAAAATGGAATGAAGAAAAAGGTATTTATGATTTTGGAGAAATCAATTGGGATGAGTTCTGGCAGGTAGTAAAAGGCCACGGCCCTTGCAATAAGCAACGTATGAAAGCTAGAGTAAGCGCTTGGGACAACGGAGCTTGGGTGCGCGATGCGGCAATGGCTTATGCAGACAAGAAAGAAGCGAATAAATTAAAGAAAGCTATTTAAACAGAAGTGAGTCTTTAGTTCTGAGTATTGAGAAATATAAGTCTCAACTCTTAACTCAATACAAACCACTCAATCCTTAAAAAATATGAGTAAGAATTGGCCCCTTTGGGAAATCTTCGTTAGAAGTAAAAACGGATTAGAGCACAGACACTTTGGTAGTCTTCACGCGGCAGATGCAGAAATGGCCTTAGAAAATGCACGTGATGTATATACAAGAAGAAGTGAAGGTGTTAGTATTTGGGTAGTAGAAAGTAAAAACATTACTGCTACTAATCCTGAGCACAACGGGGAACTTTTTGAGCCCGCACACGACAAAGTATATCGGCACCCTACGTTTTACGATTTACCAGACGATGTAAAACATATGTAAACGATTGTGTATTTTGGATTTCTGATTGGAGAACGAATAGTTCCACAATCAAAAATTTTTAATCTCTAATTTCCAATTAATAATAACGGTTATCCTGAGTTTGTCAAAGGGCAAATGTTAGACACTATTCCAAATGAATAATAAACATCTTTTCGATTATATTTTATCAATAGCAGATAACAGCTTAATTCTTGGCCAACGTTTAGGCGAATTATGTGGTCACGGCCCCACGTTGGAAACTGATATTGCAGGCACAAATATATCACTCGATTTAATAGGACAGTGCCGTAACTATTATCAATATGCGGCAAAAATACAGGGGAAAGGAAAGAATGAAGATGATTTAGCCTTTTTGCGCTTAGAAAGAGAATACAAAAACGTATTGTTAGTAGAACAACCCAATGAGCATTTTGGATTTGTAATGGGACGCCAATATTTGTTTGATGTATTCCATTTATTATTTATGACTCAAATGCTAAATAGCAAAGACGAAACGCTGGCTGCGATTGCGAAAAAAGCAATTAAAGAAGTCAGCTATCATAAGAGATTCTCAGGGGATTGGGTAAAGCGATTAGGGGATGGTAGTCCAGAAAGCAAGGCTAAAATGCAAGAAGCTATTGATGATTTATGGACGTATACAGATGAGCTTTTTGATATGACTGAAGCAGACAATGCTATGGTTAATGAAGGAATAGGAGTAGATGTTTTGAAATTAAAAGAAATATACTATAGAGAGGTTTCAGAACTTTTAGAGGAGGCAAATCTAACGGTTCCAGAAAGCAAGTATTTCACTCGTGGAGGTAAAAAAGGAATTCATAGTGAGCATATGGGCTATTTGCTAGCAGAGTTACAATATATGCAACGCACCTACCCTAATATGGAATGGTAATGTATGATTGCGGATTTTTGATTTAAGAACGAATAGATAGACAATCAATAATTCTAATAAATTAACTATGTTTCCACGAGCATTATCGAAATAGGAACTTTTCACTTTTGAAGATGCCGAGTTTAGTTCTAGAGAGGTTTATTAAAATTGACTAAATATAAATGACTTTAACTCAAACTGCAAATATCGATCCTCATTTAATCCCAATTCTGGAACAAGTAAGCGATCCCGAAATCCCTGTGTTGACAGTGCTAGATCTTGGTGTAATAAGACAGGCGATTGAAGAAAATGGAATCATAAAAGTTAAACTCACTCCAACCTATAGCGGTTGTCCAGCAATGGATGTGATAGGGGATGATTTAAAAAAAGCTTTTAAGCCCTTTGGAAAATCAGTTGAAGTAGAATTGGTCTTAAGCCCTGCTTGGAGTACAGATTGGATACGCGAAGAAGGATTGGTGAAAATGGAAGCATATGGTATTGCTAGACCATTGTCTGAAACCGCAGACAAAGAAGTATTACTAGGTAATGCTAAAAAAGTTATCTGCCCTCAATGTAAAAGTACAAATACACATCTAGTAAGTCAGTTTGGTTCTACAGCATGCAAAGCACTATTTAAATGTGATGACTGCCTAGAGCCATTTGATTACTTTAAATGTTTAAAATAGAATGATTAACGATTGTGGATTGTGGATTTTTGATTGAAGAAGTACTAATCTAACAATCAAAAATCATTAATCCTCAACATCCAATTTTTATGAAATGACGCAACCAATAACTAAACAAATCAATAGCGGCGTAGCCATTTTAACCTTGAACCGTCCTGAAGTTTTTAATAGCTTCAATAAGGAGATGGCTTTTTTATTGCAGGATGAACTTGATGCTTGCGAAAAAGACGCAACTGTTAGAGCTATAGTCATCACAGGAAGCGGAAGAGCTTTTTGTGCCGGTCAAGATATAGGGGAGATTACAAATCCAGATTTAAATCCTGGATTTAAGAAAATTTTAGATGACCATTACAACCCTATTATAAAAAAGATAAGAGCAATTGAAAAGCCAATTGTATGCGGTGTCAACGGAGTAGCAGCAGGAGCGGGAGCAAATATAGCTTTGGCCTGTGATGTGGTTATTGCAAGCGATAAAGCGAGTTTTATTCAGGCTTTTAGTAAAATAGGATTGATTCCAGACAGTGCTGGAACCTTCTTTTTACCTCGATTAATTGGGTTTGGTAAAGCTTCTGCCATTATGATGTTAGGAGATAAAATTTCCGCAGAAAAAGCAGAAAAAATGGGTATGATCTATAGTGTGGTGCCTTCTGAAACTTTAATGGATGAAGTAAAAGCAGCAGCAACAACCTTAGCCAATATGCCTACAAAAGCATTAGGTTTGACTAAAAGATTGCTTAACGAATCAATGACGAATAATCTTGAAGAGCAGCTAATATTAGAAAGTAAACTACAAATAGAATCAGCATCTACAGAAGATTATGCTGAAGGAGTTGCTGCGTTTGTAGAGAAGAGAAAGCCAAACTTTAAAGGAAACTAGGTAATTAACGATTGGAGATTAGCAATTGTTGATTTTTGAACTAAAATAAATATGAAACCAAATCAATTACAGAAACGTTGAATTCAATTTGCCTTAGATGTAGTTTTCCTTTGAGGCGCCGTATTTGACGATACAACTGATTAGGTCTAGTACTTCTGTGGTTTTAAATTAGGGTGAGGAAAGAAGTGGGGAATCCGCCAAATAATTTCTTTACAAAATGAAAATTAGTTAGATAGAATTAAGAGCGTCTTATGTTAGTATAAAAATTCAAAAAGGAGCAAAGTTAATATTGAATGTAAAGGAATTGGATAGGCTATTAGAGGACAATAATCAACTCATTGCTATTTTCATAGCAAATATTAAAACTGCCCGTAAAAAATAAATTTTAATGACCACATCAAATCAAAAATCAAAGATCGTTAATCCGAAATCTCCAATCAAAACGGTAGGAATTATAGGCGCAGGGACAATGGGTAGTGGTATTGCGCAAGTAGCATCCACCGCAGGTTGTTTGGTAAAACTTTTCGATTTAAATCAAGGAGCACTTGATAGAGCCAAATTGGCTTTAGAAAAAATAATGACGCGTCTTGTTGAAAAAGGGCGTGTTACTTCTGAAGAAAAAACTCGTATTCAGAATAATATCAGTTACGTAACTTCTTTAAATAAATTAGCAGATAGTGATTTGACGATTGAAGCGATAGTAGAGAGTCTTGATATTAAGAAAAAGGTATTTCAGGAATTAGAAGGGTATGTAAGCGATGATTGTATTATAGCATCAAACACGTCTTCTTTGTCAATAGCCTCTATAGCTTCGTCACTAGAAAAGCCAGAGCGTTGCGTAGGGATTCACTTTTTTAACCCAGCACCATTAATGAAGTTAGTTGAGGTAATTCCGGCTATTCAAACATCGTATGAGGTGCTTGAAACAGTAATAGATACAATCTCTAGTTGGAAGAAAGTAGTTGCAGTGGCGAAAGACACTCCAGGTTTTATTGTAAATAGAGTCGCAAGACCATTTTATGGAGAAGCTTTACGCATTTACGAAGAAGGAATCGCAAATTTTGCAACCATAGATCATGCGATGAAAAGCTTGGGAGGTTTCAGAATGGGCCCTTTTGAACTTATGGATTTTATAGGGAATGATGTAAACTACACGGTGACAGAAACGGTTTTTACGGCCTTCTATTTCGATCCAAGATACAAGCCATCATTCACACAAAAGCGTTTTTCGGAAGCAGGTTATTTAGGTCGTAAGTCGGGTATTGGGTATTACGAGTATGACCAGAATGGTAAGAAAGTGGAAGACTCTGATGTAACAACAAGCGCTATTGACGCCACTGTAAAAGAGCAAATTTTTAATCGGGTATTAGTGATGCTCATTAATGAAGCTGCAGACGCCTTATTTTTAAACATTGCAAGTGCTGAGGATATTGATAGCGCCATGACCAAAGGTGTTAATTATCCAAAAGGATTACTCGCTTGGGCAGATGAAAAAGGAATTGATTGGTGTGTTGAGAAATTAGATACCTTGTACGATGAGTATCGCGAAGATAGATATCGTTGTTCTCCATTGTTGAGAAGAATGAATAAAGAAAACAAACAGTTCTTTATTAAATAGAAATGTCACCCTGAGCCTGTCGAAGGGCAATAATTAACAATATTGAATGGGCTTCGAAAAGCTCAGCCTGACATAAAAATGATAATGCAAGGAAATAAAATACCATATAAAATGCTATCGCAAGATGCCTACTCAACTTGGCTAGGAATTGAGATTCTAGAATGCGAAGTAGGACGGGTGAAAGTAGGAATGACTATTAGAAAAGAAATGCTTAATAGCATGGATAAAGCACACGGTGGAATCAGTTATTCACTTGCAGACACTGCTTTTGGATTCACGGCAAATACACACGGAAAGTATGCAGTGTCTATCGAAACAAGTATCAACCATATTGAGGCACTTGAAGAAGGAGATTTCATCACAGCAGAATCAATATTAGATCATCAAAAGAATAAGGTAGGTTTTAATATAGTAGAAGTGAAACGAGGCGAAGAACTAGTAGCTCTCTTTAAGGGAGTCGTTTATAGAACCTCGAAAGATTGGACAGAATAAAAAATGTACGATTGTAGATTTGCGAAGGAAGATTAAAGAAATCGCACTCGTATATCGTGCATCTAAAATGAAAATATGAAAGAAGCATATATAATTGACGGAGTAAGAACCCCTATCGGGAATTATAAAGGCGCATTAAGTGCCTTACGCGCAGATGATTTAGGAGCATTGGTTATTAAAGCAGTGACTGACAAATATCCTAACATCCCGAAAGATGCATATGAAGATGTAATCATGGGCTGCGCAAACCAAGCAGGAGAGGATAATCGTAATGTAGCACGAATGAGTTTGCTACTCGCAGGACTTCCATTTTCTGTTCCGGGTGAAACTGTAAATAGATTATGCAGTAGCGGCTTGAGTGCTATTATTCAGGCAAATCGCGCTATAAAAGCTGGTGACGGGGATTTATTTATCGCAGGCGGCGTTGAGAATATGACCCGCGGACCCTACGTGATTGCAAAACCTTCCACAGCATTTGGGGGTGATAGTAAAATGTATGATTCTACTTTTGGATGGCGTTTTATAAATCCTAAAATGGCAACATTGTATGGTGTTGATGGAATGGGTGTTACTGCTGAAAATCTTGTAGAGAAGTATAACATCTCTAGAGAAGATCAAGATGCCTTTGCGTATAACAGCCAAATGAAAGCCGCTGCCGCTCAAAAGAATGGCAGGTTAGCAAAAGAAATCGTTCCCGTTGAAATTCCGCAACGAAAAAAAGACCCTATCATTTTTGCGAATGATGAATTTATCAAACCAAATTCTTCAAAAGAAATATTAGCAAAACTACGTCCAGCCTTTAAAAAAGACGGTGGAAGCGTAACGGCCGGTAATGCATCGGGATTAAATGATGGCGCAGCGGCTACCATTATTGCAAGTGAAGATGCAGTTAAGAAATATGGATTGAAACCAATGGCAAGAATTATAAGTTCTGCCGTAGTGGGAGTAGAACCAAGAATTATGGGAATCGGTCCTGTGAAAGCTTCTAATAAAGCTTTGGAAAAAGCAGGTTTGAAAATGGAAGATATGGATGTGATTGAGTTAAATGAGGCCTTCGCATCGCAGGCTTTGGCTTGTATTAGAGAATGGGGATTAGCAGATGATGATGCGAGAATTAATCCAAATGGCGGCGCTATTGCAATAGGTCATCCACTAGGGGTCACAGGGGCAAGAATTGCCTACTCAGCGGCATTAGAATTACAAGAAACAAACAAACGTTACGCACTAATTACAATGTGTATTGGAGTTGGTCAAGGGTATGCAGCTATTATTGAAAATGTGAATTTATAATTCTATAAAATGAATAAAACACAACATTATATACAAGGTCAATGGCAATCTGGAAACGGTGAAGGAATTCCTGTTTTTGATTCTATTACGGGCGAACATTTTACATCAACTTCAGTTGAAGGATTAGACGTTCCCTCTATTCTGCAATACGGTCGTGATAAGGGAGATACACTTCGTAAAATGACCTTTCAACAACGAGGAAACCTGCTGAAAAGCCTTGCGCTATACCTTGAAAAAAGAAAGAAAGCGTTTTATGAAATTAGCTACCGAACAGGGGCTACAAAGCGTGATAGTTGGGTGGATATTGAAGGAGGTTTTGGTAATCTTTTTGCCAATGCATCTCTTCGTAAATTATTCCCCAATCAATCATACCACGTAGAAGGTGATCCAATAGATTTATCTCGTGGAGGTCGTTTTATGGCACACCACATTATGGTGCCTCGTGAAGGTGTGGCAGTACATATTAACGCTTTTAATTTTCCAGTTTGGGGAATGCTCGAAAAGTGCGCAGTGAACTGGATGGCAGGAATGCCAGCAGTCGTGTTGCCAGCACCACAAACCGCTTATTTAACAGAAGCTGTAGTAAGAGAAATAATCGCTTCAGGAATTTTACCTGAAGGGTCTTTGCAGTTGATTAGTGGTACCGCCAAGAACATACTAGACACCGTTCATTCGCAAGATGTTGTAACGTTTACTGGGTCTGCAAAAATAGGACGAGTTCTTAAAAACCACCCGCAGCTTACTGCAGAATCTGTTCCTTTTACAATGGAGGCAGACAGTTTAAACGCCGCTATTTTAGGAAAAGATGCGGTTCCAGGAACACCAGAATTTGATTTATTTATTAAGGAAGTTCGCAATGAAATGACGACAAAGTGTGGTCAAAAATGTACGGCAATTCGTAGAATTATCGTGCCTCAAGGACTAGTGGAAGATGTGCAAAGTGCATTGATAAAACAACTGGATAAAATTACTATAGGTGATCCTCGATTGAGAGAAGTGCGTATGGGAAGTCTTGTTAATGATGCCCAACGTAACAGCGTAAAAGAACAAGTAGCAAAAATTGCAGAAAGTGCTCAAATTGTCTACGGAAATACTGATAATTTTGAAGCCATAGGCGCAAATTCACAAAAAGGCGCTTTTATGAAACCTGTTTTGTTGCGTGAGGACCATCCGTTACAAAATGAAAACGCGCACGTGACTGAAGCTTTTGGTCCCGTAAGTACAATAATGCCTTATGATAACTTAGAAAATGCAATCACATTAGCAAAAATGGGGAAAGGATCTCTAGTTAGCTCAATCGTTACAAACGATGATAAAATTGCCAGAGAATATGCAGTGAATGCGGCAAGTCATCACGGGCGTATTTTAATATTAAATCGCGAAAGTGCAAAACAAAGTACAGGACACGGTTCGCCATTGCCAGGATTAATCCACGGGGGTCCAGGTCGTGCTGGTGGAGGAGAAGAAATGGGAGGAATGCGTGGTATTAAACATTATTTACAACGTTGTGCCATTCAAGGAAGCCCAACCACTTTGACAGAGGTTACGGGAATTTATCAACCTAAAGCGGCCTACAAAGAAACGCCACAACATCCTTTTAAATACCATTGGGAAGACATCCAACCGGGAATGTCACTAAAAACCCATAACCGCACGATCACAGATACAGATATTGTAAACTTCGGAAATATTACATGGGATCACTTTTACGCACACACAGATACCACATCGTTAGACGGAAGTATTTTTGAAAAGCGAACTGCCCACGGCTATTTTATCATTTCGATGGCAGCAGGTTTATTTGTCTACCCGAATAAAGGGCCCGTTGCTGCAAACTATGGCTTAGAAGAAATTAGATTCTTACGCCCTATTTACGATAGCGACACTTTATATGTTCGTTTAACCTGCAAGCAAAAAGTAGACAGAGATAGCAGAGGACAAGAGCACCCAAGTGGAATTGTTAAATGGTATGTAGAAATATTTGATGTAAATGTAGATAGCTCAAACGCTATATTACCAGCTGATGCGGAGAAAGAGGATCCCTTAGTTTGTATCGCTACTATTTTAACAATGGTAGAAAAGAAACAAGAAGTCTTTACCGAAATGACCAATGAAGCGATCCAATTCTGTCTCGATAAAATTTCAGAAGAAAGCAAGCCAAAATGGGGTATAATGACACCACAGCATATGTTAGAACATCTAGAATACACCTATAAAATTACTTCGGGAGATATTCAAGATTTTGAAATTGTAACACCAGAAAAGTATTTAGATATAACCCATGACAGTCTATATAATTTTAAGAAGTTTCCGCAAAACTCTAGATTTCCGCAATTAGAAAAAGATACACTGGCTCCTTTACAACATCCAGATTTAGAAACGGCAAAGGAGAAATTCTTGGAGCAGCGATTTAAGTATCTCGCATTTTTTCAAGAAAATCCAGATGCGATGTTAAAGAATTTAGTTTTTGGAGAATTGAATAAATATGAATCATATTTGTTAGAACGAAAGCATTTAAATCATCACTTTGAGCAATTTAGCCTTTTAGGCTAAATTGCTCACTGCGGATTTATTCCGCAGACGCTTTAATGAAAAGACCAATTGTTACTATTTATGGCGCGCGAACACATATATATATATATATATATATATACTCACACATGAAAATCGCCATATTTTCTACGTAGGAGTTACAAATAATATAAAGCCGCAACCTTTGGAACACACGTAGGAAGATATAATATTAATAAGTTGGTTTATTTTGAAGAACATCAATGGATTCAAGAAGCAATAAAAAGAGAAAAGACTATTAAGAAGTGGAAACAATATTGGAAAAAGAATATCATTTCTGAAATAAATCCAGATTGGGTAGATTTGAGTGAAGCCTAGGATTTGACAGTGTTTGATACTAATTATGATTGAGAGGTCTTTTTAAAAAAGAGTAGACTATAACATTTAACCGAATGTGGAATGAATCCTCATTGACAGATTAAGAAAAAACAAACAAAATGCGCGATAATTGTGCATTGACATTTAATAAAAATATGAGTGATCCATACGTAAAAGAAGATATAAATAACGGAATTTCAACCATAGAATTCTTTCACCCAGCACACAATAGTTTGCCGGGAGATATTCTTGAAAAGTTGAGAAAGACAATAAAAAAAGCAGGAGAAAATAGTGAAGTAAAAGTGATTATCCTTAAAAGTGGAGGCGAAAGAACTTTCTGCGCTGGAGCAAGCTTTAAAGAACTTATCAGTATCAATGATGCAGAAACTGGCCGTGTATTTTTTAGTGGCTTTGCGAACGTTATTAACGCAATGCGAAAATGTCCTAAGTTTATTATAGGGCGTGTACAAGGAAAAACTGTAGGCGGTGGAGTAGGAGTTGCAAGCGCAACAGATTACTGTATGGCAAGTAAATTTGCCAGTATCAAGTTAAGTGAATTGAATATAGGAATCGGACCTTTTGTAGTAGGTCCAGTGGTCGAAAGAAAGTTAGGATTAACAGGAATGAGTCAGATTGCGATTGATGCAAATAGTTTTTATGATGCAGAATGGGCAAGACAAAAAGGACTTTATGCAAGTGTACATGAATCTACTGAAGCATTGGATGAAGCAGTAAAGGTATTTGCAAAAAATCTTTGCAATTACAACCCTGAAGCAATGAAAGAAATGAAAAAAGTAATGTGGTCTGGAACTGAGAATTGGGATGCGTTACTAGCAGAAAGAGCTGTGATTTCTGGAAGATTGGTTTTAAGTGATTTTACCAAAGAGACATTGAAAGGATTTAAATAAAATGATTTAAGATTAACGGCTATTGAACTATAAAATCAGCAATCGTTAATCTTTGATCCACAATCTCGAGCCATATGATATATTCGTTCAAAGGACACATACCTGTAGTACACCAATCTAGCTTCGTCCATCCATTGGCTGCAGTTACTGGAAATGTAATCATTGGTAAAAACTGTTACATAGGTCCTGGAGCTGCGATACGCGGCGATTGGGGTGAAATTATTTTAGAAGATGGTGTAAACGTTCAGGAGAACTGCACAGTTCATATGTTTCCAGGAAAGAGCATTGTTCTAAAAGAAGGTGCTCACGTAGGCCATGGAGCCGTAATTCATGGAGCTAATTTAGGGCGCAATTGCCTTATAGGAATGAACAGTGTAATTATGGATGATGCTCAAATTGGAGACGAATGTATCGTGGGAGCAATGGCATTTGTAAAAGCTGAAGCCAAGTTTGGGAATCGACAATTAATTGTTGGAAACCCAGCAAAGTCCATTAAAGAGGTTTCAGAGGAAATGATCGTTTGGAAAACAGCAGGGACAAAATTATACCAGCAATTGCCAGCAGATTGTCACGAGAGTTTAAGGGAAGTAGCCTCGTTAAGGGAGGTTCCAGCGCATAGACCAAAACAAGAAGATTTTTATAAAACACTTCAAGAGCTGAAAACTAAGAAGTAAATAATTTAATTATTTTTCCAAGTGACTTAAATCTATCTCATAAATTTCTTTCCCAGTGCTTAGCGTAATTAGACTTTGAACATTTCCTAAGTAGGGGAGCAACGTGAGTTTTGTGATAATAAAGTTTTCATATGCCTCAATGTCCTCCACTATAAGTTTTAGCAGATAATCAAAGGTGCCGCTAATACGGTGACATTCTATAACCTCTGGAAATTCATTGACTTGCTTTACAAATTTTTCTAGATAACTACGGGTGTGTCCTTGCAATGTAATCGCTACAAAAACTGTTTGTTTTAAACCTAATTTCTTTGGGTTCAAACGGGCAGAATATCCTTCAATATATCCTTCTCTTTCTAGTTTCTTTATCCGTTCAAAAACTGGTGTTGTAGATCTGTTTAGTTCGTCTGCTAAACTTTTTATCGTTCGGTTAGAATCCTTTTGTAGGGCTTTCAATAAAGCAATGTCTGTAGCGTCTAGCTTCATTTGTTCTTTTATTCGGTTAATAAAGTATAAAAATAGAATAAAAATAATATCTAAATTAAAATTTTAGAATAAAAGTCTCTTTTAGATATATAAAGCAGAATATTTCAATATAACCATATGTAATACAGTATTTTTATACACTACATCAAAATTAAACCAATGGCCGAATCAATTTTTAAGATGCCCAAAATGGGGAGAGTATCACGGAAGGAACTATCATTAATTGGTTGGTTCAAGAAGGTGAATCTTTTGAAGAAGGCGATATCCTTGTTGAGGTCGCAACAGATAAAGTGGATAATGAGGTGCCTGCACCAAGTGCTGGAAAGATGATTTCTCACAGCGTTTCGGCAAAAGAGATCGTGCCAGTTGGTGAAACAATTGCAGTTTTAGAATTATATGAAAGTGCTTCGGTAGTTATAGCCTCTAAAGAAAAGAGTGTTGAGAATTTATCAAGTTCAAAAAAGAAGGGTCCAGGAGTTCCAAAGGGAAATTCAGCATCAACTTCAAAATCTTTCAAGGTAAATGAGAACTTGTTCATTTCGCCATTGGTAGATGTAATTGCTAGAAAAAATCATATTTCTTATGAAGAATTAGCAAGAATTTCAGGAACAGGAAACGAAGGAAGATTGAGAAAAAGTGATGTGACCAATTATCTAAAGGAAGGGAGGCCGTTTCAGTTTGCACAAGCGGTATCACAAAATAGCGGGTTTCAAGTTCCAGATTTAAAATTTGATAAAGGGACGGGTAAGATTGTAGAGATGGATCGTATGCGTGAGATGATTGCAGACCATATGGTATATAGCAAGCATACTTCGCCACACGTAACAGCCTATGTGGAGGCAGATCTTACTGATATGGTTACTTGGCGAAATGCTAATAAATTAGCGTTTCTGGAGAAACATGGAGAGAAATTGACATTTACCCCAATATTCATTGAAGCTGTGGCAAATGCTATTAAAGAGTTTCCAATGATCAATTCTTCTCTTGATGGGAAGAATATCATTGTGAAAGAAGATATAAATATTGGTATGGCAACCGCATTGCCTTCTGGCAATTTAATCGTTCCAGTAGTAAAGAATGCAGATAAAAAAGATTTAAAAGGATTAGCCGCTGCTATTAATGAATTAGTAGGGAAATCACGCGCTGGAAAATTAAAAGGCGATGATATGAAAGGGGGTACTTTTACTATTAGTAATGTGGGAACTTTTGGTAGTTTAATGGGAACACCTATTATCAATCAACCAGAAGCAGCCATTCTAGCAACAGGAATTATAAAAAAGCGAGCCGAGGTAATTGAAAAACCAGAAGGAGATGTAATTGAGATTAGAAGTATGATGTATTTGTCACTTTCTTTTGACCATAGAATTGTAGATGGATATTTAGCGGGAAGCTTCTTGAAAAGAATTGCAGATAATATGGAGAATTTTGATTTGAAAAGGACGTTTTAAACAAGTATCGTTCGCTAGCGGTCATTACACAAACCAAGACTAAAGTATGGTGCGAAGAAAGGGGGCAAAAAGACGTGAATCGTGTAGCGAATGAGATGAGTGGTCGTGGCTCAAAAGATCCTAGCCCAGACAAGTATAAAATGAAACAAGTATTAGTAATTCAAACCGTCCAACGATTAAAGAATGTTAAATAAAATAGACAAATTGATAACTAAAGAATTATTGTTAAAGGCCTTTAAAAACCTAGTCACTGCAAAAGCTATGACTGAAATCTATGAAGAGAATTTTAAAGTAGTTTCAAAATATGTGCACGCCACTTCTCGCGGGCACGAGGTGATACAAATAGCCGTGGGGATGCAATTGGAACCGCAGGACTATATGTTCCCTTACTATCGGGATGATTCAATGCTACTGGCGATTGGGATGACTCCCTACGAGCTAATGTTGCAAGTATTGGCAAAAAAAGACGATCCGTTTTCCGCCGGGCGTACTTATTATGCGCATCCAAGTTTGAACGATATTGATAAGCCTAAAATTCCACATCAAAGCAGTGCAACAGGTATGCAGGCTATTCCTGCAACAGGTGTTGCATTGGGATTTGCTTACAAAGAAAGCTTAGGAATCGACGAAGCGATTGCGCAACAGGTGCGTAATGACCGTCCAGTTGTTGTTTGTTCTTTGGGGGATGCATCGGTTACTGAAGGTGAAATTGCAGAAGCTTTTCAAATGGCAGCATTGAAGCAATTGCCTATCTTGTATTTAGTGCAGGATAATGGATGGGATATTTCTGCAAATGCTGCGGAAACGAGAGCGCAAAATGCTGCAGAATACGCAGCTGGGTTTCACGGTTTAGAAGCCATCTCCATAGATGGGACAGATTTTGAAGAGAGTTATAAAACTATTAACGAGGTTATTGAAAAGATAAGGACAGAGCGACGCCCTTTCCTAGTCCACGCTAAAGTTCCGTTATTAAATCACCATACTTCTGGTGTTCGAATGGAGTTTTACCGTGATGATTTAGACGAAGCAAGATCGAGAGACCCTTATCCTAAAATGTTGAAATTACTTTCAGATTTTAATATTTCCGAAGAGACGATTAACGAAATTATTACGTCTGCGCAGGCCGAGGTCGCTTCTAGCCTAGACAAAGCCTCAAAAGCAGAAGATCCAAAACCAGAGGATTTATTTACACACGATTTTGCTCCAACCTTAATTACCGAAGAAGTAGGAGAGCGTTCTCCTGAAGGAGGTGAAAAAGTAGTAATGGTGGACTGCGCACTGTTCGCGATTGAAGAATTGATGGCAAAGCATCCTGAATGTTTGCTCTATGGTCAAGATGTTGGTGGAAGATTAGGCGGTGTATTTAGAGAAGCGGCTACTTTGGCCCAGAAATTTGGTGATAACCGTGTTTTTAATACCCCAATTCAAGAGGCATTTATTGTAGGTTCTACGGTAGGTATGAGTGCTGTGGGGTTGAAGCCTATTGTGGAGGTTCAGTTTGCAGATTATATTTGGCCTGGACTTAATCAATTATTTACAGAGGTTTCTAGAAGCTGTTATTTATCTAACGGAAAATGGCCGGTGTCTATGATATTGAGAGTGCCAATAGGTGCTTACGGAAGTGGAGGGCCCTACCATTCGTCTTCTTTGGAAAGTGTGGTAAGTAATATTCGCGGAATTAAAATCGCATATCCAAGTAACGGAGCCGATTTAAAAGGACTTCTAAAAGCAGCGTATTACGATCCTAATCCAGTGGTGATTTTTGAGCACAAAGGATTGTACTGGAGTAAAGTGAAAGGGACAAAAGGTGCTACTAGTATTGAGCCAAGTGAAGATTACATGTTGCCGTTTGGTAAAGCATGGGTCTTGCAGGAAATTTGGCCACAAGACGGCGATGAAACCCTTTCAATTATAACCTACGGGATGGGAGTGCATTGGGCATATAATGCCACCAGAGAGATGGGTATTACAGACCGGGTGGAAATTGTAGATTTAAGGACCTTACATCCATTAGATTATGATACTGTTTTTAAGAGTGTCAAGAAATGTGGGAAGTGTTTAGTGGTGACCGAAGAACCTTCAGAAAATAGTTTTAGTAGGGCATTGCAAGGACGCATACAAGAAGAGTGTTTTCAATCATTGGATGCTCCAGTAATGGTAATTGGTTCTGAAAATATGCCGGCGATTCCATTAAATTCAGTTTTGGAGGAAACTATGATTCCTTCTACTATAAAAGTGAAGGCAAAGATTGAACAGCTACTGAAATATTAATTATTTGTTTTTGTATTTTTACAAAACATAAAATTTATGCAGCTTCCGATTTTATATTGTTTAAAAGAAGGGAGATAATCTTTAATTACCTCACCCAAATTATGGGTCTTAACGAATGAAAAAAATACAAATGGTAGACCTCAAGGGTCAATATGCCGCAATCAAAGAAAGGGTAAATGCTTCCATACAAGAAGTTATTGATAACACAGCATTTATTAATGGTCCTGAAGTTCATGCATTTCAAAAAGAATTAGAAGATTATTTAGGGGTAAAACATGTAATTCCTTGCGCCAATGGTACAGATGCATTGCAAATTGCTATGATGGGATTGGGTTTGAAACCCGGTGATGAAGTGATAACGGCAGATTTCACATTTGCCGCCACGGTAGAAGTAATAGCATTGTTACAACTAACGCCTGTTTTAGTTGATGTGGATCCTATAAATTTTAATATTGATATTGCTGCCGTTGAAAAAGCAATAACACCAAATACTAAGGCAATTGTTCCTGTGCATTTATTTGGTCTAGCAGCTAATATGGATGCGATTATGGATTTAGCAGAACGACACAATCTATATGTAATTGAAGATAATGCGCAAGGAATTGGTGCAGCTTATACTTCAAAAGATGGGACAAAGAAAATGACAGGTGGTATTGGTCATGCTGGATCTACTTCATTTTTTCCTTCAAAAAACTTAGGATGTTATGGTGATGGAGGCGCTATTTTTACAAATGATGACGATTTGGCGCACATCATTAGAGGAATTGTAAATCACGGCATGTACGAACGATATCATCACGATGTTGTGGGAGTAAACTCGCGATTGGATAGTATACAAGCAGCTGTTTTACGTGCTAAGTTACCAAATCTTAATTCGTACAATATTGCAAGACGCACTGCTGCGAGAAAATATACACAAGCTTTTAGTGGGATTGAACAAATAATTACTCCAACAGGTTTTTGTAATGCAGGAAATTCAATTTGTGACACGTGTGATTGTCACGTATTTCATCAATATACCTTGCGAATCATTAATGCAGATAGAGATGCTTTGGTGAAACATTTACAAGCAAATGACATTCCTTGTGGCGTCTATTATCCTATACCATTGCACGCCCAAAAAGCATACAAAGACGAACGTTATAACGAAGCAGATTTCACCATCACTAATCAATTGGTAAAAGAGGTTGTCTCTTTACCAATGCATACTGAGTTAGACGACGAGCAAATTGACTTCCTCACAAAGTCAATTATAGCTTTTGTAACTAAATAAAAAATAAAAAGCCCAATTCAAAATATTTTGAATTGGGCTTTTTATTTTGATTACTCAATTCCTGCCTTAAAAGTTTCAACGCTGCGGTCAATCTTTCTCATTAGTCCTTGAAGTACATTTCCAGGTCCAACTTCAATAAATTGGGTTGCACCATCTTTAATCATATTCTGCATGCTTTGTGCCCATTTAACAGGAGCCGTTAATTGATAGATTAAGTTCTTTTGTATTTCAGCAGGATTGGTCACTGCAAACGTTGACACATTTTGGTAAATAGGACAGGCAGGAGCAGTAAACGTTGTTGCTTCAATTGCTGCAGCAAGCTCCTCTCTTGCAGGTTCCATTAATGGGCTGTGAAAAGCGCCGCCAACGGGCAATACTAGCGCGCGCCTTGCGCCAGCTTCGGTTAATTTTTCACAAGCTAAACCTATGGCAGTAACATCTCCGCTAATAACTAATTGTCCTGGGCAATTGTAATTTGCTGCGACAACGGTTCCAGGTATGTCTGTACAAATAGCCTCTACTAAGTGGTCTTCCAAGCCTAAGACAGCAGCCATTGTTGATGGCTCAATTTCGCAGGCTTTTTGCATCGCGAGTGCTCTTTTGTAGACCAATTGTAGTCCGTCTGTAAATGCTACTGTTCGGTTAGCAACAAGGGCCGAAATTTCTCCTAAAGAATGACCTGCAACCATGTCTGGTTTAAAGCGGTCGCCCATTACTTCAGCAAGGATTGTTGAATGCAGGAAAATAGCAGGCTGTGTAACTTTCGTTTCCTTTAGTTCTTCTGCAGTACCTTCAAACATTATTTTAGTGATGTCAAACCCTAACGTTTCATTGGCTTGCCGAAATAACTCTTTCGCTTTTGCCGAAGACTCATAAAGATCCTGACCCATTCCTGTAAACTGTGCTCCTTGTCCTGGAAAAATATATGCTTTCATCTCCTATTGATTTTTAATTGGTTGTGTTTAGTTTGTAAAAATAGAAAATCCTCTTTTAATGAAATTAAAAAGAGGATTATTAATTAATATTTATGAGAACTAACTAAAATAGTTTGAATAAAGTATTGAGGATTATTTGCGAACCCAAGTTTCGTATGTGAAAGCGTACCGATGTTTATCGTCTTTTACCTGTTTTTCTTCACTAATTAGCTCCCAAAGAGAAGTGTCTATTTTAGGAAAAAATGTATCGGCTTCAAAAGAACCTTTAACTCGGGTAAGTTCAATTTTATCTGCGACATCCATTCCTAGCTTGTAAATTTCTCCTCCGCCAATAATAAAAGGTTGCTCATCGCTAGCAGATTTTAATAAGGCAGCATCAATGCTATTTACAACGATCACATCTTTTTCTCTTCCTTCTGGTAAAGCGGGTTTGTAGTCGTTGTTTCGCGTTATGATAATATGTGTGCGATTGGGTAGTGGTTTTGGAAATGACTCGTAGGTTTTACGACCCATAATTATATAATGTCCCGTAGTTAGTTTCTTAAACCTTTTAAAATCATCAGGTAAATGCCAGATAAGATCGTTGTCTTTTCCCAATTCGTTGTTTTTGCCTGCGGCCGCTATCATTGTTATCATACTTGTTCTGGGGGAAGTTTGTTGGGATCGTTTTTTTTTACTTCTGCTTCAGGTGTTGAAAATTCATGCAATGCTTCTTGCTCTTTTGCAATTTTATTTTCTTTTACTGTTACTTCTTGTAATGCTTGTTTCTTTAGTTCAGCAATTCTAACTTCCTGTTTTGCTTTGAGTCTTTCTAATTGTTGGTTTTCCCATTCTTTTCCCATAAATGTATTCATTATAAATACATTAAAAAGATGAATCATAAAGATAAAAGTCCAGAGGAGTATTGCCCACACAAACCAGTCTTTTATGAAAAAATCTTTACCAAATCCCAATACTCCATTTACAATAACGAGTAAAACAGATCCAACTAAAAAGACAATAAAATGTCTCATTAGGTTTTTCTTTTTAGCAATGCGTTCTCGTGCATATTCGTATTGCTCTCTAGATTCAGCGTCTAATTTTTCGGTTTTATTCTTTTTTGAAAACATAAAGTGTTGTTTTAATAATTCGTATAATCATTAAAAATACTACTGTAAATTTACCTAATTTTAGCGCTAGAACAACCAAATTATGCAAGATTTAAAAAACGAGTTTCCTGCCTTACAAGGGCAAACCTATCTCAATACCGCCAGTTCAGGGTTATTGTCACGTTCCACGTATTTATGGAGAAAAGAACACGACTTAGATTTCATTAATAACGGCGTCGATTTTAAATTTAGAAAACAAATTCCTGAAGATACCCGCGCTGCAGTAGCTAGGTTTTTCAACGCGCAATTAGATGAGGTTGCACTGGTGCCTAATTTTTCTTTTGGATTTAATATTATCCTAGAAGGACTGCCAAAAGGTCAAAAGGTTTTAATGCTTAAAAATGATTATCCATCATTATTATGGCCCGTTGAAACACGTGATTTTAATGTTTGCTACGCAGAAATTAATGAACATTTAGAAGATACTATTAGTGCCGCTTTTGAAAAATACTGCCCAGATGTCTTTGTTTTTAGTCTGGTGCAATGGCTTAGTGGTGTTAAGATTGATTTGAGTTTTATTAAACATTTAAAAGAAAAATATCCCAACGTACTGCTTATGGCAGATGCGACGCAGTATTTAGGTACAGAGCAATTTAATTTTTCTGAAAGTGGTCTTGATGTTATGGGTGGGAGCTGCTATAAATGGATGTTAGCAGGTTTTGGAAACGGAATTATGCTAGTAAAAAAGGATGCACAAGCCAAGGTTTACCCTTCAATGATTGGTTTTAATTCTGCCGATACTTTTGACAGTAAAGCCGAAGAAACTACTTTTATAAAACATTTTGAACCGGGTCATCAGGATACTTTTAATTATGGTTCGTTGCATCAAGCCATTTTGCAAGCCGAAAAAGTTTCGGTTGAAAAAATAAGTGCTAAAATAAAAGACATTTCCGCGTATGCGAAAGGACATTTTATTGAACTTGGATTACTTGATAAGACTACAAAAAATCGAAAAATTCATTCTTCTATTTTTAATTTAAAGGGTGATATGGAACTGTTTAAAAAGTTGGCTGCAAATACTATTATTTGTTCCCCACGCGGTGGCGGTATACGGGTGAGTTTTCATTATTATAATGAGTTGGAGGATGTGGACGCCTTAGTACACACTCTTTCTAAAAAGTGAATTTCTTCTTTATGCAGGATATATTCTTAAACTCCCTAAAAAGTAATGTGTGCTACTCCTTGTTTTATAGTAATGCAACGGTTCTTGCTTAAAGAAACGCCGCTATATTTATAGTGTATGCAATACAATTTGCAATCAATTATAGTACAGGTTTTTAATCCGATTTAAACAATTGATTTTAGGGAGCTGTGCAGGTAAATTTGCGCAGAACTATGGGTAAAATATGTGATTGAAAATCGCTAAATCTGTAATTCGATTGAACCAAAGCTTAGTAAATCACTTTATATTCTTAAGTTACGAAAAAGGCGCTTTTTATTTTAGCAATTTGTCTGTGTCAAATATTATATACAAGTACCTTCAATATGAACTAAGGGATTCCGTTATATTTGTTTTAGAAATTATTTAACTTAAAGAAATTCTTTAGAGGGGTATCATATTATGAAAATATTAGTCACAGGAGGTTTAGGTTTTATTGGTTCCCATGTAGTTGTAGAATTACAACAGGAAGGTTTTGAGGTTGTTATTATTGATAATTTAAGTAATACAGACATAAGTGTTCTAGATGGAATCACCGCTATCACAGATAAAAAACCTGTTTTTGAAAAATTAGACCTCAGAGATAAAGTTTCGGTAGTTTCGTTTTTTGAACGGAATGCTGATATTACGGGTGTGATTCATTTTGCTGCTTCAAAAGCCGTTGGGGAGAGTGTTAAAAACCCCCTGTTGTATTATGAAAACAACTTAAATACACTTGTCTATATTTTACAGGAATTACAGAAAAAAGATTCCGCCAAATTTATTTTTAGTTCTAGTTGCACCGTCTATGGTCAAGCACATACAATGCCAATAACTGAAAATGCACCGGTTCAAAAAGCAATGTCTCCTTACGGAAACACAAAACAAATTGGCGAAGAAATTATCCAAGATGTATGTCGCACATCGTCAAGTCTAAAGGCAATTGCCTTGCGATATTTTAATCCAATAGGAGCACACGATTCATTTAAAATTGGAGAGTTGCCATTAGGGGTCCCACAAAATTTAGTACCATACATAACGCAAACAGCAATGGGGATTCGAGAACACCTTTCGGTTTTTGGAGGAGATTATCCCACATTAGATGGCACTGCAATTCGGGATTATATTCATGTTGTTGATCTTGCAAAGGCACACGTAACGGCACTCAAAAAATTGATCAATGAAGCGCAAGGGCCCATTTATGATTATTTTAATATAGGCACAGGAAAAGGATCTTCGGTACTAGAAGTTATTAATGCTTTTGAAAAAGTAAGCCGTCAAAAACTGAATTATAAAATGGTAGAAAGAAGAGCAGGGGATGTTGTCGAAGCGTATGCAGATACGGCAAAAGCGAATGAATTTTTAGGATGGAAGTCTATTTTTACATTAGAAGAAGCACTTGAATCTGCTTGGAAATGGGAGCAGAAAATGAGGAATTAATAATTCTGAATTCTGAATTTTTGGTTTCATTTTTCGGTTTCGATTTCGATTTCATTCGTTGTATCTTTGCAGTATGACAGAAACTCCACATAAAGCCGGATTTGTAAATATTATAGGGAACCCTAATGTAGGAAAAAGTACGCTTATGAATGCCTTTGTGGGGGAGCGACTGTCTATTATTACTTCAAAAGCACAAACCACACGCCACCGTATTTTAGGAATTGTAAATGGAGATAATTTTCAGGTATTGTTAAGTGATACCCCTGGAATTATAAAACCGGCGTATCAGTTACAAGAAAGCATGATGGATTTTGTAAAGTCGGCTTTTGAAGATGCAGATGTGTTGCTTTATATTGTGGAATTGGGTGAAAAAGAGTTAAAAGATGAAGCATTTTTCAACAAAATAACATCCAGCAAAACCCCCGTTCTTTTGCTCATTAATAAAATTGACAAAGGGAACGAATTATTACTGAAAGAAGCGATGGAATTATGGCAAGAAAAAGTGCCAAATGCGGAGATTTTCGCCATCTCTGCATTAGAAAATTTTGGCGTTACTGAAGTTTTTAAGCGCATCATAGAGCTTCTCCCAGCATCCCCAGCATTCTACCCTAAAGACCAATTAACAGATAAGCCAGAGCGGTTTTTTGTGAATGAAACTATTCGCGAGAAAATATTGATGCATTACAAAAAGGAGATTCCGTATTCTGTAGAAATTGAAACCGAAGAATTTTTTGAGGACGAAAATATCATTCGCATTCGTGCAGTAATTATGGTAGAAAGAGACTCGCAAAAAGGAATTATCATTGGGCATAAAGGTGCATCATTAAAGCGTGTGGGTATGGAGTCTAGAAAGGATTTAGAGAAGTTCTTCGGAAAACAAATTCACCTAGAAACCTATGTAAAAGTTAATAAAAACTGGCGTAGTAATTCAAGGCAATTGCGCAGATTCGGTTATAATAACGGATAGGAATGACATTATTTTTAGTGCTTTTTGGCTTATTGGTTGTTTTTACAATCTTCGCATTTAGCACATTAAAACGAAAGCCAATCCGGCCATTTCCTATCTCTTGGGAAAAAGCTTTGGAAAAACGCGTATTGTTTTATCAAAAACTTTCTGTTAAAGAAAAAGAAAACTTTAAGTCTAGAATGATGCGTTTTCTTGCTGAAGTATCCATAGAAGGGGTGCAAACCAAAATTACCGAAGAAGATAAAATGCTACTGGCTGCAAGTGCTGTTATTCCTGTTTTTGGATTTGGTAATTGGCGTTACAATAATCTTAGTGGAATTCTTATTTATCCAGATAATTTTAACCAAGATCTTCAATTTAATGCAGAAAACGAAGGAAGGGTTATTTCGGGTTTGGTAGGAACAGGTCGCTTTGAAAAACAAATGATCCTTTCAAAAACATCACTTCACCGCGCTTTTTCAAATAAAACAGACAAGCACAATACACCCGTTCATGAATTTGTACATCTTTTAGATAAAATTGATGGTAATACAGATGGTATTCCCGAACGATTTTTAGGGCAAGAACATATTTTGCCTTGGATTAATTTGATGTACGAGGAGATGGAAGCAATCAATAATAATGACAGTGATATTCGTAAATATGGTGGGACAAAACAGGCCGAATTCTTTGCGGTAGCCAGTGAATATTTCTTTGAGCGTCCGGACTTGTTTAAGCGAAAACATCCTGAACTCTACGAGATGCTGAGGTTGTGTTTTCAACAAGATCCAGCGGTGCGATAAGTACTATTTATACTGCCTTTGTAAGAATTTTAATAGATTGTGTTTCTTGAGATATTTAAGGCTCTTTGCGTAAAATAATACAGTTTGTGCATTTCTTTTTTACCTGACCGCTTTGATAGACTAGGGCAAAATAAATAACAACCCAAATAATTGTGCGACAAAAGGTTTGTCCAGCGGCGCCTTGGTATATGTCTAAATTGCCAAACGCTAGGTTTAGGGCCAAACAGCTCTTTTAAAGTAATTGTTTTCTCATCTTGCTCAATGAATTCTAAATCCAATTGAGGTGATCAAAAATGCTGTGAATGTGCAGGGGTTTTTAAAAAGACATGTTTTTCAGAAATGGAAACCACCGTCTCTTTGTTCTTTGCTTTAATATTTTTAAAAGCGGGAAATATTTCCGAGTGGCTTTTTGATACTTGTTTCGTAAAACGAGGCCTTAAAACTATTTCTTCACCTAATTTAATAGATAGTTTATAAAAGTCATAGAAAATTACCATTTTTTCTTGAATTTAAAGCGATACCTTTGCCAATTATTTTTTATTTTATAGGATATGAGTATTGTAGCCATTGTAGGAAGACCTAATGTAGGAAAATCAACCTTTTTTAATCGATTAATACAGCGCCGTGAAGCGATTGTAGACGCAGTTAGCGGTGTAACTCGCGACCGACACTATGGAAAAAGTGATTGGAACGGTAAAGAGTTTTCTTTGATTGATACTGGAGGATATGTAAAGGGAAGCGATGATGTTTTTGAAGCCGAAATAGATAAGCAAGTAGAGCTTGCTATCGACGAGGCAGATGCAATCATATTTATCGTAGATGTAGAACATGGTGTTACTGGTATGGATGAGGAAGTAGCGTTATTGCTTCGCAAAAGTAGAAAGCCAGTTTTTTTAGCCGTTAATAAAGTGGATAACTCGAAACGTACCCAAGACGCCGTAGAATTTTATTCTTTGGGCTTTGAGCGGTTTTACACCATCTCGGCAATAAACGGAAGTGGAAGTGGAGACTTGTTAGACGACCTAGTAAAAGCACTCCCAGAGCAAGAAGAAAGAGAAGAAGAAACATTGCCTCGCTTTGCAGTGGTGGGAAGACCTAACGCAGGTAAGTCTTCTTTTATAAATGCATTAATTGGTGAAAATAGATACATCGTTACAGACATAGCAGGAACTACCAGAGATAGCATCGATACTAGGTATAACAGATTCGGTTTTGAATTTAACTTAGTGGATACGGCAGGAATCAGAAAGAAAAGCAAGGTTAAAGAAGATTTAGAATTCTATTCAGTAATGCGAAGTGTTCGTGCTATTGAACATTGCGATGTGATTATTCTCGTTTTTGATGCCTCTAGGGGATTTGATGGGCAGGTGCAAAATATATTTTGGTTAGCGCATAGAAACAACAAGGGCGTTGTGATTCTAGCAAATAAATGGGATTTAATTGAAGACAAAGATAACCACAGTGTAAAGGAGTTTGAGAAATATATCAAAAAGCAATGCGAACCTTATACAGATGTGCCTATTGTTTTTATTTCGGTATTGAATAAACAACGTATTTACAAAGCAATTGAAACAGCAGTTGAAGTTTATAAAAACCGAACAAAGAAAATTAAGACGAGTTTGGTTAACGACACTATGTTGCCTATCATACAAGCAACACCTCCGCCGCAGCATAAAGGTAAATATGTAAAAATTAAGTACATTACACAATTGCCTACAGAGTGGCCAAGTTTTGCATTTTTCGCGAATCTCCCACAGTACGTAAAAGAACCGTACAAACGATTTTTAGAAAACCAATTGCGTAATAAATTTGATTTTCACGGGGTTCCCGTAACTGTTTTTATTAGGAAGAAGTAATTTAATAGATTATAAGAGCTTCTTTTTGTTTTTACTGAATTTAATTGCTGCTAAATAAGATATAGATAGGAGCCAATTTAAGGTGGCGCATTCAAATAAACACTGCAACTACTTATTTACCATCCTCCAGAAGCACCACCACCTCCAAAGCCACCACCGCCAAAGCCGCCACCAAAGCCACCGCCAGAAGAACCTCCTCCAAAGCCGCCGCCGCCAAAGCCGCCGGTGCGCCCCATACTGGATAGGATGATTATGTTTAACAAACTAGACCCGGCACTCCTAGGGCCGCCACCTTTTCCGCCACGACCATTTTTCTTTGAAGTCAGGGAAATGATAATGATGATAAAAATGAAGAATAGTATAAAAGGCATTATGCTGCCATTTTTTTTGCTAAAATCTCGGTCTTCATTAAACTCGCCGTTGAGAGCGGCAAAAATAGCATCTGCCCCTGCATCTAATCCACCATAAAAGTCTCCCGACTTAAACTCCGGTATTATAACTCGGTTTATAATTCGTTCCGCATCCCGATCAGAAATGCGATACTCAATGCCATACCCTGTATTGATGTCTATTTTACGATCGTCTTTTGCCAGTAGGATCAAAATCCCGTTGTCTTCATCTGCTTGGCCTATTCCCCATTTTTGACCCCATTTTGCTCCAAGAAAAGAAATATCTTCTCCTTTGGTACTGCTAATAATAGCAACTACTATTTGTGTGGAAGTAGAATCTGCATAGCGGATTAGCTTTGATTCCAATGCGTTTTTTTGCGAAAGAGTAAGCAAATCAACATCGTCATAAACCGAAGTCTGCTCTTTAGGCACTTCAGGAATGTCATACTGTGCATTAGCGATACCCATCGCAAAAAAGGAGAATGCTAGGAAAATAAAAAACGAATAAAAATGTGTCTGTGTTTTCAAAAAAAAATAATTTTGCTAATGCTAATGCTAATGCTAATGCTCACTTTTTCAACCGACTGAAATAGTATCTCCCAACTCATTAACATCGTCCTTAGCTCTTGGAAAATGTTTCTTAAGTTGTTTGCCGGCTATTAAAATTCCGTCGACTAGCCCTTGTGCCATGTCATCCGCTTTAAATTGTGAAATGATAGCGTTTTTAGTACTGTCCCAAAAGTTAATAGGAACTTTTTCATTGATCCCCGTATCGCCCATAATGACTAAAGTTTTGTCTTTTACAGCCACATAAATTAAAACCCCGTTACTTTGTTTGGTATTATTCATATGCAGCAAATCAAAAACTTCGATAGCGCGATCAAATGCATCTTTGTTAAGTGCGGTTTTTTCTAGGTGCACTCTAATTTCGCCACTAGTATTGTTTTCTGCAGCCTGGATGGCTTCAACTACTTTGGCTTCTTCTTCCGTGGTTAAAAATTGTTCAACTTTTGAGGACATTTTTTGAGTTTAAAAGTTTAGTGTTTATTAGTTTATTGTTCCAAAAGGCTTAAGTAAAAGTTCCTTTTATATGTTGATGAAAAATTGTGTCTAAGTTATTTTCCAAAATCAAAATCAACTTCGGGAGCGTCCTCACTTCCTTCTTTTGCTTTAAAATATGGGATTTCCTCAAATTTACCAATAAACGTGTTAAACATATTGTTAGGGAATGTTTTAAAATGTTTGTTAAAAGGTCTTGCACTTTCGTTAAAGCGGTTTCGTTCCACATTAATTCTATTTTCGGTGCGTTCCAACTCGTTGATTAACTCTTTGAAATTTTCATTAGCCTTTAAATCTGGGTAGCGCTCAACAACCGCGAGTAATTTTGAAAGTGCACCGGTCATCCCTTCTTGTACTTTTTGAAATTGTGCCAATTTATCTGGCGTAATGTTAGTAGGGTCTATTGTAATTGATGTTGCTTTGCTTCTAGCCTCAATTACCTTTGTGAGTGTTTCTTGTTCAAACTCTGCATATCCTTTTGCAGTTTTCACAATGTTAGGAATAAGATCAGCACGACGCTGGTAAGAGCTTTCTACGTTACCCCATTGCGCTGTGGCATCTTCTTTTAATACAATACCTGTATTGTAAAAACTAGGTCCTTTTGTAAATCCTATTAGCGCAAGTACCGCTACAATTACGATGATAAAAATGACTGATTTTTTCATAATTTCTTAGATTGGTTTAATTATTAACGGTCTTTACAAGCATCAATTTTTCAAAAGTATACTGAGTGGGTCCGCATTATTATAGGTTGTTTTTAATTTTAAGTAATTCTGCTTTTACGGTTTCTAGTTTGCGAACGATTTCAAAATTCTCGAATGTTTTTTTTCTTTTTTCTTTTAAGTGCACTTTAGCACCATCTAAAGTAAAGCCACGTTCTTTGACCAAATGAAAAATAAACTCTAAGTTTTTGATATCGTTAGGTGTAAACTTTCGATTTCCTTTGGCATTTTTCTTGGGTTGAAGTATATCAAACTCTTTTTCCCAAAATCGTATGAGCGATGTGTTTACATCAAAAGCTTCGGCAACTTCGCCAATGCTGTAGTATAATTTTTCTGGGAGGTCAATGTGCATAATATAAATTTAGAATTCAGAACTTAATCTAAAGATTCATTCTCTTGCTGACTTTTCTTCAATAGAGCCACAAATTCTTCTGGCGATAAATTTCCGTAGTAAAAATTAATAGGATTAATGCGAGCACCATCTTTAAAAACTTCATAATGCAGGTGAGGAGCTTCAGACCTTCCTGTACTCCCTACGAAACCAATAAGATCCCCTCGTTTTACTTTTTGTCCTCGTTTAACTTTGTATTTGTATAAATGTGCATATAAACTCTGATAGCCAAAGCCATGCTCAATCCTAATATGTTTTCCGTAGCCAGCGGCAGAGTTGTCTGCACGAGTTACACGACCATCTCCACTTGCATATACAGGAGTACCTCTTGGCGCAGTAAAATCCATCCCAAAATGAAACTTTCGCACTTTTGTAAAAGGATCTGAACGATATCCATATCCAGAGGCCATACGCGTAAGGTCTTTGCCTTTTATGGGCTGTATGGCTGGAATGCTCTTTAAAAGTTCTTCTTTTTCTTTAGCAAGCAATGCAATTTCATCGAGCGATCTAGATTGTACTACAATTTGCTTTGTTAACACATCCAATCTTTTGTTTGAAGAAATAATAAGTGCGCTGTTGTCATAACCTTCGAGGTCGCGATATCTATTGATGCCACCAAAACCTGCCTTGCGTTGTTCATCAGGAATTGGATTTGCTTCAAAATAAACGCGGTATAGGTTATTGTCCCTTTCTGCAACTTCATTGAGTACCATTTCTGCATCTGCCATTTTCTTGTTAAGCAGGTTTAGTTTCAACTCTAGATTAGACAGTTCTCTTTGTAATATTTTTTCTTTTGGTGTTTCAAAACTAGGTAAGTTTAAAAATACGAGCATCAGTAAAAAACCACTCAATATCATGCCAGCGAAGCTCAGTAAAAAAATACCAGTTTTCCTGCCTTTTTTTCGTTCGATCTTTCTGTAGGATAACGTTTCGCTATCGTAGTAATATTTAACCTTAGACATCCGCTAAAAAATCTTATTTTTGTTCGTTTATATGTTGCTATTAATACAGCAACGTTACACAAAGATAGAAATTGTTTGGGGAGTTCCCTAAAATTAAAGTGTCAAAGCTACAGTTTATGAAATCTAATGAAGTACGTTCACAGTTTTTAGAATTTTTTAGATCTAAATCGCATGATGTTGTTCCATCGGCGCCAATGGTTTTAAAAAATGACCCTACATTAATGTTTGTAAATAGTGGGATGGCTCCATTTAAGGAGTATTTTTTAGGCAACGCTGTTCCTAAGAATAATCGCATTTCAGATTCTCAAAAATGTTTACGTGTAAACGGAAAACACAACGATCTAGAGGAGGTGGGTTATGATACCTATCACCACACCCTTTTTGAAATGTTGGGAAATTGGAGTTTTGGAGATTATTTTAAAACTGAAGCAATAGCTTGGGCTTGGGAATTGTTAACTGAAGTTTTTAAAATTGACCCTGATATTTTATATGTAACTGTTTTTGAAGGGAGCCAAGACGCAGACAATCTCAAAATGGATACAGAGGCATATGATATCTGGAAACAATATGTCGCTGAAGACCGAATCTTAACAGGTAATAAAAAAGATAATTTTTGGGAAATGGGTGAACAAGGGCCTTGTGGACCCTGTTCAGAAATTCACGTAGACATTCGCTCTGCGGAAGAAAAAGCGAAGGTTGACGGGAAAACCTTAATAAATATGGACCATCCTCATGTGGTGGAAATATGGAACCTCGTTTTCATGCAATACAACCGAAAGGCAAAGGGAAGTCTCGAAACATTGCCAAACAAGCACATTGATACAGGAATGGGCTTTGAGCGCTTGTGTATGGTATTACAAGGCAAACAAAGCAACTACGATACAGATGTTTTTACGCCTTTAATTCGTGAAATTGAGGTGACAACAAATAGCAACTACGGTAAAGATGACAAGGTAGATGTGGCGGTTAGAGTTATTGCAGATCACTTGCGCGCAGTAGCTTTTAGCATTGCAGATGGACAATTGCCAAGCAATACGGGAGCTGGATATGTAATTAGAAGAATTCTTCGACGTGCTATACGGTACGGGTTTACGTTTTTGAACACCAAGGATCCTTTTATATATAAATTGGTGGATACTTTGGCAAAACAAATGGGCGCTGCTTTTCCTGAACTCAAAAGGGAAAAGAACTTAATAACCAATGTGATTAGAGAGGAAGAAGCTTCTTTCTTGAGAACGTTAGATCAAGGATTGGTCTTACTTGAAAATATTATTGAAGTAACAAAAGGCAAAACAGTTTCAGGAGTAAAAGCTTTTGAATTATACGATACCTTTGGTTTTCCAATTGATTTAACAGCTCTCATATTAAGAGAGCGCGGTTTAGAACTTGATGAAGCCGGTTTTGAAGCTGCCTTAAAAGAACAAAAAGACAGATCTCGTTCTGCAACAAAAATCTCCACAGGAGATTGGGTGGTTTTAGCTGAAGATGATGTTCAAGAATTTGTTGGATACGATACGTTAAATACTAAAATAAAAATCACAAGATACCGCAAAGTAGAAAGTAAAAAAGACGGTGAGTTGTATCAATTTATTTTTAATCTAACTCCTTTTTATCCTGAAGGCGGAGGACAAGTGGGAGATAAAGGATATTTAGAGGCTAATAATGGTGAAATAGTTTATATAATTGACACCAAAAAAGAGAACAATCTTATTGTTCATTTTGCAAAAAACTTACCGCGATCTTTAGAAGCTTCTTTTAATGCTGTTGTAGATAAACTACAGCGCTCAAGAAGTGCTTCTAATCACACAGCAACTCATTTACTGCACCAAGCATTGCGCAACGTTTTGGGAATACACGTAGCTCAAAAAGGCTCGATGGTGCACAGTCGTAACTTACGTTTTGATTTTTCACATTTTAGTAAAGTGACAGATGGGCAATTGATGGAAGTGCAAGATTTTGTAAATGCCCGTATTCGAGAAGGGTTGGCCTTAGAAGAGCGAAGAAATATACCTTACGATCAAGCTCTAGAAGAAGGAGCAATTGCACTGTTTGGAGAAAAATATGGAGATGTGGTGCGCGCGATAAAATTTGGTAACTCTATGGAATTGTGTGGAGGAACTCATGTGCCTAACACTAACGAAATATGGCATTTTATCATAACAAGTGAGGGTGCAGTAGCTAGTGGGATTAGAAGAATTGAAGCTATTACAGGTGATGCGGCAAAGCAATATTTTATTGACAGAAGTACGGCGTTTTCAAAAGTTCAAAAATCATTAAATAACGCGCAGGATCCTGTAAAAGCTGTGCAAAGTTTACAAGAAGAGAATAATACACTTCAAAAACAAGTAGCGCAACTTTTAAAGGAAAAAGCTAAAAATGTAAAAGCGGATTTGAAAAATGAAATCACGGAAGTAAACGGTGTCAATTTCTTAGCTAAAGAAGTAGATTTAGATGCGGGTGGAATGAAAGATTTGGTTCACGAATTAGGGGGTGAAATACCTAATTTATTTGTGTTATTAGGAAGTAAAATAGATGGAAAAGCTTTGCTAACATGTTTTATTGACAAGGAGTTAGCAAGAGAAAAAAGTCTTAATGCTGGGCAAATTGTTCGAGAACTGGGTAAACATATCCAAGGCGGTGGAGGTGGGCAACCATTTTTTGCAACAGCTGGAGGAAAGAATCCTGCCGGGATTGCAAAAGCATTGGAAGAGGCGAAGGGATATATAGAATAAATAAAAAAAAGTGCCTCTGTAATGCATCCTCAATTTAATTAGAGGTACGGCAGGGTGGGCCAAACATATGAAACTACAAACAACAATATCTTTAAAACCCGAAAGGAATCAGATTGATTATGACGCCAATGTGTTGTTGTTAGGAAGTTGTTTTGCGGAGAACATAGGTGAAAAACTTAGCCATTTTAAGTTTCAGAATAGTGTAAACCCATTTGGGATTTTGTTTCATCCGGTTGCGATTGAAAAAATAGTTACAAGAGCAATCAATCAAGAATTTTTTACGGAAGAAGATGTTTTCTTCCATAATGAACAATGGCATTGTTTTGAAGTTCATTCAAAACTTTCAGCAAGGAATAAAGAGGATTTTTTAGCGAATTTAAACGATCAACTTTCGGTTTTAAATACTACTATTAAAGAAGCAACTCATATAATACTAACCTTTGGTACGTCTTGGGTATATCGAGAGATAGAAAGCGACACGCTTGTTGCTAATTGTTATAAACTTCCTCAGAAATTGTTTTTGAAAGAGTTGCTTAGTCCAGATGAGGTGAGTGGTTCTGTTTCAGCAATGGAGAAGCTTATAAAGGATTTTAATCATAAAACGAAGATAGTGTATACGGTATCGCCAATACGTCATATAAAAGAAGGTATTGTTGAAAATTCTAGGAGTAAAGCGCATTTGCTAGCTGGCGTTCACGAGAATGTGGAACCTCTAAATCACAGCCATTACTTTCCCGCTTATGAAATCGTTCTAGATGAGTTACGTGATTATAGATTTTACCAGGAGGATATGTTGCATCCTAATAACATAGCCATCTCAATTATATGGGAAAAGTTCAAGCATGTTTGGGTTTCTTCGGAAACCGAACCGTTTCAAAGGGAAATCGATATTATTCAAAAAGGATTACAGCACCGTCCATTTGATGAAAATTCAATGTCCCACAAAGAGTTTTTACTTTCAATTGAACAGAAAATTAAAAAGTTACAATTGGAATTACCGCATCTAAATTTTTAAAGCTCTCCCCTCTGCCTTTCTTCTGAATCACGGAATAATAACCTTTGCTTCATTATACATTTATTGACTTTTAGGGTTTAATACCCGCTAGGATCTGATTCTGTTTTTTTAATTTTGGATTTTATTTTTTATGATTTTAATATTTCGGGGGTGCTGCCCCGAGGTAGTCGATTGCTGCTTTTGACCTTACTAAAGGTTATTGAGAATTGATCTTAGCAATGCAGTAGAAAACATCGCTAACAATTTTAGTGGGCTGGTTTGTTCTTTTGCCGTAGGGAACGGAGAAACACTGGGAACGACCCTCACAAATATTGTGGTTCCTGTTATTTGACTATGGAAAGTGTATAGTCTAGTGGTCCCATTCCAAATTACGCAATGGCTCAAGCGGAACTCACAGCAAATAATAAATTAACTTTTTCAAACAAGGGAGGTTTTGTGCTTGTCTAAAGGCCAATCATGATGGGGCCTAAAGAAGTTGTGTTTAAAGGCAATTGTCAATTTAATTTCTTTTTTGCTACTTCTGAAAGTGCAAATGAAGGATTGGGAACCTATATACTTGGTAGTTAAGATGTATACCTTTCAATACGGGAGGAGGATACGATGCTCATACAAATCGTGGAAATGCTAATTCTAGCTTAGTTATTACTAGCGATGATGGAGCGTTTTTTGTAGGAGCTTTTGAGTTTACTGGATTTATAAGTATTGCTACACAAACTGTGATAAAAAATGGTGTTTTTTAAATAAAAACTAATTAAGAAACCTCCAAATTCATCAAATGAAAATGGAGGTTTCTTTTTTGTCTAAAGCCCAAAAGCTTGTTTTACTTGTTCTAACATATCTAGTTTTTCCCAAGTAAATAATTCTACGTCCATTGTTTTATCTTCACCATTAGGTAGGCTAAAGGTTTTTGAAACTATTTCATTAACACGTCCCATATGACCATAAGCAGCAGATTCGCTATACATAGGTTGGCGTAAATTGAGTCGTTCCTCAATAGCCGCAGGTCTCATATCAAATAAGCCAGTAATTATTTTTGCGATCTCTCCATCGGTTTTAGTCACTTTTGATGTTCCATAGGTGTCAACAAATATAGCCATAGGTTCTACAACGCCAATGGCGTAGCTAACTTGTACTAAAAGTTCATCAGCAACACCAGCAGCAACAAGGTTTTTTGCAATGTGTCTCGTTGCATAGGCCGCAGATCGATCTACTTTACTAGGGTCTTTTCCAGAAAATGCGCCACCACCGTGTGCTCCTTTACCGCCATAAGTGTCTACAATTATTTTACGTCCTGTTAATCCAGTATCTCCGTGAGGTCCTCCAATCACAAATTTTCCTGTAGGATTTATATGGTATTTTATACGATCATTAAATAGCACTTGGATTTCAGGTTTCAATTTTGCTTTAACGCGTGGTATTAAAATCCCTATTAGGTCTTTTTTGATTTTTGCCAACATCCTTTCGTCATTGGAGTCAAAAGCATCGTGTTGTGTAGAAATAACAATGGCGTCAATTCTTACAGGCGTGTTATCATCATTATACTCAATAGTAACTTGGCTTTTTGAATCTGGTCTTAGGTAAGGAATATCTTTTAATTCGCGACGCAAATCAGCTAGTTCTTGGAGAATTTTGTGAGATAAATCTAGTGCCAATGGCATATAGTTTTCAGTTTCATTAGTAGCGTAACCAAACATCATGCCTTGGTCACCAGCTCCTTGTTCTTCCTTTGAAGCTCTGTCTACTCCGCGATTAATATCATCACTTTGTTCGTGGATTGCAGACAAAACACCACAAGAATTCCCATCAAATTGATATTCGCCTTTGGTATAACCAATCCTATTTATTACATCTCTTGCTATTTTTTGAACGTCTAAATAGACATCACTCTTAACCTCGCCAGCAAGCACCACCTGGCCAGTAGTTACTAATGTTTCACAAGCAACTTTAGATTGTGGATCAAATGCTAAAAAATTGTCAATGAGTGCATCACTAATTTGATCTGCAACTTTGTCTGGATGACCTTCTGAAACACTTTCAGAGGTAAATAGATATGCCATAAAAACGATTTTTTTTTAGATTAAAAATTCTAAGGTAGATTTGATGTATTCTGTCAGGGGAGATTACAATACTTGTAAAATTCTGATTTAGCATTTTATCTCGAAATTTCTCATTTCGCGAAGAGGTTGCAAGCAGTCAAATCTTTCCTCTTAGATTGGAGCCAAAGGTACAGGTTTAATTTAAAAATCGAAAATACTATTGCTTTAAAGGTACGGCTTGTTGCACTGTTGTGATTGGGTATGAAAATACTTCAGGAGTTTCTTTAGAAACACCTCCAATTGTGTTCTTCTGCGCCAGTTTGGTGAAGGTTATTTTAAACAATAGACGATTTTCAAAGAAGGTTATGAATTTAGTAAGCATATTTCCGCTAACCTCAAATAAACAATTGTAGTTCGTTGTTGATCACTTTTGTATTAAGAATGACGCCATTGTTTTCATCAAGAACATATTTTCCAGCATCTTCATCAATTTCTTTTAATGAGAACAGTCTTTCTTGTTTTTGTTCTTTTTCGCCACAGGCCAATGTGTATTTGAACACCATAGGATACTGGCGATCTCCCTTTATAGTTTCCAAAGGAAGCTTCAAGGAAACCCGCAGTTAGTTCTTGGGCAATCACCTATAATTAGCAAGTAAAAGACAGTATTAAAAATATTTATTGAAACATTCTTCAAACATTGTTGAACTCTTGAAGTATAAATTTATAATTTTATACTTGAATAAATTTTATTTTAAAAATCAATAAATGAAAGTTAGTTTAGAAAGAAAGAACTCAAATTTTTTGTTTGAGGCAAAAGGTGCAAGCGGTGTTCCAGTGATGATAGATTCTAAAGTAGATGGACTAAGTTATGGAGCAAGTCCTATGGAGTTATTGTTAATGGGAGTGGGCGGTTGCAGTGCAATTGATGTGATTTCAATTTTAAAAAAACAGCGACAAGAAATTGAGAGCTATCACATAGAGGTGGTTGGCGATCGTGAAGTAGTTAAAGAAGCAAAACCATTTAATAGCATCATTGTTCATGTTTTTTTAGAAGGAAAGATCGATCCTAAAAAAGCAATTAGAGCAGCGGCACTGAGTTTTGAAAAATACTGTTCAGTTTCGATAACATTAGAAAATAGTGTGAAAATTTCTTATACTATGACGTTAAATAGCAGTAAAATTGTGTAAACTCCTCAAGACATGCTTTCAAGAAAAACTAAATACGGGCTAAAAGCACTCGCGTATCTATCAAAACAAGATCAGGGTGTCCCAGTTCAGATTTCAAAAATTGCCAGAGCAGAAAATATTTCACTCAAGTTTTTAGAGAGTATTCTTCTTATGATGAGGAAAAACGATATACTTACTTCAAAAAAAGGGAAAGGCGGTGGTTATATGTTGGCAAAAGCTGCAAGCGATATTTCTATTGCTGAAGTATATCGAGTTCTTGAGGGTCCCATCTCATTAGTGCCTTGTGTAAGCCTCAATTTTTACAAAAAATGCGATGATTGCTTAGATGAAGATTCCTGTTCTATTCATCATTTTATGATTAAAGTGAGAGATAAAAACCTTAAGATTTACGAAGGTACTACCCTAGCAGATTTAGCTTCTGGAGAATAAGAAAAGAACAACTACATTCTTTTTAATAATTTTAAAATATGATTCCATTAAAAAAAGTTGTTGAAGAAGCCTACAATAGGGTGCTTCCTCATGTCCATCAAACTCCTGTTTTTACATCGAGATTATTAAATGAACTTACTGGTGCTGAGTTGTTTTTTAAATGTGAGAATTTTCAAAAAATGGGTGCTTTTAAAATGAGAGGTGCTGTTAATGCTCTACTCCAATTATCTGAAGAACAAAAAAAACGAGGAGTCGTGACCCATAGTTCGGGTAACTTTGCGCAAGCAGTTTCTTTAGCATCAAAAAACCTAAACATTCCAGCATATATTGTGATGCCTTCCAATGCGCCACAAGTAAAAAAAGAAGCAGTGGCAAGTTACGGAGGTATGATTACGCAATCACTTCCTACTTTAGAAGGGAGAGAAAGAACAGCTAAAGAAATTCAGGATAAAACAGGCGCTACATTTTTACATCCATCAAATAATATGGAGGTTATTTTAGGACAAGGTACTGCAGCAATAGAATTATTAAAACAACACCCAGATTTAAATGTTATAGTGGCTCCAGTAGGCGGTGGAGGCTTGCTAGCTGGCACGGCCTTGGCGGCACATTATTATGGAGCTAATTGTAAAACGTTTGCAGGAGAACCTTTTGCTGTGGACGATGCATACAGGTCTTTGAAGTCTGGAAGGATTGAATATAATGAAACTACAAAAACACTAGCAGACGGATTGAGAACACATTTGGGTGATAATAACTTCCCAATTATAAAAGCGTTGGTTTCAGAAATAATACGCGTAGAAGAAGAAGAGATAATACAGGCCATGCGGTTACAGTGGGAACGATTAAAAATAATAATTGAAGCTTCTTGCGCGGTACCCCTAGCCGCCATTCTAAGAGAGCCAAAACATTTCAGAAACAAAAAAGTAGGTATTATTTTATCAGGAGGCAATGTTGATTTGTCAAATTTGCCTTTTTAAAATGTTTCAAATTGCTTTTATTTGTGTTTATGTTCAGAAAACTGTTTTTTACATTTTTTTTATATAGTATTTTCAGTTTTGGGCAAGAGCCAATCTCAAATTTTTCTTTGGATTCTAATTATTTCTATGGCAGCATTTTACAGCATAATAAAGATATATCTCATTTGATTAAAGGCCATCCAGAAGGTCTTATTTTGGGGTACAGTCGCAAAACGTATGGCGAAAATGATTGGGAGCAAGCGTTCAATTACCCAGATTACGGTTATTCATTGTTGTTCCAAGACAGTAACTACAATGTTTTAGGAAATGCTTTAGGTCTTTATGGTCATTACAATTTTTATTTTTTGAAACGTAACATAATGCTACGGCTGGCAACGGGGATTTCTTACATGACTAATCCTTATGATGAGGATACAAATTTTAAAAATAACGCCTATGGAAGTGCACTTTCTGGATCTAGTTATATAATGCTAAATTATACGAAGCGTAATATCTTTAAAGGTTTTGGGATACAGGCTGGACTTACATTAGTTCATTATTCAAACGCGAGCTTTAAATCACCAAATTCCAGTACAAATTCCATTACAGCAAACCTTGGGATGACTTATGAAATAGATGCTGATACCCCTAGGAATTATACTAAAAAGGATAGTTTACCTAAAATCACGGAGCCGATACATTTTAATTTAGTGTTAAGAGGAGGGATTAATGAAAGTGATTATATTGGTTTAGGGCAACGACCATTCTGGATTGTTTCTGCCTATGCAGATAAACGTTTGGGTCGTAAAAGTTCTATTCAATTAGGTGCAGAATATTTCAATTCTAAATTTTTAGAAACCCAAATAGATTATGAAGCGGTAGCATTTCCAAGCAGTAATTCCACTGGAGAGGAAGATTACCGGCGGGTAGGGGTTTTTGTTGGTCATGAGTTACACATAAATAAACTATCATTGTTGACACAAGTAGGTTACTACGCCTATTATCCATATAAATTTGAGGGTAGGGTTTATTTAAGACTAGGATTAAAATATTATTTTACAAAAAATATTTTCGGAGCCATAACCTTAAAAACGCATGCCGCAAAGGCAGAGGCTGTAGAGTTTGGAGTAGGAATTAGAATTTAAAGCAATGAAATTTAAACACAGTAGATACCTATATTTTTGTGCCGTACTAGTTGCGGTTCTAGGATGTGATTCAGAGAATAGTAGCGATTGCTTTCAAGCAGCTGGTAGTATTATTCAAATTACAGTGCCTACTGAAGCATTTACTCAAATTCAAATTGAAGGAGAAGTAACACTTATTGTAGAACAAGGTCCCATCCAAGAGGTGAAAATTGAGTCTGGAGAAAACTTGTTAAATGATGTTGAGGTTGTTGTCGCTGGTGAGATATTAATTATTAAAGATACAAATAGCTGTAATTTTGTCAGAGATTATGGAATAACAGTAGCAACAGTTATTACTCCAGACTTAAAAAAAATACTAAATGCTTCTAGCTATGATGTAATAGGCAGAGGACGCTTGGTTTTTCCAGAGTTAATACTTCAAAGTAATACCTCAGTCGTTGTAGAAAGCCCTAGAAAAGGAGGTGATTTTTATATGAATTTGGCTTGTGAAGAGTTGTCTGTCTTTGCAAATGGTCAGAGTGTGTTTTTTCTTTCAGGTGATGTTAATTTGGGACTCTTTAGGTTTGATGATGAAAATCCAAGACTTGAAGGCAGGCATCTTCGTGTAAATAAGCTAAATGTGTTTTCTAGAAGTGCAAATAAAATGATAGTCAATCCACTACAAGAAATTAGAGGGGGGATTTTAGGTACTGGTGATATTATTTCAGTAAATAGACCTCCTTTAGTTGATGTTCAAGAGTTGTTTACAGGAAAACTAATTTTCGAATAAAGTAAGCGCGCTATTTGGTATGAAATACAGTATATTACTTGCTTGCTCTTTATTTATAGCCCTATAAGGGCTCAAGACACGACCATTTCTTCATCAAAAAATTTTATGCTATTGACGCAGATTACTTTTACGGAAATATTATAAAACACAATCCAGATTTATCTCATTTAATACTTGGTCATCCTAGAGGATTATCTATTGCCTTGTATAAAAAAACATATGGGAATAAAACTTGGTAAACTGTAATTCTAGAAATGCCATAGATTGTTTACAAACATCTGGTGCCATAATCGAAACTCAAGTTACGGTTTTAGATTTTTATAAAATATTGGTAAGAAAACAAATACGCTTATATATAAAACAGGGAGCCCAACAACTTGTTACCCTAGAAACAGGAGAAAATTTACTACCAGCCATTGATTTGAAGTTGGTTGATAATCAACTTCAAATAATAACAACTATAATTTAATACGTGATTATGGTATTACTGCTGTAACTATTACGGGTCCTAATATTTCAGAAATTAGAACTGATTCTGGATTTCCTATAAAAAGTATAGGAGCTTTAAAACATCCTAATTTAGCATTGATTAGCGAAGATCAAGGAGAAGAAGATATTGAAAATACAAACGGGGATTTTGAGATTGAACTCTTTGTGCAGAACCCCTCAATTGTGTATAACGGTCTTTCTAGATACTATTTAAAAGGAACTGCTGCTCCATCATATTTTAGGTTTTATGGTGGTAATGGAGCAGTTAGCGCGCCAGAGTTGATTATAGAAGATTTGATTTTTTTTCATCGAAATAGTAGCGATTTTGTCGTAAATCTACAACAATCTATTCGAGGTTCTTTTGTGAGTGTAGGGCATGTAATTTCAAAAAATGCACCTCCAGTTATTGAGGTAGAAGCATATATCGGACCGTTTATTTTTGACTAGTTAATTCAATAAATAGCTTTTCTAAAGTGGGGTTCTTTTTGTGTAACTGTAATATTTTTAGTCCGTTGTCGTGGGCGAAATCAAAAACATCACCGCGCATATCCTTTTCGGTATCACAATAAATCTGATATGCAAAACCCTTTGAATTTTCAACTTTAGAGACATTATTGATTTTTTGCAATGCCACTTCTTCGACTCTATAATCAAATTCAACTTCAATAATTTGTTGTTTGCTTTCAGTAAGTTCTTTTAATTTTTTATCCAGAACAATACGTCCTTCATTAATGATAATAACCCGGTCGCACATAGCTTCTACTTCTTGCATGATGTGTGTGGAAAGCAAAATTGTCTTTCCTTTTTCTTTGCCTCCTAAGCCTTTAATTAAGGCTCTAATTTCAACCAATTGATTAGGGTCTAATCCCGTTGTAGGTTCATCAAGAATTAAAACTTGAGGATCATGCAATAATGCATTTGCCAATCCTACGCGCTGTCTATACCCTTTAGATAATTCGTGTATTTTTTTATGAGCTTCAGATGCTAATCCTGTTTGTGAAATAACTTTTTCTATTTCAGAAGTTGCTATTTTGTGAACGTTTGCATTAAATTCTAAATACTCACGAACGTACATTTCTAAATAAAGCGGATTGTGTTCTGGAAGATATCCAACATTTTTTTGAACCCTCTTAGGTTCTAATACTACATCAAAACCATTTACAATGGCAATACCTTCGGTAGTAGGTAGAAAGGTTGTTAGGATTTTCATTAAGGTAGATTTTCCTGCACCGTTTGGGCCTAAAAACCCAACAATTTCTCCGCTTTCAATATTAAATGAAACATCGTTAAGGGCGTTTTGTTTTCCGTAGGTCTTATTAATGTTTTTAACTTCTATTGACATTGGTGTTGTATCTATTTCAAAATTAGTGAGAAGACTATTAAATGACTAACAAATAAGTAATAATTTTAGTTTAAAAAAATAATACTGAAAAAAGCATTGTTTACAAGAATTTTTTTTCTAGTTTCGTTACACATATTATAAGCAATGACATATAACACTACATTTTTTAATTTCTGGTATTTCTACTTTAAAGAGAAATCGGGATTGTTTGTGTAGTTAATTTAATACATATCATATTTAATCCCGAACAAAATGTTCGGGATTTTTTTTATCCAAATTTTAAAATTATGAGTTTAAAAATCGCAATTCAAGGTATCGAAAGTTCTTTTCACGACATGGCTGTGCAGCAGTTATTCCCCGAAACAGCATTTACCTTAGTACCGTGTAATTCCTTTAAAAATGTGACTTTAGCAATTGAAGAAAATAAAGCAGATCTTGGTGTCATCGCTATAGAAAATACTATCGCGGGATCAATACTGCCCAATTATAATTTGATTGACCACGGAAATTTTAAAATTTTAGGCGAAACATTTCTCACCATAGACATGTATATGATGGCAATTCCTGGACAAACCATTCACGATATTGATGAGGTGCATTCACATCCTGTAGCACTACAACAGTGTACAGAATATCTTCAACGTTTGCAGCCGCATTGTAAGATTATCGAAGGAAAAGACACTGCGTCTGAGGCTAAGAGGATTAAAGAATTGGGGCTCAAAAATGTGGCGGCAATTGCAGGGAAACAAGTTGCAGAAAAATATGGTTTGACAATTTTAGACAGTAAAATACAAACCATAAAAGAAAACAAAACACGCTTTGTGATTCTAGGAAAAAATTCAAATATTGAGAGTGATGTAAACAAGGCATCCTTAAAATTTGAACTCAATCACGAAATTGGAAGTTTGTCAAACGTATTGCAACTTCTGGGTACTTTTGGTATTAATTTGACTAAAATTCAATCTTTTCCAATCCAAGGTAAGCCTTGGCAATATGCTTTTTTTATAGATGTATTATTTGAAGATTATACACTATTTCAAGAGGTTATTATGATGCTTAAAAAAGCGACTAGTGAATTAAAAATACTAGGAACCTACAAACAAAATTTAGAAAACAATACTTTTACAATTTCAAAAGAAAAAGAACTGAACTATGCAGAATAACAAAAATTTACGCACGTGGTTAAATGATATGGAATTAGCCCATCCATTAGTAATAGCTGGCCCTTGCAGTGCAGAAACAGAAGGACAAGTGCTTAAAATTGCACACCAATTAAAAGATACAGATGCCACTGTTTTGCGCGCAGGTATTTGGAAACCACGTACACGTCCCGGTAATTTTGAAGGTGTGGGAGCATTGGGTTTAAAATGGTTGCAAAAGGCAAAAGAAGAAACAGGTATGCTCACCACTACAGAAGTTGCGAATGCAACGCATGTGGATTTGGCCTTAAAGCATGATGTTGATATTTTGTGGGTTGGAGCTCGTACCACAGTTTCGCCATTTATAGTACAAGAAATTGCAGATGCTTTAAAAGGCACCGATAAAGTGGTGCTTATTAAAAATCCTGTGAATCCAGATTTAGCATTGTGGCTGGGAGCAGTGGAACGTTTTTATGAAGCTGGAGTTAAAAATTTGGGGGTTATTCATAGAGGTTTTTCAACCTATGAGAAGAATACATATCGCAACAATCCAGAATGGCAAATACCTATTGATCTTCAAAATAAGTTTCCAGATTTACCGCTAATACTCGATCCATCACACATTGCAGGGAGACGCGATCTTATTTTTGATCTATGCCAAACAGGGTTAGATTTAAACTATGATGGGCTTATGGTAGAGACTCATTATGATCCAGATAGTGCTTGGAGTGATGCTGCACAGCAAATTACGCCAGCCAGTCTAGATCAAATGACGGTAGATTTAAGAATTAGAGTGGAAGAAGGAGATCAAATAGAATATAATAACAAACTAAACACTTTAAGGACTAAAATTGACGTGATGGATCACCAACTTTTAGAAACCTTGGGTAAGCGAATGAAAATTGCAGATGATATAGGCTTGTTAAAAAAGAAGAATAACGTTTCTATTTTACAAACAAAACGCTGGAATGAGGTTTTGGGAAAAATGATATTAGAAGGCGAAGAACACAAGTTAAGTGAAGAATTTATCCTAAGAATTTATAAAGCAATTCACCAAGAATCTATAAATCACCAGAAAAACATGATCTTTTGATTAGAAAAATGCTGTTTGAGGAAGTAGATGTAAGGTTTTTTCGTCAATTTTGCAACCAATGAAAGGATTGGTCTATAAATCTACAGGGAGTTGGTATTCAGTAAAGTCTGAAGAAGGAGATTTTTATGAATGTCGTATTAAGGGAAAATTCAGGTTGGATGGGATTAAAAGCACCAATCCAGTTTCGGTTGGCGATCATGTGCTTTTCGATGTCGAAAAAATAGGTGACGAGACCATTGGTATTATAAACAAAATTGAAGAACGAGACAATTATATCATTCGTAAATCTGTTAATCTATCCAAGCAAACCCATATTATTGCGGCTAATATAGATGTTGCTTTTTTACTAGTAACTTTAAATAACCCGCCTACGTCCACGTCTTTTATAGATCGTTTTTTGGTTACGGCTGAAGCGTACCACATTAAAGCTATATTGTTGTTTAATAAAATAGACACGTATAATCAAGACGAGCTTCTAGAAATAAAATATCTAGCCGCGATGTATCGAGATATAGGCTACGAATGTTTAGGGATATCTGCTTTAACAGGAAAGAACATAGCTACATTAAAGGAGATGATGTTTGAAAAAGTTTGTATGTTTTCTGGTCACAGTGGCGTAGGGAAATCTACATTAGTCAATGCGATAGAACCGACTTTAAACCTTAAGACTTCAAAAATTTCTACACAGCACAAACAAGGGCAACACACTACAACATTTGCCGAAATGTATGATCTTTCATTCGCTTCGCAAATTATTGACACTCCTGGGATAAAAGGTTTTGGAGTTGTTGAGGTAGAGAAGGAAGAACTGGGAAATTACTTTCCAGAGTTTTTTGAACGCAAAGAACATTGCAAATTTAACAATTGTTTGCACGTTGAAGAACCAAAATGTGCAGTAAAAGAAGCACTAGAGAATGATGCGCTTCCTTGGTCACGATATAAAAGTTATTTGCAAATTTTAGATGGAGAAGAAGAGCATTTCAGAAAAGATATTTATGAAAAGCCCAAAGCATAATAATTTCTCAAACCACACTGTTTTTGTATGAGGATTGTAATCCAACGTGTTTCTGAAGCTTCTGTTACTATAGAAAATAAAATAGTAGCGCAAATAACTCTAGGGTTTCTAGTCTTATTGGGTATTGAGACAGATGATGCGCAAGTCGATATTGATTGGTTGGTTGGTAAAATCACCAAGCTTCGTGTTTTTTCAGATGCAGATGATGCTATGAATTTGTCTATTAAAGAGGTGAATGGAGATATTATTGTTGTAAGCCAATTTACATTGCACGCTAGTACAAAAAAAGGAAATAGGCCTTCGTTTATAAAAGCGGCAAGACTAGAAGGAGCCATCGCATTATATGAAAAATTTGTCGACAGTTTAGAGACAAGTATGGCTAAGAAAATACAAACGGGAACTTTTGGAGCGATGATGGATGTGGCATTAGTTAATAATGGACCAGTTACTATTATTATAGATTCAAAAGTTAAGGAATGATTTTTTTACGTTTTCAATCAAAAAAAACATTAAATTGTATCCAACACTTTTTTATGAGATACTTCATACTGCTATTTGCGTTCATAACCGCTATTAATGCAAATGCACAATACGCTGTAGACGGAATTTCTAAAAGCCTTAAAGAAAATGCAAATGCTGTTATTAGATACCAAGAAACGACCATTACACTAGAAGATTTTGATGTTATGACTACTTACGAAAGAGTGGTAGTAACCGTTTTAAATAGAGATGGAATGTTTGCAGTGCGGTCGTATGCTGCTTATGATGACGATTCTTCTATCAAGGAAATCAAGGCCTATGTCTACGATGGCAATGGGGAACAAATTGAAAAATTTAAAGAACGAGATTTTACAGACAGGAGTGCTTCTTCAGGGGACTTATATTCTGATAATAGGATAAAGTCAATTGACTATTTTCCCAATCAAATTCCTTTTACATTTGAGTTTATTTCAGAAACTAAGAGTAAATCGACTGCCTTCTTACCGCAATGGGACCCTTCCCCTTTTTATGGGGTAAGCACACAAAAATCAGTGTATAAAATTATCAACAATAAGGAAGTCCCGTTGCTGTCAAAAAAATATAATTTAGAAAAATTTGGGGCTTCGGTTAGAGAAAAACCCAGCCTTTATGAATATGAAATTGAAAATGTCCCAGCGGTAGAACAGGAGCTTATGAGTCCACATTATACACAATTTACACCGGTCGTAAAATTGGCACTCAAACAATTTAGACTGGCAGGTCAAAATGTATCTATTTCCAGTTGGGAAGATTTTGGAAAATGGATGAACGAACAATTATTGAATAATAGAGATGAGCTGCCACAGGAAACTATAAATGAAGTTGAAAACCTTGTTGAAGGAGTTACCGAACCAAAAGAAAAAGCTAGAATTATCTACGAATATATGCAGAATAAAACGCGTTATATTAGTGTTCAAGTTGGTATTGGAGGTTGGCAGCCTTCTCCCGCCAAAGATGTCGATAAGTTGGGATATGGAGACTGTAAAGCACTCACAAATTATACAAAAGCACTTTTAAAAACACAAGATATCGACAGCTATTATACGATTGTAATTGCTGGTGCAGAAAAGAGGGATATTGATGAGGAATTTATAGCTGTTCAAGGAAATCACGTTATTTTGACGGTGCCTTTAGAGGAAGAGAACTTGTTTTTAGAATGTACGAGCCAACGCGCCCCTTTTAACTATTTAGGAGATTTTACAGACGATCGTAAGGTCATCATGATCACAAACGATGGAAGTGTGGTAAAAAACACAAAAGCATATCCTGCTGCTGGAAACATACAGCGTATGGAAGCTAAAATAACCGTGAGAGAAAACCAAAGTCTCGGGGGAAGTATTACACAAACTTCAGAAGGTATTTTATACGGTGATAAATACGAACTGGACAATAAGGAAAGTGATGTAATAGAAAAGTATTATAAAGAAACTTGGTCGCAGTTAAATAATTTAGACCTTTCTGAAATTAATTTTGATAATAATAAAACAGACGTAGTTTTTACTGAAAACATATCCTTTGAAGCTACAAACTATATTTCAAAAGCAGGCGATAGATTATTGCTCGCGCCTAATATCTTTAATAGGTTGGGATATATAACTGCGCCAAAGAAAGAACGTTCTCAAAAACTACTTATTAATAGGGGTAAAGCGTACGATGATTCTATAGAGATCACCTTACCAGAGGGCTATGAAGTTGAAGCAATGTTTAATCCTATTGAAATAAACACAGAATTTGGTTCCTATCTTGCTAAGGTTGAAGAATTAGGTGCTTCTAAAATAAAATATTCACGCAAATTTTCATTATTTGATGGGGAATATGAGAAGGAAAAGTATTCAGATTTTGTTGCGTTTATAAATGCTATCACCAAAGAGGATAGCAATAAAATTGTATTGGTTAAAAGGGAATAATGAAATTAATTTATTCGGTATTTTTTCTTATTGGGATTTCTGCAATTGCACAAGATTATAAGTTTGGGCAAGTAAGCATAGCGATACTTGAAGAGCTTCAAGACGAGGTTTTTAAGGAGGTTCCAGCCAAGGTTGTTTACAGAAGAATTTTATTTGACTATGGAGAAGAATTGGAAGTCCAAGAAAGAGTAAAGATCTATAACGAGGATGGTTTTGAGTTCGCTAATTGGGAAATACCTTTTACAAACATTAAATATTTGCAAGCCTACACCTATAATCTCGAAGATGGGGTAATAAAAAAAACCCATGTTCAAAAGAGCAGTATTTATAGGCAGGAAGTTCAAGGCGATTATACCATTACTAAAGTTTCGTTTCCGAAGGTAAAAAAAGGATCAGTAATTGAAATAAAATACAGGATAGAGCGGGTTAGTGCTCGTGAAATCCCGATACAATATATTTTACCTATCAAAAATTTTAGGTTGGTTATTCAAGGGGTGAGACCTTGGATGGATTTTAAACAAAACCCCAATTATAAATTGGACTTGGTTGAGGAAAAAACCGATAATGAGAAGTTGAAAATTTTTACTGGGGTTAATATTCCCTCCAGTAAAGAGGAGCCCTATTTGAATAACCCAAGCAATTATCAAGGTAAGATCTTTATAAAAAATAAAAACGAGAAATCAGATGATGAAATATGGGGAGAGATAGCAGGAAACTTTATTCGTGCTCGTTATTTTGGCGAGCAACTTAGGGTTAAACCCTATTTTAAAAAAGACATTACTCCATTAATTCAAGATAAGAGAGATACACTTGGCACGGCTAAAATTGTGTATCAATATTTACAACAAAATATTGAGTATAATGGGAGGTATGGCACTGGTACTTATGATATAGAACAAAGGTATAAGGATAAAAAAGCAAACAAAGGAACTATTAATTTAATGCTTGTTTCCATGCTCCGGGACCTAGGATATAAAGCAAACCCAATGGCGGTGGCTTGCAAGCATCAAGGTGAGCTTCTTTTTCCAGAAGAGCAGATGTTTAATGTGACTATTGGAGTTTTGCAAATAGGAAATGCTTATTATTTATTAGATGCTTCAGAAAAACATTTAAAATTTGGTCTCATTCCCTTAGATTTAATGAACGATTATGGACTTATTGTTTTAGAGGACGGCAGGTCTATTAGTTATCCAACGAGAGACGCAGCGCCCTCAGTAAGCAATACTATTGTTACTACAAAATTGAATTTAGAAGATAATTCTGCCTTTGGTTCAGCCCGTGCTCAAATAACAAATCACCTGGCTTGGCAATATAAAGAAGTTTTAGAAACAGTGGATGATGAATCGTTTTCTATGAAAGAAATTTTGGAAGAGACATCGCCGCTACTTTCAATACACGAATTTAAAGATAAAAAAAGTGAGGATTCAGATGAGGCAGTACAAATCACCTATGATTTTACCTACAAGGATGCGGTAGAAGGTATTGGTGACAATTTGTATGTGTCTCCATTTTTGTTTTTAGGAAGTGTTAAAAATAAATTTGATGATGACGATCGGGAGCTTCCCTTAGACTTGGATAATCCAGAAAAAGAAGTTTTTAATGTGACTTTTCATATTCCAGAAGGATACAATGTGGAGAGTCTTCCTGAGGGTAAAAATATTGTGTTAGAAGACAATCTGGGAAGTCTTACTTTTAATGCCAGCCAACAAGGTTTGTTGATACAATTAAGGCTTTCGGTTCAAATTAATTACAGTTATATTCCAGCTAGATATTATTCAGCATTAAAAGAATTATACAATGTCTACACCCAAATTTCAAACTCGAAAATTGTTTTAAAAAAGTTAAGTTAAATGAATAGATCACTAATTTTTTTGATGTTTATTATTTCTAGTCAGCTATGCGCTCAGGACTATAGATTTGGAGAGGTCTCGATGAAGGAATTAACAGAGACAGCCGATGAAACTTTTAAACAAGCCAATGCGAAAGTAATTTACCGCGAAATTGAATTCGAATTTGGTAAAGTGCTCTATGTTTTTGAAAGAATTAAAATTTATAATAAAGAAGGATTCGAGAATGCTAAATGGGAAATTAATTATGATGATGTTGAAGCTTTAAAAGCATTTACTCATAATGTCGAAGACAACCAGATTGTTAGCACTAAAGTGGGCAAAGAAAGTGTATTTAAAGAAGACATTGGTAATGGGGTAGAAGTTAGTAAAATTTCATTTCCAAATGTGAAGGAAGGTTCTGTTCTAGAGGTAAAATATAAAGTAAGAGATATTGGACTAAGGTCTATTAATACACAGGCAACTATTCCTATTAAAAATTTGTTTGTTCTTTTAAAAAACCCCTTGTCACGCGAGCTAAAAATCACAGAAAACCCACTTAGCAAAGTCGATCTAAAAGTGAATCAGAAACCTTACGAGATTCAATATAGAGGTTCTAATATAAAAGCAATGAAAGAAGAGAAGTTTGTTGCCAGCACAAGTACTTACCTAGGTAAATTATACATAGAACAAGTAACAGCTAAGGGTAAAAACAAACTTGATGATTGGAAAGATGTTGCAAAAACATATAATGATTGGCTTGCTTTTGGTCAAGAATTGAGGAAGAATCATTTTTTTAGAGATGATTTGCGTGCTTTTTTAAAGGATACCATGACCCCTATGGAAAAGGCAAAGGCCATATTCTTTTATTTACAAGAAAGAATGCAGTGGAACTTTTACTATAGTCTTGGTAGTGAAAATATTAGAGCTGCGTATAATGATAAAAAAGGAAGTGTTTCAGATATAAATTTAACGCTTACCTCAATGCTGAGATGGGCTGGATTAGAGGCAAACCCACTTTTGTTGGCATCTGTGAATAAGGGCTATGTCTTGTTTCCAACCGTAAAAGGTTTTAATAATACCATTACTGCCTTAGAGTTAGATGGAGCAATATATTTATTGGATGCCTCAACTAAATATAATAATTTTGGAGAAATAAGGAACTATTTTATTAATGGAAATGCGCTCATTGTTTATAAAGATGATTCCTATAAAATAATACAAACAGCGCCTACAAAAAAGGCTCGAGATATCTCGATTGTTTCTATTTCTATAGATCCAAAATCTTCTAGCGCTTCAGGCAATGTTAAGAATAGAAAAAACGGGTATGCTGCTTATTTTTTTAGAATTGATTTTCTCTTAAAAAGCAAAGATGCATACAGTGATTTTTTAAAAGAAGAACACCCTAAACTGAATCCATCTAACATAGCCTTTGATGATTTTAGCGATGGTAAAAAACCAGTCACCATATCGTATGATTTCACCTATAAAGATTGTTTAGAAGAAATTGGAGATAAAATTTATTTAGAACCCCTTTTGTATTTAGGGATTGATGAAAACGAATTTAATGAAACAAAACGGCTATACCCAATAGATTTTAGGTATCCCGTTTCTAAAACATTTACTCTAAATATTGATATTCCTGAAGGCTATAAAATTGAAAAGCTTCCTGAGGCAAAGAAAATATCGATTCAAGATAATGTGGGTTCTTTTAGTTTTAACAATAATAGTAATGGCAATACAATCCAAATGTCATTGCAAGTAGATTTTAATCAAGCCCTCTTGAGACCTGCTTACTACGATGGTTTCAAAGAAATGTATACCGAAATATTAAAAATATCTCAATCAAAAATAATACTCTCGAAAATTTAAAAAATGAAAATTAAAGCACTTACCATTCTTCTGTTTCTGAGCGGTTATTTTTTATTAAACGCCCAAAATTACAAATTAGGAAAAGTTTCAAAAGAGGAACTTTCTGAAACAGAAAACAGCCTTTATCCAGAGTCTGAAGCAACCGTATTATACCGGGAGTATAGATCTGCTTATGCCTATAACCAATCAAAAGGCTTTGTGTTAACAACCAAGGTCTTTGAACGTATAAAAATTTATAATGCGGAAGGATACAATTGGGGTACAAGAAAGATCAAAGCCTACAATTATGGAAAAAACAGGGAGCAAGTGAACGGCATTAGCGCGACTACTTACAATTTAGAAAAGGGATCTATAAAAAAAGAAAAATTAAATAGAAAAAGCATTTTCGAAGAACGTCTTAATGATTATTATGTTTCAACCGCATTTACATTACCTAATCTAAAGCCAGGATGTGTTATTGAAATTGAATATACGATTGAGTCAGATCAAAGTGCCTTAGAGGACGTTGATTTGCAATACAAGATCCCCATAAAAAAATTGATGGTTGATGTTAAAGTGCCAGACCGTTTTGTGTATAAAAATTACCCCAACCCGCAGGCAAATTTATCATACTTCTATGAAGAAACAGAAAAAAATATAGAAGTTGAGCTGAGGGGTAGAAGTGGTGTTGGTACTGCTGATTATGGAAATTTCAGAGATTCAGGTAAGGATCAAAATCAAGTAGCTACTTATAAAGAAAGGCGTTTTATACTAGAAGAAGTAAATATCCCACCATTAAAGGATGAAGGCTATGTTGATAATTTAAGGAACTATCAAGCAAGAACTATATGGGAACTTGTAATGGTGAAAAATCCTGGAGGACTGCCAAAATCCTACGCTACCTCTTGGGAAGCCGTCACTCAAAATATCTACGAAAATGATAATTTTGTTAATGAAATCTTGAAAAAAGAGTATTATGCGAGTGATGTAGCTGCTGCAATGAGCCAAGCCGATACGCCAGAGAAAAAGATGGCTGCTATTTTTAACCTTGTTAAACAAAAAGTAGCTTGGAATGGGTATTACGGTAAATATCCTATTAACGGAGTAAAAAAAGCATATAAAGAAGGAAAAGGAAATTCAGCAGATATTAATCTGATGTTGGTTTCTATGCTGCAGAGCGCTAATCTTGACGCGTCACCTATACTCGTGAGTACAAGAAATAACGGAATTCCAGTGTATCCAACAAGATATGGTTTTAACTATGTCGTTGCCCACGTTTCTTTAAGCGGAAACAGTTATATTATGGATGCTACAGACCCCTATTCTTCTATTGGGATGTTGCCACAACGCGCTATGAATTGGCAAGGAAGGCTTATTAGACCAGATGGTTCTTCCTCTTGGGTGCCGCTATATCCAACAACCATTTCTAATAAATTAACTTATGTCCAAGCAGCGTTGGAGCCAAGTGGAGCATTCATAAAGGTAAGAGAGCGTTTGTCTAGTCAATATGCAAAAGAATATCGAACAAACAACCATCATAAACCGGTGGTATCTCAATTGGAAGACATGTATAAAAATGGAGAAGATGTTGTTTTTTCTCATCTAGAGGTTAAAGACTTAAATAATACCAAGCCCAATTTGACCTTGAGTTATGAAGCCAATTCGCCTTCAGTTGTGGAGGAAATCAGCGGTGATTTATATGTTTCACCAATGTTGTATTTTGCAAAAAAGGAAAACCCATTTAAAGAGGAAAGTAGGTCATATCCACTGTTTTTTGATTTCCCGAAGTCACACAAATATTCGATTTCCTTAAAAATACCAGAAGGATATGCTATTAAATCAATGCCAGAAAGTATAAAGGCTGCGCTGGCGGGGGAAGTGGTAACGTATTCTTATCTTATTTCGGAGCAAGGCGGTAGTGTCCAACTTTCAGTAGAACTTGCTATTAATAAACCGGCACTTGTGCCAGAGGATTATGAATATATTAAAGGAATTTTCTCTCAGATTGTAGAAAAAGAGAATGAGAAAATCGTACTTTCAAAAATCTAAACTATGAATATTACAAATGCTCAAAAAACAGTAGACGATTGGATTAAAGCCCACGGTGTGCGTTATTTTAATGAATTGACTAATATGGCACAATTAACCGAGGAAGTAGGTGAAGTTGCTAGAATTATTGCACGTAGGTATGGAGAACAAAGTGAAAAGGAAAGTGATAAATCTAAAGATCTAGGCGAGGAATTAGCAGATGTGCTTTTTGTAGTACTTTGTTTAGCAAACCAAACAGGAGTGGATTTGGAAGACGCATTCCATAAAAAATTAGATATTAAAACCAAGCGCGACCACGATAGGCATCAAAATAATCCTAAATTAAAATAATGTTCAAACGTATTATAAATCACAAAGGTTTTTGGAAATCGGTACTCGTAATGTCTTTGATTGCGCTTTTGGTTTTTAACATTCTTTATTGGACAATAACAGGTTTTCAAGCTTCGTACTGGCACCTTACCGTTCGTAAAATCATTGGAATGACAGCGGCTGCTTTGGTTTATGGCTTGATTATTACCTACGGAAAATTTTGGACCCGATTTGCAAATCAAGATCACAGAAAAAATGACTTGTAGACTTTCCTATATTTCAAAAATCGAAAAAGCAAAAATTACGATTACAGGCTCTAAAAGTGAAAGTAATCGGTTATTAATTTTACAGGCATTATATCCATCGATTGCCATAGAAAATTGCTCTGAGAGTGATGATTCTAATGTTTTAAGGAAAGCGCTAAAAACTACTATGGACGTTGTAGATGTACATCATGCAGGTACTGCAATGCGTTTTTTGACGGCCTTTTTTGCAGTGAATACAAAACACAAAGTAGTTCTTACAGGAAGTGAGCGAATGCAGCAGCGTCCTTTAAAATTACTGGTGGAAGCGCTTCAACAATTAGGAGCGAAAATTAAGTATGTAGGTAAAGAAGGCTATCCTCCATTAGAAATTTCACCAGCAGAGGCAATTGGTTCTAAGGTGCTTATAGATGCAACGGTAAGTAGCCAATATATTTCGGCTTTAATGCTTGTAGGAGCTATATTAAAGGAGGGCTTAATCATACAGTTGAAAGGGGAAATTACGTCAATACCGTATATTTTGATGACTCAGGATTTACTTAAATCTGTTGGAATTAATACCACATTTGAAAGGAATGAAATTTTAGTAGAACCCGCTAAAATTTTAGATAGAAAGACAATTATCGTTGAAAGTGATTGGAGCTCTGCTTCCTATTTTTATAGTGCGGTGGCACTTTCAGAAAACATGGAAATCACGCTAACCAGTTACAAAAATGAAAGCCTGCAAGGCGATAGCGAAGTTGCTAAACTATTTGAAAAGTTAGGAGTGAGGACTAAATATAACGAAGATTTATCGATCACTATTTCAAAGTCAGATACAAAACCAGTAGCCAATCTTTCTTTAAATCTTATAAAAACCCCAGACATAGCCCAGACGATAGCAGTTACCTGCTTTGGTTTGGGGATAGGTTGTGAATTGACGGGCTTGCATACTTTAAAAATAAAAGAAACAGATCGATTAATAGCTCTGCAAAAGGAACTTCAAAAATGTGGAGCAAAAATTGGGGTAACCTCAGATTCACTTTCTCTTTTGCCTGGGGATACTTCCTTAGTATCAAACAGCCTAGCAGAAACCACAATTGCAACCTATGAAGACCATCGTATGGCAATGGCATTTGCGCCATTATCGTTTATTGCGCCTATATTAATTGAAAACCCTTCCGTAGTCTCTAAATCATACCCTACTTTTTTTAATGACTTTAAAGAAATAGGAATACAGTACGAAACGTTATGACGCAATTCATTTTTTAGGTTATTTAGGATCTAAATCGAGCTTTTATAAAAATACTTTAATAATAAATGCTCATTTACTTGACAACCCCTATGTTGAGATTGTATATTTGCATCTTTTAAAGCTAAAAAACCGCGCATTATGGGAATGAAACTCTCAAATTTTCAATTTGAATTACCAGAAGAATTATTAGCAGAATATCCTGCAGAAAATAGGGATGAATCGAGATTAATGGTTCTTAACCGCAAAGAAAAGACCATTGAACATAAAATGTTTAAAGATCTTATAGACTATTTTGAGGAAGATGATGTCTTGGTATTAAACAATACAAAAGTCTTTCCTGCTAGATTATTTGGGAACAAGGAAAAAACTGGCGCTAGAATCGAAGTTTTTCTGTTGCGTGAATTAAATCCAGAAACCAGATTGTGGGATGTCTTAGTAGATCCAGCAAGAAAAATAAGAATTGGAAACAAACTTTATTTTGGAGATGATGAGACTTTAGTGGCAGAAGTAATTGATAACACAACTTCGAGAGGTAGGACACTTCGTTTTCTGTTTGATGGTTCTTACGAAGAATTCAGAAATAAACTTACAGAACTTGGTGAAACACCACTTCCAAAATATATTAAAAGAGCCGTTGAGCCAGAGGACGCAGAACGATATCAAACTATTTTTGCAAAAGAAGAAGGAGCCGTTGCAGCGCCAACTGCAGGACTTCACTTTTCAAAACATCTTTTAAAAAGATTAGAAATAAAAGGAGTAGATTTTGCTGAAGTAACACTTCACGTTGGTCTTGGTACTTTTAGTCCAGTGGAAGTAGAGGATCTTTCTAAACATAAAATGGATAGTGAAGAGATGCACATTGGCGAAGAAACTGTGGAGATAGTAAACAGAGCTATTGCAAGAAAAAAGCGAATTTGCGCTGTAGGGACAACTGCAATGCGTGCGCTTGAGACTACTGTTTCCTCACAACACACCTTAAACGCCTATACGGGTTGGACTAATAAATTTATTTTTCCACCGTACGATTTTAGTATTGCAAACGCAATGGTTACTAATTTTCATACACCAAAATCTACCTTAATGATGATGGTTTCGGCATTTGCAGGACACGAATTTATCAAAGAGGCTTATGCTGAAGCAATGAAAGAAAAATACGGTTTCTTTTCATATGGAGATGCTATGTTGATTATCTAATACTTTTATGTTACAAACTCACAAATCCTGGCAGCTTGTCGGGATTTTTTGATTTACAGCGTTTTATCATTGTTGTTTACTAAAAATAGATTATTTTAGTTCAGTTATTAAATATACATCAGCATTATAGTGAAATTTTTACATTTCTATTTTATTTGTTTAGTAGGCCTTTCAGGAGTTGCACAAACTCCCATTAGTTGGTCTTATGATATTAATTTTACGGAAGAAATTATCGTATTGCCGGCGTTGGATTTAGATGAAATTGAACAACAAGACGCTATAAACGATAGTGATAAAAGTCAACCTTGGCGTTACGGTATTAGTAGAACATTAGATATTGATGCTACGACACAAGGAGAATGGACAGATATTCCACAAGAAAATGGAAGAATATGGAGAGCGGGTATTAAGTCTACCGGTGCTTTAAATATTAGTGTCAATTTTGACGACTTTTATCTTCCTGTAGGTGCTAGGCTTCAGTTTTATAATAGTGACGGTACAGATGTTTCTAGAATATATTCATATGAGCAGAATACACCTAATAATAAACTAGCGTCTTGGTTTGTAGATGGGGATCTTATTTTGATAGAATATTTTGAACCTTATGACTTGCCGGGAGAAGCAACTATTAAGATTGGTGGTATTATTCACGGGTACCGCATGGGCAAAGTAACACAGTTTGCTGAGAATACCAGAGGATTGAATGATAGTGGAGATTGTAATTATGATGTAAATTGTCCTACCGGAGATGATTTTTTATCATTTAAAGATGTGGTAAAAAAATCTGTAGCCATCCTAACTTTGGGGAACGGGTACCTTTGTACTGCTACGATGATTAATAATACTGCGATGGATAAAACGCCGTATCTTTTAACGGCCAACCATTGTTTGCAAAATAGCGACCCAACATATTGGACGGTCAGATTTAATTGGATGAGTCCAAGCCCTATTTGTGCTTCTGAAGATGATAGTCTAGATATACAGTCTAATTTCACGATGAGTGGTGCCGTATTGCGGGCTAATAACGATAAAAGCGATTTTGCATTAGTGGAGTTATTTAATGAAGTTCCAGAATCTTGGGATATTTCATTTGCTGGTTGGGATTGGTCTGGTGATTTGCCAAATTACCAAGTAGGTATTCATCATCCTAATGGCGATATCATGAAAATTTGCCGTGATAATGATGGAGCAACTAAGGATGTTGCTAACGGTACTGAAGTTTGGTTAATAGGCGGTGTTAGTGCAGGAAATGGTAATGGCTGGGAAATAGGAACCACTGAAAGTGGCTCTTCTGGATCACCTCTTTTTGATGATCGAGGAAAAATTATAGGCCAACTTTATGCTGGTCAAGCTGCTTGTAACGGTACCTCTACAAATAGTGATTATGATGTTTATGGTCGTTTTGATGTTTCTTGGAATGATGGAACGGCACAAGAAAACCGTTTAAGAGATTGGTTAGATCCTATAGGTTCTGGTCAAACTAGTATTGAATCTGTTCAAAATGCATTAAATGTTCCAGAGAATCAAGTGGCAGGTGTGTTAGAGATTTATCCAAATCCTGTGTCAACAACATTGACAATTACAAATAGTAGGTATCCCAACTTAGTATACAATTTATATAATTCTTATGGACAACTATTAATGGGAGGTTCTTTAGCAAGTACCAACAATCTGCTGCATCTTGAAACTTGTGCTGTGGGAATTTATTTCCTAAACCTAATTGATGAAGATTCCAATCAACAATTTACTAAGAAAATTGTAATTACCAAATAGATTTTTTAACGCGACACTAGGAGCTCTTGCCGCTCTTTATAGCGGCTTTTTTACGAGCTATAGCAGTTAGCCCTTGTTTTTTTGATTTTCAACGCCTCTTGTCTTGATTTCCTTTTTTTAATTTTGCTATTTGCTATTTGCTATTTGCTATTTGCTATTTGCTATTTTTTCTAATTTTAATGCCTTGTAGGCATGCTAAATAGTATTTTTGTAGATGATGAAAAATGACAAAAAAGATATAAGAGCCTTATCAAAAGAGGAACTACGAGATTTTTTTGAGTCTATTGGCGACAAGGCTTTTAGGGGCAATCAAGTATACGAATGGCTATGGAGTAAAAGCGCCCATACTTTTGAGGCGATGACGAATCTTTCAAAAGAAACCCGTTCACATCTTGAAGATAATTTTGTTATTAATCACATAGCAGTTGATAATGTGCAACGCAGTAATGATGGCACCATAAAAAATGCGGTAAAGCTCCACGACGGATTAATTGTCGAATCGGTATTAATTCCTGCTAAAAATAGAACAACGGCCTGCGTGTCCTCTCAAGTGGGTTGTAGTTTGGATTGTAAGTTTTGTGCAACGTCAAGATTAAAAAGAATGCGTAATCTTAATCCGGATGAGATTTATGATCAAGTGGTTGCTATAGATAAGGAGAGTAGATTGTATCACGGGATGCCTCTTTCAAATATTGTTTTTATGGGAATGGGAGAGCCTTTAATGAATTATAAAAACGTCCTTGCCTCCATAGAAAAAATAACCTCACCAGAAGGTTTAGGAATGTCTCCTAAGCGCATTGTAGTTTCTACCTCAGGAGTTCCTAAAATGATTAAAAAACTAGCTGATGATGGTGTGAAGTTTAATTTGGCGGTTTCATTACATTCTGCAATTCAAGAAACGCGTGAAAAAATAATGCCTTTTGCAAAATCTTTTACCTTAAAGGATTTGGAAGAATCTTTGCACTATTGGTATGAGCTAACAAATAAGAGTGTAACCTACGAATATGTTGTATGGGAGGGCATAAACGATAAAGAAGAAGATGTACTAGCACTCATAAAATTTTGCCAGATACTACCTAGTAAGGTAAATTTAATTGAATATAATCCAATTGGCGATGATGATTTTAAACAAGCGACCAACAAAGCTTTAGAAATGTACATTTCGTTACTAGAAAAAGCTAGAATTCCGGTAACGGTTAGAAGAAGTAGAGGTAAAGATATTGATGCGGCTTGCGGGCAACTTGCAAATAAGCAATGATTTTTGAGTGGACGGTTCAGTTGGCAGTTCCAGTTGAAACACCAGTATTCTTTAGCAATAGTAAAGCTTATTCATTTTTTTTTTCAGACACCAGACACTCATCTTGCCCTCTGTCAATTTTTACAGCATAAAAAAAGAGCGACTATAAAATAGTCGCTCTTTTAAAAGAATAATTTTCTTTAATTATTTCTTAACAAACTTTACAGTTTTAGATGCACCGTTGATAGAAACAGTAGCTATATAAACTCCACTGTTTAAAGCAGCAACATTTACAGCTTCATTAGTGTTTGCAAGTTTTGTGTTGATTACTTGTTGTCCTAAAGTATTGTAAATAACAACATTCTCCATTTGAGTAGAAGCTCTTAGTACAAACTCATCATTTGCATTTACAAAGTGAGAAAAACCATCAAATGCATTTTCACCTACTGTAAGTGGGAATGTAGTTAACGAAAGTGTATCAACACCTATAAAGTTAGAATTTGAACCACTTGGGCCACCTTCAGTTACATAATAACGTAGAGCAAGTCTTGTCATAGTAGGTGCTGCCAAACCGTCAACTAAAACAGTATATTCAGTCCATACATCTGGGTATGCATCTCCACCTTCAAGATCTGGGTTAATCGAAAATAAAAGTTCTGAATAAGATCCTACATCCTCTCCAGATCCATCATCTATTGGCAATGTAGCCGAACCGTCAGGACTGATACGTACTTCTAATCTATCAGGAAACGCTTGACCATCTACCGTTCTTGACCAAAATTTTAATTCGTCACCATTACTTAGTGTCAATTCTGGTAAAATTGCCCAGTTATTAATTGTACCAACACCCGTAGTTGAGTTAAAGTTAACCGAAATATAAGCGCCTGGGTCACCTTCGTGAGCTTCAAATACGGTTCCGTCAGGTTGAGCCCAAGAAGAAGATGCATTATCAGCGTCTGTACTTGCATTTACAAAATCCCAATCTGTTAGGATCGTAATATCTTCAAATCCTTCTTCAATTTCAAGGACTTGTGCGAATGTTAAAGAGGTAGCTAAAAATGCCACCATTAGGAAAGTAATTTTTTTCATAATGTTTAAGTTTTGTTAATATTTAAGAACAAAAATAACAAAAATTTAATTGTATGCTACAATTTAAGGCGACAAATGCAGTATTTTTGGTCGTAATTATGAAGGTAGTTGCAACAATAAGGCTTCCAATAGAAAAGGAGATGGAGATGTTCGAAAAGAAATTTTCGTCCTCAATGTCATCAAAAGTTTCGCTATTAAACCGCATTACCCACTATGTGGTGAATCGTAAAGGTAAGCAAATGCGACCCATGTTTGTTTTTCTTATTGCTAAGATGAACAATAATGGTGTTGTTAATGAAAGAACCTATAGAGGTGCATCTGTTATAGAATTGATACACACTGCTACCTTAGTTCATGATGATGTGGTAGATGATAGTAGCAGAAGAAGAGGCTTCTTTTCTATAAATGCACTTTGGAAAAATAAAATAGCGGTATTAGTGGGCGATTATTTATTGTCAAAAGGCTTATTGCTTTCTATAGATAATGGGGATTTTGATTTGCTTAAAATAATTTCGGTTGCAGTTCGAGAAATGAGTGAAGGGGAATTGCTTCAAATTGAAAAAGCAAGAAATCTAGATATAACCGAAGCTATATATTTTGAGATAATCAGGCAAAAAACAGCTACACTTATAGCAGCTTGTTGTGCAATGGGAGCAAAATCTGTAAATGCTTCAGAAGATGAAGTTGAGAGAATGCGTCATTTTGGAGAACTTATTGGGATTGCTTTTCAAATAAAAGATGATCTTTTTGATTTTGGGGAAGAAGCGATAGGAAAGCCCACAGGAATAGATATAAAGGAGCAAAAGATGACCTTACCTTTAATATATGCAGTAAACAATGCATCTTCAAAAGAAAAAAAATGGCTTATTAATTCTGTAAAAAATAAAAACTTTGATAAAAAGCGGGTGAAAGAAGTCATTCAATTTGTCAAGGAAAAAGGTGGATTAGAATATGCTGTTTCTCAAATGATCACCTATCAGCAAAAGGCACTTAAGATTCTAGAAGGCTACCCAACATCTCAATTCAAAGAGTCTTTAGTGACAATGGTGAACTATGTCATCGAAAGGAAAAAATAATTTTTTGAATCTAATTTGAGCTTATATTTTTTAAACTTTAAATCGATTAACCCATTCATTTAAAGGGGGTTAGGAGGGTTTTTTTTGGGTGTTGGTTGCATTTAATGTTTCCTAAGTATCTCAGGACAGCAAAATTAAAAAATAACTCAGGCAACCCTATCTAAAGATGCTGCGTCTATCCAGTAGAAACAATTTTCAAACCAACCAGTGAAATTAATCTCATTACATAAAAACTATAGCGGGCTTATAACAAAAGCTACAAAAGGCAATCGCCCTGCACAGCAGCAGTTGTTTGAAATGTTTTCGCCAAAGATGCTTGGGGTTTGTAGGAACTATATGAAAGATACCACACGGTCAGAAGAGGTTATGCTTGCAGGCTTTTTTAAAGTATTCACAAATTTAAAGAGTTTTAGGAACGAAGGGAGTTTTGAGGGCTGGATTCGAAGAATTATGGTGAATGAAAGTATTTCGCAGCTTAGAAAAGATAAAAAATTAAACTTTCAAAATACCGATGTTTTAGAGAATACAATGGGTCATATGACCACGCAAGAATCATCTTTTGAAGTAGCCGAAATACAAAAAGTGATAGACTCACTGCCCACGGGATATAAAACAGTTTTTGTCTTGTATGCCATTGAGGGATATAAGCATAGCGAAATTAGTGAGTTGTTAAATATTACGGAAAGCACCTCAAAAACACAGCTTTTTAAGGCGCGTAAAATGCTGCAAAGCATTTTAATTAAACAACAAAATGTACAGTATGGAAACTCATAAATTTGAAGAAATAGCGCGTTCAAAATTTGAAGAGCGCGAAATACAGCCGAGCGCTAGAGCTTGGGACAAGTTAGATGCTATGCTTGAAGAAGCGTCCCCAAGTAAAAAGAATAGGGGTGTAAACTGGTTTGCAATTGCCGCTGTATTCATAGGTTTTATTGTGATTGGTTCAGTGGTCTTTAATGAAACTGAATTCTTAAGCAGTTCTGATTTAGTGAATGAAGATCCATTGAACGAGGTGTTCAAAGATGAAAAAAAATTATACAACACTAAAAACACGCAACAAAAGGAACTGCTAGAAAATCAAAGTCAAAAGGATGCTGTGGCAACTTCATCCATAAATGAAGAAAAATATAGTACTGAGCAAAAGGTTGAGAAACCATCGAAGTCAAGTAGTATGCAAACTAAAAATGAACGATTAGGTTCAGTCATCCTTGTAAAAAAGAATGTAAATAGGTCAAAAGGCGAGGGTCAAAACGTGAAATATTCCAAGGTTACAACTACAACTACAACTACAATTACAAATTCAAATGATACTTGGGTTGAAAAGGAAATAGATAATGACTTAAATAAACAATTCATTAACCCTAACAGTTCAGATCAATTAATTCAAAATACCCAAAAAGGAGAAAGTTTTGCCACTACAGATATTGATCTGCTCTTAAAAAATGCACAAGAGAAAATAGCAAAACAAGGCAAATCTGTCAAAGAAAAAGTAGATGCAATGGCATTGCTTGGCGATGTAGAGTTAGAGATGGTACAAACCCTTCGCGAAAAGGTTTTCTATGCTCTAGGAGAAGGTCTTGACTATGTAAAAAATTCTATTGTAGACCGAGGTAATTAATAAGGATAAAGTTCAATCTAAATAATCATTCATCAATCAGCTATTTACAGCTCCTTCCAGAAATTTGTTAATCGCAATTTCTAGACAAGGAGGAGATGAAGCTATGTTCAATTCAAAATTAAAAACAATGAAAATAATTACAGTAACACTCACAATTACACTATTCATTTTAACTGGTTTCTTTTCAAATGCCCAAGAACTCTCGGTGGATGCTTCGATTATTAATAAATTAACGGCTCTTAAAGCACAAAAGGAGAAAGTCGTAATAAATGAGAAAGAAGCGTTGTCCAAAGAAGTACTAGAAATAATGAAACGATTAGAAGACAATGAAATTTCAGCAACAGAAGCAGAAAAACAAAAAGTAGTTGCTGCAGAAAAACACGCACTTAATATAGATAACAAAACAGTAATTATAGATAATAAAATAGCTTTGTTAGAGCGAAATGGGAATGCAGAAGATGAAAAAATTATTTTTAATCTTAGCTTAGGCGATAGAGATGAGTATAATAGCAAAATTTCAAGCAATCAACGCAGAACCTATTCTTCTTTTGTTTTTGCATTTGGTTTAAATAATGCAATCATTGATGGGCAGTCATTAGACGATTCTCCATACCAGATTGGTGGAAGTAGGTTTACCGAATTGGGAATTGCTTTTACAACCAGACTGTTAAAAGATGCGGGATGGCTTAGACTTAGATACGGTGTTTCATTTCAATTTAACGGCTTGAAACCAACAGATAATAATTACTTTGTCTCTAATGGGAATGAAACGACTATAGAAGAATTTCTAACACCATTGGATAAATCTAAATTGCGATTGGATAACTTGGTAGTGCCCATTCATTTTGAATTTGGACCCAGCAAACGAATTGAGAAAAATGATAACACTTATTTTAGCTCAGACAATAAATTTAAGATAGGGTTGGGCGGATATGCAGGGTTAAACCTTTCGACAATGCAAAAATTAAAATACAATGAAAATGGGGCGAAAGTAAAAGAAAAAATAAGTGAATCTTACAATACAAATAATATAGTTTACGGTCTAAGTGGTTATATCGGGTGGGATGCGATGTCTCTTTATGTGAAATATGACTTAAACCCAATTTTTGATGCACCAAATTTAGAACAACGCAACATCTCTCTAGGCCTTCGATGGGATTGGGATTGATCAAATCAAAAATAAATAAATTTAAGTGTTAATTAAGGAAAGAGGCGTTGTGAAAACAGCGTTTTTTTTTGTTGATAATAATGATGCTCAAAACATGGTGATTTAATAGCATTTTTTAATCTTTGAATACTGAATACTGAATACTGAATACTGAATACTGAATACTGAATACTGAATACTGAATACTGAATACTGAATACTGAATACTGAATACTGAATACTGAATACTGAATACTGAATACTGAATATGATAAATCGTACTACCATAGATAATGTTTTTGAAACCGCCCGGGTAGAGGAGGTTATTGGTGATTTTGTACAGCTAAAAAAATCTGGAACTAATTTTAAAGGCTTGAGCCCATTTACAGATGAGCGTTCGCCTAGCTTTATGGTATCGCCAGTAAAACAGATTTGGAAAGATTTTTCTAGCGGAAAAGGAGGAAATGTGGTTTCGTTTTTAATGGAACACGAGCATTTTACTTATCCTGAAGCGATTAAATATTTAGCTAAAAAGTATGGGATCGAAATTGAAGAAACCGAGCAAACTAATGAAGAAAAAGAACAATCAAATGAGCGAGAGAGTCTTTATTTAGTAAACGAATTTGCGAAGCAACATTTTCATAATACACTTTTAAAAACCGAAGCTGGAAAAGCAATTGGACTTTCTTATTTTAAAGAGCGTGGTTTTACATCAGAGACTATTGAAAAATTTCAACTTGGATATGCGCTAGATGAGTGGTCTGCTTTTACAGATGCTGCTATTAAAAAAGGCTATAAGCTTGAGTTTCTAGAAAAAACAGGCTTAACAATTGTCAAAGAAGAGAAGCAATTTGACCGTTTTAAAGGCAGGGTATTGTTTCCTATTTTAAGTATGAGTGGTCGCACATTAGGTTTTGGCGGTCGTATTTTAGTGAACAATAAAAAGGCAGCGAAATATCTAAATTCTCCAGAGAGTGACGTCTACCATAAAAGTAAAGTGCTTTATGGCATTTACCACGCAAAACAAGCCATTGCAAAAGAAGATAAATGTTATCTGGTAGAAGGATATACAGATGTGATTCAGTTTCATCAAACCGGAATTCATAATGTTGTTTCTTCCTCTGGAACTGCACTTACTTCTGAACAGATAAGACTGGTAAATAGATTGACAAAAAATATCACCGTACTCTTTGATGGCGATGCTGCTGGACTTCGTGCCTCTTTAAGAGGAATAGATTTGATTTTGGAACAAGGTATGAATGTTCGTGTTTGTACATTTCCTGAAGGGGAAGACCCAGATAGCTTTGCAAAGAGCAATACGCTGGAAGAGCTTCAATTATATCTTCGTGAACAGTCACAAGATTTTATTGCATTTAAGGCATCTCTTTTAGCAAATGAAGCGGGGAATGACCCCATAAAAAAATCTGAAACCATCCGGGATATGGTAGTAAGTATTGCTAAAATTCCAGATGTAATAAAACGCGAGGTGTATATAAAGGAGTGTTCGCGTATCATGGATATTAGTGAAGAGGTGCTGTTTAATACACTTGCTCAAATTCTTCAGAAAGAAATAAAAGAAGCTTCAAAAAAGCAACCACAAAAGTCTGTTCCATTTGAAGTTGTAAGTGAGCAGAAAAAACCTGTTGCTAAAGTTGACGTTTTATACAGTTTAGAACGAAAAATCATCGAGTTGTTGTTGCTGTACGGAACATTGGAAGAAGATTTTGAAGACCTCCTTCTAGAGGCCAACGATAAAGGAGAAATAACTTTTAAACCAGAAACGGTGACCTCAAAGGTGTATGAGAAAATTTACCTAGATCTTCAAGACGACGAGATTGAGTTTGCAAATGAAGATTTTAAAACCCTTTATTTTGAAATCATAAACAAACTGAACCAAGAGCAAGAATTCAAAATTGAAATTTTTCTAAGTGCTATAGATACCCATAAAGCTTCGACTATTTCTAATATATTAATGGATGAAGAAAAATATACACTTCATAAATGGGACAGTAAAGATATTTATGTCAAAGCAAAACTGAAGGGAGTGTCACAAGTAGTAAGCGAAACTATTCTAAATCTAAGGAGGCATTTAATTACCACAAAAATAAAGGAACTAATAGCATCACCAGTAATAAATGGCGAATATGAAGATAGGAGTGTTTTAGAAAACGTAAGGGATTACAATACGTTACACAGCATTTTGTCTGAAAAACTAAGAAGAGTTATTTAACTAAACTGAAACATTCTTGATTGGTGAATCAAATCTGCAAGATTGTCTACTTTAAGTTTTTTAAGCAAACGCGTCTTGTAAGTACTAACCGTTTTTTCGTTTATATCTAAAGCGTTTGCAATGTCTTTATTGCGTTTTCCACTAGACAATAAATTGAGTACTTCTATCTCTCTAGAGGAGAGCTTTTTGTAACGACTAATTGCGTTACTCTCTAATACATTTCTGCTTGTAAACGTTGCTGTTAATTCATCATTTAAGAAGATGCCTCCCTTAGCGATTTGTTTTATTGCCTTCATGAAGGTTTTCGTAGAAGCTGTTTTTGGTACATACCCTGCAGCACCAGATTTAATGGATCGTAGTGCATAAATTTCCTCAGGATGGCAAGAAAAAATTAAAACACGCATTCCAGGGAATTCAGTTTTGATATTTCGCATCGCATTGATCCCATTTATATTTGGGATATCAATTTCCATAATTAAAATATCAGGAGTATTTTGGCGCAGGTTAGTATAAAGTTCTTCAGCATTAATGGCCTTACCGATAATTGAAAAGTTCTTATTCTTTTTTAATAAACAGGTAACACCCTTTCTGGTAATTGGATGGTTATCTGCAATCAAGACGGTCTTCATAATATTTTATTTTTGACTGTTCGCTTAAATAATAATTGAGTAATCTCTATACTTGTAATCGCAAAATAGTTAATACTTTTTTTGTAGGAATTTCTTTTCGTTGTAACGCCTTAAAATTCGTTCAATCGCTATATTTATCCTATATTAGTGGGTATTTCGCACACCGGGATGGGATTCATTTTGTGTTGGTTTGCTTTGTTAAGCCTCTTATATAGTTCAAAAACAACTTTTTGTCTGGCATCAAAGTCTTTTGTGTTTCCTGCCTCAATCATATGCATAGCCCATTCTAGTTCGTCATAACTCGCTCCAATTTGATCTTCATCTGTGCGGCTGTCGCCAAAGAGGCCGTCAGTAGGAGCTGCGCCCATTATTGAGTCTGGTATTTTTATAAATTTTCCGACATTGTAGACCTCACTTTTCATTAAATCTGCGATTGGGCTCAAATCAACGCCTCCATCACCATACTTTGTGTAGAATCCAACCCCAAAATCTTCCACCTTGTTTCCGGTTCCGCAAACAAGGTGTCGGTGTAATCCCGCAAAATAATACAAAGTAGACATTCTTAGCCTAGCACGAGTATTGGCCAATGATATTTCTAAGAGCGTATCATCGACTGCTAGAGGTGTTTGCTTTTTGAAGGTGTCAAAAACAGGAGTTAGGTCTACTTCAACATCTGTTACATTGGTAAATCTATTTTTTAGTTGTTCAATATGTTCTCTTCCTCTAGAAACTTGGCTTTTCGCTTGGTGTATTGGCATCTCAACGCACAATGTTTTTAATCCAGTCATGGCACAAAGTGAAGATGTTACAGCACTATCAAGTCCTCCGCTAACTCCAACCACAAACCCATCCATTTTAGCCTTGGTTGCATAGTCTTTAAGCCAATTTACAATATATTCGGTTATTTTTGATGCATTCATCTCTATTAGATATTTTATAAATTTAAAGATGCAATGCCCTATTGGTACATCTTCGTTTGATTATTTAATCGTTGTCGGGCATTTCATAATTTTAATGCAGAATTCCTTACTTAAAAGTGTAGTTTTGTAATGCTTTTAATTCAAAGACCCTTCTACCTACAAAATTAGTAAAAAGGATTTTCGTTACATAGGTTCAGATACTATTTAAATGAACAAAGGACTATTATTTATACTGTCAATACTATTTTTTTTTGGTTGCGAAGAGCAAAGTAAAATCGCAAAGGAAATTGCTGTAATTCCAGTAGCTATAAATATCATAAGGTTTGATGTGGAATTTGCTCAATCTAGTGAGGATGATTTGCCGATTTTAAAAGAAAAGTATCCAATGTTTTTTTCGCCACGGGTGCCAGATTCAGTTTGGATTAATAAAATGAAAGATTCATCACAAAAGGAACTAGCTTTTGAAGTGGAGAAGACATTTCCAGAAGATCAAATTCTCGCAGATCAATTAGGGCCCCTGTTTCAGCATATAAAATATTATTTTCCAAGATTTCGAGTGCCTACCACAATAACTTTAACAAATAACATTGACTATAGTAATAAGGTAATTGCTGCTTCTGATACCTTGTTAATTGTATCTCTAGATAATTATTTGGGAGTAGAACACCATTTTTATGATACCTTCAAAAAGTATATAAAAAAGAATCTTAAGCCATCTCAACTTATGCCAGATATTGCTTCGGAGTATGCGAGTGAATATATTTCTAAACCGTCAAAAAATGTATTGTTGGATCAGATGATTTATTTTGGCAAAGAATTATACCTAAAAGACCTGTGGCTTCCAGAAACATCAGATGCTGAAAAAATTGGGTATACTGAAGAAGAGTTGCTGTGGGCAAAAGACAATGAAGCATATATTTGGCGCTATTTCGTCGAGAAAGAATTGCTTTATAGCACAGATCAAAAGCTGATACCACGATTTATTGCGCCCGCCCCATTTTCAAAATTTTATCTAGAATTGGATAATGAGACCCCGGGAATGTTGGCAAGATTTGTGGGTTGGCAAATTGTTAAAGCTTTTATGAGAAACAATAATATTACACCGCAACAAATGCTGGTGTATGAACCAGAAAAACTTTTCAAGTCAAGTAAATACAAACCTAAAAAATAACAATGTCACAAAAATCTTCACAAATAAATATAGCAGTAACACTCGACGATAATAAAGTTCCAGAAAAACTACATTGGACTGCGACCGATGGGGGAATAAATAATGAAGAAACAAAAGCCGTGTTGCTTTCCGTTTGGGACCATAAAAGCAAAGAATCCCTTCGTATCGATCTTTGGACAAAGGACATGCCCTTAGACGAAATGAAATTGTTTTTTCACCAAACATTAAGTGCTATGGCAGATACCTTTCATCGCGCCACGAACGACGATAAAATGACAGAAACAATGAAAGATTTTTGTGATTATTTTGCAGAGAAGTTAGAGTTAAAAAGTGGAAAACAATAGCCTTTTTGTCGCAATGAAGCTCATTTTTGTTTATAACGCCAATTCTGGTGCGTTGAATTCTTTGATGGGAACGGCGCATAAAATTATTAGTCCTGAAACATACAGCTGTAATTTGTGTGCGCTTACCTTCGGAAATTTTAAGGAGAATACTACTTGGGCGGCCTTTAGGGAATCAAGTAACCTTGAGTTAGTATTCTTGCACAAAGACGAGTTTTTAAAGCAATACCGGTCAAAATGGTTGCCAAAATATGATTTTCCAATAATACTCTCACAAGACAATGACGGCTTGTATGTTTTTATAGATGCTAAAAAGCTAAATACTTTAGACGATATTGAGGCTTTGATTAAGACTATAGAAGATACGCTTCGAGCAATAAATTAATTGTGTTTTTACGGGGCTGAAGCATGAAAATCTATGTTGATGTTTTCAATATAATTCAGCAATTCATCGCGACCTGCGCTATTACTCGCCGAGGTGGTAAAATACGGGGGCATTTCCTCCCAAGTCTCCAACATTTTTTCTGAGTATGCCGCAATATTTCGCTCCAGTGCTTTCGGTCTTAATTTATCAGATTTAGTGAAAGCAATATGAAATGGAATCTCTTTTTCGCCTAAGTATTGCATAAAATCCATATCGACTGGTTGCGGTTCATGACGGCAATCAATAAGCACAAAAGCTAAAACCAATTGTTCTCTCTTTTCAAAATAATTGGTAATGAATTTTTGAAACGTCTTCTTAGCTTTTTTTGAAACACGTGCATAGCCATATCCGGGTAAGTCCACTAAATACCAGTTGCTGTTAACGATGAAATGATTAATGAGTTGTGTTTTTCCAGGCCGACCAGAAGTTTTAGCAAGACTTTTTCGAGCCATCAACATATTGATAAGTGATGATTTTCCAACATTACTCCTTCCTATAAAAGCATATTCAGGAAGTCTTTCTTTGGGGCATTTGGCAACTTCGCTGTTGCTCATTACAAATGTGGCCGATTTTACTTTCATAAGAAGAATATGATTCAAGTGTGTTTTCGAATTCTATATTAGTGCGAATTCTTAAAATGAGATTTGAAGGTGATTAAAACCCTCGCTTTTCTAACCAAGAATGGAGTATTTCATTAAACTGCTGCGGGTGCTCCATCATGGCTGCGTGACCACATTTATCTATCCAAAATAAATCACTATCAGGTAGTTTTTCGTGAAACTCGTGCGCTACTTCGGGAGGAGTTACATTGTCATTACGTCCCCAAATAATGCAAGTAGGTGTATTCATTTTAGGCAAATCTTTACCCATATTGTGTCTTATTGCACTTTTAGCAATGGCCAGTGTCCGTACTAATGTAGTACGGTCATTTACGGTATTGTATACTTCCTCTACAAGTTCTGGAGTTGCAATGGATGGGTCATAAAATACATTCTCTGTTTTTCTTCTAATATATTCTTTATCACCTCTTTTGGGGTAGCTATCGCCCATAGCGCTTTCATACAGTCCACTGCTTCCAATAATAACTAATGCTTGGACATACTCTGGGTAGTATTTAGCATACAACAGCCCTATGTGTCCCCCTAGAGAATTACCAACAAGAATTACTTTTTCAAATTTTTTATAGATAATAAACTCCTTTAAAAATTTTGCAAAATTTCGAACATTGGTTTTTAAAAGTGGATTGGTGAAAAGAGGTAATTCTGGAATTAGAACCTTGTAGCCTTTCTCTGGAAAATAATCTACAAGACCATCAAAATTACTAAGGCCTCCCATAAGTCCATGAAGGATAATGATGGGTGTGCCTTCTCCTGCCTCAAGGTAGTTGTACTTTCCTTCCTTCTTGAATTCTTTGGCCATTAATGGGGTTAGGTTATAAAAACAAAAATACACTTTTTTATTCAACAAGTAGCATTGATTTTACCTTCAAAATAGATGCTCAATTTATCACTATTACGTTGTTGATCGTACCGTGATACGATAATTATTTTACTGAAATACAAGTAGATACCTTCTTGTTTATCTGCCAAGTGGTAAAACTTATTAACAATGTGGTAAATAGTGGTAAAAAGTGGTAAATACTTTTTATATTTGAATTTCAGACCTGACTGCCAATTGGCACGTTCTCAATTTTCTATCAATTTAATGCTCAATTTAATAGGCACATACGAATGCAAAGCGGATGTTAAGGGTAGGCTCATGATGCCTTCGCCTTTGAAAAAACAGTTGGCGCCAGTAAGTGCTAATGGTTTTGTGATCAAGCGTGCTGTTTTTCAGCCCTGTCTCGAATTGTACCCAATGAACGAGTGGAATGCTTTGATGGAAAAAATGTCCAAGCTGAATCGATTCAGCCGTAAAAACAACGATTTTATTAGAAGATTTACGGCAGGGGTTAAAACGGTTGAGCTAGACGCGGCTGGGAGGTTGTTGATTCCAAAAGATTTACAGTCGTTCGCTGGCATTGCTAAAGAAGTTGTAGTTTCTTCAGCGATTGATATTGTTGAAATTTGGGACAAAAGTAAATACGAACGGGCTATTAATGACGCCGCTACTGATTTTGCAGATTTGGCAGAAGAGGTAATGGGGGATTCAGATTCAGATAATGGAATATCATAATCCAGTTTTATTAAATCCCACGGTGGATGGTCTGGAAATAAAACCAGATGGTGTCTATGTGGATGTGACCTTTGGAGGAGGAGGTCACTCACGTGAAATTCTAAAAAGATTAGGTCCTAATGGGAAACTAATTGCATTTGATCAAGATACAGATGCGCTTGAAAATGCTATTGACGACCCGAGATTTTTATTAATTAATGAGAATTTCAGGTTTATCAAACGTTTTTTAAGGTTTCACGGTTTTAAGGTGGTTGATGGAATTTTAGGAGATTTTGGTGTTTCTTCTCATCAGTTTGATGTTGCTGAAAGAGGGTTTTCGACTCGTTTTGAAGCTGACTTAGATATGAGAATGAATCAAAAGAGCGCTTTTTCAGCTTATGATGTGGTAAATAATTACAGTGAGTCTCAATTGAAAAATGTGCTTTTTCAATATGGAGAATTAAGAGCGGCATCGGGTATGGCAAGAATATTAGTGGAAGCAAGAAAAGACGGAAAAATTAAATCTAGCAACCAATTACAAACTGCCTTGGGAAGATTTCTCCCAAAACATCGTGAGAATAAAATACTTGCTCAAATTTATCAAGCGATACGTATTGAGGTAAATCAAGAATTGGAAGCCTTAAAGGAGTTTTTGTTGCAAACCGTGGAAGTCTTAAAGCCTAACGGAAGGTTGAGTTTAATAAGTTATCACAGTTTAGAAGATAGGTTGGTTAAAAGGTTTATTCGAAACGGAATGTTCGAGGGAGAGCCAGAAAAAGACGTCTTCGGAAGAGTGGAAGTCCCATTGAAACCAATAGGGAAGTTCATTATTCCAAGCTATGAAGAAATAAAAGAGAATAATAGAGCAAGAAGCGCAAAATTACGAATTGCGAAAAAATTACCCCTCAACTCAGCTCAGGGTGGTAAATAGAAATGATTTTAAACCAAGCCGCATACCGAGCGGAGCCGAAGTATGAAAAAAAATATTCAGAGCTTGTTAAAAGGAACATTTCTAGTAAATGATGATGCGTTCAAAAATTGGCGATTTATCATTTTTCTTAGTCTGCTTGCGCTGGTAATGATTGGAAGTGGTCATACCGCAGATAAAAAAGTACATAGTATAGCGCATTTAAGTAATGAGGTTAAAGAGTTGAAAAGTGAATATTTGGATGTTCGTAAGCAGCTAACACAAATAAAAATGGAGAGCAAGATTACCGCGGCAATGGTAAAACGAGGATTGTTGCCGAGTAATATGCCTCCTCAGAAAATAATCATTACAAAAAAATAGTATCGAGTGCCAACAGAAGAAAAAAACATATTAAGCCGCTTATATTTCATCGCTGGAGGTATGTTCTTCTTTGCGCTATTAATTGGTATAAAGTTATTGAATATTCAGTTTGTGGATGGCGATAAATACCGTGATCTCGCACAAAAAAATACGACTCGTAACTTTACTATTCCAGCAAATCGAGGTAATGTTTACGCAGACGATGGCAGCTTATTGGCCAGTAGTGTGCCTAAATATGAGATAAGATTTGATGCGGTTACTGTGAAGGCTGAAGATTTCAAAGAAAATTTAGTGCCACTTTCAAAAGAGCTTTCTGAGATGTTTGGAAAGTCGGCTTCTTATTATCAAAACATTTTGAGAAAAGCACGATCCAATAAAAATAGGTATTTATTGATTGCAAAGAATTTAGGCTATTCAGATTATATAAGAGTAAAAAGAATGCCCTTATTTAAAAAAGGTCCAAATCGTGGAGGTTTTATATCTGAAGTAAAGACCGTTCGGGAACATCCAATGGGTAAAATTGCTGAGCGATTAGTTGGAAATGAAGACCAAGCACGGCCTGGTTACTACGCAGTAGGATTGGAAGGTGCGTTTCACGAAAAATTGAGTGGTAAAGAAGGAAAGCGTCTAAAGCAAAAAATATCAAGAGGTAGATGGAAACCAGTATACGATGAAAATGAAGTGGAACCGCAAGATGGGTACGATGTTATTTCTACTATAAACGTAAATATGCAAGACATTGCTCATCACGCATTGTTAAAACAGTTAGAAGAATATGAAGCAGATCACGGTTGTGTAATAGTAATGGAGGTTGCTACAGGTGAAATCAAGGCGGTTGCAAATCTTGGTAAAAACCGAAACGGTGGTTACTACGAAAGACTAAACTACGCGGTAGGGGAATCAAGTGAGCCTGGTTCTACTTTTAAAGTCGTTGCGATGATGGCAGCTTTAGAGCAAAAGGTCATAGATACTGCAACTGTCGTAGATACAGAGCAGGGGCGTATTAGAATGTATGGTCGCAGTATTTCAGATTCTAAGCGAGGTGGTTATGGAGAGATATCTGCTGCTCGTGCCTTAGAGGTTTCTTCAAATATTGGTTTTGCACGTTTGATTGATGGCGCTTACAAAGACAATCCAAAAAAGTTTACTGACAAGTTGAAATTGTGGAAACTAGATCAAAAAATTGGCATCTCAATCAAAGGAGAAGGCAGGCCAAAGATATATGAAAAGGGCGATAATCTTTGGAGTCGCAATGCATTGCCGTCTATGTCGTACGGCTATAATTTGAGTATGACGCCGTTGCAAATTCTCACGTTTTACAATGCTATTGCTAATGATGGTGTTATGGTAAAGCCCCACTTTATTAAAGAAATTAGAGCGTGGAATGAAGAGATAGAGCATTTTGGTACTGAAGTAATGGTTCAGAAAATAGCTTCAGAAAGTACCATTAAACAAGTTCAGGAAATTCTTAAAAACATCGTAAAACGAGGAACAGGACAAAAATTGTATTCCGAAAATTTCTCGATGGCGGGAAAAACAGGAACAGCAAGAACGGAGTACGCAAACCCAGCAGAATGGTCAACAGATCGTAAATACGTTTCCTCATTTGCAGGTTATTTTCCCGCAGAAAACCCTAAGTATTCTTGCATAGTTGTAATCCACAAACCAAGTACGAAAAAAGGATATTATGGCGCTGACGTAACGGGTCCAGTGTTTAAAAGAATAGCGCAAAAAATTTATACTGATAATCCGCTTAAAGCAAGAATCTCAGATATTAATATCGAAGATGCTAAAATTGAAACTGATTTTGAAAGCTACTTTAGTAACCTTCAAAACCGAAAGAATATGCTCCCTAATGTAAAAGGGATGGCGGGAATGGATGCAGTTTCATTATTAGAAAATTTAGGATATAAAGTTAGCATTCAGGGTAATGGTACGGTAAAATCTCAATCCATAGCGCCTGGAGAAACGGTAAAAAAAGGCGCGAAAATAATACTAATAGTATCATGATTTTAGTTAGAGACATACTGTATAAAGTAACACTGGAGAAGGTGGTAGGAAATACCTCTGTAGCGCTTCGTGAGCTTGTTTTTGATAGCCGAAAGGTTGGTTTAGATGATGTTTTTGTCGCTGTAAAGGGCACATTGACTGATGGGCATATATACATCAAAAAAGCTATAGAACAGGGTGCGATAGCTATTGTTTGTGAGCAATTACCTTTAGAAATCGTCAATGGTATTACTTATATTCAAGTAGCAGATAGCCAAAAGGCACTTGCCATAATGGCCGCTAATTTTTATGACAACCCTTCTCAAGAAATAAAATTAGTTGGTGTAACGGGTACCAATGGAAAAACAACTATTGTAACATTACTCTATAATTTATTCAAAGAAGCGGGGCACGAGGCGGGATTGCTTTCAACCGTGAAAATTATGGTTGGCAATGCTCAGTTAATAGCTACGCATACTACACCAGATAGTCTTACTATAAATAGATTGCTTCGCGAGATGGTTGCAGCTGGTATCGAATTCTGTTTTATGGAAGTGAGTTCTCACGGTATCCATCAAAAACGTACCGAAGGACTTCATTTTACTGGCGGCATCTTTACGAATCTATCACACGATCACTTAGATTATCATAAAGATTTCAAAGAATACCGCGATGTGAAAAAAATGTTTTTCGATCAGTTGCCAAAAACTGCTTTTGCTCTTACTAATATAGACGATAAAAATGGAGCGTTGATGCTTCAAAATACGGCGGCTAAGAAATATACATATGCTTTAAAAAGCTACGCAGATTATAAGGCTCAGATTCTAGAAAATCAATTGCAAGGCTTGTTGTTGAGGATTAACAATCAAGATTTGTGGGTAAAACTCATTGGCGATTTTAATGCATACAACTTATTGGCAATCTATGCCACAGCTGAATTGTTAGGTATGGATTCTATGGAGGCGCTTCAGTTCGTGAGTACCTTAGAAAGTATAGATGGTAGGTTTCAGTACTTAATTTCAAAATCAAAAATAACAGCGATTGTTGATTATGCACATACTCCAGATGCACTAAAAAATGTGTTAGAGACGATCAATGAGATACGTACTGGAAATGAGGTTCTTATAACTGTTGTGGGTTGCGGTGGTGATCGAGACAGTAAGAAACGTCCTATTATGGGAGGTATTGCGGCGCAGTTAAGCACAAAAGTGATTTTTACAAGTGACAATCCAAGAACGGAAGATCCAGAAGATATCATTCAACAAATTGAAAAAGGGGTGCCCGCTGAGTACTATAAAAAAACGGTTTCAATCTCTAATAGAAGACAAGCAATAAAAATGGCCTGCCAAATGGCAGAGGAAAATGACATCATTTTAATTGCAGGGAAAGGACATGAGACCTACCAAGAAATTGACGGACTTAGAACGGATTTTGATGATTTTAAAGTTGTGTCAGAATTATTAACAGCCCTAAATAAATAGCATATATGTTATACTATCTATTTGAATTTCTAGAAAATGAATACCAAATGCCAGGGGCGAGCTTATTTCAGTTCATCACTTTTAGAGCGGCATTGGCTGTTATATTTTCATTGATAATTGCTACGTTTTTTGGAAAGAGGATCATCCGTATTCTGCAAAGAAAACAGATGGGTGAAACCATTAGAGATTTAGGTCTAGAAGGGCAACAAAAAAAGGCAGGGACTCCCACTATGGGAGGAATCATCATTATCATTGCAACATTAGTTCCGGTGTTATTATTCGCCAAATTAGAGAATATTTATGTAATCATGCTTATTGTGACTACGCTATGGATGGGAGTGATTGGGTTTATAGATGATTATCTCAAAAAATTTAAAAATGATAAAGCAGGGCTACCAGGAAAATTCAAAGTCTTAGGACAAGTGGGGCTGGGAGTTTTTGTTGGCGCAATCATGTTTTTCATCCAGATGTAACTGTAAAAAGAGAAAAAATAAATCCAATAAATAGTACGGATTTAATCACTCAGAATTTACCTCGAGAATTTTATCCGGAGGAAAATTCATTACTAACGACCATACCTTTCGTCAAAGAAAATGAATTTAATTATGAAAGTTTGATCTCTTGGGCCGGCGATAATTATAAGGATTATGTATGGCTTATATTCATTCCAATTGTCATTTTTATTGTCACGGCAGTATCAAACGGCGCAAATTTAACCGATGGCATTGATGGCTTGGCAGCAGGAACATCTGCCATAATAGTGATCACACTTGCCTTGTTTGCTTGGGTTTCAGGGAACGTGGTTTTTTCAGATTATCTCAATGTTATATACATACCTAATACGGGAGAGGTAACCATATTTACAATGGCATTTGCAGGGGCTCTTATTGGATTTTTGTGGTATAACGCTTACCCTGCGCAAGTATTTATGGGAGATACCGGGAGTTTAACCATTGGAGGAATCATCGCAGTAATCGCTATTATTATTAGAAAAGAATTGTTAATACCCATTCTCTGCGGGATCTTTTTTATGGAAACATTATCTGTAATGCTGCAGGTAAGTTGGTTTAAATACACAAAGAAAAAGTTTGGTGAAGGTCGGCGTATTTTCAAAATGTCACCATTGCATCATCATTATCAAAAAGCAGGATTTCACGAAAGTAAGATAGTAACACGGTTTTGGATTGTTGGGGTTTTTCTAGCAATTGTAACTATAGTAACGCTGAAAATTAGATAAATATCTTGACGCCCGTGCGTCTTTGCGAGAAAATATGGCAAAGAAATTAATCATATTAGGAGCTGGAGAAAGTGGTGTTGGAACAGCGATTTTAGGCAAGAAAAAAGGCTTTGAAGTGTTTGTTTCAGATTTTGGAAAAATTAAAGAAAAGTACAAACAAGTTCTTATACATAATGAGTTCAAATGGGAAGAAGGGGGTCATTCGGTTTCTCAGATATTGAAGGCAGATGTGGCAATGAAAAGCCCAGGTATTCCGGATTCAGCTCCTATTATTATGGAACTAAACAAGGCTGGTGTTCCTGTGATTTCAGAAATTGAATTTGCAGCAAAGTACACCAATGCTACCATCGTTGGAATTACTGGAAGCAATGGTAAAACAACCACAGCAACTTTAACCTATGAATTGCTCAAGGACGAATTAAGTGTGGCACTTGGAGGGAATATAGGAAAGAGCTTTGCTGAGCAGGTTTCTCAGGATAAATATGAAAATTTTGTTTTAGAAATAAGCAGTTTCCAGTTAGACGGAATAGAAGACTTCGCACCGCATATTTCGGTATTGACAAATTTGAGTCCGGACCATTTAGACAGATATGATAATGATTATAATAAATACATCGCGTCAAAATTTAGAATAATAATGAACCAGTCTGAGGAGGACTATTTTATTTATGATGCGGATGATGAGGAAATTAATAAATGGCTTGATTGCAACACGATAAGAGCCCAGAAAATACCTTTTTCGTTAACGAAAGAATTTGAACAAGGAGCATATATAAAACAGAATCAACTAATAATAACCATACATAATACCAGATTTACTATGCCTATCACAACTTTAGGATTACAAGGACAGCATAACACAAAAAACGCAATGGCGGCTTCTACGGTGGCAACATTGCTAAAAATTAGAAAAGCAACAATACGAGAATGTCTTGAAAATTTTCAAGGGGTAGAACATCGTTTAGAAAAGGTGCTTAAAATTAATAACGTGCTCTACATTAATGACAGTAAAGCGACCAATGTTAACGCTGCATTTTATGCTTTGGATAGTATGCAAACACCTACTGTTTGGATTGTGGGCGGTGTTGACAAAGGAAATGATTACTCCGAGTTATTGGCCTTGGTAAATGAGAAGGTAAAAGCCATCATCTGTCTGGGCGTAGACAATGAAAAAATCAAACAGGCTTTTGGAAATATTGTAGACATCGTAGTCGAAACTGCAGGAATGCAAGAGGCTGTAAAAGTGGCCTACAAATTAGCTGACCGAAACGATACCGTATTATTAAGCCCGGCCTGCGCAAGTTTTGATTTATTTACTAATTACGAAGACAGAGGAAGACAGTTTAAAGAAGCAGTGAGGCATTTATAGTTTATAGTATGAGATTTAAGGTTTTGAGCTAAAAGCCAGGAGCTAGAAGCAATGGGTTAGAAAATTTCTTGAACATCAACAGAAGTACATCGTAAATCAAAATTAATTTGAAAGAAGTATTTAAGAATATAAAAGGAGATAAAGCCATATGGGCAGTAGTAGGACTATTGGCTATTTTCTCATTTATGCCTGTATATAGTGCAAGTAGTAATCTTGCTTATCTGTATGGGGATGGAAATACTTTTAAGTTTTTAATAAAGCACTTTGCGCATTTATTATTAGGGTTTGCGATTTTATACGGGGTTCACAAAATACCGTATCACTATTTTAGAGGGCTTTCTATTATAGCTTTCCCCGTGGTTGTCATTTTATTGTTAGTTACCATGGCACAAGGAACCACTATAGATGGAGCCAATGCAAGCCGATGGATTCGGGTACCCTTTGTGGGGGTTACATTTCAAACATCCACCTTGGCTGGTGTAGTCTTAATGACGTATGTTGCTCGATATTTGTCTCGAGTCAAAGAAAAAACCATCACTTTTAAAGAAAGCTTAATTCCTCTGTGGTTACCAGTTTTTGTCGTGCTTGCACTAATACTTCCTGCTAATTTTTCTACCACTGCTATGATTTTTGCAATGGTTGTGCTCTTGGTTTTTATGGGTGGATATCCATTGCGATATTTAGGGATAGTGTTAGGAGCAGGGTTGCTAATGCTCACGCTTTTTGTGTTTACGGCAAAAGCATTTCCAGGACTGTTTGACAATAGAGTAGATACGTGGATAAGTCGTGTTGAAAGTTTCACAGACAGGGAGGATACAGAAGGAGATTATCAAATAAAACAAGCGAAAATAGCCATAGCTTCAGGTGGATTTACTGGTGTGGGGCCCGGTAAAAGTGTTCAGAAAAACTTTTTGCCGCAGTCCTCTTCAGATTTTATATATGCCATCATTGTGGAAGAATTTGGATTGGTAGGAGCATTTTCATTAATGGGTCTCTATTTATTGCTGCTATTTCGATTGGTTATTGTAGCGCACAAGGCAACAAGTGTGTTTGGAAAATTGCTAGTGATTGGAGTTGGGTTACCCATTGTGTTTCAGGCCCTAATAAATATGGCAGTTGCTGTAGAATTATTTCCTGTGACTGGGCAAACATTACCCTTAATTAGTAGTGGTGGAACCAGTATATGGGTTACCTGCCTAGCCCTAGGGATGGTGCTGAGTGTAAGTGCAAAAAGAGAAGTTCAGAAGAAAGAACTAGAAGGAATGGAGAATCCATTGGATATACTATCTGAGACGATGTAGTCTTCTCCCTGGAGGAGATGCCAAAGGTAGAGGAGAGGGGACGGGTTAGAAAAATTATTAGACAAAACAAAAATCATCAACAAACAGCAAACATATAAATTCATTATATCTGGCGGCGGAACGGGTGGACACATCTATCCTGCCATCGCCATTGCCAACGAATTAAAATCCCGATATCCGAATTCGGAATTTTTATTTGTGGGTGCAAAAGATCGCATGGAAATGGAGAAAGTTCCACAAGCGGGATTTAAAATTGAAGGGCTGTGGATTTCTGGAATTCAGCGAAATCTTTCCTTTAAAAATTTAAAATTTCCATTAAAGTTAGTGAGTAGTTTGATGAAATCTCGAAAGCTCATTGCTAGATTTAAGCCTGATGCTGCCATAGGAACTGGGGGGTATGCCAGTGCCGCAGTATTAAAAGTTGCTGCAATGAAAAGAATCCCGTGTTTGATACAAGAGCAAAATAGTTATCCAGGTATTACCAATACATGGCTGTCAAAAAACGTTCAAAAGATATGCACTGCCTACGATGGGATGGAAAATTTTTTCCCAAAATCCAAAATAGTGCAAACTGGAAACCCAGTACGACAAGATTTGTTAGATGTTTCTGGGAAAAAAAAGGAAGCCATGGAATTCTTTAAATTGGATGCTTCAAAAAAAACAATTTTGGTTCTTGGCGGAAGTTTGGGAGCTAGAAAAATAAATCAATTAGTAGATAAGGCACTTCCTTTAATTAAGAAAGAAGGATTGCAGCTGCTATGGCAATGCGGGAAATTATACCAAGAAAAATACGCAGATAGAACAACTGAAATAGTGCAGGTACATCCATTTTTAAATAGGATGGACTTGGCCTATGCAGCAGCAGATATAATTATTAGTAGAGCAGGTGCGCTTTCAGTTTCAGAATTGTGTTTGGTTGGGAAACCCGTTATTTTCATTCCTTCCCCAAATGTTTCTGAGGACCATCAAACAAAAAATGCATTGTCTATTTCAGGTAAAGGTGCTGCAATATTATTAAGAGAAAAAGATGCAGATACCGAATTTGAAAAAACAATTTTTGAATTACTTAATACTACTGAAAAGCAAAAACAACTTTCAGAAAACATTAAAAAATTAGCAAAACCTAATGCCACTAAAGATATTGTGGATGAAGTTGAAAAATTGATACAAACTATTTCATGAATATTCTTAAAAACATACAAACAGTCTATTTCGTTGGTATTGGTGGTATCGGCATGAGTGCATTGGCGCGTTTTGTTAACTTAAAAGGTGTTAATGTTTGTGGTTATGATAAAACAGAAACTTTGCTCACTAAAGAATTGGTTTGCGAAGGAATGAATATTGTTTACAAAGACGCTGTTTCGGAAATTCCTAAAAATGTATTGAAAGCAGATGAAACTCTTGTGATTTATACGCCTGCAATTCCTAAAAATAGTGAACTACTTAACCATTTCATTTCTGAAAACTTTACAGTAATTAAACGTGCCAAGTTTTTAGGCGAAATAACAAAAGACACCTTATGCTTGGCAGTTGCAGGAACCCATGGAAAAACAACAACCTCTGCTATTTTAGGGCATATCATGGCGCATTGTAATATGCCAGTCACTGCATTTTTAGGGGGCATTGCAGAAAATTATAATTCGAATTTTATTAGTAGAGGAACTGAAATTTCTATTGTTGAAGCAGATGAGTTTGATCGTTCGTTTTTAACCTTATCACCAGATATTGCTTGTATTACTTCAATGGATGCAGACCACTTGGATGTTTATGAAAGTGATGCCGAAATCAAGAAATCGTTTATTGAGTTTTCAAATCTTGTTAAAGACAGGACCAAGCTATTGTTTAAAAAGGGTCTGCCATTAAAAGGCCAAGATGTAGCCATTAGCGAGACCGCTAAATTTGAAGGGCAAAACGTTCGTATTGAAAATGGAGGATATGTGTTCGATCTAAAAACCCCATCTATAACATTAGAAAATCTGACTTTTTTTCTTCCAGGGCATCACAATTTACACAATGCTATTACGGCATTGGGGATGTCAATTTTAGCAGGGACTCCAGTGAATGGTCTTCCTGAGGCATTGGCTACATTTAAGGGAGTGCAACGTCGTTTTAGTTTTAAAATACGGCGTGATAATCTTGTGTTGATAGATGATTATGCACATCATCCAACAGAGCTGAATGCACTTTTTCAGGCGGTAAAAGAGATGTATCCGGAAGATGAAAAATTAATTGTATTTCAGCCTCACCTCTTTAGTAGAACAAGAGATTTTGGGGACGGCTTTGCAGAAAGTTTGAGTCAGTTTGACGAAGTGCTGTTGCTTGATATTTACCCTGCTCGCGAGGAACCTATTGAAGGAATAACGTCCCAATGGTTGTTAGAAAAGGTCGCTTTACCTGGTAAACTTGTGTCAAAATCAGTTTTACTTTCAGAAATTAAAAAATCTCAGTGTCGCATAAAATTACTCGTGGGCGCAGGAGATATTGGAGCAGAAGTTTCAGTAATTACAAAAGCACTAGAAAATGAAAATTAACTGGGGTCTCATAAAATTTTTAGTGCTCACGACTTCAATCGTTGTCCTTTTTGGGTTCACAAAAAAGCGAAATGAAAGTCGAAAATTAAATAAAATTGAAGTTGAATTCACAGATGAAAACGACCCTTTTGTCACGTTAAATTCGGTTAATAAATTGTTAATACAAAATCATGGCAGTGTAACGGGCATTACTAAAGAAAAGGTAGATTTGAAAGAGATAGAGTTGCGTCTGCTCAAAAATGACTTGATTAGGACGGCACAAGTGTTTGTTACGGTTGACGGTACATTGGGAGCGAGAATAGAACAACGAGACCCGATTGCTCGTGTAGTTGCTGAATCAGATTTTTACCTAGACGCAGATGGAAAAGAGATGCCATTATCATCGGTATACTCGGCAAGGGTGCCAATTGTAACAGGTGCAATTAAAAATAATACTGAATTACTAACGCGGCTCTTGTTAAAATTGAGAGCAGATCCATTTATGAATCACAGTGTGGTAGGGTTGCATTGTTCGAAGGATGGTATTGTAACTATGAAAATGCGAAAACAAAGTTTTAAAGTGCTTTTTGGGAAGGCAAAAGATGTGGCGTTGAAATTTCAGAATTACAAAGCGTTTTACCAAAAAGCAAAAATGGATAGTACGTTGACAACCTATGAAACGGTCAATTTACAGTTTGGCGATCAAGTAGTGGCAACAAAAAAACAAGAGTATGGAACTAGATAATATTGCGGTAGGGCTGGACATAGGAACCACAAAAATTGTGGCGATGATCGGACGGAAAAACGAATACGGTAAAATGGAAATATTGGGCATTGGTAAATCCAAAAGTCTTGGAGTACATCGTGGGGTTGTAAATAATATTACCCAAACAATACAGTCTATACAACAGGCGGTTACAGATGCCGAAACTTCTTCAGGAATAAAAATTGAAGATGTAGTTGTGGGTATTGCAGGACAGCATATTAGGAGTTTGCAGCACAGTGATTATATTACAAGAAAAGATAGCGACGAGGTGATTGATGAAGATGATATCTACACACTTTGTAACCAAGTACATAAATTGGTAATGCTTCCTGGAGAGGAAATTATCCACGTATTGCCGCAAGACTTTAAGGTGGATGGTCAAGCAGAAATTAAAGAGCCTATTGGAATGTACGGAGGAAGATTAGAGGCTAACTTTCACGTAGTTGTAGGACAGGTAGCGTCTATTAAAAATATAGGTCGGTGTGTAAAAAGCGCTGGTTTGGAGCTTAGCGGAATCACATTAGAGCCGCTAGCGTCGGCAAATGCGGTGTTGAGCCAAGAAGAGAAAGAAGCTGGAGTTGCACTTATTGATATAGGAGGCGGAACAACAGATCTTGCTATTTTTAAAGATGGAATAATAAGGCATACTGCTGTGATTCCATTTGGAGGAAATGTTATTACTGAAGATATTAAAGAGGGATGCAGCATTATTGAAAAGCAAGCGGAGTTATTAAAAATTAAATTCGGCTCTGCGTGGCCTGGAGAGAATAAAGATAATGAGATTGTCTCCATTCCGGGACTAAGAGGAAGAGAGCCAAAGGAAATTACATTAAAAAACCTCTCAAAAATAATTCATGCAAGAGTGGTTGAGATTGTTGAACAAGCATATCTTGAAATTAAAAATTATGGTCATGAAGAGCAAAAGAAGAAATTAATTGCGGGTATTGTTTTAACTGGAGGTGGCGCTCAATTAAAGCATTTAAAGCAATTGGTAGAATACATAACAGGAATGGATACCCGCATTGGTTATCCAAACGAACATCTTGCTGGAGATAGCGATGCTGAAACAACGAGTCCTTTGTATGCGACTGCTGTAGGACTTGTAATGAATAGTTTAGAAAATAAAGCGAGATCCAATGCAATAGGTAAGGAGGTAGAAGATGCCCCTATTTTTACTGTTGATAATGAAGATGATGCTTCTTTAGAAGAGATGGTTTCAAATGAAACAGATGTCGCAGAAAAAATAAAACAACCTAGAGAACGAAAAGGAATTTTTGATAAATGGGCAGAGAAGTTCAAGGAGTTTCTTGACAATGCGGAATAAGTAGTATTCAGAAGGCAGTGGCAGTAAGTAAAAAAATAAATAGTTTAAAACACAAAATAACACCGCAATAAGTGCGGTGTCAACCTCGCAAAATATAAAAGTATGAGTAGTAACACAGAGTTTGATAATATCTCGTTCGATCTGCCAAAGAATCAATCTAATGTCATCAAAGTGATAGGCGTAGGAGGTGGAGGTAGTAATGCCATTAACCACATGTTTAGTCAAGGCATTAAGGGTGTGGATTTTGTTATTTGCAATACCGATGCGCAAGCATTGGAAAATAGTTCGGTACCTATTAAGATACAGCTGGGCATGGATCTTACTGAAGGGCTTGGTGCAGGTGCTAATCCTAAAATAGGGGAGCAATCTGCTGTTGAGAGCATGGCAGACATAAAAAGCATGTTAACCTCTAATACTAAGATGATTTTCATTACCGCAGGAATGGGGGGTGGAACAGGTACGGGAGCAGCTCCAATTATTGCTCGTATGGCAAAGGATATGGATATCTTGACGGTGGGTATTGTTACCATTCCTTTTCAATTTGAAGGGAAAGTACGAAATGAGCAAGCACATATTGGAGTTGAAAATTTACGACAGAATGTGGATAGCCTAGTGGTTATAAATAATAATAAGTTACGGGAGGTTTATGGTAACTTAGGGTTTAAAGCTGGGTTTTCAAAAGCTGATGAAGTTTTAGCAACTGCAGCGCGGGGAATAGCAGAGGTTATTACACATCACTACACACAAAATATTGATTTACGTGATGCAAAGACCGTATTGTCAAATAGTGGTACTGCAATTATGGGAAGTGCTACTGCTACCGGCACAAACCGGGCTTACGAGGCAATAAGTAAAGCACTAGATTCTCCTTTGTTAAATGACAATAAAATTACAGGAGCTAAGAATGTATTACTACTCATTGTTTCAGGAGCAGATGAAATTACTATTGATGAAATAGGTGAGATAAGTGATCACATTCAGGTAGAAGCGGGTCACAGTGCCAATATCATTATGGGTGTTGGGGACGACGAATCTTTAGAAGGGTCAATTTCCATTACAATAATTGCTACTGGTTTTGATGCAGAGCAACAACATGATATTACAAATACTGAGACTAAAAAAATCATACATACCTTAGGCGATGAGCATAAGGCAGAACTGGATTTAACACCCAAAGTGACTGCAAAACAAATAGAATTAACATCTGATGATGTAACGCAAGAGGTTAATCAAGAAGCACCTGTTATAAGGCATACATTGTTTGAGGAAGAAGAGGTTGAAACAAAACCAATTCAAGTTGAAGAATCGAGGGTAGAACAGCCTAAACCACAATCATTCTTCCCTGAGAAAACAGCTTCATTAGAAAACAATGATCCGGCTAATGACTTGCCTTTTGAAGGGTATATAGCGACTTCAGAATTAATTAAAAATATCGGAGTAGAAGCGACCACTATTGATATTCATCATTTAGCAGAATTTGAACAAATAATTATCAATGAGATTGATGTAAATAGTTTTGAGTTAGTTCCACAACGCAATTCAAGAAATAAAATTGAAGAGGTGACCAAGCCAGAACAATTTATTATAAAGGATACTACCAAAGTTAAAGAAGAAACAAAGGAAAGTGACGGGATGCTTCATTTTGATATGCCTTTTTCTGAAAGTTCTATAAAAGGAAGTGGAGCACGTGAGCCTATAGCAAGGCATCTTGTAGATGATATTGAAGTAAAAGACCCACTTGAAGTAGTGCCGGTAAATGAAGTTACAAGAGCAGGTGTGAAAGTATATAGTCTTGATGATTATAGCGAAGTTGAAGAGGAGTTGATTACTGCTAAACCCGCTCAAAACAAAGAAATAGCAGAAGAGACAATCATTTTTGAAACGAAAACAATACCCTCTAAAGAGGAAGATGTAATTCCTGAAGATGCGCCAATTGATCCCATGAATACACCTATTTCTAAATTGTTAAAAGATAGAACGGAAGAGCGCAAACGTAAGATGAAAGATTTTAATTACAAGTTTAGAAATAGCGCTTCAAAAATTGATGAAATTGAAAGGCAACCTGCTTATAAACGACAAGGAATTGAGCTGGAAGATACTAATGAAAGTAATCCTAATTTGTCAAGAACATCGGTAAATACTGATGACGATGATATAGATTTAAGAAGCAATAACAGCTTTTTACATGACAATGTAGACTAACCTACTCTAAAAGTTACGGATCATAAAAGTGATTTATATTTAAGAACCCTTCATTTTTTGAAGGGTTTTTTTATATTTAAGAATTTGGTATTTACCTTTTTGTGTTTTTAATGCTTCGTTGGCTTAGCTCGAGTTAGTTTATTTGGTTTGTGCCCTTTAATTGAGGTATCTTTGGGGTTCATTTAAAATAAATACCATGAGTTTGTCTGCGGTAATAATGGATGCTATGAAAATGGCAATGAAGAGTAAAGATGCGATAGCCTTACAAGCATTGCGAAGTGTGAAAAGTGCAATCTTATTAGCGCAAACCGAAAGTGGTGCCAAAGAAGAATTAAGCGAAGAAGCAGAGATAAAGTTGCTGCAAAAACTAGTGAAACAACGTAAAGATAGTGCCGCCATTTATAAAGAACAAAACAGAGAAGATCTAGCAACTCCTGAATTATTAGAAGCTGCGGTTATTGAAAAATTCTTGCCAGAACAATTGAGTGAAGAAGAAGTAGCCAAAATGGTAGAAGATGCAATTGCACAAACAGGTGCAAGTTCTATGGCAGATATGGGTAAAGTAATGGGAATGGTAAATGTAAGGGCTGCAGGAAGAGCAGATGGCAAAACCATTAGTACTATTGTAAAATTAAAATTAAGTAATTAATTAAAAAGATTCCCGCCCACGCGGGAATAACTGGCCTCGTGGCGCAATTGAATAGCGCATCAGATTTCGGCTCTGAGGGTTGGGGGTTTGAATCCCTCCGGGGTCACGAATAAATAGAATATCCCTTTCAAAATGTCTGAGCTCGCTCAAGCATTTTGAAAGGGATATTTTATTTTCAAGGCGGAGCCTTGAGGGATCTTTCATCCCGACCAGAGTATGTTTATATTATTGTGTTTTTTTTTTTTGAGCTCGCTCAAGCATTTTGAAAGGGATATTTTATTTTCAAGGCGGAGCCTTGAGGGATCTTTCATCCCGACCAGAGTATGTTTATATTATTGTGTTTTTTTTTTTTGAGCTCGCTCAAGCATTTTGAAAGGGATATTTTATTTTCAAGGCGGAGCCTTGAGGGATCTTTCATCCCGACCAGAGTATGTTTATATTATTGTATTTTTTTTTTGAGCTCGCTCAAGCATTTTGAAAGGGATATTTTATTTTCAAGGCGGAGCCTTGAGGGATCTTTCATCCCGACCAGAGTATGTTTATATTATTGTATTTTTTTTTGAGCTCGCTCAAGCATTTTGAAAGGGATATTTTATTTTCAAGGCGGAGCCTTGAGGGATCTTTCATCCCGACCAGAGTATGTTTATATTATTGTGTTTTTTTTTTGAGCTCGCTCAAGCATTTTGAAAGGGATATTTTATTTTCAAGGCGGAGCCTTTATAGTATTCATTTAGCTGTTATAATCGCTGCTATTTTTGGTGTGTCCAAAAAAAAATTAGCTGAATTAATTACAAAACTAAAGTAGAATATTTCGCTTTTCAGTAACCAAAGTTACATTGCGAGCTCTTTGTAGATGATGTATATTCCCATTATCAAAACAAACCAACCAAATGCTTTTTTAAGTTTTTTACCATCAATAAATTTATTGAGCCAAATCCCGATAAATATCCCAACGACTGAAATGGATGTAAACGATAATAGGAAAGTCCAATCGATATCCAGATTTTGAACATCACCTAAAAAGCCAATTAGGGATTTAATTGCAATGATGAATAGCGAAGTTGCCACCGCTTTTTTCATTGGTAATTTTGCCAATAAAACCAAAGCAGGAATAATTAAAAAGCCACCACCAGCACCCACGATACCTGTAATTACTCCAACTACAAACCCTTCGATGATTATAAGCGGATAGTTATAGGTAATTACTGCATCTTCTTCGATTTCCTTACGTTTGTTGCGTATCATTGAAGCAGAAGCGAGCAACATAATAGATGCGAAGAAAAGCATTATGGCCAAGTTCTTTGTGACTATAAAATCACCTACTGTAAAAAGCTCATCTGGAATTGCGGAAATTAAATAGGCTCTTGTAAGATATACTGCGATAAAGGCAGGAATAGCAAAGATAATGGCAGTTTTAAAATCTACCATTCCTTTCATAATATTTTTAATAGCACCTACTAATGAGGTAGCACCCACTACAAAAAGAGAATATGCAGTTGCCACTACAGGATTTAGTGTAAGCGCATATACAAGAATGGGTACTGTAAGGATAGAACCGCCGCCGCCAATTAAGCCCAATACAAGGCCTATAAAAAGTGCTCCAACATATCCAAAAATTTCTATTAGCTCCATTTATTTATCTATTTTTGGGACAAATATATAAGGTTTAGGTAACAAAGTTTTGTATCTGATGTTACAAGACTTCAATAAAACCGAGATGCAATTTAATTTCCCGTGTGTTTTCCATAATATTCATTAAGCTCTTGAATCATTACTTGCTTTTTTCGAGATTTCTGTATCGTGTCTAAAAAATAAATGTGACCAAATTGATTTGGATATTGCTCCAATATAGGGCATTGTATTAAATAAGGAAGTAATTATACTTACTAATACGCTTTTTGGCGCTAAATCTAATCCAGAGATAAGAATAATATAGGCTACAGCTGCAATTCCTAACGCATAAAAAATATGTGCAAACCATGCTCTACAGGATATTTTAAATCGAATTTAGGACATCGCTCTCTGACCTTGTTCATATTGGATATATTATATGGATTTGCTTTCAAAAACTCTCCTTGACGCCATTGCGGGCATTGTAAGAATAAAATACTGTATAAAATTTATCTCTTCGAAATGTGACTAATATTTCATCAAAAATTAATAGTGTAAGAAATGATTGTTGGTAACTGATGCTACATAAAAGATGTTTTTCGAATCCTAAGCAAAAAATTATTTTACAAACCAAATTTTTTCAAGAACTTACCTCTTCGTCATAAAAGGTAGTGGCATCTTCAATTAGTAAATCTAAAGTTGCTATTTCATTTTCAATTCTTTTTTTATCCCATTGAAAGGTTTTTATGCAGTCCTCTAAAATTAGGTTTTTATAGGTTATAACACTTTCAATATTAAAATATAATCTACCAGTTCTTCTAACAAAAAAATCGGTTAGGCTATTCATCATTTCATAATTAATACAGAACCAAAGCTCGGCACGTATCAACTTTTTATTTGGGTCTTTGTTGGTTAATTCTTTCAACTTGTCCAGAATCAGGTCTGTTTGTTTTCCGTAGGTGGTTACTAAATAATCAACTTCATACGCGTCTTTTATTCCTATATCCTGAAGCTTTTTGCTGAGTTCTTTTTTATAGATAGTTACTTCATCTACATTATTTAAAGAGGGGATGGTAAGTGCAATATTCCTTGTGATCGATTTTTTTAAATCAGTTTTGTCTTTAGCTTTCATCGTATCCAAAACTTTTTCAATAACACGTTGCGCCATCTTTCGGTAGCCGGTTAATTTTCCTCCCGCAATGGAAATGAGTCCTCTTTGTGAAACAAATATTTCGTCCTTCCTAGAGACTTCAGAAGGAGAAGTAGATTCTTCGTGAATTAAAGGACGCAACCCTGCCCAAGTAGATGCTACATCTTTGACAGTAACGGTGCTCGTTTTAAAAGTGTTGTTTATAGCTTGTATTATATAGTTAATGTCGTCTTTTGTTACAACCACACGCTCTAAAGAGCTAGTATAGGGGGTGTCTGTAGTCCCGACATAAGTTACTCGACCACGCGGAATGGCAAAAAGCATTCTTCCGTCTGGGACATCAAAATAGATAGATTGTTTTACGGGTAATTTCTGAAATGGAAAAACTAAATGAACTCCTTTTGTTAAGTACAAATGTTTTTTATTTAGTGGTCCATCCTTTTTTCTAAGTAAATCCACCCAAGGACCCGCTGCCGAAACCAATCGTTTTGAATTGATAGTAAAACGTTCGCCAGAATTATGGTCTAGGCATTCTATACCATTTACTTTGTTTTTTTCGCTGTATAAGAAACCGGTCATTTTACAATAATTTATGACTTGAGCACCATAATGGCCAGCCATTTTTAAAAGCTCAATAGTCAAGCGAGCGTCATCTGTCCTATATTCTGAATAATAACCTCCCCCTAGTAAAGTGTCTTCAGATAATAAGGGTTCTAGATCCAAGGTCTCTTGTTTATCTAGCATTTTTCTTCGATCTTCTCCTTCAACATTTGCTAGTACATCATAAACCTTTAAGCCTATTGAAGTAAGAAAAGCGCCATAAGTTCCTTCCTTAGTTAGTGGCAGTAACATCTTTTCTGGAATTACTAAATGTGGCGCCAACTTATGAACTATTGCTCTTTCCCTTCCCGATTCTTTTACCAAACCAATTTCAAATTGTTTAAGATACCGTAAACCGCCGTGAATAAGCTTCGTTGATTTATTACTTGTTCCAGAGGCAAAATCATTTTTTTCTACCAAACAGGTTTTGAGTCCTCGTGAGGCTGCATCTAACGCGATTCCCGCACCCGTTATACCTCCCCCAATTATAATCAAGTCGTATTTTTCCGACTTCAATCTTGTTAATTGGTCTGCTCTGTTTAATACTGAAAAGGGGGGTGGTTTTTCCATAGTTTTAATAATCAACTCTAGTTCTTTCAACGGCGTCTAGCCAACCTGAATATTTTTTAACCCGAAGTTCCTCATCCATATTTGGGAGATAGGTGGTTTCGGTTTTATTTAATTTATTGATGTCTTCCTTTTTCCAAACACCAGCTTTTAAACCTGCTAGAAATGCAGCGCCTAAGGCAGTAACTTCAATCATTTTTGGTTTTTCTACAGGAACATTAAGTATATCTGCCTGAAATTGCATCAAATAGTTATTGGCGCTTGCACCCCCATCTACTTGTAATTTTTTTAGTTCAATACCTTCCTCTTTTTGCATCGCTAGTAATACATCTTTGGTTTGGTATGCCAAGGCATCAAGGGTACCTTTTATGATTTCGGCTTTGCCAGTATCTAAGGTCAAACCATAGATAGCACCTTTTGCTTTTGCATCCCAATAAGGAGCTCCTAGACCAGCAAAAGCAGGAACTACATAGACATCTTCCAACGGTGGAATGCTGTTACAAATCGCTTCAGTTTCGGTAGCTTCATTAATTATCTGGAGTTTATTCCGCAGCCATTGTATGGAAGCACCTCCAATAAATATGCTGCCTTCTAAGGCGTAATTAATAGGTTCATCAGGAAGACTACAAGCAATCGTGGTTAACAGTCCATTTTTTAAAGACACAAACTTCTCACCTGTATTGAGTAACATAAAGCAACCAGTACCATACGTGTTTTTTGCAATACCAGGTTTGAAGCCGCCATGACCAAATAAAGCTGCCTGTTGGTCGCCCCCAACCCCATAAATAGGAATAGAAACTCCTTTTACCACCACATTACCAAAATTAGAAGACGAAGTTTGAACTACAGGTAACATTGATTTTGGCACCCCAAATTGATTTAATAAATGTGCATCCCATTGCAGTTCTTTACAATTATACAGCATGGTTCGGGAGGCATTGGAATGGTCTGTTACGTGTTTTTTATCTTCGGTTAAATTATAGATGAGCCAACTGTCTATTGTTCCGAAAAGCAAGTCGCCGGCTGCTGCTTTTTCCTTTGCTCCTAAGACGTTATTTAATATCCAATGTAGTTTCGTTGCAGAGAAATAAGCGTCAATCACCAGCCCTGTATTCTCTTGTACATAGTTTTCTAATCCTTTATTTTTTAATTCTTCACAATACGATTTACTTCTATTGTCTAGCCAAACGATGGCGTTATAGATAGGTTTACCCGTGTTTTTATCCCAAACGACAGTGGTTTCACGTTGGTTTGTGATGCCAATAGCTTTTACTTGGTTAGGATGAATATCAGTCTCAGTAAATAAATTTTCCAAGGTTTCTCGCTGGTGCTGAATAATTTCGAGTGGGTCGTGCTCTACCCATCCAGATTTTGGATAATATTGGGTGAGTTTTTTTTGAGATATTTTCACGATGTTTCCTTCCACATCAAAAAGGATGCTTCGAGTACTTGTAGTACCTTGGTCTAAAGCAATGATAAAATCTTCATTCATAATTCAAGGCTATTTTAGGTGGTTTCCTATTATCCTATGCTAAATTAGAAGATTTTGATTTATTATGCGTGCATAGTAGTTGAAATTTATTAGGAAGTTATTAAAGTAAATTTTTTATTTTAGATGATATTTGAATGAGCTTTCGGAAAAAAATCCCCTCTCAATTTGTCTTTCAAAGGGGAGGGGCTAAAATTCTTCTTTTAAAGATTAGCAAAATTAAATGGTGATTTAATTGAAGGTAGCGAGCGCAGCGGTTTAGAGGGACGTTACAATGTTTAATACGTTTTCTTTATTTTAAATGTATTTCGATATAATTAATAGCTTCCAAAACTTAAGAAAAAGATTTATCAGTATCTTTAAAGTTCAGAAAATAAAACTTTCCAATTTAAAATAAAGTGATTTATGACAAAAAAAGCAACACAAACAGCATCTTTTATGGTACGCTTTAACCAAAAAATTTATGATGAAAATGGCGAGTCTAAAGTACAATGGCGAGGTAATGTTTCTCATGTGCAAGGAGGAGATGATAAAAATTTTACAGATTTTAATGATGCCGTAACCTTTATACAAACGCATCTCGCAGAACTTACTATAGAGGCTACGAAACATAAATCTACAGAGGAACAAGACGGGATACTGAGTAAAAGTCTTTCGCTCTTCAAGACCTTTGCTGCTACCGGCCCTAAATTATTAAAAGACACCTTAAAGGACCCACGTAAACAAGTAGCTTATTTTCAAGACCAAATAAGTGAATATGGAGAAGAACTTTTAGAAAAAGTTCCGATTGATCAATGGCGAAATGCTTCAAAATCTGACTTCCAGGAGATTAAACAATCCTTGAGTTCGCTTGCAGTTTCGGTTGCTATATTATCAAAAAAATTAGATGCGGTGGGTGAAGCTATTCCACTAAAAAAAGCTGTTGCAAAGCGAAAAACACCTGTGAAAAAGGCAATAGCAGGCGTTAAAAAAACAACGGTAAAAGCAAAAACTTCTAAAAAATAAAATTAATTAATGTCAGACCTTGTTGCGCAATTAGCGATTCTAAAAAACTTTGAAGAAACCGCTCCCATTAAGTTTCAAACCTTAGGACAGTTTACATTGTGGCGCGATGCTAAAAAAGTAAGCTCCAAGGAATGGGGCCGCGATAAAACGCTGCAACTTATACAATATTTAATTTCTTACCGAAAAAGACGTGCATTGCATAAAGAACATATTATGGAGCACCTTTGGGAGGAGGGGGATGACCGTGATTTTAAAGTGGCATTGCACGGGGTAAATAAAGTATTGGAACCAAACAGGCCTTCGCGAACGGAACCTGTTTATTTAGAGCGGCAAGGTGTTACCTATCAATTGAATTTAAATGAAATCTGGATTGATGTAGACTGCATTGAGAAATATATCATTATTGGTAATGAAGCCTTAGGGGCAAACGATACCATTGCAAAAGAAGCTTATAAAGAGGCTATAAAACTGTATGAAGGAGCATATTTGCCCAACCGTATTTTTGAAGACTGGTCTTCAGAAGAACGTGAAAAAGTAAGAACTTTAATTTTGGGAGCGCTCGTCAATTTAGCTGAATTATTGGTCACCGCGAATCCAATGGAAAGTGTACGTCTCGCGCAACAGGCCATCGCCATAGATGCAACCTGGGAAGATGCTTATCGCATACAAATGCAAGCTTATATTGCAAAAGGCAATAGACCACAAGCTTTAAAGACCTATCAAAAGTGCGCTGATGTTTTAGATGAAGAATTCGGGATTTCGCCGCTGCCAGCTACCAAGAGTCTTTTGCGGGAGATCGAGATGATTGCTTGAGGTTTTCGTTATTATGCTAATATATCAATTGAATCCCCAGCAATGAATTTCTACTAAAAAAACACTCACTATTTTTCTTTTAATCTGAAATTCAAAAAAAATAAATTATTTTATACTCCCGAAGCACCCATTTATAATGGGTTTTTTCAATTCTACTATTCTTTTTTTAGTTCAAACCTCAATTCTGTAACTCATCTGTAACTCGGGGATAGTACGTTTGTATCGTAATTAAAATTGAAAGGATTAAACAATATCCTATTTTAACTGCAACTCAGCTGTAACTCACACATTGTATGTTTGCAGTATAATTAAAATAAACACATTATAATGGCAACTAAAAAAGCAAATACAACGATCGTAGAAACAGCAACTTCAACTTTATTAGGATTAGCAACAAAGGCAAATAATTTTGCATTGAACACGACAGAAAAAGCATTTATGACTTCATTTTCTATGACTGAAAAATGTATCGGTTTTAGTGGTAAAATTATCAAAAGAGGTTTACAAATTTCTGCAGCACAACAAGATTTAGTTTTTGATTTACTAGAGGGTTTAAAGAAAAAAGTAACTCGTAAATAATTCAGCATCAAAAATCTGCAACTCATCTGTAACTCGCAGATTGTATGTTTGCATCATAATTAATAACACAACAATAAAATATATACAAAATGGCAACTAAAGCAAAAGCAAAGACAGTAACTAAAAAAGCAACAAAAAAAGCTTCAACGATTAATAGTGGATTGATAAACGCATCTATGGCAGCTATCAACACAACAGTTGAGAATGGTGAAAAATGGCAAAAATTAGCCTCTAAATTAATCAAGAAGTCTGAGCCGGTTAGAACGAAGCAAATTAATATGGTTTTTGAAACAGCATCTGCTGTGAAAAAACAAGTGACTACAGGAAGCGGTAGAATGATGGATCTTGTAGGTTATGATGCTTCTGTAGTAGAAAAAGCTTTAAACTTCGCAACTAAGAATCCAGTAAGCAAAAAAGTAATTAGTGTAGCCGAAGGTATTGTTGATAAAGTAACATCAAACCCAGTTGTTAAGAAAGTTGAAAAAACTACTGACGGCATCAAAAAGATGAGCATCGCGAAATTTAATGATGTTAAAGAAGATGTTTTAGAGCAGGCTAAGAAAGCTCTTCAAAAAGGAGAAGCGTTAGTTGAAGAAGCTAAAACTCCTAAGAAGACTACTAAGAAGGTAATGGCTAAAGGTGCTGCGAAAGTAAAAACAGCTCGTAAAACAACGACTAAAAAAGTAGCAACAGCTAAAAAGACTACCGCTAAAAAAGTGGAAGCAGTTAAAGAAACTGCCAAAGCGATTGTAACTGAGGTTAAAACTGAAAGTGCTAAGAAAGTGGCTGAAATTAAAGAAGTAGGAAAAGAGAAAGTAGCCGCTGTAAAAACGGAAACTAAGAAAACCATCAAAACTTCTGCTAAAGACGATCTTAAAATCGTTTATGGAATTGGACCTAAATTAGAAGATGTTTTTAATAAAAACGGAATCAACACTTACGCAGAATTAGCAAAAACTGAGGAAGTAAAAATAGAAGCAATTTTGGAAGAAGCAGGACCTATCTTTAAAAACACAGATACTTCAGATTGGAAAAAACAAGCTGTGGTTGGTGCAGAAAAAGGGGAAGAAGCTCTTAAAGTTTGGGTAGCTCGTTACAGAACTGCATAATTAAAATTTAAAAATTCTTAATACATTATATTATGAAAAAGACAATAAAAAACACAGCAAAAGAGAAGGTTTCTAAGGCAATGAATACTACAAAATCTATGGTGATTAAAGCGAATGAGTTTGCTCTAAACACAACTGAAACTGCAGTAACAGAAACTATCGCAGTAACTGCACAATGGCAAACCGTAGCTGACAAAGCTTTAAAAGGTGGTCTTAAATTAGCAGCAAATCAACAAGATTTAGTTTTTGAAACACTTGTATCTATAAAAGGACAGCTAAAGAACAGTAAAAAACGTTTCAAAAAATTGGTTGCATAATTTTTGAGTTTAATTAGTTTTTAAGTGAAAGCCGAGTTGTATCTTATGATGCATCTCGGTTTTTTATTTTAAGGAAGTATGTATTGATAAACAAGCGTAAATTCGTTATTTTTAACCTTCCCATTTTCTTAGGAAATATCTTAACCCTTAAGCGAGCGCGCAACAAAAATAATGGCAAAAAAGAAAACGATAACAGCAGCCCACATCATCGACCTCTATATGGATGCGGTGGTTTTAATACAGGGGAAGCCAGAATCTATTGAAGGTTTTGCCAAAAATCATACATTTAAGGAAGAAGAATTTTACAATCATTTTGATAGCTTTGAGTCATTAGATCAAGAAATTATTAAAATTCTTTTTGATACCTCCGTTGTCACCTTGGCAGAAAGCGCAGACTTTGTATCTTTTAGTAAGAAAGATAAATTACTTAGTCTTTATTATACATTTTTTGAAAATCTTACGCTTAATAGAGAATTTATATTGTTGACTATAGATAGTTATGGCACTACTTGGAGTGCTCTTTCTTTGTTTTCAGGACTTAAGAAAAGCGTCACCTCTTTTATAGATAGCCTCCAATTAGAAACACTAAGCCTGTCTATTGAAACCTTAGAAAGTATTCAGAAAAAGTCTATAAGAGAAAGTGCTTGGGTACAACTTTTGCTTACTATAAAATTCTGGACAGGAGATGATTCCGAGGACTGCGAAAAGACAGATATTTTTATTGAAAAATCCATCAATACGAGTGTAGAGCTTTTAAATACGCAATCATTATACAACATCATTGACCTCGGGAAATTTCTGTATTCAGAAAAATTTAAATCATAAGCCCAAAAATGAAAACAGCAAAAAACATCCCATTATCTAAAATTCATAGAGCCTCAAAACTTGTTACTACAGGAGCCAAAGTGGGTGTAAATTATTTAAAATATTTTGGTGATAAATTGGTGAACCCAGAAGAGGAGGCAAAAGGGCGATTGAATGAAAACAATGCTACTGATATCTACGACAGCCTAAAAACATTAAAAGGGAGTGCTCTTAAAATGGCACAGATGATGAGTATGGAGAAAAACATAATGCCCAAGGCATTTGTTGAAAAATTCTCGCTCTCACAATTTTCGGTACCACCGCTTTCTGCTCCTTTGGTTTTGAAAACTTTTAAAAAATCCTTTGGAAAATTCCCAGATCAAATTTTTGACACCTTTAATTCAGAAGCAGTAAATGCTGCTAGTATAGGTCAAGTGCACCGAGCTGAAAAAGATGGAAAAATGTTCGCCGTAAAAATTCAGTACCCAGGAGTGGCACATAGCATACAGAGTGACCTCGCTATTGTGAAGCCCATCGCAATGAAGATGTTCAATATAAAAGGAGAACATTCAGATTTGTATTTTAAGGAAGTGGAGGATAAATTGATTGAGGAAACCAATTATGTCTTAGAGTTAGAGCAAAGTCAAACAGTTGAAAAAGCTTGTAACCATATTCCCTATTTAAAATTTCCTAAGTACTACCCAGAATATTCTTCGAGCCAAATTTTAACAATGGACTGGATGACAGGAATTCATTTGTCTGAATTTACGACCATCAATACGGAAGAAACATCAGCCACAAAAATAGGGCAAGCGCTTTGGGATTTTTATATGTACCAGCTGCATGTTTTGAAAAAAGTACACGCAGATCCCCATCCTGGAAACTTTTTAGTGAGCGAGGAAAAAGAATTAATAGCACTGGATTTTGGATGTATGAAGGAGATTCCAGACGATTTCTACAATCCATACTTTGAGTTATTTAAAATGGAAGTGATTAATGATCCTGAAAACTTCAAGAAAAACCTTGTTGGACTTGAGGTTTTAAAAGATGATGATACAGAAGAGGATTTGGTGTTTTTCACTAAAATGTTTTATGAAGTTTTAGAATTATTCACAGCGCCTTTTCAACACGACACTTTCGATTTTTCTGACGAGACATTCTTTGATGAAATTTCATCATTAGGAGAGCGCTATATGAAAGATACAAATATTAGAGACCTTAATGGTAATAGAGGTTCGAGACATATTATTTATATGAACCGCACCTTTTTTGGACTATTCAGTTTAATGTTTGACTTGAAAGCAAAGAATATAAAAATTAGAAATTACGAGAAATATTTAAAATAATAAACTAACCAAAATGAGATTCCCGTCATCACGGGAACTGACAAATTATATTATTACATGGCAACTAAATTAGATATAAAGGATATTGTACAAGACGCAATGGATGGTTCCATTAAGCAAATTTCTGGTTATGATGCGGCATTTTTGTATGCTGAATCTCCTACGAGTCCTATGCATATTGCAACGCTTAGCATTGTTGAAGGATCAATTAATTTTGAAGATTTCAAAGAATCAGTATCCTCTAAAATGCACCTGATTCCTAAATTTAGACAACGTTTAAAGCGTGTTCCTATGGATCTCGATTACCCGTATTGGGTAAACGATCCTAACTTTGATATCGACCTTCATTTGCATAGATCTAAATTGCCAGATCCTTCTAACTGGAGAACCTTACGTGATATGACATCGAGTATTTTTAGCGCACCGTTAGATTTACGCCGTCCTTTATGGTCTATTCATTTTATAGAGGGGATTGACGAAATAGCGCAAGTGCCTAAAGGTTCTGTCGCCATTGTTAGTAAGGTGCATCACGTGATGATTGATGGTAAATCTGGTGTGGGATTGATGGGTGTTTTGTTTGATAATGAAAAAACACCAAAGGATGTTAAACCACCAAATCCAAAGAGTTTTGAGCCTGATCCATTGCCGGATGATATTAGTTTATTGCTTAAAAGTGGTTACGGGTTTTTGAAGAATCCGTTTAAAATTCCTAAGACAATTTTAGAAACGGCTTTTACTTTTGTAAAAAACAAGGCGTCAAAATCAATGAGTATTCAAAAGGAATTTGCCGCGGCACGTTATCCTGTTCCCATTACTATTTTTAATGGTACTATTTCAGCAAAAAGAACTTGGGGTACGGCTATTTTATCCTTCGATCGCGTTAATAACCTTCGAAAACTTTCCGGTGGAAGCATTAATGATATTATCCTAGCTATCTGTGCTGGCGGTATTCGTCGCTATCTGCAGGAAAGAGAAAAATTACCATTACAGCCCTTAGTGGCCAATGTTCCTATTTCTATAAGAAATGTAGATGACAAATCCACTGGAAATAAGATTGCTAATATGATGATTCAATTAGCAACGCATATTGAAGATCCGCTTGAACGACTAGAATACATCCAAGAACAAACGATGCTTGGGAAATCCCGTCATAATAAATTGGGAGCTAAAACATTATCTAAAATGGCAGATGCTGTTCCTTTTGGACTGGCAAATCTTATGGCTGGATTGTACAGTAAATACAATATTAAGGATTTACACAGGCCTCCATTTAATGTGACAATTACCAATGTTCCTGGACCCAGAAATCTACTATACCTAAATGGACATAAAGTAGTTTCTATGTTTGGCCTTACGCCAGTAGTAGACGGTTTTGGGCTTATCATTGCAGCTTTTAGTTATAATGGTGCTATTACTATAACGACAACATCAGACGCTAAGACGATGCCAGATGCTGATAAGTTTTCAAAATATATTCGTGAATCTGCAAACGATTTAGAGAAGCTAATTAACAAAGCTTCTAAAAAGAAAACAGCAGCTGATAAAACAGCAGCAAAAGAAAAAAGTAAGAGTACTGCCTTTTTTAATGCACTAAAGCGCTTTTATAAAAAAGAAAATGTACTTGCAAAAAAATATGCAGGTCTCTATCATATTACCGTTGATATGGGAGTTACGGCGGAATGTTGGGAAATTATCCTAGCAGAAGATTCGGTTATAGTTAAGAAAACTAAAAACTTAGATCCCGCAACGCTTATTGAGATTGAGGATGCAAATTTATACGCATTGTACAAAGGTAATTTATTACTTGACGAGCTAAAAATTCAGCAGCGAATCCTAATGACAGGGTCTGTTGCAAATAAAAATAAGTTCACTAATTTATTGAAGGCCTTTTTAGAAAAATAATCGATGCATTTTAATACATACACATTCACGGCTACTGATGGCGAAGAAATTTGTTATTATAAATGGGAACTTCCTAAGGAAGTCCCCTTACGAGGTATTATGCAAATTGCCCATGGATTAGGTGAGCACGCAGGAAGATACGATCACATTGCACATCGTTTCCAGCAAGAAGGATTTGTAGTGTATGCAAATGACCATCGCGCTCACGGCAAAACAGCTGAAATTAAACAAATGTATGGCCACTATGATGGTGATGAATACTTTGATGATGTTGTGGCAGATATGCATACGCTGAGTCTATTAATGAAAAGTGAATATCCAGAGAGTAAATGCGTGCTTTTTGGTCACAGTATGGGATCGTTAATGAGCAGGAAATACGTGCTTACTTATGGTGACGAAATTGACGCCTTAATCCTATCTGGAACGGCAAATTTTATAAAAGGACTTGGTAATATTGGGCTTATTGCTACAAAAGCAGTAAGTGCTTTTAGAGGTCGCGAACGCGGAAATGAAACATTGAGATCCTACTTTTTCGATAAATTAAACGAGAAGTTTAAACCCAATAGGACCAAGCTCGATTGGATAAGTTCAGACAACGCTGTGGTAGATGCTTTTGAAGCAGATCCTTATAGAATCGAGAACTTTTCTATAGGTATATTTGAAGATTTTGTGTCTAATTTGAGTAAACTAAACAAAAAAGCAGCTTTTGAAAATACTCCAAATAAGATCCCAATCCTAGTATTTTCAGGAGATAAAGATCCTGTTGGTGATATGGGCGTTGGTGTCACTAAAGTTGTTCAAAATTATAAAAATAACGGCAATGACAATTTAACATTTCTGTTATACGAAGGAGGGCGCCATGAAATGCTTAATGAAAAGAACAGTAAAGAAGTAGAAGAGGATATTATGAAATGGCTCAATGTAAACATCCCCAATTAATTTATGGAAGTTAAAAATCAATTATATATTACATTTACACAATTTGCAATGTCCCTAGGTCGCCTCAATGGACTTAGTATTTTTGAAACTAAACTGGTTTTAGAAAAGAGTTATGTCTTGCATCCACACGCTGAACTACTGCTCACTTCGCTTAAAAATATAGAAGAAACAGATGTTGAAGACTTCAAATTTCTATTTAATGAATGTATTCGTATTTGTGACGAATTAGGGCCAAGTCGTGAGTATATCACGCTTTTAATGATTCTTGAAAGTATAGCAAATGAGATAGGAGAAAACCCATCTTTAAGACAAAGTCAGCTTGCACAAGACATCGTGTTTAAATTTAGAGAGGAAATCTCTTTAATTAATCAAAAAATTCCGAAGCCTCCATTATATAATATGTTGCTAGAAACAAGGTCGCTTTTAGAATGGACTTCTATCTATGCAATCTATCCATTTATTCCTAAGCGTGTTGAAGGAAATGGCCGTCCAGTATTGTTGATTCCTCCATATTTGGGGGACGATTATTCTACGTCGTTTGTACGCAGATACCTCGAATCTTTAGGCTTTAAAACCTACAAATGGGAGCTGGGATTCAACATGGTAAAATCACATTATATTCCACGCCTTGAAGAAAAATTAGACGATATTTACGAGAAGCATAAAGAAAAAGTGAGTATTGTGGGATGGAGTGGTGGTGGTATATTTGCTAAAATAATGGCAAATAGGCATCCTAATCAAGTAGAGCAGATCATTACAATTGCATCTCCGGTATGGGGTGTAATGGATATGAAAACGCCTGTTTATGGAGTTCTAGAGTTTTTCCAAGGAAAATCTTTAAAAGAGCGAAATAAACGTTTTTTACATGAATTAGAGCCTATTCCAGAGGTCCCTGTTACGTGTATTTATACAAAAACAGACGGTCTCGTGCCCTGGAAACATTGTATGGAAGCAGAATCATATCGCAAAGGAATAAAAAACATTCAAGTTTTTGGGAGTCATTCAGGATTAGGAGCAAATGCTAGCGTACTAATGATTACGGCAAATGCCTTAAGTGCAAACATTAACGGAATCATAATTAAAGATTCTACACCCTATATTGAGCGAATATTATATCCATTTTACTGGAGCAGTAAAAAATGGAATTTTTTAAAAAAAAAGTCTAATCTAGTGCAGTCATCATAATCCATGGAAGAGATAATCAACCACCCAAAATTTAAACAGACACTTAAACGCATTGCTAAAGAGCAAAAGATGGACTATAAACAAGTTCAGAAAGAAGCATATGCCTATATAAAAGAATTATATGCCCAGCAGCAACCCATTACTAAGATGCTTGCTGTGCGAGGCTTTGATTATATTCTGTCAAGAGCATATCAAGAAAAAATTGACGTAGATCCTAGCGGAATCAAGAAATTGATGAAGTTAATGCGTAAAAATTCTGTGGCGTTTATTATGACGCACAAGACCTATTTAGACACCCTTGTATTAATTTCCACTTTGGCCAGATACGGGATGCCCGTTCCTTATTCATTTGGTGGTAAAAACCTCGCATTTCCTGGATTGAAACAACTGGGAAACAACGCTGGACTTATTTTTATACGCAGAAGTTTTAAGGACAACCAAATTTATAAGGCAGCACTACGTCACTATATTTCAACAATTATTGACGCTGGTGATCACTTAACGTGGAATATTGAAGGAACACGCTCAAGAACAGGAAAAATTCTTCATCCACAAATGGGAATTTTAAAATATATCATGGATGCTGAAAAGCAAAGTTCCAAGGAAATTAAATATGTCCCTGTTTCTATTGTCTACGATTTAATTCCTGATGTCAAAGAAATGACAGAGCAGGCAAAAGGAACGAATAAGAAAAAAGCAGAAAACGTTCAAGAAGGACTCAATTATATTAGGAGTTTAGGAAATGATTTTGGACGTGCAGCCATCCGTTTTGGAGACCCCGTCGAGATGGGCGATACTAATAGTGTCGTGGTTCCACAACTGGAGGAAAGTAATTATAAAGATAACAATTCTTTACCTCGCTTCGCTTTTGAGTTGATTAACCAGGCCTCGATGATTACACCCGTAACCAGTGTTTCTTTAGTGTGCCACGTGTTATTAAATGACTTTGCGCTTACTAAAAAGGAGATCGAGTTTAAGGTCAATAAGCTTATGAAATACATAGGTGATAAGCGTGAAAATATCTTGCTTGATCGTGGAAACCCTATTGCTGTTAGTATCCAGAAAGCATTAAATTTATTACAGGGGGCGGGTATTGTTCAAAAGAGTCGTGCTGGTCAGCGAGCTCAGTATAGTTTAAGTGCTAGGGAGTATTTACCTGCAAGTTATTATGCAAATATGGCAGCAGGGCATTTATACCACGCTGCGTTTATTGAAATGGCACTAGTTAAAGTAAAAGATGACACTTCTAAAAATCGTATTGTACATTTTTGGGAAGAAATCATGGAACTTAGGAATCTTTTTAAATTTGAATTTTTCTATACAAATAAAGCGAGGTTTAGTAGTGAAATTGAAAACGAGTTAAACAGGTTTAATAAAAACTGGCGCGCAATTATTAGTGACCCTAAGAAGGATCTCTCTGAACTACTAATAGATCAGAGCTTGTTCGTTTCAAGAGCGTTGCTTCTTACTTACCTTGAAGCTAATAAAGTTGTTTGTCATACCCTCAACAATTGGGATGAAGATGATGAATTGAAAAAAACTGAATTCTTAGAACTTTGCGCATTTAAAGGCAAAGAACTACATTGGCAAACACGCATTACGCGATTAGATAGTGTTTCAATTCCGTTTCTTGAAAATGCATTCCGTTTTGCTGAAAACGCAAAATTAACTCCTAATAACAAGAAAATAAATTTCAAAGCTTTAGATAAATGGATGATACAGCTTGATGATTTAACCAATCGTCTTGCTTATTTGAAATCTATTGAAATAGATCCTAGTATTAAAGTACTAGAGCAATTAGCAAAACAAGAAACCTTAGTTCCTGAATCTAACAAAGGAGCTAGAGGTAAACAAGAGGTAATGGAGGAAGGGTCCCATATCACAGCGTATTTTGATATGGATCGCACGCTGATTAACGACTTTTCGGCTAAGAAGTTTATGACTACTCGTTTATTTAGTGGTAAAACTACCATAAAAGAATATTTGACACAGTTTATGACTGCACTGGCATTCTCCTTTGGAAATCGAGATTTTGAGATTTTGACAAAAATTGCTGCATTAGGCGTTAAGGGGATTTCTGAAAAAGCTTTTGTGGATTTAGGTCAGGAGGTATTTGATGATCATCTAGTTACAACGATTTATCCCGAATCACGAAAACTCATTGCAAGTCATATAGCGAAAGGTCATAAAGTGGTGATCATTTCAGCAGCTACGACCTACCAGATTATGCCTATCGCACATGAACTCGGTATTACCGATGTGTATGCGACAAAAATGGAATTACGTAATGGTAAATTTACAGGCCGCGTGTCTGAAATGTGCTGGGGTGAAGGAAAAGCTAGAGCTGCTCGTAAACATGCGAAAGCAAACGATATTGACCTTTCAAAAAGTTATTTCTATTCTGATAGTTTCGAGGATTATCCGCTATTTAAACTAGTAGGGAATCCTATTGCCACAAATCCTGATAATGCATTATCACAAGTAGCATTTGAAAATGACTGGCCTATCCTCCGCTTTGAAGAACCTACTGAAAAGCCAGTTGTTAATGGTTTAAGAACGGGCTTGGCAATCGCTAGTATTTATCCTTCAGCATTAAAAGGCGCTATTCATGGCTTAATGACAATGTCTAAGCAAGAAGCAGCAAACACAACGTTTAAGAGCGTGGGTGATCTTGGAACAAAGCTTGCTGGGCTGGATATTTCGGTTAAAGGAAAACATAATCTTACAGACTTTAGGCCTGCGGTATTCTGTTTTAATCATCAAAGTGCTGCTGATTTTTTCATACTTATGAAACTTGTTCGTAATAACATTACGGGAGTTGCCAAGAAGGAGTTAGAACGGTCGCCAATTGGGCCTATTTTTACCGCCTTAGGAGCTATCTATATTGACCGTAGCAACAAAGAAAAAGCGATTGAAGCCATGCAGCCAGCGGTGGAAGCTTTGCGAAATGGAATTTCTGTAGTGATTGCACCAGAAGGAACCCGCAGTGGGTCGGCAGAATTAGGGTCATTCAAAAAAGGAGCATTTCATCTCGCTATGCAAGCTGGAGTTCCTATTATTCCTATTGTGATCAAAAATGCATATAAAGCAATGCCAAAAGGAACAAAAGCACTCCGTCCAACCCATATTGAAGTGGTTGCCTTAGACCCAGTAGATACCAGCTTATGGAAAATTAAAACTATAGACAAGCATATTAGTGGTGTACGACAATTATATTTAGATGAATTAAATAACTAACATACAACAACCAAAAAAACGAATCAAATGAAAATGAACGTAGGATTATTGGGCGGTGGTTCTTGGGGAACTACGGTAGCTTCTCTAACAGCGAAAAATGCAGAAACTCTTTTGTGGGCTCGTAATGAAAAAACGGTGGATGAAATAAACAATCATCACACAAATACAAAATATTTACCAGGTGCATTATTACATAAATCACTAGCGGCAACAACCTCTATGGAAGAAGCTGTGGGTGGCGCAGATGTTTTGATAATGGGGATTCCTTCTCAACATTTTAGACAAGTTTTACGAGAGGCAAAACCATTTATTAGACCTTGGATTCCCATTATTAGTTTGGCAAAAGGACTCGAATTAGGGACAAAGATGCGGATGACACAAATTATTGCAGAAGAACTTCCTGGTCATCCTTCTGGAGTCCTCACAGGACCCAATCTTGCAAAAGAAATACATAGTGGTCAAGCTGCCGCTGCAGTTATTGCTATGGTAGATCAAACTATTGCTAAAAAATTGCAAGGTATCTTTAATTCTGGTGTGTTTAGAGTTTACACGAATAACGATGTTATAGGTTGTGAACTAGGCGGTGCTTTAAAGAATATTATGGCAATCGCTACAGGAATGGGTGATGGTGCGAATGCAGGAGATAATACAAGGGCTGCTCTTATTACAAGAGGGCTTTCTGAACTCACACGACTAGGAATCGCAATGGGTGGAAAGCGAGGGACTTTTGCAGGTCTTGCTGGTATGGGCGATCTGGTGGCTACATGCAGCAGTGCGAAGAGTAGAAATCATCATGTGGGTTTCCAAATAGGACAAGGAAAAAGCTTGGATCAGATTATAGCAGAAATGAATGAAGTTGCCGAGGGGGTAAAAACAACCAAAGCAGTCATGGAACTTGCGGCAGATTATAATGTAGATATGCCTATTTCACGAGAAGTGTACAAAGTGTTATATGAAGGTAATACTGTTTACGAAGCTTTCAAAGGACTAATAAAACTTGAAAGTGGATCAGAGAAAGAGCCAGGATAAAATTTTAATAAACTACACGAGTAATTTTGCGCTACAAGAGCAGTCTAGAACTATTATAATAACTTCATCATATTATACAAGATGTAATAAGTTTTGAAGCAATTTTTAACAAAATTGGTTTTGTCTTAAACATAATAAAAGACGCTTCTTGCTCTTTCATGATTGTTTAAGGGATGCAGCTTTTTAAAGCAATTTGATATAAATTATAATGTGCTGTTAAAGCTTAGTAGGCTAAGATATATAAAGGTAATCTTACCAAATCTTAAATGCAAAAATTAATAATGTTTATCGGTACACAAAACAAGTGGGAGCTAGCATTAGGACACAACAGTAATTGCCTCTTTTTGCCTCTTTTCTAAACTTGTACTACCATTAAAAACATGTATTTTTACATCCGTAATGAGCAATAATAAAAAAATAACACCCTATAAAGATTCTTCTTTGAACAAAAAGAAGCAAGTTGAGCAAATGTTTGATGCGATTTCAGGCCATTATGATGGGCTAAATCGGGTTATATCTTTGGGGAGCGATATTAAATGGAGGAAGAAAGTAGTTAAAATGGTTGCAAGTAAAAACCCGCAGCGCATTTTAGATATTGCTACAGGCACGGGAGACCTGGCGATCCAATATGCAAATGCTATTCAAGCAACTAAGATTGTAGGATTAGATTTGTCTTCTGGAATGTTATCTGTTGCAAAGAAAAAAGTCGCAGACACTCCTCTTGATGACAAAATATCTTTTGTTCAAGGTGATAGCGAAGCATTGCCATTTGAGGATGAAAGTTTTGATGTTATATCAGTATCTTTTGGTGTTAGAAACTTTGAGAATCTAGATAAGGGTTTAGCCGAAATCTTGCGAGTATTGAAAAAAGGTGGATTATTTGTGATTTTAGAAACATCGGTACCAACAAAATTCCCTTTTAAGCAAGGGTATCATTTATATAGTAAAAATGTATTGCCTTTAGTGGGTAGGTTGTTTAGTAAGGATAAAGTGGCTTATAAATATCTTTCAGAAAGTGCCTCGGTTTTTCCTCATGGAGAAGCGCTCAACAATATTTTGAAGAAAATTGGGTTTATAGAAGTACAAAATAAGCCACAAACTTTTGGGGTAGCAACCATTTATACTGCTACAAAATGAGCATGAGAAAAATAGTAATCTTTTTTGCATTTATATTTTTAGCACAATCCGTTAATGCACAACTATTTAGTAGGGAGCGTCTCGCGAATATTGAAACTTTCGATAATAAATTTTTAACTTGGGGATATTTCTTAGGATTTAATAGTTATGATTTTAAAATTGAATATAATCAAGAGCTAGGTAATGCAAATACAGATGTAATTGTAGAACCATCCACAGGTTTTAATGTTGGGTTAATTGGGGATATGCGTATTAATAAATACATTAATCTTCGTCTTGAACCAGGGCTTTATTTTACACAACGAAATTTAAGATTTCCAGGTTTTCTCGATGAAAAAGATATCTTAAGAGAAGTTAAATCTACCTATATCCACATCCCTTTACTGGTTAAAATTTCAACAAAAAGATTAAATAATTGGAAACCCTTTATTATAGGCGGTGTTTCTACGTCTATCAATTTATCGAGTAACGAAAACAACCCTGAGGACAATGCTTTTGGTCAATTTAGAACCACTACCTATACTAATTATTACGAACTTGGTGTTGGGATAGATTTTTATTTGTTTTTCTTCAAATTTTCCCCTTCAATTAGAGGTGTGTTTGCAACAAGTAATGAGTTGGTTCCTGATAACAGTCCTACAAGCCCGTATACTGGCAATATTAATATGCTTAATTCTAGAGGTATGTTTATTAATTTTACCTTTCAGTAAATCTTTTAAACTCACTTAACAATATAGCGGTTGCAGTTGCTACATTTAAACTTTCTGTTGGGTTTCCTTTTCCAAATTGTGGAATGCTAATAGCGTGGGTTGCCAATTTTAATACTTCTTTAGAAACACCATTTGCTTCGTTTCCCATAAGTAGAATAGCGTCATTAGGTAGTTTTGATTTATAAACGATATCGCCTTCCATCATAGCTGCAAAAATTGGGCTACTGCTTTCTTTTAGATATTTGTTTAGAGAAGTGTAGAAAATTGCTACTCTTGCTATAGAGCCCATAGTAGCTTGTATTACTTTGGGATTATAGCAATCAACAGTGTCTTCTGAGCAAACCAATTGGGAAACACCAAACCAATCACAAAGTCGTATAATTGTGCCTAAATTTCCAGGATCACGAACTGCATCAAGTGCTACGGTAATTCCGTTTTTATTTTTGGCGAAGCTTTCAGGTATCTTAAAAAGAGCAAGGGATGTATTAGCTGTTTTTAGAAAGCTAATTTTTTGAAGTTCTTCTTTAGAAATTGAATAGTAATTTTCATTGCTACTATTTACTTTTTCCGTCGTAAAAAGACTATGTAAGACTAAGTTTTCAGAAATAAGCTCTGCGATAACTTTAGGTCCCTCGGCGACAAAAAGACCCGAGTTATTTCGGTGCTTTTTTTGATGTAGACTTGTTATTAATTTTATTTGACTTTTACTTATCAAATTTATTCTATTTTTGAACTGTTATTTCCGCTTTAAGGCGGAAATTATTAAACACATCGCTTGAACAAACGCATCACAAAAATATCATTAATTTTAGGATTTATTGTTTTTTTAGCATCTTGTAATGCCGTAAAAAACGTGCCAGAGAATGAGTTTCTGTTAACAGAAAATACGATTGTAATTGACGGAAAGGAAACTACCGAAAGCGGTGTTTTTAGCCAATTATATCAACGCTCAAACCCTAAAGTTCCAATCTTAGGTATTTCTACTGGACTTTATATATACAACTTAGCAGATCAACAAGCTGATAGTACCTACTACAAATGGTTGCACAGAAAGCCTAAGCGCGAAGAAGGACTCATCCGGTTTTTGTCAAAAAAACAAGTGGACGAATTGGGAAATACTTATATAGGTTTTAACGAATGGCTTAAGAAATCTGGAGATGCCCCAGTAATAATTGATAAGAAAAAAACTGACAAATCCTTAGAACGCGTTAAAGCGTGGTACTCAAAGCGCGGATGGTTTAATGTTGAGGCTACCTATGAGATTTCAAAAGTCAAAACTAAGGATAAACGGGCAACCATTAAATATAATGTGACTAGGCACAGGCCATATGTTGTTGATAATATCCAAAAGCGGATTGCTTCTCCAGTGGTAGACTCTATTTTTCAAGCCACAAAGGATAAAACATTCATAAACGAAGGGGTGCAATATGCAGCGACTAACTTTGAAAATGAACGCGAACGTCTTAGCATCCAATTGCGAAATTCAGGACTGTTTTATTTTAACAGAGATTATGTAAATTTTGAGGCAGACACTGTTAAGACTGATCATAAGGCAAATATAGTTTATATTATTCCTAACAGGAAAATTGAGGTAGGGGACTCCACGCGTACAGAGCCTTTTAAAATTCATAAAATAAACGAGGTCAAAATTGTTACAGATTATACGTTTGCGAATCAAGGAAATAAATTCCAGGATTCGGTCTCGTACAATGGATATACATTATATAGTTATGAGAAGTTAAAATACAGACCAAAAGCAATTATAGATGCAATTGCCATAACTCCCAACACCATATTTAAAGATGTAGATCGCAATCTAACCTACAATCAGATTACAGATCTTAAGATATTTAAGTACCCAAATATTTCATACGAAGAGGATCCTAGAGATTCTATAGGAAATGGATTGATTAGCACTATATTTTTGAGTCCTAGAAAACGGGTTACTTTAGATGCGAAATTGGATACGTATACTTCTACAATTCAGCAAATAGGTTTCGGTTTTAGTGGTTCGGTATTGTTTAGAAATATTTTTAGAGGAGCGGAGATTTTACAGATTTCTGGTAGCGGTAGTGTGGGTTCCTCCAGAGATGCTTCAGATGATGAAAGTTTTTTTAATACTACAGAACTAGGTACGGATTTCAAACTAGCATTCCCAAGATTTTTATTTCCTATTAATACGACGAGGTATATCCCTAAATACATGTCGCCAACCACAAATATTAGTATTGGATTTAGCGCTCAAAACAATATTGGATTGGATCGGCAAACTTTAAGTACCGCCTTTAATTATGATTGGAAACCGAATAAAATTAGGCATAATAGTTTTGATTTAATAAACATTTCATATGTCAACAATCTGAATACAGATAATTACTTTAATATCTATCAAAATTCTTTTGATCAGGTAAATGATATTGCCCAAGACGTTGAAAGTTCAGATCCTGGAGTAATAGATCCAACCTATTATTTTATTAATGGCGATGGAGATCTTGAACTCATAATTCCAAGCGGAATCAATTCTTTTCTACAAACACTTGGTTCAGATATCAATCCATATTCGCTTAATCAAGAACAAGGCGATATATTGTTAGGTGAATTAGAACGAGGGGTGCGACTTACCGAGAACAATCTTATTTTTGCTTCAAACTTTGTCTGGACGAGAGATACAAGAGAAAATATTTTTGATAAAAGTTTCTCTAGGCTGCGATGGAAGATAGAGTCGGCAGGTAATTTACTTTCAGGAATTTCAAATCTTGCAGGCTTAGAAAAAAATGAAGATGACGAGATTGAAACCTTAGGAGTTATATTCTCTCAATATGGCAAAGGGGAGATTGAATACATTAAGCACTGGGAATTGTCAGGAGACAATGTGCTTGCAATTAGAACCTTTGGAGGTATTGCGGTTCCTTATGGAAATAGTGAAAGCATCCCTTTTGTTAGGAGTTATTTTGCAGGAGGTGCTAATGATAATAGGGGCTGGAGGCCTTATGATTTAGGTCCAGGTAGCAGTGGCGGTGTTTTTGATTTTAACGAAGCAAATTTTAAATTGGCTTTTAATGCGGAGTATCGTTTTACAATTTTGGGGGCATTTAAAGGAGCATTTTTTGTGGACGCAGGTAATATTTGGAATGCATTCGATAATATTGAAGATCCAGCATCCCGTTTTGACGGACTCGCAGACTTAAAAGAGTTGGCAGTAGCTAGTGGCCTTGGATTGCGCTATGATTTTGGTTTTTTTGTGTTTAGATTAGATACCGGTTTTAAAACACACGACCCTGCACTGCGAGAAGGAGCAAGATGGTTTAAAAACACCAATTTTAGTAACGCTGTTTACAACATCGGAATAAACTATCCATTTTAGAAATCAAATTTCACTATTTTTGCAACAAAATAATACAATCATTATGAGTCATAATATACAACCCGGTGTCGCTACTGGAGAACAAGTTCAGTCCATCCACAAATATGCAAAGGAAAAAGGATTTGCAATGCCAGCGGTTAACGTAGTTGGTAATAGTACAGTAAATGGTGTTCTGGAAACAGCTGCCGAGCTAAAAGCTCCTGTAAACATTCAATTTTCTAATGGGGGCTGTGTCTTCAATGCCGGAAAAGGGTTGTCTAATGAAAACCAACAAGCAGCAATTGCTGGTGGTATTGCAGGTGCGTTGCATGTGCATCAAATGGCCAAATTATATGGTGCTACTGTAGTTTTACACACAGATCACTGTGCAAAAAAATTACTACCTTGGATAGATGGTTTGTTAGATGCTGGAGAAATGCACTACAAAGAACACGGCATTCCATTATACAGCTCTCATATGATAGATTTAAGCGAGGAGCCTATTGAAGAAAATATCGAAATTTGCAAGAAGTATTTAGCCCGTATGAGTAAAATTGGGATGACCTTGGAGATTGAATTGGGAATCACAGGTGGTGAAGAAGACGGCGTAGATAATAGTGATGTGGATGTTTCAAAGTTATATACGCAGCCCGAAGAAGTAGCGTATGCATATGAAGAGCTATTGAAGGTGAGCGATCAATTTACGATTGCAGCAGCCTTTGGAAACGTGCACGGTGTTTACAAACCAGGAAATGTAAAGTTGACCCCAAAAATCTTAAAGAATTCGCAAGAATATGTTCAAGAAAAATTTGGGACAGATCACAATCCAATAGATTTTGTTTTTCACGGTGGGAGTGGTTCTACAGTGGAAGAAATTAGAGAAGCAATTGGCTACGGCGTGGTTAAAATGAATATTGATACAGATTTGCAATTCGCATTTACAGAAGGTATTCGTGATTACATGGAAACCAATATGGAATATATTCGCACCCAAATAGGAAATCCTGACGGTGATAATATTCCTAACAAAAAATACTACGACCCTCGCAAATGGATGCGTGAAGGAGAATTGACCTTTAAAAAGCGTTTGACAAAAGCATTTGAAGATCTTAATAATGTGAACACATTATAGTATTGAATAAGGAAAAGTTAACCTCATTAACCGAAAAAGATATGGCTTGGTTTAAAAGAACGAAAAAAGGAATTCAAACTGCTACAGAGGATAAAAAAGACGTGCCTAAAGGTTTGTGGTACAAGTCTCCTACAGGTAAAGTGGTAGACGCTGAGGAGTTAGAACGCAACTTTTATGTGAGTCCAGAAGATGGATACCACGTAAGAATTGGTAGTAAAGAGTATTTTGAAATTCTTTTTGACGATAATAAATTTAAAGAGTTAGATGCTAATTTAACATCAAAGGATCCACTTAAATTTGAAGACAAAAAGAAATACATAGATAGATTAGAGGCTGCTCAAAATAAAACAGGTTTAAAAGATGCCGTTCGCACTGGTGTTGGAAAATCCTTAGGCAAGGATCTTGTGATCGCTTGTATGGATTTTAGTTTTATTGGTGGTTCTATGGGGAGTGTTGTTGGAGAAAAAATTGCGCGTGCAGCAGACTATGCGCTAAAGGAAAAAATTCCTTTTCTGCTAATCTCAAAAAGTGGTGGTGCCCGTATGATGGAAGCAGCACTTTCTTTAATGCAATTAGCAAAAACAAGCGCAAAACTCGCCCAATTAGCTGATGCAGGAATCCCATATATTTCCTTGTGTACAGATCCAACTACGGGTGGTACGACGGCATCTTTTGCAATGTTAGGGGATATTAATATTAGTGAGCCAGGTGCCTTGATTGGTTTTGCGGGACCGCGAGTTGTAAAAGACACAACGGGTAAAGACTTGCCAAAAGGTTTCCAAAGTGCTGAGTTTGTTTTAGAACACGGTTTCTTGGATTTTATCACGCACCGTAAAGACTTAAAGCGTAAAATTAATTTGTATTTGGATCTTGTCCAGAATCAACCTTTGCGTGAAAAGACTGCTTAAATTAAGTTTGCAGTAGCAGTATTTTCTAAACCTCAAAGGTCTTCGAGACCTTTGAGGTTTTTATTTTTCAAGTTTCTTTACTTTTTAACAATCTTAAAAACCTTCTCGCCACGTTCCGTTTTTACGTTTGCAAAATAGATACCCGTTGGGAATGCTTCAATATTTAATGTTGTTTGAGCGTTTTGAATGTTGCTTTCTGTCTTTAATAATTGACCTGCAAGGTTGAAAACTTTCACTTCTTTAATACTACTATTTGTTTCAATAGTAATTAGTCCATTTGTAGGGTTTGGATATAATTTGATTGTTGAAATTTCATTTATTGGCGTATCTAAAACATCTCTATATATTGTTGACACAAAATTAGTTTGCTGAAACACACCATCAAGCTTCAAGTTTACATTTGCTGAAACTACATCACCATCTACAATACCAGCCCTTGGCTTGATACGATACATTACATAGCCTCGATTTTGCCCAAGTACACTTCCTCCAACAGGCAATCCAATATTGTCTAATTCAAAAAATGCCTCGTTGTTTGCCATCGAAAAGGAAACAGGATGGCTGGAATCTATAATTTGTAAGGTGCTTACATCTACATCTGCATCAAAAATTGTGAATATAGTGACATTGTTTACCACATTTTGAGTGGTGTTTGTAAACGGTACCACATAGTTTAAAAATTCATCTGCATCTGTAACTAGTACTTGCGCACCTTGGACTACCGTAAAGTTATCTATGATTTCTGGGTTTCTTACAAAATCCAATAAATCAAAAACGTTGTCATCTGGTGTTGCATCTCCACTAATAGGATCTATTACGGCTTGCAAAATAAGATCGTCCCCTTCCATATTGATGGGTTGAGAAAACAGATCTAGCCTTACAATAATAGAGGCTGTTGTAAAAGGATTAATGGGCCCCAGATTCCAGGTAAGTGTATTTGTGGTTTGTGATGATATAGCGGGCGTTGCAGCTGCAAAGCTTACTTTGTCTGGATCATAAGTAAGTGTAACCGTAGCATTAAGTTGGGTGGTTCCTGCATTTTGATACACGACATTATAAACACCCTGCTCCCCGGGTTGGGGTGCAAATTGTGGGTTTATAGAAATATTTAAATCGTTTGCTGTGGTAGTTGCCTGCACACAAAAATCTTGTTGCTCTGTATTATTAAACCCCACAAAAGTATCTATGGCACTGGCTGGGGTTGCCTCAAAATAAGAAGGCAAACCTAGTACACCTGTGGTGTAGGTATTCTCCCCTAAGTTAATAGTGTAATCCCCAGTATCAATGCTGTTGGTAGCAAATGTGTTGGTGCCATCGCTACTGCTTACTAATGTATTTTCTATACCAAAATCTCCAGAGGAACAACCGTTGTTATCTAAATCGTAGGTTACGTCTCCTGTGAGTTTGTTAATGTCGCTACTGTTTAGGGAGCAGTCTTCTGTGAAGGTGATGTAGGGGGAAGCTGCTGTGAAGTTTGTAGCAGCAAAATTTGCATCGTCCACACATACGAAGTTTAGGTTTGGATTGTAGGTAATTGCTACTCCAGAAATCCATTGACCCCCGTCTACTACGCAAAGAGTGTCTACCAATGCATTTGTATTTCCATTTTTTAAATTTAGGGTATGAATTTCATTGTTATATCTTATGAAAACTCTGCAAATATTTTCAAATTGACTTAAATCAAGTTCTTCTATTGCAGAATCCCATAATACAAATCGTTTTAAATTAGTTTGAACATCTGGAAGATTAAAAGAATTAATAGGAATGCTTCTCAGGTTTAAAGATTCTAAAAGATTTAGAGCTGATAAATCCAGACTCTGAAAACTTGATTTTTCAATTGTTAATCTCCTTAAATTTATATTTTGACTTAAATCTAAGTTATTGATTTTGACATCTACTAAACCTAAATATGTGAGATTACTTTGAAGCGATAAATCTAATGTTGTAAAAAAGACACTTAAATCATTAGAGTTAATAAGAGTTATGCTCTCTAAATCACTGTTTGAAAAATCAATTTCCGCAATTGGTGAAGCTACTATAGCTAGAACATCTAAATTTATATTAGTAGAAATATTCAGATCTTCAATCTCTGTATAGGCTATAAGTAAAGATTCTAAACTAAGATTATTTGACAAATCAATATTCACCAATGGACATTGATACACATGTAATGAAACTAAGTTTACATTGTTCAATAAATTTACATTATTTATTGATGTAGACTGAATATGTAATTCTGTTAAATTAATGTTGCTAGACATATCAAGTGTTGTTAAATCAAGTCCACTCAAAGAAAGATTTTCTAAAAGCTCTAAATTTTCAAAATCTGGCAGATTAACAATTGGATTAAATAGCAACAATATTTCTTCTAGATTTGTATAGTTATTCAAAAATGTAAAATCTGTAATATAATTGAACGTAAAATCTATTCGCTTTAGAATTGTTGTAGTATTTGGTAGAATGATACTTTCCATAACACCATTAGTTATGGAAATTTCTTCAAGAAAATTATTCTCACTTAAATCTATTGATGTAGCTATACACCTATTGATGGCTATTTTTGTGACATTAGTAAAAAACTCAATCCCAGTAAAATCAGTAATATTAGTAGTACTACTGACTGGAAAACCAATAAGTATACTTCCATCAAAAGCCTCCGCTTCACTCACCTGAATCTCCCCATCACCATTTGTATTAATATTTGAGTTATTCAACAACCGTTGCTTAAACTCAGGATCTGGAATATTCACAATTTGCGCAAAAGAGCTAGCGGTTATGGTAAATGTGAGAAGTAGTAAAAGCTGTTTCATAGTATATTTTTAAGCAATCTTGTAAAGCAAAAAAAAAAAACGAAACGACAAAGGTTTATGGGTATTGTTTGGGGCAATTTTTTTAATGCAATGCTATATTTCGCTTTTACGTAGATAAACAAGTAGTTTAAGCGAAATAAAGATGCGCCGTTGGTGTCTATATCTCGCTTTTATTTATATGTACAATAAGTTTAAGCGAAATATAAAAAATGGAACAGGTAATATGAAGATCAAGAGAAAAGGAATTATTGTGCCAAGCACTTACAACTAAAGAGGCTGAACTCATTGCAATCTCAGGGCGCAGAAGAATTGGTAAAACTTTTTTAATACGAGAAACCTATACCGAGCATCTCGTATTTGAAATAACGGGACTATTTAAAGGAAATCTCAAAGACCAATTGGGTAATTTTCATAAAGAACTAATAAAACGTTCTAAAGCACCGCCAATGCCAGCAAAAAGTTGGTTCGAGGCTTTTGAACAGTTAGAAAACTACACTATAAACCATCCTTCAAAAACTAAAAAAGTACTCTTTATCGACGAATTTCCGTGGATGGCAACACCGCGATCAAAATTCTTAATGGCCTTTGAGAATTTTTGGAATACGTTTGCTACGAAGCAAAAAAAATTGGTCGTTGTTATTTGTGGATCTGCGGCTTCGTATATGATTCAGAAAATCATCAATAACAAAGGAGGATTGCACAACAGGATTTCTCAGCACATACGATTAGCGCCTTTTAATTTAAATGAAACAAAACGCTTCCTCAGTTCGAAACAAATAAAATATGTAGCTTTTGATATTCTTAAACTATATATGGCAATAGGAGGGATACCCTATTATCTTGATAAGGTACAAAGGGGTAAAAGCGTGGCTCAGAATATTGATACACTTTGCTTTGAAAAAGACGGATTTTTAAAAGATGAATTTGATAGGCTTTTTGTTTCATTATTTGATAATAGCGAACGCCATATTCGCATTGTAAAAACACTGGCTAAAAAAAGAAAAGGCATCACACGCAAAGAATTAATTGCTGCTAACGGAATTTCAAATGGAGGCGATTTAAGCTTAAAATTAGAGGAGCTTATTGAATCTGGATTTGTAAGCATCCACATCTTCCGAGATCATAAAAAGCAAAATGCATTGTATAGATTAAGTGATGAGTATTCACTATTCTATTTAAAATTTATTGAAAACAATAAAAATAGCGGAAAAGGAACATGGCTTAAATTACATACATCGCGATCTTATAGCTCATGGGCAGGTTTCAGTTTTGAATCCTTATGCCTTAAACATATTAACCAAATTAAAAATGCCTTAGGTATTCTAGCCGTGCATACGTTAAGTAATAGTTGGTTTAACGAAAAGGCACAAATTGACGTACTCATTGAACGAGAAGACAACACTATTAATATATGCGAAATGAAGTTTTCTGAAACGCCCTTTACCATCACAAAATCCTACTATGACAATTTATTAAATAAGAAACAACAATTTTTAATGGACACAAAAGCCGAAAAAACATACAGCTTACCATGGTAACAAGCTACGGTGTAAAAGAAAACAGTTACAGCGTATCTATGGTGGATAATGACATTACCATAGACACATTATTCACTAATATTTTGGCCTTTGAACAATCGTGTTTTCAATTAGCATTGATAGCTATTAAATTAAAAAGATTGACGGTCATATTTTTTGGTCTAAACTAACACATTATAGTAAGGTCGCTTGTTTAGATATTCGCTTTAACATCTTCGGAAATATTAATGGCAGCACACTTGTGCAACCCTAGCATATTTTGGCTACATTGAAACAGTTATTTAATTTCGAAGGATTGATTTTAAGATATTTATAAATTTCAACATAGTCGCTTTAGTATTTTCAATTATAGGTGGTAGTTTTATTAAAAATCATTATTTTTGCAGCCGAAATGCGAAAGACGCAGTTCATACATAAAAATCATTTACAATAATATTAGCATGTATTTAGACCCAAAAGAAAAAGCAGCCATTTTCGCAAAGCACGGAAAAACTGTAAAAGACACAGGATCTGCCGAAGGACAGATTGCATTATTCACTTACAGAATTCAGTATTTAACTGGACACCTTAAGGCAAACCACAAAGATTATAACACAGAGCGTTCACTAGTAAAGTTAGTAGGAAAGCGTCGTTCCTTATTAGATTATCTAATGAAGAAAGATGTTTTACGTTACAGAGCTATTGTTGCTGAACTTAAGTTACGTAAATAAAAATAAAAGGAGCGCCCCAAAAGCGCTCCTTTTTTTGTCATTTCCGCGCAGGTGGAAATTTCAACGCTTCTAGTAAAATAGAAGTTTAATTGGAATATGAAGTTGAAGAATTAGTTCTTTCGCTTCGCCCAAAATACATAAAAGGCTACCCTTTAGTTTTTCATTGGTCAAAATGCCATAAAGGCAACCACAACAACACAACAACACTTCAATTGAGAACCAATTGTTGACCAAAATAACATTTCCGCTTGCGGAAATATGAAAAACAATTTTTTATGATACCTAAAGTATTTAGAGAGGTCATTGACCTTGGTGACGGTAGAGAGATTTCTATCGAAACTGGAAAATTAGCAAAACAGGCACACGGATCCGTAGTGGTTCAGTCTGGAAAATGTATGATGCTTTGTACCGTAGTTTCTAACTACGAACAAAAGGATTTACCGTTCTTACCATTAACAGTAGACTACCGCGAGAAATTTGCGGCAGCAGGACGTTACCCAGGTGGTTTCTTTAAGAGAGAAGCACGTCCAAGTGATGGTGAAGTATTAACGATGCGTTTAGTGGATCGTGTATTGCGCCCATTATTTCCAAAAAATTACAGCGCAGAAACGCAGGTAATGATTCAGTTAATGTCTCACGATGAAAACGTGATGCCAGATGCAATGGCAGGACTTGCAGCATCTGCGGCCATTCAGTTATCAGATTTCCCTTTTGAATGTGCGATCTCTGAAGCAAGAGTAGGACGTATTAATGGTGAATTTGTAATCAACCCAACGAGAGCACAATTAGAAGAGTCTGACATCGATATGATGATTGGAGCCTCTGCTGATTCTGTGATGATGGTGGAAGGTGAAATGGACGAGATTTCTGAAGAAGAAATGATCGAAGCCATTAAGTTTGCTCACGAAGCTATTAAACTTCAGATTGAAGCGCAACACCGTTTAGCGGATGCTTTTGGTAGAAAAGAAGTACGTGATTATGCAGAAGAGCCAGACAACGAAGATTTAGTGAAGAAAGTTCATGATATGGCCTATGATAAAGTGTATGCAATTGCCAAAGCTGGGTCTACAAAACAAGAACGTACTGCAGCATTTGCTGCAATAAAAGACGAAGTAAAAGCATCTTTTTCTGAAGAAGAACAAGAAGAATACGGTGGCTTGATTTCAGATTATTATCGCAAAGCGGAAAAAGCAGCAGTTCGTGATTTAACGGTTAATGAAGGCTTACGTCTTGATGGTCGTAAGACTGATGAGGTACGTGATATTTGGTGCGAAGTTGATTATTTACCATCGGTTCACGGTTCTGCTATATTTACACGTGGAGAAACCCAAGCACTTGCAACAGTAACTTTAGGAACTTCTAGAGATGCAAATAAAATAGATATGCCATCATTTGAAGGAGAAGAGAATTTCTACCTTCATTATAACTTCCCACCTTTTTGTACTGGTGAAGCAAGACCTATTCGTGGAACCTCTCGTAGAGAAGTAGGTCACGGTAATCTTGCCCAACGTGGTCTTAAAGGAATGGTGCCAGACGATTGTCCTTACACAGTACGTGTAGTTTCTGAAGTATTAGAGTCTAACGGTTCTTCTTCAATGGCAACAGTTTGTGCTGGAACCATGGCAATGATGGACGCAGGTATCCAAATGATAAAGCCAGTTTCTGGTATTGCAATGGGACTTATTTCTGATGCAACAACTGGAAAGTACGCAGTTTTATCTGATATCCTTGGTGATGAAGATTACCTAGGAGATATGGACTTTAAAGTAACTGGAACGGCAGATGGTATTACCGCTTGCCAGATGGATATTAAAGTAAAAGGATTAAGCTACGAAATTCTTGTTGCTGCATTAAACCAAGCAAGAGAGGGTCGTTTACATATTTTGACGAAGTTGACAGATACGATTGCAGTGCCTAGAGCAGATGTGAAAGACTACGCTCCAAAAATGGTAAGCGTTCGTATTGCAAATGAGTTTATTGGTGCATTAATTGGACCAGGAGGAAAAGTGATACAAGAACTTCAAAAAGTAACTGGATGTACAATCGTGATCAACGAAGACCCAGTAACTGAAGAAGGTATTGTTGAAATCTTAGGTACAGGACAAGAAGGAATTGATCAAGTACTTGCTAAGATTGATTCTATCACGTTTAAGCCAGCAGTAGGATCTGTATACGAAGTAAAAGTAATCAAGATGTTAGATTTTGGTGCTGTTGTTGAATATATGGAAGCTCCAGGAAACGAAGTATTATTGCACGTATCTGAGTTAGCTTGGGCACGCACAGAGAACGTAAGCGATGTGGTAAACATGGGCGATGTGTTTGATGTAAAATACTTTGGTCTAGACAAGCGTACTAGAAAAGATAAAGTTTCTCGTAAAGCCTTGATGGAAAAGCCAGAAGGATATGTAGCACCAGCTCCAAGAGAACGCAGTAGTAGTGATCGTCGTCCACCAAGAAGAGACGATAGAAAGAGAGACTAGTATTAGACTACGCTCAGAATTCAAATAAAGTGTCATTCCGTTGCAGAACGAAATTGCTTTAATTGACATCTAATAGTTCATAAAATGCCTTCCTTAATTGGAGGGCATTTTTTTTTGCTTCGGAAATAATACCCAAAAATTAATTGCGCTTTTTATTGAAAATTTAAATTCCCTTTTTCACGCAACCTTTTTTACCTCTTCAAGACTATAAAGAAAGAACCTTAAAAAAAATTGCTATTAAAAAATTCACACTCTTTATACTCGTTATATGTATTTCAATCTTATCAAACGCACAGGAGGTGGCTTGGTTAAATACAGCGGGTGCTGAAGGAAATGATTCTGCCTCAAAAATCATAACAGATGGTAACGATAACATCTATGTATTAGGAATGTTTGAGAACACTGTAGATTTTGACCCGGGTCCTGGAGAATTTAATCTTACCTCTACTGCCTTTAGAGATATTTATCTACAAAAACTAGATAGCGATGGCAATTTTATGTGGGCAGTAAGTTTTGGCTCTGCCGAATATGAAAGCGCTGTAGATTTGGTGGTAGATAATACTAATGATAAAGTATATATTTTAGGAAACCATATAGATACTATAGACCTTGACCCTGGTGTAGGTGAAATGATTGTTACTACCCAAGGGGGATCAGATTTTTATATAATCGTGTTAAATAGTGATGGTAGTTTTAATGATGCAAAAGTTTGGGGTAGCCCAGAAAATGATGTTGCATACGGCATTTCACTTCTTGGTAATGGCAACCTAGGCATCACTGGTGCATTTGAAACAATGTTAGACCTAGACCCCGGGCCAAATAATGCAATAGTCACAAACAACGACCAAAATTTTGATGGTTTTGTAGTCACATTAGATCCTAATGTATCCTATCTTCAGTCTTTTACATTAAGCGGAGACAATAGTATTGTAGGCTATGATATAGATATTGATACCAATGAAAACATTATTGTAAGTGGAACTTTTTATGACACAATAGATTTTGATCCCAGCGCAACTATTTTTGAACTGAACACTAACGGTGATAAACATATTTTTGTAGCAAAATACACCAGTACAAATGATTTTATTTGGGCAAAAAGTTTTGGCAACAGCGGGATTCGCCTTCGTTTAGGAGGTCTTTCTTTAGATAACAATGATGATGTATTGATAACAGGTTCTTATGAGGGATCCATAGACCTAGACCCCGGCACAGGTGTTTCTGAAATTAGCTCTAATGGCGGTGATGATATTTTTATTTCGAAACTTGACGAAAATGGTGATTTTGTATGGGGCAATGGTATTGGAGGCACTTCATTTCTTCCAGACGAGGGTTTTTCCATTACTTCAAATAATAATAATGATGTGATAGTCTCCGGGAAATTTGCAGAAACAGTAGACTTTAATACTGGGGCTGAAATGCATGAGCTAACATCAAACGGTGAAAAGGATATATTTCTTTTACAATTAAATAGTGATGGAGCATTTATGGAAGCATACAGGATGGGTGGCCCTAACCGAGATGTGGGTGTTGCTGTTTCAGTAGACTCCAGTAACGAGGTGATACTAGGTGGAACTTTTCGTGAAATTTCAGATTTACACCCTGGCTCTGGTGTTTTTAATGTCACCTCAAATGGAGGCTCTGATGCATTTGTTATGAAATTAAACAACTTGGTTTTAGGAACCGAAGACATCACGACTCAAAATTCAAAAATTATGGCGTATCCAAACCCAACTAGCGGCGATTTCAGTATTGTATTACAGGAAACTTTGGATACCGTTGACGTTGCCATTACCAATATGCTAGGGCAAGTGGTAGTTGCTTCAAAATTTCACCATCAAAAAACCATTCAGCTTTTATTACCAGTAGCAGCAGGAGTTTACTTTTGTACGGTAACTTCGTCAGGAGCTAGTAACACTATTAAGCTGATAAAAAAATAACAAAACACGCAACTATCTAGAAGCCTCTCTTTTAGTTTGTACAGAGGTTCTTGCATACGGTTAAAAACTATTTCTAAAATCTGTAAAAAAGAGTCTCTTTTAAACGATCTCTGCTTATCACCAAGTAAGATTAAATAAGAAATTAGGGGTAAACCCTAAAAACATTTTATCTAAGACTCTTATGGGATCATCAAAACTGTTTTTGATGGAACTGGATTAGAAATTTTTCCAAGTTTAACGGCGAACCATTTAGGCACAAGCCCTGCTAATAGTTTTCTTGCTAATGAAGCAACGGGAACTATTGATTTTGATTTAGGTGGAATATTTGCTGTAGAGGGATTGTCATTTTGGAATCAAAATGTAGGTGGACCGACTACAGATGTTGGCATAAATAGTGTTCTTTTTTTCTCGTCACTTGATGGTGTCGTTTATACGCCAATAGCAGGAGCTCCTACTGTTTTTGCTGAAGTATTTACATTGACCTCTCCGCCAGAAATGGTTCTGTTTACCGCAGTTGAAACTGCGTTCATTAGATTAGAAGTGTTAAGCACACACGGTGCTCCACAAATGGGATTTGCAGAGATTGCTTTCTCTGGAGAAGCTGCATTAAGCATTGACACGCCTTCAAATTTAAAATCGATAAGTTTATATCCGAATCCTTCAAATGACTTTATTTCAATTAAAGGATCTATAGACACTAATCAATATATAGTATATGATATATTAGGTAAAGAGGTGTTAAATGGGACTATATCTGAAAATATAAAAATTAATATACAGGATTTAAATTCAGGAATATATCTTTTAAAATTCACTGATTTAAATGCAATTAAATTCATAAAAGAATAAAAAGTCTGCTAATAAATCATTTTATAAAATAACGGTCATAAGTACGGCAATTGTTGAGCTTATGACTGCTGTTTTTATTTGTAATCGGAAAATACCGCATTTGAATTTATTATTTGGGGATACATAAGCCCTTTCATTTGTAAAAAAATAACAAGATATTCTACTATATTTGTTCCTGCAAAAAAAAATAATGCCCTACCAACTTTTATCCTCGCCTTTACAAGGCTTTACAGATGCGACTTTTCGCAATGCACAGCAGAAATTCTTTGGAGGAATAGACACGTTTTATGCGCCCTATATAAGGTTTAATAGAAAGATGATTATTAAGGGCTCGTACCAACGAGATTTAAACCCTGAAGTAAATACAAGCTTGGAGTTAATCCCACAAGTAATGACCGCAGATGCAGATCATTTTATATTTGTGATACAATATATTCAATCTTTAGGGTATACCGAACTTAATTGGAATTTGGGTTGCCCATACCCAATGGTTACTAAAAGTGGCATGGGCTCTGGGCTTATTTGCAATACAGAAAAAATAGACCATATTCTAGATCGTGCTCATAGCGAGACAGATGTTACCATTTCTATGAAAATGCGCCTTGGCTATGAAAATAGCACTGAAATACTGGATGCTTTTCCCATACTAGAAAAGTACCCGCTTAAAAATGTAGCTATTCATGCGCGACTTGGTAAGCAATTATACAAAGGCGGTGTAGATCTTGACGCATTCCAGAAATGTGTTGACGTTTCAAAACATACGCTGTATTATAATGGCGATATTACCACGGTTGCGCAGTTTAAAGCAATGCGAGAACGTTTTCCTGAAATCCAGCATTTTATGTTAGGACGAGGGCTTATTGCAGATCCTTTTCTCCCAAGCATGATTAAGGCAGATACTACAGAATATCCAAGGGAGCGATGGGATGTTTTTAGAGAATTTCACGATACTATTTACACGCAATATGATGCGATGCTTTCTGGACCTACGCCTATAAAGATGAAAATGCTTGGTTTCTGGGAGTTCTTCTCGCAGGCTACGCACAATCCACAAAAAGTCTACAAAGCAATTAAAAAAGCAGGAAATCCTTATAAATATAGGCAGGCTGTGGGGGAGATTATTGCTGCTCAAAAATAACTTGTTATTAGATACCTTGTATTTGAAATAAGTGCCCAAAATAAGTAGAACAGATAAAAAGTCCTCTAGATATTGCTTTAAATAAAGTAGCTCTGAGGGATAACCTCCACGACTTTCAATTTTTATCCTGAGAATTTTACGGGATAACCTTGACAAACGTCTCCATATAAGGAGTTAGCAAGTATTATAATGAAAAAAGTAACCACTTAATTAATAATCGAAATTTGGAATAACACGCTTGCTTTATAAGGGTCAAAACACAAAGACGCACATAAAACATAGCTAATAAGTACTAAAACGAAAGATTTTTGCTTGTTGGCAAATGCCACCTAAAATTTAAAGTTGGCTTATTGATAAAAAAAAGGAATAAGACAGGTCTGTCTTGCCTCTCGCAGGCAGGAAAATTTAAAAATCAGGCTTGTGTTTCCTCCTGATTTAATGTAGTGTCAGTTGTATATGGAATCGTCCTAACGCCATTCCAATAACAATCAATCAACGCGCAGAGAAGATTGCTATAGTAACTAAATATAACCGAAAAATATCCCTCGGCATACAATCAAACATATTACAATCCTATTGGCTGTAGTGTCTTTATTATCGCCTTGACTCGGTAATGGTCGCATCCGCTTAATATTGTAAACAAGACAGAAAAAAATAAAACCATAAGAAAAGAGAATTATTTTTCTTCCCAAATATCAAATTTATGTCAATACAGAGTACTTGGCATTACACGCTACCTTAAATAGAATTACTTTCGCATTATGTATAACAAGATAAATATGAAAAAGCGCAAACTAAGTTTTAAGAAAATTGTTAAGTGAATTATCATTAGTCTTTTCTCTTATTGGATATTAGCTACTTTAATTTTTGGACACACCAAATTTGATTCAGATAAAGGAAAAACTGTTTATGGTTGGTCCGGTTTTGACGCACTTTTTACAGATGAGGACTTTGGTTTCTCTAGAAATAAAGAATCGAAATCTAAATTAGATGGAATTGATGGACCTTATTTTTTTGATAAAATTAAGTTCACAGTCAATTCTGCAAACAAATTAGTCCAAAATAAAATTGACAGAAATAAGCCTATAAAAGTAATCGTCAATAATGAAGATAAGGACGAATTTGATTTCGTATTAAAAAACGCACATCAGCAAGAAATTGACAACTATGATTTTCCTTCTAAATTAATCTCTATACCAGACATTGAAGGTAATTTTAATGCCTTTTACAGTTTTTTATTAAATAATAAAGTAATAGATGAAAATTATAATTGGTCTTATAATAATGGACACTTAGTACTGAATGGTGATTTTTTTGATCGTGGAGAAAATGTTAATCAAGTATTATGGTTAATTTATATGCTTGAAGAAAAAGCAGAAGAACAAGGTGGTAAAGTTCATTTTATCAACGGGAATCACGAAATAACGAAGCTTTATGGCGACGTTTCTTATGCAAAAGAAAAATATATTGAAGTTGCGAAACAAATTAGTAATGAAAAACATTGGGATACTGCTTCAAAATTTCTTTACTCTAATGATTCTGAATTAGGTAAGTGGTTGAGAAATAAAAATGTTATTGAAAAGATTGAACCCTATATATTTGTACACGGCGGAATAAATACCAAACTCATGCATGAAAAACTGAGTATTTCTGAAATAAACAAAATTGCAAAAAAGTACTATGGTAAGAGAAAGTTAGGAAGTAAAAACAGTAAAGAAAATTTAATTTTCAGTCCCTAATTTGGCCGATATTGGGATAGAAGTTTATCAATGGACTTAATTTACAAAGTGGTGTTTTTATTTAATGACCCCCTCAATGCGCCAACTCACAAACCTTCACAAGCTGAATTGGATGATGTTTTAATGTTTTACAATTCCCCAAAAATTGTTATAGGTCACAGTGTCTTAAATGAAGTGGCTTATGACTATAATAATAAAGTAATTAAAATTGATGTAAAACACGGTCTGAATAAAAACAGTAAAAACACATAAGGGCTTTTAATAGAAAACGGAATTGAATATATAGTAAATGGTTTGGGAGTGAAAGTTAAATTATAAATTTACTAACAAAACTAAGAGGTACGGTTTACAACAATGCACAGCGTTACTGAGAGTTTAAGTGCTTAGCCCCAAAGTGAAGCGCATTGAACAAAGTCTTGAAAATTTTCAATTTTGCTTGTCTATAAAAATAAAGAAAAATTAAAAATTTGGCTAAGTGTAATTCTAAAAGTGCAGTTCTTTCGGGTTCCTTACTAACCAAAATCTAACCGTTGTGAACAAATTAAAAACGAGAATCTCAAAACAAAAACATGAAAGTACAACCGCACAAAACCGAAAGAATACATTCACTAGATTCTCTAAGTGCGATTGCGATGTTATTAGGGATTGTTATACATCCAGCCATTCCTATTCGGTTACTGACACTGGTTTTAGTAAAGACCCAAATCCGATACATATATCTAATGTTCTCATTGATAATTTAATACATGTTTTAGGCTGTCTTTATTTTTTATAGTGACCTTATCTTTTGGAGCATTGTTATTTTATGAAAAGGTTTTGTAAAAACGTTAAAGATAGAACTTCTAGAGTGCTTTATATTTTTCTTACTACTGTATCCAACTCTTAATTTTTCTTGGGAGTATGCGACGGCAACCTTTGCAGGAAGTGATAATGCAATGGGAGTCGCTATTTCATATTTCTCATATTTTCTTGCCAAATAGCACGTGGTTCTTTGGTTTTTGAGTTGCCTAATCCATTGTTTTACCGGATAGTAATTACCATTTGAATCTGTATATAAAAAACTAAATGGCGAATGTCAATTTATTCACATCTTTATAAGCTATTGCAGGTATTCATGATGCGCTTGGCAGTTCAAAATATGTAATGTCGTTATGCATAAGAAAATGTTTTTTAAAGAATAGAATGATTGATTTTTAACGACTTAAAATAGAAGTCTTAAAGCCGTTCAGAACTGATCGAAGTCTGTGTGGAAAAGAGAGGGGATTTACAATGTTTTCGAAGGAATAGGTTCACAGTATCCATTAACCTTATTCCTCTCTTTTGTTTTTTCTAGTTTATAATCTAATTTAATGAATTGTAAACTTAAGGCTTGTATAATTAATTGGATGGCTATAGGCTACTTATGCAAATTTTTGCCAATTTTTTGTTCAGTTTTTATTTGCTAAATTACATGTATAACCAAGTAGCTAAACATACACGATTATACCGGCAAAAATATTCTCAAATGGCACAGGAAGTTGCTGATTAATTTAAGGGTCTTTTAGAACAGTTATATACATATAGTTAGTTTTCAATTTTAAATGAAACGTTATGAATAAAAATTCAGTTTATATTATTTTAATATCAATGATTTTTTTGTGGGGTTCATTTGTTCTGGTTAGTTTTTTTTCTGACCCTAAAGGATTTATTTCATATTTAGGATTTACAAATAATAATAGTGGGACTACCTTAAGTTGGGCATTAGCTTTACTAACCGTAATCTTATATTGCTTTAGTGCGGCAAAGATACCAGATGTAAAGTACTATATGTTCAGAATTGATGGACTAAAAGTAGTCGCAATTTTGGCAGCTGTCTTTGCAGGGATAATGGAAGAGGTAATCTATAGAAAATGGATTATGGATTATCTCAACGCACAAGACTTCTCTGTTATACTGCAGGTCATAATATCAGGTTTAGCTTTTGGCATTATTCATCTTCTGTGGGGAATAAAAAATATTAAAGCTGGAGTAAATGCTTTTATCTCTACATCAATATTAGGCTTTGCCTTAGCCATTGTGTACTTAGTTTCAGAGCGTAGTTTAGCACCTTGCATAGTTGCTCATTTTATTATAACAGCACTTATAGAACCTGGTTTACTGATTGCTGCAAAAAATGATAAATTAGGTTATTGGTAACAAAATCTATGGGTACACTCAAACGAAATCGAATTATAACCTGAAAATTAGCAAAAAAGAAGTCGGGATTTAAAAGCTGAACGGGACAAAACGCAATTAGAATAAACAAAGGGCGCAGTGAGTTCAGGCACATTAACGGTTACACTTCGCCACGAACCTACTAAACCAAATACTGGTTTAGGGGATGCAGGAGGAGAAACAGATATTGCAGCAACCTTTAACGTAACGGTACAATAGATTTTAATTAGTCATACTTTTCTTTGTTCCAAACTGAATGCCCTTTATGATTTTTCCGTAAAGGGCATTTTATTTTAGAATTATTTAGAAAAAGCCAAAGCATAAAGCCATAGATGCTTGCTACAATGCTAATCGACTTAGATCATCTTTTGGCAGACCCTATCTTTTCTGCTACGCGTTGCAGTATAAATTTTCATCCATTACATAGTTATTGGGCAATTGCAGTGTATGTATTGTTGGCATATTTTAAAAAGAGCAGAATTATCGCTGTCGGACTTGTACTTCATATTATTACAGATAGCATTGATTGTTTATGGATGCGATAATTTACAGTGCAGGAAAACAAGCAGGGAATGCAATTGGTATTAGACTCAGATTGCCTGGTTTATTTTTATAAAGAAAAAGGCTTGAGATTTATAAAATAATTAAGTTATTTGTAATTAACAAAAGCTTAAAACTTAAAATCATGAATTACATTAAATTACCTTCAGCGCTTATCTTATGTCTTTTACTAGTATTTACCTCTTGTAGTAGTGATGATGATGGAGATAGTAGTTCTACAACTTCATCTTTATTAATTGGCAGTTGGCTACAGACTTCAAGTACCTTTAACGGAGAAAATGAAGAATTGGATGAATGCGATTTATTATCCAGCGCGGTTTTTACTAGTACGCAAATAACCTCTACGCTATATTATGGTGATGAATGTGCTATGACTGAATCATCTACTCAAACATATTCAGTAGATGGAAATATAATAAGTGTTACGGTTGAAAATGAAACCTATACTACCGAAATACTAACCCTTAATGATACGACGCTTACCGTTAAAGATGCGGATGGAAGTGATGAATACACAGATACGTATACAAGACAGTAAGACTTAAAGCTTACCTTGTATTATCATTATTTTTTTTAAAATCCCCAATTTGATTGGGGATTTTTTTTATGCTGAACTTAAATCTTTTTAAAACGTTTTGATTACATCTTAGATACTTCTTTACATCATAAGCCATCGCATAAGTGCAGCGCTTTATTTGCTTGTCTTAGTCCCAGGGTGTTAATCTTCGCAGCCCATAAATTAAGGGAGCTTCGCAAAGACTAGCTCATCAGTGCGCTGTTTTTGCTTTTCATATAACAGTCCTATTTACTTTCTGCCTGCCGCCATTGCTTTCGTATTTTGTGCTATAATATGGGGGCGTAAGTTGTTTCTTGGTTACTTTTCCAAGGTAGCTTTCTTTTAAAAGACATTCCTTACAGGTCTTGTTCGAAGCACGGTTTGACTTCTTTTAATATTTGATGCGTTTTATTTCTACCATAATTTTTAACCAAATAGAACTTTATACTTTGTTTTTTTTATCTGTTAACTGAATATATATTTGTTGATGTCATTTTCATTATCGTAAAATATGAGGATGCTTATTCCTATTTATTATCAATCAATTTTATTATTATACAACCTTTAATTCGCTTTGTGTAAACGATTTAACCTTTATTTTTTTTGACCTATACACCCAAGCGATTTGTGCTAATTGGCCAATAATTTTTATTGAATCTTTCATAGTTAATTTTGAGCCATCTGCGTGAATCCATCTTTTTAAGGGTTGCTCACAAAGCATTTTTTTTGCTTTTTTCAAACCATAATACTGTGTCATCCTTTTAAAAATTTCAACATCAAAAATCCATTTTGTCACAAACTCTTTTTTGAAAGCAATATTTATAACGTCTTTATGAAAGATTTTCGCACCACATTGTGTGTCTTTAAAATCCATTGATAAGATTTTTGTAATGATAAAATTGATGGTCAGACTTATTACCTTTCTGGCAGACCCTTTAGTAATATTTGCGCCCATTCTTGAAATTCTAGAACCACTCACTATTTTAAATTCTGAATGTTCTATTGTTTTAACTAAATCATCAAAATCAGCCAAATCTGTAGATAAATCAGCATCTAAAAAACCGAGATAGTCTAAGTCTTCTTTAGTAGCCATATGAAGCATTCCTACACGTACTGCTTCTGCTTTTCCTTTATTTTCTTTGCAGTCGTAGACGGTAATAAAATCTTCTCTTCCTTTTTGTAATTCTTTGAGAATTTTTAATGTTTTGTCATTGCTTCCGTCATTGACAAAACATAAATGATATCCAGAGTTTTTATTTATATAGTCTGTAAATTTAGTACTTAATAAACGTTCTTCTTCATTATAGCAAGGAATCACAACTCCTACGCAACGCTGCTGAATTATAACATCACTTTTTACAATTGTATTTTTAACCTCTGGAGCGCCTATTAATCTTTTTACACGCGCACTAATTTCATTTAAGCTTAAAGGCTTTTTCATATAGTCATTAATTCCTAATTCGAAACCCTCTATAATTGTTTCGTCTTTTGTATTGCTAGATAAAACCATTATTGGTGTTTGAGAGTTTTTTGTGTTTCTTATATGTTTTATAACATCTAAACCTGAAACTGTTTGCATATTTATGTCAACAATTACTAAATCTGGATTGATAGAATTATAATGTCCAATTGCTTTGAAAGCATCCGTTTCTATTATTACTTCGTAGCCAAACTCCTCTAACCCTTTTTGTAAAGGAAGTAATACTAATTGTTGATCATCTATTGCTAAAATCTTCAAAATACAGTTGTGTTAAATGATTTAGATACTTTGAAAGTACGTAGTAATATCATTTTAAATTGTGGATTTAGACTAAATTATCATTTAGTATAGACGAAGCACATTTTACTATAGACAGTTAATATCGAATCACTGTTGAATTTATGTATATTTAAACCACACGTATCAGAAAGGAATAAATGAAAGAAACTTCAAATAAACATTTAATTGTAACGATACTTTTAGGATTAGTTTTTCACGGTGCTTCTATTTTTTTTACCTTAGAAAATACGTATGATGCATTAATCCATGTGTTTTTTGCTGATCATTATGCAAATAGTTGGTTTGAACCGTGGAATTACGAATGGTATACTGGATTTACAGTAATGAGTTACCCGCCATTAGTACATCAATCTATTGGGTTGTTATCTATGATTGGGGGTTTAAAATTCGGACTATTTACCGTTGCACTTTTATCAATATTACTTTTTATAACAGGTATTTATCGTTTTTCTTTATTAATTACATCAAACAGAACCGTTGCAGGCTATGCTTCTATACTGGCTGTATTTTCGTCTTCTTTTGTAGAAACACTTCATATATTTGGTCAACTCCCAAGTATTGTAGGGATTTCCGTTTTATTGCACGCATTACCTGAAATCTATTTATGGCTAAAAACTGGGAAACGCTGGTATTTAGCAACTTCTTTGTCTTTAGTTGCCGTTACAGCTACTTCTCATCATGTTACATCAATATTTGGGATGGTGTTTTTCATCTTTCCATTAATAGGAATGGTCATTATTGATGTTTCTAGAGAGCGAGTAAAATCGATGAAAGAGGTTACTTTTAAAGTTTTTTTAAATAATTTTTTTAAGCTCTTTAAAAGGATTATTACTTTTGGAATATCATCTTTGGTTATTATTATTGGGTGTATTCTTCCCTATTGGATTAATTCTAAAAATAATCCAATAACACAAGTTCCAATTCCGCATGGGTCACGTGATAATTTTTTAGAGATTACATCTTCTGGACTCGTATTCTTTTTAGTTCCTTGGGGTATTTTACTCATACTATTGCCTTACATATTTTATAGATATTATAGTAAACGCTATCTCTTTTTTGGTTTATCTATAACCATACTAACTATTTTAGGAACGGGAGGAACAACCCCTATCCCAAGAATGATTTTAGGTGAAACAGCATTTAATATTCTTACTTTAGATAGATTTACGCTCTGGGCTTCTATTATGTCTTTACCGTTATTAGGTGAATTTGCATATCGTTTTATTGAAGGTGATTTAAAACTATTAATTCAATCAAAATTTGGCGCCATTTACCATTGGATTATTGGAGGGATACTTGCGGGGTTATTTGTTTTTATGACCATTTTCACTATAAGCCTTGGGTATTTTAGGCCACTACAACCACAGAAAATAAAGATGCTGCCTATTGTTAATTTTCTAAATCAGGATGATCACGATAAATGGCGTTTCTTAACTTTAGGCTTTGGTGATCAAATGGCATGGCTGAGTGCCCAAACGAATGCAATGACTGTAGATGGTAATTACCATTCTGCAAGAAGATTGCCAGAATTAACGACTAGACCTATTGAACGCCTGGAGAACTCAAAGTTTAAGGGTGTTGCAGGGATTGGTTCATTGCAACAGTTTTTAACAACACCAGAAAAATACAGCCTTAAGTATATTTTTTCGAACGATAAATTTTATGATCCTATTCTTTATTTCTCTGGGTGGCAAAGATTACAGCAATTACAAAATGGAATTATGGTTTGGGAACGCTTAAATGTAGCTCCAGTTTCTTCGGTTTTATATAAAGATGATGTCGCTAAATGGCAAAAAATCATTTGGGGAATTTTGCCTTTCTTAACAGTATTAATAGCATTCATTTTAAACATTCAAATGCTATTGATTAATGAATTGAAGTCAAGACCAAAAAAAACTCCTGCGTTTTTAAAGCATTCGAATAGTTATTCTAAGTTTTCAAATTCTATTCTAAAAATCACCCACTTTTGGTCAATTATTTTAATGATCATTGTTTTTTATAGTACCTATCAATCCTATTTAAAAAACGATTCACAACGTATTCCAGAAAATGTAATACTTGCATACTATGATGCTTTAGACTTTAAAGAATTTGAAAAAGCATATAGTTTAATTGATCCTGAAAATAATATTTCAATGGCTCAATATATGCTTGAAAATGCCGTTACAGATGGCTTATTGAGTAGTTATGCAAAACTTGATGCAATTGAAACAGTTATCATAAATAGAACTGATAGCTTGGCAACTGCAAGAATAACCACAGATTGGATTACTCCTCTTGAGAAAATTAATCGTGTTGATTATAAATCATTATCAAAACATAATAATAAATGGTATATTCTACCTGATCGTTTGGATACAGATTTACCTCCAGACCAACTTTATTCAACCAATAATACGAGCTTTTTCAATCAAGGAAGAAGAAGAGTAACAACTGAGCAAACCCATCATGAAGATGTATTAAAACAGCCAGTTTTAGAAGTGCTCTCAGCCAAACTTGTAAAATATAATAATCATTATGCAATAATTGGCGAAATCCAAAACATAGATAATGTACCTGCGGATATTGTACTAAAAGGCACATTATACAATGATGATAATAAATCGCTAGCAGTATACAATGCTAAATATCATGTAAAGCACAAGTTGTTACCAAAAGAATCAAGTTCTTTTAGAATTAATTTTGAAGGTATCGCATGGTCAAAAATTCAGGATTCTATTCCAGATACATTTAATCCAGATGAATTTACACCTGTAGATTTAGATGAGCAGCCCACAAAATTTAATTTACAAGTAGCTGGAAACGTTTCAGGATCGGATTTATATAAAAATATAGCGATGAGTGAACTAAATATTAATGGTGAAATTATTAATGGAAATCTATTTAATAGCGGAATCCAAGAAGTGACAGTTCCACAACTTTTAATTACATATTATGATGAAAGTAAAACGATGCTTTGGGTAGATCATTTATTTATAAAAGAAGGGATAAGACAACAGCGTAAAAGAGGTTTTGAATATCAAATCTTAAAAGAGGGTAGGGTGAAAATTATTAATGATGGAATGGAGAATGTTTTTGTAAATGGTCTACCTAACGAACCTATTTCAAATAAAATAATACCTAATAGAATTGAAAATCATACCAATGCTGAATTACAAAAAATTAAGCATCCAGATTTTAGTTATATAAAAATTGAAACAAACTCATACATTGGTAATCCAAATTAATGCAGAATAAATATACATACATATCTCTTTTAGGGCTGATTTTATTATCATCATTTACGCTAATAAAAAATAGGGAAGTCCTCCCAAATTTTACTTTGGAAACAAGTCAAACAGAATTTGAAGCAGGAAGTCCTATCGAATTAAAATTCTCAACTTCAAGAGAAACAGCCCCTCTTTTATATTGTTCAAGCAGTTATGGTTCTACTTTAATAGTTCCAACATATAAAAACAAAATACTTGTATATAAAATACCTTTTAGTATCAGCAGCAAAATTGGACTCGTAAATTGGAAACTAATTTATGAAGATTCATTCATATCTGGTAAATTTCGAATACGTCCAAAAAAAGAAGTTTCATCGATGGAAACATACATTGGGCCACCAAGTATTGAAGCTGGAGGAACAGACTATACAATGTTAGTTGTTATCCCAACAGATTCCTTGGACAATCCCTTTCCTAATAACACACTTGTGCTCGCAAAGCATCAGTTTTTAAATTCAGAAGAAAATGAAGAGATATTTACTAAAGATTTAATCTCTTATAAGAACATTTATTCTCAAAAAGAAAGTGGTCGCATATTAGTATCTTCTGAATCATTGGGCACTAATTCTAAAGAATTTTCAGTCAGTGTTTTTCCAGCAATTCCAATCGATTTTAAAATTTCTGCTACGCGTCCCCATGGCTACGCAGATGGCAATCAAGTAACAACATTTTCTACTTCTATTTTAGTTGATAAGCACAACAATATTGTTAGTGATGCTACCTATGTTACTTTTTTTATTACCAATGAAAAAGGGAATGTTTTAAAAACTTCAGGTGCTACTATTAATGGAGTTGCTACCTCTAAAATGATTCATCCTGATTATGAAACTCAATGGAGTGTGAAAGCATATGTTGATGGAATCGCTGAAAGCGAATTAATTATTTTGAGGTACAAGCAGGTTATTAAAGACTTTGATGTTTTGTTTTCAGAAAACAATAGAGATATAACTGTTGGCCCTCTAAAAAGTTTTATGAAGCAAATAATTCCAGATGGACTTCAGGTCAAACTTTTAATTTATAAAAACAAGACACTTTTTAAAACTGAAACTAAAACTTCGTTTGAAGGGTTGGTGAATTTTAATTTAAAACCAGATATCTATAAAAATAACAATTATACTATAGTAGTTAAAACTGCAGGTTTAGAAAAAACATTTAATTCTAAAAAACTATGGTAAACCTAAATAAAAATATAATCCGTAGCATTCTAATTGCTTCATACATTCTAATTATTGTAATTATTATTTCGGGTATTAGTTCAATATTTGCCTATTTAAATACTGGAGCAGATAGAAGCAGTATGCTACATACTAAACTAGAAAAAATAGAGCAATATATTCCTGAAGTTACTTGGGCGCCATTAAATAATGAAGGCAGACCAATGGATGAATTGATTTTAAAAAAAATAGAGAATGATTATTTAGATGCATGGTATGTAAAACTTGTGGCTTATAAAACCAACACAACTCTAGGTATTAAAGACTATTATACAGATAATGCTCGTAATAATATTTTCGCTTTTATAGCATTAAATAGTAAAGAAAAAGTTACAATCGAATCTACAACTTTAAATCACCATCCAACACTAGAATTTTTTAGTGAAGATGGTCAATTAGCAGTTATTACCGATAAAGATGTTATAGAATATAAACGTGTTTTTAAAGACGGAAAACTGATTTTAGAAACTAAAGAAAAATCTACCTATAAAATTATATTTTTATTAGAAGATGGTTTTTGGAGAATTAGACATTTTGTTAAGGAAAAAAGTGAACCTTTTAAAACCGAACCTAATCTAAGAGCAGTAAAACATCTAAACATAAAAGGAATTAATTATTATCCTCAAGCAACTCCTTGGGATATGTTTGGAGCTGATTTTTTAAAAGATACTATTTCTAATGATTTTAAAATCATAAAAGATAGCGGCTTAAATTCTATTCGTGTTTTTGTACAATACGATGATTTTGGTAAGGCTGATATTGACAAAGAAAAACTAGAAAAACTAAGGTTAACATTAGATGCTGCTGAAGAGAATGGTTTAAAAGTGGTGGTAACTCTTTTTGATTTTTATGGTGATTATTCAGTTTTGAACTGGACATTGAATATGCATCATGCCAAAACAATTATATCTGGATTAAAAGATCATAAAGCAATTATTGCTTGGGATATTAAAAATGAACCAAACTTAGATTTTGACTCAAGAGGAAAAGTCAATGTTATTTCGTGGCTTGACAATATGATTGATTTAGTTAAATCCATAGATCCTAATCATGCTGTAACTATTGGTTGGTCTAATGTGCAAAGTGCAACCATTTTAAAGGATAAAGTAGACGTTGTATCTTTTCATTATTATGAAGACATAGAAACCTTAGACTTAGCAATTGAAAACCTTAAAAAAGAAGTAGGTGAAAAACCAATAGTACTTCAAGAATTTGGTATGTCTTCCTATAATGGTATTTGGAAACTTTTTGGTAGTTCGGAAGAAGATCAAGCAAACTATCATAAAAACGCTCAAGAAATAATTGCGGCAAATAATTTACAATTTATGTCTTGGACGTTATATGATTTTGAAATAGTGCCAAGGAAAGTTGTAGGTAGCTTTCCTTGGCGTAAAAATGCTCAAAAGCGATTTGGATTTATTGATATTAGTGGGACAAAAAAAGCAGCTTTTAAATTCATTAGTCAAGAGTAACAGGTTTTGATACAATTGTCTTCTGAGGTGCATTTCTATTTCTAATTTGATTAAATTTATTTAAATACATGTTGGTTATTTTTTCCATTGGATAGGCAGTTGCAGCTTTATAATTTGCTTTAGCAATATTTAGTCGATGTGTATCATTTGTCAATAAAACTTCAATTGCACTTGCCAAACTTTCAATACTATTGGGTTCAAAAAATTCACCTTGGTACCCTTCGTCTTTAACTAATAAGGCTAGATCGCCTAAATCTGGCATTATAACTGCTTTACCATAACTACCAGCCTGATGTAAGACGCCAGAACTTCCTGTTGTAGATGTGTATGGGAATACAACAACAGCACTTTCTTTGAATAGCGTAGAGACATCATGCTCTTCAACATAGCCAGTAAATCTTAATTGTGGCACATGTTTATATTCTTCTTGGACTTTTGCTAAATAGCCCGTTACATTTGGATTGTCTGTTCCTGCAATAACAACTTCTAAATCTAATCCTGTGGTTGTTCTTACTTTTTCAACTGCTTCAATTAGAGATTCCACCTTTTTATAAGTACCAAATTTTCCGAATGTCATAATTTGTAAAGGGCTATTTCTAATTGAAAAATCTGGTTTTTCTTTTGAAACTTCAAATGTTCCATGTGGAATTAAAAAAACATTTTTAGCATTGTATTTTTTCTCTAAAATAGCAACATATTTTTGCATTGTTACAACAACGGTATCTGATTGTAATATTAATTTTGTTAAGGTAGTCCCTATAAATCCATATGCTTTTTGTAATAATTTATTTGAAGTAAAGCCGGCAGCTCCCAAATCTACTTCTTCTAAGATATTGTGCAATAATACGATGTTTGGAATATGTTTTAATTTACAAACTAAAGGCAATAGTAAACCTAAAGCTGCGGCGATTTTCTTATCGCCAAACTTCATAAACTGTAAGTTAAATAGTACTGCATCTGGTTGCGTATTATTAATCGCTTTTATTACATTAATTATGTTTAAATAGCCGTTAAATTTCCAACATTCTTTAACTGTTATTTTACAGCCTTCTTCGATAAAAGTAATGTCTTTTTTACCCTCAGTCTTATCAGTTAGTAATACCAATTCTGTAACACTCTTCTTTTGTCTAAAGTGTTTTACTAAGTGATATGCATATTCATTTAATGTTACCTTGCTTGGCGGATATGCTGTTAGGATTGCTAGTCTCATAAGTTTATTTTTATTATGTTATAAATTTGCGTTATAAAACTTAGTAAAATTTAGAGTCTTAGATAGATTCATTATACCATTCCCAATCTTGTTCCTCTGAACATTTAACTTTTGTTAATTGCGTTTTAGAATCTAAAACGAAATAAACAATTTGGAAAACGAGTAAGAGTATCATTGCAATAATTTGCATATGGACTACTTGTTCTAAACTTTCATGAAAGAAAATGACAAGCCCCATTTGAAGCATTCCAAAAACTCCCGAAAAGACTACAGGCATAAATTTATCCAATGATAAATAGTAATAGGCAAATATGTTTGAGACAGCAAACAATCCAGTAGCTAAAGCATATTTCCATAGCAAGGGAGCCATGGCTATATAACTTTTCCCAAATAATAGGGTAATTGCGGTTTCAGGAAACAGAGCAGAACATAAAACAATAACGGAAGCTATAGTAGCTATGTAACCTACATATTTAAATAAAATTGGAGCGGTAGCCTTTCCTTCTTTTTTAAGTCGAACAACTGTCGGTAATAATAGCATAACAAACATCCAAGCAATAAAATATACAATACGACCAATTAAAGCTAATGAGGCATACAGTCCTGCCTCGTATGATTCAAAATAATGTTTTACTAAAAGGATATCACTATTATTAATTATTATTTGAGTGAATTCATAAAATGCTGTGATTATAAAAAAATTTCTCACTAATTTTGATTGACTAGCTTCAATAACAAGAGAGGTTTTAAAGTTTAAATTTTTAAACTTGAATGGGATTAATCCAAAACCAAAAGAAATTAAAATTCCAATAGCGATTGCTAGTGATGATTGTATGTTAAATAAGAATAACAAGCCTAGTGTGATTAGCAACCTACTTAACATTTCAGTTTGATACGTAATTGATAAGTTTTTAAATGCTTTTTTTCCTTGAAAAACACCCCTATTTACACTCATTAAAAAATAAAGTGGCACCCCAATTCCAAAAACAACAAACATACTCGATGAAGCAGTATTAAAGATTTCTTGTAATTGTTTTGAAAAGATAATAATTGAAGCCCCAAGACTAATTCCTACTGTAATGGCATATTTATAAACTTTTGAAATAAAGTTTATAAATAAATTAGCTTCAAATATTACTGAGAACTTTGCAGTTACCAATTGAAATGTCATAGCGACAAAAGATAAGACTAGCAAAAAAGTAATTAGTACTGCTGCATCTGCAAATTGCTCTGGACCTAAGATTCTTCCAAGGATTAAATTGTATAGATAATTACCTCCATTGACAAGCAAAACACTGAACATAAACAAATGTTCTTGAGTAATGCGATTTCTTTTTAAAACTGAAACTAAATACATCTTTATCTAATAATTTATTATTTCTAAGCAGCAAATGCACTGCTGTTATGAGCGTAGATATCTTTACATTCTTTTCCAATAACATATAATATGTTATTATTTTTTAAAGAAATAGCAATAAGTGTTTTTAACGCTTCAACTCCACTGGCATCGATTGCTTTTAGTTTACCGATATTTATCGTTACATCTTTTAATGTATTTATTAAATATTCAAAATGTATAATAAAGGGGCGTGAAGTCTTTGTGTTTAAATTTCCGAATAATTCAAAAGTGCCGTTTTTTTCTAAAATTTGTAATGCCATAATAATGTGTTTTAAGGATTATTGACTTAATTTCTAGCATAAATATCATCAAGATATCCGTAAAGAACTTGTAAATTTCGACGAGTAGACAGTTTCTATAGATAAATGATTGAATGCGAATGCCTAACTTGTAGTATCTAAAAACTCGTAATGAAAATAAAATCTTATTTACTACTATTTTTCGTCTCTTATTCTTTTTCTATATTCTCTCAAGATATGCAAGAAGGCTATACTTATTTAGAAACAGGAGAATATCAGCAAGCTGAATTTTTTTTTGAAACTATATTAGAAGGATATCCAGATAATAAGACTGCACGCTTATGTTATGGGCGTGCTATTGGACTAAACGGAAAATCAGAACAAGCCAAGATGCTTTTCACTAATTTGTTAGCAGATTACCCTTCAGATTTTGAAGTGAAATTAAATTATGGAGAAGCTTTATTATGGAATAGTAACTTCCTAAAAGCCAAAACCTATTTTAAAGGATTGGTAGAAGAAGATCCTAAAAGTTTTCCTGCTTTATTGGGTTATGCAAACACACTGTCTAATTTAAAAGAATATGAAGGTGCTTTGCTTTATGTAAATAAAGCGTTAGCCGTTTTACCAGGGAACCCAAATGCATTAAACTCTAAAAAGTACATGTATTTAGGGTATGCTTACCAAAAGCAACAAGCCCAACAGTATGATGAAGCCGAAGCTTTGTTAAAAGAAAATCTAACCTTTTTTAATAATGATAAAGACACCTTATTAAACTTAGCAAACTTGTATTTAATTATCAATCGATTAGACGACGCCAAAGCAACGTATAATTTGTTAGCAGAGAATCTTGACAATAAAGTGGCGGCTTTAAATGGCTTAGCGTTAGTATCACACTTAAACAGTAAGGATAAAGAGGCTTTGATTATAAGTCAAAAAGCATATGATAGCCTGCCAATTCTAAAAAACACGTTAGATATAAAACAAACACAAGAGCGTTACATTCAAGCATTGATCTGGAATAAAAAATATAAACAATCTAAAGAGTTAATCGATGCTTTACTAAAAGAACAACCAAATGAAAATTGGATTTTAGCGCTACAAGCAACTTTAAATATTTACAAAAGTAATTTTAAAAATAGCCTACAAGATTACAATCGAGTATTAGTCAATGACAGCACCTCTTTTGATGGGAATTTAGGAAAAGCAAATGCATTAAAGGCCTTAGGGTACTATGATGATGCCTATCAATCTGCCGAAAACACATTGACTTTTCATGACAACCAAAAAGATGTATTAAATTTTATAAAAAACCTCAACACTACCTTTACACCATTTTACGAAATTAAAGCTTCGTATACTTTTGATAATGGAGATAACAAAGCATTTGCCATTAATAATATGTTAGAAATTCCATACTCAACTAAATTTAAATTGTTAGGAAGCTATAACTATAGAACCACCGATAATAATGTGACTAATAATAACGCTACTTCATACAACGTTAATGGTGGAATATCGTATCAAATTTTACCAAACGCAACGTTTAAAGGTACAGCAGGAATTATTTCTGTGTATTCTAATAATAATAATAATTATAATCAATTTTTAACGAATCTTTCTCTCAACATAAAACCATTTAAATTACAAACACTAGATGTAAGTTATAAACGTGAAATTCAAAACTTTAATGCTGAATTATTAGGCCGAGAAATTGTAATGAATAACTTTTTTGTAAATTATAACTTAAGCACTAATTTTAAATTAGGTTGGTTTACACAGTACTATTTTACTTCACAAAATGATGGCAATATTAGAAATCTGCTTTTCACTTCTCTGTATTACAATATATTAAGTAAACCAGGTTTAAAAGCAGGATTTAATTATCAATACATCACATTTAAAAATCAAGTTCCAGCTATTTATTTTAGTCCAGGAAAATTTAATGCAGGTGAAATTTTTATTAATATGATTAAGGACGAAGTGATAACTAAACCTAAGCAGTGGTTTTATGAGTTAACAGCGGCTTTTGGGTTGCAGTATATAGAAGATTATGATAGTCAAAGCACCTATAGGCTGCACGGTAAAGTAGGGTATAAGTTTTCAGATCGTTGTTTAGCAAACCTATATGGAACGAATAGTAATATTGCATCTGCAACAGCTGCCGGTTTTAAATTTGCAGAAATTGGATTTCGATTTAAATGGTATTTAGATAAAAAGCCCGTTTTTAGAAAGTAGATTAACTTATTTAAAAATGGTTGCTTGTTCAAATAAGACTTTAGGAGTGGCAATAATTAAATAGAATATTACCCTCTGCAAATATTGGCTCAAAACAAAGAGTTGTGGAGAAACCAGAAATGGTAGCGCGTTGAGATTAAAATTTTCCTCTTTTCAACTACCTTATTTGCGATTGCCAACTTATTACTTCCTAAAGTACTTGTAACCTATTTTAATTTGACTCACCACGAGTGCAAAGGTGAAGAAATACACTTTTAATTTACAGCGTTAAACGATATCCCTATTTCGGCCTTCGTTAAAAACAGGACAGTTGTTAATTTGAATTTACCAACTTTAAATTCAAACTATCAGAATGAATGCTAACAAATTTAGCGAGGGTCAAATCATAGTGTTTATCATTGAAAATGAACAGGTTATATCCTTAGGTGATCTATCGAGAGAAGTAGGGATCGATAAGAGTGTGTTACGCTATTGGCGAAAAAAATATGGAGCAATGGAACAAGGACAATTAAAGCATTTATAAGAGCGGGAAGAAGAGAATAATAAGCTTCATAAAATGTATGCTGGCGTATGTTTGGATGTAAAAATACTAAAATACGTACTGTCAAAAAAGTTCTAAAGCCCACCGAAAAAGAGTTCCACCGAAGCATCTCATCAAAGCATATGCAATTTCTATTCTCAGTGTCTTTGAAGTGGTAGATCGATGTGGTATTTCCAGAGTAAAAAAGAGGAGCACGCAGTTATAGATAAGATAATTAAGCTCACTAAGTGTTGTCTTAGAAGAGGTTTTGATGAAGTATTATCATAAAATCTATTTTGAAGGCTTAAAATGAAATTGAAAACGATTGTTACGAGCGTATCGTGAGAAGAAACTCAGTTTAAGACAAAAGAGTTTGGTTAAACGCGTAAAACAACCTTTGGGAAGACTTTTAGAACCCAATGAATGTTCTCTATGGATGTTATGAGTGATGTCCTTAAAGACGTTAGCAAGGTGCTTCTGTTTAATATGATTAGAGATTTCAACCATAAAGCACGAGCTATAAATATAGAGCTCTCATATACAGTAATAGCCGCTGTCGAAACATTAGAATGCCTAAAACAAGAAATAGGAAAACCTTAAGCTGTGAGATATAATAATGCGCCAGAGTCTATCTTTATGACTTTTATGAAATTGTATAAAAAAACTGTATGGAAATTAAGTGTCCATAAACTAGAGAACCTATTATGGGGCGATTCAATCGCTTCTTTAGAGAAAACATATTGGGTGCTTGCTGTTGCGATGCCACCTATCAGTCTCAAAGGATAAGCGATAACTGGAGGGAAGATTACAATTTTAATTATTCGCATAAATCCTTAGGCTGCATATCACCTAAGGAGTTTATGCCTAGATTTGATGTAGAATTTAAATTTTTCATCAAACCTAACCTTAATAATTATTTATTGGATTTAGTGGTGTCATAAGATAGGCTGGGCTACCGCTAATACCTGACCGTTTTAAATTAATTGGAGCAAGTAAATAGTCTCGCATTTTAAATTTTAATAAAGAAAAAGGCCATTTATTTAACTAATAATTTCAAGGAATTGTAATTGGTTATTGAGTTTTTTATCAGGCAGAAATATAACCCGCTCTCTAAATTTTGTCTATTAAGTATAAATTGGTTTTTGCCTAGAGAAGTTTTAAAATTGCTTTGCACGACTAGTTTCCCCGTTTGGTCATATACTAAAAACAGGATGTTTTCAGATTGAGTTGAAGTAAAATGAATACTAGTATTCGACTCGATTGGATTAGGTATTGCGTACAATTTGTTAAAATCATTATTGGTAGTTATGATTTCATTATCTTCATTAGAAAATCTAATATCTTCTAATGTCATTTCTTTTGTGACCAATTCGCCATTTTCAGAGATCAAGGTAAATACAATAGTAACCAAGTCATCTAATACTAATTCAGATCCTAGTGTAGAATGAAAATTTGAATAAGAAATATGGAAATCTTGAATTTCATCAGTCAATTCAATCGTGGTTTTATACTGATCTTCCCAATTAGGGATACTCTTTTTAACAAATGTTATTTGTAAGCTCCCGGTCCCTTTTGTACTTAGTTTAAGACTCTTAAAATCTGATAAATTGACTGGATTAAATCGAGGTGTTAATGCTCTGTATACTGCAATATATTCGCTTGTTTTTGCTTCTATAGATACATTTCTTTCAACTGGAAACTCATCAGATTCAAAAATAGTTTCATTAGGCTCAATTAAAAAAGTATTAATGTTCGAACTTAAAGCAGAGTCATCATATCCCCAAGGTCCGTCAGACATAAATAAATCATCCGGTGTAGCTAAACCATCACTAATTCTAAAACCAATGTCAAATAAATTTCCTGTCGGCAACTCTAAATCGATGATATAATCTTCGTTTAAATTAATTGTAGAACTTATATTTTCAACTCCACTTGTTTCAGTTTTTCTATATCCAGCCTCAAAAGAAACTGTTTCAGTTGCATTCGTATTAACAATTTGTAACATTAATTTTCCGTTAAAATACTTTCCCTTTCTAACAAAAACAGTTGGAGGGCTTGAATTATTATAATCAGAAATTGGTTTTTGAATGTTTAATAAGTTAAGAACCTCTTCTCCTAATAATAATAAATTGTCTATTGAATTTGACCAAATTTGAAAATTATAAAAGGTAATGTCTTCTTCATATTGATCTATATTCCAATGACTTTCAATTAAAAAATTTTCTTCGTTACCTGAAACTTTTGCAGAAAGACTTAATACAAACTCAATAGAATTATTTGTATTTCTTATGATAGATTTAATAAAACTATATCCATTTATTTCTATGGTCGAAACAGAAATTAGTTCCGCTCCTAATAATCGATCACAAATATACTTTGTATGTTCATAAACACCATTTTCAGTTTTTAAAGCTAAAACAGAAGCTATAGATTCTTCATTTTTAATATAATCAACAGAGTATACGGCTACTGCATTAGTAATTCCTAATAAATCTATTGGAGTGGAATCAATTACATAATCTTCATTAATAACGGTGAGTGGAATGAAGTTTTGCAATTGAAAATTTGAATTTCGACTTCTTTGCGCATAATTTGATGGTTTTGTGACTCTTCTAGCAACATCTCGATCAAATCTATAATTTATTTTTGCTCGATTATAATTTCTTTGACTCACTTTATTAGACAGTCTATTGTTGCTTTCTAAACCTCCATCATTACCTCCAGAAGTATTTGAAGTTATGGGACAACTTCCAATCCCTGAGCAGGCCGGGTCATCACAGTCAATTAAACCATCACCATCATCATCTATTCCATTATCACAAATTTCTTGAGCAACAAGAGCTGTTGGACAACGTGCTCCATCGCTACTGGCACTTGAATCTCCATATGCAAATAGATTAGAATCAATAGTGCTGGAACCATCTAGGTCTTGAACACTTTGTATAACAAATATAGTCCCTATTTCAATTGCTGAGACGTAAAAACGACCATCTACATCAAAATAAACGGCATCATAGGTATAGGTTAATCCTGATAAGATTGGAACTTCACCCATCGTTTGTACGTTTCCGTTTGAAGGATCAATGCGGTATAAAATATTAGAGTTTTTCTCTACTGCGTATAAATTTCCATCAACAGCATTAAAAGCCCAGTCGTCAATACTTATGTTTTGAGATAAACTTCCTGTTGATTGGTGTTGAGCGAAATTTGCAGAATTAGGGTCAAGGTCTATTTTATAATATTTAGTACCTTCTCCCTTTAAGTAATAGATGCCGTTTGCACTTACATCTCCAATATTTCTATCGCTCGCTGGCAATTCATCTACATAGAAATTAGTTGTATTGAAATTTTTACCAATACGTACTATTGTTTTTTCTGGTGAACTTAAAGACCCCCAAATATATCCGTCTACTGGGTTGTATCCAGTTGCATCTATGTTTCCTGTAGTAATATCTGTTGCAATTTCATAAGAATTTCCTGATGCTATATCTAAAGCATATACATCGTTGTCTTGAAATAGATACGCACTTAAATCGCAATTAAACGGAGTATTATATGACGGAATTGCCGCAACGGTTCCACTAATTGCGATCGCACCAATGGTAGCATACAATCTTCCATCTAGACTTCCGCCGGCTCCCAATGCTACTGCTCCTGGATATCCTATAAACGTACCAACCATGGTAGCATTTGCTCCTAAACCAACCGCGCCAACAGCTATCCAAAAAACATTGTCAGACGAGGCACCATTCGCTAATATGATTTCCGATCCAGCAACTGAAGAAAGCGCTCCTCCAATTTTAAAAACAAATATAGCATCAGGGTCTCCTTGTGCATCTAAAGTTAGCGTCCCAATAATAGAGGTAGCTGCTCCAGTAGAATAAACTCCTGTATAAATAGTCTCCCCAGCTACATCTCCAAAAATCGTACTATGATCTGCTATGGTTACTTGTGTATTTTGAATTTGAACGCACGCCGCTGCTAAATCAATAGCGGCTTGTGCAGTAATTGCATTGGCATTTTCGATAGTTCCGTTTAAAACTGTAGGTGCTCCAAAACCAGATATCGCTCCTATATTAGCTCCAACATCACCAGTAACTATAGAAGTTCCGGTATTGGCAACTGCTCCAGATCCTGAAAACAGTATAAAATTAGCAGCCGTGCCAAAATAAAAATCTGTTGGTAGTCGTTCATTTTGAGCAGCCGTAGTAAAACTACACGCGATGATAACGATTGAGAGAATTATTTTTTTCATGGTTGTTATATTTTAATATTGCTTAAAACTAAAACCTTTTAGATAAAATTATTTTAAAATTCGCTAAGTGTAATAAGTTGTTAGTTAGACGGGGAATTATTGTAGACGAACTGCATTTGTAATAAATTAAGGCACTTTAGTAACGCTCAGGACACCTGTCGCTTCGACATAAGATTATCTTATTAAAACGATCGAACAACGCTTAAATTATTTTTAAGGATGCTAAAGGCGGTGTTTTAGTTTAGCTCTTTACGAACTCTTGGTTTGTGCTTAAGTGCACACTAATCTCTTGCCGTTTCAACCTGTGTGCACGCAATACCTTTTGATACCCCAAGAGGTCCAAGGCACTTAAACTGGTCAACTAATCTTTTACAATACCGCCATACTGTCTAATAACCTATTGCAGTAGCTCTGATATACGGGAAGGTGGATTTTAAAATTTCTGAATACGCGATTTTCAGCAATTTAAATTTAGTTGTTAGACAGACTGCCGTTAGCAAACATAATGACCCGTCCTGAAATATGCATACCCTAAATACTTGTTCGACACCCTAGATTTAAACATATCCGAGGTTGATGATTTAGCTGGAATAAACAGTGTAAGTCACTTTTATAGAGTATTCTAAAGCAGGTAGGGTGTGCTGTCATACCATTATAGAAACTAATCTACGCATAAGCATTCTGGTAGCGTTTTATTGCTAAAGTATTTCCGATGTTCCAAAACCGAAGCCCTGTCTAAAGTGAATCTCAGCAAATAAACAACTGGGTTTAGAGAACAAAAAGTGCTGCGGGTATTTTAAAACAAATAGAATACATGTAAATGCTGTTATTAAAAAATATGGCAGAGATGATGCGTCAATTTTTGCGCTATAATTTGCTCCTTAAATGTAGGTGATAAATGAAAAATATTAAAAAAGGAGAAAGCTTTTTAATCTTTTATTATCGGAATTTTTAGACAAAACTCAATTCCTAATTTTTTTTCTTTTGGGCTTTCTATCTCAATACTTCCTCCTAGCCTTCGTAATAGATCAGAAACAGTAGGTAGGCCAATTCCAGTGCTGCTGCTCTTCTCTAAAGTTTCAAAAAGTTCAAATACTTTTTTATGGTATTTTTTGTCAATTCCAGGGCCATTGTCTTTATAAATTATCTCATAAAATTTGGATTGAATTTCTAAAGTAATAGAAATAATAGATTGCGATTCACCTACAAATTTTATACTATTAGAGAGTAGGTTTTGAAATATTTGAATGAAAGCTATTTTTGATTGTTTTAAAGTAATATCACAATTGGTATAGTTGATTATATAGGTATCATCCCAATTACAAGATGTTTTAATCTGTTCAAGTAATTTCTCAAAATTAAACGTTTCGAAAACTATTTCTGCATTTGTAGCTTTTGTAAAATTCAACATTCCTTCAACTAAAGAATATAAATAGGTGCTGCTAGAAGAAATTAGTGCGAGCCATGATTTTCCTTTACTATCTAATGTGTGGGCATAATCTTCCTGTACTATCTCAGAAAGATGCTTTATTCCGCTTATTGGGGTTTTGATGTCGTGTGATAACTTGTAAGCAAATGCACTTAATTGTTTATTCAATCTTAAAACCTCTTCATTTGCTTGCAATAATTCACCATTCTTTCTTCTTAACTCTAATAAGTTAACAACCTGTTTTGCTAATAATTTTAGGTTCTCTTTTTGATTTTTATTTAGCTTTCTCGGTGTATTATCAATAACACATAGCGTGCCTAAACAATAACCGTCTGAACTATTTAATGGAGCACCTGCATAAAAAATAACATTAGGGTAATTAGTAGTTAGTGGATTGTTATAAAAGCGTTCGTCTTTTGTAGCATCCCTTACAATAAATAATTTATCTGGATTTAAAATACTGTAAGAACAAAAGGAAATATCCCTTGGTGTTTCTATGTTATTTAAACCATGGCGCGACTTAAACCATTGCCTGTTTTTATCAATAATAGAGACGAGTGAAATAGGCGTTTTGCAAATGCTAGCAGCAATTTTTGTAATGGCATCAAAATCTTCTTCAGGTAAAGTATCTAAAATATTATATTTATATAAACTTTTCAACCTTTCACTTTCATTCAGTGGAATATCGTGGGAAATCATAAATGCTTATTTGAACGTATAATTAGTTTTCAAAATCGCTAAAATAATTTTAACGAGTGAAAATAATTAATTTCTTAATAATAAATTATTACGCCCTATGAATTATAGGTTTTATATAAATGAAATGCTTTTAACTGTAGATGAATGGATTATAAGGCAAGAATGTAAAGTCTATAGGAATGCTAAAAATCTGTTAGAAACCAAAGATGAGATCACAATAAATATAGGTCTATTTAACATCAAGAAGTTCCCACTCGGCTATGCTAAACTGCTATCCATCGGAATATATACTAGAAGGACTCTTATGGAAGTAAGTTTATACTACAAATTTAATTTTGGTGAATTCACAGACAATTAATCTTTGTCATTGCTTAGGTCTTTTGTTTAAAGTTAGGTTAAAAAAAATGAGTTATAACAGTGCGATCGATAAGTAAATGAACAGCGAAATACAAAAGCGTACTAGATTTAATTTAAAATCGTGAAACTATGAGTAAACCTTCGTATCAGGAATTGGAAAAGGAGCTCATTGCATTAAAAAAAAATGCCACTAGGTCTTCAAAAGAACTACCATATAGGGAGTTCTTTAATCATATGGCAGACATGGTTTTTGTGATAGAGCTTATTTATGATAATAATAGTCAACCCATCGATTTTTATATCCGGGCATTAAATATTTCAGTCGAAAATTTTTTTGGCAAAACTCAGGAACAATTATTAAATAAAAAAATATCCTCGATTGTTGCTGTTATAGAAGACCATTGGTTCACTTCTTTTGCTCGTGTTGATAAAACAGGAAAGGAAATTAGATTTAAGAGTTATGGCGCAGCATATGATAAGTTTTATCACGTTACCGCATGGAAAGTTTTAGAAAATAGAGTAGGTGTTTCCATGACAGACATTACTGAAACTGAAAAGGCTAAAATTAAATTAATAAAAAATCTTGAAAAAGAAAAAAAAGCACGAACTAAAACTGAGGGTTTACTTAAAGAAAAGAGAGTCGAATTACAAAAAACTATTTATAATTTAAATAGTACTAATAAAGAACTTTTTGGTCAAAACGTTTTGAAGGATAAGCGAGCAAATGAGTTGGCTGCTGTTAAAGTTGAGTTGGAACAACAAAATAGTTGTTTAAATAAAGCAGCCATCGTTTCTGAAACTGATGCTAATTTCAATATTACAGTTGTTAACGACAAGTTTTGTGAATTTTACGGCTACCATAGAGCAGAATTAATGGGTCACAGTCATAGAATATTAAAGAGCGGAAAACAGCCTGAAGTATTTTTTACTAATATGATCTCAACTATTCGTTCTGGGAAAGTGTTTAAAGGTAAAGTATGCAATAAGCAAAAAGGAGGAGGGCTCTATTGGATGGACATAACCATTATGCCTTTTAAAGATCTAAATGGGGAAATAATTAAATATGTCGCGATCATGTTTGATATTAACTCTCAAACTGCACAAAAAGAAATCCTTTTAAAACAAACAGAACAATTAGCCATCGCTAACACCGAACTTGCCGTTCAGAATAAAGATAAAGATAACAGGGCAGATGATTTATTTCTAGCCAATAAAGAGAAACAAAAACGAGCAGACGAATTAGCCATTGCAAACACCGAACTTGCTTTCCAGAACAGTGAAAAACAAAAACGAGCAGATGAATTAGCCATTGCAAATAAAGAACTTGCTTTCCAGAACAGTGAAAAACAAAAACGAGCAGACGAATTAGCCATTGCAAATAAAGAACTTACCTTTCAAAACGATGAAAAACAAAAGCGAGCAGATGAATTAGCCATTGCAAATAAAGAACTTGCTTTTCAAAACGACGAAAAACAAAAACGAGCAGACGAATTAGCCATTGCAAATAAAGAACTTACCTTTCAAAACGACGAAAAACAAAAACGAGCAGATGAATTAGCGATCGCTAATACCGAACTTGCCTTTCAGAATAAAGAGAAAGATAGCAGGGCAGATGAGTTAATTCTAGCCAACAAAGAGAAACGAAAACGAGCAGATGAATTAGTCCTAGCCAATAAAGAGAAACAAAAACGTGCAAATGAATTAATCCTTGCTAACAAAGAACTTGCCTTCCAAACTGAACTTGATGTTTACCGTTCTGAAATGGAAAATGTAGCGCATGATTTAACATTATTAATTGATACTGCTAATGCTCCTATTTTTGGTATTGATAATAAAGGACATGTTAACGAGTGGAACCAGACTTCTGAAAGTATTACTGGATTTACAAAAAAAGAAGTATTAGGAAAAGATCTGGTACAAACCTACATCACCGAGGATTACAGAGAGTCCGTAAAAAAAGTATTGGACGATGCGTTGCTTGGTAAAGAAACTGCCAATTATGAATTTCCGCTATTTGCCAAAGATGGACAGCGTGTAATGGTATTATTAAATTCAAGTACACGTCGTGATGCTAAAGGGAAAATAACGGGTGTATTAGGGGTAGGTCAGGATATTTCGGAAATAGATAAACTACGAACGGCATCAGAATCCATTGCCAAAGAGTTAAGGCAGTTTATTGAAACCGCAAACGCTCCTATTTTTGGTATCGACAGTAAAGGACTTGTTAACGAGTGGAACCAAACTTCTGAAAGCATTACAGGATTTACAAAAGCCGAAGTATTAGGGAAAGATTTGGTGCGAAACTACATTACAGAAGATTACAGAGAGTCGGTAAAAAAAGTACTAGACGACGCTTTGCTTGGTCAAGAAACTGCCAATTATGAATTTCCGCTATTTACGAAAGATGGACAGCGTGTAATGGTATTATTAAACTCAAGTACACGACGGGATACAAATGGGAAAATTACGGGTGTATTAGGAGTAGGACAAGATATTTCGGAAATAGATACACTACGAACGGCATCAGAATCTATCGCAAAAGAATTAAGGCAGTTTATTGAAACCGCAAACGCTCCTATTTTTGGTATCGACAGTAAAGGACTTGTTAACGAGTGGAACCAAACTTCTGAAAGCATTACTGGATTTACAAAAGACGAAGTATTAGGAAAAGATCTGGTACAAACCTATATCACAGAAGACTACAGAGAGTCCGTAAAAAAAGTATTGGACGATGCTTTGCTTGGTCAAGAAACTGCCAACTATGAATTTCCGCTATTTACAAAAAATGGACAGCGTGTAATGGTATTATTAAACTCAAGTACCCGACGTGACATCAATGGGAAAATTATTGGGGTATTAGGAGTAGGTCAAGATATCACTGAGCTGGTTGGTTATCGTAACGAGTTAGAATTGAAAGTAAATGAAAGAACCTTAAAATTAAACCAAGCATTAGAAAAGCAAAAAGAATTAAACCAATTAAAATCGAGATTCGTTTCAACGGCATCTCATGAATTTAGAACTCCGTTATCATCAATTAATTTTGCTGCAGGCTCTATTAAAAAATACTGGGCTAAAATGGAGCCAGTTATCATACAAAAAAAGCTAGACAAAATAGAAGATCAGGTTTTGCATATGACAAAACTATTAGACGATGTTTTAATTGTTGGTAAGGCTGAAGCAGGTAAAATTATACAACACCCTATAAATATAAATCTTGGAGACTTTCTGCATGAAATAATTAACGAAGTCTCTAGTGCCTCTGAAAAATCACATGATATAGAACTAATTGATGCCGAAGGTCTAAAAACTACTGACATTCTTATTGATGAAAAATTGGGCAGAAATATTTTTATCAATCTAATTGGTAACGCTGTAAAGTATTCTCCAAATGCTAAAAATATTACTATTGCCTTGTCCTCCGAAAAAGAGTACACCGTTGTTACGATAACAGATTATGGAATAGGAATTTCTAAATCAGAGCTTAAAAACATTTTCAAGCCTTTTTCTCGAGGAAAAAATGCTGATTTAATCCAAGGCACAGGACTTGGTTTAACGATTGCAAAAGACGCAATAGATATAATGGGGGGAAAAATAATTGTGAAGAGTAAAAATGGAAATGGAACATCCTTTATTGTAAAGATTTTAAATAAGCAACATGTATAAAGTATTAATTGTAGAAGACACCTTAGCCATTAGAGAAGAGATTTATGATATTTTGGTCATGGAAGGTTATAAGGTTTTTCAGGCTGAAAACGGATTAATTGGTTTTGAACTGGCTTTAATAGAGCATCCAGATCTTATTATTTCAGACATACTTATGCCTCGTCTTAACGGTTTTGAAATGTTTGAAAAACTACAAACAAATAGGGAAACAGCGAGTATTCCATTGATTTTTCTTTCAGCAAAAGCAGAAAAGGACGATATTAGAATTGGAATGAATCTAGGGGCTGAAGATTATTTAACGAAACCGTTAAATATAAACGATTTGCTGAATGCTGTTGAAAATAAAATTAATAAAAAATTAATAATAGATCAAAATATTATCGATAAAACTGCATCATTATCTGCGATTCTTCAAAACCAGAAAAATGAATTAGATAATTATTCTCATTTAATTTCACATGAATTAAAATCTTCATTAAGAAATATTTCAGATTTATTAACTTGGTCTCAAGAGGATAGGGATGAAACTAATAATTTTCAAGATGCTACTATTAACTTTCAAATGATGGAAGGCAAAATAGAAAAAATGGACTTGTTGTTAGTAAAACTAGAACAATATAACAATATCACTTCTGCTGCTTTTAAAAATAAATTAGTAAATAGTAATACTATTGTAAAACGGATTGTAAATGAAACGCATAAACCACCTGCTGCAACAATTACAATAAAAAATGAATTGCCTACTTTATTTGTTGATGAAAATAAGTTGGGAAAAGTATTTGAAATTCTTATAGAAAATGCTCTAGAGCATATTGATAAAAAGAATGGTCTCATTGAAATAGAATGTGAAATAACGCAAAAAGATTATGTTTTTTCAATCACAGATAATGGTATTGGAATACATTCAAAATACCACGAAAAAATATTTGACATGTTTCAAGCTGTCGAATCAACTAAATCAGCAGGAATTGGATTAAGTATGGTTAAAAAAATTATTTCTCATTATAATGGACAGATCTATTTAAAAAGCACTCCTAATGTAGAAACAACATTTTATTTTAACCTTCCAATTTCAGTAGTATCTTCTGGAGAAGAGTATTAATCAATTCGAAGAAAGAGATATAACTATTTATAACAAAGTAGTGTGTTGAAAAACAAGTAAAAGTTTTTAGAATTTATACAGCTAATGTGTCATTAGATATTATACCTGATTTTGTTTTAATTGAAGATAAAATGGAAAAGGAATTGAAAAATACACTAAGGCAAAAGTAATTCGGTGATTTATGTGTTGATGTTTTAATTGAGAGGGTGGTTTTCTAGTTTCTAAATTTTAAGTGGATTGTCAATCTTTTTTACAAGGTCTGAAGTTTTCTCAGTTTTGCATAATCGATATACTAGGATACAGACAATTAAAAAACTATAGAGAGGGGTTTTTATTTTTCGGCCTTTACCAATTAAGCATAAACGAAACGTTATAACAAATCCAAGCGTTTCATTAATTCTGGTCTTTTAGATCGACTTACCGGGATAACGTCTCTTTTTATGACAACAGTATTATCTTCAATATCAACAATTTTCTTAACATTAATAATATAAGAGCGGTGTACTTTTAAAAATAATGAATCCGGTAGCTTTTCTTCTATCTTTTTTAGCGTAGAATGAACTACATAATTTCTTTCTTCTGTTTTTATATGGATATAATCACCTTTTGCTTCTACAATGCAAATACTCTCTAAATGTATTTTTATAAGACGTCTATCAATATTAACATAAAAATCGTTTTTTACTTCTAAATCTGATTTTATTTCGTTTGAGGTAGTTTCACGTTTTTGAGCCTTTAGTATCGCTTTTTGGAATCTTGTTGATTCCATAGGTTTTAGTAAATAATCTACGATAAAATCATACTCAAAAGCTTCGATAGCAAACTGTGAATCGGAAGTTGTTAAAATTATTTTTGGTGGATTTTTTAATGTTTTAATAAAATCTACACCATTAAAGTCTGGCATGTGAATGTCTAAAAAAATTAGGTCTATCTCGTTCGCATTCAAAAACTTAATGGCTTGCATTGCGTTTGAAAATTCACCAACAACTTTTAAAGACTCTATCTCATCACAAAGAGTTTTAATAATAACTCTTGCCATTTGTTCATCATCCACGATAATACAATTCATAAGGTCTAAATAGTTTTCAAGTAATATGAAATAGCTATTAAAATTTTATCAAAATCTTGAACTCTATCTAAATTAAGTTCTCTTAGATCATGTTCAAATTTATTGGCTGTTTTATAATTCTCTTCAAGCCCTAAGATAATAATTTTATGTTTAAGTTTATGGACATTCTCTTCTGTTTTTTTGTAATCCTTATTTTTTAAACTTTTATAATACGCTTCTTTTTCTTCAGGAAACTCATTTTTTATAATATCGATAAGTCTTTTCCTTAAAGATTTATCTCCTCTTGCCAGCTGTTCTACATATTCTAAGTTGGGTTTTTCCATAACTATTTTTTTAATGTAAAATAAAAAGTTGTTCCTATTCCTGGTTCAGATTCTATCCAAATTTCGCCTTGATATAGGTCAACAATTTTTTTCACTATGGAAAGTCCTATACCTGATGATTCTTTATCTGGTTTTAAGGAATGGAAAAATTTAAAAACTTTATCCAGATACCTACTTTCAATTCCGATTCCATTATCTTTTATCGAAAATTGATAAAATGACTTATTCTCTAAAACATCTATTTGAATAAGGCCTTTTTCTTTATCATTAAATTTAATAGCATTGCCGATTAGATTTTGAAAAAGTTGTTGAAATTTAGTTTTTTCACCTTTTACTATGGGTAATTTATTAAGTACTTGAACGGATATGTTTTTTGGAATAAAAATAATTTTTTGTAAGTCTTCTATAACACTATTTAAATTTACATTTTGCTTTTCTGAAGTTGTCGCATCGATACTAGAATAAAAAAGAATATCTGAAATTAATAGCTCCATTTTTTCTAAAGTGTCTTCAATTAAATTAAAATTCTGTAGTGTATTTCCATCTAATAAACCTTCGTTATCGGTTTTAATCCAAGAAACCAATGCATCAATACTTCGTAGAGGAGATTTTAAATCATGGGAGACAACATGCGCGTATTCATTCAATTCATTATTACTTTTTTCTAATTTTTTAAGGAGCTGTTCATTGCGTGTTTCTACCTTCTTATGTTCTCTTATGCTTATTGCTGTTCTTAATTTTATAGCCGCTAAGCCAGCAATACTCTCGAGTGTTTTAAGGTGCTCCTGCGTGTAGTGATTTTTATCCTTATGCTCAGAATCAATAATTCCAATAACAATACCGTTACTCATAATGGGAACAGTTATTTCAGAAAAACGCCTTTCTTCATCTATGACGTAACGGTCATCTTTTGAAGTGTCGTTTATAAGTTCAGATTTTCCTGATTTTGCAACACTTCCTACGATTCCTTTTCCCTTTGGAAGAAATAACTTGTTAATAATCTGACTGTTATTGGTCAATTTAGCCCCATAAACTGCTATCTGTTCTGTAGTTTTCTTTTCGTGGTCCACCAAGTAAATAACGCAATCGTCAGTATCTAAATACGCTGCAATATTATTTACAATTTCCCAGGCAATCTCAGTTATATCTGTTTTACCTAATATTGATTTGGTAAGATTATTTATTAAATCAATAATTAAAGTTTTCTGTCTATTTTCAGTAATATTTTCAATAAATACTACTTCATGTTTTACTTTATTATCATTATCTCTTACAATATTAACATTGGTTTTTGTCCAAATAAGTGAACCGTCTTTCTTTTTATATCTTTTTGTATAAACAAAATGATTAATTTTATCAGCATACATCTTCTTAATATAGGTCTTAAAAGAAGAAGGATTTTCGTCAAAAGACAAATCATTTATTACAAATGTGTTTAATTCTGACTCAGAATACCCAATCATATTTTGAATTGCTGCATTGGTCTTTATGATTCGACCACGCTTCGTTAGAACTATACCTATTGTAGAATTATGAACAATAGTATCTAGCTCTTTCTTCTGTTCTTCTATTAATTTCGCATTTCGCTTAACTTCAGTTATATCTAAAAAAACACCTATAGATCCAATTACCTGCCCTCTATCGTCATAATTGGGAGCACTACTAACTAACCATTCTCTTACCTCTTTAGATTTTGTTTCTGCTTTAAGCTCATACCTGTTGGACTCCCCTTTTTTACGATTATTATTTTCTTTAGAAACTATCCTTGAGACATCTTTTGAGTGCAATAATTTACCGGCTTCTTTACCAAATAATTCGGCTTCAGTGTACCCCGACATTTTTAAAAAACTCTGATTAACCATTAAGACTTTATCATTATTACCAACCTCTACTAAACCAAGGTTCATATTAGCAATAATGTTATAGTATTTTTGTTTTTGGGCTTCTAAGTTCTCCCTGTATTTCTTTCGTAAGGTTATATTTTTAAAGGTCCAAAGATGCCCTTTGTATTCGCTTCCTTTTAAGATTGGAATAAAATCGCGTTCTAAGATTGTCCCATCGGCCATAATTAGTTCATCACCTAAAACCTGTTGTTTTTTTTCAAAGATATTTGTTGTTCTAGAAATAAAATCTTCTGGATCTTTGAATAAATGTTTATTCTCATTCGCAGCAGCAAGACTGTCTTCTCCTTCTAGTAAATCTGGCGAAACAGGTATATTAAACAGCTTACAAAACTTGTTATTTGTTAAGATTATTTTTCTGTTCTCATCTTCTAGCAATACAGCACTATCTAAATTTTTAATAAGAGATGATAACCTGTTTTCTGATTCAGTCAATAAATCTTCAGCTCTTTTTTCAGAGGTAATGTCCCTAATAATTCCTTGTGCTCCAGTAGGCCTATTTTCCTTGTCAACAATAAGGTTACCATTAATTTGTACCCACTTTACTTGCTTATCTTTCGTTAAAATTCTTGTCCTATAATTAGTGAACACACCTTCTTCCTTTAAAGATATGAATGCCCTAGTTCCATATTCTAAATCTTCGGGATAAATTAAATTATAAACACTAAGTTTCTCTTTTACAATATTATATCCAAAAAAGGCAGCAGCGATGTCATTCATTTTTAGAATATTGCCAGACATATCCATTAGAAGGTAACCATCATTAATATTTTCGAAAACGCCTTCTAATTGAGAAGATTTTTGTTCTAGAAGGTTTTCTAACGCTAAGTTTGTTTTTTTAAGTTCCTCTAAAAGATATAAATCATTGGGGTTATTATCCACTATTTCTTCTGCCGCTTTTCTTGCGGTTTTTTCTTTTTGTAAATTCCTTTTTAATATGTCAATTTTGTCTTGGTTCATTAATTTTTTGTTAATGATAAATTTTGCTTGTGGCTCCTCTCCTTTTACTTTTTCTAAAGCATTTGTAGTCATCCTGCCACGATTGCTAGAACATGTTATCAATTAATCCAAGTCCAAAATTATAGATTGTGCTAATTGATTTATAAATTCCAATTCTTTCTTGAACAATAAAGATAGGTAATTCTCAATTGGGATAAACTTATGTGCTTTTCGGGGCAGACGCACCCTTTGCACTATTGAATGTTTTTAACAGCTATTTTTTAAACCAAACTTTTTTTAAACCAAGTCTAAAAACTCAGTAAAGACTTATAGCCTTTCATATTTAATATCTTTTTAATTCATTTATACACCAATAAGATAAAGCTATTTCTATTTTTTTAACATAATCTTCATATTTTAAAGGCTTTAAGATATATCCAGAAATACCAATCTTATAGCATTTATTTAAATCGTTCTCATTGTCTGATGTTGTTAAAATTATGGTTGGAATGTGTTTTAAATTATCGTTGCTTTTCAAGGTTGATAAAAATTCAATACCGCTAATTTTTGGCATGTTTAGGTCTAATAAAATAATGTCTGGAAAACGCTCCTTTTGTTTTAAAATCTCGAAGGCTTCATCTGCCGTTTTCGCTTTGATTATGTTATGCTTTAGTTTTAATAATGAAAGGGTTCTGTCCATTTTCATTACTTCAATAATATTGTCTTCAATCAATAAAATATTTAATTTTTTTTTCAAAACATCTAAAATAATAGGTTAGTAACGGAAGCTACTTAATTTTTTAAAAATCAATACTCAGGTTTGTTGAATTATAGGTTATCTTTAGATGAAATGCTTTTAAGTGTAGACGAGTGGATTTTTTATGGTCTCTTTAATACCTCTAAAAATAGCGGTATAAAAAAGCGATTTTTTTACTGGAAGCTTTTGGTGGAAATTTTATTAAAAGACCTCGCCTGAAAAATGTATATGATTAATTGCTTTGTTAATGTGTGCTTATAAAAACAAATACGGTAGCATCGAGCCCTAAAAAAAAACATACGAATAAATACAAGAGTTATAATAATTAAACAAATAACCTATATTCCAAAGTCCAATTTATTTCTACGCAAAAAAAATAAATCCTATTAAAGTGTATATGTACTTTTGACATTAATTTAATGCTAAAAAGTGCGCTGACATACTATATTAGAAGTAAAAAAAAGCTATCTTTAAACTAAATAATGTGAAGACTAGAAATCACAAAAAAAAACAGGGCAAAACCGAAAAGCCATAACAGTCGGAAATTATCACAAGTAAAAAAATGTTTAAAAAATTTAATTTAACTGACAAGTTGCTTTTTTTGGCGGCAATACTTTCACTTATCTATTCTGAAGTTTTATTTTTTAACGGCCACGAAAACCAAGCGATTTTTATAGGTCTCTGGGTTCCCTCATTGCTCTGTTTTGGAATATACTTGCATCTAATAAACAAACCAAAATGATTAATTTTATACCATATTTTGCTGGATTAGTTACCTTAATTTTTGGTTTTGCGTTTGCGTTTGCTATTATTGGTAAAAATAAAAAATAAAACTGTTTTTTATGATGTATCCAAATTGTTAAAAAAATGTGATTTATGCATTTCTAATATTACGATATGTAGGGTTTATGTAATTGTATAAATTCATTTTTTTTGTAAAGAACAAATTCTAACAGGCTATGAATACTTTTAGTAAAGATGTTAGTTTTTGTAATTAGATCATTTTTAAGTTCTTTAATTTTTAGAAATACCACGTAAACTTTTTCAAGTTACAAGATGTTTTTAAAATGCCTGAAAGTAAAATCTATCCTTGACATCCCAATTAAGTTGATCTCCTGATATTTTGCGAGTTTAGATTTCAACCATCAAAAATTTAGAGCACGCTGCGATTAATAATAGGTACATGAGTTTTTATGTTTTTAAAATTTGTTCCTCTCCAAAAAGGAATTATCAATAAACATTACAATGAACATACCCTCTAATAGGAAATGATTCTTGGCATTTCGAATGATACTAAAGCAACCTAAGGAATACAAGAGGAGAGATACGGATAAAAAAAGTGTAATGCAAAAAACCGTTGTAGCTTATCTTTTGTTTCTTAATAAAAATAATCTCTACTCTCATATGGAGATAAAGTAAATAAAGCCATTAGCTTTAGCTTAAAACTAAATTTAGGCGCTTCATAAGAACACACAAAAAAGTATTCCTTGAATAAATAGGAATATTTATGGGTGCCCTTATTTTTGTTCTACTTTAATAATTCTAATCACGAGCAATGATTGAAAATGATAAGACTATTGTTCTCAAGAAGTTAATTTCTTCATTACAAGAAAATTCAAATAATCCAGTTGAAGCTGAAAAAAGTTTGAATGAGATTCACGCTCATTTTCAAGACATCACTAAAATTACTGGATTTGACCATAACATTAAACACCTGGCTGCGGTTCCTGCCGCAAAAGGAAAGGCCTTAGGGTTAAACTTTGCAGCGCAATGTTTACTAGATTATAAAAGAACATTACAATTTTTAAAGGCAATTTATCGAGCCATCCTTGAGAAACAAAAAAATCGTCCTGGAGAAACGATAAAAATATTTTATGCGGGTTGTGGTCCTTATGCTCCATTTATAACCTTAATAGCCTCACTTTTTACAAAGGAGGAGCTGCGATTTTCAGTATTAGAAATTAATGAGAAGTCACTCGATTCAGCAAAAAAATTGATTCATTCGATGGGTTTGTCTGGTTATGTTCAAGAATTTCATTTAGCCGATGCGGTGACTTTCAAAATCCCTGATCCCGGTTCTTTTCATATCCTCATTAGTGAAACACTGGATGCATTATTGTATCGGGAGTGTTATGTTCCAATTTTATTCAATCTGCTTCCTCAATTCAATAAAAACAGCACAGTAATTCCAGAAAATGTACTAATAAATCTATCATTGACTTCTCATTCTAAAGAAGATAACGCAGATGAAGAACATAAAGTTGGAGCAGTTTTTAATGTCCGAGAAGCTTTGTCCTCTTTAGGACATGCCAGTCATATACCCGCAAAATTGCCTAAAAAAAGAGTTGATTTAAGGGCGCTTGCTAAAGAAGGCTTTGAAAATATTTTACTAGAGACCCAAGTTCATATCTATGATGACATCTGGTTGCATAGAAATGAATCGTCACTCACAGTAGCTTATGAAATTAAATTAGAACAACCTTTAAGTAATACTATTGTCTTTTACTACCAATTAGAGCCTGAAATAGCATTGCAGTATACTTTTCAAAACTAGAATCTGATTAAAGTGGAGGCTAAATTTTTTCTAGCCACATTAGAGATTGTGAGCTTAAATTAATACATTTGGTAATGAAATTGCGAAAATTTGCAATTATCAACTGAAATAGTCAAACTCCAGATGGAAACAAAGGAACAATTTAAAGACAGAGTACAAGTGCCTTTTTTGTTTGATGTAGAAAAGATGATGGAAGAAGTGCACGCCTTAGTAAAAGATAATTATGAATATTATAAAGTAATTTCATTACGTGCTCCTGCTCACTTAGTAGATACCTCATTGCCTTCTCCTCCCCCTGCTGGTAATTATGCAGACGGTTCTTGGACCCAATGGATCGATACTCCTAATCTAGAGAAATCACCTTATATAAGAAGTATTGTTAGTATATTTAGTCAATACACGACAGTTAATCTGGTTCGACTCTTATTTTTGGCGCCAAATTCTGTCGTAAAAGAACATACAGATCCTACTTTAGGTTTGGAAGAAGAAGAATCAATGATTCGGCTTACCATTCCTATAGATAATAACGATGGGGTTTCGTTTTATCTAAATGATACCTTGGTGCCCATGAACGTTGGCGAATGCTGGTATTTGCGTTTAACAGATCCACACCGTGTTGTCAACAATGGCACTACAGACCGCATTAACTTAACAATAGATGTGATACCGAATGATGCGATTAAAGAAATTATTAATAAAGCGCAAAGCAATTAAGGATTGCTTAAAAGAAAGCGCGTGTATTTTTCTTCCATTAATTGTGACAAAAGTTATTGCAGTTGTAGCTATTGTAAACCTTAAAAAAGGCTTGTTTGATTTTGAGTTTTTTTTAATACGCAACCTTTTTTTTTCCCCAAGACTATAAAGAAAGAATACTAAAAGAAATTAATATGAAAAAGATTTTAAATTTACTCTTCATTTCCGCAGTACTTGTATTATTTTCCTGTGATAACGAAGCCGTCTTGGAAACGCAATATAATAAGGACGTGATGGATGAGGAACTATTGGGTCTCGTTAAAAGTGTGAACGACGAAGATCCTTTGAGTATAGGCTGTATAAGATTTAACTACAATTTTGCACTCTTTATTTTTGATGAAAACGCTGCGTTTTTAGAAGCAGTTTCTATGCGAAGCGATCTTCAGTTTTTTCAATTATTAGATGGTTTGCCAACAGCACATTCCATTAGCTTGAATTATCCCATTTCAGGAACACTTACTAATGGCGATCTTATAGAAATTACAACCAATGAGCAATTAAAAGAAGCTATATCAAGCTGTTTTAAAGAAGAAAGACGAACACGATGCAATAACACGCTGCCCGAGTGCATTTGGCAAGTACGGTCTTTAGACGATGAACTGGTTGATTTTGAGAATACGTTTTTTAGAGTGGATAATGACGGCACAGTAACCTATTTTAATGGCGTTGAGATATACTTCGGAACATGGGTTACTTTATATATTGGCGATGATTTATACCTAAATATAGATTTGAATAATGGAGATGAGGTGGAAGAATTTTGGGATGAAAATTGGAAAATAACAGAATTTACATTTTCTAGTTTTACAATTAGAGGTAATGCTATTTCATTACAACTAGCCAAAGATTGTGCGCTAACCTGCACGACAGGATTTTTTAGAGGGTGTGAACTTGAGGGCACACCAGATATTGCTTTGTTTAATTTTAGCGACTACGCGCCTTGTATTGCCATACCTGATACTCCAGATGAATTAGATCCTGTGAGCCATTCATTTTACGAAACACTTGAAGAAGCCGAAACAGGTGAGAATGAAATTTCAATTACTGAATACACAAATATAAGCAACCCACAAGAAATATTTGTGCGTACGATTGCTATTGAAACTCAGAAATTATTAGAAATTTCTCAAATAGATATTCAGGTGTTGCAATGTCCTGAAGGATAGTATTTATGATATTTGGTCAAGAAGGAAAAGGATAGTTAGTATTATAATGTCAGCTAAAAAGTTTCAAAAGGGCTTAGATTAGACCAAGACGGTACTCACTAAAAAGACCAATGATTCTATTAAACAAGAAGATTAACTTGAAACAATTACGAAGCATAATGGTTTATTTTTAGGTGAACTTGGCAACCTTTCTTTTGAAAGTTTCGTATACTAAATGTAAATGATTAGTTTTGATATTAAAATAGGTTTAATAACACCATAAGATTATAAAAATATAAACCTTAACGACAGTCTATAATCCAAGAAATTAGATACACAAACTGTTCGTTTTTTGATTGATGAATAACCTCCGGCTGATTACCGGAGGTTTTTCATGCAGCACTTTTTAAATTATTTTAAACTCGACTGATTAAAAGTATCGGTGGTTTTTAATTTCCATCGTATATTTACTCAAAACAAGTTTCCAAATACTATGATACATACTATTTGCTATACGAGTAAGGCAAATCCCTCATTAACAAAAGGGGATATAGAGCAGATCTTTAATAAAACGTATACTAATAACAGCCTTAAGGGGGTCACGGGGATATTATTGCATGGCCTTGATAATTTTTTTCAGGTTTTAGAGGGTAAGGAGAGCTTGATCCTACCACTTTATAATAATTTGATAAAAAATGATGAAAGACATCATTCTATTTTCGAAATTATAAACAAACCTAAATCAAAAGCATTATTTTTGGATTACAGTTCAGATTTTACCATTGTACGTACACAAAAACAATTGGATACTATTAAACTGTACTTGAAAGAACACGATGTAAGCACTTCAGACAAATTGCAGCGCTTGCTTAACCCCTTTATTTTATAGTCATGAGTCAAGTATTGATTGCCCCTTCTATGTTAGCTGCAGATTTTGGAAACCTTCAGCGTGATGTTGAAATGATTAATAATAGTGAAGCAGATTGGTTTCATATTGATGTTATGGATGGTCATTTTGTGCCTAATATTTCCTACGGAATGCCGGTAATAGAGGCCATGAAAAAACATGCGACAAAGCCCTTAGATGTTCATTTAATGATTGAAAAACCCGAAAGGTATATTGAAGAATTTGCGAATGTAGGTGCAGATATTATTACAGTACATCACGAGTCTACCGTGCATTTACATAGAACACTTACCCAAATAGAAGATGCAGGCTGTAAGGCAGGAGTGGTACTAAATTTAACCACGCCAGTTTCAGTATTAGAAGATATTTTACCCAAATGTTTTATGGTGCTTATAATGTCTATAAACCCCGGTTTTGGTGGACAGAAATTTGAAGAAATCACCTATCAAAAAGTACGAAAGCTTCGTGCAATGATAGATGAACAAGGACTGGATACCCTTATCGAAATAGATGGTGGGGTCACCAATAATAATGCGCAAAAACTAAAAGAAGCAGGCGCCAATGTCCTGGTAGCGGGAAGCTATATTTTTAGAGCAGAAAACCCTACAAACACTATTGCCAATTTAAGACAGTCATTAGTATAGCTGTGAGCTTTGAGTGGTGAGTTTTGATCCGTTATTTTTGTTCTACATTTTGAAACTTGGCAAGCTAAACCAGACACCCGCAAGTCCTCTAAAGTGCTCGCGTAGGAGGGAAATCTTTTATCTTTGCTAAATGAACAACTCTTTAGACGTACTCATAATTGGAGCAGGGCCCATAGGTATTGCTTGCGCTTTAGAATGTAAAAAGAACAATCTCAACTATGTAGTGATCGAAAAAGGAGCGCTCACAAACTCTTTGTTTGAGTACCCTTTAAACATGTCTTTTTTCTCTACTTCAGAAAAATTGGAAATTGACGAGATTCCGTTTATTAGCAAAAACGCTAAGCCAGATAGAAACGAAGCGCTCGAATATTATCGCAGAGTTACCACTTCTAATACGCTAAAAATAAATCTTTTTGAGACCGTTTTGTCGGTTGAAAAAGAAGGGGGCACTTTTTTAGTAACTTCAGATAATGAAAACTATAGCACAACACACGTTGTGATTGCTACTGGGTTTTATGACCTTCCACAATTATTAAATGTTCCGGGGGAGGACCTTCCCAAAGTCACTCATTACTATAAAGAGGCACATCCCTATATTTTGCAAGACGTTATTGTTGTTGGAGCAAGTAATAGCGCGGTTGATGCGGCTTTAGAAATCTATCGAAAAGGAGGGAATGTGACCATGATAGTTCGTGGAAACGCCATTGGGGAACGTGTTAAATATTGGGTGCGACCTGACGTGATTAACAGAATTGAAGAGGGAAGTATCAAGGCCTATTTTAATACTGAAATAGCTGAAATAACAGAAAAAGAGGTGCTGCTAAAGACACCGAAAGAAGTTTTAAAATTGAAAAACGATTTTGTAATTGCACTCACGGGATATAAACCCAATTTTGAATTTCTATCAAATGCTGGCATTCAACTTTCCGTAGAAAAGAGAATTCCAATTTATAATGAAGAAACGATGGAAAGCAACGTTGAAAATTTATATTTAGCAGGCGTTATTTGTGGAGGGACTGAAACCCATAAATGGTTCATTGAGAATAGCCGAATACACGCAAAGAACATAGTAAAAGCTATACTTAAGAAAAACTTGGGAGCTTTATAGCTTTTGATTATTTCAACACTTTAGCCTTTATTTTTCAGTCTCAATGCTTCGGGAGGATCTTTTCTCTAAATTGAACACAAACCCCAAATTAAGCATCGCATTTATATGCTGGTACACCTCAGGGAACAACTCTTTTAATTCTTTGGGACTTTCAAAATAATACTCGGTGAGTACCGCCATAAATTCATATTGATTTGTAAAAGCGTACGCTCTAAAAAATCGTGTTTCATCTAATGTTTTTTTTAAGTCCTCGTCTGCTAAACGTTGCAGTATTAGGTTAAAATGTTTCATAAAGCGGGCAGAGTCAATATCTCGTCCTACTTTAGCCTCTAGGTGCATTGCGTGCATAAACTCGTGCAATCCTAAATTATAATTATCGTTGCCAATTCGATATCCTTTTTCAAAATCTTCCCAGGAAAGTACGAGGCTTTTTTGTCTTGGATTAAACTCACCTTTATGATGTGCATCGTTGGTATTACTGTAAAATACGCCTGGATATACAAGGATGTAATCCATTATTGTATAGGTATAGTTTTTTCTTCCGAAGCTTAATTTACAAGCCATGGCAGCAATAAGTGTTTTATTTTCTTGGGTTATTTCTAAAGATTCGCGCGCTACAAATTCTTTATTTTTAATAAAGGTTGCCACGCGATGCTGAAATTGTCCTTGAAGTTCTTTGGTTAGCGAATTATAAAAAGGAAATTCGGTTTTTAAGAGTGCTATTTGAGATGGAGCTAATTTTTTATAGACTAAGAAATTTCGGTAGAGTGGTTTGTCATAATAAGACGAATACCAATTTTCGAATCCTAAGAAAGAAATAAGGCAAATAGCCAAAATTACAAGCAGGATTACCAAATAACCTTCAGTAGGTAAAGGTATTTCTTGTAAAAGATATAGCATAAAAAAGTCTGGTTTTAAGAATTGTTTAAATGAAAGGGCCTTAAACACGAACGATTTTAATTCAAAATAAGTATGTGTGATAATTTAGTTTCTATTCAAAATGCTTAAGATGTACCAAAACAGTAACATCAAAGAAGCAAATAACCCTAAGGATGCTGCAACATATTGATCTTCCTCGTATTTGTGCACCATATTTGATGTTTGATATAATATAGATCCAGATGCAAGTAAAACCATACCAACGCTAAACCAAAGCCCCAAATTAAAACCAAATAAAGTTCCCGCAACGATAAGACCCATCGCGACAAAAAATCCAATGGCTAATCCAGCACGTAAAAATGAAAAGTCTTTCTTAGTTAATAATACAATGGCAGACAATCCAGTAAACAAGGACAATGTCATTATGGCTGCTTGACTCAGAATATGCGCACCACCTTCTGCGGCGATAGATATAGATATAAAAATAAGTGGGATAAAAATAAATGCTTCTGCCACTACATAGATTCCCAAAGCAAGATATTGTTTGGACTTATCGTGGGTGTTTAATGCCATTTTTTCAGCGTATCTAGTGACCATCATAAATCCACCCAACATTGCAAGCCAAAGCCATCCTTGTGTTAGGGAAAGCGCAAATTTAAGCAATGGCTCAATTTGGAAAAAAATCATTTCAACAAGTATAAATAATAATACTGCCAGTGCTAGGTGGGTGTAGGTTTTTCGATAAAATGCTATGCGTTTTTCGCTCGTTAGCTCCCTAATAATAAGTGGTGGTTGTACGGGTGTGTGTTCCATAATATATGAGATTCTTTTTTTTTATTAGTTTAAATGAGGTTATCAAATTATAAGCCATTATGCTTTTTTGCCACCGTCTCCTTTAAAATTTTGAGAGTTATTTTTAAATAGTACATTAAAAGTAGTCAAACTGCCATAACAGCGGGTTATATATTGTTGCAGATCTACTTTTTCTTGATCATCAAGGTTTTTACTGCTGTTTATTTTTTGTTCCATAACACGCAGGCGGTCTCTCAGCATTACAACTTTATGAAAGAAAGTGTTAATAGGGATCTCTTTATTAGACAAGCCAGCCTCTTTGGGCTGCAAGACCATAGTTCCTCCTTTATATTTATCTGCAATTGGAACCACTTCACTCATATCACTCCATTTTTTAAGGATGTTTATTAAAGAAGATTCTACTTCATAAAAACTAATGGTATCTACTTCATCTTCTGCAGCCTCAATAACATCAAAGGTGGCGTCAATATCAATGGTTTCTAATCCATTTTCTATAAAGGTTACCCAATACATTCTCGAGGTTACATTCGTAACAACGCCTTTACCGTATTCTGGGTGATTAATTCTGGAGCCAATGCCTAGTAATTTCATAAACAAAATTAGTTTTTTTAACGTTTGTAATATTTCTGAAAAGCAATCAAATAATAAATTTCAGTAAAAAATAATTCACACAATAGTCTGTGTTGAGATGCTATTTCTTTGTCGTTCTTGTCTTATATCAATGGATATAAGACAAGAACGACAAAGAACATCTAAAATTTCAATATCTTTGCAGTTCTACTTTAATAAATAATGAAAATAATTATTGCAGGTGCTGGAGAGGTTGGATTCCATTTAGCTAAACTATTATCTTTCGAGTCGCAAAATATCACGTTGATTGATACCAATCGTGATTCTTTAGCAAATGCAGATACCCAACTGGATATTCGGGTAGTTCGTGGTGATGCTACTTCGATAAAAATATTAGAAGATAGTCGTGTTAACGATACAGATCTGGTAATCGCGGTAACTTCTTCTGAAACTACAAATATTACAGTATGTGTATTGGCGAAACAATTAGGGGCGAAGCGAACTATTGCTAGAATCTCAAACACTGAATTTATTGAGAGAAAGGATGAAGTAGGGTTTACAAAATTTGGTATTGACGAGCTTATTTCACCAGAATCACTAGCAGCAAATGAAATAGAGTTATTACTCAATCAAAGTGCTTTTAATGATACCTACGAATTTGAAGATGGTGCTTTAACAATGATAGGTTTGCATTTGAGCAGGACTAATAGTTTTGTAGATCACTCGGTTAAGGAAGTTGCTGAAAAATACCCTACCCTTAAATATGCGCCAATTGCTATGCAGCGTTTTGGTACTCAGTATACAGTTATTCCCCGAGGAGACACTAAATTTAAAGAAGGAGATCAAGTATATTTTGTCACGACAAAAGAAGGTGTTGACGAAATCTATAAACTTACCAATAAAGAACGTCACGAAATTAAAAACGTAATGATTCTTGGAGGAAGTAATATTGGATATAAAACAGCCAATGATTTATGTAAAAATAGTTTTCGGGTAAAACTTATTGAAAACGATAAGGAAAAAGCTTTTGAGATTGCAGATGACATTCCCAATTGCCTTGTTATAAACGGAGATGGACGCAATGTTGAATTATTATTAGAAGAAGACATTCAAGAAATGGATGCTTTTATTTCGGTAACTGGTAATAGCGAAACTAATATTATGTCTTGTTTGGTGGCTAAATCCAAAGGTGTTAAAAAGACAATTGCTTTAGTTGAGAATATGGATTATTTTCAATTATCGCATTCAATTGGTATTGATACATTGATTAATAAAAAACTTCTTGCGGCCAACAATATATTCAGATACATAAGAAAAGGAGAGGTCGTGGCAATGACCAAACTCAATAATATGAATGCGGAGTTGCTTGAGTTTATTGTTACTCCTACTTCAAAAGTAGCAGGCGAAAAAATAAAGGATATTGATATACCCCGTTCAGCGATCATTGGAGGTATTGTTAGAAACGGTGAAGGTATAATCGCACTGGGAGATTTTAAAATTGAAACTGGCGACCGTATTGTAGTTTGTTGTCTTCCACAATCTATTGGAAAAGTAGAAAAACTCTTTATTTGATGAATTTCATTTCAAAAGTAAACTACAAGATTATTACGCACATCATGGGACTCTTATTAGGAGTTAATGGTGTTTTCATGCTAATTTCTAGTATTATTAGTGCTGTTTATAATGATGGTGTTTTTAAAGAAATGCTTTTATCAGGACTCGTTACACTAATTTTTGGGGGACTCATTATGTTGGTCACTAGAAAACACCGAAAGGAAATTCATAAACGAGAAGGCTATATTATAGTAACCTTTGGTTGGCTTATAATGGCACTTGCCGGAACCATACCCTACTTATTTACAGGAGCTATTCCGGGTTTTACAAACGCTTTTTTTGAAACGATGAGTGGTTATACCACCACAGGAGCTACCATACTTAGCGATATTGAAAGTATGCCATATGGTATTCTCTTTTGGCGAAGTGTGACACATTGGATAGGAGGTATGGGTATTATTGTGCTTGCTGTTGCTATTTTACCGCTTCTAGGAATAGGCGGTATGCAGTTGTTTGCTGCGGAAGCGCCGGGTCCTGGAGGAGATAAATTACACCCTAGAATTACTGATACAGCTAAACGACTTTGGTTAATTTATGTTGGTTACACAGCACTTGAGACCTTATTTTTATACATCGCGGGAATGTCTTTCTTTGATGCCATAAACCATTCTCTTAGTACGCTAAGTACAGGGGGTTTCTCTACTAAAAATGCTAGTATAGCACATTGGAACGATACCCCAATGATCCAGTATATCATCATCGTCTTTATGTTTCTTGCTGGAACCAATTTTGTTTTGAGTTATTTCGGTTTCAAATTTAAGTTTAGAAAAATCATTCAGGATGAAGAATTTAAAACATACAGTTTTATAGTTTTTGGAATAACAACAATTGTTGTCTTATTCCTCTACTTTAAATCAGATATTACTCAAAGTTCGATTGTTCATCCTATGGTTTGGGGAGAACTAGAAAGTGTTATTCGTCACTCTTTATTTCAGGTTTTGGCAGTTATTACTACGACGGGATTTGTTTCAGCAGATTATACGGTTTGGACCCCTTTACTAACCATCATTTTCTTTGGTCTTATGTTTTTAGGAGGTTCTTCAGGTTCAACTTCTGGGGGGATTAAAATTGTAAGACATTTAATAATGATTAAAAATGGGGTGATGGAATTTAAGCGTACCCTACATCCACACGCTATTTTGCCAGTTCGTTATAACAATCGTGCTGTTAAACAACCTATTGTTTTTAATGTCCTTGGCTTTTTTATTTTGTATATGCTCTCTTTTATAATTGGAGTCTTGGTTTTTTCTTTGTTAGGATTAGATTTTAGTACGGCGCTCGGTGGAGCAGCTTCTGCCCTAGGAAATGTTGGACCCGCCTTGGGCGATTTAGGGCCTGTGAATTCCTATAGAGCATTGCCAGATTTAGCAAAATGGTGGGCTACTTTTTTAATGCTTATTGGTAGGTTGGAATTATTTACGGTATTGATACTATTTACTCCTTTCTTTTGGAGAAATCGATGATTTTTAGAGCATTTAATTAGAAGAAAGACCAAATTTGCTGCATCCTATGAAAGAGGAAAGGATAAGAAGTGGGCTTAAATTTACTAAAACCAATTAAGCTGAAAAGCAGCAGCAGTGAAATTTAAATATCAAGTAATTATTTTATAATCTAATATTTAAAACGGCTAGGGATTTAGTTTTCTCTCCAGAAACTAGAAATTTTGAAAATCTCAAACCTCATTCTAATCGATGTCAGTTATTTCAATTTCTACCCGTCTATCTAAAATATTATCTTTGCCCTTGGGCTGCTTGTATGCCATCCCTATATATCTCATTCGATGCTTTTTAATTCCTTTTTTTGCTAAGTAACTGTATACAGATTTTGCCCGAGCTTCACTCAAATTTCGTCTTCCTGTTCGTTTATTTAGTAAATCTGTAGCAGGATTTGAAGGGTGGCCGCAGCAAATATGACCAATGAGCTTAAATTTTACATTTGTATTTTTTTCTAGAAACGCAACCAAGTTATCCAAAGCATCTCGACTTTCATCCATAATTACATCCCTATCTTTATAGAACATAATACCTTCTAAAGTAAGTTTGTCACCAATTTTAAATTGAGTATTCCTGTTTATTTTAGTCGCGACTGGTGTACTGATCTTTGGTAGAATTACAATTTCATCAAGCGTTGCAATATGATCTTTTTTATGGTGCACTAAAATATCAACACGTCTGTTTGATGCAGCATCTGAAGCAAGCTCTCCATAGCCTTTAGATGAAATGATCGTGAATTCTCGAAGCAAAGATTGAACATTTTTAGCTCGTTTTTCAGAAAGGTGAACATTATACAAAAAATCACCTACGGCATTTGTATATCCTTTTATATGGACATCAAGTTCATGTTTTTCTTCTGAAAATTTTATACTATCGATTATTGCTAGGTGTGCTGCGTTCAATTCTGAAACATCATTATCAAAATACAGTGTGAATTTTTGCTCATCTTCCTGACCCAATAGCCCATTGGAAAGAAATAGTAGTAGTATAACAAAGGTTTTTTTCAAAACTTGAAACGCTGTAAATGAATGGCTAAGGTACTAAATTCAATTTTAATAGCTGATTTTGATGGTTTGAGCTAAATCCTTCGCTTTTTGTGTTACCTGAGTTATATCGCCGCCAATTGCATCATACGTTACAACAACTCCCATCCTACGATAGGGTCGAGATGTTGGTTTCCCAAAAATTCTAAAATCGGTTTTAGGGCTTGACGCTACCGTATCCAGATTGTGAAATGTAGGTTTTTCAGAATTCTGTGATGCTAAAACTACTGCGCTTGCACCTATTCTCTCCAGCGTTATTTCAACTAGTGGTAATCCTAGAATAGCTCTTAAATGCAATTCGAATTCGTTGAAATTTTGAGTGTTTGCCAAGGTTACCATACCCGTATCGTGTGGTCTTGGAGATAGTTCTGAAAAATAAACGCCTTCTTTTCCAATAAAAAATTCTACACCCCATAGACCATTACCAGTTAACGCATCGGTAACTTTTGCCGCCATTTGTTGTGCTTCTTGTAGATCTTTTGGATCCATTTGAGCAGGTTGCCAACTTTCTTGATAATCACCTCGTTCTTGACGATGCCCTATAGGCGGACAGAATAGGGTGCCCCCGTTTTTTTGTGTAACAGTAAGTAAGGTGATTTCATAATCAAAATCTATGAATGCTTCCACAATAACTTCGGCAACGTCTCCTCTTGATCCTTCTTGACTATAGTTCCAAGCGTTTTCAATGTCAGTTGTATTTTTAATAGTGCTTTGTCCTTTTCCGCTAGAAGACATTAATGGTTTTACCACACAGGGCATCCCTATTTCGGCTACAGCACTTATTAACTCTAATGCTGAGGTGGCATACCTATAAGTAGCTGTTTTTAACTTTAAGTCTTTAGCTGCTAAGTCACGTATCGCCTTGCGGTTCATAGTGTAATTAACGGCCTTGGCAGATGGCACAACGGTATACCCTTGTTTTTCGTACTCATATAGTCGCTCTGTGCGAATTGCTTCGATTTCAGGGACTATATAATCTGGACGATGTTTTGCTACAATAGCATCAAGTGCATCGCCATCTAACATATCAATTTTTTCAAATTCTTGTGCAACTTGCATTGCCGGAGCTTCTTCATAATTGTCTACCGCAATCACATAATGACCAAGTCTTTGTGCTGTGATTACTAATTCTTTGCCCAACTCACCAGATCCTAAAAGGAGTATTTTTGCCATATTTTATGCCCACTAATGCGGGTAGCTATTAAAGTTTGTGCTAATGTACTGCAAAACTACTATTATTAAAATAATTCTTCTTGTTAGCGGTGGGGGTTATTATAACTAAATTATTGAATGCAATGATTGGTGCTGGAAGTGTCGCTATTGATAATGTACTGAGAAGTACTGTCTACACAAATACACCTAGTCAAAATGAAGTTACCATTAATACAAACTTATCTATTGGTCGTTATATTGTTACTGTGTCAACTGAAACAGGTGTATCACATAAAAGTATCATTGAAAAATAAGCATTGCTTAAATTTTCACAAAACAAAGCCCCTATTAGATATGAGTCCAATGGGGGCTTTATATAATAGCAAAGATAATTGTATCTTCAATCTATAGCACAGCTTCTTTGATAGCCTTCATCGCGTTTATGATATCTTGATTGGATGCTGCATACGAAATTCTAATACAGTTAGGGTCCCCAAAAGCTTCACCAGTAACGGTCGCTACCTTTGCTTCTTCTAAAAGGTATAAAGAAAAATCGGTGGCAGATTCAATTTTAGTACCGTTCAATGTTTTTCCAAAGAACGCTGAAATGTCTGGAAAGACGTAAAAAGCACCTTCGGGTTCATTCGTTTTAAAACCTGGAATTTCAGCAAGAAGGTTTAATATTAAAGTTCTACGTTCTTTAAAAGCATCCACCATATATTGTATTCTACTAGGTGGATTTTCTAGCGCTGCAATAGTAGCGCGCTGTGCAATGCAGTTTGCTCCACTAGTCACTTGTCCCTGTATTTTATTACAGGCCCGCGCAATAACTTCAGGCGCTCCCATATAACCAATTCTCCAACCGGTCATTGAGTATGCCTTTGAAACACCATTAACGGTAACCGTGCGATCAAACATATCTTCAAAACTAGCCATAGAAACGTGTGCAGACGTGAAATTTATATGCTCATAAATTTCGTCGCTAACAACAATTATTTCAGGGTATTTAACAAGTACATCGGCAAGTGCTCTTAATTCAGTTCTATTATAAACAGAACCGCTAGGGTTGCAAGGGCTGCTGTAAATAATCATTTTTGTTTTAGGAGTTATTGCGGCTTCTAGGGCTTGAGGTGTTACCTTAAAATCGTTTTCAATATTCGTTTTTATTTCTATAGGAACCCCACCAGCAACCTTTGCAATATCGTTATAGCTAACCCAATAAGGTGCAGGTAAAAGAACCTCGTCGCCATCGTTTAATAGCACTTGTGCAAGATTGTAAAGCGTTTGTTTTGCTCCTGTTGAAACAACAATTTGTGATGGTGTGTATGTTAACGTATTGTCTCGTTTAAATTTTTCTATGATGGCTGCTTTTAATTCGACATAACCATCAACAGGCGTGTAGGAGTGATAATCTTGATTTATAGCATCTATTGCTGCTTGCTTGACAAAATCGGGTATGGTAAAATCAGGTTCTCCTAAGCTAAGACCAATAATACTATTTCCAGAAGCTCTTAGTTCTCTTGCTTTGTCAGCCATCGCTAGAGTTGCTGAGGTCGCCATATTGTTTATTCGGTCAGAAAGTAAATTCCTCATAATTTTTATTATGCAGTGGCCACAGGTTTCATTCCCATTTCTTTTAAATGTCTGAAATGAGCGATAAGTGCCTTGCGTGTAGTTTTATATTCGTTATATGGTAGATTAAATTCTTTTGCCGTCTCTCTAACAATCTTAGAAATTTTGGTGTAATGCACGTGGCTAATATTAGGAAAAATATGATGTTCTACTTGGTGGTTGAGACCACCAGTGAACCAATTCATGATTCTATTTTTAGTTCCAAAATTTACAGTAGTAAATAATTGATGAATCGCCCAAGTGTTTTTCATTGTTCCTGTGGCATCTGGTAAAGGCATTGTCGCGCCTTCTACAACGTGGGCCAATTGGAATACGATGCTCAAAATTAATCCAGCGACATAATGCATAATAAAGAAACCTATTAAAATTTTCCACCACGCGATGTCAAAAAACAGCAATGGTATTACGACCCAAATACTAAAATAAATAAGCTTAGTAATAATCAACGTTGTCCATTGCATGGATGGTTTGGGAAGTTTACCAAATGATAGTTTCCTTTTTAAGTATCTTTTAGTTTGCTGAAAATCTGTAGTGATTGCCCAATTAAAAGTAAGAAGCCCATATAAAAAGATGCTATAGTAGTGTTGGAACTTATGAAATCTTTTCCATTCTGCATGTTTTGAGAATCTTAGAATCCTTCCTGCTTCTAAATCTTCATCGTGTCCATGAATGTTGGTATATGTATGATGCAGTACATTGTGTTGTACTTGCCAGTTATAAACATTTCCAGCAAGAATATAAATACTACTTCCTAAAATTTTATTAATCCAATTTTTAGAAGAATAAGCACCGTGGTTGGCGTCGTGCATAACATTCATTCCAATACCCGCCATGCCAACACCCATAATAAGGGTCATTATAAACTGCGCCCAAGTTGGCAGATTTAAGGTCAATAACAAGAAATATGGAGTCAAGTATAATGAGAACATCACGATGGTTTTGATATGAAGTTTCCAGTTTCCAGATTTAGAAATATCATTTTCTTTAAAATAACCATTTACTCTTTTATTGAGTGTTCTAAAAAACTTGGCAGAATCTACGCGAGAGAATTTTAAAGGAGCTTGCATGAATATATTATTTTAAATTAAAAGACCACAATAATAATTTACAAAAATAAGCATCTATTGCGTATTAGGGATACGGTTCTTCACAAAATTATATTAAGAAGTCTTACTTTTGTTGTTTAATTATTTTTATGGAACAGATTCTTCATTATTTCCCTGTACTTTCTGAAAAACAAAGAGCTCAATTTGAAAGTCTTGCGGCCCTTTATAAAGATTGGAATTTAAAAGTAAATGTAGTTTCCAGAAAGGATATTGATGAAATATATCTTCGTCATGTACTGCATTCGTTGGGTGTTGCTAAAGTACAGTCATTCAAACCTGGTTCAAAAATATTGGATGTTGGTACGGGGGGTGGTTTTCCAGGTATACCATTGGCGATTCTTTTTCCTGACACGCAATTTCACCTAGTGGACAGTATTGGAAAAAAAATCAAAGTTGTCAATGAAGTAAAAGAAGGCTTGGGGTTAACCAACGTTAAAGTAACCAATGCCCGGGTAGAAACGATTGATGATAATTATGACTTTATTGTAAGTAGAGCTGTAGCGCAAATGGAAACTTTTGTGCGATGGGTGAAGGGACGCACTGTAAAAAAGAATAACCACGAGTTGAAGAATGGTATTTTGTATTTGAAGGGTGGGGATCTTACTGAAGAATTAACAGATTTCCCAAAAGCTAAGGTCTATTCTTTAGCTGAAATATTTAAAGAAGAATTTTTTGAAACCAAGAGTGTTGTTCATCTTCCTCTTAAGTATCGTACAAAATAAGTCTTAAAAAAAATCCCCAATAGTACATTGGGGATTTTTAGTATTTAAGTGTTTAGAAATATTATTTTGAAACTAACAACTTTTTAGTGGTAGTTACATTTCCATTAGAAATCTTTACAAAATAAGTTCCAGTAACTAAACTTGAAACATTCATTTGAGCATCGGCACTTATATTGTTTTTAGTTATTACTAGTTGCCCTAGCATATTGTAAACTTCTATTGCACTATTTTCAGCATTTTTAATGTTTACGATATCAGTTGCTGGGTTTGGATAGATAGTAATTGTATTAAATCTATTGTCTTCTATTTCTAGAACTCCATTAGAATCAAAAGGAAGTGTAACTCCACTACCAAAATTATCGTTGAAAGCATAGATGATAACGTCATTAGCATCTTTCAATTCAAAACCACCATTTCCTCCTACAGTAAGGCCGTCACCAAAAGTATCTTCAATACTAAATGTAATACAGTCGTCTGCGAAATTGAATGTGTAGTTAAAAGTCGTTAGATCGTCACCTGCAGTACCCGCACCGCCTGTATAGCTACCAGATTCAAGCACAGTTCCTGAAGAATCTCTAAATTCCCAAGAACATTCTTCTGCCCAGTTGTCTAGTGATACTCTTAAACGCATAGTCCCAACAGTTTCTGGAGCGGGACCAAATGTTGTAGCGCTTGCATTATTGTCGTTAAAATCATCATTAGGAACAGAAACATTTACTGTGTTTGTTGCGCCTGATGTAAAACTGATTTCAGGTAATTCTACCAATTCAGCTTCTAAAGAGGCAAGATTTCCAGTCCAATTAAATGTTACTGGATTTTCGCCATTTACATCATACGTAATTACTAAACTCGTAAGAGCATCTGTACCTGTGTTAGAAATTAAAACGGAAGGAGTGATACTTGTATTACAAGTGTCATCTATATCACTAACGCTTACAACGTTTGCGTCATTTGCATTTGTTAATGGTTCTAAAGAGACAAGACTGCCGCTACCACTTACTAATAGCTGTGTTGTTTCAGTCATAAAAACAACAATCTCTAATTCACTTGGGTCCACGGGAACTCCATTAATATCGCTAGGGGGATTGTAGCTATAAGTTCTTGAAATAAGATCGCCTGTATTCACGGTTGAGATTTCCTCACCCCATTGTCCAGTAACTAAGTCAATTAATCTATGCTGGTGAACATAGTTGTTTCCTGCTCCACCTCCTGATTGTGGACCAGTAGTGTTGTTTTGTAAAATAGCAACATTTAAAAAATTTGTTGCTGCTGGACTGTCTCCTGTGTAAAACGCTTCTACTAAAATATCCATGGTGTTTGATGGGGCATCCATAGATGCCGTAACTGCCATATTTAAATAAGATGATTCTGCAAAAACTTGATTAGCAGCATTCACCCATCCACCACGCCCTATAGCCGTAGATCCTGGGGCTCCTTGTTCTAGTCCTGGAAAATTCTCACGGTTTATAGTACCCGCTGGGTAGCCAGCAAGACCACTTTGATTATCAATGGCTTCTCCCCATTGTGTTCTGAAGTCTGGTTGACTTGCACTAGGACTTGCGAATCCACCTGAGTGAATGTTAACTAAGAAGACATCTGCTGGATTGTTATCTTTGAGTTGTTGAGCAATCGCGTGCCCCTCTGGACAAAAGACACAATTAATTCCTGTAAATTCTTCGAGTACTACATTTCTATCCTCTGCCGCGGTGCCAACAATAGTTGGTTGTGCATAAATACCTAAGGCCAAGAAAAAGAAAAGTAAACTAATAGGTAATTTCTTTGACATAATTTTTTATTTTTAAAGTTAATGTGTAGCGAATATAGCAAAATAGTAGTTAATATTTAAAAAATTTAACACAAAAAGGAAGTATTTTCTCTAGGCAAAGTCCTAGTGTTTCTATAGGTTAAAGTCCTTTTTATTAATGTTTTAGTAGTTTTAATAAAATTTGTTAAAGTAAAAGAGATAAAATGAATTTTAACATATAAGTCGTATATTACCCAATTAATAATTTCAAAAAAAAACTATGAAACTTAATTACTTATTCTTTGGTTTGTTACTTTCTGCTATAAGCTTACAAGCCCAATTTACTTTTGTAGATGGCAATGGAACTATCTATGAGGATGGAGATGTTTACGCAACTAATTCTGTTGTATTTGCAGATTCATCTCTCAAATATTTTATAACAAATCCTAATGCTGAAACCATTTATCTCAAAGCGGAACTAGTTAGCGCAACTGTTGATGGTTCTGATGGAGAGATTTGTTTTGGACTTTGCTACACAGTTATTGCTGTGGGTCAAACATATCCATTCAATGGATCTATAGAGCTTTTGGCTGGGGCTACAACACCTGATGGAAATCATATTTTTCACGGGGGTCCTAATGTAGATGCTTCTTTGCCTGCAGATTATGTGTTCAGATTTTATCAAACAGATATGGCAGGAACGACTGCGATTGGTCCAGAATTAAGCATTACATACCGCTATGATCCTACTTTAGGTTTAGAAGAAGCTAGTTTGTTTGAGTACGCAATTACTTCTACAGTGATAAGAGAAACTTTAGAAATAACTTCTCAAGAAAACCTACAAATCGCTATTTATGATTTACAAGGTAGATTGGTTAAAAATGAAATGATCCTTGCAGGCACACAACAAATTAGTATGGGTGATCTTGCTACGCAAGCATACATAGTGCAGCTTACTAATGAAAATAAAGTTTCGCAAACTACTCGTGTTATTAAACGCTAAGTTTGATTATTTTAATAAAAAGCAAAAGCCTGGCATTTAAAAATGTCGGGCTTTTGCTTTTTATATAGTTTTTACCCGTTTAAATATAAATTTTTTAATAAAAGTAAATCTGTGTTTTCATCTATTGCTATAAAATATTTAAGTTGCCATTCTTGACTCCTTTTGGCCTGCTTATTATTAGTTATGTCCCAAGGGGATATATTCTAAATCCTCTTTTTCCTGTTTTTTCAGTGGTCGAAACGATTCCTCGTTCAATGAGAACAGTTTTTGGAACTATAAATTGGCCCCTTCTATCTTCTTTGTTAGTGTTAACGACGTAAAAATCGAGTGCATCTGTTTCATCTAAAGGCGCTGTGATTCCATTATTGTTTCGTTTCTAAAAAGTTACGAATTGTCCAATTTTTTTAGGCGTTGTTTTTGCAGTTCTGCAAACAATGTGGAATTCATTTATCTTGTATCGACAGGCAGAATATTCCTCGCTTCCAGTTTTGATTTTAAATTCAGAAATATTAAGCAAAGTGCTTGAATATATTTCTTGTTCTAAGTCTCTTTCCATTTCGGTTTTTAGAGGTCAGCAGTTAGTAACTCAGGTTACAGTTGAAATAATATCTAAAGGTCTTGTTAAGCGCAGTCGAAGCCTACTTTTAACTGTCGAATAATTCTAGACTGCGATCGAACTGACAATAGAATATATTTTAATAAACTAAAAATCAACAATCTAAAATTATATTGTGTTAGGTGTTTAACTACTCACTGATATTGGTTTTTCAGTATTTTTATTGTGATGCAAAAATAAAAAAAAGTGCTATTTCTAAAGAAACAGCACTTTATAAGATTTTGAAAAAAGTTGTTTTTTAGAAAGATACTACAAGGTTTGCGCTTACACCAGTATTTGTGGGTACAAATCTACAAACTCCACCAACACATATTAGACCACCACGTTGGCGACCATAGTTTAAGCCAAGACGGGTTCTTCCTTTTGAGTAACTCCCTCCCATACTATAATAATGTTCTTCTCCAGTACCTCCATAATTCCAAGCATCTGCAAAATACACCGAATAGGTTGAGTTGAAATTATACTCTACAACGGCTCCTGCCCAGTTTCCATCAAGAATGGAGGTGTCTATAAACTCACCACTATTGTTGGTAAGTTCTTTTTCTCCTTCTTTATCTGCTAAGTGTTGTATTACAGCTCTAAATGATCTTCCATTCCCCAATTTATAAGAGCCTTCTAAAACTGCTATATAGGAATGTGTTTGCCCCTGAGTACCTAAGGGACCTCCCTCTACAATACCTTTGTCTATAATTACATCTTGGAATGTTAATACCGTATTGAAGGATTTAGACCATTTGTTTTTTACTTCGAAACTAAAATCTCTAAAGTAGCGCGGTCCATCCCCAATAAATTTTGCTTCATAATATTTATTGGCAACATTAAATTCTGCATCTAAGCCAGCCCAGTAAGAGTAATTAACGGCAATTTTAGTTTTATACTTGCCTAAAAACCCATCTCCTTTAAAACTATAAAAGAAATCTATTTGTCCACCAACTTCTCCTGCACGCTGGTCAAAAGATTCTATTATTAGCCTAGGCTGGGGGTTATATACATAAATATTAGTTAGTAGATAATCTTGTTGTTTTGTAAGACCAGGGATGAAATTAAGGATTTGTTGATTAAACACGTTTCCTTCAGCGTCCCTATCTGAAAAGAAACTCCAGTTTTCTAATCTTCTAAACGTACCATTTACGCCCAAACCTTTTTGAGAATATCCAAGGTCAACTTGCATGGAAGTACCATCGTACAATTTGTTAGAAACAATTTGTCCTTCATTTACGATCACATCATTAGATTTTGCGTTCGCCTCAATTGCTCCGTAAATATTACCTAACACAAAATCCAATCTTCCTCCATAAACATTAACAACATCTGGTATGGTATCATTTCCATTTACATCTTGATACCTGCCTAAATAACTAGCACCTATTTTTAAGTCTACATCTTCCATCTCTAATGCACTACTTAGATTAAAGTTAGCGTCTACCCCTTGCATAACCCCTTCACTTATTTCAAAACCGTTTCTTTGTTGTCCGTAAATAGCAGTTAAGTCAAATTCTGGTGTTATGTTTGCTTTAATTCGTATTCCTCTAATGGCATTATTTATTCCTAATTGTCGATCTTCCCAAGTTCTAAAAATGAGGCCACTTCCAAACTGCTCATAGAAATAACCTGCAGTAATATCAAGTTTTTCACCCTTATAATTTAGGTGATAACTTGCAATACCACTTTGATTATCATAAATAGGAGCATACCCTAATAATGCAGAAGGTAAATAAGATTCGTATTGAACGCCTGCGGTAAACTTTCCAAGGGTGTAATTTAATTGTAAGTAGTTGTTGGCTCTAAATTGGTCATCGGGAGCGTCAAACATAATACCCTCATCATCAAGAAGCCATTGAGAATTTGATTCAAAACCTCCAAAAAAATATCCGTTATCTTGGGCAAAACCAAGGCTACAGGTAAGAATAGCGATGCTTAAAATAATTTTTTTCATTGATTTGTTTGTTAGTGGTTTTTATTCAATTTGATACCCTACTTAATTAGTATGAATAGTAAGGTTTTTAAAAACGACTAATGGTTAGTGACTCGAAAGCTACTAACCATTAGTTTTTATTGATTCACGAGTATACTAATTTGCATACTCTTTAATTTTTTCATAAAGTTCTTCTTCAGAACCTGGAGTGTATCCTGAATGTCGATACACTATTTTACTATCCTTAATGATGAGTGTAAGTGGCACTGTCGATGCTCCTAAAGCTCGTTTAAAATCGTTGTTTTCATCTAACAAAACTTCATAGTCCCAGCCCTTACCATTAATTAAAGGTTTTACTCTTTTTATGGTACGACTGTCGTCAACTGATACAGCAATAAGTTGTACATTGGTTTCGTCTTGCCAATCTTCATAAACTTCACTAATTGCATCTAATTCTTTTAGACAAGGAACACACCAAGTAGCCCAAAGAGAAACAACAACGACATTGTCTTGTTTAACTGCATCCCGACTATTTTTTGTTTTGCCATCAATTGTGGTTAAATCTACGCTTGGCAATTCTTCTTGTCCTAGCGATATAGTAGAGATTAGGATACTTAGAAGGAATACAATTTTTTTCATAATACAAGGTTTTAAGGGTAACAATAGTAGTTAAAATAATTTTAATTAGTTAATTTTAGAATTTATATGTGGTATTTTTTTATATCCTTAAACAAGTAGGCTATAAACCACTATTTTTATACACTCAAACTAAATGCCATTGTTATGAAAAACAAAAAAAAAATATTTCTTTTAAGTACTCTTGCTTTTGCATTAATCATTTTTTCTTGCAGTAGACAAGAGGATAATCTTCCATTAAGTGGGATTAGTAATGTTGAAAGTTTAGTGCTCTCAAGTTCTGCAGCTATCGATATTATTCCGGTAAATCAGACCGTTGACTTCGTATTAACGGGGAATGATGGTTTAGACTATACAACAGAAGGAACTTTCTTTGTGAATCAAACCGAAATTTTAGGTTCCAGTTATGCTTTTGATACTACGGGCAGTTTTCAAGTTTCTGCTACTTTTGATCAAGTTACAAGTAATAGTTTAGATTTTAATATTATTAGTAATGAAGAGCGTTCTTTGTTGCTGAATGTCTCTAGAGCAATGAATGATCAGACCATTGAATTTAGAGTAGTAGACAATCAAGGCACAGACGTCACGGGGTCATCAACTATTTTTGTAAATGATACTGCAATTTCTGGATCAACTTTCGCTTCGCCTAATGAAGGAGAATTTTCTGCCTATGCATCCTATGATGATAGCGGTGTAATATTGGAGACCGAAGCCAAACCTTTTTCAGTATATATTCCGAAGCGTAAAATTGTGGTTGAAGATTATACAGGAGCTTGGTGTGGGTTTTGTCCGGCTGTATCAGCGGCTATTTACACCCTTAAAGATTTAACAGATGATGTTTCAATTGTAAAGCTTCACGAAACAGCAAACAGTTTCCCAGATCCATTTGACTTTGAAGATATAGATATTTTAAAAGAAACATTTGAAGCTTTTGGTTTTCCGCAGGCACGAATTAACAGAACAACAGTTTGGTCGCAACCTTACACTCCTTCAGAGATCACATCAATCGCAGGGCAATCTACAGATCTAGCAATAGGAATTAGCTCATCAGTTAGCGGCAATGACCTTGCTGTAAATGTAGAAGCAGTCTACAGAAATGGTGCAGGATCAGGAGATAAATTGGTGGTGTACTTAATTGAAAATGGACTTATATACCCACAAGTAAATTATTTCAACGATGATCCTTCAAGCCCCTATTTTGGTGCAGGAAACCCCATTCCAGATTTTGAACACAACGAAGTGTTAAGGCTTTCATTAACCAATGTTTTAGGAGATGAAATTTCTGCTGCGGGTCCTTATGAACTATACCAAAGAACACTCAATATAACAATGCCTGCTGAATATGTGGTCGAGAATCTTGAAGTGGTTGTGATGATAGTGAATTCAGATAACGTTGCTTTAAATTCACAACATGCTAAAGTGGGAGAAGTAAAAATTTTCGAATAAAGTAAAGTGTTTTTGCAACATAAAAAATGCCGCACTTTTTGTGCGGCATTTTTATTTAAGTATGTTTGGCTTATCCTAAAAATGGATATTTATAATCTGTTGGAGTTACAAATGTTTCTTTAATCATACGTGGAGAAATCCAACGATATAAATTTAATTTGCTTCCAGCTTTATCATTAGTGCCACTTGCTCTAGCGCCACCAAAAGGTTGTTGTCCAACTACGGCTCCAGTAGGCTTGTCGTTTACATAAAAGTTTCCTGCTGCATTTTCTAACTTCTTAATAGCAACTTCTAAGGCGTAACGATCTGCGCTTATTACAGCTCCAGTTAAAGCATACTCACTAGTGCTGTCAACTAGTTCTAATGTTTCTTCCCATTTACTGTCCTCAAATACATAGATAGTAACAACAGGTCCAAAAAGCTCAGTATACATTGTTGTGTATTTAGGGTCTTTAGTTTCAATTACCGTTGGGTGAATAAAATAGCCTTCAGATTTATCGTAAGTGCCACCTGCTATAATAGTTGCATTTTTATCTTTTTTAGCACCGTCAATATATTTTACTAATTTGTCAAAGGATCCTTCGTGGATTACCGCCGTAATAAAATTACCCATATCTTCAGGAGATCCTATTTTAAAGCTATTCACTTGGGCTATTAAAATATCTTTCACTTCTTCCCAGATGCTTTCGCTTATATAACATCTACTCGCTGCGCTACACTTCTGACCTTGAAACTCAAATGCTCCGCGTGCAATTGCGGTTGCAACTTGGGCTGGGTTTGCAGTTTTGTGAGCTACAATAAAGTCTTTTCCTCCAGTTTCTCCAACGATGCGAGGATAGGTTTTGTAGTTATGGATGTTGGTTCCAATTTTTTGCCATATATCCTTAAATACATGTGTAGAACCTGTAAAATGAACTCCGCTAAAATCAGGACTTGCTAAAACGGTATCAGTAATCATAACAGGGTCTCCCATAACCATATTAATAACACCATCAGGTACACCGGCTTCCTTAAAAATATCCAAGATTATTTTTGCCGAAAACACTTGGCTGTCGCTAGGTTTCCAAATCACAACATTACCCATTAATGCGGCACTTGCCGGTAAGTTAGCGGCAATGGCTGTAAAGTTAAATGGGGTTATTGCATATATAAAACCTTCTAAAGGTCTATATTCTAATCTATTCCAAGCACCCGATGTAGACGCTGGTTGCTCGTGATAGATTTCGGTCATGTACTGTACATTAAAACGCAAAAAGTCTATTAATTCACAAGAGGCGTCAATTTCTGCTTGGTAAATAGTTTTAGACTGTGCAAGCATAGTAGCGGCGTTAATTTTTGCTCGATAAGGTCCTGCAATCAACTCTGCAGCTCTTAAGAAAATCGCAGCACGTTGCTCCCAAGGAGTTTGAGACCATTGTTCTCTTGCTTTTAGTGCTGTAGAAATAGCTTCATCAATATGCTTTTTCTCGGCACGATGATAGGTTCCTAAAATGTGTTTGTGATCATGAGGAGGAGACATCGTTGCGGTATCGCTAGTTTTTACATCTTTTCCATTAATGTAAAGCGGTACTTCAATTGTCTGATCATACATTTTTTTGTATGTTTTTGAAACTTCTTCTCGCTCGGGTGAGCCTGGTACGTAGTCTTTTACAGGTTCATTTACTGCAACTGGTACGTGAAAAAATCCTTTTCCCATTCATTTTATTTTTAAGCCTTTATTATCTCTAAAAGACTGGTTATTATTCAACTCTATTTTGTGTCGCGAAGGTACAAAAATCTAAATTTAGAATATAGAGGTGATGAGATAGGTTTAACAATCAAAATCATTATTATATAATTCAGGTATTTAATTTTTGGCATTTATTCTCATCCTTGGTAAACATAATTTGGTTTGAGCATATATTTTTCAAGTCCTATGATTTATATTTGGCTTTGAAAACTTAAATCATTTGCTTTTGTGCACGTTAACATTTATACCAAATTCTTTAGAGAATTTTGTCTTAACATCTAATAGGGATGAAGCTCCGCGTCGTGGAACTATAAGACCAATGATGTATACTGAAGATGGAGTTCAATTAATGTATCCTAAGGATGAACTGGCAGGCGGTAGTTGGATAGGTATTTCTGACAAGAAACGAGCTGTTTGTTTACTTAATGGTGGTTTTGCTGCGCATCAACGTGAAGAGCGTTATAGAATGAGCCGCGGAATTATAGTAAAAGATTTATTAGTATCAGATGCCGTTTTGAATAAAATTGATACATACGATTTTAGTGGAATAGAGCCATTTACCATTGTAATGGTCGATTGGAATATAAATTTAAGAATTTTTGAATTGGTTTGGGATGGGACCAATCAGTTTTTTACTGAAAAGCCCTTGGCACCACAAATATGGTCGTCTTCTTTATTGTATTCTTCCGAAGTAAAAAAGAAACGGGAACAATGGTTCTCTGCCTTTCTGTTTTCATCGTTACGGCCTGCGTGTGAAACTATTTTGAACTTCCATAAAACTGCTGGAGAAGGTAATAATGAAACAAATCTTGTCATGGATAGAGGGTATGTGGCAACCAAGAGTATCACGCAAATTATTAAAGATGATAGTATTGTAAAAATGCGTTACGAAGATTTAGAATCTAAAAATATTACAAATAACCAACTGTGAATTACAACGGAAAAATAGTAATTATTGCATTTCCAGATACGTACGTTAAGATGAGTACGGAGTTTATTTGTAAAGTGCTACCAATTATGGGTTTGGGGACTAAAGAGTACATTAAAGCAGGGCATGCGGCGTTAATTTTAATAGAGAACGAGACAGGAAAAACACGATATTACGATTTTGGACGCTACATTACACCGCCTGGAAAGGGGCGTCTAAGAAGCGTAATCACTGATGCCGAATTAAAATTACCCTTGGATGCAATAATAGAGAACAATAAAGTTGCTAATTTAGAAGAGCTATTGCTTTGGGTTGATGCAAACCCAAAAAAAACAAATGGATCTGGGAGGTTGTTAGCATCTGTTTGTGATGCTATTGATTATAAAAAAGCATTAAATTATATAGAACAATTGCAGCAAAAGGGAAGTGTTCCTTATGGCGTTTTTGAAAAGGAAGGGAGTAATTGTTCTCGTTTTGTTACAGATACCATCCTAGCCGCAACTAAAGAAGTGAAAATTATAAAAAAGTTAGAATTCAATAAGCGTTTTACACCAAGTACAGTAGGTAATGTTGAAATTGGAGCAAATTCGTCGCCCGTATTTGAAGTTGCTAACGGCGTTATTAAAGAATTTACAGGTTCTGCATTTAAAGAAAATCTTAAAAACTATTTTGACAAAAGTAACATACCAGAAAACACTTCAGAGTTGTTTCAAAGTACGGAGAATATTTTATTAAAGGGCCTTCATTTGTTAGCTGGTGCTGGAAGCAATGCTTATTTTCAACTTGTGAAAAAGGAGTCATTGCCCGCACACCATTTCAGAATAAAAAGATATAACACCTTTTTAGAATTAAATTTTGATGGGGTTTATTATTCAAAAGGTTTTAATGTGAGTGATGACTTTGAATTTACCTATGATTCACATTGTGCATATTGTCACGTATTGCAAAATAACAAGAAAATAAAAATGAAGATCGTTATGTCATTCAAAGAATTTAATTCATTGAAAAAGGAGCACTCAACTTAAAACTGGGAATGTTAACTTTAAACTTTTTAGTAGTTGAAAAGTTTATCATTTCATAGTAGCCACTCATAGATCCAAAAGGACTATTTAACAAACAACCACTGCTATACGTATGAGATTGGCCGGGTTTTATTACTGGTTTTCTTCCCACTACACCTTCGCCATACACCGCATCATTATCGTTTAATGCATCTTTGATCTGCCAACTACGGGCTTTTAATTGTACCGTATCTTTACTTTGGTTTTCTATACTAATGGTATACCCAAAGGAATATTTGCCCTTTCCATTATGAATAAAAGAGCCTTCAAACCTTGTTTCTATCGAAACCTTTATGCCTTTTGTTACTTGTTGTACCATATTAATATGTGGCAGCAGTTACAGCAAAAAATAGGGTTGCTGCAGTTGTTACACTAATTGTAAAAATGATGTTTAAAAGTACAAATTTTAAAATCGTTTTCAAACGGGACTGTTTATAAAAATTTCTGAGTGCTTTATAAAAGTAAAAAGGCCCGACAAGTAAGAAGAAAATCTCTACAAAAACCTCATAACCAAAAATTAAATCTGGTATTGATATAATTAATAATGACAGAAATATAAAGCTAAAAATATGAAAAATAAACACAAGATGTTCCATATAACTAAAAGGTCTTCTTACATATAGTAACCAAAAGATAAGCGCGAAAATTGGAGCAAAAAAGAAAAGAAAAAAGGGAGTTTTACTAAGAACAAACTGGGCAAAACTAACGGGGTCCTCTTGTACACGGTCTACACTATTATTTTTATGATAGAGCCAAACATTTGTTTTTGATTTAGGGAGTTTTAAACTGTCCAGCGCTATGGAAGCAGATTTGATTTCGGTTTTAGTATAGAAATCTCTTAAAAGCACAGCTTTCAAAAAAAAGCCTTGAACATTTCCTTTTTCTTCTAATTGTTTAACCCTGCCTGAGTAGTTATTTTCAAAAATGGTGTCTCCATTAAATATTCGTATTGTTTTTTCTTCTTTGCTTATTTTAGCACGCCTAATAGAATCTTCTCTTTTTAATCTTACTGCCCATTGTTTTGTTGTTGGGTTTGCCTCCAAGATTTGAATCGCTTCTTCAATTTCTTTATCATTGTTATTCTCAAATATTATACTCGACACGTTATTATTAACACTTAGTTCTCTTTCAGCATCATCGCTATTGTTAAAAACAGCCATTTTTGAACTTGGGCTAAAAAAATTAACAATACTGGATAGCAAAAAGTAGATAATCGAAACACTCAAAAAAAAGCGAAACGGATTACTATACTTCATCCGTTGTCCACTAATGTAGTTTCTTGTTATAGTCCCTGGTTTAAAGAGTAAATCTTTAACAGTATATCGCAATTTTGAATCATAGCTTACCAGACTACTAAAAAATTCAAGAAAAAAGTCTGTGAAAGATAAATGTTTGGTGCTATTAAGTTGAGAACAATAAGGACAATAACGATCACTAAGGTCCAGCGGTTGGCCACAATTTAAACATTCAGAACCACGGTATTTAAAATGCCTTTTACTATTTTCTGAAATAATACTTTCTCGCTTCTCAGCAACGGCAATACTTTGCTCTTTATGAAGGTCTTCGCTCATAGCGTAAATGTATCAAAGATTTTAAAAACAGCCGCCTTAGATTCTAAAGGAAAGTGCTATTCTTATATTGGAATTGATTCTTTTAAAGCTATTTGTCTTAAATAAGTTTCATTTTTAGCTGCAAAATCCTCTAAAATCGAAAAGAAGTTTATAATCTCAACTTCGCTATTGTTACTATTTATGGTAATAAGTCTGATAAATTCGATCTCCCTAAAAGTCCCAAATCCAACCATTGCTTCGGCATGTTCATAAAGTGCTGTGCATAAAACTTGTGCAGGAATATTTTTATAATTAAAACAAATCGAAATAGAATCATCAAAACTATACAAAGTGTAATCTTTGTTTTTAAGAATGTAATCTCTTGCAACTTGGGCCAAATAAAACTGATGGTCTACAATTTTTTCTAATCCTAAAGTTCCAACACTTTTCCAAACAGTCCAGAATTTTAGGGCATCGTTGCGACGTCCACATTGGATCGAGGTTTTGCCTAAATTGTAATCATCACCATCTGTTTGATATAAATATGATGCGTCATTGCTAAAAGAGTCGTAGAGGTGTTTTTTGTGGTTCGTTAAAATTATAGAACAGGTAAGTGGTGTGCCTATCATTTTGTGTGCATTGTAGCTAAAAGAGTCTGTTTTTTCAATACCCTTAACTAAATGCTTGTATTTGCTGCTAAAAATCACACTCCCGCAATAAGCGCCGTCTAAATGCAACCATAATGAGTATTTTTTGCAAATTTTAGAAAGCGGTTCGATGGAATCAAAAGCTCCTAAAACTGTAGTGCCTGCCGTTGCATTTACAAAAAATGGATGGTACCCGTTCTGAAGGTCTTCTTTGATTTTAACTTCAAGATGGTCTGGGTCCATTTGACCGTACTGATTCGTATTTATATACCGAACACGTTTTTTTCCAACTCCGATAAAAGCTGCATTTTTTGCAATTGAATAGTGAGATTCAATAGAGGTGTATAGTGTTAGTTTTTGAGAAACACCATTATTTTTAATGTTTGAATTGAAGGCATCACGCGCCATCATAATTGCCATAAAATTACTCATAGAACCACCTGGAGCAAAGGTGCCGTCACTGTCTCTTCCATAACCAACTAAATCACAAGATTTACGAATAATTTCCTTTTCAATCCCAACTTGAGGGCCTGCAACTTTATAGGTATACATACTATTGTTGAGCATCACAGCGACTAAATCTCCTAGGGTAGCTTTTGGGTTTCTGCCTCCAAATAACTGATTAAAAAATAATCGTGTCGCGGTGCGGGGAGTACTGAGTATAATTTTCTCTAGAATTTCTTCAAAGGCTTCTTCGCTAATTGGGTTGTCTTTTAAAGAAATTGGGAGTGTTTCAAATAATGTCGAAGCAGGAATTGGACTTGCTATCGGGTCTTCTATTTCGGCTTCGAGTAATTTTTCAGCCAGTCTTTGGAATATTTGGAGATTTTTTTGCATTTTTTATAGGTGCCTAAGAATAACTTATCTTAAGTTTATTTTTATTTTTATTTTTTAATTGTTTGTTATGTTTGTGCTGTTGGAAATTCCTATGCCCATAAGTCTATCAAATCTTTGGCCGGGTGCGCGATAATAAACAAGGACAGTATAATCGTTTTCGGTCTCCCAAAAATTACCACATATAGTTCCAGGTTCTATAGTACCATCTCTATCAACAATAACATATTTGTAATTGTAAAAACCTTGTTTGAATAATCTTGAGTTTTGATACGTGTCAGTCTTGGCATTGTAGCGCATGAAAGTAGTTCCGTCTATGGTCCAATTATTAAAATTACCATAGATATGGATTTCTTTGTCGCCTAAATCTTTAAAATATTGCAGGTTAAAATGCATCCATACATATTCAGCCTCTATCGTCTGATTTTGAGCATATAGATTTCGAACTACAAAATTTCCATTAATATCTGGGTTGTAGGTATAGGGTTGACTTGCACGTTCTCTATTTGTGAACAAGAAATTTTCGTACAAATCGTTTAACTCCACACGCCGGACGCCGTTAACTGCAGAACGTATATCCTTATTATCAAAGCTTAAAAATTCATTTCCTCCCATAAATGCGGCTTCTTGGTCGTATCTATAAATAAGTTCAGATCCTATCGTGTATAAGGGCTTAAGGTCTGTAATTGCATTTTTTAGATTGTTATTCTGTAATACGAGTGTCTTTACATTTTGTTTTGGGTTAATGAGCAACAAGTCTCTCGAGTCTATAGTGAAATGCACTACTTGTTGTTCTCTTATTTTTCTAATGTCTCTGGCTCTTTTTATTTCAACTTGAACGCTCAGGTCTCTTTCCATAACCATAAACTTTCTTGAAAAAACAATGTATCCGTCATCATCAAAAATACTAAGTAAATAATTTCCACTTTTCTGGATAGCTCTTGTTTCTCTGTTGGGAATATTTACACTGTAATGAGAAAAAATTTGAAGTGTATTAAAACTGTTTTCATAAAATTCTATTCGAACATCATCAAATCCATCTAAATATTCTCCTTTGGAAAGATCACTAGGGGTCCAATCAAAGTTAAAATGCTCTATTGTGTAATAATAATCTACTTCGTCACCATTAATGTCATCAAAAGAAAGTTGCAATCGTTGCCCTAATTCAATAATGGGTAATTCACTTTGGTTTGTTGAGCCGCTAAATTGAACAGTTCTAATAAAGGAAGGCTCAACAGTTTCAATAACTTGGGCATAGGTTTGCTGAAACATCAAAAAGAGAAAACTACTAAAAAGTATCGAACGCATAAAAATGTTTTAAAAATTTATAAATATAAGCAAATTTTATGCCTTAATATTGTTTAAGAAACAAACAAGATCTGTTAACAGAATTTTAATTTTAATTGTCTTGTAAGATGGTCTTTTATTATTTAAATTTGCAACTCTTAAGAGAGGCTACATACGTAGTAAGGGCTTTTAAGGTTTAAAAGACAATTTTAACACTACTATCCCATGTCCAAAGACATTAAGATTAAAAAAGGCCTTACCATTCGCCTCAAAGGTGAAGCGGATAAAACACTTTTCGACGCACCACGGTCTCGCACTTTTGCTATTCGTCCTTTAGATTTACACCTTATAATTCCTAAAATGGTTGTTAAGGAAGGTGATAAAATTGAAGCAGGTGACACTATTTTTTACAGCAAAGGCAACGATGTTGTAAAGTTTTCTTCTCCGGTAAGTGGTACTTTAACTGAAATAAAAAGAGGTGCCAAACGCGTTATCACACTCATTACTATAGAAGGGGATCAACAAGATACCTTCAGAGACTTTGGGATTAAGAATCCGGATGCTATGAAGGCAGATGACGTTAAGAATCATCTTTTAGCATCAGGTTGTTGGCCATTTATGAAACAACGCCCGTATGATGTTATTGCAAATCCGGAAATAATGCCAAAGGCAATTTTTGTTTCTGGATTGGCAACAGGTCCTTTAGCAGCAGATTTAGATTTTACGCTTCAAGGAAAAGAAAAAGAATTGCAAACGGCACTATCTGCCTTAGCAAAATTAACTGAAGGTACTGTTCATCTAACGGTAGGTAAAGATGGCAAGTCGCCGTTGGCTGGTCTAAATGACGCAATGCAGCATAGAGCGAATAACTTACATCCGGCAGGAAACGTAGGGACACAGATAAATAAGATTGATCCTATTAACAAAGGAGAAGTTGTCTGGACGGTTGCGGCGCAAGATTTAGTGATTATTGGTGAGTTGTTTTTAACGGGAAAATATAATGCTGAACGTATCGTTGCACTTGCAGGTTCTTCAGTAAAATCGCCTCAGTATTATAGAACTAAAATAGGTAGCGAAGTCGCTACAATTATTTACGATTCTGGATTAAATGAAGAAAATGTTCGCGTAATTAGTGGTGATGTTCTTTCGGGAACAACAATTTCTCCAAAACAACATTTAGGGTATTACCACAATGTAATTTCAGTAATTCCTGAAGGAGATGATTATGAGTTTTTTGGATGGAATAAACCTATCTTCAATAAAATTTCAACGTCAAGAGCATTTACTTTTTCTTGGTTAACGCCTAAGAAAGAATTTGAATTAAATACCAACACAAACGGTGAGCATCGTGCATTTGTAGTTACTGGATCTTATGAACAAGTATTTCCTTTAGATATGTATCCAATGCAAATACTTAAAGCCTGTATGGTGCAGGATCTCGATGCAATGGAAGCTTTAGGAATGTATGAAGTAGCACCTGAAGATTTTGCTTTGACTGAGTTCGTTTGCGTATCTAAGCAGCCGCACCAAGACATTATAAGAAAAGGACTTGATTTAATGTATAAAGAAATAGGATAAACGATGGGATTAAAACAGAGTTTACATAAGACGAAATTAAAGTATGAGGGTACTAAAATGGCCCCAGCGTTTAACGCGCTCCATACTTTTTTGTATTTGCCAAACGAGACGACTCATAACGGCACACACGTTAAGGTAGCAGATGATCTTAAGCGTACGATGAATATGGTGATTTTGTCGCTAGTTCCGTGTTTGCTTTTTGGTATTCTGAATGCGGGTTATCAGTACAACATTCAAATTGGTGAAGTCTCAAAAGCTGCTGGATTTTTCAGTTTAGAGTTTTGGAATTTTTCAAACTTCAGTATTGGTGCGTGGAAAGTATTGCCATTAGTAGTTGTTTCTTACGGTGTGGGATTATTAGTAGAATTTATTTTTGCTATCATCAAAGGTCACGAAGTAGAAGAAGGGTATTTGGTAACAGGAATGTTAGTGCCATTAATTGTGCCAGTAGATATTCCTTTATGGATGTTGTCTGTGGCGGTCGTATTTGGTGTAGTAATAGGTAAAGAAGTTTTTGGAGGTACAGGAATGAATATCTTGAATCCTGCATTAACCATACGAGCATTCTTATTTTTCGCATATCCTACTTGGATGTCTGGGGATAAAGTGTGGGTTACCGGAGCAGTGGATACTGTTGGTCAGCCAGATGCCATTTCAGGAGAAACAATTTTAGGAAGCTTAGCTCAAAACAATGGTTTTGGAGATTGGAGCCTGATGGATCAATTTTTAGGATTTATTCCTGGATCAGTGGGTGAGACCTCTAAACTGTTGATTATTGTAGGGGCATTAATTTTGATCCTTTCTAAGATTGGAAGTTGGAGAATTATATTAAGTACACTAGTAGGAGCTTTGTCAATGGGACTTATTTTTAACGGTGTTGTTGAAATGGGATGGATTAGTGAGAGTTCTAAATTCTACGGTTTAATGAATGTAGTTTTCTGGCAACATCTATTTATAGGTAGTATTTTGTTTGGTGCTGTGTATATGGCAACAGATCCAGTAACGGCCTCACAAACAAATAAAGGAAAATGGATTTATGGATTCTTGATAGGGTTTATTTCGATAATGATTCGTGTATTCAACCCGGCATACCCAGAAGGAGTTTTCTTAGCAATTTTATTAATGAACGTGTTCGCACCAACCATTGATCACTATGTTGTTGAAGGAAATATCAAGAAAAGAGCAAAACGTTTAAAAGTTAAAACAGCGTAGTTATGGCAATTAATACAGATAAGAATAGTTACACCATCATCTTTGCCGTTATTATGGTATTAGTGGTAGGTTCATTACTTGCAGGTTTTTCAAGTGGATTGAAGCCAATGATTACGGTGAATATGGAAGCTGAGAAGAAACAAAATATTTTGTATGCGATTAATGTAAATGGTAATGAAGGAGAAGGAGATGTTACCTTTATTTCAACAGATATAGTTTCTGAAGAGTTTTCAAAGTATATCACAAAACAATATGTAATCGAAGGAGCTAAGGTTACTGAAAATTCAGAGGCATATTTAATTGATATCAAGAAAGAGGGAACAAAAGCAAAGAAAGAGGGGTATGTGAGAAAGCTACCAATAATGGTTGGAGAAAAGGACGGTAAGGAAATTTATGTTGTTCCTGTAAGAGGAAAGGGTCTTTGGGATGCTATCTGGGGATTTGTTGCAATGGATAAGTCTATGACAATTCAAGGGGTGTATTTTGATCACAAAGCAGAAACTCCTGGATTAGGAGCCGAAATCAAGCAACGCTATTTTATGGATGATTTTACAGGCGAAAGCTTCCTTAACGGGAATGCTTTTGAAGGAATCAAGGTAGCTAAAGGAAATAATGATCCCTTAAACAGCGACAAGACAGATTACGAAGTTGATGCCCTTGCAGGCGCAACAATTACTGGTGATGGAGTTGCAGCAATGCTGAAAAAGGACGTTAGAATGTATATGCCTTATTTTCAAACATTAAAATAAGACCGTAGCAAAGAATTAAATAAAAATTTAGGCACACTACCAAAAAATTTAAGTATGGCTTTACTTTCAAAAAAAGACACAAAATTAATACTAGATCCATTAACGGATGATAACCCAATTACGATTCAAGTACTTGGGATCTGTTCTGCATTGGCAATTACGGCACAGTTAAAACCTTCCATTGTAATGGCGGTCTCAGTGATTTTTGTAATGGGAGCAGGAAACGTGATTATCTCTTTATTGAGAAACGTCATTCCGTCAAAAATTAGAATTATAGTCCAACTTATCGTTGTTGCTACGCTTGTAATTATTGTTGACCAAGTATTAAAGGCCTTTGCTTACGAGTTAAGTAAGGAGCTGTCAGTATTTATTGGATTGATTATTACAAATTGTATTATAATGGGGCGTTTTGAGGCTTTTGCTTTGGCAAATGCTCCTTGGAGATCCTTTTTAGATGGTATTGGAAATGCATTGGGTTATGGAGTTATCTTAATTATAGTAGGATTTTTTAGAGAGTTGCTAGGGAGTGGAACCTTATTTGGGTTCCAAGTATTAGGAAATCCTATCACGAAGACAGGATTGTATGCAATAGGCTACGAAAACAACGGTTTTATGGTATTACCGCCTATGGCATTAATTGTAGTAGGAATTATTATCTGGGTACAACGTAGTAAGAACCCGGCACTTTTTGAAGAGAATTAATCTTCATCTAGAAAATTTAAAAGATTTTAAAATAGATTTCTTCGGAAATTTTAAAAAATAAAAAAATGTTAGAACACATTGAACTTTTTTTCAAATCAATATTTGTTGATAACATGGTATTTGCATATTTCCTAGGAATGTGTTCGTACCTGGCGGTGTCTAAAAAGGTTACTACAGCAGTAGGACTAGGTGCTGCGGTAATATTTGTATTAACCGTAACAGTTCCGCTAAACTGGTTCTTGGATCAGTATATTTTGCAGCCAGGAGCATTGGCTTGGATAGATGGTAATCGAGAAACGCCCGGTTTAAGTGCATATGCTGACTATGATTTAAGTTTTTTATCGTTCATCCTCTTTATTGCAACCATTGCAACAATGGTTCAATTGGTAGAGATTATTGTAGAAAAATTTTCACCGTCATTATATAATTCATTGGGTATTTTTTTACCACTTATTGCCGTTAACTGCGCAATTCTTGGAGGATCACTATTCATGCAGTCGAGAGAAATTGAGACCGCTGGACTAGCATTAAATTATGGTTTTAGTTCAGGAATAGGCTGGTTTTTAGCAATTGTAGCGATTGCAGCAATTCGTGAAAAAATTCGTTATTCAAATGTTCCACCTCCTTTGAGAGGATTAGGAATTACTTTTATTATTACAGGATTAATGGCAATTGGCTTTATGAGTTTTGGAGGAATGTTAACAGGAGGAGATGATGCGCCACCTTCATTAGATGGGCAATCTGAAAAAGTAGGAATACAATTAGAAGAAACAACCGAAACTAATATCGCAGAAGCGGTAGTAATTTCAGAATAATATAAAACCTTAGACTATGTTTTTAGCAGCAAGTACAGTAGGAGTTATCACAGCAACGGTGGTCGCATTTTTAGTGCTCACCTTATTATTAGTTGCTTTATTGTTATTTACAAAACAAAAATTATCGCCATCAGGACCGGTAACAATTACTATTAACGGTGAAAAAGAAATCGAAGTAGCAAGTGGTGAGACATTGCTTACAACGCTTGGAGCGAACAAGATATTCTTACCTTCTGCTTGTGGTGGTGGTGGAACGTGTATTCAATGTGAATGCCATGTTTTAGAAGGTGGTGGAGAAGCATTGCCTACTGAGACGCCACACTTTAGCCGCAAAGAGTTGAAAGATGGTGCACGTTTGTCTTGTCAGGTAAAGGTGAAACAAAATATGAATATTACGATTCCTGAAGAAGTTTTCGGAATAAAGAAATGGGACGCCGTAGTAGTTCGTAATTATAATGTAGCATCATTTATTAAAGAATTCGTAGTTGAAATTCCGCAGGATATGAACTACAAAGCAGGTGGATATATTCAAATTGAAATCCCTGAATGTGAAGTTAAGTTTTCTGAAATGGAGATTATTGCGCATCCTGAAGAGCATTCGGACCCAGAAATGTTTAAGGCAGAATGGGATAAGTTTGGTCTTTGGCCGTTAGTAATGAATAACAAGGAAGTAGTAGAAAGAGCATATTCAATGGCCTCGTATCCTGCTGAAGGACGCGAGATTATGTTAAACGTTCGTATTGCCACACCACCTTGGGACCGTGTTAAGAATCAATGGATGGATGTGAACCCTGGAATTGCATCTTCTTATATTTTTAATTGTAAAGAAGGGGACAAAGTAGTTATTTCTGGGCCTTACGGTGAATTCTTTATCAATCCATCAGAGTCTGAAATGTTGTATGTAGGTGGTGGAGCAGGAATGGCGCCTATGCGTTCTCACTTGTATCATTTATTCAAAACATTAAGAACAGGAAGAAAAGTGACATATTGGTATGGAGGTCGTTCAAAACGCGAATTATTTTACCTAGACCACTTCCAGCAGTTACAAGATGAATTTCCTAACTTTAAGTTCTATCTAGCGCTTTCTGAGCCTGCAGAGGAAGATAATTGGAAAGTAAAAGACGGCATTGATGGAGAAGGGGATGGATTTATAGGATTTATTCACCAAGTAGTTATTGACAACTATTTAGACCTTCACGAGGAGCCAGAAGATATTGAGTTGTATTTTTGTGGACCACCATTAATGAATCAGGCCGTTCAAAAAATGGGAGAAGACTACGGAATTCCAGACGAGAGTATTCGCTTTGATGATTTTGGAGGTTAAAACACTCATTAAATTTAAATAAAAAACCACTTTCAATTTTTTGAAAGTGGTTTTTTATTTAAATGATATTTTAAGTGGGGTCTATCGACTTTGTTGAAGAATAGAATAGTAACCGAAAGTAAAGCATATAGATTTGGCTTCTTAAATTCAAAGTAGAAACCGTTTACAGTTATGTATAAATGGTTTTTTAATTATGTAGGAAGGAGGAATGTTATTTCTGTAGGTTATGTGAAGAAAGACTTATGACTAATAGAGCGGATTAAAAGGCCTAAAGGATATGATTCGGTTATTCCATATGTAAATATTTCTTCAGCTTATGTCAATACCTATCAGCTTAAAGATGCAAATGCTCAAGTCATAAATTATGATGGGACTCCTTATTTTTATCAAAAAGAGCATATTGTGCTGTTGGAAAATCCTTTACAGGCAAATGGATTATAATAATGTGCAGCCGTATTAATGAGAATAAGGGCTTAGTACTTATGGGAGCAAAACCACAAAGATGAAATAGGCTTCAAATTTACATCAGGCCATTATTGCTTTTAGAGAAAATAGGCAGAAGTTATTGGCCCTAAGTTGACAGGAAACAAAGTGAGTTTTCATAAAACAGCAATTGAAAATAATAGTAAAGCTAATTTCCACAAATGTTTAAATCTAGTCTATACCTATGCTGGCACACAATTTTTATATTTTGAATTACCGAAAGTGACTTGCACGAAGGATTTAAAAATTGGTGATATGCTCATCAAGCCTGGATTCTTTGGAGCTGTGGTAATGATCGTAAATATTTTTGAAGATAATGAGGTAATAGATTGTTTACATTATAGCAGGGCAATACTCCCGCCCAGAGCGTTTCTCTTTTACAAAAACCCAGAGAATATTAATATATCCACTAGGTTTGAGTTTACAAAAGGAATTCCATTGCAAATACCTACCGATTATTTTGTTGAAGCTAAATTTGTGAGGTTTAAATAAAATTAAAATTATCAAAATTTAATTACTAAATCCGCTGTTTTTTCGGGCGCCTCTCTGCGCAGGTTTTTGTGACAACTACTTCAATAAAGAGCTTAGGAATACTTCAATTTATATTATTTTTGTAAAGATTTTAAAAAGAATTATAGAAATGTTAAAACCTCTTTCAAAACAAGAACTACACAACTTAGCAATGAATATTGTTGGAGAAGATATGAAAGCTCAAGGTTTCGAATTTCTTGGTGTAAATAGTAAGATAGGCAAAGACCCTCAGTTTGTTGGATTAAAAAATAAGGATCTTCATTTTGTGATTGTACGTTCTGTAGCATATCCTCAAGATGCTAATATCTATGATCCAGTTTTTATGCAAACCATTAAAGAACACGCCTTAAAGTTTGAGGCTAAGGCATATTATGCAGGTGTTGGTTTGGGTCACGGAAGTGATTATGCAAATCCTGTTTTGAAGGACCAAGAGTACACAATGGTTTATAAAGGCTTACAAGAAATTGTATAGAATGTTTAGTGATAATTTAAAGAACTACCCAATGTTATTTTTGTTGAGTGTTCAATTCTACAAAATATAAAGTATCAAATAAAGATGAAATTTATTTTAAAAATTATCGGCTTATTATTAATTGTTTCTTGCGTTCAAAAAGAGGAAATAACATTACAAGTACTTCAAGGAAATGCATTTGGTACTACCTATACAATTCAATATTACTCAAATAGTGATGTAGTGATAAAGCGTGGAATTGATTCCGTAATAAACGCTGTTAATACCTCTGTTAGCACCTATATGCCTGAAAGTGATATCTCAAAAATTAATAAGGGAGATAGCGCTATTGTCGTTGATGAAATTTTTAAAGATGTTTGGGAGATATCTGAAAGAGTACACATTGCATCTGGTGGTTTTTTTGATCCAACCATTGGAGTACTTCGCAATGCGTATGGTTTTGGCGATGTAAAACCCATTTTGAATTTAGACAAAAAAGTACTCGACAGTTTACGGGAACTGGTTGGGTTTAATAAAGTTAAAATCAACATGAATGGTACCATTCAAAAAAAACACCCAATGATCTATTTTGATTTTAATGCAGTTGCAAAGGGTTATGGAATTGATTGTCTTGGAACGTACCTTGAATCAAAACAAATTGAAAATTATATAATTGAATTGGGCGGAGAAATTTTAGCCAAAGGGAAAAATGTAATTAAAGATACGTATTGGACTGCTGGGGTAGAATCATTAGACGCTGAAATTACTGAAAAGGGAAAAGCGATTATAGTAATTGCTCTTAATAATAGTGCTATGGCGGGTTCTGGTAACTACCGAAAGTTTAGAATTGATCCAGTTACTGGTAAAAAATATGTGCACACTATTAATCCACTCACCGGTTTAGCAGAACAAAATAATATGACCAGTGCTGCTGTTATAGCTCCAACTTGTGCTGTTGCAGACGCTTTTGCAACTGCTTGCATGGCAATGGGAAGTGCTGCTGCCATAGAAATGCTTAAGGAAGAAGGGAGTATTGAAGGCTACCTAACATTTTTAGACAGCGATGGATCTGCAAAAACATATAGTTCTCCAGGTTTTAAACAACTCGTATTAAACTAATTTCTTGCAAACGGGTATGAGTTCGCCCTCCGGTAAACGGTATCTTTTAATTTCTTTAGCTGTAAATTTTGAAGTGTAGTTTACTGCTTCTACTATAAACCCAATCGATTCTAATTTTTTAAAATAATCCATTCCATATATTCTTACATGGTCGTATTGTCCAAAAATGCGAGCGCGTTCTTTTTTATCTGTAATCGTATCATCCTCGTAGGATTCTTTACGACCTGCTTCATAAGGAACTTGGAGTATCGCTGTGCCACCCTTTGCAAGTACTCTGTATAATTCTTGCATTGCTTTTTTATCGTCTGGTATGTGTTCTAGCACGTGGTTGCAAATTATAAAATCATAGCTTTCATCCTTAAAAGGGAGCTTGCATATATCTGCTTTTATATCTGCTATAGGCGAATTTAGGTCTGTCGTAGTATAGTCAATGTTTTTTAGTTTTTTAAACTTTTGAAGAAATGCTTGTTCTGGAGCAAAATGCAATACTTTTTGACTAGTAGAAAAGAAATTGGTTTCATTTTTTAAATACAGCCAGAAAAGTCTGTGTCTCTCTAAAGATAGTGTGCCAGGAGCAAGTACATTGTGTCTAACAATTTCATAACCATAGGGTAGAAATTTTCGGTATGATTTACCGTCGATAGGGTCTGTGTATTTATTTCCACGGAGATAGAAAGCAATTAAGGGCCTTATTAAATAACTCAAACGTATTAAAAGTGTTCTTGGAAAGAGCTTTAAGAAAAAGTTGAATGTTGATTGCATCCTATAGCACTAAAGCATTCATTCTAAATCTTTCTTCTTCATTGCTTTCTATTCCCAACGCTTGATACACGTATGCAAAAGTCGAAAGCAGTTCTGGTTTTCCATTAACGATGGCAATATTGTGCTCAAAGTGGGCACTTGGTTTTGCGTCTTGTGTTACGATTGTCCACCCATCAGGAAGTTGTGTTATTCTTCGTGTGCCTAGGTTTATCATGGGTTCAATAGCAACGGTCATACCTTCGATAAATTTTTTGCCTCGACCACGGCGACCATAATTGGGCATTTCTGGATCTTCGTGCATTTTTCTTCCTAGACCGTGACCTACAAGTTCTCTAACAACACCATACCCGTGTTGCTCGCAATATTGTTGAATCGCAAAACCTACATCTCCCACACGATTTCCGCTAATTAATTGCTCAATCCCTATATAAAGTGATTCTTTAGTTATCTGAAGTAATTTTTTAGTTTCTGGAGCTACTTCACCAATTTCAAAAGTATAGGCATGATCCCCATAAAACCCGTGTTTGATAGCGCCACAATCTATACTTACTATGTCACCTTCTTTTAATGGTATATCTGTAGGTAAACCATGTACCACAGCTTCGTTTACACTGGTGAGCAAGGTAGATGGGCAATCATACAATCCTAAAAACCCGGGTACAGCATCCTGAGAACGAATAAAGTCTTCAGCAAGGGTATTTAACTTGTTGGTAGTAATTCCAACTTTAACTTCTTCTGCTAGCATTCCTAATGTCTTTGAAACTACTAAGGCGGCTTCTCGCATTAACGCTATTTCTTCTCGGGTTTTAGTAATAATCATTATAGGTGTTTAAAATTTAAACCAATTCTTCTTTTTAGGAGGTGTTGCTTTGACTTTGCTATCGCCAGTAATTTCTTGATAGATTTCTCCCCAGCTTTTCATTCCGCCTATATTTCTATCATCAATAAAAACATCTGCATCTATTTTTCGACTTAGTTTAGGATCCAAAATTTCTTCCGGAAAACTTTTGTTTACTGCGTAAAACTTGACTCCGTTACTTTCGCAAAAACTCACGGCGTCGTCAAGTGCTTTCCCACTTCGATAGGTCCATAATATAAGACGATGTCCTTTTTCTTGAAATCTTTTGAGCGTGTCAAACGCAAAAATGACGGGTTTACCAATTTTTGGGTACGCATCTTTTACAATGGTTCCATCAAAATCTACTGCTATTTTTAGCGTATTGTGCATATTATTGCCTTAAATATGGGTTTAAAATTACAAAGAATTTATTCGAAGCTAGTAACTAATCTGCATACATTGGTGTGTAGGGTTCTCCACTTAAAATAGTTGTCATATCATCTTCAAGATATTCTCCATGTGTGGACTCCACAATGCGATTGAGCTCTTTTCCGTCTTTATAAAAAATAATGGTTGGAACATACTCGATATTAAATCCTCTCTCATAGCCCTCAGGGGTATCTTTATCGTGTGACATTGCATACATTTCTACGGTGTCAAAATCGTAGTTTATAATTTGTAAAGTCTTAAACAATCTTGGGATTTCACGTTGACTATCTTCGCACCAAGTCCCCATAAAGAACTTAATGGTTACCCCCTCGAGCAGTTTTCTGAGTTCAACGACAGTAGACGGTTTAGGCTTTGCGTCCATAAAACCTTCGAGCATCCAATCAAAAATCACCTTATTTTCCATAAAGCCTTTGTGAGTAACGCGTCCAATAAACATTTTTTTTCCTTCGTTTTCTGGATCATCAATCATTGTATTCCATTGGTCAAAAGGAATTTCTTCTGAAGTTTTTTCAATGGCTTCTGTTTTATTGTTTTCTTTATCCTTGCATCCATTCAGTAAAAAACTTTGGGATGCTACTAATGCAATGATTAAGTGTGTTTTTATTTTCATATTTAAATTTTTTTATACCAATGAGTTTTGGGTCATTACATCTGGTTTTTCTATACCCATTAACTTTAAGATTGTTGGAGCAATATCTCCTAAAATTCCGTTTTTTACCTTTTTAACTTCCGGATCAACTACAATAATTGGGACTGGATTTATAGTATGAGCAGTGTTTGGAGATCCATCTGGATTCCGCATCGTTTCACTATTGCCATGATCTGCAATTATTATAGTGGTGTAGTTGTTGTCTAAAGCTTTTTCTATAATTGTCTTTGTGCACGTATCAACAGTTTCACAAGCTTTGATAGCTGCACTTAAGACTCCTGTGTGGCCTACCATATCTGGGTTGGCAAAGTTGAGACATATGAAATTAGCAGTTTTGTTTTCGATTTCCGGAATAATTTTATCACGTATCTCAAAAGCACTCATCTCTGGTTGTAGGTCATAAGTAGCTACTTTTGGAGATGGGCAAAGAAGTCTTTTTTCGCCTACAAAAGGAGTTTCACGCCCGCCATTAAAGAAAAATGTTACGTGTGGATACTTTTCAGTTTCGGCAATTCTTATTTGTGTTTTATTGTTTTTTTCTAAAACCTCTCCCAAGGTTTCGGTGAGATTTTCTTTATTGTAGATAACATTAATGTTTTTAAATGAATCATCATAATTCGTCATTGTAACAAAATGAAGTGGTATTGTTTTCATTCTAAAATCTGGATGATTTTTTTGCGTCAAAACTTCGGTTAATTCACGACCGCGATCTGTTCTAAAATTGAAAAATATAACTACGTCTTCGGCCTTTATTTTAGCAACGGGCTTATTGTTTTCAGTTACAACATGAGGTTCTATGAATTCATCTGTAATGTTATTTTCATAGCTTTTTCTAATACTGTGGATGATGTTGGAGGTTTCTGTTCCTTTTGCGCGGCAAAGTAAGTCGTAGGCTTTTTGGACACGCTCCCACCTATGATCTCGATCCATAGCATAATAACGACCAATTACGGAGGCTATTTTTCCAGTGGTTTCTTCCATGTGAGTTTGTAAGTCCTTGATGTGATTAATGCCAGACTTTGGATCTACATCACGACCATCTGTGAACGCGTGAACAAAAACATTATCAAGCCCTTTTTTGGCTGCTGCGGTTAGTAAACCTTTTAAGTGATTTATATGGCTGTGAACACCTCCATCTGAAACCAGTCCAATAAAATGAATCTTTTTATTATTGTTTTTAGCATAGTCAAATGCGGCTTTCAGAACGGGCTCATTGTGCAGCGTTTTATTTTCAATTGCTACATTTACTTTTGCTAAATCTTGGTACACTATGCGACCTGCTCCCAGATTCATATGTCCCACTTCGCTATTCCCCATTTGACCCTCAGGCAATCCAACACTCATACCGTGAGTTAATAATTGGGCACTCGGGTAGTGTTTGAAAAGAGAGTCTATAAAAGGTGTTTTAGCTTGTGCTGGTGCTGAAACTGAAGTGTCTTGGGTGATTCCCCAACCATCGAGAATAAGAAGGAGTACGTTTTTGTTCATAGCTTTTAATTAAATGCAAAGATACTAAGAACAAAAAAAACCTTCACTTATAATTAAAGCAAAGGTTTTAGAAGTGAATGATGTGAAGTGTTATTGCTTTGTAAACGTTAAGGTTCCAATGTCGGTTCCCTCAGATTCTTCTTCTACAAATTTCAGAGTCAAGGAAGTAGCATTTAAGGTTGTAATCTCTGCTGTGTTAGATTCATCCTCAAAATTAAGGGTCATGTTGTTGCCACTTATACTATAGGTTAAAATTGTCGTTTCGGTTATCTCGCAATTATCTCCGTATTTGTAGGTGTTGGTTAGATTTCCATTACTTTCAAACAATAAAAAATCTTGTAGCTCGCAATCAGTAAGGGTTGTAGCTTCTCCATTTGAGGTTTCGCTGGATAATTGCCAATTTCCTAGAATATTGGCTTGGTTTGTTGAAGTGTCATCATTATCATCATCATCATTACAAGAGGTGAAGATTAAAGTACAAGCCAAAAGGCAAAGGATAATTTTTTTCATATTTAATTGGTTTTTAAGTTATACGCCAAAGATATTGAGTTTTATAGAGGTAAAAAATACCCAGCAATAGGTATTTTTTAATTTTCAAAAATAAGTTCTCAGTGAGGTTAAAATCATCACAAAAAAATATTTAGCAGTAACAAAACAGGAAGATAGGCGTCTTTTAAGTAATCAATTTAATTTAAAAATTCATTCATCATGAAAAAAACAATCGTATTATTATTAGCAGCTGTATTATTTGGTTTTACAAATCTACAAGCAAACAACACGTCTGAAACTTCAACAGCCATTGAGATTATTTACAAAGTAAAAATTTCTCCTCTTTGCCTCGCCATTGCAAAAGGCGATATAGAAGGAGTTAATAAATTACTGGAATTAGGGGCCGATTTAGAAAAAAAATCTAATGGGATGTTTCCTGTGCATTATGCTGCCAGATATAATAGAGTAGGCATCATGAAATCTCTTATAGACGCTGGAGCAAACACAAAAAGCAAATCTGATAAAGGGTATACTGCAAAAAAATACGCGGAGTTATCTAATGCTAAAGACGTTTTAGCCTTGCTAAAAAGCTCTTAATCGCAAAGATTTTATTCAACTATTAAAAATCGCCCAAAGTTAAGTTTTGGGCAATTTTATTTTTAAAATTCTATAGTAATTTTGGATTGATATCTAGAATATTTTGCATTCGATATTTGTCAATAAATTGAGTTGTAAAGTACTCACTGCCTAAAAGATTTTCTTCTTCTAAAATTTTTTTCACATCCAATTTTTTATAAGCTTCTAGCATAGGTATTGAAACCGGTGCATAGGTAAAATGCCAAGGTTCATATTCAAACCCTTTTCGGTTTTCATTGTTTGTGTATACTTCATAAAACCCAAAAGATTCAGCATGTTCATTTAGCCAATCTTTTAGTTTACAATAAGGGCCTGTTCCGTGAAAATTGTCTGCTTGTAAAACGCTTTTTGGTCTTGGAGCGTTGCTGTCTATAATATCAATATCGGTTCCCCAATGATGGCGAGAGGTTCCTGGTATGGTAGAGTATTCTGTAATTTTTTCAATAGCAGCTAATGGTTCTAATCCCTGCTTTGTAAAGCGGTTGTATTTTCCTTCGTAGATCTCTTTTTGTCTTTGAAAACTTCGGTAGGCAGATACGATTTCAATTTGTATTCCTTGTTTTTCAGCTTCAACTTTCATTCTTAAGAATGCAGACTTTGCTTCCTTATGCATCTTTGAAGTGTAACTGTCTCCAACAATAGCGGAGTTTTCTTTTCCAATGAGCTGATTTCTTGTAAAATCTTGGCTTATAGCCATAAAAGATGTTAGCGATACGATACCAGATACAAGTCCTATGAAGGTTATGGATTTTATAAACGTGTTTATTTTCATTTTATAGGGTTGAGCTACTTTAAAATTATCATTAATATTTAACATTTTAACAGCAATAATAATTTTGTAAAAGCCGGGCTTTTTTTTGTTCCTTGTAGCAGAATAACGTTATTTTAATCAAATAAAATTTGATTTTCTGTTTGTACTTCATAGGCATCTTTCCCTTGTTCAAAAATACGTGCAGTGAGTTCTCCTTTTAAGACCATTGTGTCTCCTTTAACTTCAATCCAACTGCCTTCGCGCAAGCCTAAAACAGGAATGGTGTTTTGTGTGTGAAATTCTTTAATACGGGTTTCTCTTGTTTCTCCCATGTGTTTAGTATCTGCAATAGGGTCTAGATAATGGGCGTTTATATTACAGGGTATCACTCCCAAGGTTTTAAAAGAAGATGGGTACACAATGGGCATATCGTTTGTGTTTTGCATGGTGATTCCGCAGAGGTTACTACCTGCACTAGTTCCAAGATACGGAGTGCCGTTTAGCAGTACTTCACGCAAAGGAGCCATTATGTTGTTCTTGAATAATTCTGAAATTAAAAGAAAGGTATTTCCTCCACCTGTAAAGATTCCTTTGGCATTTTTTATGGCTTTTTCTGCATTGTCAAATGTGTGTATTCCTCTTACGGTTTTATTCAGTTTACTAAAATAATCTGCCACTTTTTGGGTGTATTGGTCGTGCGTAATTCCGCTAGGACGCGCATAGGGAATAAATAATATTTCTTCGGTCTCAGAAAAATGTTCTTTGAGCGTTTCAGTAAGGTAATCAAGATATGAACCATTATAACAGGTAGAGGTGCTTGCAACAATTAGATTTTTCATTCGTATTTAGTGTAATGATTCTTGTGTAAATGTAACTAATAACGGTTCCATTATGAAGAACATTTGTATCTTTATGTAGTGAATTTAATCAACCATTTATGAAAAGATTATTACTAATTTTACTGTGTTTTTTAGTGAGTGCAATAGCAATAGGGCAGGAGGTAGACCGTGTTCTTATTCAAGGAAAAATAACAGCGCCCTCGGGAGAAGATATAGAAGGAATACATGTCTTTAATATCTCTTCTAGCAAAGGAACCATCACAAATGAAGACGGGGCGTTCGAAATAGCAGTAGCTGAAAATGATAGGTTAGAAATTACTGCCATTCAGTTTACGGGCTTTACAGCTATCGTGGATAAGGGAGTGGTTGATAATGGAAAGGTGTCTATTTATCTAAATCCCACCATTAATAAATTAGATACCGTAGTGATACGATCATATGATCTTAGCGGTAATATTGTTGTTGACGTTGGAAGGATTGATACGTTCGCAGTGCCTAATGATTTTGATGTTTCTTATGAAGAGATGGAATTTGACTATGAATTCGCACCAGATGGACAAACTGCTATACAGGGAAATTATGCAGAAGATGCGCTAAATAATGGAGGGTTACAAAATGGGTTTAATTTTGTTTCTTTATTAGGGCTTGCTGCTAATGCTATTTTAGGGTCAAAGAAAAAGAAAAGTGTTAAACAAGAGCTCGTTGAGAAGGATAGGGTTTCCAATAGCCTCCGTGCGCGATACACCAATGAAGATTTGCTTAGCTTGTTCAATATTTCCAATGAAAACGCAAATGATTTTATATACTTCGTAGAAGAAGGTGAATTCCCAGTATCATATTTAAAAGTTGAAAACGAATTAGTGATGTTAGCATATCTTAAAGAACAAACTAAAAAATACAAGAAGCAACTTGGGGAATAGATTCTTTTTATATTTCTCACTATTATTTTGTGCAACGTCTTTTGCTCAAGAAATACTTCTTAAAGGCCAATTAACAAATACGGAAGATATTGAGGGTATACATATTCTTAATACTACGTCTCGTTTTAATGCGGTGACAAATGAGAATGGATACTTTGAGATTGAAGCAAAGTTAAAAGACACTTTGGTTTTTTCTTCGGTAAAGTATTATCCTAAAAAAGTGGTGGTTAAAAAAGAAGCCCACGATTATAAATATATCGAAGTAACGCTGGTTGAAGTCCTTAATGAGCTTGACGAAGTGTATTTAGGTCACGGTCTCACAGGTAATATAGAAAAGGACATAAAAAATATTAAAACTGAAGATACATTCAATTTTGATGATGTAGGAATCCCTGGTTTTAAAGGAGAACCCGAGGAGAAAATCCCCCCGGTTATAGGTGGAGTAGTCACCATAAACACAGTAAATGTTGAAGCGCTCTACAAATATATTTCTGGATATTACAAAACACTGCGGACCAAAAGAAAATGGGAAGTCCAAAATAAATGGATTGCAGAAATATTCGCAACTTATGAACCAGCGTTTTTTGAAGAAGCCTACGGGGTTCCTCAAAACAGAGCCTATGAGTTTTTGTTATTTTGTATGGAAACTTCCACGTTGCAAAGTGATTTTAAAAATGAAAATTTCAATGGGGTTTTAACAATTTTTAAAACAAATGCGGTTATTTATAACAAACGAAACACAGGAAATTAGACCTTTGTTCTTCGAATATACAAAAAGGAACATTTTTTGTAAAAATCAATATCAAACAAACACTCAGACCATTTTAATAAGTGGCTTGACAACTATTGTTAATAACAAACGTAAACAATACCAAAAGCTTAGCCCTAATGAGAATCCATAAAATTTTAATACTCTCTGTTATATTTTCAATAACTGCTGCCTTCACAGCGCATAAATTTTTTGTTAGCGTGACCAAGATTGAATATAAACAAGAAAAAGAATCTCTCCAGATTATCACACAAATATTTGTAGATGATTTAGAGAAAACACTTTCTGAAAGACATCTTAAAGAAATTCATATTGGGACAAAAAAGGAAACTGCTCAAGATGAAGAATACTTAAAAGAGTACATTCTCAAAAAGCTAAAAATTAAAGTAAATGGCGCTTCCGTTTCTCTTCATTACATAGGGAAAGAAATGGATATAGATCAAGTTAAATGCTACTTTGAAGTTACAGGTATATCAGAACTAAAAGCAATGGAAATTGAGAATAAAATTTTAATGGATCTTTTTGAGGACCAACAAAATATTATTCACGTTAAAACACCTTCAAACAGGCGCAGTCTAATATTAGAGAGAACAAACCCTAAAGGATTGTTAAACTTTTAATGAATATCCAATAGAGCTACAATAAAAAAGTATTTTTAAAAATTAGTTAAAAAAATCGAAAAATAATTATGAAATTGACAAAAATTTATTCCTTAATCTTACTCTTTTTAGTTGCAGGAGTATCGCATGCCCAAGACGGCGAAACAGAAGCTCGCAAGCCAGGCCATACTAACGAAAATAAATTTAAACAACTGTACACAGAGTTTTCTTCTCCAAATCAATATAGATCTGCGAGTGGTGCTCCAGGACCTATGTATTATCAGCAGCAAGCAGATTATAAAATGGATATTCGTTTAGATGATAAGGAATCTGTTCTATACGGTAATGAAACGATTACGTATACAAACAACTCACCAGATGTATTAGAATATCTTTGGGTACAACTAGATCAAAATGTACGTGCAAAAGATTCAAAATCACCTCTTATTGAAGGAAGTGGAGCTGCTCCTGCGCAACAAGCAAGTAAATTTGTAAATAGTTATATGGGAGCCGGGTTTGACGGTGGTTTCAAAATTGATCACGTTAAAGACACTAAGGGAAATGATCTTAGCTACACTATCAATCGAACCATGATGCGGATTGATATTCCAGCAGTCATGCAGCCAGGAGATAAATATAGTTTTAATATCAAATGGTGGTATAATGTTGTGAATCATACCATCGATAGAGCAAGAAGCGGTTATGAAGTTTTTGAGGACGGGAATAAAGGCTATGTAATTGCACAGTTCTTTCCAAGAATGGCCGTGTATAGCGATGTAGAGGGATGGCAAAATAGTCAGTTCTGGGGACGCGATGAGTTTGCATTACCTTTTGGTGACTATGAAGTAAATATAACAGTGCCGTCAGATCACATTCTAGACGGTACAGGCAAATTGGCTAACCGCAAAGAAATTTTTTCAAAAGAAATGATGAATCGTTTTGAACAAGCTCAAAATGCCTATGATAAACCAGTAATTATTGTAACACAAGAGGAGGCAGAAGCTGCTTCAAAAGGATTTAGTGCTGCAACAAAAACTTGGAAGTTTGAAGCAGAGAATGTTCGTGATTTTGGATTTGCAACTTCAAGAAGATTTATTTGGGATATGATGTCTGTTAAGATTGGTGATAAAGATGTGATGGCGGTTTCAATGTATCCGCCAGAAGGAAATCCTTTGTGGGAAGATTATTCAACAATAGTAGTCGCCAGTACTTTAAAATCATACTCTAGAATGAGTTTTGATTACCCATACCACAAGGCGATTTCTGTACACGCTAAAGGGCAAGGAATGGAATATCCTATGATATGCTGGAATTATGGGCGTCCTGATAAAGAAGGAAACTATAGTGAGCGTATAAAGTATGGTATGATGAGTGTAATTATTCACGAGGTAGGGCATAACTATTTTCCGATGATCGTAAATAGTGACGAACGCCAATGGACCTGGATGGATGAAGGTTTAAATACTTTTGTACAGTATGTTGCTGAGCAAGATTTTGGAGAGTGGTATCCAGATGCAATCGCTCCTAACAAGGCATATCCTTCGCGTCGTGGTCCAGCAAAAAATATTATAAGCTATATGGCGGGTGATCAAGATGCGATTGCTCCAATTATGACCAAAGGCTTGAATACTTATAATTTTGGTGCAAATGCATATTCTAAACCAGCTACAGGACTTAATATTTTGAGAGAAACTATTATGGGTCGTGATTTGTTTGATCACGCTTTTAGAACCTATTCAAAACGATGGATGTTCAAGCACCCTACACCAGAAGATTTTTTCCGTACTATGGAGGATGCTTCTGCTATAGATTTAGATTGGTTTTGGAGAGCTTGGTTCTATACGACAGATTACACTGATATTGGTATAAAAGAAGTGAAGAAATTCTATGTAACTTCAAAAATGAACAAGGAAGTTCGTGAGATGATTGCTGCACGAGGAATTAGCGAAAGTGACTTACCGCCATTAGTATATTTGGTAGAAGAAGGTAGCGAGGATTTTGAAGAAGACATGAAGGTGAAAACACTTAATGATATTACTACATTGCAACAATATATTATGGACAACGTTTCGCCAGAGGACAGAGCAAAAATGAAGAGTCCTAAATATTTTTATCAGGTTACTTATGATAAGCCAGGAGGAATCCCAATGCCTATTATAGTAGAGTATACCTACAGTGATGGATCTACAAAACGCGAAACATTTCCAGCTCAAATCTGGAGAAAAAATGATGCTGAAGTAAGTAAAGTAATCGCATCAGAAATGGAAATAACAAAAATTATTGTGGACCCAGACGAAGAAACAGCAGATATTGATACTGCGAATAACTCGTGGCCTAAGCGTAAAAAATTAGGAGAGTTTGATGCTTTTAAAGAGAAGGTTAAAAATTAATAACAGCATTTTATCAAATTTTAAGGGCCTGTATCATACTACAGGCCTTTTTTTATTTTTTTTGGTAACAAATAAAATTAGATTGATTAACTTTATGTCTTTATGAAATTTACAACAGTAGTAGTAGCTTCTTTTATAGTGTTTGTCTTAGGCTCTTGTAAAAGCAAGGATACTGGGGTTTTAAATGCTGACACAGTATTGGTTCAATTGAATAAGAGTGAATCTGTTATAGATTTAGAAAATGAATTTAGCGTTTACTCACTTCAGAAAATAAAAATCGTAAGTAGACCAATGCACATATTTCTTTTTGAGTATAATCAAAATAAAATTGCAGATACATCCTTGATAAAGTTATTAAGGAAATCTTCTTTTGTAAAAGAAGCTCAGCAAAATAGTGATGTAACATTAAGAAAAACTAAAATTTAAGCTATGAAATGCCCATCAAAAATAAACCAGCCAAACGAAGATGAATAAACGAGGCATTCCGTTTTTCTAACGATCAAATATTTTATACAGATGAAAAAATTATTGTTACTTACTTGCTTGTCATTTTTTCTATGCGGAAACGCGCAATCACAAGCCCGATTTGTTGAAAATGAAATTCTCGTTCAATTAGATGCTAACATTACTGCATCAAGAGTTACCGAGGCACTTAGTAATATTCAAGTAATCGAATCAGAATTAATTTCAAAACCATTAAATATTTGGTTACTGCGTTTAGCGCCTTTAGAAATTAGCGAAGCGGAAGTCATAAGCGAACTTTATAAAAATGCTTTTGTACAGGTGGCTCAAAAAAATCATATCGTAACTACAAGGGCCACAACACCAGATGATACTTTATTTGATGATCAATGGCAATATTTTCAAAGTAATGATAGGGACATAGATGCAGATGATGCTTGGGATGTTTCAACTGGAGGTTTTACTATGAACGGGGATGAAATAGTCGCTGCCGTATTGGATGACGGTCATGATTTAGATCACGAAGATTTTGGTGATAATTTATGGACTAATGAGGCAGAAATACCTGATAATGATATTGACGATGATGGTAATACTTATATCGATGATTATTTAGGCTGGAGCATTGTAACTAACGATGATAATATATCTGGCGGTGGCCATGGAACACCTGTTGCAGGTATTGTTGGGGCACAAGGAAACAATGGGATAGGAGTTACAGGTGTAAATTGGGATGTTAAAGTAATGATTATTAAAAATAATTTTAGCACAAACGAAGCGCGCGTTATTCAAGCCTATAGCTATGTTCTAGAAGCTAGAATTTTATATAATGAAACGGATGGAGCAGAAGGAGCTTTCGTAGTTTCGACAAATGCTTCTTGGGGAGTGGACTTTGGAAACCCTGATGACGCACCACTCTGGTGTGGACTCTATGATACGCTAGGAGAAAATGGAATTTTGAGCTGTGGTGCTACTATCAATGCGAACCAGAATGTAGACATTATTGGAGATTTACCAACGGCGTGTCCAAGTGAATATCTAATAGCGGTTACAAACACAAATATTTTAGATAATAAGGTGACTTCTGCTGGATATGGTGCTGAAACTATAGACCTTGGTGCGCCTGGGGCAGGAACAATTACTCCGCAATCAGGTAACGGTTATGGAGGATTTGGAGGAACTTCTGCTGCAACACCCCATGTAACAGGAACTATTGCGTTACTGTATTCTGCTCCGTGTCAAAATTTTGCAAATCTAGCTAAAACTAACCCAGCTGTAGCAGCAAGATTGGTACGCGATTATATATTTGAAGGCGTTGATCCTAATGCCTCTTTAGAAGGGATAACGACAACTGGAGGAAGACTTAATGTAAATAATGCAATACAGGCTTTAATGGCTGGCTGTGAGTCTCTTTCAGTAGAGGGTTTTAATAGTAATCAGAATGTTAACTTATATCCAAATCCATCAAACGGAATTATAACAATAACTACAAATGACAATTCTAAATTGAAAAGTGTTATTATTTACGCTGTAGATGGAAGAAAAGTAAAAGAAATTAATGATTTTCAAAACACCTCGGTTAGTATAAGTGATTTGGCTCGTGGATCATATATATTTAAAATTTCTTTTGAAGGGAATATTGACAGCTACAATAAAATTGTTATTAAAGAATAAACGCTATTTTTTTTAAGTCTGATAAATTATTTATTTGTCAGACTTTTTCTTGGGCGATTTTTTATTTATTTAAAGATCAATTTTTAGCAAAGTAACGTTTACATGTTAAAGTTGCTCATTTGGTCCTTAAAATAAAGATTCCATTGTTGCATTATCGTAATAATTTCCTTTTCTATTGTTATCTTTGTTCTATATGAATTTAGAAACTCTATCACCTCCACAAACTGCGAAAAAACCCAAATGGCTTAGGGTTAAATTACCCACCGGTAAAAAGTATACCGCGCTTAGAGGTCTTGTAGAAAAATACGACTTACATACGATATGTACGTCTGGTAGTTGTCCTAATATGGGAGAATGCTGGACCGAAGGTACGGCAACTTTTATGATACTAGGGAATACTTGTACACGCTCTTGTGGGTTTTGCGGAGTAAAAACAGGAAGACCAGAAACAGTGGACTGGGATGAGCCTGAAAAAGTAGCGCGGTCCATTAAATTAATGGAAATAAAACACGCTGTTATTACATCGGTGGATAGAGATGATATTAAGGATATGGGGTCTATACTTTGGGCTGAAACTGTAAAGGCAATCAGACGAATGAATCCGGAAACAACATTAGAGACCCTAATTCCAGATTTTCAAGGAAATACCCGTAATATAGATCGCATCATCGCTGTGAAACCTGAGGTTGTATCTCATAATATGGAAACAGTAAAGCGATTAACTCGCGAAGTCCGTATTCAAGCAAAATACGAACGGAGTCTTGAAATCCTCCGCTATCTAAAAGAAAAGGGTATCGAAAGAACTAAAAGTGGAATAATGCTAGGGCTTGGAGAAACGGAAGAAGAGGTTTTAAAAACGATGCGGGATCTTCGAGATGTTAATTTAAATATTGTTACCATAGGGCAGTACTTGCAACCATCAAAAAAACACCTTCCTGTTAAAGAATTTATTACGCCAGAGCAATTCAAAAAGTATGAAACTATAGGATTAGAGATGGGTTTTAGACACGTAGAAAGTGGTCCTCTTGTAAGATCATCTTACAAAGCACAGAAGCATCTTACCTAATAAAAAAGCGTAATATGGCGTCAATAAAGGTGGGTATCAACGGTTTTGGTCGTATTGGCAGAACCTTGTACAGACTGTTATTAGATTACCCTGAAATTGAAGTGGTCGCAGTAAATGATATTGCGGATGCTAAAACATTAGCGCACTTACTAAAATATGATAGTATTCACGGTGTTTTGAAAAGTAATGTTTTTGCCACAGAAACCACTATAACGGTTGGTGAGACATCTTTCAAATTTTCATCAAAAAGCAGTATTGAAGAGATACAGTGGGATGGAGTGGATATTGTCGTCGAAGCTACAGGAATTTTCAAAACAGAGTCCGAGCTTAAAAAGCATCTTGCTGGAGGAGCAGGTAAAGTAATACTATCTGTGCCGCCAATGGATGATTCTATTAAAACGGTAGTTCTAGGTGTAAATGACTGTATATTAGACGGAAAAGAAAAAATCGTTTCTAACGCATCTTGTACTACAAATAATGCTGCTCCAATGTTGAAAATTATCAATGATTTTTGCGGGATTGAACAAGCATACATAACAACAATTCACAGTTATACAACCGATCAGAGCTTACACGATAAGCCGCATAAAGATTTAAGAAGAGCAAGAGCAGCTGGGCAGTCAATAGTGCCAACTACTACAGGTGCTGCAAAATCATTAACGAAGATTTTTCCTGAACTAGATGATGTAATTGGTGGCTGCGGAATTAGGGTGCCGGTTCCAAATGGTTCTTTATGCGACATCACTCTTAACGTTAAGAAAGAAGTAACGATCGATGAGGTCAATGCACTTTTTAAAAATGCTGCTGAAACAAATTTTGCTGGTATTATTGAATATACCGAAGATCCTATCGTTTCCATAGATATAATTGGAAATACCCATTCTTGTATTTTTGATTCTCAAATGACCTCTGTAATTGGAAAAATGGTTAAAATAATAGGTTGGTATGATAATGAAACCGGATATTCTTCGAGAATAATAGATTTAGCACTTAAAATATCGAGGAAATAACTATATTTGCCGATAAACTACCCCCTCTTTTGATGTTGAAGCCCTCCAATCTAATGAGCAAGTGTACCGTAATAGTTTTGCTATTCCTTACGGCTAATACTGTTATTGGGCAAAATATTAATCAAGGACAACAACCAGACGCGCTATTTACACTTCAAGATTCATTAACTTTATTTAAGAGTTATAATGCTGCTGCTTCAGAAGCAATTAAAAATTTAAATTTTGACTTAGCGGTTAGAAATATTTCAAAAGCAAATAAACTTATTGCAAGCGTAAACAGTTTAGAGTTAAAGGCTAAGTCGATTCTAACCAATGTTCAATTACAATACCACCTACAAAACTATAATCAAGCCTCAAGGCTAAATTTAGATGCAATAAAAATCATACATCTTTCTAAAGATAAGAGTAGTCTTGCAATCGCTTATTTAATGCAAGGCTTAATAGATACTAAACTATCTAATTTTGCCAAAGCGGAAAAACGCTTTAAGATGTCTGATTCCATTTATAAAAGTAAGAATGATGAGAAGGGTAAATCTTACATACTTTTGGGAAGAGGGATGCTAGAATTGCTCAGAAATAAGCCACAAGTTGCCGTCAATTATTTGAATGCTGGTATCACTCAATTTGATGAGTATGATATGAAATATCAAAAAGCATGTGCGCTTTTAAATAAAGCAGAGGCGCTATTGATGTTAGACGATGATATACAAAACACTTATTTAAAAGATGCGGAAAAGTCCTTATCTGAAGCATTACAGATTATCAATGACAATAATTATGCTTACTTGAAGGTAGATTCTTATAAAATATCTTCAGAAATAGCTACGAATCTAGGAAATACAAAAAACGCAATTTCAGACTTAAATACCTATATTAAGAAAACAGATTCTTTAAATTTAATTTATGTCAATGCAATAGCAGCAAGTGTTGATGAAGAATCTAGCATAAGTCAATTAAAGCAAACCATCTTAGATAGAGAGAATGACCTTTTAGAGAAAGAAAACTCTGAAAACTTCAACAGGGTTACGAATGCTCTCAGTATAGCTTTTATAGCAATATTGTCGTTGTTGACTTTATCTCTTTATAAAAATAACAATCTAAGAGCAAAGGCAAACGGTTTACTTCAAGATAAAAATACCGAGTTGTTATTAGCAAAAGAAAAGGCAGAAAAAGCATCGCTAGCAAAGGCACAGTTTTTATCTACAATTACCCACGAACTAAGAACACCTCTTTATGCAGTAACTGGGCTTACTCATTTGTTAATAGAAGAGGACCCTAAGGAACATCAAAAAGAACATTTAAATTCTTTAAAATTCTCTGGTGAATATCTTTTGTCTCTCATTAATAATATTCTTGATCTTAATAAATTAGAAGCGAATAAAGTTGAAATTGAAAAAACATCTTTTGACCTTGAAAAGAGAATTAAAGATGTACTTATTGCTCTAAAGAAGTCTGCAGATGACAAAAAGACATTGCTAAAGCTTGAGTATGATGAAGATATACCTCAGAAACTGTTAGGAGATCCATTGAAATTATCGCAGATACTAATCAATCTTATTGGTAATTCGGTAAAATTTACTCAGAACGGCGAAGTTACAGTTCGAATTAAGAAAATTGACCAAAAGAATAAAACTGTAAAATTGAATTTTGAGATCGAAGACAATGGGGTGGGGATTTCAAAGAAAAAGCAGAAAAGTATTTTTGAAACCTTCTCTCAAGGTTCATTACAAATTAATCGAAAATTTGGAGGTACTGGATTAGGGCTTTCAATTGTTAAAAATTTACTGGAACTCCTCAACAGTAAAATTCACCTAGAAAGTCAGTTGGGGAAGGGGTCTAAATTTTGGTTTAATTTAGACATTGATATTTCAGAAGGAAATATTTCTGATAGTAATAATGACATTAATAAAACGATTGTTGATTTTAGTGCATTAGCGAACAAAAAGGTGCTTGTTGTTGAAGACAATAAGATTAATCAAATGATTACCAAAAAGATTCTTGAAAAGAACAAAATGATTTGTCAAGTAGCAGACAATGGTCTGGATGCAGTCAAACTTGCGGAACAAAATGAGTTTGATATTATATTAATGGATATACATATGCCAGGAATTAGTGGTATTGAGGCAACGCAAAAGATAAGAGAATTTAGTTCACAAATACCGATAATAGCACTTACAGCGGTCACTATTGATGAGAATTTAGATGATTTTTATAAGGCAGGTTTTAATGATATTATTCCTAAACCTTTTAAACCTGAAGAATTTTTTGAAAAAATTTACAATGTGATTGTAAAAATGCCAGTAGATTCTTAACGAAACAAATTTGCCTCTATAGCAGTCTTTATTGATTCTTCAAAGAAGGGAAGTTGCTCATTTAAGATTTTCGTTTTTATAGGTAAATAATACAAGGCATATTTTTGCAAAGAATCATTCAGCCTCATAAAATCTTTTTCAGTTGTTAACAGAAGTTCTTTCTCTTTAAGTTTCTGAATTTCTGTTTCAGAAAAATTGTGGTGGTCCCTATATTTAATATGCTCAAACTTTAAAGAGTGTTCTGTCAAAAAATCAACTAATGGTTTTGGGTTTGCAATTCCAGTGACCAAAGTAAAATACTTTCCTTTCAAATAATCTAATGGCATATTTTCAGCATGACCAATAATTTCATTGCTATATGCAATGGATGAAAAATAGACTTTTTGATGTGATTTTGGTTTTAGCAAAAACTTAATTTCTTGCAGTTTCGCATACGGAGTACGCTCAGGAACTTTTGTAACCACAATAATATCTGCTCTGTCGGCTCCTTTTCTAGATTCTCTAAGATTCCCTGTAGGCAGCAAAAAGTCTTCATAAAAGAGGTTGTGAAAAGGAGTGAGTAAAATATTAAAACTTGGTGATACTTTTCGGTGCTGAAAAGCATCATCTAATAGGATGACCTTTGCCTTTTTTTGCAGCATCTCAATACCTGTGCGTCTGTCTTCACAAACTGCTACTATAATATCTGGAAACTTTTGTTTTATCTGCAATGGTTCGTCACCAACTTCAGTAGCGATATGCGTTGGTTTTACTTCAAGAAACCCTGTAGTCTTTCTCTTATATCCTCTACTTAATGTTGCAATATTGTAGTCCTCTTTAAAAATTGATAATAAGAGTTCCACCATAGGAGATTTTCCAGTACCACCCACACTCAAATTGCCCACGCATACGATAGGCATTCTATATGTGGCGCTTTTAAACCAGCCTTTATCGTAAAAGTAATTGCGCATTGTAGTGACCCAACCGTATACTATAGCAAAAGGGAATAACAACTTTCTTAATAAATTCATTTTACGAAAATACTCATATGTTTAGATATTCATTCTAAAAATCTATTTTCAAAATAAATTATATGCAATATTTTATCGTTAATTTGGTAATATTGTATTTACCTCAAAATTTAATCCCTTATGATTGTAAAAGATGTACTTTCTTTATTGAATGACTTTTCTCCATTGTTTTATTCCGAAGACTTTGACAATACAGGGCTATTAGTTGGAGATCCAACTAATGCTGTAAAAGGAATACTCGTAACTTTAGATACTTTAGAAAGCGTTATTGATGAGGCAATAAGCAAGAATTGTAATGTAGTTGTAAGCTTTCATCCCATCATTTTTAGTGGCTTAAAAAAAATTATTGGTAGAAGTTATGTGGAGCGTGTCGTCGCCAAAGCGATAAAGAATGACATTAATATTATTGCGGTACACACAGCCTTGGACAATAGTTTTCAGGGAGTAAATGCAAAAATTTGTGAAAAGCTTGGTCTTGTAAATCGAGCAGTTTTAATTCCGAAGGAGCAAACCGTAAAAAAATTAGTTACCTATGCGCCTCAAAAGGAATGTCAATCAATTTTAGAGGCCTTGTTCAAAGCAGGAGCTGGGGCAATTGGAAACTATGACGAATGCGGTTTTGTTGTGCAAGGCATCGGGAGTTATAGGGGTAACGAAAGCGCTAATCCTGTGATTGGAGAAAAGGGGGTTCGCCATCAAGGACCTGAAGAGCAAATTCACGTAACATTCCAATCACACTTGGAAAACCAAGTAGTAGCCGCATTGTTTAATACGCATCCATATGAGGAGGTGGCGTATGGGATTACAACATTAGAAAACACAAATCAACATCTCGGGATGGGAATGATTGGGACCTTGGAAAATGAAATGAATGAAACAGATTTTCTTCTATTTTTGAAACAAAGCATGAATACACAATGCATAAGACATTCATCATTACTGAATAAAAAGATAAAAAAAGTAGCAGTTTTAGGGGGCAGCGGTAGCTTTGCCATCAAAGCAGCCATTGGTAAAGGAGCAGATGTTTTTATTACGGCAGACTTGAAATATCACGACTTTTATACTGCTGAAAATGAAATACTTCTGGCAGATATTGGACACTATGAAAGTGAGCAATACACAAAAGAACTATTACATGCTCACCTTACAAAAAAAATCAGTAATTTCGCAATCGTTTTATCGGAAATAAATACAAATCCAATTAGCTATTTTTAATTTATGGCAGCAAAAGAAATTACTGTTGAAGAGAAGCTTCGCGCTTTATATGATTTGCAACTAATAGACTCTCGTATTGATGAGATCAAGAATGTACGTGGCGAACTGCCTTTAGAAGTACAAGATCTTGAAGATGAGGTTGCAGGAATGAACACTCGCATGGAGAAGCTAAAGGCTGATCTTGAAGTGATAGAAGATGATATCAAAGCTAAGAAAAATAGCATAGAGACTTCAAAAGAATATATTAAAAAATACACGGCGCAACAAGATAATGTGCGAAATAACCGTGAATTTAATGCCCTAAGTAAGGAAGTGGAATTTCAAGAATTGGAGATTCAACTTGCTGAAAAGCACATTAAAGAATACAAAGCACAAATCGAACAGAAAAATACTGTAATCGAAGAGACACAAGGTCGTTTGGGTGCTCGAGAGGATCATTTAAAGCACAAGCAAGGTGAGTTAAATGAGATTCTTTCTGAAACTAAAAAAGAAGAAGAATCTTTGATCAAACAATCTGAAAAGTATGAAAAGCAAATTGAAGATCGTTTGGTAAATGCCTACAAGCGCATTCGTGGTAATGTTAAGAATGGTCTTGCTGTTGTTCCTGTTGAAAGAGGAGCTTCTGGTGGGTCTTTCTTTACAATACCGCCACAAGTACAAGCAGAAATTGCTTCGCGCAAGAAAATAATTACAGATGAGCACAGTGGTCGTATTCTTGTAGATCCAGCATTGGCTCAAGAAGAAGGTGATAAAATGGAAAAAGTATTTGCAAAAATGAAATAAAACCACGCATAAAATTATAACAAAGCCTTCACAGTTTGTGAGGGCTTTTTTTATTACTTTTCATTTTTTAAGATGGTTGCTTAGATAGTTAACGTATCAATTAGCGACTAATTTAGAGTAAAAATAAAAGAAGTATCAAATGCCCTATAATTAATAGTAAACTAGTGGAAGATAATTGCTAGGGCATACCATCCTCCACTTTAATAAAGATGTTATAAATATGAAAATATATATATCAATATTTGCATTGGGAATTCTAGTTTCATTGCAGGCTTCCTGCCAATCTCCAAATGCCTCAAACAAAGAAGCAGAGGCAGTTGCACAAAAAACAAAAACACCTGTTGAGGTTCCCGCTAAAAACGAACTCGATAGTGCTTATTTCGCGAGCGGATGCTTTTGGTGTGTAGAAGCTGTTTACGAGAGTGTAAAGGGTGTTAAAGAGTCTATTTCAGGCTATAGCGGTGGCCATACTGAAAACCCTTCCTATCAATCTAGTAACACAGGAAGAACAGGCCACGCAGAGGCTGTTGAGATTATGTACGATGCAAAAGTGATTTCTTTTTCACAATTAGTTGATGTGTATTTTGGTTCTCAAGACATTACCCAGATAAATGGGCAAGGACCCGACAGAGGGTCGCAGTACCGGTCTATTATTTTTTATCAAAATAAAGCTCAAAAGAAAATAATTGACACCAAAATTGCCGCGCTAGAAAAGGAAGTTGGCGAAGGTAATGTCGGCGCTCAAGTACTCCCATTTGAAAAGTTTTGGGAAGGCGAAGCTTATCATCAAGATTATGAAAAACTGCATCCAGAAAACGGCTATATTCAAAATGTATCCATCCCAAGGTTAAAGCGTTTTCAAAAGAAATTTCCTGAGTTGTTAAAGGAAGGTTTGAAACACTAATTTTTAACCTCAATAGGAATATTTAAACCTCACAGAGTCTTCCATAGATTCCAACGCCTTTCGCTAATGAGACTTGATTTTTGAATTTTTTGCTTGCTTTTTAACTGCCATTACTTCAAACAAGAGTGAATACAATTTAGAAGGCAATTCATATGGTCCATTTTTATTTATTGCTAAATCTGGAAATACAATATTAGGCGATGCATCAATTTTTTTTAATGAATTAATGGTTAATCCAACATCTGCCTAGCTACTTATTAAATCTTCTGAACTATGATTTCAGTCGTGTTTTTTATTTTCAATGACAGCATATAGTGCCGCACAGGAGCCTATTGATTCTTCAAAACGGCTTCTTTTTGTTGGCAGTCATAAATCATTACTGGAGGGGTGACCTTATAATCAAACATTCAAGCAATGGGGTGAAAATCTATAATATAAATAGTGCTTTTAGGAGGTGACCGTTCTGCAATCATTTGCGCTCAAGTTTTCAGGACTGGGAGCCATTCTATGGTCCGATATCTAGTAAAAAAATAATGTCAAAAGAGTTTGTAATGTGTTTTGAAGCATCTAGTAAATTACAACAAACAAAATTAGCATCTATGGCCAATTCTTTAGCATAAGATTGAATTAATGCAATGGCTACTTCGCTAATATCAACGCCAGTGCATTGAACACCTATTCTGTTCCAGCTTAGGGTAACCTGTCCAAAATGAGATTGTAAATGCCATAACTTTTTATCCGAAATATTTCCCAAAGCTGCGAGCTCATGTGAGTCTTAACTTGAGGCTTCTTTTTTCCAAATACCTACATTGTAAAATTCATTTGCCGCTTGCAAATCGCCTCGTTTTGCTATATTTCCTTATTTATTTTAAATGCTTTATCGCAATCCATCGTGCTCTATTTTATCGTAGATATAATAAAATGTCTCAATTGTTAATTTTGTTTAAAGACTGATGTTAAATAGTCAACAAAATTTTATCTTTAAAAAATGAATCACTTTACTTTAAAAGACATTTCAAAACTTGAAAAATTGTACAGGATTAATCTCATCAATAGCTGTACCGGTTATAAATCTGCCAACCTGATTGCTACAAAATCTAACGATGGTATTACGAACATAGGCGTGTTTAGTAGTGTGACTCATTTGGGTAGTAATCCCCCGCTATTGGGGTTTGTTTTGAGGCCTACGACCGTTACTAGAAATACTTTTGATAATCTTAAAAAGACTATGGCGTTCACGGTTAATCATATTCATAAAGATGTGATTAAAGATGCGCATCATACCTCAGCTAAATATGATGGGGGTATTTCAGAATTTGATAAAACCGAATTCGAACCCGTCTATAAAAACGACTTTTTTGCGCCGTATATAAAAGATGCTAAGATTCAGCTGGGATGCAAGTACGTTAATGAATATCATATTAAAGAAAACGATTGTTTATTAATTGTCGCTAGTATTCAGCATATATATTGTGACGATGGGATACTCCAGGAGGATGGGTTTTTGTCCCTTCAAAATGCAGAAACTGTTGCTGTAAATGGATTGGATGGGTATGCATTACCACATCTTTTATCAAGATTTGAATACGCCAGACCTAAGGACTAATGGCACATAAAAAGGTGAATCTCCCTCAAAAAACTTGTCCAGTATGTCAGTTTTCATTTTCGTGGCGTAAAAAATGGGAACGAAACTGGGAACAAATTATCTACTGCAGTGAACGCTGTAGACGAAATAAAAAGTAGTATGAAAAATTTAATTTGGTTTCGAAATAATTTGCGAATTAAGGATAATCATTCTTTAGTTGAAGCTTGTAAGAACAATGCAGATGTCATAGCTGTATATTTTTTTGACCCTCGATTATTTCAAAAAAATGAATTTGGATTTATAAGGACAGGTGTCTATAGATCACAATTTTTAATTGAAACAATAAAAGATTTAAAGGTACAATTAGAAAAAATAAACATCCCCCTATTGGTGTTTTTTGAGCCGCCAGAAGTATCGATTCCTAAAGTTGTAGTGCAGTATAAAATCGAAAATATCTATTTACAAAAAGAATGGACTCGTGATGAAATTAGTGTAAACCAGTCGATACAAAAACAATTAGACGCTATTATATCTTGGAACGAGTCGTATGATCAATTTTTATTTCATCCAGATGATGTCCCCTATGACGATTTTAAAAAAATTCCAAGAGTTTTTACGGAATTCAGAAAGAAGTGTGAAAAATACGCACAGGTGTCGTCAATCATTTCAGAACCAGAAATAGTTCAAGAAAACAAGTTCTCACTTTCTATTAAAGATAGTGCTTCGATCCCAAGTTTGGAAGAATTGGGTCATGAATCATTTTCTAAAGATGAAAAAACTGCTTTTCCGTTTTCAGGAGGAGCTTCTAGTGGACTTAAAAGAATACATCAATATATATGGGAATCTCATAACATTGCGAACTACAAGAAAACGCGTAATGGATTGATAGGAACAGCGTATAGTTCAAAATTTTCGGCATGGCTGGCAAATGGAAGTATTTCGGCAAAGCAAGTATATTGGGAAGTTAAAAAATATGAAAAGGAAGTCCAAAAAAACCAAGATACCTATTGGATGATATTTGAATTAATTTGGCGTGATTTTTTTAAATATGTTTCACTCAAACATGGCGATTCATTATTTCAAATTGATGGCATTCTCAACAATGAATATCATTGGGAAGCTTCAGAAGAAAAAAAAGAACAATGGATTTCTGGAAAAACGAAGTATGCATTTGTAAATGCAAATATGAAAGAGATTGCCGCTACTGGATGGATGAGCAATCGTGGCAGGCAAAACGTAGCGAGCTTTTGGGCTAAAGAACTACAGCAAGATTGGCGCATAGGCGCTAGTTATTTTGAAAGCATGCTTATTGACTATGATGTCCATAGCAATTGGGGAAATTGGCAGTATTTAGCGGGCGTTGGGAATGATCCAAGAGATCGCAAGTTTAATATAGAAAGACAAGCAGCGGTGTATGACCCAGATAAGGAGTTTGTAGATTTATGGTTGTAACGTTGTTTTTTTAATGATTTATTGTAATTTTTAACTTAAAAATCCCGTTCGGGAGTTCAAAAGGTTTTTTTAATCTATTTAAAATAAACATAATTTTGTGATGTCAAAAAACTGCCACTGCTAACTGATGCTGTCTACTGAGTATTATGGGCTCCATTAAAGAAAGCCATAGTTAAACTTTTTTCGCAGCGACAAAAAGATGCTCGAGCATCCTTTATTCCTGTAATTCCATTTTCGTGTGTAATCGTCATTTCTCCCAAAACGATTAGTGGGCTTTTCTCAATTAAATTTACTTCTGTAATCGCTATATCTTTATAGATTATATATTAAATGTAGCACTATAAATTCTTATTTTTACTGAAAAACATTCCAAATGAAAAATATGTTTATTCTATTAATACTGTTATCCGTTTTTAACGCTTGTAAAGAAAAACGAACGACAGAAGAAAATAATGAGTCCTTAGAAATAGAAAAGAATAAAGTTTTTACTACTGCTGAAACAATTGCCTATAAAAACGGTTTTGAAAATTGGAAAGATGTAGAGTTGATTAACTTCACGTTTAATGTTGCTAGAAATGGACAGAGTAATGGAGGCAGAGCTTGGGCTTGGAAACCTAAAACTAATGATATCACCATGACAACCGCAAAAGATACAGTGCGTTTTAACCGCAATGCTTTGGACAGCATTTCAAAACAATATGATGCTGCCTTTATTAATGATAAATTCTGGTTGCTGGCACCCTATAATCTTGTATGGGATGAAGGAACTAAAATTTCAGAAAAGGAAAATCAAATAGCACCTATGTCCAAGGATACTTTGAATATGTTGACACTTACCTATGGTGATGAAGGTGGATATACCCCCGGTGACGCCTATGATTTTTATTACGGAAAGGATTTTATGTTAAAAGAATGGGTTTTTAGAAAAGGAAACGCGCCCGAAGCCTCAATGACAACAACGTGGGAAGATTATGAAGATTTTAACGGGATCAAAATAGCTAAAATGCATAAAGGCCAAGGAGGGCTAGAACTTTTTTTTACGAATATTAGTGTCCATTAATTTTTAATAAACCTTTTAGCAAAAACATTTTCTTTGTTTCCATCTTGAAGGGCAATTATATAAATACCAGGTTGTAAACTTGAAACATCAACCGTAAAATTACCAGACTTATCAAAAGTTGCCGTTGTGCTATATATTTTTCTACCAAAAGTGTCGAAAATAACACAATTTAATGGTGTCGTTTCTTCATATAATATTGTAATAAAATCGCCAGCCGGATTAGGGAAAACAATAGGTTCTAATATATTTAGGCCTTCAAAGCATTTTTCTCCAAAATCAAAAGCCTGAATTCCAATTTTTTCTCCCATTTTCCTTCCGGGAATGTCATCAATTGCAGGATGTATGCCTCCCCATATTCTTGATAAACTAGTTTGTTCACTAGCGTCTCTATAAGTAGCCCATTGTAGTTCCATATCTTGAGTTGGACCCGTTTCAAATAATAAAAAATCGTATTGTTTTATTTCAAAAACGCCTATGCCTCCGGGGAAAAATTCACTTCCTGTAAAAAGAGTGAGCACTTCTGCCGCTGTTCTCGAAAAAGTGGAGTGTCCGCTTACGAATCCTGCAAAAGGCGGCGTTACAAATGTTGGTCTTTGGTAGGGTAACCAATCTTCTGCCATGATCCATCCCACCCCAGCGGTATCAAAGTCCGGATCATTGATAAATTTTGGTCCTCGCCAAGTGTAAAGTTTGATTTTATTTAGATTTTGCTGAGTTGACCCCGCGAGTGGGTCATCTATATCTACAAGTTCAATATATCCTTCTATAAGTGGTATTCCGTGTAAATGGTAATTTGGCAGATTAACATCAGTTGATTGCCCGCGATCTGCCAAGTACCTTATAGCGCTAATGGGTCTTATGTAGTCATAATAACCTTTATTACTCCAAGCAGAAATAGCAGCGTCATGCATCGCACCCCCTAAAATAAAATAAGCTTTAACATCCCATTCTAAATCAGAAAGAATTTCACCCTCTCCTTTAAATTTCTTTACAAGACTAGGTTGATCATTTACATAATTAAGTATTGTAAACCAATGCCCAGGGGGTGTTTCGCTATCGGGTCCGTCTGCCCAAAACTCAGCCAGTACTCTGGTGTAATCACTCCGTTTTACCATTTGTTCTTCATAGGGGAGATTTGTAACAGGGTTTAATGTCCAACCAGACCCGAGATCTCCACCATCAATGAAATTATAGAATTCTTTGTATTCATCAAAGTCTTCAGGAAAAAGAGTTGAATTTCCAATACGTCTTGGTGAGATATCTATAATAGTATCATTTTGAATACCTAAATGAGAAGCCCATACGGAAACCATCGCGAATCCCCATTTGTATGGGTCTTCTATTCCTAAGCCATTTTTTATATACGAAGGTTCAGCAATATTATTGTATATTTTATACTCCTGATTATTTCTTTCTAAAATAGTAGCATCTTCTTCGGTTAATGAAAATGGTGTTACCAATCCCCATTCAGGGCTTAAATGTTCTGGAGTTCCTCCAGGAATTGCGTTCCCACTTTGATCTATAAAATCATCAATTTTAAGAGGTTGCCAATTATTAGGATAAACTATATTGGGATTCCCAGGAAGCTCTGTATCCAGAAATAGATTAATCGGTTCGTAAAATCTATTCACATAGTCATTTGATTCATTTGAACCATCTTGCAAACCAAAAGCTATCATTTGTTGCGCCATATAATTTCCTAAGGCAGCAGCATTGCCCGCACTATAATCTGTGCTTGTGAAATTTATGTCAAATTCATGGGATAGCATAATTTGATTTATGGCTTCTTCTATGTTATCTAATCCAGGCGAATTTTTAAATCGATGCTTAATTAATCTGAATAAAGCATAACTAATGATTTTTTCTCTTGAAATTTCGATACTTTCAGAAGGATCAAAACCATCAAAAGGAGTTAGAAAATTACCTAATTTTTTATCTAAGAAAAATGTTTGGGCTTCGTCATCAAATAAGGCCCACGCATCATACATTAAAACAGATGAGTGGAAAAGATTTCTAGCGTGCACGGTAGGTCTTGCAAAATCGTTACGTATTCCAGTAAGAACAGCTTCATTCCATTCTCTAGCGATACTCTGTCCAAAAGTAAAAAATGACGTTAGGCTTATTAATAAGATAATAAGTGATTTCATTCAAAGATTTTTTAAAAATATAAAACAACACAAATTTACTTAAAATTACACTACCTTTTAAACTTAGTTATCGTTAAAAAAGAAGTGATAATACAAGCAATGGTTTTTAATAATCCTTACTTTTGGTAAAAACTATTAGAAAAGTGAAGAATCAGTACACATTTCAAAATTCATTAGATTTTGCACAACAATGTGATCAAGAGGATCTTTTGAGACATTTCCGAAGCAAGTTTTTACTGCCCACAGACGCAAACGGGAACACACTTGTGTATCTCTGCGGAAATTCTCTAGGATTACAACCTGTTCAGACTAAAGAGTATATTCAGCAAGAATTAGACGATTGGCAAAAGCACGGGGTGGAAGGACATACAGATGCAAAGCATCCTTGGTTGTCCTACCACGAGTTTTTAACCGAGAGTATGGCAAAAATTGTGGGAGCAAAGTCAAGTGAGGTGGTAATGATGAACACGCTCACGACCAATCTTCATTTAATGATGGTTAGTTTCTACCAACCTACAAAAACAAAATATAAAATCGTAGTAGAGAGTGATGCTTTCCCAAGTGACAAATATGCCATGGAGAGCCAGCTCAAGTTTCACGGGTTTTATCCTAAAGATGGTCTTATACTTTGGACACCAAGAAAAGGCGAAGAAACCTGCAGGTTTGAAGACCTTGAAGAAATACTTCGAACGCAAGGAGAAGAAATTGAGCTCTTAATGATTGGAAGTACAAACTATTATAGTGGGCAGCATTTTCCATTAAAGAAAATCGCACAATTGGGTCATAAACATGGCTGTAAGGTTGGATTTGATTTGGCACACGGAGCTGGTAATATTCAGCCAGACTTGCATGAAACGGGAGCAGATTTTGCTGTTTGGTGTAGTTATAAATATTTAAACAGTGGTCCTGGGAGTTTGGGAGGTTGCTTTGTTCACGAACGTCACGCAGATAACGATACTTTGCCGCGTTTTGCAGGCTGGTGGGGTCACAACAAAGACACGCGTTTTAATATGCGTCATGACTTTGATCCATTATCTGGAGCAGAAGGATGGCAGTTAAGTAATCCACCTATATTGTCTATGGCAGCAATACGGTCGAGTTTAGACGTGTTTGAAGCAGCAGGGTTTGAGAATTTGAGAGCTAAATCAGAAAAATTAACAGGCTTTCTCGAATTTCTTTTAGATGATTTAAATGATGATCAAATAAATATAATTACTCCTAGAAACAAAAAAGAAAGAGGATGCCAATTAAGCATACAAGTCAAGAATGCAGACAAAGGATTGCACACCGCATTAACGAAAGCAGGTGTTATAAGTGACTGGCGCGAACCTGATGTGATAAGAGTGGCTCCAGCACCTTTGTATAATAGTTTTGAGGATGTATTTGAGTTTGTTAAACGATTAAAATCTGTGCTAGAGTAGATGGAGACTGCTGCGATACTTATATACATTCACGCAGGTTTTGGAGGTCTGGCCTTGATTTTTGGTTCGTTGGCAATAGTATTTAAAAAAGGAAGTAAAAAACACAGAGCCTCAGGAAAATATTTTTTTCACAGTATGATCATATCTGCTGTAATTGCTTTATTGATAGCGTGTTTACCTGGTCACCACAGTCCTTTTTTATTCTCAATAGGGTTGTTTAGTTTATATTTTTTAATTACCGGGTATAGCGCGCTTCGTTTTAAGAAGAAAATAGATCGTGTAACTATAGATATTATTGGTAATATATCAATGCTAGTTATAGCCAGTTGTATGGTTTTGCTACCTTTGATTATATACGGTGTTGTCAATATTGTATTATTGGTATTTGGCCTTTTAGGGATCTTGGCTGCATTGAACACAATACGGGTCTTGAGAAAAAAGGAAATGCTAAAAGAACGTTGGTTGCGAATGCATTTAGGAAATATGATGGGTGGATACATTGCGGCAGTCTCTGCCTTTGCCGTTGTAAACCAAATTTTGCCAGGTATTTATAATTGGTTTGTTCCAGGAATTATTGGTGGAGTTTATATTTATTATTGGATGAGAAAAATAAGATTAGCAAAAAGAACATAAAAAACATGACAAATAATCAAAACATATTAATTGTAGGTGCAGGACTCTGTGGAAGCTTACTCGCCTTACGAATGGCACAACGTGGATTCCAAGTAACACTCGTTGAAAAGCGACCAGATTTACGCGATGCTACTCTAGACGCGGGAAGATCGATAAACTTATCATTAAGCGATAGAGGTCTCAAAGGTCTGCGACTAGCCGGTCTTGAGGAAGAGGCCAGAAAATTATGCATTCCTATGTTAGGGAGAATGATTCATGACAAAGAAGGGAATACCTTTATGAGCAACTATAGCGGTCGCGATGGCGAATTTATAAACTCCATTTCACGCCCAGGCTTAAATATGATGCTTCTCAATGCGGCGGAAGCAATGCCCAACGTACAAATTATTTTTAATAAAGGCTGCAAAACCGTAGACCTTGAAAGTGCCTCTGCAATTTTTGAAGATTATACTACAAAGGAAAAAATCAAGCTTCAAGGAGATATTATTTTAGGAACGGACGGCGCTGGATCTGTAATTAGGAGAAGTATGTTCAATGATAGGAAATTCTTGTTCAGCTTTTCACAAGACTATTTAACGCACGGTTATAAAGAAATAACTATTCCAGCAACGGAAGATGGAGGGTATAGAACTGAAAAAGGAGCATTACATATTTGGCCTCGAGGGGAAGATATGTTGATTGCACTCCCCAATCTTGATGGAAGCTTTACCGTAACATTATTTGCACCTTATTCAAATAGCGATTACTGTTTTGATAATCTTAATACATCAGAAATGGTGACAGAATATTTCACAAAAGAATATCCAGATGCTGTAGCATTGATGCCCAATCTTGTTGAAGAATTTTTTAACAATCCCACAGGGCCTCTGGGGACAATTAAATGTTCTCCTTGGAATAGCTACGGAAAGACCCTAATTCTTGGAGATGCAGCGCACGCCATTGTTCCATTTTATGGGCAAGGAATGAATGCTTCATTTGAAGATGTAGTTGTTTTTGATGAGGTGTTAGAAAATCAAAAAGGGGACGAAATTAATTGGAAGAAAGTATTCAAGGAATATGAACAAGCTCGCAAATTAGACACCGATGCCATTGCAGATCTCGCCGTTGATAATTTTCACGAAATGAAAGAGCATACGGCAAGCCCGTTATTTCAAAGAAAAAGAAAAATTGAAATGGCGCTAGAATCAAAGTTTCCTCAAGATTATTCAAGTAAATACTCTTTAGTAACTTTTAATGAAAACATAGGCTATGCCGAAGCGTTGCGAAGGGGAAGAGCACAAGATAAAGCCATCTTAAATTTATTAGATGAAGGCAAGGTTTCAGAGGATGATGAGCCAGCTACTCTATTAAAAATTGTAAAAGATGAAACCCAAGCCATCTTGCATGATGATTCTATAATAGGTAACTTGTAGAACAAAGAGCCAAGATCATTCGCTGCGCTTATTGCCGGAAACAAGACAATAGAATTAATTGTAAGAAAGTTGAAAGAATAATCTTTAAATAAAAAGTCTTGCGTCGTGGTTCAAAAAGAGAACGAAGCGAAAGAAGTCTTGATTCAAAATAAAATTATGACAAAAACAAGTACTGTAGTAAAAGGAAAAGCAACGCCAAGAGGCGCTTATCCGCATATAAAAAGAGCAGGTGATTTTCTGTTTGTTAGTGGAACAAGTTCCCGCTTACCGGACAACACGATTGCCGGTGCAAATAAAATTGATGAAATGGGCACCATTTTTCTCGATATCAAAGAACAAACGCGTGCTGTTTTAAATAACATAAAAGACACGCTAGCTACTGAAAATGCTACAATTGAAGATGTCGTTGATGTGGGGAGTTTTTTAGTGAACATGAATGATTTTGGAGGTTATAACGAAGTATATGGTGAGTTTTTTAGCAAAGAAACTGGACCTGCAAGAACAACAGTTGCAGTACACCAACTGCCCCATCCACATCTTGTTATAGAGATTAGAGTAACGGCTTATAAGCCGTTGTAATGGCAAATAAAATAGTAGTAGCGAGCTTATGGAGTATTTAAATAACTACATCGACGGAAATTATGCAGACCCAGTAGCAGACGATTGGCTTGACCTATACAATCCAAGCAACGGAGAAGTATACGGTAAACTAGCTAAATCTAAAAAAGCCGATGTTGAAAATGCATACAAAGCAGCTGCAAAAGCATTTCCTTCTTGGAGCAATACAACCATTGACGAACGCAGCAAAATACTAATTAAGGTTGCAGATTTAATTGAACAGAACTTAGATAAATTAGCCGAAGCTGAATCCTTGGATAATGGAAAACCGTTGAGCCTCGCAAAAGCAGTTGATATTCCAAGAGCATCGTCAAACTTCCGGTTCTTTGGAAATGCCATTACCCAATTTGCAAGTGAAGCGCACGAAAGCGTAGGAATGAACACTATGAATTTCACTTTACGACAACCCATAGGGGTCGTAGGCTGTATCTCACCGTGGAATTTACCCTTATATCTTTTTACTTGGAAAGTAGCACCCGCTATTGCGTCAGGAAATTGTGTGGTTGCAAAACCAAGTGAAGTAACGCCTTTGACTGCGTTTCTTTTAGGCGAAATTTTAACTGAAGCAGGATTGCCTAAAGGGGTTTTAAACATCGTTCAAGGTATAGGTCCAGAAACGGGTCAAGCTATTGTAGAACACCCAAATATTAAAGCCATTTCATTTACAGGCGGAACAAAAACAGGTGAGCATATTGCAAGAACTGCTGCTCCTATGTTTAAAAAATTGTCATTAGAATTAGGAGGAAAAAACCCAAACCTAATTTTTGCTGATTGTGACTATGACAAAATGCTAGCGATTACAGTAAGATCTTCTTTTGCAAATCAAGGGCAGATTTGTCTCTGTGGAAGTCGGATTTTCGTGGAGCGCAAAATTTATTCCAAATTTAAAAGTGATTTTGTGGCGAAAGTTGCGGCATTGAAAGTGGGAGACCCTTCTAAAGCAGATACCAATATTGGCGCGCTCGTTTCAAAAGAACATTTAGAAAAAGTGCAATCGTATATTGCATTGACAGAAGGTGGAGGTGGAACCATTTTAAGCGGTGGAAATCGTGTAACGGTAAAAGCAATGGAACAAGGGTATTATTTAGAGCCTACCATTATTGAAGTAACCTCAAACAACTGCAAACTCAATCAAGAAGAAATTTTTGGACCTGTTGTTACAATCATGCCCTTTGACACAGAGGAGGAGGCGATTGCAATGGCGAATGATGTTAAATACGGGTTGTCTGCTACGCTATGGACGTCGAATATAAACTGTACCATGCGCGTTTCAAAAGAAATTGAAGCCGGAATTGTATGGGTCAATACCTGGTTGAATCGTGATTTAAGAACGCCTTTTGGAGGTGTAAAACAAAGTGGCGTAGGCCGCGAAGGTGGCTTTGAAGCACTTAAATTTTTTACGGAAGCTAAGAATGTTTGTGTGAGTTGGTAGGTATGTTTGAAATTGAATGATGAATGCCTGTCCAGAAACATTTAATACTTTGGAAATAATATCTAAAGGCCACAAAGACAAGTATTTGGGTTTAGCATTGTATAATGACACATATGAGGCTATCCTTGATTTAATTCCTAAGAAAAACACCTTGATTTCAGAAATTGGCTGCGGACTTCGAAACATTACGAAATACCTGCTATCTAACAATCAAAAGTTAAAAATAGAAGGAATTGACACTTCGGAACAGATGGTTAGCCCTGCTAGAAAGAATCATCGGCCTGCTGTAATTGACTTCCTGAAAATTGATACTATAGACGGAAAATTGGATGCTATGATGGGGAGTTTTGTATTCCATATTTGTCCCAATCAGATTGTAATAATTTAATCAAGAACGAGGGGATTCTAGATCTAAGTTTTATTGAAGGAGATTGTGATCGTTCAGGTTTTTTAGCCATTACTAATGGAGATGAACTTATTTTTACTATCATACTTTAGACCTTCTTATAACAGCACTAAAATAAAGTTGTTTTAAAATAATTGAAATAGTCGCTAAAAAATATAAAAAAGCTAACGGAACTAAAGAAAGCGACACAATATGAATAGTACAAAAAAGCCAAATGCTAACAAAAATAATTGGCAGGTCTTATGAGTAACATAACACTCCGTTCTGATAGAATTAAGTTAAGGCTAATAAGCTCGTCTGATTTAGAGTCAATTCACATTCTTCATTCATTGCCGGAAACTGATGAATTTAACACTTTAGGGATTCCAAATAATATCGAAGAAACAAAGTTGGTTATTGAACCTTGGATTGCTGATACAGAAATTGAAGAAATTAAAAATTACACTTTTGCCATTGAGCGAAATGAGGACAAAGAATTTCGAGGATTGTTTGGTTTAAACATGGGAAGTAAAAAATATAGTAGAGGCGAAATCTGGTATAAAATACATTCTGATTATTGGCGAAAAGGATTTGCTAAAGAAGCTGTTAACTTGATATTAGATTTCGGTTTTGAAACACTTAAGTTGCATAGAATTCAGGCAGGATGTGCAGTGGGAAATATAGGTTCAATTAAAGTTCTTGAAAAAGTGGGAATGACACAAGAAGGCCGTGGAAGAAAAATATTGCCATTAAAAAATGGCTGGTCAGATAATTTCGAATATTCTATTTTAGAAACTGACGAGCGAAAAAACTAATAAAATAAATAAAAGAAATACATCATGAATCTCAACCTAAAAAATAAAAACGCAATGATTTGCGGCGGTAGTGCTGGAATAGGCGAAGCAACAGCTCAGGAACTGGCTTCATTGGGTGCAACTATTACATTGGTAGCACGCAGTGAGGACAAGCTAAAAGCATCTCTTAAAACGCTAGCAACGCAAGATGGTCAACAACACGATTATATTGTGGCAGATTTCACAAACCCACAATTACTTAAAGAAAAAGTAAAGACTGCTGCACAAGATAAAAACTTCCATATTCTATTAAATAATACTGGAGGTCCTAAAGGTGGTCCAATATTTTCCGCAGATACCTCTGAGTTTATCAATGCTTTTTCAATGCATCTTGAGTGCAACCATATTTTAACGCAAGCGGTTGTTCCTGGAATGAAAGCTGATAATTATGGGCGTATTATTAATGTCTTATCAACCTCGGTGAAACAACCTATCGATGGCTTAGGAGTAAGTAATACAATACGTGGCGCGGTTTCTAGTTGGAGTAAAACAATGGCGAATGAGTTGGGGCAATTTGGTATTACTGTAAACAATGTATTACCCGGTTTTACAGCTACGGAAAGACTTGATAGCATTTTAAGTAATACCGCTAAACGTTTTGATGGCTCTGTAGAAAAAGCGGAAGCTTTTATGAAAAGTATTGTCCCTGCCAAACGCTTTGCAAAACCTGAAGAGTTAGCAAGTGCGATTGCGTTTTTAGCGAGTCCGGCAGCGAGTTACATCAATGGAATTAATTTACCGGTTGATGGTGGACGTACAAAAAGCCTTTAAAAAATTAGTGTAACTTTAACGAATCAAAGAAATTTTCAACGAATCAATTAGAATTTAGCTTACGCGAAAACGTCACATGGAAAAAACAAAGCTCAGAATTAACGGACACTCCCATCTACTTCCCTACCCTGAAGAGATTCCACAATTTATGCAGGATAAAGGTATTTTTTGGGTAGATAAAGACCGAAAATTTATGCTCCAAAAAGACTGGAGTCGACCAGTTACAGATTCTAGTTTTTTTCTTGATGAAAAATTGGCTTGGATGGAACGTTTTAATATTGACCATGCAGTTGTTTTAAATCTATCGCAGCTCTATGGAAATGGTCTGCGATTAGAAGAAATGAAGCAAGCACTTAGATTTCAAAATGACTTTAATGCAAAAGTACAACGAGAAAATCCGTCAAAATTTACTTGCGGTTTCGTAGTGCACCCTGGAGTTGTGCGCGGCGCATTATGGGAAATAGAACGTTGTGTTGAGGAACTAGGGATGCAGTTATTATGCTTGCCTACACACTACATGGACACCATCGGGACTTGGCGATGCATTTTTGATGAAGAGAATGAGCCTATTTTTGAATTGGCCAGTAAATACAATCTCGCGGTTGAAATCCATCCCTACGACGGTGAAAAATTTATTAAGCTAGAAAATACTTCTTGGCGTTTTCATTTAATTTGGATGCTCGCACAATGTGCAGATGCCTATCACTTTTTAACCTTAAATGGCTACGCGGATAAATATCCAAATATGCGAACATGCTTTGCCCACGGAGGACAATTAGCACAAATGAATTTAGGTCGACGAATCCAAGGATTTGATGGTCGCCCAGATTTATTTGAAGGAAAAACCCATCCTCGAAAATCAGTAGGACACAGAAATATCTTTTTTGACACACTCGTGCACGACACCGGGGGACTTGAATTATTGTTGAAAAACCAAGGTTCAAAACAAATAGTAATGGGACTCGACGATCCCTATCCTTTAGGCGAAATGGAAAGCGAACAACAATCATCTTATCCCGGAAAAATCCTAGATTTAGCGAAAGAACAAAATATCTTAAATAACACTCAATGTGATGCGATTTGGGAAGACAATGTCATCCAATGGTTGTGCGGAGATGATGAAGTAGCGAAAAAGAAATTGGTGGCTAGGATACTAGGTACATAAACAACTTTATTATTTAATAGTTCTTTCTAATGACGACCCACTAGATAAATGCACTTCCTCCCAGAAAACATAGACGAATACGCAGTAAATAACTCACAAGCTGAGCCAAAATTACTGCAACAGTTAACGCTCGAAACATGGCAGAAGGTTTTAGCGCCGCGCATGTTGAGTGGCCATTATCAAGGTCGAGTGTTAAGTATGATTTCAAAATTGATCAACCCAAAAACCATTTTAGAAATTGGAACCTACACAGGGTATTCCGCTTTATGCCTAGCGGAAGGAATGCAACAAGATGGTCAACTACATACTATAGATATTAATGAGGAATTGCATGATTTACAACGTCGCTATTTTGATGTTTCAGGATTTGGCGAACAGATAATACAGTATACTGGGAATGCTTTAGAAGTTATTCCTTCGATCAAAGCTGATTTCGACTTGATTTTTATGGATGCTGATAAAATTAACTACCCAAATTATTTAGACCTTTTATTACCCAATTTGAAAACAGGCTCTGTAATTTTAAGTGATAATGTGTTGTGGAGCGGCAAAGTAGTAGAGGCTGTTTCGCCATATGATAAAGATACAAAAGCAATTATTCATTATAATACACTTTTAAATACACATCCTAAATTGGAAACAGTGTTGTTGCCCATTAGAGATGGACTCACGATTTCACGTGTTATTTGACAGCAACTTAGATGCTGTTTTTTTATAGGTATGATATCCCAATAAGGCTATTATTGTTCCTGCAAAAGCACCTACTATAATGTCACTTGGATAATGAACACCAACATATATTCTGCTTATTACGAACAGTAAGGGCCATAAAAAAGCTATGTAAATCCACTTGCTAAACTTCCTAAGTACTAAAACAACAAACACCGTAATCGAAAAACTGGAAGACGCGTGTCCAGAAAAGAAGCTATAACTCGTTGGTGTTTGTAGAACTCTGATAAGGTCAGCAAGTTTTACTACATTATTAGGTCGCAGGCGTGCCACACTATTTTTTGTAAGCTCGGTAAAAGCTAAGGTTATTGCAAAGGTTGCAAGCAGAAAAAAAAGTATTACAAATCCTTTTTTGAATTTGTAAAAAAAGAAGATCAAAAAAAAGTAAAAAGAAAATAATGGAGTCCAGTTTTCTATTTGCGTTACAAATATCCAAAAACTATCATATTGTTCGATTCCTAAACAATTGCTCCAAACCAAGATTTCTTTATCCCAATCGTTTACTATTTCAAACATTTAGAACTTTCTTTTAATAGAACCCCCAAATTCTTCTACATCATCTTTAATGCTGTCAATTTCTTTTCTAACATCTTTAGTGATGTCTAAATCTAAACCTTGTTTATCTGCAGTTTTAGTGATTTCAGATTTAATGTCGTTGGTTGCATCTTTAATTTGTCGCATTCCTTTACCAAGTCCTCTTGCTATTTCAGGAATTTTGTCTGCTCCAAAAATGAGGAGTATTAAAAATAGTATAAAGGCTATTTCACCACCGCTTATAAACAAGAATTGAGGCTGTAATATCATAGTACAAATATATTCATTTTCTAATTCAGAATTATGAATTATGAATTATGAATTTAGTTGTTGTTTTAGTTTGAAACTATAAAAGTGTAGACAAATACCAAAGACTAAAAGTAATGAGTACACCAATACAGATGACGCTGTATATTCTTTCGCCTTTATTTAGTCTTGCAACTAATGGAGTTTTAGGACTTGTAATAACACGATAATTTAAAATGGCATAAAACGGTGCCGTTAAAAATGAAAGAATCGTAGCGATTTTAACCAAGAGTCCCATTTCAGAAATAAAGAAGAAAAAAATGGTAAGCGTTCCTACTATTAAGATCAACAACCAAAACAAATAACCACGTTTAAAACGTTTTCCTTTTAAGATTTCTGAAGTTTCTGCCAATGCCCTAGGAGAGCCATCTAGTGTGGTTAGTGTAGTGCTAAACATGGTGGTTAGCGCTGCAATACCAATTAAGATAGTTGCACCATGGCCTAAACTTTTTGTGTATAAAGAAATTAATTGATTGGCAAATTCTCCTCCTTTTGAGGAGAATTCTTCACCACTACCATTCATAACCAAGGCGCCTAAAGACAGAAAGCCAATGGCTAAAATAGTAGTGGTGATATAGCCCGTATTAAAATCAAAAAGTGATTGTTTTTTAGTAATGCTAGGATCAATTTCTTTCTTTTTAACCGTCCACATCGAAGACCAAATTGAAATGTCTAAAGGAGCTGGCATCCATCCCATAAACGCAATTAAAAATCCTATGGATACCGGATTATCCGGTATAATTTGAGTAAAATTCATGGCTACTGATTCCGGAAGAAGTAACGCTACGGCAACAATAGTACTTATTGTTAATGAGAGAACGATGATTTTCATTAAAGTGTCTAGCGTTTTGTATTTTCCAATCAATAAAATACCGAAACAAAGTAGTGTAATAATTAATGTCCAAAGTAATAAAGAACCAAAGCCAAATAGTGAAGATGCAATCCCCGCAGTAACAATTGTCACTGCCGTTTGTATGGTAAACATGGTCGCTATAGTGAGTAGAAAATATACTTTTAAAACATTTTTTCCCAATTGGTGATATCCTGTCAATAAGCTATTTCCAGTAGCGGACGCATATCGAGGTCCCATTTGAAAGAATGGATATTTAATTGCGTTTATAAGCAGCAAAGCCCAAAGCAATCCAAAACCAAAATCTGCGCCAGCTCTTGTAGACTGCACAAGATGCGATACTCCTATAGCGGCGCCTGCAAATAAAAATCCAGGACCTAGTTTTGCGAAAAATGACTTCATTATTTGGAGCTGTTCAAAATAATTTCGGCTAGTAGCTTTTTGGCTCTGAGTAATCTAACCTTTACATTGCTTAAAGGCATTTTATTTGTTTCAGAAATTTCAGCATAACTCATTTCTTGAAAGTAGCGCAAATTGATGACTTCTTGATATGCAGGTTTTAATTGTTTAATGTATTTAAGCAGTTCGGCTAGATTTTGCTCGGTGATTAAGATGTCTTCGGGAGTGGGGCTGGGGTCTTTTATGTTTCGTAAATGGTCTTCACTATTGCCCGATATATTTGCATATACGGCTGCGTTTTTCTTTCGGAGTTTGTCAATGTGAATGTTTTTTGAAATGGCAATGAGCCAAGTACTAAAAGCGTATTCATTGCTGAAGGTTTCAATTTTGTCAAAGGCTTTTGCAAAGGTTTCAATGGTGATATCTTCCGCTTCAAATTCATTTTTGACTCGTTTTATCTGAAACCCAAAGACTTCATTCCAATACCTGTCAAGTAAGAAATTATAAGCTGTTTGTTTGCCTAGCTTGGCTTTTTCGATGTTTTGATTTACGAGATCTCCTTCTATTTCCACGCAGTTGGTTTGTTCATCCTGTTTGAAATAAAGATAACAATTTGGAATACAATGAGCAAGAGTTCTAAAAAAGGAAGCCAAAAAAGGAGGTTTTTTTCCTTTAAGAGTATGGCTGCTTTACCCAAAACTAAATTTTGAATGGTTATTTTGATTCCTACAATTAGCGCCGTTAGTTGCCAGAAAGGAGTAAAAAAACCAATAATAGCAAGTGCCCAAAATACCAAATTGCTACAAAAAAATAATCCTAATAAAAATTGATGAATACTCTTGTAATTATGGGCAGTACCAATATGTCTTCTTTTTTGCGAAATCCAAGCACTCCAAGAAGTTTTAGGTTTGGATAGCGTAAACGCTTCAGGATCGATACAGATAGCAGTATTCGCTTTTGTTGCCGCAGCATTCACGAATAGATCATCATCGCCACTTTTAATATCCATATGCGCTGTAAAACCACGTTGCTCATAAAATAACTCGCTAGAATAGGATATGTTTCTCCCAACGCCCATATATGGAATTCCAGCTTTTGCATAACTAAAATACTGGGTGGCGGTGAGCACAGTTTCAAAACGAATAAGTGCATTTAGAATGCCTGATTTTTTCTCATAGCCACCATAGCCAAGAATAAGTTGTTTTTCTGAAGACAATTGAGCGGTCATTTTTTGTATCCACAGGTTACTGCTAGGTTTGCAATCTGCATCGGTAAATAACAACCTTTTATGGGTTGCTTTTTTGATTCCTAAGGTAAGTGCGTATTTTTTGCTTCCCCAGAAAGCTTCGTTATTTTTAACATTTACGATAACAATTCGTGAATCTTTTTCTTGAAAGTGCTCCATTACCTCCAAGGAGTTGTCAATAGAGGCATCATTAATAAGGATGAGCTCAAAATCAGGATATGCTTGTGAAAGAAGTTTTGGGATGTTTTTAGTTAAGTTTTCAGCCTCGTTTTTAGCACAAACTATGATTGAAATAGGATGTAATTTCGAATTTGATTTTTTGTTTTTTCCAAAAACACATTTCCCGAATAAAATGTAATAGAAAATACAAATTAGAGCAGTACTGCTCAAAAAGTAAATTAGTAGCATAGGCTAGTAAAGCTGGTTGGGTATTATTTGCTATGCTGTTACTTCGTGAGTTTCTTCTTTGCAATTGTCAAACTGGTCTGGTGTCTTTCCACAAAAACCACAAGATTCTCCACTGTTATTCAAAAATGGGCTTTGACTAGCACAAGTACCGGCAAATTCACCATCTTTTTTCGCCCATAATTTTATGGAAATTCCAGCTACTGCTAAAAGAAGTAATGCGATTGTAATAAAAAACAGTGCCATACATAAAAAGTTTAGGAGTTACAAAAGTACAATCTTTATGGTAGAAAAAAGACCAAAATGGGGTACTTTAACTTTAAAATATGAGGTCTGTTCGTGATAAAAACTTTTGATATTTTTTAATTATTTACGGTCTCGTTATAATGTTAGGGTGTAAAAGTGAAGCTTATACCAAAGGGACTTATGGGAATAAGGCCCTAAACTTGCCTGCTATTATTGAAGGCTTTACCAGAAAAAAAATAATTAACAACAATATTTTAAAACGTGAGAAGCAAACCGAAGATATTGGCATTTTTATCAATAAGATTGCTACTGTCGAATTAAAAAACGAACAATCACCATTTTCTGGACCATTCCCGATTTTGCACCGTTAAATTGTGTTTTTGAAAATATAACTTCAATAAATTTCCAGATTTTCTTTGAAGATTATATTGTTTTGGGAGCATTTAATTTGATTGCTATTGTGCAAAAGGCAAAAGGAACAATGATATTTTCTAGATAAAAACGTTGCGCGGGAAGTCATTAAAAATGATTTGTGAAGGGATGGAGTTGTATATTGAGGATTACAGCGGCACCATATCACAATTAGTAAAAACAGATGTCATTGCAAAAATTATAATCATCCTTTCTATAGCAAATCTACAAAAGCCGAATTAAATAACATTTACCTCAGCTTCAATGGTTATGTCGTAAAGGTCTTTTACTTTTTTTTGAATTTGTAGGGCTAGGTTCCAAATTTCGGTACCTGAGGCATTGCCATAATTAACAAGAACCAATGCTTGTTTTTTGTGTACTCCAGCATCTCCAAAGCGTTTTCCTTTAAAACCTGCCTGTTCGATAAGCCATCCGGCTGGAATTTTGTATTCGGTTTCACTTACTTTATAAGATGGTGCTTCTGGGAATTTGGTTGAAAACTGATTGAATTTGCTTACCGAAATAATTGGATTTTTAAAAAAGCTACCACTATTTCCCAAGACTTTTGGATCGGGTAATTTAGATTGACGAATTGCTATTACCGCATCGCTCACGTTTTTAATGGTTGGGTTTTTAAAATTTCTTTTTACAAGTTCATTTTCAATAGCACCGTAGCTTGTATGTAATTTATGAAGTTTTTTACTTAATTGAAATGTAACGCTTGTAATAATATACTTTCCTTTAAGTTCAGTTTTAAATATTGAATTGCGATATCTAAAATTACATTCAACATTTGTAAACGTTTTTATTTTTCCAGTTTCAATATTAAGGGCTTCGCAAGAAATGAGAGCGTCTTTAATTTCAACACCATAAGCACCAATATTTTGAATAGGTGCGGTGCCAACATTTCCAGGAATGAGTGATAAGTTTTCTAATCCACCATAATTATGTTCAATACAAAAGAGTACAAGTTCGTGCCAGTTTTCGCCTGCCATACATCGCAAATGAACGTGAGACTTTGTTTTTTCTAAAACCGAAATACCTTTTAAATCAATGTGAATTACGAGAGCATCTATATCATTTTTTAGCAGCATATTGCTGCCACCACCTAGAATGAATCTGTTTTTAAACTGCGATAGCGATAACACTTCCTTTAACTCGTTTACAGTTGTTACGCTCACAAAATGGCGAGCGGTCGCATCAATACCAAAAGTATTGTATGGTTTAAGTGAAATATTTTCTATAATGTTCAATTTAGATTTCTTAATTCAGATTTATTTTTAGGCAAGTATTCCACAATATAACCAAACAAAGGCAGCTGACTGATTGTGTGTTTGTATTAAATAAAAAATAGGAGCCTACTTTTAAATCACAAAATGGTATCGAAGCTAATCTACATAAACCTCAAGTGCTTTTTTTAGAATATTTACGGCGTTAATTAAACTGTCTTTATTTAAGACATAAGCAATTCTAATTTGGTTTGTACCCATATTTGGAGTGGAATAAAAACCAGCTGCTGGTGCAACCATAATCGTTTCGCCATCAACATCAAATTCTTCTAATAACCATTGAGCAAAAGCATCACTGTTTTTTACCGGGAGTTGTGCAATACAATAAAAAGCCCCTTTTGGGTGTCCAACTTTAACACCAGGAATTTCTTCTAGTTTTTCGATGAGGGTGTCGCGACGCTCCTTGTACTCTACAATTACTTCGTCAAAATAACTTTGAGGAGTTTGTAATGCGGCCTCGCTAGCAATTTGTGCAAACGTAGGAGGACTCAATCTGGCTTGCGCAAATTTTAAACCTGTTGTAATAACTGCCTTGTTTTTAGAAACGAGACATCCTATTCTTGCACCACACATGCTGTAGCGCTTAGAAACAGAGTCTATAACAATCGCGTGTTCCTCTAAGCCGTCGATTTGGAGGATGGAGTGATGTGTTAAATCATCATAAACAAACTCACGATATACCTCGTCTGCTACTAAAAAGAGATCATGTTTCTTTACTATTTTAGCCAATGTTTGAATCTCCTCCAGGCTATATAAATACCCAGTAGGATTCCCTGGGTTGCAAATTAATATTGCTTTAGTTTTTGGTGTGATTAATTTTTCAAATTCGCTTATTGGTGGTAGCGCAAAATTATTTTCAATTTTTGAAATCACAGGCACTATTTTTACTCCAGAAGCTGTTGCAAACCCATTGTAATTAGCGTAAAATGGTTCTGGAATTATAATTTCATCATCAACATCAGCAACTGCTCCCATTGCAAAGAGCAGCGCTTCGCTTCCTCCTGTGGTTACAATAATTTCATTTGCCTCGACCATTATACTATTGCGATTGTAATACCCTGCAATTTTCTCACGATATGCTTCAGATCCTTCACTACGGGTATACGCCAGAATTTCAAGGTTGTGTTGAGAAACAGCATCCATTGCAATTTGTGGGCTTTTAATATCTGGTTGTCCTATGTTGAGATGGTAGACCGTTTTATTTGCTTTGTAGGCTTTTTCAGCATAAGGAACTAGTTTTCTTATTGGGGATTCGGGCATTTTTTCACCCTTTACAGAAATAGAAGGCATAGTTTACAATTTAGATAACAAAGTTGCAAAAAAATGTTAGAATTCATGCATAGTATTTCGCGAGTTTATGTTATTTTTTTCTAAATTTAAATGAATGATAATTAGAATGAAAATAAAGTACTATTTGTTATTCCTATGGTGTGCTGTTGGAGTACAAATTTTAGGGCACAGTCAGTCTTCTTTTTCTTTTGAAAATGGTCATAAAATTTATAAATTTTATTTTCTGTAGGTGAACAATCTTGTTGTTATTCCTATTTGATTGAACGGAGTTGAACTTTCTTTTTTGTTAGACACTGGTGTTCAAAATAGAATTTTGTTAAGTTTAACGGAGGCAGATTCGGTTTCAATTAAAAATGTAAACGCTATTAATTTGAGAGGGATTGGAGGCGAGGTTGTAGGGGATTGAAAAGTACTGTAAATACTTTTGTTGTTGGAGATTTCAAGGATATAAATCTTAGTGTATATGTTGTTTTTGATTAAATGCTATATTTTTCGAGCAGAATGGGTGTTCCAGTCCATGGTATTTTAGGATATGACTTCTTTAAAGATTTTGTTGTTGAAACTAATTGCACTAAAAAAAGAATGACCTTTTATAAACCATTGAATTTCAAAATAAAGCGACGTAAAAACTGCAAAAATATACCACTTCAGTTTTATAAGGAAAAGCTCTGTATAAATGAAGAAGTGAGTTTGGGTTCGTTATTAATTTTCTGCTATTCTTAATAGATTCTGGTTCGAGCGATGCGACATGGTTGTTCGAAGATGAGGTGTTTATTACGGAAGAACTTAAAAATTATTTTGAAGATTTTTTAGGACTAACTAAGAGCGTTAGCCTGTATAGAAAACGATCAAAATTGGAGTGGATGGAAATGAGTGATTTTAGGTTTGAGGATGTAACCGTAGTACTTACAAATATTGAAATAAAAGATTCATTATACATTGCAAAAAATAGAGCGGGAAGTATTGGACGTTCATTGCTTAAACGTTTTACAGCAACAATGAATTATGCTGAATAATGGATGCTGTTAAAAGGAATTCAAATTATTCGAAACCATTTTATTATAACTTAAGCTAATTGACTTTAGCACCTAATGGCTCCATACAAGTTAAAAAATTACAGGATATACGGTCAGAAAAAATGAGTTTAAAGGTGTTAGAATCCGGAAGTGCTAATAGAAATTCGAGCATAGTAATAGATCCGGTTTTTAAATTATTTACGGCGCCTAAGATTGTTATAGTAGAACTTAGAAGTGTTTCCCTGGGAGCATTTGCTGGATTACAAGTGGGGGATGGGGCCATAAAATAAACGGTGTTTTTGTTATAAATATAAACTATACGAAGTAATTGCGCTATTTGGCAGTAGTGTAGGCAAGAAAATTACTATAGAATATGAACGAGGTGATAAATTATTGAAAACGAGCTTTAAACTAAAAAAAGTATTGTAAAGAAAAACGACCATCAAATTGATGGTCGTTTTAATAATTTGAGAAGAACAGTTTATTTTTCAGTTTTTTCCAATACGCTACCTGCTTCTTTCAATACCTCACCTTTAATTTTCAACGCCTTGATAGGTTCATCTGCGTTTGAATACACGGTTACAGTTTTTCTAATAGGCCCTACTCTATTGGTGTCGTATTTTACCTCAATTGTGCCAGTTGCGCCAGCTGCAACGGGTCCTTTGGGTTTTTTAGGTACGGTGCAACCACAGCTAGATTTTACATCACTAACTATTAATGGAGCATCTCCAGTGTTTGTAAATTCAAAAACACGAACTCCATCGCTTCCTTTTACTATTTTACCGTAGTCTACAGTATCACTCTTAAAAGTGATTTTTGCCTGAGCATTAACCGTAAATCCTAGTAAACCAACTAATGCTATTAAAACTAATTTTTTCATAAGTGTTGTATTTGATTATTGCTAAATTAGGTATTCGCTTTACAATTTGCAAGTTAACTTACGCATATTTAAAATTATATTAATCGTATTGTAATACCTATTTTTGCAAACTAAATTCAAAAATTAGACCAAACATGGCCCTTGAAGCAAAATATAACGCACAAAATATAGAAGATAAGTGGTATGCCTACTGGATGGAACACAACTATTTTCATAGTGAAGTAGATGATCGAGAACCCTACACTATTGTTATTCCGCCACCCAATGTTACTGGAATACTACACATGGGGCATATGCTTAATAATACCATTCAAGATGTGCTTATTAGAAGGGCAAGGTTAAAAGGATACAATGCGTGCTGGGTTCCAGGTACGGACCATGCAAGTATTGCTACTGAAGCGAAAGTTGTTGCGAAGTTAAAAGCAGAAGGTATAGAAAAATCTTCGCTCACCCGCGAGGAATTTTTAAAACACGCTTGGGATTGGACTGAAGAATACGGAGGCGTTATTTTAGACCAACTAAAAAAGCTAGGTGCATCCTGCGATTGGGAACGCACAAAATTTACTTTAGACCCAAAGATGTCTCAACAGGTAATCAAGAGCTTTGTAGATCTATATGACAAAGGAATGATTTATCGAGGATACCGCATGGTGAATTGGGATCCTGAGGCAAAAACAACTTTGAGTGACGAGGAAGTAAACTATGTAGAAAAGCAAGGGAATTTATATTATATAAAATATGCAATTGAAGGAAGTGAAGATTTCCTAACTATTGCTACTACAAGGCCTGAAACTATTTTTGGGGATACCGCTATTTGTATAAACCCTAATGATGAACGATTTACGCACCTAAAAGGAAAGCAAGCCATTGTTCCTATATGCCATCGTATAATTCCTATTATTGAAGACGAATATGTAGATGTTGAGTTTGGTACTGGTTGCTTAAAAGTTACTCCAGCTCACGACGAAAATGATAAAATGCTGGGCGATAAACATAAGCTCGAAGTGGTTGATATTTTTAATGATGATGCAAGTCTTAATTCTTTTGGATTGCACTATGAAGGTAAAGATCGTTTTGTGGTTCGCAAGGAAGTTACAAAAGAATTGGAAGCGAACGGGGCACTTATTAAAACGGAACAACACTTAAATAAGGTAGGGACTAGTGAGCGAACTAAGGCTGTTATTGAACCAAGGTTAAGCGATCAATGGTTTTTGAAAATGCAAGAATTAGTAAAACCAGCGATTAAAGCGGTTTTAGAGACAGATGATGTTGTATTGCACCCTAAGAAATTTGAAAATACATACCGTCATTGGTTGACTAATATTCGCGATTGGAATATAAGTCGCCAATTATGGTGGGGTCAACAAATCCCTGCCTATTTCTACGGAGACGGAAAGGAAGATTTTGTGGTTGCTGAAACTATGGAAGAAGCCCTTATAAAAGCAAAAGAGAAAACAGGAAAAGCCAATTTAAGAATCGAAGATTTAAGCCAAGACTCAGATGCATTAGATACTTGGTTTTCGTCTTGGTTGTGGCCTATGAGTGTTTTTGATGGGCTAAATGATCCTGAAAATGAAGAATTTAAATATTATTACCCTACCAACGATTTAGTAACAGGTCCAGATATTCTATTCTTTTGGGTGGCTAGAATGATTATTGCTGGTTATGAATATACAGCCGAACGTCCTTTTAAAAATGTTTATTTAACAGGCCTTGTTCGGGATAAGGAGCGTCGTAAAATGAGCAAGTCTCTAGGGAATTCTCCAGATGCTTTAAAGTTAATTAACGACTATAGTGCAGATGGTGTTCGAGTGGGTTTATTGTTGAGCGCGCCAGCGGGGAATGATTTAATGTTTGATGAAGGACTTTGCCAGCAAGGAAAAGGATTTAGCAATAAGATTTGGAATGCTTTTAAACTCACGCAATCGTGGGATATTTCTATGGAAATAGGTCAGCCTGAATCATCTGCAATTGCGTTGCAATGGTACCGTTCAAGATTGCAGCAAACACTTGTTGAAATTGAAGATCATTACGGCAAATATCGTATTAGTGATGCCTTAATGGGAACGTATAAATTAATTTGGGACGACTTTTGCGGTTGGTTATTAGAAATTGTTAAACCAGCATATCAGGCACCTATAGATCAAAAAACATATACTGGTATCATCTCATTATTTGAAGAGAATTTAAGAATTTTACATCCTTTTATGCCTTTCCTTACCGAAGAATTGTGGCACCTAATAGCAGCTCGTTCTCCCAATGAAGCACTAATTGTAAATCACTGGCCGAAGTTAGCACTCATTGATGCTAAATTGTTGACAGATTTTGAATTTGCAGCGGAAGTTATTTCAGGGATTAGAACGGTTAGAAAGGAAAAGAATATAGCGTTTAAGGATTCCGTTTCATTATTGATGCTTAATTCTGAAAAAACGAATGATCGTTTAAATTCAGTGATTACTAAGCTAGGTAATATTTCAGAATTTAATGAAGTTTCTGCGGCGGTTGAGGGGGCACTAACATTTAGAGTTAAGTCTAATGAATATTTTATTCCGATGGAAGGGAGTATCAATATTGAAGAAGAAATTCAGAAACTAGAAGAAGAATTAAATTATACTCAAGGGTTTTTAAGGAGTGTTCAAGGGAAACTTAAAAACGAAAAATTCGTAAGTGGAGCACCTGAACAAGTGGTCGCTAACGAACTCAAGAAGAAGGCTGATGCATTAGCTAAAATCGAAACCATCGAGGCTAGTTTAAAGAGTTTGAAACAGTAATTTGCATACTATTATAAAGGATAGTCAGTATTACTTTCGGTACAAAAAATAGCGAGTGGTGGTTTCCACATAGAGTTCTTTCGCCTCATCTTTAGACATGTTTTTTGTTTGAAATAAGGCATTTGTTTTAAAAGCAGTGATTAGAGATTCTCTGCTTTCTCCTGCGCTATGAGAAGCGTCTGTAGCTTTTTTATAATATGCGTAGAGGTTGAGTAAAACATCTGCAGGAAAAGGTTCATGATGTGCGTTCACTAACTCTACTGCTTTGTTAAATGCTTTGTTTATTTCTTCAGAAGAAGCCACTTGGTTTTTGTTTTACCACAAGAATTATATTCTCGTTGTTTAATAGTTATTTCGAAGCTAAAACGGTTATTCCGCCTTTAACATTTTGATTGAGTGTTATGTCAAGTTTGGTGCCTAAAGGAAGGAATACATCTACCCGACTTCCAAATTTTATGAATCCACTATCACTTGATTGCGTTACGACTTGACCTTCTTTGGCATAATTTACAATTCTTTTTGCTAATGCGCCTGCAATTTGACGATATAAGATATTACCAAAAGCTTCATTGTTTACAACAACAGTAGTCCGCTCATTTTCTTCACTTGATTTAGGATGCCACGCAACTAAAAATTTCCCTGGATGGTATTTACTTAAAATAACCTTGCCACTAACAGGATATCTCGTAACATGAACATTTAATGGCGACATAAAAACCGAAACTTGCAACCTTTTTTCGTTGTAAAATTCTTTTTCAAATACTTCTTCAATCACAACAACTTTACCATCTACTGGTGAAATAATTTGTGAATCGTTTGGAAGAAAGTTGCGCTTTGGGTTTCTAAAAAACTGTAAAACCATTATTAACAAAGCAACCGCAGCTATGATTACCCCTCTTCTAAAATATGGATTTGTAATTGCATAGTCTGCTAATAAGCTTGCAGCAACTACTAGAAAAAGTGTTATTAAAATTATTTTTTGACCTTCTTTATGAAACATAGTTTATAATTTCTAAAAACGCATAAATAAATGGACTTGTATAAATCACACTATCAAGTCTATCATACAACCCACCGTGTCCTGGCATTAACATGCCGCTATCTTTTACTCCGGCTTGTCGTTTAAATTTTGATTGAATTAAATCTCCAATAGTCCCAAATATTGATCCTATTAAAGCAAGTATGAACCAAATATACAGATTATAAATTCCTGTGAGTTTAAAAACAACAAATCCTGCGATAAGAGCGCCAACAACTCCTCCTAAAAACCCTTCTATGGTTTTTTTGGGAGAAATACGCTCGTATAATTTATGTTTTCCAATAGATTTTCCAACGATGTAAGCAAAAGTGTCATTAGCCCATATTAGGGTGAATATGCCAACAATTATTTCAGGCATAAAGTATCCTTCAGAAAATGGTATTAAGGTTAGAAATACGAATCCGCTTATAATATAAAATATGGTGGTGATGTATTTCTTTTTTTCAAACATTGGAATTTTTTTAGTCCACAGTAAATCTTTAAATAAAAATAGGCAGACAAAACAAGAGAGAATGAGGTATAAATGGACAGCTTGTATGGCTATGATGTCATAGCTTAAAAAATAAAGTCCAGCTCCGAGTAATAAATAGGCGACATAACTCTTTAGATGAACTAATTTAAGAAACTCTCTAAGCACTAAAACACCTAATATAAAGAAAAGGGCTATAAATAACTCGCGCGAGGTGTACATTGAAAAGATAACTACCAGGATGTATAAAATACCTGAAATAGTCCGCACGATAATTTCTCTCATATTTATAAATCTTCGAGTAGCAGCAAATATAGGTTTTTTGAGCTACTTCCATAACTCATGAAATCCTTTTCTTTTTCAGTTTCGAAGTCTTGGATTGTAGTGATATTACTAGGAATGAATTTCCCTCCTGAATTTTTTATGATACGAAGACCGTCACTTATGTTTTCAACAAATTGACTCGTGGTAGCAAAAATGATAATGTTTATGGGAAGCTCATCGAGTTTCTTCTCTTTTATCTGATTTGAAGAGAGTAATATAGAGCCATTATTAGATACTAAAGATTCGCATTGAGACAGAAAAAAGCTCGCCGTCGTTTTTTTTACAAAATTAAGATTGTAACCATCAAATTTTAATTTTAGAGTTTCGTCAACACAAAATACATCTTCTTCATACCAATCATTTTCGAGAAGAATATTGTCAAACGCATCGTTAATTTCGTTGCTATTCTCACAATACAAGAACTTACCGCCATTACGTTTAAAATTAGCTGTGAAGTTCTCGTCTATAGGGAGTTTGTCTTTCGGGAAGTATTTAGAGTGCGCGTCTAATGCACCTAAGTTCTCAGGCTTTTTATTTGTTTTAGATTTTAAAAGTCTTTTAAAGAGACCCATTGATAGTATTTATGAGGAATAAATGCACTATTTTTTCAAATATAATAAAATCCTAATACAGGAGTACTGCAATACGGCCAAACTTTTCGTTTTATATCGTAAATAAATCTAGTCGGTTACCAACTTTTCAGCAGTTTCAGATGATTTTCCAAATGGTCTTTCTCCAAAAATCTTTTCTAGGTTATCTTTAAAAATAACTTCTTTCTCTAAGAGGACGTTTGCTAGCTCCGTTAGTTTTTCTTTATTCTTCTCTAATAAATCAATAGCCCTCTGATATTGCGTCTCAATAAGGTTTGAGATTTCTTTATCAATTAATTCTGCAGTCTTCTCGCTATAAGGCTTGCTAAAGTTGTATTCGGATTGTCCGCTAGAGTCATAATAGGTTAGATTTCCTACTTTATCATTCAAGCCGTAAATAGTTACCATTGCGCGTGCTTGTTTTGTAACTTTTTCAAGATCACTCAACGCTCCTGTAGATATTTGATTAAATATAACTTTTTCAGCAGCGCGGCCACCTAGTGTAGCACACATTTCGTCAAGCATTTGCTCAGGTCGAACAATAAGTCTTTCTTCCGGTAAATACCAAGCAGCCCCTAAGGATTGTCCCCGAGGAACAATTGTTACTTTAACTAAGGGAGCCGCATGTTCTAGCATCCAGCTAACGGTTGCATGACCAGCTTCGTGAAAAGCAATTGCTTTTTTCTCTCCTGGCGTAACTATTTTATTTTTCTTTTCTAAGCCACCTACAATTCTATCAACGGCATCTAGAAAGTCTTGTTTTCCTACCGCTTTCTTATCTTGTCTAGCCGCTATTAAGGCCGCTTCATTACAAACATTTGCGATATCGGCACCTGAAAAACCAGGTGTTTGTTTTGAGAGAAAATCTGTATCAAGATTTTCTTCTTTTTTTAACGGGCGTAAGTGCACTTCAAAAATTTCTTTACGTTCCCGGACATCTGGTAAATCTACATAGATTTGCCGATCAAATCTTCCTGCACGCATTAAGGCTTTATCGAGGACGTCTGCGCGATTTGTCGCTGCTATTACGATAACATTTGAGTTTGTTGCAAAACCGTCCATTTCAGTCAATAACTGGTTTAAGGTGTTTTCTCTTTCATCGTTTGAGCCACTAAAGTTGCTTTTACCACGAGCTCTACCAATGGCATCAATTTCGTCTATAAAAATTATAGAAGGTGATTTTTCTTTTGCTTGTTTAAATAAGTCACGAACACGAGAAGCTCCAACACCTACAAACATCTCAACAAAATCTGAACCTGATAACGAAAAGAAAGGAACTTTTGCTTCTCCTGCGACTGCACGAGCTAATAATGTTTTACCTGTTCCAGGGGGGCCAACTAGTAAGGCTCCTTTAGGTATTTTCCCTCCTAATGAAGTGTATTTTTCAGGGTGTTTTAGAAAGTCTACAATTTCTTGTACTTCTTCTTTTGCGCCTTCTAGTCCAGCTACGTCTTTAAAGGAAGTTTTAACATCAATTTTCTCATCAAATAATTTTGCTTTTGATTTGCCAATATTGAAAATTTGTCCTCCAGCACCGCCTCCAGCACCGCCAGACATACGTTTCATGATAAAAATCCAGATACCAATAATTACTATAAAAGGCAATAAGCCCATTAGAACCTCTCCCCAAACGTTAGACTCTGTGTTCCATACAATTTGAGTATTAAGGCTGTTCTCTTGCTTTATTTGCTGAAAATTATTTTCAAAGTTTTGAAGGTCTCCAAATTCAAATTGATAATTTGGGTCTCCAGCACTAGGTCCTCCTAGGAGCCCTTTTGATTTGGTTTTAAGGTGCTTTTCCTGTGTACTCGCTTCGGCGGTTAAATAAACTTTTGCAAGTTTTTTGTTCACTATTTCAACTTTTTCAACATCTCCGTCTCTAAGATATGTTTCAAATTCAGCTTGCGTAGTTTTTGTAGCTTGCGTTAAATTACTTCCTCCAGAGAGGAATATTGCAAGGAAAAATACTAAAAGCGCCCCATAAATCCAGTATGCACTAAATTTAGGTTTTTTAAGATCAGGCTTTTTGTTCTTTTTTCCTTCGGTAGGTTTTTTATTTTCTTCTGCCATGTGGCTTTTTTTTAAAGTGTTGTTTCTATTTTTACGCTTTTAGCATCGCCCCATAATCCTTCGATGTCATAAAATTCTCGTATGTGTTTTTGAAATACGTGTACTACAACGTGAACATAATCCATTAATATCCATTCGCTATTGTCACTTCCTTCTATATGCCAAGCTTTTTCTTTAAGAGCCTTACTTACTGTTTTTTGGATAGAACCAACAATGGCATTAACTTGCGTGTTTGAGGTACCGTTGCAAATAATAAAATAGTCTGTTACTGTGTTTTCGATTTCTCTGAGGTCTAGAATTTCAATGTCTTGTCCTTTTACCGCTTCTATGCCGCGTATGATATTTGTTATAAGAAGATCTGTGTTCTTTTCTTTCTTAATCATTAAGCTTTTTTATTTTTACAAAGTTATTACTTTTTTGTGTGTTTGTTTACTTTGCATCTTTAATAAATTTAATACTTTTCTTCTTGAACATAATCAAACTTAGTGCCACTCAATCTACAAATTCGTATCTCAAAGAATTATCAAAATCTCAGGTATTAAAAGATACGACCGTAGTCATTACAGAATCACAAACAAAGGGTAGAGGACAGCAGCATACACACTGGCAATCTACTCGTGGTAAAAGCCTTACATTTAGTGTATATAAGACTTTCGAACAACTGCCTGCTGATAGGGCTTTTGTTATTTCCATGCAAACAGCACTTGCTATTACTAGGACATTAAAATACTACTCCATCCCTAATGTCACTATAAAGTGGCCTAACGACATTATGGCAGATGGAAAAAAATGTTGTGGAATCTTGATTGAAAATTCGGTTAAGGGTTCTAGTATTGCTTCTACAATAATTGGAGTTGGATTGAATGTGAACGAAATTAGTTTTGAAAGCCTTCCATCTGCAACATCACTACTTTTAAGTGGTGGAAGAAAATTTGAGTTGCAAGAGGTTTTTCAAAATTTGGTATCTGAAATTGAAATTCATTTAAATGAAATGGTTTCGCTTGATGTTGAAGCTATATTTAATAATTATACCTCTCATCTATATAGAAAGAATAGTATTTCGGTTTTTGAGGACACCCAGGGGAATAGGTTCAATGGTGCTATAAAAGGAGTGAGTAAAGAGGGACTCTTAATGGTTTTTAAGGAGGACGATCAGATACACCTATTTAATTTGAAGGAAATAAAATTGATTCAGTAATATTTAACTTTCAAGTCAAACATTTAATAGCGCATTTTAAAACTAATTATAGTGATTATAGTTTTTCCAGGTTTGTAGTTAAGGTGTCAATAAACTTAGTTAGTGGGCCTTTAATCATCATCGACATCATCGTATTAAATTTTCCTTCAAACTGAAGTTCTACAGCAGATGTGTCTTTATCACCTACATCAATGTGTGATATAAGTGTAAACGGAATTTTATCGCTAATTGCCCCGAGCGTCACTTTGTAGGGAGCCACCACTTCTTTAACCTCTAAAGCAATTTCTGGCATTCCTTTTAAGGCAAAAACAAAAGCATCTTCTCTAATAACTTCAAATTTGCTAATGTTATCTGGCATTAACTGTTCAAAGTTTTTTACATCACATAAATAATTACAAATAGCTTCAGCAGATTTTTGAACGGTTACTTTTTTACTTTTTATTTCCATAATGGTTGCTTTATTTGTTACTATTAATAATCTAATAATTTATGTTTTAACCGTTCCATTCAGACGGATTTTCTCTCCAAGAACTCAATAAAACTTTATCTGATGCAGTTATGTATGAAGATTTTTCAGCATTTTCTAGTAAGTGCTCGTAGTCGCTAAGTGTATTTAAGGTTACTCCTGCTTTTTCAAAATTTTCAGTAGCTACGTCAAAGCCATAGGAAAATATGGCCATCATTCCTTTTACTTGTAGGTTTGCTTCACGCAAAGCTGCTACCGCCATGAGACTGCTTTTTCCAGTACTAATTAGATCTTCTATGACAACTACTGTTTGATTGGGTGATACTTGCCCCTCAATTTTATTTTGTCTTCCGTGTTTCTTAGTTTCTGGACGAACGTAGCAAAAAGGAAGGTTTAGACACTCTGCAACGAGCATTCCAATACCAATTGCTCCTGTCGCAACCCCAGCAATAACATCAGGTTTTCCATATAATTCTTCTACTTGTTTTGCTATGTTTTCTCTAAGGTATGTGCGTATAGTAGGATATGAAAGTGTAATGCGGTTGTCGCAATAAATAGGAGATCTCCAACCAGAAGCCCAAGTAAATGGTTCTTGTGGTTGTAATTTAATTGCGTTAATTTGCAATAGTAATTCAGCTGTTTTTTGAGCAGTCTCTTTATTTAAAATCATAATTGCAAATGTATAAAGTTTTCGTCAATGACGTGCCTATAATTTTGTCCACAGAGAAAAATATAGGAAAGCAATACAGAACCATTCCTTTAAAAGAGGTTAAGTTTAAAAAACTTATTAATAGAATTAGCGATGGTGAGCTGCTCTATGTTAATCTGTATCATAAAAACGAAGAGAAACTAGAACGGTTTTTATTAAAAAAATTACCAGTGGTTGAGGCTGGAGGTGGTCTGGTTTTTAATAAAAAGAAAGAAATACTATTTATTAAAAGAAATGGTAAATGGGATTTGCCAAAGGGTAAAATTGAAAAGGGCGAAACGCACCAACAAGCGGCGATACGAGAGACTGAAGAAGAAACAGGGGTAAAAAATTTGCAAGTACGCACATTTATTACCAAAACTTATCACGTTTTTAAGCGCAACGACAAATTTAGATTAAAGGTAACCTACTGGTATGAAATGTATACAGATTTTACTGGAGACCTAATGCCCGAGGCTAAGGAAGGAATTAAAAAAGCAACTTGGAAAAATTTTGAAAAATCTCAACGAGCACTTACACAGTCTTATGAAAATATAAAGTTGCTCTTCCCAAAGGAATATTTAACGACGCATCCTAACGATAGGGTATCTTAAATGAGCCTTTTCATAATTAGAGGATTTTTTATGTAACCAATCCAATTGTTCGTACCAATTGTTTGCAAAGTTTGAGTCTATTTTTTTTATACTGTCAAATTCTTCTTTAAGTTGGGCATTATTTTTGAGAAGTGCCGCTGCTTTATCTTCCCATACATAGGGAGAGAAGCCTTCTTTTTGTTGCAAAATAGTGTCGAAAAAATTCCAATTAAAAAATGAATCCACTGCAGAAGGTTCTAAAGTTTCAAGTATGTAACGAACCCCATCTTGATCTGTTGAAATCATGTAGTCTCCCTGATTAATAGCTACAGTTTCCATTTTTGTAGCAACCGAGGTATTATAATGTAAATAATGGCCTTCGTAAGCATTTCTGCGAGTCTCATAGCTTTCAATTCTATATACCTCGACTTCCATAAGGGTGTCTTTTTCGAACCTGCTCGTAGCAATATCGTTTGCTTTTAATCGCTCGAGAACATTCCAATATCCTTGAGGTACTATATAGCATAGAGGGACCTTGATCATAGTACTTGGTTTGAAAAAATTATAGTATGTGGTTTCTTTATTAAAGGGTTTGCTTTGGTCAAATTTTAATCTTTGCTTACCAGTAATAGTGCTTTCTACAAAGTTGCCTTCATACCCTTTAAAATTTAGTGTCGTTGTTTTTGCGCTATCAATTTGCCATTGTATCGGGTATTCTGCTTCTGCAGTAACTGCATTTTTTGAAGATCTCACTAATTTTGAAATGTTTTTAGCATCGGCATCTGCTATTTCAATAAAACTTTTCATTAGTTCATAGGTCCCTTCAACTCTTTGTTTATAAGGTTTTAGCATATGAGTTTCAACCATCATTCCTAGTGTGTTAAATAATGTGGTATATCCAGTAGAGTATCTTGGTGAATCCAAGAATTGAGTAAAACCTTTTTCAGGCTGCGAATTAAAGACATTCACATAAGGAGTGATGTCCCAATTTTTTGAAGTCAATGAATCTTCTAATGCAGGCATAAATGACGTGTGTAAGTAAGTCCCTAAATTACCGCCCAATTTATTGTGTTGCGTAAAGAGGTGTGTAATTGTGTATTGGTAATCTGCGCCATTACTCACATGGTTGTCAATAAATAATTCGGGTTTTAGCGCGTGAAAAATTTTAGCAAAAGCCAAAGCGTTCTTAGTGTCTGCTTTAATAAAGTCTCTATTTAGGTCATAATTTCTAGCATTTCCTCTAAAGCCATATTCGTCTGGACCATTTTGGTTTGTTCTAGAGGTGCTGTTTCGGTTTAATGCGCCTCCAATATTATATACTGGTACTATGGCAATTATGGTGTTTTTTGGTGCGGAAATCTTTCCTTGTGCTAAATCCCGTAACAGCATCATAGAAGCGTCAATACCATCGCTTTCACCAGGATGGATGCCGTTATTAACTAATAACACGTTTGATGTGCCTTTTTTTTCTAGAAAAGTGTCTAAAGTGTTGTTTTTTAAAATAAGATCAGAAAAAATTATAACATGGAGAGGTTTCCCACTATCTGATAGCTCACCAGCGTGCATTGTAATGGTGCTAAATTTGTCGCTCAACATCTGGTAATACTCTATTACATTATGATAATCAGCAGTTTGAACTCCATTTGAGGTTTCAAATTGAGTTTCAAAATTAGTGTTTGAAAAGGTTCTTTTTTTATCCTCTGAGCAGCTAAAAAAAGTAAGTAAAAGTGCTGTAGTAGCAAGCTTTTTGGTCATAATAATGTGATTTTATAGTTTATTATTAGAAAAGTGTTGATTTTTTAAATGGCTTTGTTATATTTGTTCCACAATTTAAACTTAATAATAATATTTAAAAATTTCAATTATGAAAAAAATTACATTTTTAGCCTTGGCTTTTATTGGAAGCATAGCTTTTCAGGCGCAAGCTCAAGAGGTTGTAATGACTCAAAACGAGGATGACGTTCAGGTTCCCGGCGGTGTTTCTTGTGGTGGTGGTGACAATGCTTATTACCGTGCTTATGATTTAAGTAATGGAGACCAACCTTATTCTCCACAAGTACTTCTTGTAGGTGCAGAATTTGGTGTTGAGAACATTGATGGTGATGATGAGTTAACAGTAAATATTTATCAAGTTTCAAGTTTTCCTGATGGTTTTGATTCTACTGCTACTCCAGACCTTTTAGCTTCTGCTTCAGTTACTGTAGGACTTGATGACGTAGGAACTGTTGTTAGAGTTGTTTTTGATAATCCACCAACAGTAGATCAAGATGCGATTATTGCAGTACAATTAAATCAAGGTGAAACTGGACTTAATTATTTCCCAGCAGTAACAGGTGGTGCAACGGCAGACTCTTACATTACATCTGTTGTTTGTGATATTGTAGGTACTCCAGTATCTTATGCTGACATAGGCTTCCCAGATTCTCATACCATCCTTAATCTTGTTGTAGATATGGCTTTAGGAGTAAATGATGTTGCATTATCTCAAGTGTCTATTTTTCCTAACCCGGCACAAAACGTAATTAACGTTAATGTTCCTGGTTCAATCGAAATCGAAAGAGTTGCTATGTATGACTTATTAGGAAAAAGAGCTAATGTATCTATTTCAAATGGTCAAGTAAACGTTTCTGAATTAGCTTCAGGTGTTTACTTAATGAAAATTGAAACTTCTGTAGGTACAATTACTGAAAAAGTTATCAAGCAATAATTTGTAGTAAATACATATTATTAAATTATAGAAAAACCCTGCAATTTGCAGGGTTTTTTTATAGACTTAAAAGTGGCGTGTCAAGATTGGCTTAAAACATTATAAAATTGTATTGTGGTTTATTTATAACAGTATTCATATAAACGGTGGTAGTTTATGTATTCAATATTCAGCTAGTAGTAGAAAGTTGTTTTTTGCCAATGATCATTTTAATAAGCTTTTTGATAACCATAAAGTGAGGTTACTTTAGTTTGCTTTAAATATACCCTTCCTTACATATAGCGACAATTTGAGTTTTTAATACTACCTATTTATGTGGTTCCAATAGGTAACAAGTACTCGTTTATTATATGGCGATAGATATCTTGTTATACTTTTGTTAAGCTAATTATCTCAAGCTTAATTTTTTAATAGAAAAACGATGCCCCATTCTGAAATAGCGATATACTAAAACCTTAGTGCAATGAAAACATTGCAAATACTGGTAACACCAAACGTACCCAAAAAGATTACTCGTTCTCTTTTAAACTTCAATTAGTTGAAGAGGTTAAACATGGACTCTTGACAAAATCTTAAACGCACCTCAAATATAGCATTCAGGGAGATTCTACAGAGATTAAATGGTTGCGGAAATATGATGATTTTGATTGGGAATACCAAGCGCTTACAGCAATGTCAAAACACCTGAACAAAAAATTCTTGAGCTAGAGGTTAAAGTTAAGTTGCTGGTGAATCAGAAAGCAAGGGCTGAATATCTCACGGAACCTGCAGATAAGAAAGTAATTGTCTTCGATATGCTGTTAGATATGGACGAAAAGGAATACGATACCTAAACAAGAAATAATTACAAACTCGAGTTATCAAATGCTTCAAAGAAGAACAAAAAGGGACTATAATCTCTGCCTGTGAACTATTCGAGGTAACTAGCCAGGTATATTATAGATTTATAAAATCCAACAAACATAAACATCCCATAGACCATCAGGTTATCACATTCATGCGTTCTATAAGAAATCTTATGTTTAGGCTGGGAACAAGAAAACTACATTATATACTCAGGGCAGAGCTTATCAAAGTTAATGTAGAGAGCGGTAAATTATTTAGAATTCTAAAGGCAAACCATATGCTTGTCACTCCTAAAAAGAGCTATCATAAAACAACGTACTCACATTATAGGTTCAGATAATATAAAATACTATAAGTGAGATTGAATTAGAGCATTTAGAACAGGTTGGACAAGCGATATGATAGGAAAAATCGATCATACCTTATTATTATAACGGATGCTGGTTCTAAGAAAATAATGGGATACGATGTTTAAGGCAGCTTTGAAGCGGCAGGCGCTCTAAGGGTACTCGAAATGGAGTTTAAAAAGAGAAGCTATTTAAGTCAGCCAATGATACATCACTCTGGCAGAGGCCTACCGTATTGCTCAAATAAATATCAACAGATGCTAAAAGACAAACGGATAAGTACAAGTATGATTGAAAAACAGGATCTCTATAAGAAGGCTATAGCTGAACGTGTCAATAGAGTTTTAAAATAAGAATTTGCAATAGTAGCATACGATACTGACTTGTCAACGAAAAAATTATTAGTTAAAAATGCAGTCAATATTTACAACTCGTTGAGGGCTCATTTGTCGAGCTATACGCTAACACCAGATAAAATGTACACACAAAAAAAACTAAAAAGAAAATAGTACAAATCAAAAAAGCTGAACAATCACGTCATTGTTCAGCTTTAATTAATAAATTTAATCTTTTTAATCTTTTTAATCTTTTTAATCTTTTTAATCTGTTTCGTTTAGTTAGGACTAGACATCTTGTAAGTTCTTTGTTAAGCTGTTAGGCGTTCATGGAAATCAAGAATTCTTCATTATTCTTTGTCTGTCTAAAGCGATCATTAATAAACTCCATCGCTTCTACAGGGTTCATGTCTGCAAGATACTTACGCATTACCCACATGCGTTTTATAGTTTTCTCATCAAGGAGTAAATCGTCTCTACGTGTGCTAGATGAAGTAAGATCGATTGCCGGGAAAATTCTTCGGTTAGAAATTTTTCTATCCAACTGGAGTTCCATGTTACCAGTTCCTTTAAATTCCTCAAAGATAACTTCGTCCATCTTAGATCCAGTTTCAGTAAGCGCTGTTGCTATGATGCTTAAAGACCCGCCATTTTCAATGTTACGTGCTGCTCCAAAGAAACGTTTTGGTTTGTTAAGTGCCGCTGCATCTACACCACCAGAAAGTATTTTACCACTAGCAGGCTGAACCGTATTATACGCTCGTGCTAACCGTGTGATCGAATCTAATAGAATTACAACATCGTGACCACATTCAACAAGGCGCTTTGCTTTGTCTATTACTAAATTAGCAATACGTACATGTTCTGAAGGTTCTTTGTCAAACGTCGATGCGATAACTTCACCTTGCACGTTGCGTTGCATATCAGTTACCTCTTCTGGACGTTCGTCTATTAAAAGGATCATTTGATATACCTCAGGATGATTTGCAGCGATGCCGTTTGCAATATCCTTTAGTAACATTGTTTTACCAGTTTTGGGTTGTGCTACAATCATCCCACGTTGTCCCTTACCAATTGGAGAAAAGAGATCAATAATACGTGTAGAAATTGTACTTTGTTTCTCAGAGATATTAAATTTTTCCTGCGGAAATAAGGGCGTTAAATGCTCAAAAGAAATTCGGTCTCTTACGACGTTAGGGTTTTGGCCATTAATTCTATTTACTTTTATAAGGGGGAAATATTTTTCACCTTCTTTTGGAGGGCGAACTACACCTAAAACGGTGTCACCGCTTTTTAGCCCAAATAGTCTAATTTGTGATTGTGATACATAAATATCATCAGGAGATGAAAGGTAATTGTAGTCACTAGATCTTAAAAATCCATAACCGTCTTGCATAATGTCAAGGACACCTTCACTTTCTATGATGCCATCAAATTCATAGTCTGGCTCTTTATAGCGATTACGGTTGTCTTTATTACCGTTGTTGCGATTGTCACTTTTGGGTTTATTCTCACGTTGCGGTTTGTTTTCGCGCGGTTTATTATCCCTATTGTTTTGTTGACGATTCTCTTTTTGTGGACGGTTATCGTCTTTTTTTGGAGTGTTTTGACGAGGGTTGTTTTGCCTTTTGTCATCGTTACTTTGCGAGTCTTGCTTCTGAATATCTTCTTTGTTATTTGAAGATTTTTCTGGTGCTTTCTCGTTTGGACGCGTCTCTTTTTTAACAGGCGCTGGACGAGGAGTTCTTTTGTTTTGTTCTTTTTGGGGTCTAGAAGCTGGTTTGCTAGCTTCAGTAGGTTCCTTTTTTGGAACATCTTCAACAACAACTGCTTTTACAGCATTTGGATTTGCCGCTTGATAGTCTAGTATTTGATATACAAGATCTAATTTTTTAAGAGAGCGATACTTTGGTACCTTTAATGCTTTTGCAAGTTCCTGAAGTTCAGGTAATTTCTTTGCTTTAAGTTCTGAAATTTCTAACATTTAAAAATGTGTGTATTTTGTATATAAAATATGAATTATTCTGTGAAGTGCGAAAAATTTGTGAAAAATTTTGAAGACAAGTAACCTAAATTGAAAGAGTTACTCTTTAGTTTTGCAATTATACAACAATAAATTAAATTGTAGCGTTTTATTTTTAAAAAGAAAGTCTATTTTTGTATCACTTTAACAAAAGTTAGTTTATGATACAACGAATTCAAACCATATACACGCTTCTTTCTGCACTCGTAATGCTTGCATTGTATTTTGGATTCCCTATTATTAGTGACGGGTTGGACACGGTGATCATATCAAATAAAGAACCCCTTGTTTTCGGATTGGTTTTCGGTTCGATAGCGTTTGCTATAATTTCTATTATTACTTTTAAAAAGCGGCAAATGCAGTTTGTTCTTAACCGCTTAAATATCATATTAAACTTTGTATTACTGGGATTTATCGTTTACAGATCACTTAATTTACCTGGAGAAGCCTTGGTTTCTGAGAAGGGTATTGGAGTCTTACTTCCCATCATTTCTATCGTTTTTTTAGTGTTGGCAAATAAAGCCATCAAAAGGGATGAAGACCTTGTAAAATCTGTAGATCGTTTGCGATAAAACAAACTTAGTATTATTAGTGCAAGACCCTTACAGAATGCCATCTGTAAGGGTTTTTTTTATCCATGCAATTTTGATAGAAAAAGAAGAATCACTCAGAAACCTATTTTTTTTAATAAACATTAAATCAAACAAAAAACCAAAGGTGATTTAGTGATTTATAAGTTTAGGCAGAAAGCATAAACTGATAAATAGTACCGAAGTCATCGCTTCAATTCAACAACTTCGAGATTTTGAATTTTTTTACCATCAATTTCAAAACGCAGCATCGTTCGTACATTGTGAAAACCGTGCTTTCCAATAGCACCAGGATTCATATGCAATAAAGATAATTTTTTATCTGGCATTACTTTTAAAATATGAGAATGACCGCAGATAAAGAGGGCCGGGGTATTGGTGTTTAATTCTTCTCTAACACGTGGTTTGTATCTGTTAGGGTATCCTCCAATGTGGGTAATGTAGACGTTTACTTCCTCACACATAAACCTCAGGTCTAATGGGTACGTTCGCCTTGCTTGAGCATCGTCAATATTACCATAGACAGCACGGAGAGGTTTTAATTTTGCTATGGCATCGGTTACAGCCAGATCGCCAATATCTCCGGCATGCCAAACTTCATCTGCCAGTTTTACATACTTTAATATGGTGTTATCTATATGGCTGTGTGTATCACTTAAGAGTAGTATTTTTTTCAATTCGATTTTTATTTTTAGTAAAAATAGTCATATCTATTCGTTTGGTTCGTTTTCTACACATTCAATTTTTGTCAAACAAGGGGGCTTACTTTATGGTATAATGTATCTTTGTCTAAAGTTTTTTTTTGAGATATTTTATTGAGATAACCTATAATGGTGCCGCGTATTGTGGATGGCAAATACAACCAAATGCGGAGAGCGTTCAGCAAGTAATAGAGGAAACCATGAGTACGTTTTTTAGGCAGGCTATAAAAGTAGTCGGAGCAGGAAGAACAGATGCTGGTGTGCACGCAAAACAATTGTTCGCGCATTTTGATATGGAAGAAATGGTCTCTGTCCAGAATGCTATTTTTCGATTAAATATGTTTTTGCCTACCGATATTGCTATTGTTGGAATTCATCCTGTAGTCTCAGACGCACATGCAAGATTTCATGCAGTTGAAAGGGCGTATGAATATAAGATAAGCACTAAGAAAAACCCATTTTCATTGGGTTTGGCTCACACGATTCAAAAAATGCCAGATGTTGTAGTGATGAATCAGGCGGCGCAACTGTTATTCGACTATAAAGATTTTCAATGTTTTTCGCGTTCAAAGACTAATGTAAAGACGTATAATTGTTATATAAAGAAGGCATTATGGGAAGTAACAGAAGAAGGTCTTATCTTTACCATTGCTGCAGATAGATTTTTAAGAAATATGGTTCGAGCCATTGTTGGGACTATGCTAGATATAGGTTTTGGACAAACTACCTTAGAAGAATTTAAAAATATTATGGAACAAAAAGACAGGCGAAATGCGGGTGCATCTGCGCCAGCTTGTGGTTTGTATCTAACTAAAGTAGTCTATCCAACTGGTATTTTTATCGAGAAATAGTATTGAGAATAAAGAGAAAATAAACGTTTAGAGTATTTAGACTCCCAGAGTAAAGGGAAAATTATGGCAGATTCAGGAAAAGCATTCGATTTTACACTTTTTAAAAGGCTCTTGGCGTTTACCAACGCATATAAAGCGATCTTTTATTTGGTTGCGTTTACGGCCGTAATAATGTCCATATTAGCAATATTGCGTCCTTACTTTTTGAAGAATGCTATTGACCAATCCATCATCCCACAAGATGAAGAGCTTCTTGTTTATTTTATTTCGGTAATGCTGGTGATCTTATTTTTAGAAGTGATCTTTCAATTTGTATTTATTTATTATGCCAATTGGTTGGGGCAAAATGTTGTTAAAGACTTACGGGTTAAATTATTTAAACTCATGACTGGGTTTAAAATGCAATACTATGATAAAAGTGCCGTGGGAAGACTCACTACGCGCGCCGTTAACGATATTGAAACCATCTCCAGTATTTTTAGTCAGGGCCTTTTTATGATCATAGCAGATTTACTGAAAATGGTGGCAATTGCTGGTTTTATGCTGTATCAAAGTTGGAAACTTTCGCTAATAGTTTTTACCATTTTACCAGTAATACTTATTGCTACTCGTATATTTCAGCGAGCAATGAAAGTTGCTTTTGAAGAAGTAAGAGCTCAGGTTGCCAATCTAAATTCTTTTGTTCAAGAACGAATTACAGGGATGAAAATCGTTCAGATATTCGCTCGTGAAGAAACCGAATACGAGCAGTTTAAGGTCATTAATGAAAAACATAAAAAGGCTTGGGTCAAAACGGTTTGGTATAACTCTATTTTCTTTCCAATTGCCGAAATGGCTTCTTCTATCGCTATTGGTTTAGTGGTTTGGTACGGAGGGTTAAATGCTGTTGAAGGCGGATTGATAACTGCTGGGATTATTACTATGTTTATTGATTTGGTACAAATGCTTTTTAGACCCTTACGGCAAATTGCAGATAAGTTTAATACCCTGCAAATGGGCATGGTCGCTGCCAATCGCGTATTTGCAATTTTAGATACCAAATCTCACATTGTGAATGAAGGGGATATTAAGCTGTCAAAAACCTACGGAAATATAGCCTTTGAAAATGTGCATTTTGGGTATGTTGAAAATGAAAAAGTTATAAAAGATATTTCATTTACGGTAAATTCAGGCGAAATGATTGCTATTGTTGGTTCTACGGGAGCTGGAAAGTCAACCATTGTTAATTTGCTGAATCGATTTTATGAAATTAATAGTGGTGAAATTACGATTGATGGCATTTCGATCAAAGACTATACATTGGCTTCGTTGAGAAGTGAAATAGCGGTCGTGCTTCAAGATGTATTTTTGTTTGCAGACACTGTTTTAAATAATATTACCTTAAACAATCCAGAAATAACCGAAGAAGAAGTGCGACAAGCGGCAAAAGAAATAGGAATTTCAAAATTTATAGACACTTTACCTGGGAAGTTTAATTACAACGTCAAGGAGCGAGGCGCCATGCTTTCTTCTGGACAAAGACAATTGATCGCTTTTTTAAGAGCCTATGTTTCTAAACCAGGGATTCTTATTTTAGATGAAGCGACTTCTTCAGTAGACAGCTACAGTGAAGAAATGATACAAACGGCTACTGAAAAAATAACAAAAGGGCGTACTTCTATAGTAATTGCGCATAGACTTGCTACCATTAAAAAGGCTGATAAAATCTTGGTGATGGATGCAGGTAAAATAGTGGAATCTGGAACCCACCAAGAACTACTTCAACGCGAAAATGGCTACTATCGCAATCTTTACGAAGTCCAGTTTATGACTGAAGAAGCGATATAAGAAATAGCATCTACCGTTTCTTTTTTAGGGATAAAGTCTCTTAAATCAAAAGTTCCTAATAATAACATTATTGCAACTATCGCGACTAAAAAAACAAGATACAGGATTCCGCTAATTACTGAGAAGAACAATGTTTTATGAATTATTTTTATCAATGAAAGCTCATAGATCTTCTTATGTACATAAGCTGAATAAAGCACCATAAGAGGAAACAAGAAAAAATAGGTTATTTTGAAAAAGTTAACTCCAAAAGCCAATACAATAATAGAAGGGATAAATAGTACGATACTAAAGTGGGCCTGAGAGTAAGCCGAGATTATAATGTGGTGTAAAAAGTTTTTTTTTTGAATTTATAAATACAGGCCTTCCAATAGTGGCGTATATTGGTATAAAAAAAAATACAGAAGGCCATGATATTCAAACATAATATCCATAAAAGAATTACTGTCTCCATTTAACATTGGATTGTCTTCCTGAACCATCCAAGAAACATCCATGTTATCTTGAAAAAATTTCTTGAGAAGAAAAAGTTGTAATCCAGAAAGTGTTAAAGCGAGTGCTAAGTAGTTCGCAACATTTAAGTGTCTTTTAAGAACTCCTTGAATATATCCATTAATTACAAGGGATGGTTTTAAAAATAAATCTTTTATCGTTCTGAGGATTAAATTGTTTTCAATATTTAAAAAACGCTCGGAAATATCATTTGCAAAATGACCAAAGGTAATTATCTGGTTAACCACTTTTGCGCCACAGTTGTTGCAAAATTTATCATCTATGGTAGTTCTTTATTACAGTTCTTAATGTTTATAGTGTTCTTAACTTAAATCCTTATTCAATAGTTTGGTTAGTTCGCTAATATTTTCAAATAGTACAAAGTCGCCATCTTTAAGGTAGGATATTTGTCCGCTTTCTTCACTTACTATTAGTGCAACAGCATCACTTTTTTCAGTAACACCAACTGCTGCTCGGTGTCTTAATCCAAAACGCAATGGAATTTTACGATCGCTTGAAACGGGCAAAATAACACGTGTTGCTGTAATTTTATTTTCTTCAATCAACATAGCACCATCATGCAATGGGCTGTTTTTGTAGAAAATACTTTCAATAATGGGTTGGTTTACGGTCACATTCATTACGTCGCCGCTGCTTTTTACAAAATCCAAACTGTTATTTCGTTTAATCACAATTAAAGCTCCTGTTTTTGAGGCACTCATTTTTTTTATAGCTTCCATAATTGGTTCGATGTCAGTAGTAGCAACGCTGTCTTTTGAAATTGATTTAAATTGTTTGACAAATCGTTTTGTGTTAAAATTTGTAGATCCCACCATTAATAAAAAATTTCGTATTTCTTGCTGAAAGACAACAATCAACGCAAACATTCCTGCTCCCAAGAAGCCGCCTAAAATCTTACTCAAGAGTTCCATTTCTAGGATTTCTGTAAGGCGCCATATCCCGTAGATAATTACAATCCCAATAAAAATATTAATGGCTACTGTACCTTTTACTAAACGGTGGAGGTAGTAGAGGAGTGCCGCCACTAATAAAATATCAATGGCATCTATGACTCTGAAATCTGTAAATTCGAAAAAATCCAAAAATTTTATTGTTTATGTAAAAATAAGATTAAAATACAAGTCTTTGCAAATCAGTATTTAAATACCCTATTTTTTTAATTGTTCATTCAGTTTAATGCATTGCACGGCTTCGGCAACATCGTGTACTCTCAATATGGAAGCTCCATTTTGTAAAGCGACCATGTGTAATGCGCTAGTACCGTTAAGTGCTTCGTCCGGGGTGATGTTTAATGTTTTATAAATCATCGATTTTCTCGAAATGCCTGCCAGTAATGGGACTTCGATTACTGAAAACTGATCAAGATTTTGCAATAACTCAAAGTTTTGTTCCCTGTTTTTAGCAAAACCGAAACCCGGATCTATCATACAATCATTGATTCCTAGTTTTTTGGTCTCAGCAATTCTTTCGGTAAAATAGGTTATTATATCGGTAGTAAGATGATCATATTCGGTATGACTTTTCATTGTTTGTGGCCTGCCTCGCATATGCATTAGTATATAAGGCACTTGTAAATTTGCAACAGTTTGTAGCATGGCATCATCTAAAAGTCCTGCGCTAATATCATTTATGATCGCTGCGCCAGCGGTCACTGCTCGCTTCGCAACATTGCTTCTAAAAGTATCTATGGAAAGTATCGCAGATGGGAATTCTTTTAAAATAGCTTTAATTGCTGGAACTACTCTTTGTGCTTCTTCATTTTCAGAAATATCTGTAGCATCTGGGCGAGAACTATATCCCCCAATATCTAAAAAGGTAGCGCCTTCAGAGAGCATGTCTTCAGCTTGCTGGAGGATTTTATTTTCAGAAGACAAACGCCCGCCATCAAAAAAACTATCTGGTGTAACATTAATTATACCCATCACTTTTGGAGTGGAGAAGTCAATTAATGTACCTTTACAATTGATTGTTTGCAATTTTTAAAATTGTTTTATTTACCCGAAATTTACGCAAAATATCACAGATAGCATGGCAGATACTTCTAAACAATACAATGATGTTATAGAAACTTGTAGGTCTCTCTTTATCAATAAAATGAAGGACTATGGGAGCGCTTGGCGTATTTTAAGATTGCCGTCCTTGACAGATCAGATCTTTATCAAGGCGCAGCGCATTCGTGGATTGCAGCAAAATGAAGTCCAGAAAGTGGAAGAAGGACAACAGAGCGAATTTATTGGGGTTATTAATTATAGTATCATGGCACTCGTTCAACTAGAACACGGTGTAGTGGAGCAGCCAGATCTTTCCTTGGAAGATGCCACGCAATTGTACGATAAAAAAGTAGCGATTACAAAGCAATTAATGATGGATAAGAATCACGACTACGGCGAAGCGTGGCGGGATATGCGCGTGAGTAGTCTTACCGATTTGATTCTTCAGAAATTGTTGCGTGTTAAGCAAATTGAAGACAACAAAGGCAAAACGCTGGTTAGCGAAGGAATTGATGCGAACTATCAAGATATGATTAACTACGCGGTGTTTGCGATGATACACCTAGGCGAAATAGATTAAAAACAATGAAACTTCAACTAATAGCAGAGGACTTGCTTATAGGATATTGCGCAGCCATTTCTGTTAATGACCGTTTCTAATGTGAAATAAAACATATTTAAAATTTTATAATATGAAAGTACTTGTCGGATTTTTTAGAATATTTATAGGGATCTTCTTCATCATAAGTGGATTAATCAAACTGAATGACCCCGTTGGTTTTTCATTTAAACTAGGAGACTATTTTGCTCCTGAAGTTTTAAATTTAGAATTTCTAGTTCCCTACGCACTTGGCATTGCAATCATCGTTGTTGTTTATGAAGTGATGCTTGGGATTATGCTCATCTTAGGATATGCCAAGAAATTTACCTTGTGGAGTTTACTATTAATGATCGTCTTCTTTACGTTCCTAACTTTTTATTCGGCTTATTTTAATAAAGTGACAGATTGTGGTTGCTTTGGAGACGCATTAAAATTAACTCCTTGGGAGTCTTTTTGGAAAGATGTGATGCTTACGATAATGATTATCATTGTGTTTTCAGGTCAAAAATACATCAAGCCATTTTTTAAAAAGTTTACGCAAAATATGATTGTTTTTGTAACATTTGTGTTGTGTCTCTGGTTGGGATATCATGTTTTAATGCACCTTCCAGTCGTTGATTTTAGAGCTTATGCAATTGGTAAAAATATTAAAGAAGGTATGGAGACCCCACCAGGTGCTCCTAGAGCAGTATACGAGTATAATTGGAAGTTTAATGTAAATGGCGAAGAGAAAATCGTTAAAAATAACGGTGTAGACCCTGGAATTGATGGTGAGCTTGTGAGTGTTGAAACGAATGTGGTGCAAGAAGGATACGAGCCGCCAGTGCATGATTTTAGTATAGAACGAGACGGGAATGATTTTACAACAGATTTTCTTACTGCTGAAAATTTAATAGTAGTTATCGCCTATAATCTTGAAGTAGCAGAAAATGATGGATTCATCTCGGTTAAAGAAATTACAGACAAAGCACTAAAACTAGGGTATAAGGTAATAGGAATGTCTGCATCATCAACAGCCGAAACAGAGAAGCTTACTGAAAAATACAGTTTGAATTTCGATTTCTATTTTTGTGATATGACTGCCTTAAAAACAATCGTTCGGAGCAACCCCGGAATTGTTGAACTTCAAAAAGGAACCATTACGCAAAAACTGCACTTTAGTGATGTAGCATCATTAAAATTGAAAGAACAAAAAGGCGCAATGCCTTTGATAGATTTTACACTAAAGAAAAGGTTAGACAGTATTGGTGTGTTAGATCAGAAATATAGATTGATGATGCAACGCGGGCAAGGGGCAAATAATGACAGTTTATGGGAAATGCAACACTTAATAGATGCCACAAATATAAAGTTTATAACGGACTACTTTAATACAAAAGGCTACCCTGGCAAATCTATTGTTGGAGAACCCACTAATATCGTTGCGTGGTCTGTGCTACAACACAATACAGATCAAATAGAAACTTATTTGCCTATTATAAAACAAGCTGGAGCAAAAGAAGAGATCCCGTTTAATTTAGTTGCTATGATGGAAGACCGCTATTTAATGGCAGAAAATAAACCCCAAATATATGGTACGCAAGGGATGAAATACCAAGACGATATGCCATTTATTTGGCCAATTCAAAACCCAGAAAATGTTAATGAACGCAGAGTAAAAGCTGGTTTTTCCCAAACCATAGAGGAATATGCAGCTTTTTTATATGGAGCGGATTTTGAATATAAAGTACTAACTATAGATCAAGTAAAACAATAAGCATTGCTACGCTATATAATAAAAAAAATAACCTATGCCTTACTAACCTTATTTGGAGTAGTTACGGTTATTTTTATGTTATTTATGGGCTTGAATGCAGACCCTGCAAAGGATATGCTAGGGCAAAATCAAAATGCAGAGCAGGTAGCCGCAGTCAAAAAAAAATATGGCTTGGACAAACCATTATTTACTCAGTATGGTTTATATCTCAATGATGTATCGCCAATTTCTTTTCATAGCAATACCGAAAAAGACTATACGTATTTAGCTAAAGGAAAATACCAAGCAATTTCATTATTCACTATTTCAAATACGACGACGGTTTTGAAATTTCCGTATTTGCGGGAGTCGTTTCAGAAAAGTGGTAAAACGGTGAGTTCGGTTATTGCTGAAACATTACCAAACACTTTTGTGCTAGCACTATCTTCCATCGTTATTGCCTTGATATTAGGTGTTTTGCTGGGGATTCTTTCCGTATTATATAGAGATACTTGGGTGGATAAAATCATTCAATTGGTAAGTACCCTTGGGATGAGTGTGCCTTCCTTTTTTAGTGCTATTTTATTTGCTTGGTTTTTTGGTTTTTTACTTCACGAATACACAGGGTTGAATATGACAGGCAGTTTGTATGAAGTGGATGATTTTGGAAATGGAAAATTCATACAGTGGAAAAATTTGATATTACCTGCAGTTGTTTTGGGGATTAGACCCTTGGCGGTGGTGAGCCAATTAATGCGAAATTCCTTACTCGAAGTACTCAATCAAGAGTATATAAGAACCGCGAAAGCAAAGGGGCTTTCTATGACAACCATTATAAAAAGACACGCCTTAAAGAATAGTCTTAATCCAGTAGTAACTGCAATTTCGGGATGGTTTGCGTCTATGCTTGCAGGAGCGGTGTTTGTAGAGTATATTTTTGGTTGGAACGGTATTGGTAAAGAAATTGTGGATGCTTTAAACAAAAGTGATCTTCCAGTAATTATGGGAACTGTGCTTGTGATTGCAACACTCTTCATTATTATTAATATTTTTGTGGATATTATATATGGGTATCTAGATCCAAAAGTCATTGTTTAAAATGAAACCAATCGTTCTCCTATTATTTTTTACTTTGGCATCGTGCACAAAAGCACAAAAAGTTGTTTTTCCGCAGGAAGCATTAGCTGATGTATTCTTATCTTTGGAAGGAGAACAAATTGCTTTTTCTAAAATTTTAGAAAGTCATAAAGGCGAAGTTGTTTTTGTTGATATCTGGGCAAGTTGGTGTCGGGATTGCATTAAAGGAATGCCTGTTTTAAGACAGCTTCAAAAGGAATATAATGCCGTTACTTTCTTATTTTTGTCTTTGGACCGAAGTGAAAAAAAATGGAAGCAAGGTATTGAGAAGTATCCTCTAGTTGGAGAACATTATTTTAGTTTCAAAGGCTGGAACAGTCCATTTAACAAAGCGATAGATTTAGATTGGATTCCACGATATATGATTATTGATGCGGAAGGAAAAATAGCATTATATGATGCAGAAACTTTGAATGATCCGCATTTATTGAAGGTTTTGAAAGAAATAACAAATAGGAATTAACCAAGAATAACAAATTATGACAAGACAAAAAATTGTTGCCGGAAATTGGAAAATGAATAATGATCTTTCAGAAACGGAAGCATTATTAGGAGATTTAAAAAACCAAGTGATTCCAGAAAATGTAACTGTGATGGTGGCGCCGGCATTTACAAACCTGTACAGTGCTTTTGATAGCGTGCGTGAAGACGCTATAGAAGTGGTTGCGCAAAACATGCACCAAGCATCAAATGGAGCCTTTACTGGAGAAGTTTCGGCGGCTATGCTTTTAAGTGTTGGCGTTAAAACCGTTATTTTAGGACATAGTGAACGTCGCCAGTATTTTAATGAAGGCAGTAAAATACTTTCTGAAAAAGTAAATGCGGCATTGGAGAATAACATGACTGTTATTTTCTGTTTTGGGGAAGGTTTAGAAGACAGAAAAAGCGAGAATCATTTTGAAATAGTAAAACAACAGCTCGCAGGTGGACTGTTTCATATTTCAGAAGAAAACTGGAGTAGTATTGTATTGGCCTACGAGCCTGTTTGGGCAATAGGTACCGGTGAGACAGCATCACCAGAGCAAGCACAGGAAATGCACGGGTATATTCGAACCTTGATTTCAGAGAATTACAATAATACAATTGCTGAGCGTGTTTCCATTTTATATGGCGGAAGTGTGAAGCCTGGAAATGCTAAAGAAATTTTTGGAAAGAAAGATGTTGATGGCGGTTTAATTGGAGGAGCAGCTTTAAAGTGTGAAGATTTTATGGCGATCGTAAACGCTTTTGAATAAAATTACAATATATAAATAGCATACTGTTGCCTGGTTGAACGCAGTTGAAACCCACTTTACAAAGACGAATATTTATAGACTTTAAGAAACAAGAAACAAATGTCTCAAATATATATTGAATATACATTTACAATAAGCCCTTTGCAGCCAGCTTCAGAAATAGTAATTGCTGAATTAGGATATGCAGGGTTTGAAAGTTTTATAGAAACGGAAACGGGTGTTCTTGCTTATATCCAGAAAGAGGAGTGGAATGCTGAAATTTTAAAGGACATTCATATTTTGGCTTCCGAAGAATTTGAGATTGCCTTTCAATATAAAGAAATCGACCAAGTAAATTGGAATGAAGAGTGGGAGAAAAATTTTGAACCTATCTTAGTAGATGATACCTGCGTTGTAAGGGCAACGTTTCATAAGCCATTTAATGTTCCTTATGAGATTGTTATAGATCCTAAAATGTCTTTTGGAACGGGCCATCACGAGACGACCTTTATGATGTTAACGTATATTCTTGATCTTGAGTTTAAGGGACAGACGGTATTAGACATGGGTTGTGGTACCGCAGTACTTGCCATTTTAGCAGCGATGAAAGGAGCCGTCAATATTGATGCTATTGATATTGATGACTGGTGTGTTGAAAATAGTATCGAGAATATTGCCCGCAATAACGGCACTATTATAAACGTATTTCAAGGAGATGCGAGAGAAATCCCTAAACAAAAATACAACACCGTAATTGCAAATATTAATCGGAATATTTTGCTAGCAGATATGCAGGTTTATAAAGAAAGTATGCTTGAAAATGCAACCCTTTTACTTAGCGGTTTTTATACTGAAGATCTTCCAGTTATAAAGGATTGTTGCAATAATTTAGGATTGCGTTTCGTTGATAATAAAGAAAAGAATAATTGGGTTTCGGCTCGTTTTATTTTAGAGTAGTTTTTATATTTATAAACTGTTGGTTCTAGTGCATTCGAGAACAATTGATTAGCAATAATGAGTACAAAAGAAAAAATACAAGAAGAAGTTGATGTGCTTGAAATGGAAAGCACAGAAAACCACATTGTGTTATTTAATGATGATGTAAATACTTTTGACCACGTCATTAATACGCTTATATACGCTTGTGATCATACTCCAGAACAAGCAGAGCAATGCAGTATACTTGTGCATTATAAAGGTAAATGTACCGTTAAGACAGGAGCTTTTGAAGAGTTAAAACCGCGTTGTTCTATGTTGTTAGACGCAGGATTAAGTGCCGAAATACATTAAGATTGTTTTTAAATAAATCCAATTCATATTTTCAATAAAAAATTAAATATTGTTAGTCTCCATTTACCGATATTTTGATATATTTGCAGCCCGAAACAAATTTTATTGTTTCAGAAAATGGCCTCGTGGCGCAACTGAATAGCGCACTTGATTACGGCTCAAGAGGTTACTGGTTTGAATCCAGTCGAGGTCACCAATAAAACCAGAAATTCACAACGTTTTTGTAAATTTCTGGTTTTTTATTTGCCCATTATTTGCGCGATTTTTTAAATTTAGGATGTTTGTTATCCTTGTTTTTCAAACGTAGTCGCATCTATCAATCCAAAAGTATTGTTTCCATATTTTGCAAAGAATTGTAATTGTATTGAGTTAAATCCAATATCGGTAGCTGGATCGTAAATTCCTTTAAAGGTTTTTAAAAAGTGTAAATTCTCTTGTACAATATTATCTTTAAGTCCTGATATTACTGGCGCAATGTAAATTAGATTCTTTAGTTTTGGTTCTAAAAGTACTGTCTTACTTTCATATTTCCTTCTTACTTTAGTAGTGATTTTTTTTTCAAAATCCTTTTGGTCGATATAATCATTGAGATTAAAATGTATTGTAACAACGTCAATATAAAAATTGATTTTATCACTTTCGTTTCTAAATACTAAATCAATCTGTTTTCCATTTTCTAATTCGTATTCATACTTTACGAATTCATATTCAGTTATAGTATTTAACAGTACTGCTATTTCGGCTAAAGAGTTGTGAAAGTCATTTGTGTTAAGGTTTAATATAGATGCCTTTAGCAAATTTCCAAATTGAATAGAATTGGGTTGATAGTTGTGAAACTCCCCTAATAGAAAATTGAAATATTCAAATTCAGACAACAATTCTCCGTAACCTTTTTTATGTTGAGATGCTAAATCAATAATTATTGAGATGAAATTTCGCTTCTTCTTTTCTCCTTCAATTTCTTCTATAAAAATAAATGACCTTTTTACAAATTCTATGATGACATCATCTTTAATGAAATGAAATAAATTAGGGCAATATTGATAAAGTAGTTTAATAGAATTATCAGTTATTGTTTGGATGTTATATTTCATAATTTAATTGTCTTAGACAATGATATGCTTGTGTAAGCTATTAATGATGTTTTTTAAATATCAAAATATGGTTTTATTTCATTTTCAAGCGTTGTATTGAAATTATGGTCGAGAATTTAAAAGTATGACAGTTGTCATAAAAAACTGCATTAAGCTTGTTCCAAAAGCACACCAATGTGCTTGTTTCCTCACGAACGTCTAAATGCACTACTATGTCATTGAATTTAGGTCTGAGTATTTCGTTTAAATAATTTTCTAATTGAATTCTATTTTGTTCTGTCATTTTGATTTATTAAAATTCCCTTGAGTTAAAATCAAATAGTCAGGGAGGATTTTGTCTTTTTTCAAGCTACAAAATTTAGGTTACGAAGGAAACCCAATCTTACTGAAGCTTTATTTTACTAAATGAAAGTTTATAGTCTTCGATTACTAATAGAGTTTATGAAATTGTAATGTTCAGATTTTTTTGTCTAAATTTTTTTCATTTTCAAATCCAAGTCCAGTCTCATAAGTTTTATCAAATATATCGCTCATTAAAGGATGAGTTTTAAAATGCATTTTTTCATCCAGTAATTTTGAACAGCATCAAAATTCATCCCGACTCCATTGTCGATGATTTTGATAATTTCATTGCCTTCATCATTCGTGTCAAAAACTATCTCAACCTCAGTGGCATCAGTATCATAAGAATTTTTAACCAACTCAGAAAGTGCAAGATGCACTGCCTCAACGAGTTTCTCGCCTAATTCCTTGAGCAAGGCACTGTCAATACTAAATTTTAAAATTTTTTCCATCTACACTGGCATTACGATACGCATACAAAATAGTAATAATACTATAAAGAATCTTCTTGTCTTCACACCGTTATTATCTATAGCATTACTTCTACTATATTATACTTATTCCACTAATTAGTAATTTAACGGGAGAATCCATAAACTTTTCGGATTTTGATGAACTTAAAGGGAATCTATCTTATATATTAATTGCATTACTATTTATATGGATTTCAGCAGCCTTTAGGGCAGAGATAGTATAGAGAGGTTATTTTATGCGCCAATTCGCTAAATTTTTTGGGAACAGCAAATTGAGTGTGATTTTGAGTACAATCATATTCGCCATTCTTTTTGGTTTTATGCATAGTTATTTAGGGATTATTGGACAAATTATAACGAGTATTATAGGTTTATTACGAGCGATTATTTTTCATCTAAAGAAATATGATTTATGGTCTAATATTGCTGTACACGGATTGTTTGATACAATTCCCTTACTAGCCATATATCACGGGTGGGTGTAGTGAATAAGATGCGCAAAAGCCCGTGTATAACAATGTATAAAAAACATAGGGCATTTCTGCTAAATCAAAAAGTATGTCATAAATAACTAGGTCTGCTAAACATAAAATTTGGTATTTAAGAGAAAAAGGTAAAGGCAAAATATTTATATTTAGTTAAGTAATAAACCGAGACAGAGGTGCTTATTTACTACCGTTTGTTTCTTATACTAACTGTTGTGCTTCATTATAACTCACTCGGAATTAAAGAATAATATTTGTTTTGGCCATTAGTAGTTAAGTACGGAAAATTTGTTTGATTAATTAATTCTGAATATATTGGAACAGAATTTTTCGTTATTGGTCGCTTTTTAGTTTCAGCAGATGAAATCCAAAAACCACTCAAATTAGTTTCAGCAGATGAAATCCAAAAATCACTCAAAATCTGGAAACTAAAATAAAATTGCATCATAACAAAGTACTGGGGTGAAAAACAAGTAAAAACTTGTTAATTTTTCACTAAGGAGCATCAAAGAAAAATCACAACTTATTTCCCATAACATATCATTAACGAACGCTTTATCGGTCAGTAAAAAAGTATTACTATAAACAACCTATTGTGAAATACTTTGCAATACTTGCCGCCTGTTTATTATGCTACGGCTGCAACAACAACCAGAAGAGCGAACAAAGGCAGTACGCTATCGTTAGCACTAAGGTATATGTTGAGCGTTTAGAGCGCTTTTTTATTTTATCTCCATTTTAAAACGATACGAAGCAATTTTATATAGGTTTTATAAAAAAGAAAAGGCGCTCGTTTTAAAACAGGCGCCTTTATTATGGATTGTGGGAGTTGTTAATTATGTAACTGCAACATTATTGTTTATTATTCAGAAATAATAGTTTCGTTTTCTTGTAATTCTATTGGTAAACTATCAGATTCTAACTCCTTTACTTCTTCGATTTCGTCTTGGATATCAGCTTCAATATTTTCTACAGAATCCTCTATTTTTTCTTCTTGAGCTTCTCTACAAGAAAATATCGTTAGAGCAAGTACGACTACAAACACGGTAATAAATTGTTTTTTCATTTTAAAATTATGGTTTAATTATAACTGTTTTAAGGTAAGTATTATTCTTATGCTCACGAGCATTTCATCATCACTCTCATCGATTGTATTATCTGTGATATAGCCCATTTTAAATGTTTCACCAATAAATTTTTCGGAAGAAAGATCAAACATTTTTTTTACTTCTAGCGAGACTTTTTCAAAACTCATAGCATTGTTTTCACCATCTTCATCTTCAAAACTAAAGATGTACTTTCCTTCTTCCATTCCTACGTAGGTGCCAGTAGCAATAGTGCTTTCGTTCTCATTTTCAACTTCAACATCTTCATACGTTTCATCATTATCTTGAGCTACACTGGTGTAGTTGCAAAATAAAAACGCGATAATAAATACCGGAATTAATTTTAATGTTTTCATTTTTTTGTTTTATTTAATTAGATTTAAATGTAGCGTCTTTATTTTTTATAATATTCGCCTCATCATTAGACACCAAAATTATTTTTAGGTCACTTTTATTTTAAATAAAATACTTTTTCAGTTTGTTGTATTTTGACTGCGCACTTTGGAAACTTCGAGAATGTTTTATGTTAGCCAAAGCAGGCTTCTCTTTCGCATAGGAAAGAGAGAGATTCCATCTTAGTAAGAAGAATTACTTGAAACTTAGACCGTTTTCCTTTTTTGCAGCAATAGCATCACAAGCAACTTCCTTTAAAATGGGTTTAAGTGGTGGAGTTGCATTGGCAACACTTTAAAAAACATCTATGAGTTCCCATCCCATTATGATACTTTAACTAACCCTCGGTATAGACCGTCATGCGTCCTGTGCCGTCGTAAATGATGTTAAGGTGCATCTATATTGAGATAATTATAGGCATCCGTTAGTTGTTCTCAAGCTTCAATATTATAAGCTGTTGTAAGGCAATTTGATTTAAAACTATTGAGTTGTAAATTCTCGATCAAATTGGTTTAATACCCAAATAATTGGTTCCTTTAGAATAAATGCAGTAGGCACCACAACGTGTCCTACTTTATCCTTTATAAACCTGATTTCAGTAGTAGGATGAATCATTATCTCTTTCTTAGCTCAAACAAATCTTTCCTTCTATCTCTAAGATTTTGCACGGCGCCAAATTCATTTAATTCTCTGAGCAAATCAATATCTACGTCTGCTATAAGAATCATTTCGGTATTGGGAGTTGCCTCTGCCTTAATTCCGTTTGTTGGGAATGAAAAATCACAAGGGGTGAAGACCATCGATTGTGCAAATTGGATATCCATATTCTCCACATTAGGTAAATTACCTACACTTCCAGCGATGGCTACATAACATTCGTTTTCTATGGCTCTGGCTTGAGAGCAATGGCGCACTCGTGAATATCCATTTTGGGTATCTGTTAAAAATGGCACGAAAAGAATGTCCATTCCTTCGTCTGCAAGTAATCTGCTTAATTCTGGGAATTCAGAATCATAACAGATAAGGACTCCTATTTTACCGCAGTCTGTATCAAATGCCTTGATCTGGCTTCCGCCTTGCATACCCCATACTTTTGCTTCGTCTGGCGTTATGTGAAGTTTTTCATAACGTTCCATAGTACCATCTCTGCGGCATAAATAGCCTACATTATATAGACGGCCATCTTTTATTTCTGGCATACTTCCAGAGATAATATTAATATTATAAGAGATGGAGAATTCAGAGAATTTTTGAACAATAGCTTCTGTATGTTTTGCTAGTTCTCTGATGGCCTCTGGTGTACTTAAATGGTTGTCTTTTGCCATTAATGGCGCGTTAAAAAACTCAGGAAACAAAACAAAATCTGAACGATATCCAGCAACTGCATCTATAAAGTACTCCGCTTGATTTAACAATTCATCAAGGTCTTTATAAGACCGCATTTGCCATTGGATCAACCCTAGGCGTACATTTCTTTTATTTGTAGCAGCTTTTTTACTAGGTTTCTTGTAATAGATGTTGTTCCATTCCATTAGTATGGCAAACTCACCTGAAGCTGCATCACCGTCTAAGTAGCCTTTCATCACTTTTGTAGGATGAAAATCATTTGATATCTGAAAATTTAAGACAGGATCATTTATTTCTTTACGCTTTACCTTTTCAATATATTCTTTAGGCGAAATCTCTTCTGAATATTTGCTGTAATTTGGCATTCTACCACCAAAGGCGATCCCTCTTAAATTAAGGTTCTCACAAACTTCTTTGCGGTAGTCATAGAGTCGTCTTCCTATGCGTAAACCTCTAAACTCAGGTTTTATAAACACATCAATTCCATATAAGACATCACCTGTTTTAGTATGCGTGCTAAAGGAGTAATTACCTGTAATATCGATGTAGGTATGATCGTCCTCAAAAGCATCATAATCTACCATAATCGATAGGGCACACCCTGCGAGTTGTCCATTGATTTTAATAACAACTTGTCCTTCAGGAAATTTATTAATAAGGGATTCTATATGGTGTTCTTTCCAATAAGAATCTGGCATATTTGTGTATGCCGAAATCATGGTAGTCTTCAGTTCTTGATAATCTTTTAAATCAAGAAACTTAAGTTCAATATTCTCTATGTCTTTTGGTTTCATTTAGTTTTTTTTCAAAAGATCTTGCATCGACTCTGTCACAATATCTTTGTAATCTTCCATTACCTCTTCAAGCCTTTCACTTACTTTGATTAAATATTTAATCTCTACTGAGCTGATTTCAAGTGCTTCCACCAATTTATTTTTTTCTGAATTCTAGACATCTATATCACCATAATAATCAGGAATTTTCCCTGGTGCAAGTGCCAGAATCTCTGGCGTTAATTACGTAAAATCAATATTGATGTGATTGAATTTTGGACCATTTTTGACTTTTCATATTTCTACATATCAAGTAAATAAGCGAAAATCAATGGGGCTACAATCGTAGCGTCACTCTCTATAATGAATTTAGGGGTGTTGATCTCTAATTTCCCCCACGTAATCTTTTCATTAGGAACGGCACCACTATAAGATCCATAACTTGTCGTTGAGTCACTTATTTGGCAGAAATAACTCCAAAAAGGGGTGTTTGTGCGTTCCATATCTTGGAAGAGCATAGGCACGACACAAATAGGGAAATCACCGGCAATACCGCCACCTATCTGAAAGAAACCAATACCGTTTTCAGAATTTTTAGTGTACCAATCTGCGAGGTAGGTCATATACTCAATACCAGACTTTACGGTGCTTGCTTTAAGCTCACCTTTCATTACGTAGCTGGCAAAAATATTCCCCATCGTACTGTCTTCCCAGCCTGGAACGATTATAGGTAGGTTTGCTTTTGCAGCGGCGTACATCCAAGAATCTTTAATGTCAATCTCATAGTGTTTTTCTAACACACCAGATAATAATAATTTATACATAAATTCGTGCGGAAAGTAGCGTTCCCCAGCAGCTTCTGCATCTTTCCAAATCTTAACGATGTGTTCTTGAATACGTCTAAAAGCTTCTTCTTCCGGAATACAGGTATCTGTTACACGGTTTAAGCCTCGCGCTAATAAATCCCACTCATCTTGAGGGGTTAAGTCGCGATAATTTGGTACACGCTCGTAGTGACTGTGCGCCACTAAATTCATTACATCTTCCTCTAGATTTGCACCTGTACAAGAGATGATTTGCACTTTGTCTTTACGAATCATTTCAGAAAAAATCTTTCCTAGCTCTGCAGTACTCATTGCACCTGCAAGAGAGACTAACATTTTTGAGCCTTTGTTTAGTTGCTCTTCATATCCTTTTGCGGCGTCTACTAAAGAGGCTGCGTTAAAGTGTAAATAGTACTTTTCTATAAATTTAGAGATCGCTCCTTTATTCTTCATGTTGATCGTATTTTAACTTGTTAATCTTATTTTTACTTTTGTTTCCATAAAGATTTTCATTTTCGTCACTTGCATCTTTTGAAGCAAACTTGTAGCTTAACATTTTATAGTACAGTTTTGCAGCAAGAAAGTCTGATGACTTATCTGTTTCATTAGGACATAATTCTACAATATCAAAACCTACTACATTTTTCTCTTCAAAAACCTTTTTAAGAAATTCTAAAGTTTCATACCATAATAAGCCACCTGGTTCTGGAGTGCCTGTAGCGGGCATAATAGATGGGTCTAATGCGTCAAGGTCTAAGGTGATGTAAACATTATCTGTCATTAGATCAACAGCGTTATCCATCCAGTAATCGTCTGCATTCATGTCCTGTGCAAAAAATACATTGTTTTCATTCATTACCGGTTTTTCTGAGGCATCCATGCTACGGATTCCTACTTGAATAAGATTAGTGTTCTCATTAGCCTCATACAAAGCACATGCATGATTGTATTTTGAGCCGTCGTATTCTTTTCTTAAGTCTGCGTGTGCATCTATGTGAAGCACGGTTAAATCATCAAAACACTCATCAAAAGCTCTAATAGCACCAATAGATACAGAGTGTTCTCCACCAAATAGTGTTACAAATTTATTGCGTTTAATATTTTCCTTTACTGCAGTATGCACCGCGGCTACCATTGCACCCGGTGAGCTCTTTTCTGTTATCGCTTCGGTAAGGTGAATGCCTTGCTTGTATACTTCAGTGTCTGTTTCAATATCGTATATTTCCATATTTTCTGAAGCATGTAAAAAAGCTTCAGGACCTTTATCTGATCCTTTGCCCCAAGTACTTGTTCCATCGTAAGGGACAGGAATAAGAATAATTTTTGATGTGTCTGCATTTGCATATGATGAGTCTATGCCTGCGTATGTTTTACGGGTATTCATTGTATCATGTTTTTTTGGTAATATTCTTTGATTGCTTCTGTTATTTCTGAGTTTACTTGTTTCTTGCTTTGACCGCTATCCGCAGCAGCGACGGCGTTATTAATTCCATAGTCATAGCCTAAAATTGATAATAATTGCTCTGAAGTTTGCTGTTCTGCAAATACTGAAGTCGTTAATGCTCCTTTTGCATCACGGTCAATTAGAATGTGTTTTGGCGTAGGAATTAAACAGTGTTGTAAACCGCCAAAACCACCTATGGTTTCTTGATATGCTCCTGTATTAAAAAAGCCTATGTATAAGGGTTTGTCCTTATTAAATTTGGGAAGGTAAATACCGTTCATATGTTGCTCACTGTTATAGTAATCATCACTATCACAGGTAAGTCCTCCTAAAAGGACGCGCTCATATTCTTTGTGCCATCCATTAATCGCTAGCATCACAAAACGCTTGCTAATAGCCCAGGTATCAGGCATTGTAGTAATGAAGGATGAGTTTATGATATTCCATTTCTCACGATCGTTTTGTTGTTTTTGGTACAGTATTTCATAAATAACACCGCCACTTTCACCTACAGTAAAACTTCCGAATTCGGTAAAAATGTTAGGTACAGCAACATCTGCCTCCTCACAAGTTTGTTTAATTTGGCCTATTATTTCACTCACCATATAGGCGTAGTCAAAATCAAAAGCAAGTGAGCTTTTTATAGGGAAACCGCCACCTATGTTCAAACTATCCAGACTTGGGCATACTTTTTTAAGGGCAACATATACTTTCATACACTTTAGCAATTCATTCCAGTAATAAGCGGTATCACGTATTCCTGTATTGATGAAAAAATGTAACATTTTAAGGGTAACCTTTGGATTATCTTTAATCTCTTTATTATAAAATGGCACGATGTTTTTATAGCCAATACCTAATCTAGAGGTGTAAAATTCAAACTTGGGCTCTTCTTCTGAGGCGATACGAATACCAATATTGTAATCACCATCAATGGCATCACTTAGTAATGTAATTTCTTCATAATTGTCAATAACGGTGATACAGTTTTTATGACCATTATTAATGAGTCTCGCAATATTTTGAACGTATTGATCGCGCTTAAAACCATTGCTGATTACATAGGTGTTATTATTTATTTTACCCTGAGCTTTTAGGTTCTCCACGATATCAATATCAAAAGCAGATGAGGTTTCAATATGAATATCATTTTTTAATGCTTCATCAAGCACGTGCTTAAAATGGGAACTTTTTGTGCAATAGCAATAATTGTAGTTTCCTGTGTAGTTGTGTTCTTTTATGGCATCTGCAAACCAGCCTTTTGCTCTGCTAATATTATCAGATATTTTAGGTAGATATGTAAATTTAAGTGGAGCTCCGTGTTTTTCGATAAGCGCCATTAAGTCGATTCCGTGGAAATTTAATTCATCGTTGTTTAGAGTGAACTCATCCTGCGGAAAATCAAAAGTTTGATCAATAAGATCAAGGTATTTCGTTTTCATTGAATATAAATAAAAAATTAGAAAATGTAAGTTTTGCACTAAAGAGCAAATGCGACTGTTTTTCTAAGAATTCAGATACGGAATATAAAAATGGTAGAGGGGTCGAAGCTATTTTGCTTCAACAAACGATATGTTGTAATGGTTTCAGAAGTCAGCCTGATAATTCGGTTCCCTATCCCTAAGGCAGCTTTTGAAGTAGACTTCTTTATTCTTCTAAGCCCGAATATGAAAAAAGATTTCATTTTGGTTTTGGGAATGCGTTCTTTATTAGAACTCATTACAGAACAAAAATAATAAAAAATTAAATTCGCACACATTCTTAATTTTTATTTTATTTAAAAATAAACTGCAAGTCTCAAGTGGAAAAAATATTCTGAGATGTGTAGTTTGATTGTCTTAAGTATTAAGACACCAGCTTTTTGAATACGTCACATTTATAAGTCATTTTTTTAATTGTTTGGTTAGATGAATTAAAGCGTCTCCTTGATTTATAATAGGAGCCCACCCTATCAATTTGTTGTTTTATTATATCTGAGTCTAATGCGAGTTAATGCTTTATGCTCTTTGAATTAATTATGATGATTATGAATGGATACACAAGGACGTTTTGCATGCTTTGCGCTAAAGATTTATTTTGTAATTATTTTTAAAAAAAAATAAACTACACATCTCTGGTTAAAGAGCATCTTGAGATGTGTAGTTCAAGTCGACTATTGTTTTAGAGACCTAAATTTTAAAAAGGAATATGCAAAATAGATATACAGCCTTATTCCTTTAAAAGTTTACGTTGCTTATTTATAATGGAAAGCTTTCTTTTTGCATTAATGTCGATAAGCTTTTCTGTAAGCCCAATCCAAAATGGACTTATTACGAGTGTAAGTGAAATCAAGCTTATTGTAAATTTATATGTAAATTCCTGAATAATACCAAGCCCCATTGCGGTTGAGCTTAATAAGAAGCTCAACTCCCCAATTTGTGCTAATAGGGCACCGCCTAAAATAGCTTCTTTCCAATTAGAAGAAAATATACGGAGGATAATGGTATTTAAAAAGTGGTTCGTGATGTAAACTAAGAGTAGGACTAACAAAATGATTCCTAAGTTTTGTTGCAAGAAATCAAGATCTATTTGAAGCCCAACACTGATGAAAAAGAGAGAGACGAATAGTACCCTAAAAGAATGTAATGTATCGTGAATCCAGCCCGTTTCTTTGGCGGAGTTAATGATCATTCCGCCCACAAATGCGCCTAATGCACCGGAAAGACCAAAAAGTAAGGTACATAAGGCACCTCCAAAACATAAGAAAATTGCCATAAATACTTGTAGCTCGTGATCGCGTTCTATTTTCTTTGCAAAAGGAATATGTAAAGTCCCTTTTGTGTAGATATAAATAAGTGCGGCTACAATAAGAACGGCACCTATGATCATTAAAACAATACTCTGTAAAGACTGTTCCTTGCCGCCTAACTGCGATATGATGATTAGTAATGGGACTAACGCGACATCTTGAACAAGAAGCACACTTAAAACATTCTTGCCAACTCTAGTGTTTATTAAGTTTTTGTCTTGTAACAATTTAATAACGACCGCAGAACTACTTAAAGCAATTACAAAACCTAAAACCACAGAACGTGCGAAGCCCCAGTCAATAAAATAACCAATACCCATAACGAGTACTACACTAAAACCTATTTGTGTCAAGGTGCCAATAACGGCTACTTTCCATCGTTTTACAAAGTCTACTAGATTAATTTCCATACCAATAAAGAAAAGAAGCAATATGATTCCTAACTCCCCAAAAAGAAAGATCGATTCTTTATCTTCTATAACGCCTATACCATGTTCTCCTAACAGTATTCCCGTAAGTATATAGCCAATGATATAGGTCTGGTTTAGTTTACGTAAAAAGACACTAAAGAAAATAACAACTACCGCTAATATAGATACGAGTATAATGATTGAATCAATATTTGAGGAAGAGGCGAGAAATGTTATTAGCGTTAAATTCATTAATTGTATTTTTTACTTTGGGAATGCATTAATTTTAAAAGCAGTAGATGCAACTTCGATTTTACTATTTGAGGCATTAATTACGGTTAATGTTTTCTCAGATAAGTTAGATTTTGTAGTAGGTCTTGATTTAAAGTCCACCACATATCGTAATGTGAATGTAATCCAATTTTCATCAAAAACCATTCGCTAATCATAACAGCAGCGAAAATAAAAAAGCATTTGTCATTTAATTTTTAAGAGTTTGAATAGCAAATGCAATAAGCAGGCTGATGATTAAACCTAAATTGACTTTTTCGAGGTCTTTGATAATGAGTTTATAAGAATAATTAAGTTGGTCACGTTTTAATAGATAGTTAATAGCGAGTTCTCGACCTGCCAGAACACCAATAAATGTCCAAGTAGTGCTTATCGGGACTGAGCTTAGTGTCCCTAGTGTTTATCATATAAGACCGTATAAAAAATCTATAATGGTAGCAGATCGAATGTTTCCTGTATTAGATTTTTTAGTAACAATATCTTGAATTTTACCACCTTTATTCTTAAAGATATAAGCCATAATGAGCAAAATAATTCCTAGCGAAACAAGTAGTTCTTTGGGCGATAAAGCGCTAGATAAAAACACATATATATTGGCAAAATCTTGAATTAGCCACTGAGACCATAAAAACCCTGTTGAAAACCATTGCGCTATCAACCAATATTTTTTTTGGTTTTTCTTCTCAAGTGTTTTTAGTCCTAGTTTTGATTCAAATTTATGAGCAATGGTGTAGTAGAGAATTAATGCAGAAATAAATGCAAGTGCATAACCAACTACTGATTTTAGCACCATCTTTTCTATAATAACACTAGCAGAAAAAACACTCAAAATCATAAACGTAGTGCTCACAGGAATACCAAATCGAGTGATTACAAGCAGCGATAAAGGTTCAATTAGATACCACCAATGTAAGGTATCTGGTAACGGAATTTTACTAAGCCTGCCATACGAAACATCTCCAGTATTAATATGTCATCCGTACAAAAGCGTCACTGTTAGAATACTGCCTGTAAACATCCATAGCAGCCACCATTTTTTTGTCGTTAGATGCTAAAAATGTGCCCAAGGTTTGTATCACATCATTTGTAATTACGGCATAAGCGGTAATAATAAAACCTAAGTAAATAATGAATTGGTTCAATATTTTAATAATTTGATATTAAGACACCAGTATCGTTTTAGGGTCACTTTACAATTTATAATTGAATTACCAACAGACGGCATACTTTCAATCGTATCAAAATTTTCTAATGCTTTATGGAGTATAGTTATCACCATTATTATTCCTCATCTTATCTTAATTAGCAACTATTTTTTCTTAATCTTTTTTTAAGTCGCACTGCCTCTATATTTCTTCCCCACTTTATAGCGAGTAGATATTTAGCACTAATTGATTTGATTGATTCTTTTGGCATACTAAATAATTTAAAATTTTTGTTTTATAATAGATGCTACAAGTTGCAATTTTCTGCTTGTGGTTAGGTATTCTATCTTTCGATTTTCCCAAGCCCAGCATGCTCTGAAGGATATAGAATTCCTTTTTCTAGTTTAAAAATTCCTTTAAAAGGGTCCTCAAGAATATCGAGATGTCCGTCAAGGTCTGCGTAGTGTATATTCTTTCGCGAAAGCGCAAAATGTAAACCAGCAGCAATTCCCAGGCTACACTCATCTATACAACCTACCATTGTTTCTAATCCTGCACTTTGGGCTACCGCGTTAATGCGCATTGCCTCTCCTATACCCCCCACTTTCATAATCTTGATGTTTATCATATCAATAAATTCACCCTGGGCAAGTCTAAACGAGTCTTTTACGCTTTTTATACTTTCATCTGCCATTACAGGAATGCCCGTGCCATCAGTTACTTCGCCCAAGATAACATCTAATCCTACTTTTGTAGGTTGCTCTAAAAACTCAATGTTTACACTTTTAGTGCGCTCATAAAAAGTGATAGCATCTTTTGAGCTATATCCTTGATTACCATCAAATCGCAACGCTAATTCGGGGAAACTTTCTCGCAGTCGAATCATTTTTTCAACATCTTCTTCTAAGGAAAGTCCTCCCTTTACTTTGATGATGTTAAATCCTTGACTCACAAACACTGCTGCTGTTTTTAAGGTTTCTCCTACGGGAAGAATCCCAATAGTTATGCTCGTTGAGATACTATGTCGATACCCGCCAAGAAACTGATATAAAGGGATCTCTAGTTTACGAGCCGCGATATCTAAAAGTGCAATATCTACCATGGCTAGGGCAGACGATTTTTGCTTAAGCAATAGTTTTAATCCTTCTAACACTTCAGAAGACATAAAAACGTTCATTCCTTTTAAATAAGGAATGATAACATCAAGTATGTCTTGTTCAACATCTTCTGGCGTTTCTCTTGTAACTACTTTATCTGGAGCTGCACAACCGTATCCTACAAAACCCTTGTCTGTTTCTATCTTTAAAATAAAATTAACAGTTTTAGAGACTGTTTCGTACGCAATTGTGTAGGGTTCAGAAAGCTTTAGATCGAGTCGTTCGTAAGAAACGTTTGTTATTTTCATTATAGTTTTGAATCTAATAGTTTTACCAATTTAGAGGTGCCGTGAGCTAACACATCAAAGGCAGGTAAGCCTGTTTGTTTTGTAATCGCTTCGCAAGCAGGTTCAATATCTTCTGGTTTCATTCCTTCATGGTTTACTGTAATTGCCAATACTTTTACGCCAGAAATCGTTTCAATAGCCTGAATTTGTTTCTTTAGTGAATGTAATTTGTAACCAGGGAAACCATCATACTCTTTGCGATTAGGTGCGTGTTGTAAAATGACATAGTCTGGTCTACCAGCAGCTAGAATTTCAAACCCACCAGGATAGGCAGGATTCATCAAACTCCCTTGGCCTTCAATCACGATAACATCAGGGCTTTCATTTTTGTATGCACTTACCACCGCGTGTTCAATCTCTCCAGACACAAAATCGTTGATACAGCTGTCCATTATCATATTGTACTTAGCGCCTTGCATCCACGCAGTTTGTCCAGTACCAATCAGCTCCGCATGGCGACTTGCTTTGCGCAATCCTTGCACGATTAACCAAGCGGTTGTGCGTTTTCCAATGGCAGAGTCTGTTCCCAAAACAGCAAGTGTAAGGCAGTCTACTTTTTCTATTTCGCCTGTAAAAAAGTGTAATGTGTCACGGTCTGGAGTTTTACGTACGTCACGGATTCGGCAATTGTTCTTTTTTGCTAAGGTGACTAGTTCTTTATCATTGGTTAAAAAGTCGTGTAAACCACTATCTACATCCCAGCCTAATGTCAAGGCTTGTTTTATGGTTGCTTTTGCTTCTTTTGGTAATCGTCCACCATCAGGTGCAAGACCGATAACCAATGATTCAGGCATTGCACCGTCGTCCCGTAATTCTTTTATAGCGGTGGTTAAGTCTTTAAAAATAGGAATACCATTATTTTTACCGTCTAATACTTTACCTGCGTCTTTATTAGCATATGTGCTATCAATTACTCCAACAATTTCATAACGTTCTGTAAAACGAACTAATCCGTGGGCTGTTTTTCCTTCAGGTTTATTAAAAGCACCTTCGCAAAATACAAGTGCGCGACCATCAATCTTTTTTTTCATTTTTTTTATTTGGTTTTTATTCCTTTTAATGAGGAGTTTCTCTTAGTTTTTTGCTGTTAAGACGGCTACAAATCGGTCTGGTTCAAAGTTTAATTTTTCATCTAGTTCTAGTAGCCCTATGAGTCCTGCGGTTGACGCTGGCAGTATTTTTATTCCTTCTTTCTTCAATAGAAAAGAGGCCATTTCTTTCATTTTTTTATCACTTATGTGAAAAGCTTCTCCTTCTGATTCGCGCAAGGCATATAATGCTTCGTTACCATCAAAGCTATGCCAGTTAATTAAAGGTTCATTGTAAACAGTTTCTTTAATCATTTTTGGATTTAGATCTTTACAGGTTTTTAATCCTGCTATAAAGGAACTTATTATGGGGTTCTTATGTGTTGAGGAAGCAGCGATCATCTTTGGAATGCGTGATGTTTTTCCGCGTTTGTATAATGACACAAAACCACGATAAATACCGGCAAACAAGGTTCCATTAGATACGGGTACCGCACAATATTTTGGTGCATCTCCTAGGTCTTCTACAATTTCAAAAGCAATTTGAGAGTAGGCACTTATTTGCAAGGGAGTATTTGTGCCTCCAGGATTTGCATCGTACCACTCGAACTGCAACGCATAGTTGGTACTGCATTTTACAACATCTTCATAACTGCCATCTAGACGGATAATTTCAGCATCTAAAGCCTCCATTTCTTTGCTACGTTCTGTATGATAACTAGACGGTATAAATACCTTACAATTAATCCCGGCCAAGTTTGCCGCTAATGCAACAGCCGCACCATAGTTGCCACAAGTCGCTAATGAAATCGTATCATAATTTCTGCGCAATGCATCATATACCTGAGCAAAAGCAATACGGTCTTTTTGTGTGCCGGTTGGATTGTCTCCTTCATATTTAATATACAGTTGTCTAATATCGAATTCTCGTTCCAACGTTTTGGCGCGTGATAACCCTGTATCACCTACTTCAATATTTATGATGTCTTCAAAACTTTCTAAGCGATCATTAAGTGATTTGCTTTTATTTTTAACAAAATCACTTAGTTTTCGGGTTTCTGAAGAGACCTTAATTTCTGAATTTTTCACACCTTCTTTTAATAACATAGTATTGTTATGGGTAAATTTTAAACCCATAATAATTAGACACATAAAAAGAATTAAGTCACATCGATTTTTCTTGTTTATTGTTTATTTTTATTCATTATTTCGAGTTATACAACACTAGATATTATAGCGCATCTTTAGGAACCCTATTTTGATTCCAAAGTATCTTGTGGTGCTTCTTTTTAATGTGGCTATACATACTTTTTGGTGTCACATAAGGAAATGAATTAAATGAATCCTAACAACCAATAACTTTTTTTACTGCTCTAATTGCAGTAACTGTAATCGTGACTATATTTATTGCCAAGAAAGCGATTCGAAAATTTAGCTTTGTTAAAGCCATAGCAGTAAACCGCAGAAAGATTATATTTTATCTTAGTTATTTAATTGCGAGCTTCTTCTATACTCGCTATTATTTGGGTTGTAGACTTTAAGCAAATATTTATTTTATGGTCATCAATACTCCCTGTTTTGGGTGTTGGCTTCTTTGCGCAATAATCTATACTTTCAAACTTAACAGCAAGTGCCATTCTTTTTTTTAACCACGTTATTCGTATTGGAGACAGTGTTACCATTATTGATGTAGATTATTATTATACTAGGGTTATAACAGATATCACAGGTTTCTTTCTTTTCATCAAAACTGATAAGGATAAAAAAATAACCTTGCCAACGTATATAATTATGCAAAAAGGAATCGAAATATTAGGCAAACTAGAAGAGGGTATTACAGTTGAAGAAAATTACGATCAAATAATAAAAGGGACAAGGAGTTAGAATGCTTTTTTGAGGTTGTTTTGCTTCCGCGAAAGCTTAATAAAGAAGGGTTTATGCGATACAACAAAAAAGGGCGGTATTGCGTACCTAGTTATTTACTTAAAAGAATATGAAAAGGGTATTCTTTTATTGGTAATCATAGGTTGCTAATTTTGCATTAATATTTTCATTTAGTACACGTTTTTTTTGAAATAAGTCGCTAACTATCAATTTCTTATATATATATATATATATATATATATATATATTCTTTTTCTAAGTACCGAAATGTCTTTTAGTAACCGCTACCGCTTCTTATTAAAGTAATCTTGGTATAAAATTTTTTGAAGGTACTTTATCGGTTATCTTTAGAAGTCTTAACGGTTTTATCCTCAAAAAGGTTTCATGGAGTTTTTACATAGATTTTTTTTAGTTATTGTTAATACAGGTACAAAAGTCCTATGTGAGTCTAAAAAACTTTCTGATGCGGATTTAGTAGCGCAAATAGTAGCGACCAATAACACCCTTCTTTTTAGCACGCTATACGACCGTTATGGTAAAAAAGTGTATAATAAATGCTATAGTTTTTCCCGTGATGAAGAGGAGGCAAAAGACTTGACCCAAGATGTTTTTTTGATCTTGTTTACTAAACTCAATACTTTTAAGTCTGCATCAAAATTTTCTACTTGGCTATATGCTTTCACCTATAATTACTGTGTTAATTATGTAAAAAGGGATAAAGTCCGAAAAATGTACGATGCTTCAGATTCTATGGCGGACCACGATTACTACTTATCAGAAATGCAAGACATCCCCGATGAAGATTTATTTGAAATGAGGATAAAAAAATTGGAAATTGCTCTCGAAAATATTAATCCAGATGACAAAGCTATATTGCTTTTAAAATATCAAGATGATATTTCTGTCAAAGAGCTACAAACCGTTTTAAAAGTAGGAGAAAGTGCCGTAAAAATGCGCTTAAAAAGAGCTAGAATTAGAGTTCTAGAAGAACATAATAAATTGATATAGTTTGAAGAAGAATCCTTTTAAAGAAATATCGACTGATAAAGAATTGCCGTCTGAGGTTAAGAAAAGTGTTATGGGCAAAATAACATCGATTGGTCTTTTATCTGAACTCGCAGACTTGTTTATAGTGAAATTTGCATCTGTTTTTAAGGGTGTTTTTACAGAGAAGAAAAAACGACAGTAGGGATGGGATTCCCTTTTAAATAAATTTTCTCCTAAATAGGGATGATGTCATTTTTAAAGTGACTTAGGTGTACATTAGGTGTCTTAATGTTAATTGACATCAATAAAAACGATAGCTAACAATGCCGAAAAGTTGCCAATATTAGATTAACAGACGTTGGTGCATTTTATTATAACTTCAAAAAGCACATTGTTTTTGAAGTCTTACTAAGAAGGTGTGAAGACGTTATTTATAATAAAATTCAAGGATTTATAAATATAGAACAAGAAGCAATTGAAATAACTAATTTTTTTTTGGTCTTGTTTTCAGAAGTTCATCTATTCAAAGGATCTTATGATTTTTCTATTTGCTTATATGAAAGGGCGTTTCGATTGTGTGTAAATTAGTTGAATACAATTTATAAAAACAAGAAGAAATTTGAATTGATAGAGGAACAGAATGAGTATCTGCGTGTTGACTTTAGTAATGCTCTTCAGTTCAGAATGAAATCTAAAAAATTAAAAAAGGCACTGTCTTTAATTGAACAAGAAGACAAAGCTATTTTGATGTTAAGATATCAAGATGATGTTTCTATGGCAAACTTGTCTTTATTGCTAAGATCGGATGATCATTCTATAAAAGTTGTAGTAAGAAAAGCAAAGTCTAGAATCGCTGAGGTACACAATAAATTATGATGTATGGAAAAAGAAAATCCTTTTAAGAAGGTTGGACACCCCCCAAAAGAAGTTCCTGAAGCGCTTAAACAGAAAGTGATGAAAGAAGTGGCGTCAGTCAAATTACTGATGGATTTTGCAGTGCTTTTTACAAGTAATTATAAAAATACACTTGATGGTTTATTCTTGACCAAGCATACTCTAAAAAAAAACAAATAACTAGTTGAAAACGAAACCAAAAAATTATGGATAAAGTTACAGAGTGGTCAGATTTGACCTTGACATAACTAAAAGCTATGGGATAGAAATTAATGAACACGCTGCCTAATATTATTGGAGCCTTCCTTATTCTCCTCGTAGGTTGGCTTTTTATAAAATTTGTGGTTTACTTACTTAAAAAAGTATTAAAATTCATTTGCGTAGATACGCTAACAGAAAAAATAAATGAATTAAAGATTTTTGGAGACTTTAAAATCAAATTCAGTGTCGATAAAGTAATTACAGTCTTTGTGAAATAGATCCTTTTTTTTTATTGCAGCAGATATTATGAATTGGCAATTTATCTTTTTAGAAATAGGAAATCTGTTAAGCTATTTACCGAGATTGTTTAGTGCGATTGCATTGTTTATGGTAGGTATTTACATTGCAAAATTTATTAAGAAATCCATTCAAGATTTTTATAATTCATTTGACTTTGCAGGTTCAAAAATAATAAGCAGTCTGGTGTTTTATATAATAGCCATAATAATTACAATAACCTCTTTAAATCAAGCTGGTATTGATACTACGGTGGTCACTAATAACGTAACTCTTATTCTTGGGGCATTCTTATTAGCTATGCATCGATGGATAGCATTTGGAAGTTTGACGGTAGTATGAACGTTATGCCTGCGGAAGAAGAAATAAAAGCTTCTGTGGAAAAAGTTGGCTAACAAAACATCGTTTTAGACAAAAAAATAGCACTGTGTTTCTTAAGCTAAAAGAAATGAAAATAGGTTTTGGTGCCGGAGGTAAAGGCTATGCAGCCGATAAGGCAAAAACACTTCTTATTTCGAAAGGGGTAACTTCAGAAATACATCAAATTTTAGCAGTTTCGGGATCAAGTGGCTTTATGAGAAAATCTTTAGTGGATTCGTTGGTATTTCTTTTGTTAATCATCTTAGGCTCTTCATTTTTTACTACAAGTACTTAATAGATTGATTCCAATAAAAAAAGCCATTCCAATGAAATAGGAATGGCTTTAGTAACTACCTTTAACTAAGGCTATAATATTCTAATAGATTATTATCTCTTGATCACTTTATATGTAGCTGTTTTAACACCAATCGTCACTTCCATAATGTACGTTCCTGTTCGTAAGTTAGAAACATTTAATTGTCCAGAAATAGCATGGACAGATTGAGCTATTACTTGCTGTCCAATAACGTTATAGATAGCGATGCTATCGATATCTTCTAGAGAACTAAAGTTGATAGTCTCATTTGCAGGATTAGGATAATAATTAAATCCAGCAAAATCAATATCATCAATTCCTAAAGGTTCACAAGTAACGGACATTGTGAAATTTCCACTACTAGCACCAAAACCTTCTACCATAATAAAGTATGTTGAAGTACCATCAGATGTAAATGTAAGTTCAGATTGTAATCCACATGCGTCATCATTTACGGCAATTTCACCACCACCACATGCATCAAATACTCTGATTAATGAGTCGTAGTCTGTTCCGCCATCACATAATGATATCGTAACCTCTTCTAGAAGTCCACCTCCTGTATATGAATACCAAAGGTCTGGAGCAAGGTTTCCTCCTGTGTCAGTCCCTATAGAAGTGTCACCCAAGATTACGTCTCCACAAGCAACTGGAGTTGCTTCTTCACACGTGTCGTTTAATTCTACATCATCAGGGTTACAAGAAATAGTTAAGCTAAAGTTACCAGAAGAGGTTGAAAAACCTTCCACCATAATGATATACGTAGCTGTTCCGTCAGATGTAAATGTAAGTTCAGATTGCGCGCCACAAAAATCATCATTCGCAACAATTTCATTTCCATCGCAGGCATCAAAAACACGTAATAATGAGTCATAGTCTGTACCGCCATCACATAAAGAAAGGGTAATGTCTTGCATTACACCTTCTCCTGTGAAAGAGAAAAATACATCGGGTGAAGGATTGCTACCAGAATCTGTTGCCGTTGTTGTTTCACCTACAACTGTATCACCACAATTAACATCAATAGCTGATACACAGTCATCGTTTGATTCTGGATCATCAGGATTACATGAAACAGCTAAATTAAAGCTACCAGAAAGGGTTAAAAAACCTTCTACCATAATAAAGTATGTTGAAGTACCATCAGAAGTAAATGTAAGTTCAGATGACGTGAAACAAAAATCATCATTTACAGCAATTTCAGTACCGCCACAGGCATCAAAAACACGTAAGTATGTGTCATAGTCTGTACTGTCATCACATAATGATATGGTAACATCTTGTTCAGATCCAGTTCCTGTAAATGAATACCAAAGGTCTGGCGCAGCATTTCCTCCTGAGTCAGTTGCTTGTGAAGTATTACCTATTGCAATATCACCACATCCTAATGCAATTGCATCCGCACATTCGTCATTGTCTGGAACAATAACTTCACAGGATACAGCCATACTAAAAGCACCCGCACCCGCACCAAAACCTTCTATCATAATATAGTAGGTTGAAGCTCCATCAGAAGTAAATGTAACTTCTGATTGTAAGCCACAAGAATCATCATTTGTTGCAATTTGAGAACCGCCACAGGCATTAAATATTCTGATATAAGAATCATAGTCTGTTCCGCCATCACATAATGATATCGTAACCTCTTCTAGAAGTCCACCTCCTGTATATGAATACCAAACATCTGGCGCAGGGTTTGCGCCCGTATCTGTAGCGGAGTTCGTTTCTCCTGTAACAGTATCGCCACAGGCTACCGCAATTGCATCTTCACAAAGATCGTTATCTGGAATAATAAATGCACAGGTAACCGCTAAGCTAAATGCGCCAGAGCTACTACCAAAACCTTCTATCATGATGAGGTATGTAGAAGTACCATCAGATATAAATGTAAGTTCAGATTGTACACCACACGAGTCATCATTTATAGCAATTTCAGTACCGTCACAGGCATCAAATACTCTGATCACTGAATCATAGTCTGTTCCACCATCACACAATGACAACGTAACATTCTCTATAATACCAGTACCGGTAAATGAAAACCAAACATCTGGCGCAGCATTTCCACCCGTATCTGTAGAAGAAGAAGTGTCTCCTAAAATAAGGTCGTCACAGGCAACTATAGTTGCATTTTCACAAAGATCGTTTTCAGCTGGGTTATCTGGATTACATGAAACAGTTAAGCTATATGCACCACTACTAGAACCAAAACCTTCTACCATAATAAGGTATGTTGAAGTACCGTCAGAAGTAAATGTAACTTCAGATTGTAATCCACATGAGTCATCATTTGCGGTAATTTGAGCACCACCGCAGGCATCAAATACTCTGATTAATGAATCATAGTCTGTTCCACCATCACATAATGACAAGGTAATATCTTGTTCAACTCCAGTTCCAGTATATGAATACCAAACATCTGGCGCAGCGTTTCCACCTGTGTCTGTAGCAATAGATGTATCTCCTGAAAAAGTGTCGTTACAAACAACTGGAACTGCGTCTGCACAAAGGTCATTACTAGGTGCACTGCCATCTGGACAGAATACGTGGTTATTAAGTAGTGGACTAAAACCATTAACGCCGTCATAGATACCAACAATCCTAATTGTTTTGATACCAGTAACAGCAAAAGAAACTGGGACTAGTGTACTTACTGGCACAGCCACTGGTCCTAAAGTACCTAAAGAGGCACCACTATCATTTAACGCTTCAATGGTAACAGAATCTGGAAAACCATCAAAAGCACTTAATTCAAAATCAACTGCATCCACTGTTAGATCATATTGCAGTGTCAATGTACCATCGGTACCGTTTGCAATAATTGTCTGGTTGGCTTGACCAAAATAATCAACGCCATTCCACTGCAATTCACCAGCCATTGATATATAAACACAGCCATCTGCTACAAGACCTGGTCCTTGACCATTTACGACGGTGGTCTCATTAAGCACTGTAATACCAGGCAAGGGACTTGCACTACCTGATGGAAGGGTATAACCGTTAAAATCTTCTGTGATACAATTGCCAAGAATCCTTACTCCTTGAACCCTACCCTCCAAACGGACACCGTCAGTTATGGTATGACTTTCAACAGAACGGTCTGTGACGGTTGGGAAGGTTTCTGAAAAATTATTTTGGTTTGCGCCTTGTTTCTGGGTAGCAACATCCATTTTATTATCTGCAAGAGCAGGATAAGGTGATTGGCAAAAACCACTGGAACTAACCAATAGTATCAATAAAAGTAAGAGTTTTTTCATGTTTTAAATTTTAGTGAAAATTAGGAAAAGGGTTGAAAATTATAAATTTATATAATTAAACAACAAAACAAATATTCGAAACTAATTTGGTTTTACAACATAAAATTTGTTTTTTATATAAAACAAATAACATTCAAGATTTTATTTTTTATGATTGGTTTAAAGGTTATTGGTATTTGTTGTCGCCAAGGGTATTTAATTAAAACACACGGTTCCAGATATTGCGAATCTACCCACGTTTAGAGAGAGGACATCGTCATTACTAGTGAAATTATCTACCAGATTAAAAACGTTTAAAATTTCAATTTCATCGATAGTTAGATCTGGGCAGGCTCTTAGGGTGGTCATCCTCTTAATGCGGTACCCGAATATCAAATAGCATTGAGTAAAGCGCCTTTATTAAACATAGTGTAAGATTTTCCTGTTTTTGAATTATTGGGATTTCATTAGTTTTGTAGCCGCGAGAGGGATAAAAGCTAATCTACCTGCTTTAGAAGAACCAAAGTTTAACCGCCATAATGGCAACCATAACAACGAGAAAGGTTTTGATAAAACCATCTCCTTTGTTAACCGAGACTCTGCTGGCAATCCATGCCCCTGAACCATTCCCAATAGCAAGTACAAGACCAACAGCCCAATTTACTTTGTCATTCAATACAAAAACGACCAAGGCTGAAATCATATAAATAAATACAACGGCGACTTTAGTAGCATTTGCTCTCACTAAGGACATATGATTAAAAAAGTGCAGAAAAAGTATGATAATAAAGCCTATTCCTGCATTAATGAATCCGCCATAAATTCCGAAGAAGAAAAAAGCAAGCATTCCCAACCATAAATATTTGCCTGTAAGGCGTTCTTGTATATCCTTTAGGTTCGTTTTGGGCTTAAAAATGATTATTATAATAACTAAAATCATAATAATAGCCAGGATCTTGTTAAACACTGCGCCGTCTATATCTACCGCTATATTAGCTCCAATAATAGCACCAATTAAAGCCGAAACTCCCAAATAAGCGTTAAATGGAAAAGTAGACACTCCTTTGCTTTTGAATCCCGCAGTGGCTAATGCGGTCTGAATGATAATCGCAACGCGGTTTGTGCCATTAGCCACACTAGGAGGTAAGCCTAAAAAAATAAGGACGGGTAGCGATAGTAAGGAACCTCCACCAGCAACGGTATTGATAAAGCCCACGGCGAAACCAACGACAATTAAAAGGACATAATGATACCATTCTTCCATCTGGCAAAGTTAAGTTCAATATGCTAAATCGACTAAAAAAATAGCAGGAACATTTCTATTTGAATCTTAGGGGAGGATTTCAGTGCGTGCTTTTTATTATTCGTTACGCGCAATTTAATCCTACTTACTATGTGCACTATTTTATAAAAGAAAATCAAAAGAGCTCTAAAAAAGTAGCGTTATTTTTTTATGCTTCCGAAGATATTAAAAACATTTTTTTATTTTTTAGTGCTACTTTTCATAGTAAGGCGATAACTCATTTAAGATATCTAATCTTGAAGAGCTTATACTCTTATAATAGCAAATAATGTAATACTGCTCTTGCTCGTATTAAGTCATAATCACAAAATACAATTCAAGGTGTACTTTTATTTTAATAGCGGCTATTTTTACTCAAGTGAGTTATTTTTACTCACTTTAGGTATCTTTGTTTGAAATTGCAATAATCTTCGCTATAGCGGCCTGTCTGAAGATTCTAAAATTAGATATAAGCATTGCATAATACCATATAAACTCGCTTTTTTTTTAATCAAAAGCACTAATTTATTTCTATGTCAAAAAAACTTACCATTACAAACCGTATCAATATAACGCTAGGTCTTATAGCTGTTTTTTTACTTGTATTAGGAACAAATCGTATTGATAAGCGTCATTTTGAAACTGTTCAAAATGCACTTACCACCGTTTATTATGATAGGGTTCTTGCCCAAGACTATATTTATAAAATGAATTCCCTAATTCATAAAAAAAGAGTGCAATTTGCTAAAGCAGCAGATTCTTCTGATATTTCAAATGTAAATAAGGAATTAGAAACCCTGATATCACTTTTTGCAACAACGGAGTTAACTTCGAGAGAAAATCAAATCCTTATAAGTTTGAAGGATAATTTCGATGCCTCAAAATCAAAAGAGGCCGCTTTTTTTGTTGCAGATGAAGATGAAATTAAAAGTAAAGTATTAGCTGCTGTAAATTATAGTCTTGACGCCTTAACTACTGATTTGGATAACCTAGCGCTTATTCAAGTGTCAGAAACTAAATTAATAACAAGTAATGCTCAAAAATCGCTAGATACTAATAAGTTGATGTCTAATATGGAAATCTGGTTTTTACTTATAATTGGGATATCTGTGCAATTCATTATTTTTTATAGGACAAAAAAGACTACAAAAGAAATTAGTAGTAATTCCAATAACGAAGGATGAAAATACAAACTCAATTTGTTCAAATGGCACATAATTTATATATGTAGGGATTTCTAGGGGAAAACTAGAAAAATTAGAGTATAAATATGACTGGGTTATAGGAACAGAGGTCGTTTTTTTTTTTCTTGAATGACCCTAAAGGAAAAGGAAGTGTTTTTACTATGATTGTTGGTTTCGACATTGCCCAACTTCGTGGGCAAACTTCAGCCCTAGAATTCGTTTTCCAGAAGCTGTTCAAAAAACATGTATGATTGTGGTGTCTTGGGCGATGATGCTTGTGCCTTATACTGTTTTTGGACTGATGGCAGCTTTGCTACCCAGAGCAAGTATTGAAATATTCTTTGGTCTGGGGTATTATATGTTTGTTGTGATGCTAGGACTACTCATATTATTCCTATTCTATTTATTATTAGCTTTACGAGTGACTAAGAAAAATCATTTTAAATTTTTAAAGGCGATAAGAGAACCCCACTACTCGTATTTTCTATTGCCAGTTCTGCAACTGTAATGCCCCTTTCTATGAAAACAGCCGATGAAAAAGTAGGAGTGTCTTCTAATATTAGTGATTTTGTGATTCCAATGGGTGCTACCATTGATATGGATGGAACAGCATTGTTTTAATGTGTCACTACTTTGCTTACGGAGCAAGCTTATGGTATTAGGTTGTCTGTAACGAGTATTCTACTCATTATCTTTACGGTGGTAGCGGCCTCTATAGGGACGCCAGCCATTCCTGGTGCTGCTGTTATTCTTACTTTGGTTTTACAAGGTGCAGGTATTCCCATTGACGGTCTCAATATCATTATTGGAACAGACCGTGTTCTAGGAATGTTTAGAATCGAAATTAATGTAACAGGAGATTTGACAGCCTGTATTATATTTAATAAGTTTTATGAAGGTAAATTAAATATTAAAGAGCTTCTTAAAGATTAACTTCTAGCTCGTTAATTATTATAATACTTTTTAACAAAAGCATCTTGCTGATTATAGGTCATCTTATCTGTAGATTCAATATCTATTTTAATATCCTTAAAATTCAAATCGGTATTCAAATAATTATGTAGTTCTGTTTTAGCATTCGTTGGACCAAATAAGAGTACTGTATCATATTTTAAAATAGCATCGGCGATTTCTTTATAATAAGGCTTATGCATTTGCCGCTCTTTGCAATGTACTAGGCTTTTACTTCTATTAAGTGCTGCTTCTTTTTTATTGTAGGTATATTTAGATACAATAGAATGGCTGTGTTTCTGGGTATTTAGATCAATTAAATTTGCAATGGAGTGATCCATCCAGATACCTGCCTTTTTTTTTGTTTTCATATGCTTTCTGTTAAAATTGATTTTATTTATATTTCCATTGTTGTTTTGGGTCGGTTAAATCTAGGGCTCTTTAAATGACGCTATGCTAGTTTCAAAACAGTTATTTGGTCATATAATAAAACACGTCGCTTTTGTTTTGAAACTTCGCAACGTACAATAGGTGCTATAATAGTTTTCATTATTCTTCTCGACACTATTTTCTACTTTGGTTTTCATCTATCGTTTTTTTGTCAATAGCAAATGTTCTGTTTTTTATTTTGATCCCCCCAGTTGAATTCGTTGGGTTTGATTGTGTTACTTTAATTTTAAACTTTCTTCTATCTTTAATTATTCCCATTATGTTATTTTATATTAGAGTATAAGGCATAGAATTCGAACTCTTGGTTAAAGAAGGTTAAGCCTTTGTTAAAAGACCTTTGGAAAACAGAACTTATTCGCTTATTTTGTGAATTAAATCAAGGAAAAATCTATTAAAGCTATTATAAAACCATTTACTTCGAAGCTAAGACTGCTGGCTATGGCTTGAAAGTTGCCTTGAGCAATGATTCGTCCTGAATAAAAGCTGACTAATTATTAATAGGTATGTTACATTAATTTTTTTTGATGCATCAGGAGAAATAAAATTAAAAGTTTCGAAAAAACGTTGCTAAAATAATTCCTAGTGCGCTGGTCTACAGATAATAATTATATCAAATAAAAAGGAATAGTTTCAGAGATAGAGACACAATAAAAAATTATCACTGAGCTCTTATAGTTTCTGTAGAAAATATATTAATTTCACAGTGAAATAGAGCCAATTTTAAACGGTGCTATTTTTCTACAAATCTAAAGTGTAAACATCTTGAAATATATTGAAATCATTGTAAAACTCCGCAAAATTATCCGGTCTATAAATCTCGAAAGTAAAAAAATAGAGAAAGAATTAGGAATTAGTCTTCCTCAACTTTTAGTGCTGAAATATTTATCTGACCAAAATGAATATCGAGCTTTTGCAAAAGACATTAAAGGATATATCAATCTTAATGCTAGTACTGTTTCTGGAATAATTTCTAGGTTAGAAGTCAAAAGTTTAGTCGCTAAGTTGCCTAAACCAGACGACAAGAGAGCGGTATATATTATCTTAACCGCGAAAGGCGCCGATTTACTTCGTAAGTCTCCACCAACGCTTCAAGAGAAGCTATCAAAAAGATTAAAAAAGTTGACTCCAGTACAAATTGAAGAATTAGATAGAAATATAGAATTATTAACTTTAATTTTAAATGTGGAAGATATGGATGCGGCACCATTGCTGACCATAGACGAAATATCAAATAATCCCAAATAATTTATATTGACTAAATACTACATCAACTAGAACACAGTCACACAGTAAGATGTTGTTTCTTGAGAAAATGCCAATCTAGAGCTGTTTATTTCATAAGATTTGTTATAAAAACCTTAAAATAGTTTCTACACAAACTATTTCTTGTATCTTGGCACAAAATACGTGTCAAACAATCGTTTGAGGTATAGTTTCATTAAAATACATATATGAAGAAAGATAAATATTTGAAAAGGCTGCGGCCTGGGATGAAAAGAAAACTTAGATTTCTTTAAAATCGATTTCAGTTGGATATAAAAATCCTGACATATGTACTAACCAAGAAAGTCAGGCTGATGTATAATTTGTTCCTCAGTAAGGGGTTAAATATTATTCAGTAGTAGCTTTAAGGGATAAGAATCCAAATAAAAAAGTTGCTAAATGGAAGGCACTACGCTTTCTTTCTTCTATGGATAGAAGAAATGTGTATGAATTGGCAGCAACATGTCATCAGGCATGCACTCAAAGATTTGTAAAAAAAATCACAATATTAACACGGTATTTTATTCACTCTAACTTTTAAAAATCGATAGATTGATATCCTTAATTTAAGGAGAAAGTATTGTGTTAACAATCCACTAAATACGAGAACAAATAAAAAAGAATATTACAAAAGGTAATATAGAACGGGTATAAGTGAACCGTTACCTTGATTTATTTGCTAGTATTTAAGTTCAAACCTGAGTCCACTTCAAAAAACATTTAATTTGTTAACCACAGTAAAATTAGTTTATGAAAATCATTAATATTAGAAGAAATACAATAATCGAGAAACGATACAGTATAAAAATGGGAGAACTTGTAACCAAAGTTACCTACATAAAAAAATACTTTTTAGGCTTGCCTATTAAAACCTTGCATAAATACCGTGAAACCTACTACGGTAAAGTAAAAGATTGTGATGACTGTATGTTATTTGTATGACTTATAATCATATTCTGTTAATGTAAACAATCTAATAACCTTATACGATTAAATGAAAATACTAGTAATTGGAGCCGGCAATATGGGGCTTACATATGCCGAAGGAATGTCTAAATCAAAACTGCTCAAGAAGAAAAATATAATGGTGTTGGATAAATCTGATGAAAAATTAGAAGAGCTTCATCAAATTTCACATTTCGATGCCTTTAAGGAATTAGAAGATTGTGTCCCAAAAGCAGATATTATTTTTGTTGCGGTCAAACCACATCACGCAGAAGACCTGTTCAAAAAGATCCACCCTATGGTCACCTCAGGTCAAATTCTAATTTCGATTATGGCGGGAGTCACATTGGGTAACATAAAGAAATTTTCTGGGATAAAGAAAGTAATACGTGCGATGCCAAATTTACCTGCAAAAGTTGGGCTTGGATTAACATCATATGTGGCTTCACCTGAAGTTTCACGAATGGAGTTATTAACCGTCGAAAGCTTGTTAAATACCACGGGAAAATCTATTCTAGTTAGTAATGAAAGTTTAATAGATGCCTCCACCGGAATTTCTGGTAGTGGACCAGCTTATGTATTTTACTTTATGCAGAGTATGATGGAAGCTGCCTTGCAAATGGGATTTTCAAAGAACGATTCTAAAGTTTTGGTTAGTCAAACCTTCACAGGTGCCATAGAACTTTTTAACCAGTCTAATTTATCTCCTAATTCTTGGATGGATAAAGTAGCCTCTAAAGGAGGTACAACACAAGCGGCGCTGGATTCGATGGATGATAATAATGTAAATGAATTAATAAAAGAAGCCGCATTCGCTGCATTCAGCCGTGCTGTTGAACTAGGAAAAGAAAACTAAAATGTATAAAGAAATAATTGTAATTAAGGTTGGTACGAATGTAATGACCAATAAAGACAATAGAATCGTAAGACCAGTCCTCAGAGGATTAGTCAAACAGATTGCAGAGCTTTATGAACGTGGTATTATTTCTATATTGGTGTCATCAGGATCTGTAATTGCAGGAAAAGAGGTCTTAGGAAATTCTACTATAAAAGCAACAACTCAAAAACGACAAGTGTATTCTGCCATTGGGCAACCTCGAATGATGAGTCTTTATTATAATATCTTTCAGGACTATGGGATGAAATGTGCCCAAGTACTTCCTACTAAACGAGATTTTAGTTTAGGCATACATCGAGAAAATATGATTAATTGCGTTCAAGGATTACTTTCAGAAGGAGTAATTCCCATTGCAAATGAGGATGATGCAGTATCAATAACCACGTCTATGTTTTCTGATAATGACGAATTAGCTAGTCTCATAGCCCAATTAATCGATGCTGATAGACTCGTTATTCTTACAGATATTGATGGATTGTATACAGGTCATCCAGACGCAGATTGCAGTAATCTTATCGAAAATGTAGATCCAAGAGAAGACCTTAACAGGTATATTAAAGATAGTGATAAATTAGAGGGAGAAGGGCGAGGAGGAATGGGGTCTAAATTAAACTATGCGCAAAAGACGGCTGCTCACAGTATTCCCACATTTATCGCTAATGGGAAAAGAGAAAACACGATTATTGATATTATAGACGGAAAAAGTGTTGGGACGAAAGTGTCCCTGTAATAAAAAAAACATAATGAGATTAATAGAAACAGAACTAAAAAACAATGTATTAGGATGTATGGTGCGTATCTTAGATGAAAATAGGGTAAAGTTACTTGATGCAAATAAAAAGGATCTTGAGGCATTTGACAAAGAAGATCAGGCAATGTACGATCGTTTACTCATAAACAATAAAAAGATTGACGGAATGATACAGGCTATTATGCAGGTGCGTTCGCAAGAAGATCCAATAAATAAGGTAATTTCCAATAAGTTACTTGAAAATGGTTTACAAGTAGTGAACAAAACAGCACCTTTTGGGACCATTATGATTATTTATGAATCCAGACCTGATGTAACAGTAGAAGCAGCAATGCTTGCTTTTAAAGCCAATAATAAAATCTTTCTAAAAGGAGGAAAAGAAGCCATACAGAGCAATAAAATGCTTGTTGATTTTTGGCATCAGGCCTTACTAGAAAACGGTTTGAGTATGGAGCATATCCAGCTATTGCACATGAACAGAACAGAGACACAACAATTTTTAAAAACCCCATCAGAGCCTATTGATTTGATTGTTCCTAGAGGAGGTGAGCAGTTGATATCTTTTGTGAAGGAACACGCAAAATGTGATGTTTTAGTAAGCGGTCGGGGTAATAATTTTTTATATGTTGACCAAAGTTCAGACTGGGAGGACAGCATTAGGGTTATTCTTGATGCAAAGACTAGTAAAATATCAGCCTGTAATGCTTTAGATAAGATTTTGATAAACACAAACCTTTCTAATTACCATAATAAAATGACTGATTTAAAAAATATTTTAAAGGTTAATGGCGTCTCGATATTAGTAGATTCTGATGTCAAAAATATTTTAAAAGAAGAGCCTCTTATAACAGAAGAAGGGATGTGGGAAAAGGAGTTTTTAGAGATGAAGTGCTGCATTGGGTCAGTAGATTCTGCAAAAGAAGCGATACAAAAAATAAATAAATATTCTGGAGGCCACTCAGCCACTATAATGACAACTAACAATAAAACAGCATCCCTTTTTATGGAACAAGTCGATTGTGCTGCTGTATATCAAAACGCATCCACTAGATTTACAGATGGAGGTGAAATGGGAGTAGGAGCAGAACTTGCCATTAGTACAAGTAAATTGCACCATAGAGGTCCTTTGGGCCTTAAAGAATTAGTTACTAATAAATACTATATATATGGGAATGGACATATTCGTGAATAAAGAATATTATTTTATGTGATAAAAGTTAACATGCCTACGGGGTTAGTAAAACTGTAAAATACCTGTGCTAAAAGTTAAAATTTGCACCTTAAGAAGCTTTGTTAAATACCTTAAAAAAAGAAGTTCTGAGTTTTGGATCTCTTATTTCAGAATTTGAGTTTACAGATTCGGAGTATATGACTATTTCAGATTTTTCCAATAACGTTTCAATCGATTCAACTTTACTGGTTACAGATAATTTAAAATCATCAAAAGCTCCGCTTACTCCAACCTTATTTGTGAATTTATAGGCCGTTAATAATACAGAAACGCTATTAGTATCTATGGCGTAGGAATATACATGTGGGCCTATTTCATTGTCAGCGACCCCTGTTTTTTTTCTTTTCCGAATTAGTACAAGACGCTATTATTAATAGCGTTGCTAAAACTGGTCTAAGTTTTAATAAATGTTTCGTTTTAAGAGTGTTTTATAGATTTCTTAATCTTTTACCAAAATCCTTTATTTCTAATACAGACTTTATTAGAGTTCAAAGGATATATCGGTTAGAAATACGGCTGTAAAATCAATTACAAAGAGTAATATCTAGGTATATGCAGCCGCGGCGTGGGATCCTTCTTCCAACGTCCACTGTTCTTTTTGAGTAATGGTGGACTTTGTGACAGCCAACTAGTCTTATGGCAAAACCAAAGAAGAATGATTTTATAGTAGCGGGAATAACATCGTTAAACTTGAGCGCGTCAAAAACTTTGTTGAAGTATAACATAAAAGAAATTTCTCCTTTTACAAACTGATATTTATTATAGAGCGTACCTCTAATCTATGCCAAAGATTAAGGATTGGCGAAAGCTAAAGATCCAAATTAGGATTACTTTCTAGCACCCTTATACTCTCACGTTCCAATAAAAAAACGCTGATAAAAGTGTGCGTTCGTTAAATTTTTCTAAAAGTGAAGAAGATCGATAGCTAACTGTGACTAAATTTTATTATATTGGAAAAAAATAATAATGGAACTAATAGTAGAAGCCCAAGACTTTGAGCAAGCATCAATGAGTAATATGTCCACAAGTGACCGTGTGTCAGCATCTCGCGAGGCAAAACGATTAATACTTGCTCTTAACGAAGTATATAAAACGTCTAAAGACGAAGAAATAATGGACTTGATGAAACGTCTTACAGCAAAAAAGAAAAAAATTGAAATTCGTTTAAAAGGAAGGCCATAAGGTTCTTTCAGTAATCCTTAAAATAAAATGCCCTAAACTATACGTTTAAGGGCATTTTTTATTTTTTTTCTACAACGGGGCGTTATATCCTAACACTTCTCCTAGATCACTGGTTGTTGCAGTATTATACTTAAATTATAATACTTGGATCTCAGGAAATAGAATATCCCATAGCTTTTAAAGCTGCGTTCAACCCCTCTAATTGTATTGTGCATGTTATAATTAAAACTTGGCCTTTTTAGAGAAACAATAATTTCTATATTCGAGATTTCTTTTGCATTTTTAAGCTTATTTAGTAATGTGTTCTTACAGTTGTCTTTTAAGTTTTCTATCGTTATTGTTGTTCTCATTTTCGTAAATTTTAAAAAAATAAATAATTCGAACGGAAACGTAAAAAAGGCAACAAAAATAACACGTCTTTTAGTGCCGTTTGTCATTTTTTTTTGAATTCAAAGCCAGTACTTTCGATTGGTCAAAAAAACCCCTTTAAATACTCCTTATGAAAACAATACTTGTTTCTGTTGGTATCTCGATACATGCTGAAAACGCATTAAAAGTTGCTGCTAAAATAGCAAAAAGAGCATAAAGTCGAAATTGTTGCATTGCACTTGAAGGGATTGACAGAAACAAATTTAGCGGCTCAGGCCAATGCTATGGAAGGTGTCGTTATCCATTCAAATTATAGTGTTGGAAATGAAATTTTTAATTATGCTATCAAAGTAAATGTAAATATAATTGGTATTCCGACACAGGGATGAAGGGGTTGGCTCATTTCTTTTCAGGAATTATACAAGAAGATATTGTTAATCATTCAAAACTACCAGAGCTTACTTCTGAGACCTCATAGAGACTTTAGCAAAAATCTAGTTTTAGTTAGTCTTTTTTTAAACTTCACTATCTCTTGGGCTTTACCCCGTCGTAGTTTATTGCATACAATCTTTAAGAAGGTAAATCGCTTTATCGTGCTCAATCTTTATTCGTTTACCCTCTGTTGAAATCCATCCCTCTTTTTTTAAAAGCGATACCTGTATTTATGGTGTTAGTTGGTATATTGTTTATAGTAAGTGGTTTAGGATTGGGAATAAAGTGTGTTTCGCCCTCTGAAAACGTAGCTGTAGATAAAGTTTTATCAAAATGTAGTTTCCATTAAAATGAATAATTCTAAATTTTAAAAAAATATTAAATCTTTTGTTATCTCTTGTTAATTTGATTGCCGGCGCAGCCATAATTGGTGTTTTTACAATGGTATGTATTGTTTTAATCCTGGTAGTCTGTTCTTTGGGTAGTGGTGATAAAAAAGTAGATGATCAAACGAAGGAAGAATAGAAAATACCATTCCTAAAACAACAAAGGTATACTAGGTTCTTAAATAGTATGCTTGATTTTATAGGAAATGAATCTTGTTTAATAGGTAAAAAGGCTTAAGCTTCTTGATTGGAAATATTTTGAAGATCCATTTACAATACCATAATTATAATTTGACCTATTCAATAAATAATTTAATTATAACTTCAAATTTTATATATTCGCTTTATGGGAGTAGGAACATTAGTTTTAGGTACCGTTTTTGTTTGTGGATTCTTGGCTTTATTAGCTATTATCAAAGAAGAATTTTAGCATCACATCACCACATTTCAATAGAATCGAGTAGCTTAGTAACTAGGCTGCTATTTTTATGTCTAAATATTACGTATTATGAATATTTCAGAATTTATAAGAGACATTAAAGATTTTCCAAAAGAAGGTGTTGTTTTTAAGGATATTACGCGTCTACTGTCTTCGGTGGAAGCCACAAAAGAATGCCTTAAGCAATTATTAGAACAAATAGATGGTGAAAAAATCGACAAAGTTGTTGGTATAGAATCCCGTGGATTCTTTTTTGGGATGTTACTTGCCCAACATTTAAACGCTGGATTTGTACCTATTAGAAAACCTGGAAAATTACCTGCAACTACGCATAAAGAGCCGTACTCATTAGAATATGGGATGGACGTCCTAGAAATGCACGACGATGCTATTAAAAAAGGGGAGCGTATCTTAATACACGATGATGTATTAGCAACTGGGGGTACTGCTAGAGCTGCATGTAATTTAGTTAAAAAGTGTGGTGGCGAAATTGTCCAATGTAACTTTATAATGGAAATAGATTTTCTCGAAGGAAGAAAAAAACTCTCACAATATACTGTAGCCTCACTGCTACATTATTAATCCAAAGAATTTTTAGTTACCCATAATCTATATCCAAAAATTGCCATTTGTAATTTAGAGGCTTTAGACAAATCCAATTTTTTCCTTGTAAAGCTAGGAAGAACAGCCTTATTTATTTTTGCTAAACTCTTAAAAATATTTTTCTTCATAGTTCAAAAGTACAAATAAATAATCCTGCGCTATGGCAGGGTCATTTCATAAATATGAATTGTTCTTTTATCTGGTTGCGTAATTCATCAATGGCTTTCACATCATCGGTTTTTGCAAAGATGCTTTGTTTGCCTCTTTTGCTGTTATTAACATCCATTTGGACGCTTGTAATTTCGCCATTACTATTTTTCTTAAGGCGCTTAAAATTAAATTCTACTTCTTTTTTTGCAAGTTTGCTTTTAACGTTTTATAGGTCAGTATCTGCGGTGTCCTTCGTTATGTATATTTCTTCATGTTGCTCGTGGTTCTCTTCTAAATGATATGCATTTTTATCACCGTGCAGGTAGTTAATTGCAACCACCTAGTGCTTTGAATTAATACCAGGACGGTTACTATAAATTTTCTTTTAGCATCTTTCTTTGTTGTATTGACGCTTTGCGCTATTCTTTTAACAACTCCTTTGGTGTGTTTCGTTCCATCATATATTTAAACACCGCAACGGGTTTTTTAGTAAGCTCTTTTTTTATCGGTTTTAATTGTGTGTTTGTAGTTTTCTTCGTGATCTTTTATTAATGAATCTTTAGATAGGTTTTGATCTTTTTTGCTACTAACTACATTGCTGTTTTGATAACCTTATATTGTCGACTATTTTTTTAAGTTACAAATGAGCTTACAGTTTCTAAATTTGAGAATAGATTAGATACTTCGATTGTTGGTTTTCAATCGGGAGAGTTTCTTTTTTGAACTCGTTATTAGTTGCCGTTTTTGTATGGATAATTTCTTCTGAAGAATTAAAGTTCCAAAGAAATATGGCTAGCAACCGAAGAACAATATTTATTTTTAAAATGTTTTGTTTGTTTGACATAATGATTCGGTTTTTTACAAAGGATTGATAAAATTATGAAGTAAACGCAGAGGCATATTAGGGTGATGAAACCATTAACAGCATTAATTGGCACTGTTTTTAGATGTTATTTGTGAAACGGTTAGAAAGCCTGCAAGGTATTTGAGGTTTTCTTCAATCCCTTATTATAGGTCCTTGAAAAGGGATTTGCCCATAGGAAAAAGAGAGTGCGCTGCCCATAAGAATGTCAGGTGATTGCCATTAAAAAGCTTGTGTTTGCTCAAATTTAAGAACCATTTATTACTCTTATTGAGAGTGAGAAGTGGAATGGTAAACGATACAGGTAAAAAATCAAAACGGAGAGATGGATTCATTCACCTTTATAAATCTACAGTTCCCTTTTTTGATAATTGAATTTTGTTTTAAGAGTTGAATAAGAAATATAAGGTCAAAAATAAACTTTAAACTAATCACAACCCCACCTATAAAGTAAAACCACAAAGCAACCTGCCAATAATTTATCGTAGCATATTAGTCTCGTATGGTTTTTGAATCGGGCTTTTTACAAACGTTTGCTATGGGTTCGGTTTCAACTTAGTTTGTTTGGGTTATTTCAATAAAAGGGAGTAGAGAAGATGCTATGACTCGCACAATAAAAAAGTTTTTTTATACGAAGACGGCTGTTTTTATTTAATAAACCAAATAAAAACGGAAACTATCCAAAAGACTGAAGAACATAAACGACCAGTCTTATAATTTACTTGTTCTTTTCAATAAATTGAATGATTTCTCTTAATTCGTTCGCACTAATTTTTTCTTCTTTTGCAAAAAATGAGACCATGTTTTTATAGCTATTATTAAAATAACGCTGTGATGCAAGTTTGAAGAACTTTTGAGCATATTTTTCTTTAGAAATAATTGGGAAGTATTGGTGTGTTTTTCCAAAAGCATTATAGGCAACATAGTTTTTTTTTTCAAGACTTCGCACTATAGTAGAAATGGTATTGTAATGATGGGCACTAGGCAAGGCTGCAACAATTTCTTTGACAAATACTTTTTCTAATTGCCAAATCGCCTGCATAATTTCTTCTTCTTTATTAGTTAAGTTTTCCATACGATATGCTACTTTCAGCGGTTTCTTTTTAATGAATGAAAAAGCAGTTTGATGCCTATAGAAAAAACCTACAACCTAGCATATAGTTCGACAACTGTTTTCATAGTTATATAACTAAAAATTTAGTTGTTTAGTATTTTCAAATTAAAAAATGTATCAAGATAGTGAGCGATTCTTTATCTTTGCAGTCCATTTTATATCAAAATTAACAATGAGTTTAGCATACATTTTTTTGGGATTGGTTTTACTGGTTGTGGGTGGCGAGTTTTTAGTTCGTGCGGCTGTGGGGTTGTCCTTTAAGTTGAAGTTGTCAAAAATGGTTATTGGCTTGACCATTGTGTCTTTTGCGACTTCGACTCCTGAGCTTTTGGTTAGTATTCAAGCTGCTTTAGATGGTTTTAGTGATATTTCCTTAGGTAATGTGATAGGTTCTAATATCGCTAATATTGGTTTAGTTTTAGGGATTACGGCCATCATTACTCCATTGACAATTGATAAGGATTTTTATAAATTTAATTGGCCAGTGATGATGTTATTGTCTGTTGGATTGTACTTTATACTTTCTAGCGGAAATGAAATTTCAAGAATGGAAGGGATAGGTTTACTCCTTATATTAACGGTCTATCTTTTCTTATTGATCAAGCGCGCTCGTAAAAATTCAGTTTCCGCAGATACTTTAGAAGAAGTTAAAGATGAATTGTCAACGGTTTCAAATTTTAAAATTTCTATTTGGTTAGTCATCGGAGGTATTGCATTATATTTTGGAAGTGATTTTCTAGTAATTGGTGCTGTGGAGTTGGCGACAACAATGGGGGTAAGTCAACGTGTAATAGCGGTTACTATGATTGCGATTGGAACAAGTGTTCCAGAATTGGCTGCCAGCGTTATTGCAGCGTTAAAAAAAGAAAAGGCACTTTCTTTAGGTAATTTAATAGGATCTAATATTTTTAATATTGCTTCAGTTTTGGGAGTTACTGCTATTATACAGCCTATTGTTTTAAAGAGTCAGGAAGTTCTGACCAATGATATATGGTGGATGTTAGGGTTTTCCGCGGTACTTATTCCGCTAGCATTTATTCCAAAGCAGTTTGAAATAGGCAGAGTGAAAGGCCTTGTTATTGTGGTTGCCTATTGTGCGTTTGTGGGTTTAGCTTTTGTTTCTTGATCCCTGTGGTCTCTAAAGTTGAATACATCTTTTGTCATTTAATTCCTGCTCAATGCGCAACTGTCGTATGTTTTTTTTAATTACTGAGTGGGTACCTGTCCTTAGCTTGGATTTGGTTTAGCGAATGCACAATGAATCTGTATTAATTTTTTACAAGATTCTCTTTTTTTTAACTTCAATTTTATTGGTATCATTTCTTTTATTCTTGAATATTTTAGGGGGTTCATTAAAAAAAACTACTTTTATTGATAACTTATCATATAAAAATTGGGGGGTGTTTGTAAAAATTATACTTTTGCGCTGTAATTTTAGAAATTCTGAATATTTCAGAAGAAAAAAAATAACTTAAAAAGCACTTAGTATGTCCACATTAAGATTTCATGCAATTAAAGAAACATTTAATCGTCCAGTAATTGACGTTCAAGAACCAGAAAGACGCTCTGAAATTTTTGGTAAAAATGTTTTTAATGATGCAGCGATGCGTCAACATTTAACTAAAGACTCTTTCCGAAGTGTTCAAGATGCAGTATTAAATGGCAGCAAAATTAGTAGAAGTGTTGCAGATCATATTTCTACAGGTATGAAAGAGTGGTCTATAGCTAAAGGAGCTACGCACTACACGCACTGGTTCCAACCGTTAACAGGAATTACTGCAGAGAAACATGATGCGTTTTTTGAAACAACTGAAGATGGAGCCATTGAAAAATTTGGTGGTGGACAGTTAGTACAACAGGAGCCGGATGCTTCGAGTTTTCCTAACGGGGGAATAAGAAATACATTTGAGGCTCGTGGATATACTGCATGGGATCCTACATCACCAGCATTTATTTTTGGTACCACACTTTGTATTCCTACCGTATTTGTAGCGTATACAGGAGAAGCATTAGATAATAAAACTCCTTTATTAAGAGCTTTACAGTCTATAGACCAATCTGCAACTGCAGTAGCTAAATATTTTGATAAGAATGTTACTAAAATAAACCCTACCCTTGGTTGGGAGCAGGAATATTTCTTAATTGATAAAGCATTGGCTAAATCAAGACCAGATATTAATCTTGCAGGAAGAACGTTATTGGGGCATTCTTCTGCCAAAGGGCAACAATTAGATGATCATTATTTTGGTTCTATCCCTAGACGGGCTTTAGATTATATGCGTGATCTTGAAACAGAATGCATGTTATTGGGTATTCCAGTAAAAACTAGGCATAATGAAGTGGCTCCAAATCAATTTGAATTGGCCCCTATTTTTGAAGAGACCAATTTAGCGGTAGATCACAACTCCTTATTAATGGATGTGATGAGCAAAATAGCAGACCGTCATAATTTTAAAGTGCTTTTCCATGAGAAGCCTTTTGCGGGAATTAATGGTAGTGGAAAACACAATAACTGGTCTTTAGCAACCAATACAGGGATTAACCTTTTAAGCCCCGGAAGTACACCTATGAAGAACCTTCAATTTTTGACGTTCTTTATCAATACCATTAAGGCTGTAAATGATTACGAAGAATTATTACGCGCCGCAATAGCTTCAGCAAGTAATGATCATAGGCTAGGAGCAAATGAAGCGCCACCTGCAATTATTTCAGTATTTATTGGTTCACAACTAACAAATGTGTTAGATGCATTAGAAAAAGTGAAGAATGGAAAACTTTCTCCAGAAGACAAAACAGATCTTAAGCTGAATGTAGTAGGTAAGATTCCAGAAATTTTATTGGATAATACAGATAGAAACAGAACGTCACCATTTGCATTCACCGGTAATAAGTTTGAATTTAGAGCCGTAGGTTCTACCGCAAATTGTGCGAAGCCAATGACGGTATTAAACGCAATTGTTTCAAGACAACTTATCGCTTTTAAAACGCAGGTGGATCATCTTATAAAGGAGGAGAAGATGAAGAAAGATGATGCTATCTTTAATGTTTTAAGAGAGTATATTAAAGACAGTAAGCGCATACGTTTTGAAGGTGATGGTTATGGTGAAGCCTGGGAGAAAGAAGCAAAAAAGCGTGGCTTAAGTAATAATAAGACGACGCCAGAGGCCTTAAAGGAGCAAATTTCTAAAAAAACTATTTCATTATACGAAGAGCTTGGTATTATGAGCAAGGTGGAAATTGAAGCACGTTACGAGATCGAAGTAGAAGAGTATGCAATGCATATTCAAATAGAAGGAAGGGTATTAGGTGATATTGCTAGAAATCATGTAATACCAACCGCTATTAAATATCAAAATGTTTTAATTGAAAACGTACAAGGTCTCAAAGATATTTATGGTAAGGACTTCAAGAAATTAGCAGGAGAGCAAATGCGCTTGATTGAGGCTATTAGTGGTCATATAGAAAACATAAATAAAGACACTACGGCTATGATAGAAGAACGCAAGAAAGCGAACAAGATTGAGGACGCAGAAAAGCGTGCTAAACTCTATTGCGATAAAGTTAAACCTTACTTTGAGACGATACGATACCACTGTGATAAATTAGAGTTATTGGTAGATGACGAGATCTGGCCTTTGACAAAATATAGAGAGCTATTGTTCACTATATAATTTAATCACGATTTTCTTAATGAATGCCTGTACTTCTTAAAGGCATTCATTGTTTTATGGATATTCTAAAGAACAATAGACAGTTTTTTTTTTTGCACACACCTAAGCTACTATTTGCCTTAATTTATTTAACAAATATTTAACATGTGTTGTTTGTCTATTTTTTTTGGACTTAAACAATGTTTTATTCGAGATTAAGGCTTTTTACAGGCAAAATTGTGCTAAAGGGTGCCGGTTTCAAAATACGATATTACAGTTGTGTTGGAAATTTAACTATATTTGATTCTTATAAATTTGTATGTAGAATAGCTTATATTAGGTTGTTTTAAGCACCCTTCCTCAAATACGCGAAAACCAATTTTTATTAATTTTATATACACCTACGCGATTAACAAATCAAATTTTTAACTTTAATTTTATTATTATGAAAAAAATGTTTTTTTGTGCTTCGGCACTATTATTTGGAGCAACGGTTTTTGCTCAAAACACCAGTACTCTAGATCAAGTTGGTGTTTTAAACAATGCTCTTATAGAGCAAAGTGGTGTGGTTAATATTTCTACAATTTCACAAACCAACGATGGAACGACTACCTTGGGTAGTGAAGTGGTTCTAAGACAAGGCATGCAATCAGGAGCGACGAATCCTGCAAATGAATCTACTATTACTCAAACTAATGAATTAAATTATGTGCGGTCATTCCAAGAAGGTGATGGCAATACTTCTGTAATTTTGCAAACAACGTTAGGTACGGCAAGTCCATTTGATGCGTCTGGGTATCTTCAAGGTGTTGACCTTTTTCAAATAGGACAAAATAACGCTTCAGATGTTTTACAAACGGGAGATAATCAAGGTGCTGTATTAAATCAATTCGGAGGCAATAACATTATAGAATTGGAGCAATTGGGTGAGTTACAATTAACCTTTATCGAACAAGTAAATGGCGATACGGATTCACAGGGTAATGCCGCAATAGTTGCTCAAAATACAGGTCTTGGAAACATAGTAGATATGTATCAAGAAAACGATGGTAACTTCTCTTCTGTTTCACAAACAGGAGAATTTAATACTTCTGTATCGACTCAAGTTGCCGATTTCACGGTAGTTTCTGCAGGAAATATAGGGGGATATGTTCAAGGTTCTATTGTAGACCAAACAGGTCAAAATAACTATACTGATGTATTTCAAGCAGGAGATTTCCAATTATCTACGGTTATACAAAGTGCTGCCATAGGAGGATTATTTACTGGGATGGGGTCAAATGAAGCTTATGTTACTCAAAATGGACAATCTTCGAGCTCTACTATTACTCAAATGGATGGTATATCGATAGATGCAGATAATTATGCTATGGTAAACCAAACTGGAGCAATTGGTGGTTTAGGTAGTATTAGTACGCTTACTCAGACCGGTGCGAATACTGCTACTGTAAACCAGAATAACTAACATTTAAATGGCACGTTTTATATAAGTCTTGTAAAAGCGATAATTTCATTTTATAGCAAAATGTAAAACGTGCTTTTTATTTAAATTTTAAAATATGAAAAAACTAATATGCGGGATAACCGCCCTTTTAATAGGAGTTGGTTCTTTTGGACAAAACAGTAGTGAAATAACTCAAGATGACAATAGTGAAGTAGTTGTTTCGCAAACTTCCATAGGAGTCTTTGATAGCGAGAGTGTTGTTATTCAAACAGGTACAAATATAGCGTTGGTTGATCAAACGGGAGATAATAATTCTTTTATAGACCAAGATGGAGATATAAATGATGCAGATGTTTTGCAAACAGGTGGAAATGGCTCTTCTGGTTTTGGTGCTGCTCAGCAAATATCAATCTTAGAACAAACGGGTGCACAAAACACTAGTGAAGTTGATCAATTAGGAGACGGCAATAATTCCTTTATAGATCAAAATAATCTGATTACGGATACTAGAGGTAACGAAGCAACAATTACTCAAAATAACTTTGATAATGATTCAGATGTTACACAGTTTAATGATGCTAACTGGGCCAGAGTGAGACAAAATGATGACAGTAATAAATCAACAGTAGATCAAATATCAGACGGTAATACGCCTGCAACATTGACTGGAAATTTTTTACAAAGAAGTACAACGACTCAAAATGGTTCTAAAAACCTTTCGAATGTAAGGCAAGAGGGAGATAATCAGATATCAGAGGTTAACCAAAGAGCGAACCTTGGAGGTCCAGAAGCAGATCCTTACACTAATGAGGCGACTGTATTTCAGGATGGAGAAGATAACTTCTCTAGTATTTTTCAAAGAGATAGGAATGCTTCTAACAATGCTAATAATACCGTTACTATTAATCAATTTAATACAACAGGTTTGGTTGGTAATTCTAGTGATGTAGATCAATTTGGAGAGAATACAGCGACTATTGATCAAACGGGCGAAAACAGTTCTACGATAGTACAAACGGGTACTAATGCCGCGTTTGTTAATCAAGATGGGACTATTATTTCTACACTTCTTCAAAACTCTGCAATTTTTCAAACAGGAACTAACAGTATTGCAAATGTAATGCAGGTTGGTGACAATGATTCTTTTATTGATCAGACTAATGATTTTACAGATCTAGAGGGAAACGACGCGTTTGTTAATCAAAATGGAAGTTTTAATTTTTCTAGTATTGACCAAGATAATGATGCAAACTTTGCGTCTGTTACTCAAATAGGATCTTTTAATAATTCTGATATTGCTCAATCAAGTAATGAACTTGTTGCTTCACAAGATCCAACTAATCAGGGTTATTTGCAAGGTGTTTTTGTTGTTCAACTGGGAAATGGAAATCAATCTATTGTTGGTCAAATGGGAGATAATCAGATTGCAAACGTTAATCAAACAGCAAATTTAGGACTTGTTACAGGTTCGAATATGGCTAGCATATTGCAAACAGGAGGATTAAACGATGCAACGATTAATCAAACAGATTTAACGGGTATTGTAACTAATAATTCAGCAACGCTAACTCAAACCACTGCCGTAGGTGGTATAGGAAACGCTATTGTTATAAACCAAAGTGGTGCAAACACAATAACGATAAATCAAAGTAACTAATTGATAATATTTTAAAAAGGCACTTCCTTATTGGGTAGTGCCTTTTTTTTAGAAAAGACTTAAAATTTAAATTAAACGAGTATGCCTTATCTAAACACTCTTTTTTTTAGTAGGAGTAGTGCTACTCCAACCATCATTAACTAGAATAACTTATCATAGCTATATAACAGTAACAAATATTTTGTACTTTCAACTAGATTTCTATAGATCCGTACTTTTTATAAATTAATACACCATGTTTAAATTTTTTACTAGCGTACTTGTTTTTTGTTTGACGACGGTTTGTGTTGTTTCCCAAACAACTTTTGAACTAGAAGACACTGCAACGATATCTCGATTAAATCTTCAGGATCAGATTTTGGTCAATCAACCAGTTGTATCGTCTAGCGTTTTAAACAATCTTGTTTTTGTAGAACAAATGGGCTCAGGCAATAGTATTTCTTTAGACGTTATTTCTTCAAAATCTAACATTGAAATTAACCAAAGCGGTACAGGTAATTTTATAGATTTAGAATACCATGCTCAAGAAATTAACTCATTAGTAGTCCAGAATGGTGCTAATAATCGTGTAACAGATTTTAGCTTAGATCCTCAAAAAACAGTTAATACCATCGTTACTCAAAACGGAAATAATCTAGAAGTTCAGAAATTTGGGAGTAATTCAATTTCAAATGGCTTGCAAATACACCAAACAGGTTCTTTTAAAACGATAATAGTTAATAGCTTCTAGCAAAAACTAATGATGCGCGTTTTATTTCTTTTAGTAGCTATTTTTCCAAATTTGCTTTTGTCGCAATACAACACTATTGTTTCTTCTGAAATACAAGTAAATGAAAATACCGAGTTTATTTCACTTGCAGGAAAGGCAACAAATATTTCTGAAGTAAATCAGGATTTAAGATTTGTATTTTCCGTTATCACCAAGAATCCCGAGGGAACCGTACTTTCAAATAAAAAGGAAGAAGATAAATTTTCTTTAGATTCTTTTAAAAGTATCAATCATTCAGAAACTACCATTAATAAATCTGAAACAAATCAAGTTATTGTGCTAAGTCTTGTTTACAATAGTGATGATGTGTTGTTAGGAAAAGCAAGATGGGTTTTTAACGATGATAATACCCCCGCCCCCATTGTAATAGAGAAGGCGGATTTTCAAGAGATTATATATGATACTGATTTTTTGAAAGGTCTCGTTACGGAAGATACTCGCACCAAGGCTGGAAGAGATTTTTATAGAATATTTTATTCAAAATACGATTTGAGTGGCATTAATGACCCTGAAATTATTTCAGTAAAAGAGTTTTTTGGAGGACGAAGGAGCACGAGAATAGAAGTAAAACTTGGAAATACATTGGTGAGTAGTTTTTTTTTACAGCCTAAAGAAGATTATTTAAAACAAATGGCTACGTTTACACTAACAAACCTTGTAAGAGCGATACAGAATAAAAAAAGTATTGATCATCAAATTGAAAGTTATTAGTGTATTATTGCAAAAGATTAAAAGTAATGAGTTTAAAGAAAATATTAATTTTGTCCTTGTTTATATTGCCTATGGCTGCGTTTTCGCAGCAGTTGGTTTATAGGCCTACCAATCCAGCTTTTGGAGGGGATACATTTAATTATCAATGGTTATTGAATAGCGCAAATGCACAAAATGGCTTTACAGATCCAAACGCGGGAAGCGCAAGTAATAGTAATAGTGATTTAGATAGATTTACTGAAAACCTTAACAGACAGCTATTAAATAGTATTTCTAGAGATTTGTTTGACCAACAATTCTCAGAAGATGGATTACAGCCTGGAACCTTTACCTTTGGATCCTTAGAGGTTGAAGTTATAGAGGGCCTAAACGGCCTTGTTATTAATATTTTAGACACTAATAATGGAGAACAAACTCAAATTATTGTTCCAAATTAAAAAACACGTAATGTTTAGGTTCTATAGAGTATTAAGTATTTTATTGTTAGTCATAGCATCTGGTTGTGGGTCTTTTATAAACCAGCCATTAGATACGCAAGATGCGAGATTTGGAGAGATAACTCAAAATACTAGAAGCATAAGAGATTTACCCAAACCAGAGTCAAAAATAGTGGTTGGGGTGTACAACTTTAAAGATCAAACAGGACAATATAAACCCTCACAAACTACAAGTTCTTTTAGCACTGCTGTAACACAAGGTGCTACAACAATTTTATTAAAGGCATTGGAAGACTCTGAGTGGTTCAAGCCAATCGAACGCGAAAACTTATCCAATCTTCTTCAAGAAAGGAAAATAATTAGTGCCACAAGGGCAGAATATGCTACTGATAAAAACACGGTACAAAAGTTAACGCCACTGCTTTTTGCAGGGATTATATTAGAAGGAGGGGTTATTTCTTACGATTCAAACATCCTTACTGGGGGTGCAGGAGCACGCTATTTTGGCGCAGGAGGTTCTACGCAGTATAGACAAGATAGAATTACAATATATTTAAGAGCGGTTTCAACATCTACAGGAGAAATTTTAAAAAATGTGTATGTTTCAAAAACGATATTATCTCAAGCTTTAGAAGCAGGACTTTTTAGATTTGTAAACTTTCAAAGGTTATTAGAAGCTGAAGTAGGACTAACTAAGAATGAACCTACAGAGTTGGCGGTAAAAGAAGCTATAGAAATGGCAGTAGAGAATTTAATTTATGAAGGTATCAAAGATGATCTTTGGAGCACACAAGAAGGAGAAGAAGTAGATGCAATGCTTGTGGCTAATTATTTGGAACAGCAGCGGGGAGAAGAACATTTAGAGCTATATCAAAAATCACAAAAAGAAAACGTAAAAATTAGTGCTAGTTTCTTTGCGGGCTTGGCGTACATAGATGGAGATCTTGCCTCTAGGGAAGTAGATTTTAATGTAGGCGCCGGACTAAAGTATCATTTTGATAATCAATGGCGAGCACAAGTTGATGCTAATCTTTTTAGGTTATATTCCTCTCCAAACATAGACCATTGGTGGGTTTCTGGCGATATTAATATGGAATATAGAATTTTAGAAAAGGGTAAATTTTCTCCATATATTTTTGCAGGCCCAGGCGCTTTAATGTTCACAGATGACTCGCCCACTGCCTTTTTAGAACCACGCGATTTGTTTTTTAAGTTGCAGTATGGTTTAGGTTTTGAGTATCAATCTTCTCAAAATTTTAATTGGTTTGCAAAAGCGAAATTTAACCTTACTTTTTCAGATGAAATAGACGATACAATTAATGGAACAAGAGACGATTATCTTTATAATTTCACCTTGGGAGTTAATTATAATATTGGTTTTTAATAAGATAAGCAATGAAAATATTAAAACTTTTAATACTTAGTTTACTTCTAATACCTTTTATTCAATGTAGTGAAGAGAGAATAGATGGTGTTGGAACTGGTACAATTAATGGTATCGTAGTAACCATAGACACTAATGAGAGAGTTCCGGATGCACGTGTTTCTACCCAGCCCGCTACAAGTACAGTATTTACGGATGAAAACGGTGCATTTATTATTAATAATGTTGCTGAGGGGTCTTACTCTGTAGAAGTAAGTAAAGATGGTTTTGTGACGGCTTTTGAGGCAGCAAATGTATTGCCAAATGTAACAATAGACTTAGTGTTTGATTTAGACTTGGAATCCTCGTTAAACCAATCTCCAACAACACCAATATTAATTGCTCCTGAAAATAACACCTTAAATACGCCCCTAGATGTATTATTAGAGTGGGAAGCAACAGATCCGGATGAGGACGATACCTTACTTTATAAAGTGTCTGTGTTTAATGAAGATAATGATGTTGTTGAAGAATTTACAGATGTATCAGAAATGACATTACAGTTGTCAAACCTAGTTTTAGGAACCAAGTATTTTTGGCAGGTAACGGTTAATGATGGAGTAAATCCACCGCTACTTAGTGCAGTATTTACCTTTACAACATTATCTAGTCAAACTGGGACATTTCTATTGGTTAAAAAGATGAATAATAATCAGGTTATTTTTTCTTCGGATGAGGACGGTAATCTTTTTCAATTAACTTCAGAAAATGCAAATAGTTTTAAACCTCGACGAAACTTAGCAACCGGTAAAATTGCTTTTTTAAGAACTATAGGTGGACAAACACATTTGTTTACAATGGATCCTGGTGGATCAGGCCAACAACAAATTACAAACTCAATTCCGGTTAGTGGTTTTAATTTTGAAGAAATAGAATTTGCTTGGAAACCTGAGGGAGATGTATTGTTATATCCGTCATTTAATAAAATTTATAGTATCAATCCTAACGGTTCGGGTCTGAGTGAATTTTATGAAACTTCTAACGGAAATTTTGTTTCTGAAATAGCGTGGAGTGCATTAAATAATATAATTGCCATAAAGACCAATAATAATATTGGGTATGATGTAGAGATTTTAATCATAAATACGGCTGGTGTTGCCCTAGAAACCATACTTTCTGGAGTAGAGGGGGGCGCGGGCGGCCTAGATTTAAATATAGATGGCAGTATGGTATTATATGCCTATGATATTTCGGGACTTGAGTTTTCGAACTATAGTTTACAAGATTCAAGATTATTTGTCTATAATCGTACAATGGATACCAACGAGCAATTAAATACAGATGTAGCGATAGGATTTAATGAATTAGATCCGAAGTTTTCACCGGCAGAAAATTCTGTATTATATCAGCAAAAGGCAAGAAATATAAATGCCGTTAGTCAAATTCGTGTTCATAGCTTAATTAGCACAACGGCAAATTCTGAAATATTATATGAGGATGCAATGATGCCTGATTGGGAAGATTAATATTCTGCCTCGTATTAAAACAAAAAGCACCTTGTCCTTTTAAGGTGTTTTTCGTTTCGTATTTTTGCCAAACAATATTATAAATATGAGTCAAGAAACTTCAAAAAGATATGCTCAAAGAGGTGTTTCAGCAGGAAAAGAGGATGTCCATAATGCCATCAAGAATGTGGATAAAGGATTGTTTCCGCAAGCGTTTTGTAAGATTGTGCCGGATTATCTAACAGGTGACGATTCGTATTGCTTGATTATGCACGCAGATGGAGCTGGTACAAAGTCATCATTAGCCTATATGTATTGGAAAGAAACGGGCGACGTTTCGGTTTGGAAAGGAATTGCTCAAGATGCCCTTATTATGAACATAGATGATTTATTGTGTGTCGGGGCTGTAGACTCAATTATGCTTTCTTCCACGATAGGTCGCAACAAAAATTTAATTACAGGGGACGTTCTTTCAGCAATCATAAATGGTACAGAAGCGTTAATTGCAGACCTTAAAAAATTCGGTGTGAATATATTTAGTACTGGAGGTGAAACGGCAGATGTTGGTGATTTAGTGCGCACCATAATAGTAGATTCTACCGTGACTGCTAGAATGAAACGCAGCGATGTTATTGATAATAAAAATATAAAACCTGGTGATGTTATCGTAGGTTTAGCATCTTTTGGTCAAGCTTCTTATGAGACCGAATATAATGGGGGTATGGGAAGTAATGGTTTGACTTCAGCAAGACACGATGTGTTCGATTCTTATTTAGCTGATAAATACCCAGAAAGTTTTGATCACGCGGTTCCAAAAGAATTGGTGTATTCAGGTTCCAAAAAATTGACAGACCCTGTTGAAGAAAGCCCTTTAGATGCTGGTAGACTGGTATTAAGTCCAACTCGAACGTACGCTCCAGTAATAAAAAAGATACTATCAAAATATACAAAAAAGGATATTCATGGGATGGTACATTGCAGTGGTGGTGCACAAACAAAAATTCTTCATTTTATAGAAAATCTTCATATAATAAAAGATAATTTATTTCAAATTCCACCGCTATTTAAGTTAATACAAGAGGAAAGCGGCACCAGTTGGAAAGAAATGTATCAGGTTTTTAATATGGGTCATAGAATGGAACTATATGTTCCAGAGGAAATAGCGCAAGATCTTATTGCGATTTCTCAATCGTTTAATATAGATGCTCAGGTAATTGGTCGCGTGGAAAGTGCCGTTTCAAAACATCTTACGATAACTACAGAAAATGGAACGTATACCTACTAATATACTGTTTTATTACATTGGCTAAAATCACTCATCTTCTTTGGTTATAAAATTTATAGATAAAAATCACAAAACAGTCATCTTGATGATTGCTTTCATATTAATGTTTCTAAGTATTATATTTAATGAAAATGATATGGTTTTGGAATTTAGATAACTTCGTGGATTTCTAAAACGAGTTTTATTGGCGATTCATAAAAAAAGACAAGCATCCTAATCTCAGTTTTTTTTATTCTATATGGAATGTTGCGTATTTTAAATATTGGATGTGAAATTAATTTATTAGCCATATTTAATATGGGCTTAAATATAATTTTAATTGGAGCCTTGTACTTATGTTTAATCCCCAAGGTGTCATTTGAATCATTTATGATTTTGGTTTTTTTTTAATGTTTATATCTCTAGTTTTTGTGGATGGTTATTTATTATTTGAGTTAGTTCGCCTTACAAAACCTTCAGCGTTAAGCACAACCCATTATGTTTTATGATGCTGTATGCTACTATTAGTATGTTTTGCTTTTTATGTCGTTGATTTTTAATTATTTAAAAAATTAAAAAGGATCATTGGTTTTTTTAATGGCTGTTTTGTTTCTTATTTTTTCCGAAGTATACAGAGCATTGGGCTATTATAATATTGCTTACAGCAACTTTGTAGTTTATTTGGCGCAGGCTAGGTTGATTCTTTCTATTGGTGTTTTTGTTCATTACTCCGTTTTAAATGAAGCCGATAAAAAAGAACGTACTTTTATATTTTTGCAATAAATCTTTTTTTACTTTTTAAAATTCAATTCGGACTATTTTGCAAACCATAATTCTTGCTAATTTATTGTAAATTTGTGCTTGTTGCTTAGCTTTATAAAGAGCAAAAATTAAACTATGTTAGATAAACTTCAAATAGTAAAAAATAGATTTGATGAGGTAAGTGATCTTATCATTCAACCGGATATAATTAGCGATCAAAAACAATATATTCAGCTTACAAAAGAGTACAAAGATTTAAATGCTTTGATTAAAAAACGTGAGCAGTATCTTATGGCAACGGAGCGAATAGCAGAAGCTAATGAGATTCTTGCAGATGGAAGTGATGCAGACATGGTTGAAATGGCCAAGATGCAATTGGACGAAGCAAAATCAAAAATTGAGACTCTTGAAGAAGAAATTAAGTTTATGCTTATTCCTAGAGATCCAGAAGACGCTAAGAATGCTGTGATGGAAATAAAAGCAGGAACTGGCGGTGATGAAGCAAGTATTTTTGCAGGTGATTTACATCGTATGTACACAAAATATTGTGAAAGTAAAGGTTGGAAAACGAGTGTTGTAGATTTTAGCGAAGGGACAAGTGGAGGTTATAAAGCCATCCAGATGGAAGTAGAAGGCGATGATGTCTATGGAACGCTAAAATTTGAAGCTGGTGTCCATCGAGTACAAAGAGTACCGCAAACAGAAACACAAGGTCGAGTGCATACCAGCGCTGCAACTGTTATGGTTTTTCCTGAAGCAGAAGAGTTTGATGTTCAAATAGAAATGAAGGACGTTCGTATAGATTTCTTTTGCTCCTCAGGACCTGGTGGTCAATCTGTAAATACTACGTATTCTGCGGTTAGAATAACCCATGTTCCTACTGGTTTAGTAGCACAGTGTCAAGATCAAAAATCACAACATAAAAATAAAGAGAAGGCTTTCAAAGTGCTTAGATCAAGACTCTATGATTTGGAGTTGGCAAAGAAACAAGCCGAAGATGCATTAAAACGTGGTTCGCAAGTAACCAGTGGAGATCGAAGTGCAAAAATTAGAACCTATAACTATTCTCAAGGACGTGTAACAGATCATCGTATCAATCTCACGCTATATGATCTAGGTAATATTATAGATGGTGATATTCAAAAAATTATTGACGAACTTCAATTGGTAGACAATACAGAACGCCTTAAGGAAACAGGAGAATCTTTTTAACTAATTTGTTCTGATTATAAAATTGAAAAGCCAATATGACTACGTCTAAATTAGTTTCTGAAATAAAAAGTAAAAGGTCATTCTTATGCATTGGTCTGGATGTTGATATAGATAAAATACCAAAACACCTTTTAGAAAGTGAAGATCCAATATTTGAATTCAACAAGGCTATTATTGATGCTACAAATCATCTCGCAGTGGCCTATAAGCCAAATACAGCCTTTTATGAAGCCCAAGGGATTCAAGGCTGGAAAGCGTTAAAAAAAACAATTGATTATCTCAATAAAAACCATCCAAGCATTTTTACCATTGCTGATGCAAAAAGAGGCGATATAGGAAATACATCTACTATGTATGCAAAAGCATTTTTTGAAGATCTTGGATTTGATTCGGTTACAGTAGCACCTTATATGGGTAAGGACTCTGTAGAGCCTTTTCTAAGCTTTAAAGACAAACATACAATCCTTTTAGCGCTAACTTCAAACGAGGGAGCATTTGATTTTCAAACAAAAAGTATAGAAAATAAGGAGCTTTATAAAACGGTTATTGAAACATCAAAAGACTGGAAAAACTCGGAAAACTTGATGTATGTAGTAGGTGCTACTAAGGCGTCTTACCTGGGCGACATTAGACAAATAATTCCAGAGAGCTTTCTTTTAGTTCCTGGTGTTGGAGCCCAAGGAGGAAGTCTAGCTGATGTATGTACTTATGGAATGACTAAAAATATTGGTCTTTTAATTAATTCTTCTAGAGGAATTATTTATGCTTCTTCTAAAAAGGATTTTGCTGAAAGTGCTGCTGCTGAAGCTGAAAAAATACAAGTACAAATGAAACGTATATTGGATGCATATTAGCGACCAACTTCAAAGGAAACTCACTTTTTCAAAAACACCACAACGAATCATCTCCTTAGTACCTTCTCAAACTGAATTGTTAGTTTCATTAGGCTTGGAAAAATCTATTGTAGGAGTAACGAAGTTTTGTGTTCACCCTGTAGATATAAGAAAGAATACAAAGGTTGTTGGTGGAACAAAAAATATAAATTTTGATAGGGTTAGGCTTTTAAGTCCAGATATTATTATTTGTAATAAAGAAGAGAATACCAAGGATATTGTAGAGACTGCGGCTACAATTGCAAAAGTTTGGGTCAGCGATATTTATACTATTAATGACGTACTCAGAATGATCACTTCTTTAGGGGAAATTTTTGATGTCGTTGAAAGCGCAGACAATCTTATTTCAAAAATTCAAACGGCAAAGAAAGATTTCCAGTTATATATGTGCAATAAACCAAATAGAAATGTGGCGTATCTCATTTGGAAAAATCCTTATATGGCTGCAGGAAAAAATACGTTTATCAACCACATGCTTCAATTAAATAAGTTTGAAAATAGTGTCAATCTTGAAGATATTAGATACCCAGAAGTGGACTTTTCTTCAATTAAAAGTGTTGAAACAGTACTTTTGTCATCAGAACCATATCCTTTTAAAAATTCTGATTGTGAAGAAATAAAAAATGCACTTGATGTTGAAGTGCGTCTTGTTGATGGAGAATATTTTTCTTGGTACGGTTCGAGACTTATAAGAGCATTTGAGTATTTCAAGTCGCTCCACTAGCTTATTTATGTGCTAGCTTTAAGTTTAAGTATTCTATTTCTTTAAACACTTCATTTGCTAATTTTTTGACTTCATTACTGCGTTCTCTATCATTTAAAGAGGTAGAAAATGATTTTCGCATAAGGCTTGTATGTTTCTCTTGAAGCTTTTCTAAACGCGTTTTTCTTTTAAAAATTGGATGCATAATTAGGCTAATTTTGTATAACAAAGTTATAAGAAATGAAAAATAGTAATAATTAAGGTTTAGTTAGTATTAATAGGTATTGTGCCAATAAATCTATGTATTAAGTTGTTATGCCTTAATCTTGTAATGCAAATACTTGGCGTAACAAATTTGTAGTCCTAGATGCGGTATTAGTTCTAATCTGTTTCTCTTCCTGTCCAATCATAGTAAACACTCCTTTAAGCGCTTCATTTGTGACATAATCTGTCAAATCAGGATTTACATTATTTGTAAAAGGTATTGCATTATATTTGTTGATGATATTTGTCCAAATCTTATCTGCCCCTACTTTAGAGAATGAATTTTTTATAACTGGATTAAATTTCAAGTACAATGCTGAATTAGTTCTGTTTTTTAAATAACTAGTAGCTGAATTATCATTGCCTAAGAGTATATTTTTAGCATCGTTAAAAGTGATTTCTTTAACAGCAGCTACAAATATGGGAGTGGCTTCTTTTATAGCATCTTCTGCAGCACGATTTAGTACTTTTAAACCTTCATCAGCTAGGCTTCCTAAGCCAATGTCTCTTAGGGCATTGTCTACTTTTTGTAATTCTTCAGGCAATAAAATTTTGACCAGATTATTTTCATAAAATCCATTTTTATGGGTTAGTTTGGTTACCTGTTTGTCTATTCCAAAGTCTAAGGCCTCCCTTAATCCGCTGGCAATGGTAGCATTGTCCAAACCAGTAGCAATTGGTATTGTATTGGCTATTTGTTGCAATTCAGCACAAGAAGTAGCAATAAAGCATATGGATATTAAAAGAATTTTCTTCATTATTTAAAAAGCTTAAATTAAAAAAAGGCTCTTTTCTGAAAGAGCCTTTTAAATATAAATATATATGTAAATTATTTAATTACTTTGATAGTTTTAGAAGCATCGCCTATGGTAACATTTACTAAATACGTGCCTGATGCCAAGCTACTCATGTCAACAGAAGGGGATATTGTATTAGGTGCAGTGTTTACAACAATTTTTCCTAATAAATCATAAACAACCACACTGTTAACCGTGGCTTTAGAGTTGATGTTCAAAATGTTTACCACTGGGTTCGGATGCACACTAAAGAGGTTTTCATTAAAATCTTCTGCTCCTAATGTTGCTTCAGTAATCAATATGTCATCAACGTATCCTTCATTATTATCACTTGCAGAAAAGAAGTTAATTGCTGTTAATCCTTCAAAAACTTGGTCTCCAAATTCGAAAACTTGACCCGTGAACTGTTCGGTTCCATTAATACGCATTCCCCAAGTTTGAGCATCCAAGTCATAGATATTTTCTACTGTGAAAAATTCATCTTCTGGGAAAGTGAAATCAAAATCAAATGTTGTACAGTCTATTACTCCTGTAACACCACCAGTTCCTGGGGTAGATCCATCACAGTTAAAATATACATTACCTCCCATTAAAGCTTGTTCCCAAGGATCTCCTTCTGGAGTTAGCGCAGCTTGCATATTTATGTAGAAAGATTTTCCAGCAGGAATGTAAAGTTTAAATTCTACTATGTACGTGCCAGTTGTTGGGGCTCCAGGAATTATGAGTAATTGATCTATTACTCCAGAATCGTCAATAAGTAATGAGTTTACTCCAGAAGAAGCAAAATCAGTAACGATGCTTCCATCATCCGGACCACCGTCAACGCCTGACCACGCTCTCCAAACTGTAGATTGGCTTGCAAGTGGGCCTTCTAAGTAGTCCTCCATGTCATCTTCTAATAATTGAGCATTTGCTGTAAAAGCAAAACCAAAAGCCGCGAGGGCTAAAATGTAAATTTTTTTCATCTTTTTTTTTTTAATTAAACTAATACTCTACAAGGTATAAAATTTGTCTAGAATAAACAAAATTTTTAAAATGTTTTATGATTTGACTATTTGTTTTAGCTCCAATTGATAGAGTATTTTATTTAACTTTTCAGTTGTTATAAAAGCACAGTTTGGATTAATAGGTTCCGCTATATCTGCACCTAAATGACAATTAATGGTGATTGTATTAACTCTTTTGGATTTTCACCGTGCCCAAGATAGTATTAGAGGTACAGCACTTTCATTTTAAAAGGACATTGTTTATTTAATTAAGAAGATGAATACACTATTAGCAGTGGTAATGGGTGGGTAATGATTTCGGTTTAAGGGGAGTATTATTAAAGTTACTTTAATAATAGAGGGGCAGACTTGTTACTAGAAAAGAATGCGAGAAATAGAAAATAAAAAAAGGCCCTAACAAATAAGGCCCTTTCAAATTATAAATTGTGAAAGTAAATTACTTGATCACTTTAATAGTTTTTGATGCATCACCAATAGTAACATTTACTAGGTACGTTCCTGAGGCCAATTGACTCATGTCAATAGCAGGAGATACTGCATTAGGAGTAGTATTCACAACAATTTTTCCAAGGAGATCATAAACAACAACGCTATTTACAACTGCTTTAGAACTAATGTTCAATGTGTTTACAACTGGGTTAGGATATACACTAAATGGATTTTCGTTAAAGTCTGTAGCGCCTAAAACTCCTTCTACAAATACAACCTCATCCATAAAGAAATCAGTATTAGCATCGTCAGCCCAAATATCTACAACGTCAAAAGTTCCGCCTAACTCAAGTACATCATCATAAATCTCATCACCATTCATGGTAACTACAACTGTATCAGCATCAAGATCCATGGCCCAAGAAAATGTTACCCATTCTTCTTGAGGAATAACGAAAGGATCACCTACAACTGCGTTTCCAGCGTTTGTAAAAGTTGTACCTACAGTCGCATCATTAAAACGCATTTGAAGTCCAAAAGCAACAGTAGATTCAGACATAGTTCCAAGAAATCCTGAGCTACCATCTGTTAACCATACTTTATATTGCCATGTGAAAGTCCCACCAACGGTAGGTCCAAAAGATAACAACATGTCATTGCCTCCAACAAAGTGTACTGCATTAACTCCATTTGAAGCTTGGTCAGTACTCACCAGAGCGTCTTCAGCATCACCTGTACCACCACTCCAAGTACCCCATAATGGACTTTGATCAGATATTGGTCCAGCTAAATAGTCTTCAAAATCGTCTTCGAATTGAGCATTTGCCGTAAAAGCAAATCCAAATACCACAAGGGCTAAAATGTAAATTTTTTTCATAATTTTTGTTTATAATATGTATAAATATAGTTTATAATATGCAATATAGTATTTAATGACGAGCAATTGGTTCAAATACGTTTCTTTTAATCTCAATTATTCATTTCCTTTTTTTTAAAACGGGCTATTTATCGTTAAATTTGCGGTCTCAAAATATATCACATGCAACAAACAACTCCATACAAACCCAAAAACAAAGTACGCATTGTAACAGCAGCTTCGCTGTTCGATGGTCATGATGCTGCAATCAACATTATGCGTCGTATCATTCAATCTACTGGGGTTGAGGTTATCCATTTAGGTCATGACCGGAGCGTAGAAGAAGTGGTAAATACAGCTATACAGGAAGATGCCAATGCAATTGCTATAACCTCCTACCAAGGAGGGCATAATGAGTACTTCAAATATATGTGTGATTTATTGAAAGAAAAGGGTGCGGGTCATATTAAAATTTTTGGAGGAGGAGGAGGCGTAATTTTACCTTCTGAAATTAAAGAATTAATGGATTATGGAATTACCAGAATCTATTCTCCAGATGATGGTCGCGAACTTGGGCTTCAAGGAATGATTAACGATTTGGTTCGAACTTCAGATTATCCAATAGGGGACTCGTTAAATGGAGAATTAGAAGAATTAGCTTCAAAAAACCCAAAGGCAATTGCTCGTATTATTTCCGCAGCAGAAAATTATCCTGAGATTGCATCCGAAACGTTAAAGGCTATTCATGAGAAAAATAAAACCCTCAAAACTCCAGTACTTGGTATTACGGGTACAGGCGGTTCTGGCAAGTCTTCTCTGGTAGACGAACTAGTACGACGTTTTTTAATCGACTTCCCAGAAAAAACAATCGGTCTTATTTCTGTAGATCCTTCTAAGAGAAAAACAGGGGGTGCTTTATTAGGAGATCGTATTAGAATGAATGCCATTAATTCACCTCGTGTATACATGCGTAGTTTGGCAACCCGTCAATCTAACTTGGCACTTTCTAAATATGTTGCTGAAGCTATTGAAGTAATTAAAGCTGCTGAGTATGACTTGATAGTTCTCGAAACTTCAGGAATTGGACAGAGCGACACTGAAATTATAGAACACAGCGATGTGTCCTTATATGTAATGACACCAGAATTTGGGGCTGCTACGCAATTGGAAAAAATCGATATGCTCGATTTTGCAGATCTTGTAGCCATCAATAAGTTTGATAAAAGAGGCTCCCTTGATGCACTTCGCGATGTGAAAAAGCAATATATGCGCAACCATCAATTATGGGAAACGCATCAAGATGATTTACCTGTTTATGGTACTATTGCTTCTCAATTTAATGACCCAGGAATGAACAAGCTCTACACCGCAATAATGGCAGAGCTTCAAGAAAAAACAGAAACCGACCTTAAGTCTTCTTTTGAAATTACAGATGAAATGTCTGAGAAGATTTTTGTAATTCCACCGGCAAGAACAAGATACCTTTCTGAAATTTCAGAGAATAATAGAGCTTATGATAAAACCGTAAACGAACAAGCTGAAGTGGCTCAAAAGCTCTATGGAATATATAAAACAATTGAATCCATTTCCGGTCACAAACCTGAATTAGATAAAGCGGGAATCGCTTCAGAAAGTTTAAAGTCTTCAGGCATTGTGACAACTGAAGTTATAATGGAAGCAAAAGAAAATAAAGATTTACTGAAACTTTTGATAGCCGAATTTGACCGTGTAAAATTAAATCTCGACCCTTATAATTGGGAAGTAGTTACAGGCTGGGATGAGAAGGTTAACAAATATAAAAACCCGGTCTATACTTTTAACGTAAGAGATAAAGAGATAAAAATAGAGACCCATACAGAGAGTTTATCTCATACACAAGTTCCAAAAGTAGCCTTGCCAAAATACCAAGCTTGGGGCGATATTTTAAGATGGACACTGCAGGAAAATGTACCTGGTGAATTTCCGTATACTTCAGGATTGTACCCTTTTAAAAGAACAGGCGAAGATCCTACAAGAATGTTTGCGGGAGAAGGAGGGCCAGAAAGGACGAACAGAAGATTTCACTATGTGAGCATGGGGCTTCCTGCTAAAAGACTTTCTACTGCATTTGATAGTGTTACGCTCTACGGAAATGATCCCCACCATCGCCCAGATATCTACGGAAAGATTGGTAATGCAGGAGTATCCATTTGTTGCTTAGACGATGCTAAAAAATTATACAGTGGCTTTGATTTAAGCCACCCAATGACTTCGGTATCGATGACTATTAATGGTCCAGCACCAATGTTATTAGGGTTCTTTATGAATGCTGCTATTGATCAAAATTGTGAAAAACACATTAAAGAAAAGGAACTCGAACTTGAAGTTGAAAAACGAATAAAAGAAATTTATACTCAAAGAGGGGTTGAGAGGCCTACCTACCAAGGCGACTTACCCGATGGAAATGACGGTCTTGGCCTTATGTTGTTGGGCGTGACGGGAGACTTAGTATTGCCAAAAGAGGTGTACTATAAAATCAAGGCAGATACGATGATGCAAGTGCGTGGAACCGTACAAGCCGATATTTTAAAGGAAGACCAAGCGCAAAATACTTGTATTTTTTCTACAGAATTTGCGCTGCGTTTAATGGGGGATGTGCAACAGTATTTTATTGAAAAACAAGTGCGTAATTTTTACTCAGTTTCCATTAGTGGGTATCATATTGCCGAGGCGGGAGCAAACCCAATTACTCAATTAGCCTTTACACTTTCTAATGGGTTTACTTATGTGGAGTACTACCTAAGCCGTGGAATGGATATCAATAAGTTTGGACCTAATCTATCGTTCTTCTTTAGTAATGGAATAGATCCAGAATATTCGGTAATTGGTCGTGTGGCACGTAAGATTTGGAGTAAGGCATTAAAAAGTAAGTATAAAGCCAACCCAAGAGCACAGATGTTAAAGTATCACATCCAGACTTCAGGACGCTCATTACACGCGCAGGAAATAGACTTTAATGACATTCGCACCACTTTACAGGCACTCTATGCTATTAATGATAACTGTAATTCGCTGCACACAAATGCATATGATGAGGCAATTACAACACCTACAGAAGAAAGTGTGCGTCGTGCTATGGCAATCCAATTGATAATAAATAAAGAATTAGGATTGGCTAAGAATGAAAACCCAATTCAAGGAAGCTTTATCATTGAAGAACTAACAGATCTTGTTGAAGAAGCTGTATTATTAGAATTTGATAGAATTACCGAAAGAGGTGGTGTACTTGGGGCAATGGAAACCATGTACCAACGCAGTAAAATACAAGAAGAAAGCTTGTACTACGAAACGTTGAAGCATACTGGAGAGTTTCCAATTATTGGAGTAAATACTTTTTTAAGTAGCAAAGGTTCACCAACGGTTCAGCCTGCAGAAGTAATTCGTGCTACTGAAGAAGAAAAGTTATACCAAATAGAAACATTAAATAATTTGCACAAATCTTTTGAGGATAAAGCAGAAGAATCTATTAAAAAAGTACAAAATGCTGCCATTAACAACGAGAATATGTTTGAACAATTAATGGAAGCTACTAAAGTTTGTTCTTTAGGGCAGATAACCGCTAAGTTATTTGAAGTAGGAGGACAGTATAGAAGAAATATGTAAGCAGAGAACCACTTCTCTCGAAGAGAAAAGTGTGTAAGTCACTTATAATGAGTATTTAGAAGGATTATTTTGTGCTAATTTTTATTTGAAAGGACACCGAGAATCGCTTATCCTATGCTAAATATTGCAGTAGTAGCTAGTACGCTTCAAAAGGAACATCGAGAACTCAATGCTTTTATAAGTATGGCTATATTAAAATTGTTGGCAGAATAATTACAAGGTCAACATCCAGTTGCGCTGCAGACGTCTAAACTTCTTGATTTCTTTCCTTAATAATGGTAAAAAGTCTTTTCCATTAGTCCTTGTTTTTTCAAGAAGTTCGCAATTTTTATATAAAGAAGCCGTGAGTTTATTCAAAGAAACTACAGATTTATATCTGTCCTCTTGAAAGGTTTGTTGTTCGGCCTTTAAAATTTCAGGTGCTAAAGAAACACTTTGCTGTACAATATCTCCTGAATAATAAAATGCAGGATCTTCCATATCGTGATCAGTCATTGCAGATATATCATCAATTAGATAGCTAGCAATACTTCTTGACAAAGTAAAAATATCTTGTGCCTTTGTATAGATAGGCGAAGCGTTAGATAAGGGGTTTATTGAAGCACTCATTGGTTTTTAAATTCATTTTTTCGGTAGCAAATCAAATGTACTAACAAGTTCAAAAAATATAACTGCAGAATCTAAAGTAAAATTGTAAATTTGGCTTCGTATTTAAATTAATTTTAAAAAATACTTTAAAATGAAAATAGATTCAATTAATTGGAATATTTTGAGACTGTTACAGAAGAACGCAAGAACGTCTAATGCAGAAATAGGGAGAACCGTAGGAATTACATCGCCTGCCGTTAGCGAACGAATAAAAAAAATGGAAGATGTTGGACTTATATTGGGATACAACACAATGGTGTCTCCTTTTGAAGCGCAATATCAACTTAAAGCTATTATTACATTGCGCGCATTTATGGGGAAATTAAAACCTTTTCTCGAAAAAGTAACCACGTATGATGAGGTTTTAAATTGTTATCGAATTACAGGTAATGAAAATATAGTAATGGAAGTAATTATAAAAAATCAGAAACACTTAGAAAAATTTATAGATCAGCTCATTGTATATGGCGAAACTAAAACCCAAATTGTATTATCGCACGTTGTAGCAAACAATAGTATAAAATCTCTTTAATTGATCTTGAGTTTTAAAGACAACGTTAAAATGTGCTTAATGGTTTTTCTAAAAATGGGGTGTTGAAAAATATCAAAGGGCGCTGTCAATTCACTATTAAAAGTGCTGTCCATTATTAAAAGTGTGACCTTATAGTTGTTGGGTACTAGCTTCGGAAATTGTTTATCATTGCTTTCAATCGTCGGTTCTTCTTTCCGAAGTATTTCCGCAGGAAAACACTGCAATTGTCGCTATAATTAAAAAGAGACTTTTCATCTTAAAATCAATGTATTTGTTCAAATTCTAACCATACAAAGGTTTAATCTTGAATCGTTTTAGATTTTTTTAAGGATTGGTATAGCCATAATGTAAGTACTGAAACGAGTATTAAAACACTAAATAGTGCAATCCAGTTGGTGTTGTAGCCAAATTGATTTACCATATTCATACCTGCTAAATGTCCAAACAAATGCGACATAGAAAAACTTAAACTAAATAAACCCATATAACTGCCTTTTCTTCCTTTTGGCGCCATAGAAAGCGCCAATGCGCTTGCAAATGGAGAGCCAATCATTTCACCAATTGTCATTAAGACCATTCCAATAACTAGAATTCCGCTCCAAGAGTTACTATACAATACGATAAAACTTAACGCTAAGAAAATATGGCCCCAAAAAATAGCAATCGTTTTTGATATATTAATTCGCTCAAGCCAAGCTACAAGTGGCATTTCAAAAATAACAATGATCGCACCATTAATAAACATCAACAAACCAATAAGGTCTTCTGATAGAAAATGGACCTCTTGATAATACAAAGGAAGTACAGAAAAGTATTGTACAAAAGCAATACTACCAAAAACCATAATAACAAATAATAGCAAATACCATTTGTTGCGATAAGGTGAAATTCCTTCTTTAATCAAGGGTTCTTTTTTCTCTTTTTCAATAACTTTCTTTGGTTTTAGAATAATAAAAAGCAGCAACGAAGCAAGCGCACAGGTAATGCCATCTATCCAAAATAAAGCTCCGTAACTTACGCGGGTAATTAAAAGCCCACCAATTAGTGGTCCTATAGAAAAACCAAGATTTATGGCAAGTCGTATTAATGCAATCCCTCTAGTAACATTGCCTGGTTTGCTATAGGCATCTGCCGCTACAAAAACTGCAGGACGGTACGCATCGGCCATCAAAATCATAACGAAAACACCAATACAAAGTGAATAAAAGGTGTCTAAAAACTGAAGCGCAATAAAACCCAATCCTCCAAAAAACAAACTCATTACAATTACTTTGTGGTATCCAACGCTGTCTATTAATCGTCCGCCAACGACAGTTCCTACCATAGATCCAAGGCCGTAGCAGGTCATAATAATTCCTACTTGCGGCAGTGTGAATCCTTTTTCACTCACCAAGTAAAGCGACAAAAATGGGATCACCATCGCGCCCGCTCGATTAATAAAAGTAACAAAAGACAACAACCAGATTTCCCGAGACAGTCCAGAGAAGTTGGCGATATAGTTTTTGTAGATTTTTTTCATTTGGTTGGTTGTTGCAGGTATAAAAATAAAGCGTCCTGATTAAAACCAGGACGCTTTGATATTGATAAAATTGATTTTTAGATTTTCAAGACAAAAAGACCCTTTACTGCTTTGCGCGCACTTACTTGGTTTGGGTATGATTTTTTGTTATGGAGTACACTAGATTTTTTTTCCAGTACCCAAAATTATTCATTTTTTTATTAATCCACAATTCTTTTTAACGCTTTTGCAAGTTTGTATCCTAAAGTTTTATACGCTTTGTTCATTCTGTTAAGATTGGGGCCAACTCCTTCATCATCATCTTTATTATAAATACCTTCTGGTCTTTTTCTTTCTGTGGAAAAAATTAGAGTTTATGGGCTTTCTGTTTCGTAAAAAGTAATGTGATTTGTTACTCTTGCCGGTTTGCCTAAAATGCCTATTTTCTAATCAAAATACACTCAGGTTGTTTCAATTTGCATTGTATAATTTTCTTCCGTAGTATTCAGTATAAAAATTGGTGCATTTTTATAACTCCCTATTTTTTTATTTAATGCTTTAATAAAAGTTTTACCAAATCTGGTTTCGATAGAGTGCATATTCTTTAGGCCAGTTTAGTGCTTCCTTTTTATTATCTAGTCTAGTAGTCTTTTTGCGCATATTTTTTTGAGATATTGTTGTTCAGAAATACCATCTTCTACAATAATACGGTCCATCATAAATATGTCATTCAAAGATTCTTGAGAGGTTAAAAAGGAAAGCTTATTTTTATGAATATCTATATGCTGAGAGAATATTGGAGTGACAAAAAGCAAAAGGATGAGTCTCGTTGCAAATAACTTCACAAGCTATTTTTTTTAAAAAGCACTTATAACGTCAGCTTTTGAATCTGTATCTTTATAAAAATAAACACGCAAAATTAATATGATAAAACTACTTTTCTTACTTGTTGGGATTTATTCAATCAGTATAAACGCACAAAGAGATTCTCCAGAATATATTGAAGCAGCTGAATATCAAGCCAGCGAAAATGAAAAGTTTAGCACTGTTGAAACGACTATTTTAACAAAAAAAGATTTTAAAAAATTTAAAGCATTAGATTTTTATCCAATTAACCTGAAATGTAGAGTTGAAGCAAAATTTGTTAGAACTCCCAATGAGCCCCCTTTTAAAATGACCACCACAACGGATAGGCTTGTAGATAAAATTAAATATGGCAAACTTCATTTTGAAATAGACGGGAAAAAGCTACAACTTAATTTATATCAGAGCGTACCTCCAATGGAAGATCCAGAATACATAGACTATTTGTTTTTACCATTTACAGATCTTTCAGGAGGTGAAGGAAGCTATGCCGGCGGAAGGTTTCTAGATGCCCGTATCCCAAAAGGAGCTACAATGATCATTGACTTTAACAAAGCATACAACCCTTATTGTGCTTATAATAGCAGGTATTCTTGTGAGATTCCTCCTTTAGAAAATCACCTAGAGGTTCGTATTGAAGCAGGGGTAAAGGATTTTGGGAAGCATTAATTATGGAATACAGGTTTTAGGTCAGGCAAAAAATTTCGAAAGCCAAATACCTCCGAAAACAGCAAGCGTTCCTAACAGTAAACTTCCGAAGGAATATAGAAGAAATCCACTAGTGTTTCCAGATTTCAACAGTTCAAAATTTTCGAATGCAAATGCAGAAAATGTTGTGAAACCACCGCAAAAACCAGTAGCAAACAGTAAATAGAGTGATGCATTACTACTATGGTTTTTTAAAAGTTCGCCAAGAATAATTCCTATTAAGAAGCTGCCTAAGACATTTACCGTAAGAGTTCCTAACGGAAATAGCGAACTAGATACATTCACAAATTGACGCCCTATTAGGTAGCGCAAAACACTGCCTAATCCACCACCAATAAAAACGAGTAATGCTGCTTTCATTTAATTTATGTCTTCAGGTTTTGTTTCTAATAAAGGGATATAGATCTGCGTCACCCATTTAGCAGGATTTGGATTTTTTGCTGGGTCTACTGGATAGACTTCAAACATCTTTGCAGTTGGGTGTTGGGTGAGCTTGTTTTTTGCGACATATTCTATCGCCTTTTGATAAGCTTCCTGTAAATTTTTATAATTTCCTTTGAGTGTTGTTTTCAAAGTTACAACAGGTTCCATATAACCGGTGATTACTGGGCTTCCATTTGGAGTTTCTATTTTTTCTCGAATGGGTACTCCTGATGAAAAGATCACAGTACCTGCAGCATTGTCCATTTGATTATAGATCGTAAATGGTGCCCCAGACATTTGGATTTTATTTTTTTCCATATAACCCGACACTTCTCCTAATACTTGTTCCGTCTTCAGGCCAATATCTTGCATTCTAGAGGATGCCGAAGCATACATATAATAACCGCCCCCATATTGAGTAATACCATCTATATTAATATCGTATTTATCCATATCTATGGCAACATCCCGCGCAATTCCGTCGAGGCCTTGGCCGTTCGTTTTGTGCATTTCTGAAGGAAAATCCATATCACTAAATTTATAAAATGCCTTATCCATTAATGAATGCTCTCCTTTCATTCCCCAAGTTATTTTAGTGCCTTCTGGAACTTCTTCAAATTTCCAATATACTTTAGGGTTTTTTTCCCCTGCAAGAGTGTGTAGGGTTAAATCTTGAAGTATTTCTTTATTAGGAATTACTTTCGTCGTAATCATAGCTCCATCCATATCTTTGCCGTCCCAAGAATAGGAGGCACCTTCTCCAATCGTTTTTTCAGCGTATGTAAAATTCATAGATGGATCCTCTAGTTTCCAAGGTCCCCATTCTTCCCAGCTTTTATAGTCATTCACTTTATTAAATACCACGCTAACGGGCGCATTAATTACTTTAGTATCTTGAATATCATAGTTGCCATCCTGAATACCAAAGTAAACGGCACCAGCAATTAGCAGCAGTAGAATAAGTAGAAAAAAATATTTTAAAAATTTCATTTTTATTGGTATTCATTGTTTCGTTAAAGATAGGTATTTTTTAAAAGTTATAAACTACTGTATTAGCTTGGTTTCATTAAGTTTAAGACAGGAAATAATTTAGTATATTCGCAACAACTAAACACTTTAAAATGAAACAAAAATTTATGTTATTGGTTGCTTTTGCAGCTATTTTAATCGTTGCTTGTAACGAAGGCAAAGAAAAAGTAAGCCCAAAAGATGAAACAGCTCAAGTTGAAAAGCCTGCTGATTTTAATTACAATGTTGGGCAATTTGCAGATATAAAAGTATTGCGCTACCAGATCCCTGGTTTTGAAGATTTAACACTTAAAGAGCAAAAGTTAGTCTATTATCTAACACAAGCAGGTTTAGAGGGTCGTGATATGATGTGGGATCAGAATTATCGTCATAACCTCACGATACGCTCTGCATTTGAGAATATTTATACCAGTTATAGTGGGGACAAAACGAACGATGATTGGAAAAATTTTGAAATCTATTTAAAGCGCGTTTGGTTCTCCAATGGAATCCACCATCATTATAGCAATGCTAAAATGAAACCAGATTTTAGCAAAGAATATTTAAATCAATTATTAAAAGAAACAGGCACAATATTAGAAGGTGAAGCTTTTGAAATTTTATTTAATGACAAAGACAGAAAGAAAGTAAACCTTTCTAAAGATGCAGATATCGTTTTAGAAAGCGCGATTAACTTTTATGGTCCAGATGTTACCACAGCAGATGTGGAAAAATTTTATGGTGCTATAAAAGTAAATAAAGAAGAGCCTATTGAGATTGGTCTTAACTCTCGTTTAGTGAAGAAAGATGGAAAACTTGTTGAAGAGGTTTATAAAAGTGGAGGTCGTTTTGGACCTGCCATAGATAAAGTAATTGGCTGGTTAGAAAAAGCACAAGGCGTAGCCGAAAATGAAAAACAAGGGATAACTATTGGACTGTTAATTGAGTATTATAAAACAGGTAGTTTAGATACTTGGGATGACTATTGTATTTCTTGGGCAACAAGCACTGATGGAAACATAGACTGGATTAATGGCTTTATTGAAGTATATAATGACCCTAAAGGATATAAAGGAAGTTATGAGACCGTAGTGCAGATTAAAGATTTTGATATGTCTAAGAAGATGGCTGCTTTAAGTCAGGACGCACAGTGGTTTGAAGATAATTCGCCTCTGATGGCAGAGCATAAAAAGAAAGAAGTAAAGGGTGTTAGTTATAAAACAGTAATCGTTGCTGGTGAAGCTGGAGATGCATCGCCAAGTACGCCAATTGGAGTTAATTTACCTAACAACAACTGGATTCGTCAAGCACACGGTAGTAAGAGTGTTTCTTTAGGAAATATAATCAATGCATACAATAATGCAGGTGGAAGCGGAAGGTTAAAAGAATTTGCTCACGATGATGAAGAAATTTCCTTAGAAGAAAAGTATGGAAAAAATGCAGATAAATTACATACTGCTTTACACGAAGTTGTAGGACACGCAAGTGGACAAATCAATAAAGGAGTAGGTACTCCAAAAGAAACGCTAAAAAGATATAAATCTACTATTGAAGAAGGGCGTGCAGATTTATTTGGTCTGTATTACTTGATGGATCCTAAATTGGAGGAGCTAGGACTCGTGGACGACTGGGAAAAAACTGGGAAAACAGCCTATGACGGTTATATTCGTAATGGTATGATAGGTCAATTAGTTCGTTTAGAGTTAGGAGATGATGTAGAAGAAGCACATATGGTGAATCGCCAATGGGTGAGTGCTTGGTCATACGAACGCGGAATGAAAGACGGAGTGATTGAAAAAGTAACGCGAGATGGTAAGACGTATTATGACATTAAAGATTACAAAAAATTACGAGCCATCTTTGGTGAATTATTAAAAGAGACACAACGTATTACTAGCGAAGGGGATTATGAAGCGGGAAAAAATCTAGTAGAAGATTACGGTGTAAAAGTAGATCAGAAATTACACGCTGAGGTATTGGATCGTAACAAACAGTTTAAATCGCCTCCTTACAGTGGTTTTGTGAACCCAGTAATAGTTCCTAAAATGGAAGATGGGGAAATTTCAGGATTTAGCATTGAGCAACCAGAATCTTTTGAAGAGCAAATGTTGATGTATGCTAAAAACTATAGCAATCTGACAAGTAAGAATTAATTAAAACAAAATAGTTATTTGAAAAGTCCCTTGTAAAGAATTACAAGGGACTTTTTTTTGTTAAGACTAGTTTGTGTCGGGATTGGGAGCTTAAAAAATATAAAACCAAATTCGATTTTACTTTTACGATATATAAAGGGTATTATAAATTCTAAAAATCATATTTTTTATCAAGAGCATAACGCAATAGTTCGCCTTTTCCTTGCAGCCCCAATTTGCGAATCATATTCTTACGATGTTTTTCGACAGTAGATACAGAAGTAAACCTAAAAGCTGCAATTTCATTGCTGGATTTGCCTTGGCCTATAAGCCTTAATATTTCTCGTTCGCTTTTTGATAACACCGATTTTTTTTCTGAGGAACTACTATCATCCCCTAAAATATCTGGGTTGATATCGCTATCGAAGAATTGTTCTCCTGTCGCTACTGCTCTAATGGCGCTAAGCACATCTTCTAAAGGACTATTTTTAAAAAGATAGCCACTTGCACCTGCAGCAATCATTTGTCTAACAGCATCTTCTTGGTCAAACATACTGAAACCAATGATCTTCGTATCTGGAAATTGTTTTTTAATAATTCTAGTTGCAGCAATGCCATCAATTTTGGGCATTTTAATATCTGTTATGACAACATCTGGCTGTTTTTTTTCAACGATGCTTATGAGTTCTTCACCATCATTTGCGGTACCTACTATGATAATGTCTTCTTCATATTTAAGAAGTAAGTTTATGCCGTCTACTAGGGATTGATGGTCCTCGGCTATTGCTATTCGTATCATAAAGGTATGTCTATTAAAATGGTGGTTCCTTTTCCTGGTGATGAGTCTATTTCTAGGGTTCCTTCTAGGTGTTCTACTCTGCGGTCTATACTACTAAGCCCCATGCCGTCTTTATCTATATATTTTGAAAAATAAAATCCTTTACCGTTGTCTTCTATTATGATAGAGAGTGTGTCATCATGTTGGGTAATGTTTATACCAGCTTCAGTGGCTTTAGCGTGTTTCACAATATTGGTGATGAGTTCTTGTATAATTCTGAAAATAGTTATTTCTAAACTCCCATCTAACCTATTTTCCAAGCCAAAATCCCGCACTTCCACAACCAATTCATCATTTGTGGAGACATTTCGGGCTAGCTTTTTTACTGCTGGCAATAAACCGTTTTTTGCAATAACTCCGCTATTTTTAACGTGCGCCATGGAACGGACTTCTTTATAAGCATCTTCTAATAATTGCCCAGTTTTAGAAAAGAGTAATTGTGTTTGCTCTTGCGGTTGCGTGATTTTTGAAAGGTACTCAAACTGCAATTTTGCGGCTGCCAGTGTTGCTCCAACACTATCATGTAAGTCGCTTGCTAGCCTATTCCGTTCTTTTTCTTGCCCATCAATCATTGCATTAATAGAGATAATTTCTTGTTCTTTAAGAAGCTTTTCTGTTTTTTGGATTTCAATTTCGCTTTGTTGCTCTGCGATGCGTTGTTTGCGTTTTGTGTTTTTGAAGAGGAGGAAACCTATTAGACTCACTCCAAAAATTCCTCCTACCAATCCTAAAACAATGTTTTCTTTTTGTTTGTTTTTTTTTTCTGAAATAAGAAGTTGTTTTTCTTTTTCGGCGGTTTGTAATTCAATCTCAAGCGAAGAATTTTGAATGCTATTTTCTTTATAATCCAATTCGTATTGTTCTTTTACAGATTGGTTTAAAAGGTCGTAAGCTCTTTCATAATTTCCTAAGGCATTGTGGTGTTTTGAGCTGAATTTATTGATGTAAATATTACCTTTCAAAGTATTTGATTTGTCTATAAAACAAGATGCTTTGTCTATTGCAATAAGACCTTTCTTGTATTCTTTCTTTTTATAATATATTTCTGAAATTCTAATATATGACCTAAAGACTAAATAGTTTAAAAAAGGAATGTTTTTAGAATGGTCAATGACAAAGTTGTACTTCACTAAAGCGCTGTCTAGATCTTTGTCGTATTCAAATTGTACCGCCTTTATAGCATTATAGAGTGTGAAAAAAGCATGGTCTTTTTTAAGGTGTACCAACTCTTGTTCTAAAACTATAAATGTTTCGTCAATTAGATCCTCATCGCGATAAGTAATAGCTTGATATAAAAAGTAGAGGGTATATAATTGTACCCAACACTTTTCAATGGGTGATTTAGATATAAATTTTAATTCTTTTAAATATTTCTCATAATGGTTGTGAGTTTGCGCATATTCAAAATGATAGAATTCTAAAATTGCTAGTAGGGTTATTTTTTGTAAATCCTGATTGCCTAAAGTTTTAGAAATTTCACGGGCCTCAAAAAAGTATTTTAGCGTCTCAGATTCATAAGGGGTGTAGTACAATTTATAATATCCTAATTGTAGAAGATTTAATATTCTAATTTCTTTTGGTGTTTCATTTTTTAGGGGTGGCAAAAATTGATGTGATTGCTGCCCTGCTTTAAATATTACTTCACCTAACGAAATTGCTTGCGCCTTGTAAAGATCATTCTTTGAGATATTTGCAAGTTGAATGGCTTTTTTATATTCTAAATCCAACAAAGATTGTATATGTCCAGAAATAGGAAAGTCGTCTTGTGCTTTAAGCGTAGGTTGTAATAAAAATAGAAAACCTAAAGAAAAATAAAAGAATGAAATAGCTTTAATATTCACATCACAAGATTATTTTACTGTATCCACGAGGGCAAATATATCCAGGAGCAGCTAATCCTTCTTTATTGTCTATTACCGCTACACATTCAGTTGTAAATTGATTTTTGACTTCATTCGTTCTAGTACCGTCATCTGTTTCCCTTAGAACTCTAAGAAAACTATTTGCTTGTAACTTGATATTCAGATTATCAATGTCATAGTCTGGTTTGTCTAAATTTTCGACTATCTCAACAGTCAAGGTTAAACAGTTTATGTCGACTGCCTCACTCCTTATAGTTCGTACATCATTCCCATGTTCCATATGAAAATTGTTCAAAGAAGCATTTTTTATAAGACAGTTTTTTTGTTTACTATAATTAATAGCAAAAAGAGATAATTTTTTTAGAATCCCATTTTTTACTGTAAAGTTTCCATATAACCCTACAAATTGGTTATTGTACATGCTTCCGTAAATAAATTGGAGTCTATCATTTGACGCTTCGCTTAAGTGCACTGTACCAGAAATTTTCATAAATAATATTTTTAAGTTTTTATAAAATTAGTAATTGATACTATTCAAAGCCATACCCATTAACGGGTATATTTTAAAAGCCAATAAGAAATAGGCTAATAAAAAGTAGAAATAGGGTTAGGCAATGCCAAACTACATAAAACTCGTAAAACGAACAACTTATATCAAAAAAGAATTTTTCGCAAGTAATAGAAGAATACTTACTGCTTCAAAAAGTACTTAGCACACACTAACAATGCAATAAAAACTAAAAAGCCAATTAAAACCCAGAAGCTTCCTTTGTAGTACTTTTTATGAAGCTTAAGGTCACGACGGTAACTATAAATCATAATTACTACAAAAGCAATCGTAAAAAACAAAGCAAACATCCATTGACCGGTACTAAACATAAAAGGGTTTTTTAAGAATTACAAAAATACAACAGCCATTACTTTTTTTACCTCTGAAATACGAGTAATTTTATGGCAAATTAAGTACTAGAAATTCGTTTATTTATTTTGTAGATTCGAACAAATCACAAATTATAAGTCCCTGCCCTTTTGAAGGTGAGTTGAGAATACCCTGCGAAGCTAAAAGGAGAGTCTGCCCAGCATTGATTGCGGGGGGATGTTTGTTAAATTTTAAAACATTTCATTTAACGACGAAGCATAATTAAAATAGCCACCCGTCTTCACGGGCATTTAAAATGAAAGATAAAATAGCCGCCGTTCATAAATTCCACACTGCTTTTGGTCTAGGAATTAAAAATACTCCAACAGCAGATATTGGTAGAAAAAGAAATCTTTTGCGTCATGAATTGATGCGTGAAGAAAACGAAGAATATCTGGAAGCGGCAAATAATAATGACCTTGTTGAGGTTGCAGATGCCTTGGGAGATATGCTATATATCTTATGCGGCACCATTATAGAGCACGGTATGCAGGATAAAATCGTTGAAGTTTTTAACGAAATCCAACGCAGCAACATGAGTAAGCTTGGAGCTGACGGAAAACCAATCTATCGCGAAGACGGAAAGGTATTAAAAGGACCAAGTTACTTCAAGCCAAACATTAAAGAGATTTTAGATAAATAAAAATTTATAAGGATGATATAAGAGTCAAGGTTTTAAGTCCGTTTGTCTTTAGATGTGAAGCATTCGTTTTTTGAGGAGATTAAAAGAATGATTTTATTTCAGCGAAACGGTCTTTCTATTTTGTTCTTTAAGGGCAGTGGTTTTTATTTAATCAACTTTAATTCTCCAATTAAAAGAGTCTTCTGCTCGGTTATATTGGATGTCCATTAATTGTGTCTTAAATGTGGTAGCGTAGCTATCTTCTTGTTTCTCTAAATCGTATATATGTTCCTCAAAACTAAAAGCGCTTACAGGGCTAACAACAGCAGCAGTACCGGCGCCAAAAATTTCTTTTAAACTGCCGTTTTTAGTGGCAGCAACAAGCTCACTGACGGTCAATTTTTTAACTTCAGTTTTGACACCAGCCTTTTCAGCAAGTTTTAAAATACTTTTTCTGGTTACCCCGTCTAAAATCCGATCACTTATAGGGGCAGTGATTAAGGTGTCGTTTATTCTAAAAAACACGTTCATAGTACCCGCTTCTTCTAGATATTTGTGTTCATTACTATCTGTCCAGATAATTTGTTGAAACCCTTTCTCTTTGGCGAGATTAGTTGGGTAAAACTGCGCGCCATAGTTACCAGCGGCTTTTGCTCCACCCACACCACCATCTGCTGATCTACTAAAGTGGTCTGCAATAACCACTTTTACATCTCCTATATAATAGGCGTTTACAGGGGCCATTATGATCATAAATTTATACTCGGTAGATGGAGAGGCAGAAACACCAACCTGTGTGGCGATTACAAAAGGCCTAATATATAAAGAGTTTCCGGTGCCAGGTTGTACCCAAGCTTTCTCCATAGAAACGATCGTTTTTAAAGCATTCATCAAAATTTCCTCTGGAAATTCAGGAATCGCCATTCGTTTTGACGATTTGTTGATGCGTTCAATGTTTTGTTGTGGACGAAATAAAAATACATCTCCATTGTCATCTTTGTACGCTTTCATTCCTTCAAAAACAGCTTGCCCGTAATGAAAAACTTTTGCAGCAGGAGACATTGTTAGGTCTCCATAAGGCCTAATCGTTGGGGTTTGCCATACACCATCCTTATAATCGCATTCAAACATATAATCAGTGAAATTGGCGCCAAATGTTAGATTACTGAAATCTACAGTATCAATTTTTGATGTTTCGGCTTTAATAATTTTTAAGTCTGAAGTATGTGTTGTGCTCATGGAGGTCTCTAAATCTTTATGTTTTTACAAAAATAGATAAAATTTAGACTACAAAAAATCTAAAAAAACGGTATTTTTTTCATAAGTTAAATGCTTATTTTTACATTTTATCTTAAGACAATAACATATTCCTAGATTATGAAAAAAATTATTTTTATTTTAAGTATCGTGTTGGTACTTGTTAGCTGTAAAAACAATAAAACTTCTAACGAAGCAGTAGATTTAGCAGTAAACTCGAAACCAATACAAGACAAATATAATTCGTTTGGTGATGCCATTACAGATTTAAATGTATTGACGCAAAATCAAATTTCAGAAACTTATAAAAATTTAAAGCCTGGAGACACACTCAATGTAAAGTTTCAGGCTGAAGTTAGTTCCGTATGTCAAGCAAAAGGATGTTGGATGCGTGTTAATGTGGGAGAAGAGGAAGCGATGATCAAATTTAAAGATTATGCATTCTTTATGCCTAAAGATATCGCAGGACAAGAAGTAATTATAGAGGGTAAGGCTTTTGTGGCAGAAGTAAGTGTAGACGAACAACGTCACTATGCAGAAGATGGAGGCAGTACAAAAGAAGAAATTATGGCAATTACAGCCCCTAAGCGTACACTTTCTTTTGAATCTTCGGGAGTACTAATTCCTGTTGCTAAGACCGAATAAATTTGAAACGCACCTTTCTTAAAACTGGTGACGGTTCTGTAACCATTCATCTGCCAGAATGGGATGAGCAATATCATTCCAAGCACGGGGCCATTGCTGAAGCACAACACGTCTTTATAAAAACTGGTCTACATTATTTATTGGAATCCCAAGAGAGTTTAACTGCTACTATTTTAGAAGTTGGATTTGGTACGGGGCTCAATACGCTTTTAACCTTACTTGAAGCAAAAGACAAAAATCTTAAAATAAGCTATACAGGGGTTGAAGCTTATCCCGTGGATATTTCTGAAGTTGCGAGTCTAAACTACCCTGAGCTATTAAATGAAACACGGGAAGATTTTTTAAAACTTCATGATATCCCTTGGGAAGTTCCTGCTGAAATTACTCCAAATTTTCAAGTTCAAAAAACTAAAAAATTCTTCAAAGACATTTCCGAAAAGGATACCTATAATCTAATTTATTTTGATGCCTTTGGTGCACGGGTGCAACCCGAATTATGGACCGAAGAAATTTTCTTTAAAATGTTTCAGGCTTTAAAACTCCGTGGGGTTTTGGTGACTTACGCAGCAAAAGGAAGTGCTCGTAGAGCAATGCAAGCGGTAGGTTTTACGGTAGAACGTTTGCCAGGCCCTCCTGGAAAAAGAGAGATGTTGCGGGCGACTAAGCTTTGAGTCCTTTTCAAATTTATGTTTTGCCAAAAGTTGTTAAAGACTCTCCTAATGTTACGTTAATCCTCTTCAGTAAATAGAAGATTATTTATAATTTAGTTGAAAATTAAAACGCTTTGAAGACAATTTTGATTACCGGTGCTACAGGACTTATTGGTTCTAAACTTTCAAAAGAATGTATAGAAGATGGTATGACTGTTCATTACTTAACGACCAATAAAAATAAAATTGAAACAAAGGAGAACTACAAAGGGTTTTACTGGAGCCCTTACGAAGGAGAAATAGACGAAAAAGCATTTGATGGCGTTAGCGCAATTATCAATTTAGTGGGGGCTACGATTGCAAATAGATGGACAGAAAGGTACAAGAAAGTTATTCTTGATAGCCGTGTTAAAACGGCTAATTTAATTCTTGAGACATTAAAAAATATAGATCATTCTGTAAATCATTTTATATCTTCCAGTGGTGTTAGTGTCTATCCACATTCTGAAACCAAATTATATACAGAAGAGTCTACCGAAGTAGACAATTCTTTTTTAGCGCAGGTTGTTGTTGCTTGGGAAGCCGCTGCAGATCAATTTATATCTTTAGGGATTGACGTTGTAAAAGTTAGAACTGGGGTCGTTTTCTCAGGAGAAGATGGTGCACTACCAAAATTAGTAAAACCAGTAAAAATGGGTATGGGGGCTCCTTTAGGGAACGGAAAACAATGGCTTTCTTGGATACATATAGACGATATTGTAGGTGTTTACATGCATATTATGAAACACAAATTGGAAGGTGTTTATAATGCAGTTGCGCCAACACCTATAAACAATAGAAAAATAACAAAGCTAATTGCTCACAAGTTAGATATGCCTATGTTGCTTCCTAATGTTCCTGCTTTTATGCTTAAACTGCTCCTTGGAGAAATGGCTGTTTTAGTATTGGAAGGTCAAATAGTAAGTCCAAAAAAAATAGAAGAGCAAGGGTATAAATTTGCTTTTTTTAACGTGGAAAGTGCACTTAAAGATTTGTTGTAAAACTTATTATAGGATAGCCCTTTAATAAACGACCGATTACCAGTGGTTTCTTTCACCCTTAGCCAATCGATGCATTTTTGAAAACATTTTTTTGATTGTAATCATTCGCTTATTCAAGGTAAACAATCAATTTATTGAATTAAAAAAACCTCGATACTTTTGAGGTATCGAGGTTTAGTAATATTCAGTTATTTGCCGAAATTATTTCTTTGCATTAACTGCAAAAGTAATTTTCATTTCATCAGAAATAAATTTATCACCTAAATCGTCAAAAATAGATTTTGAGCCAAAATTGATGCCCCATTTTGTGCGGTCAATTTCAAACTCTTCGCTGGTGACACTCATCATACTTCCATTAGATTTCATTGTTACTGGGAAGGTAATGTTATTTGATTTTTCCAACATTTTAAGATTGCCACTCATCATTGTTTTTCCATCTTTTTCGTCAACACTGGTTATTTCAAAAGTAGCAGTTGGATGCCTATTTACATTAAAGAAGTCGCCTTCTTTACCAGCAACCGTTCCCATTAAATGAGTTTCAAGCATTTCTTTGCCGTCCCCAATTTCAAGATCTGTAACATTTATACTCTTCATATCTATCAAAAAGTTCCCGCTTTTTATGGTTCCATTTTCAATCATAAATTCTCCTTGGGCAATAGATATGGTCCCTTTATGGCTCCCTAAAGGTTTGTTTCCTTCCCAGATTACTTTAGACTTTGCAGTATCAACAACAAAACGCTCAGCGATCGCAGATGCCTTAGCAGTCTCTTTTGCATCAGTTGCAGCAGCTTCTTTTTTGTCATTCTTACAAGAAATCATACTCATAGAAATTATAGCGATTAAGACTATTTTAAAAGTTAAATTTTTCATTGGTTTGTGTGTTAAAAATTATACAACAAATCTAGCGATAACAGCGCGTTAGGTTTCTTAAAATTGTACTAAATTTTAGTAGTGACATTTTGACATTTTATAATCAAATGGCAGTACTTTTGCAAACCCAACATAAATCTTGAAAATACAATTTTGAATATTATGAGTACAAAAGATAAAAATAACGAAGCTGTGATTGAGGAAGATGGTGTAATGGAAAATGCTGCTACTGAAACTATAAATGACGAATCACAGCAAAACGAAGTTGAAGATACCCGAACTATTGAAGAACTATTGAGAGAAGAAGTTCAAACCGAAAAAGAAAAGTTTTTAAGGCTCTTTGCTGAATTTGAAAACTATAAAAAACGAACAAGTCGCGAACGTATAGAATTATTTAAAACTGCGAGCCGGGATCTAATGGTAGCTATGTTACCTGTAATGGATGATTTTGATAGAGCGATGAAAGAGTTTAATGACGCTAAAGATGATGTTCATAGTCAGGGAATGACACTCATTCATAATAAAATGCAAGAAACCTTGAAACAAAGGGGCCTTTCCGTTTCTGAAACAAAAGTGGGTGATACTTTTGATGCAGACTTGCATGAGGCGATTACTCAAATTCCTTCTCCTTCAGAAGATATGAAAGGAAAAATTATAGATGTAATTGAAAAAGGATACACCTTAGGAGATAAGATTATTAGATATCCTAAAGTGGTAATTGGGCAATAATTATTGAAAAGGATGACTTTTTAGAGGTGTCAATTTCTAAAAAGGTATCCTTCTCAAATTTTACTAATATAGCATAGGTAATACTGCTAGCGCAGAAACAGGCACATAAAATGTCCATTTTTTTTAATCGTCAAGTTGAAGATTTTTGGTCATTCTATTCTCCTGTTTCTCAAATATTTAATACAGATGAAAGAAGATTTTTACGACATATTAGGGATAGACAAAAGTGCTTCGGCTGCTGAAATTAAAAAAGCATATCGAAAAAGAGCAATTGAGCACCATCCCGATAAAAACCCAGGAGATACTTCGGCTGAAGAAAAGTTTAAAAAAGCGGCCGAAGCTTATGAAATACTAAGCGACCCTAATAAAAAAGGAAAGTATGATCAATATGGTCATCAAGCTTTTGGCGGCGGCGGCGGCGGTTTTGGAGGCGGTATGAATATGGACGATATCTTTAGCCAGTTTGGAGATATTTTTGGCGGCGGCGGCGGCGGCGGCGGTTTTGGCGGCGGCGGTCGCAGAATGGTAAAAGGAAGCAACCTGCGAATTCGCGTTAAATTAACACTAGAAGAAATTGCAAATGGTGTTGAAAAGAAGATAAAAGTAAAGCGTAAAAAAGTAGCAGAAGGAACCACTTATGATACGTGTAGAACTTGTAATGGATCTGGACAAGTCGTTAGAATACAAAACACGATTTTGGGTCGTATGCAAACGGCTGCTACTTGTACTGCTTGTGGTGGGGCTGGACAAACTGTAGATAAAAAACCTTCTAATGCAGACGAACAAGGAATGTTAGCGACAGAAGAGACAGTGAGCATAAAAATACCAGCAGGTGTTGTTGACGGGATGCAATTAAAAGTATCTGGAAAAGGAAATGATGCACCTGGAAATGGTATTAGTGGTGATCTACTAGTTGCTATTGAAGAGATACCACACGACAACTTACAACGGGAAGGTGACAACCTGCATTACGATATGTATATCAGTTTTTCTGAAGCCGTCCTTGGAACTTCAAAAGAAATTGAAACAGTAACCGGTAAAGTTAGAATTCCAATTGAAAGCGGAGTTCAAAGTGGGAAGATTTTAAGACTCCGAAGAAAAGGAATTCCATCAATAAATGGATATGGTACCGGTGATTTATTAGTACACGTTAATGTTTGGACTCCAAAGACACTTACAAAAGAACAAAAAGAATTTTTTGAAAAAATGAGTGATGATAGTCATTTCGAGCCGAAACCTGAGAAGGGCGACAAATCTTTTTTCGAAAAAGTGAAAGATATGTTCTCTTAGTTAACGTTTCATTAAGAAAATTTACTATATTTGAATCATCACTACTTCTAAGTGGTGATAATTTTTCTTTTTCATAGCAATTTTTTTCCCTCCCATCGCTTAGCGGTGGGAGGGTTTTGCATTTATATATCCAATAAAACGCCAGTTCGCGTAACAATTGAAGGTGACTTTGTACTAACCTTGCATTACAAAGTAAATTTTGTTTAAGGCTATTAAAGTACTTTTAATTTAAGAATCTATTGCTCCTCTTAATACCAATAAACTATATTTACCGTTCTTAATATTTACTATGAAATATCTTTTACAAGCTAAGGAAGTCAATAAAAATTACGGCGATTTTGTCGCGCTCAATAATGTTACTATTGAGGTGCCTAAGGGAAGTATATTTGGATTGCTAGGTCCTAATGGTGCAGGAAAAACAACCTTAATAAGAATCATCAACCAAATAACAATGCCAGATAGTGGTAGCGTATTTTTAGATGGAGAACCTTTACGACCGCACCATGTTCAAAATATAGGATACCTTCCTGAAGAACGTGGCTTGTATAAATCTATGAAGGTAGGAGAGCAATGTGTTTATCTTGCCCAACTTAAAGGCTTAAGTGCAGCAGAAGCTAAAAAACGATTAAAATATTGGTTTGATCGCCTAGAGATTGGTGATTGGTGGAATAAAAAGATTCAAGAATTGAGCAAGGGAATGGCTCAAAAAATTCAGTTTGTTGTTACTGTTTTACATGAACCTAAACTGCTTATTTTTGATGAACCTTTTAGTGGATTTGATCCAATTAATGCAAATCTAATTAAAGATGAGATTTTAAAGTTGCGTGATGATGGTGCTACGGTTATTTTTTCAACCCACAGGATGGAAAGTGTGGAAGAAATGTGCGATCACATTGCACTCCTACATAAATCTAACAAAATCTTGGATGGAAAACTTATTGATATCAAGCGAGCCTACCAGTCAAATACTTTTGACGTGGGTCTTATTACATCCAATAAGGAGCAGGTTTTAAAAGAACTACAAGAGCGATTCAGTCTAGAGCCCGCATTATTTAAGAGTATTAATGACGCTTTAAAATATAGAATTCAAATCCCAGAAGCACATAGTGTAAATGATTTGGTTTCATTTTTAACGGCACGAGGCCAACTCAATCATTTTGTGGAGGTAATACCCTCAGCCAATGATATTTTTATCGAAACTGTACAAAAAAACTAAACTGCTATGAACCACCTTCCGTTAATTATAAAAAGAGAATATCTCAACAAGGTTCGAAACAAGTCTTTTATTATTATGACTTTTTTGAGTCCGTTAATTTTTGTGGGAATTTTTGCTCTTGTGGGCTATCTTTCGAGTGTTAATAATGATAATGTTCGTAATATTTCAGTGTACGATGAAAGTGGAATGTTTGCAAATAGTTTTGAAGATACCGCTACTGAAAATTATAACCTACTCACAAATCTAACTTTAGAACAAGCAAAAGCAATAGGAAAAGATACAGACACCTATGGTTTATTATACATTCCTAAGACTGAAAACTTAGAAGGGCTTTCCAAATCAGCTACTTTCTTTTCAGAAGAATCACCTTCGCTTGGTTTGATGAAAGATGTTGAAAGAATTATTGAAAGACAAGTAAATAACGATATTCTTAAAAGAGAAAATATAGATTCAGATCGTATAAAACAACTTCGTTTAGAGGTAGAAATACGGCAAGAAACTTTTGAAGGTAAAGAGACCTCAAAAGTAGATAGTATTGCGAAACTAATCTTTGGAGGTGCCGCGGGATATCTTTTGTTTATGTTCATTATAATCTATGGTAACATGATTATGCGCAGTGTGATTGAAGAAAAAACGAGTCGCATTATCGAGATTATTATTTCTTCAGTAAAACCTATAAAATTATTACTTGGTAAAATAATAGGTACTTCTCTAGCCGGTGTAACTCAGTTTGTAGCATGGGTGATTTTGATTGGGGTTTTATCAACGGTTGTTTCGTTAGTATTTGGTGTCGATCCAGGAGCTATGCAAGAAAAACAAGCGCAAATGATGGTTGAAGGGGTAGGTCAAAATCCACAAGATATGATCACACAAGCCTACGGTGCATATCAAAGTTTGCCTTTAGCTAATTTGGTAATAATGTTTTTGCTATTTTTTATAGGGGGCTATTTATTATACGCATCATTATATGCCGCCATAGGAGCTGCCGTAGATAGCGAAACAGATACGCAGCAGTTTATGATGCCTATTCTAATGCCGTTAATATTGTCTGTATACGTAGGTTTCTTTACAGTGATAGAGAATCCACACGGTACCGTTTCTCAAGTTTTTAGTTATATCCCGTTTACATCTCCAGTAGTGATGTTAATGAGAATACCATTTGGTGTCCCAGTTTGGCAACAAATACTTTCAGTAGTCATTTTATTTGCTACTTTTATAGGGATTGTATTTTTTGCCGCAAAAATATATCGAGTAGGTATTTTAATGTACGGTAAAAAGCCAACATACAAGGAATTAATCAAGTGGTTAAAATACTAAACAAGTGTGAAAGAAAATGTAACAAAAAAAATAAAAGAAGTAGTAGAAGAGAATATTTGGGCTAACATAAAAGGTTTCCTTCAATATGATATTATACATTTTGGAGAGGGTGAAAACCTGGTTAAAATCACCCCTTGGTCTATTATTGCCGTTATTCTTGCCTTTGTAGTTTCCAGTTATTTGCTAAAATGGATTCGCGTTTTTTTTACTCGAAAAATGGACACGCAAGACAAAAGTAAATTCAAAAGTGTTTTCAAGTTTATTAAATACACTACATATATTGTGGTAGTATTTATGGTGTTGAGTTTTTCAGGGATTAATGTAACACCATTCCTGGCGGCATCTGCTGCATTATTAATAGGTTTAGGTCTTGCACTACAAGAGCTCTTTCAAGACGTTATAGGTGGCATCTTCATTATTATAGACAAGTCACTTTTAGTTGGAGATATTGTTGAAGTTGACGGTAAAGTAGGTAGGGTGATTGATATAAAACTACGAACCACCCGCGCCATAACAATGGATGATAAAATTATAATTATACCCAATCACAAATTTATTACACAAACCATATATAACTATACACAAAACCATCGAACAACACGTGAATTTGTTTCAGTTGGTGTGGCTTATGGAAGTGATACAAGACTTGTCGAGGCATTGTTGTTAAAAAGTGTAGATGAGCAAAAAGGAGTTTTAAAGTCTCCAAAACCATTTGTGCTTTTTCAAGATTTTGGTGATTCTGCTTTAATTTTTCAAGTGTTATTTTTTATAAGCGATAGTTTTGCAGAACCCCGTATTAAAAGTGAAATTAGATTTAGAATAGATGGATTATTTAGAGAGAATAATATTTCAATTCCTTTTCCACAAAGAGATGTTCATATATTTAACCCAAATTTGAAAGTAAATAAAAACGATTCAGATAATTAAGCACAGGAATAAATGCTAATGAAATATAAATTCATAGTTTACTTTTTGTGTATGGGGATTGCCTTTTCTGTAAAAGCACAGTTAACGGATTTAGCTCGTGTAGAATACACTTATTTTCCTCAAGGAGATTCAGAAAATTCATTTAAGCGATTTCGAGCTTTTGTAAATGTCCCATTTCAAGTTGATGACGATGCGTATATTGTTGCAGGATTTGAATACAGAAATGTTTTTTTAAAACTCGAAGACATGTCTCCGTTCCCTGCTTCAGATCTTGAACGCTATCAAAACTTTACAACAACACTTGGTTTTACAGATAAATTAGAAAGTGGTTGGCGTTATGCTTTACAAGCAGAGTTTAGGCTAGCGTCTAACTTTGTAAGTAAAGTAACTTCAGATGATTTTATTCTAGGGGGAAGTATCTTTGCTATTAGAGATAAAACAGGAAGAGATGATAATGTAAGAAAACCTTGGAGATTGGTGATAGGTCTCAATTATTCTACAACGGCAGGGAGACCATTTCCCTTGCCATTTATAAATTATTACCGCGAGTTTGCTCCAAAATGGACATTTGGTGCTGGTATACCCAAGTCTAATATTAAGTATGAACTTGCACCTAATATGAAACTACAAGGATTCGTCACTTTAGATGGATTTTTTGCAAATATTCAAGATAATATAGAAATAAATGATGGTTCTGGAAGGATAGGAGAAAATATATCGATGACTACATTGCTATCTGGTATTGGATATGAATATGAATTTATAGATCATGTTTTGTTTTTTGTTTATGGTGGATATACACTGCTAAATGATATACGTATAGATGATGGAGATTATAATGAGGTGTTTATTATAAATGACACGAATTCTTTCTACACACGCGGTGGAATTAAACTTAAAATATAAGCTATGCCAAAAATATTAATTATTGAAGATGAAGCAGCTATTAGAAGGGTGCTTGTAAAGATTTTAAGTGAAGAAAGCGATACGTACCAAGTTACAGAAGCTGAAGATGGATTAGTAGGAACAGAGCTTATTAAAAATGAAGATTATGATCTTGTTCTTTGCGATATAAAAATGCCCAAAATGGATGGGGTTGAGGTGTTAGAAGCCGTTAAGAAAATTAAACCTGAAATTCCAATTGTAATGATTTCTGGTCATGGAGATATAGATACTGCGGTCAATACAATGCGCCTAGGTGCTTTTGATTATATAAGCAAACCACCAGATTTAAATAGGTTATTAAATACGGTGCGTATTGCTTTAGACCGAAAAGAACTGGTTGTTGAAAACACGCGCCTTAAGAAGAAAGTTAGTAAAAATTATGAGATGATTGGCACCAGCGACGCCATTACTCGTATCAAAGAAATGATTGAAAAAGTAGCTCCTACTGAGGCACGCGTTTTCATAACGGGTCCTAATGGTACAGGAAAAGAATTAGTAGCGCATTGGCTCCATCAAACTAGTGATCGTAGCAAAGGCCCAATGATTGAGGTAAACTGCGCTGCAATACCTAGTGAGCTTATCGAAAGTGAATTATTTGGACACGTTAAAGGAGCTTTTACATCTGCAAATAAAGACAGGGCTGGTAAGTTTGAAGCTGCAAACGGAGGCACCATTTTTTTAGATGAAATTGGAGACATGAGTTTGCCTGCCCAAGCCAAAGTATTGCGCGCATTGCAAGAAAATAGAGTGCAGCGTGTGGGAAGTGATAGAGATATAAAAGTTGATGTTCGGGTAGTTGCAGCAACCAATAAAAATTTAAAAAAGGAGATTGCCGAAGGTAATTTTAGAGAGGATTTGTACCACAGGCTTGCGGTAATTCTTATTGATGTGCCTGCGCTTAACAAACGGCGCGAAGATATTCCTTTATTAATATCCTATTTTACAAAGCGAATAGCAAGTGAGCACGGTACTAGTCAAAAAAAATTCAGTGATAAAGCTGTTGAATTGTTGCAAGAATACGATTGGACAGGGAATATTAGAGAGTTGCGAAACGTTGTAGAACGACTTATCATTCTTGGTGGCGATGTGGTAAGCGAAAAAGATGTCAAATTATTTGCTAGTAAGTAAGGTTGAAAAAATAACAATGAACGCTTCGGAAAGTATCAGGAGCTTTTTTATACTTCTATACGGACAGTAATTAATAAACGAGAACATTTTTGTTTCTTAAATGTTTAATTTAAAGTTGTTACTACAATTAAAAAAATGGATATTATTGACTTTTTCATTGGAGCATTATTAGTAAATGCTATGCCTCACTTAATTTTTGGATTAACTAAAACTCATTTTCTTGGATTATTTGGGTATAGCCCCAAAGGAAATATTACCTATGCCGTTTTTCAGTTTTTCCTTTGTTGTTTATTATTCTATTTCAATTATAGCTACAAAGAATTATTAAATAATGGATATTTAATTGGAGGACTTACTGTTCTTGTTCTATATTTTATATTTGGGAAATTTCTTGTCAAATTTTATGGGAAACAAAAATCTGAAAAATAGCAAAATGAAGCGAACTTAAATCTGAATACAAAATATAAATCGGAAAATTTTATTCTTTAGAACATCCGTATCTTAGCTACGGAATTATGAATAGGTTAAATTTTAATATTTCAGAATAATTATGAAATTAATTGATGTTTCAGAATACAAAGTAACGAGCAAGATTGCTATCGAAGAAACTAAAACCTACATTGATCTTCTTGCTGATAAGGATGCGATTGAAGAAGCATTAGAGGGTACAAGAGAGAAATTAGGCGATTTACAAGACACTTTATATGCGCACGGTAAATATGCTGTATTGGTCTGTTTGCAAGGAATGGATGCTGCTGGTAAGGACAGTTTAATTCGAGAAGTTTTTAAAGATTTTAATGCACGTGGCGTGGTAGTTCATAGCTTTAAGGTGCCTACAGATTTAGAAAAGAAACACGACTACTTATGGCGCCATTATATAGCCTTGCCGTCCCGAGGAAAATTTGGTGTTTTTAATCGAACACATTATGAAAACGTATTGGTAACGCGCGTACATCCCGAGTATATAATGGGAGAAAACCTACCACATGTAAATTCGGTTTCAGAGGTGGATTCAAAGTTTTGGGATGCGCGTTTTGAGCAAATCAATAATTTTGAAAAAACGATTGCAGATAATGGGACCATTATTTTTAAGTTCTTTTTGAATCTTTCAAAAGACGAACAAAAACACAGGCAGTTGCGCAGGTTGAGAAAACCAAGTAAGAACTGGAAGTTTTCGGCAGGAGATTTAGATGAGCGTGATTTATGGAGTGACTATATGCGATGTTACGAGGATATTTTAAACAGAACATCAAAAGCACATGCGCCTTGGTATATAATTCCGTCAGACGATAAACCTTCGGCCAGACTAACTGTGGCATCAATAATGTTACAAGAGTTGCAAAAATATAACGATATCAAGGAACCAGAACTTGATGACAAAGTAAAAGCAAGGATTGATGAATTTATTGCAAGACTTGAAAAAGAATAATAGTACTCTTAACAATTTATAACAGATATTAATCTAAATGACTTGCGTAAATTCTTAGTGTTACATAATACCCGCCAATGCTGGCAAAACCTATGAAAAAAATATTTCTATCAGTACTTTTAGTTGGTCTCATAGCACCAGCAATAGCGCAACAAATAAATGAGAAAGACTCCACGATGTTGCGTGAAATATACAACGCTTCGTTAATTAACGGTAAAAGTTATCACTGGTTAGATCATCTGTCAAACAAAATTGGAGGGAGGCTATCAGGGTCTTTAAATGCAGGAAAGGCGGTGAGATATACCAAGGAAGAATTAGACAAATTGGGCTTGGATAAAGTCTGGCGGCAGCCTGTAATGGTTCCTAAATGGACCCGTGGTTTTCAAGAATACGCCTATATGGAAACAGGTCCAGGTGTCACCACCGAAATGGATGTTTGTGCTTTGGGAGGTTCTGTTGCTACTGCTGCAGTAGGTATTAAAGCAGAACTTGTTGAAGTGCAAGGTATCGAAGAATTGGCAAGCTTGGGAAAAGAAAAAATAGAAGGTAAAATCGTTTTTTTTAATAGGCCTATGCAGGCAGATTTAATCCAAACTTTCCAAGCGTATGGAGGCTGCGTCGATCAGCGTTATTCTGGCGCTAAAGAAGCCGGAAAATATGGAGCTGTTGGTATTGTCGTGCGTTCTATGAATTTGCGAGAGGATGATTTTCCTCATACGGGGGCTATGAGCTATGGAGATTTACCAAAAAGCCAACGCATTCCTGCCTGTGCAATTAGTACCAATGGAGCAAACCAGTTGAGCAATACCCTAAAGTTAATTCCTAATTTAAAATTTTATTTAAAGCAGAACTGCAAAATTTTCCCTGATGTTGAGTCTCACAATGTAATAGGAGAGATAACAGGATCACAATTTCCAGATAAATATATGATTGTTGGTGGGCATTTAGATTCTTGGGATTTGGGTGATGGTTCTCACGATGATGGTGCGGGAGTTGTGCAATCTATGGAAGTACTTCGTTTAATGAAAGAAATAGGATACAAACCCAAACACAGCATTAGAGTAGTGCTGTTTATGAATGAAGAAAATGGTTTAAGAGGTGGACGGGAATATGCAGAGCAAGCACAATTAAAAAGAGAAAATCACATCTTTGCTTTAGAAAGTGATTCTGGTGGCTTTACACCTCGTGGGTTTTCGTTTGATTGTGACGATGCAAATTTTAATCAAATTGAAAGTTGGAGACCATTATTTAAACCTTACCTAATTCATTATTTTGAAAAGGGTGGAAGTGGAGCAGATATTGGTCCACTAAAGAAAGACGGTATAGTACTGGCAGGATTACGCCCAGACAGTCAGCGCTATTTTGATCATCACCACTCAGAAAACGATACTTTTGACGCCGTAAATAAACGCGAACTAGAATTAGGAGCAGCCACAATGACTAGCCTTATTTATTTGATGGATACCTACGGAGTGAAATGAAATCTGGGCGCAGTTAAGAATTAATAAATTCAGAATTTATAATTGAGATTATTTTTTGACACCCAACAGCCCACATCCTACAATTAAAAACTTACCACCACACCACAAAAAACTTGGAAATTATCCCATTAATATTTTGATACACTAGTGGTGATTTTTTAGCTGAAATTTCTTCAACAACTGCTATTTGAGTGTTTTTAAAATCATTCCAATGCTCAATTATTTCTGGTGATGAAAGCCATTTCTTTTTGGGAATAACAGCAAATTGCCCCTTTCTTTCCTTGTTTTCAAATGCTTTGTGTGACATCCATCGTCCGGCAATACATTTTTGATATGCCTGTGGAAGGGTTTCTAAGCCAAACCCCATTGGGACAAACAACGAAGCTTTTAAACACAATCGCTGTTCAATAGCTGCAGCAGAAAGTTGTAATGAACTCAAAAGTGATTCTGCTTCCGTTTTAAACAGTAATGGAAATTGCTTTTCTTGAAGCTTGTTTAATTTATCCTGTAAGGTATCTTTCAGGTTAGGTCCAATCCAAGTCGCTTCAAAATCTAAAGACAAGTTAGGATCGTGAAGATAGAATTTGCAGGCTAATTCTACGTGGATGGTTTTAGAAGCGATATGGTCGTTTACTATATAATCCAATTCGCCTAAGGTTCGGGAAGTTCCTTGAATTTGAACATTAGCTGCAAGTAATTCGATTGATTGACTGGTTTTTAAATAATGCTCAAATAGATATTCGGCTTGCTTCCCGAGAATTAAATTAGTCGGAATTTCAATTTCAGTATCAATAGGAGTTGCCATTTCCGTCCGCGTGTCCCCTAAAGCTTCAGCAGACCGCCGTCGGAAAAAGCCTATGATGGCGGCCGAGGAACAAGAAAATGTATTATAAGGAAAACCTTCCGAAGAAACATCAAGTTCCGGAATATTTAAAAAATGTGTGAATGTATTATTGATCTGTTTTCTTTTTTTAATTACCAACTACTTTTTAATAAGGCTTTCATTCCGCTCAATCCATTCAGCTATCGTCATTTTTGCAAATAATTCTCCTAAAAACTCGTAAAGGATTTTCTTCATATTCTTAAAACGAATACAACTTTTTCCCATATCTATTTTATTGGTAGCGTGTTTAGGGTATTCTCAAAATGACTACTTCATTAATTTAGGATCTGTATAACAACCAGAATGACATGCTGCCACGTGATTTTTTTTGTTAAGCAATGTTCAAAAACTGCAAGGGTAACTTTGGTTCACAGTGATATCCATCAGGATATTCGCTATGCGCTACTATGTATCTTAGCATACCATAACTCATAGGTTCCTTAAAACCCTTGGAAAGATTTTCTTGAATAAGCGTTCTTATTTTAGAAATAACTTCTTTTCTTTCTTCAGGTAATGCGTTAATATATTCCACCGGGGTATTTGCTTTTGATTGCATCATTCTTCTGTTTACGAATATTTAAAAATATACAAACTTTTTAAATCATAGCCTATTTTGGTTTTCTACCTTTGCCAAAAAATAAAAGCGATTGCTCACTTCCTACACAAAAGAATTTAGTTATAATCTAAAACTAGCGAGCCCAGTTATTTTGGGAATGCTAGGGCATACCACAGTGGCCTTTATAGATAACATTATGGTTGGGCAACTAGGAACAGCAGAGCTTGCCGCCGTTTCTTTGGGTAATAGCTTTATGTTTATAGCAATGTCTCTAGGGATTGGTTTCTCTACGGCAATTACTCCTTTAATAGCGGAAGCTGATGGCGAAAATAATTTTGAGAAAGGGAAATCATCTTTTAAGCACGGCTTATTTTTATGCACACTGTTTGGTATTGCGCTGGTAGCAATGGTGTTTATTGCAAAGCCTTTGATGTATTATATGAAACAGCCAACGGAAGTTGTGGACTTGGCTATGCCTTATTTAAATCTAGTCGCTGTTTCTTTATTCCCATTAATTGTTTTTCAAGCGTTCAAGCAGTTTAGTGATGGTTTGTCGCTAACGAAGTATCCTATGTATGCAACGATTATCGCGAACTTATTTAATGTGGTTCTCAACTATATGTTCATATTTGGAAAATGGGGTGCCCCAGAGTGGGGTATAGTAGGTGCGGCTATTGGGACATTGGTGTCACGTGTTGTAATGGTTTTGTTTCTTTGGTATGTATTGTATCGAAAGAAAAAATCGAAACCATTTGTTACGCATATTAAGTTTTTCAAGCTGTCCAAAGCAATGCTTAAAAAAGTGTTTGATCTAGGTTTTCCTTCGGCTTTGCAAATGTTTTTTGAAGTGGCTATTTTTACAGCGGCGATTTGGTTGTCTGGTACCTTAGGAAAGAATCCACAAGCAGCAAATCAAATTGCGCTCAATTTGTCTTCGATGACCTTTATGGTAGCTATGGGCTTTGGTGTGGTAGCCATGATTCGTGTTGGGAATCAAAAAGGGTTGCAACGATTTGGTGAGTTGAGGCGCATTGCCTTTTCAATCTTTTTACTTTCAACATTAATGGCAGTAGTCTTTGCTATTGTATTTTGGGTTTTTCACCAGTCATTACCCGATTTGTATCTCAACTATGATAACCCCTTAGAATTATTAGACAATACTGAAGTAGCCACCACCGCCGCAACATTATTGTTAGTAGCAGCAGTATTTCAAATTAGCGATACCATTCAAGTAGTGGCATTGGGTGCGCTTCGGGGAATGCAAGACGTAAAAATCCCAACCATCGTAACTTTTATAGCCTATTGGGTCGTGGGATTTCCGATAATGTATTACTTGGGTCTTTTTACAGAATACGGCAGTATGGGCATCTGGATAGGATTACTGGCTGGGCTCACCGTTTCTGGAGTTTTATTGTTTCTTAGGTTTCATTTTCTTTCTAAAAAATTGGCCCTTACGAATGCTACTCGAGAATAGGATATTTGTAAGCTAATTTTAGTTTTAGTTCAAAATAAAAGAACTAAAACACCCAAGTATATTTTATGTTGATTGAGTGTGTTTTTTTTAATCTTAGGGGAATTTATCATTTATATGCGTGTAGTTCTCCTTATTATTTTGAAGCAAGTTTATGGTTATTGACTAAAACCGCAGCTGAAATTTGAAGTATTTGTTCTAAATTTCTAATCATATCGACAGTCAATAGTATTATGGTTGTTTAAATTATTGGCTCCTTGATATATGATTGCTTTTAATAAGTGTATCCCTCAAAGATACACCAACCTTGTGCTATAAGAAGTTACAGACTCAAACCCAGGTTTCTCTAATAAATGGCCACCCTTAATTTATAAAAGCCGACATTCATTTTATAAAGAGTAGCCATAACTGTTTTTAGGACTTTCTTTTTGTGCTTATCTTAGCCTAAGAAACAAACTTTAAAAGGGGTTAAAATTTAGATCTATTGAAAAAGAGAGGTTTATTTTATTTGTTTAAATATTTTTAGATTCCCGAGTGAAAGCTCGGGATTTTTCTTTTTGTTTTAAGATGAATTTAAAAAGCAGTAATTTTAGCAACAAACCACAAAACATAAATCCCAAATGGAATTACCTACTTATATATTAGGAGATAATAGCGATTATCCAGAAGCTATTTTTATAATTCGTACTGAGTTTCCCCGTTTTATAATCAATCTCGAAAATGATGAGGTAGAGTGGCTCGAAGAATTTGACCAACACGATCAAAAAGAACTCGAAGCCGAAACCGAAAACTATATCAAAGAAGCTACGGCATTCTATGATCGCGAAGTAGCGCTTTACGAACAAGACTAAATGCTAGAGCAGGTATTAACATATGACGAGCAATTATTCCTTTATCTCAATAATTTGGGAAACCCTACTTGGGACGAGTTTTGGAACATAGTGACAGAGAAATGGTCTTCCATTCCACTATATTTGCTTTTATTGTATTTAGTTTTTAAGAAGTTTGGCGCAAAGGGCATGCTTATCGTTGTTGTTTGTGCAGCTGTTATGGTAACGGCTTCAGACCAGCTAGCCAACTTATTTAAATATGTACTCTTTAAAAGACCACGCCCTTGTAGGGTAGAAGAATTAAAACCACTTATGCGTTTTGTAGCAGAGGGATGTGGACGTTATGGCTATTTTTCTGCACACGCCGCAAGTACCATGGCCGCGGCTGTCTTTATAGGGGTGTTACTAAAACCCCATTATAGATATCTGCCGTTTCTATTATTGTTTTGGGCTGTTGTGGTAGCCTATTCAAGAATTTATTTAGGAGTACATTACCCTTTAGATATTCTAACAGGAATGTTTTTTGGTGCACTAATTGGCCTTTCCATTTATAAACTGAACCGTTGGGTACAACGAAAGTTTAATTCAGAAGCCAAGATTTAATTCCGGATTTCAAAGGGGTTAAGGGGCTGTTCAATGCATTGCTTTAATCAAACAAACACGCAAGGTTTACCGCGAGAACTAAATGAAATGACTACAAGTAAATTTTATTTAGAGGGTATCGAAGCAAGCGCAGTAACGATATAAAAATCCCGGTATAAACCCCTGCTGTATCTTTCATTTCCAGAGGGTATCGGGTTAATATCATAGTCGCTAATTTTTTTGATAGCATACCCTTTATAATCATCATAAAATTGTGCTGTACTTTCTTTTTCCACTAATATTCCAAAGTTGTTTTCCTTCGGGAATAGCACTTTTTCGCCATCACGAAGTACTTTAATAGGTTCGCCAAAACTCCATGTTACTTCAGGAGTAAAGTAGCTATATTCATAAATTGAGACATCATTTTTAGACTGCCAATCTTTCAAAATTGAAAACGATTTATATTCAGGGTTTACATTAATGAATTTTACCATAGGCAAACCAAAAGTGGTGACAGCGCAAATAAATAAGATGGTTAAATAAAATACAGGCTGTATTCGCTTTCGTCTTAAATTCATCACTATTCCTATTCCAATAACAACCAATACAATTGCTAAGACTATAAACCAAAGCCAGTTTCCAGTGTAAATGTCTTTCAGCAATATATACCCAACCACCGAAAAAGAGAGGCCAATAAGTGCAATGAGCCCAAAATTAAAATAGACGGGAAAAGTCTCTTTCTTATTTTTTAAACTGCTGAAATTTCTAAATAAATATTCAATATAAAAGCCAGTATTCATCGCCAATGGAATAAGTACTGGTAGGAGGTAACGGGATTTTTTTTCAGGAATAATAGATAATAATAGTACCGAAGCTACTAGCCAGATTAATGTAAATTGGTATGCTTTTTTATCGAAAACTTTATTTTTTAAATAAGGATACAGCAACCCGATAAATGCGGGTATCGTCCAGATACCACTTTGAGTAAAAAAACTCCAATAATAATAAAATGGACGTATGTTATAATTCGTCCAATTATTGGTTTCATTACTAGTAATGGCGAGTACAGCTTGTGGGTCTTTTAAGTAGGTGTAGTAATGCCACCAAGCAGAAAGCACAAAAGCCAAAACTAAAAATAGGGCTAATGGTAGTAACCGTGATTTTAATTTTCGGTATTTGAAGGTAAAACCAAATGCTATCAAAAAAGGCAATAAAAGCGTATATAATGATACAGGACCTTTACTCATAAAGGAACAACCAAAGAAAAAAGCAGCGATTAAAACGTGCTGATATTTTTTTTCTTCAGAAGTAAAAAACAGGTATAATTGATAAATGCATACCATCATAAAACCATGTGTAAAAATATCCCATTGCCCATTTCTTCCTGAGAATACAATATAAAATGAAGTGCCTAAAATTAACGAACTTAAAAAAGCATAGGTTTTGTCTTTAGAGAATTGCATGGCCAATTTATAGGAGCATACTATTAAAATCAACGATGTAATTGCCGCAGGTAATCTTAATGCGGCAATGTTGTGGATACTAAAAATAGCGCCAAAAATTGCTGTGATCCAAGTTGGTAAGGGGGGTTTTTGATACCGAGGATCTCCATTTAATGTGGTCATAATCCAGTTATTGTCGTGAAGCATTTCTCGTGCTGTAGCAAAATTACGCACTTCCATAACGTTTAACCATAGCGCATCTAGATGTATAAAAAATATCATTATACACGCTAGTACGAGTAGGAAGATGTGGTTATTCTTAATTTGCATTCGTGTTTTGTTTATTACCTATAAATATATTTCGGGTGTAGATGAATATTCCTGCTCCGTGTCCCACTAATAGAACAGGGTCTTTTCTAATAATGGCATAGGTTAAAATAAGTACGGCACCCATCACACTCAACGCCCAAAAACCGAGCGGTAGTTGTGATATTTTAGTTTTTTCAGAATAGATCCATTGATAAATAAAGCGCAAGGTAAATACTACTTGTCCTATGACTCCCAGCCATAAAAGCCATAGCGGAATCGCTTCGTTTTGAAATAATTTTACCGCATCATATTCGCCATTATTATACCCGTAAAAGATAATAATAGCAGGGAAAATTAATAATAACCACTGTAAAGGTTTAAAGAGCTTTTGCCATTCTCCTTGCAACTGTAAGTTGCGGATATAAATATAATAGGTCAATGTTTGTCCAAGCATAATGGCAAAATCATCTCTTAAATATCCATAAACGAACAACAAGAAAGAGGCAAATAAGCTAAGCTTCCAGAATAGGGAAGGGGTGACAATTTTTTTGCTTTTTTCTGAAAGAGCCCATTGTAATACAAGCCTTCCCGAAAAAAGTATTTGGGCGACAAACCCAATAGTATAGATGAGCCAAGCGCTCATCCTTTATTTTTAATTTCGTAATTAATATACTTTTTTTTCATCCACAAATAAGCAAAGCAATCCATTAGTGGTCCTAATAACCGGTTCCAAACACCAAACTTGGCAGTTCCGGCTACTCTAGGAAAATGTCTTACGGGTACTTGTAGTACTTTTGCATTTTGTAACAACATCATTGCGGGTAAAAAACGGTGCAAGCCTTTAAACATTGGGATGCGTTTTGCGTAGTCTGTCTTTATTACTTTTAGCGGGCAGCCAGTGTCGTCCATTCCATCCTGGGTGAAAGCACGACGAATTCCATTGGCAATTCTTGAAGACATGTTTTTTACAAAACTATCTTTTCTGTCAGCACGCACGCCAGTAACAAGATCGTAGTTGGGCACGTTTTCTAAGAGCAGGTTAAAGTCTTCTGGAGCGGTTTGTAAATCGCTATCAATATAGCCTACATACTCGGTGTCTACATGGTCAAACCCAGCCTTAATTGCGGCGCTTAAACCACGATTTTGGTTGAAATTTAAAAAACTGAAGGATTCATTGCGTTGGCAAATATCTTCAATCATTTGTTGACTGTTGTCTTTAGAGCCGTCGTTTACAAAAAGTATTTTGGTGGGCTTTGAGGCAATTTTTAGGTAAGCGAATAATTCTTCTTCCACCCTTTGAAGGTTGTCTTCTTCATTGTAAACAGGAACAATAATGGTAAAATCGTACATGGACTGTCTTGATTGTTTGTACAAAAGTATCTCTTTTTTCAAGAATGTGACGATATTAAAAGAATAGGATAAAAAAGATGCTATTTTTACAATTCACTTTTATTGATTAAAGTTTCTTCGGAAATAAAATTTACTGGGCTTCACGGTCACAATTATGAATATTCTAGTCACAGGCGCAGCGGGTTTTATAGGTTCACACACGGTGGAACGTCTTCTTGGCTTGGGGCATACCGTATATGGGCTAGATAACTTTTCACCTTATTATGATATCGACTTAAAAAAAATGAATGTTTCAGCCATTAAAAAAGCGGGAGCTCATTTTATCGAAGCAGATTTAAGAACGGACGATTTATCTAAATATTTACCTTCAACATTAGACTTTGTATTTCATTTTGCTGCACACCCAGGTATTTCAGCGTCTTCTACTTTTAAAGATTATGTGTCCAATAATATACTCGCAACACAACGATTGTTGGATTATATTGAAACGAAAAGCCGGCGACCTTTTTTTGCAAATATTGCGACCTCTTCTATTTATGGATTGGAAGCGACCTTGACTGAAAACGAAGTACCATTGCCAGCATCTTGGTACGGAGTAACAAAATTAGCAGCAGAGCAATTGGTATTGGCTTATGCTCGAAGAGGGTTCTTTAAAGGGTGTTCATTGCGATTGTATTCAGTGTATGGGCCTCGGGAACGTCCTGATAAATTATACACACGTTTAATCGCTTGCGTACTTCAAAACAAGCCCTTTACTTTATTTAACGGGAGTGAAAAACACTTAAGAAGTTTCACCTATGTTCAAGATATTATAGACGGAATCGTCTCTGTAATAGGAAACGAAGAGGTCTGCAATACTCAAATTTTTAATTTGGGCACTGAAGAAGAAAACACCACTGCAACAGGTATTGAAACAGTAGAGAAACTCCTCAACACTACTATTGATATTCTGCCTCATCCTGCAAGACCCGGTGACCAATCACGTACAAAAGCCAATATAGATAAAGCAAGAAGGGTCCTCAATTATAATCCTACAACAGGATTGGAAGAAGGTCTGAAAGCTCAAATTGAATGGTATAAAGGTCGTTTTTTATAATCTCATCAAAACTTCCGCAGCCTCGAAAGCCGTAGTTTCATTTTTAGCAATTTTTTCTAGTTGAATTTCTAAAGCTGCACTAACAGCTGTATTATCGTAGAAATCACTTTTTAGTCTATTCTCAATAGTTTGTAGCAACCAGAATTTTTGTTGATTTTTTCTTTTTTTACTAAAATATTGATTCTCTTTCATTTCAATAACAAAAGATTGAATAAGTTGCTGTACTTCAGTAATGCCTTCATTGTTTAGTGCGCTGCACGTTAAGGCTTTTGCGGTCCAACCATTTTCTTTTGGAGGATATAAATGCAAGGCTCGATTAAATTGTGTTTTTGCTAATTTGGCTGGAGTCACATTTTTACCATCCGCTTTATTAATTACAACGGCGTCTGCCATTTCTATAATTCCGCGTTTGATGCCTTGTAGTTCATCTCCTGCGCCGGCTAGTTTTAGTAATAAAAAGAAATCGGTCATAGAGTGCACGACCGTTTCACTTTGTCCTACGCCCACCGTTTCCACAATGATGTGTGTGTATCCAGCTGCTTCGCATAAAATAATGGCTTCGCGGGTTTTACGGGCAACACCGCCCAAAGAATCGCCACTTGCAGAAGGGCGAATAAAAGCATTCGCGTTTGTAACCAGTGATTCCATTCGTGTTTTGTCGCCTAGAATGCTTCCGCGACTTAAGCTGCTACTTGGATCAACGGCAAGTACGGCTACTTTATGATTTTGTAGTGTGAGGAGGTTGCCAAATTGTTCAATAAAGGTGCTTTTTCCAACACCGGGCACTCCAGTAATTCCAATGCGAACCGATTTGTTTGCTAGTGGTAAGCAGGCGTTAATAATCTCTTTAGCTTGAGCAATATGTTTGGTCGCAGTACTTTCAACAATAGTGATTCCTCTTGCCAGTGCCGTTTTGTTTCCCTCGCTAATACCTTTTATGAGCGCTTGAGTAGAAGGTGTTTTTTTTCTTGCCGCTTTCAATTTTTCGGCAGCAGTGTTGCTTAAAGAATTGGGCGGCTGGATTCCTTTTCTTTCTTGTAATGCGCTGGGTATTTTTTTCGGGCTTGCCATCAGGACAATTTATGAATATTTTATGAATGTAAATTTAAATTAAAAGTTTTAGAGCTTTATATTGATCCTAGTTTAATTTAAAATTTTACAAAATGAATACATTTTATAAAGAAACAGTTACAGCCACAGGCGGCAGAGCAGGCCATGTTAAGAGTGAGCGTGGTATGATAGATATGAACTTAGCAGTGCCAAAGGAATTGGGTGGTGATGGCGCTAAAGGAACAAACCCTGAAGAATTATTTGGTAGTGCCTATGCCGCATGTTTTGGAGGAGCACTAGGTCTTATTGCTGAAAAAGAAGGGGTTGCTCTTGATGGCGCTATTGAAGTCGAAGCAACCATTAGCTTAGGAAAAACAGAAAAAGGCAACTTACAACTCGCTGCCATTTTAGACTGTGTCTTGCCTGGTGTAGATACTAAAACAGGCGAAGACATCATTAACAAGGCACATGAGATGTGCCCATTTTCAAGAGCTACGCGCGATAATATAGATGTAACTTTGAATTTGATGGTACTGGAATAGTAAACAAACAACACCGTATAATTTAAATGCCAACGCCATATAACGTTGGCATTTTTATATTTGAAAACACTTGCCTAACCGCTCTTAAAGGAAGGGCTTGAGCTTCCCTGCTTGAGGAGATATGAGGGAGTTTTTTTTGTAACAACACCAACCAAACCTCCCCCATATTACCTAAAGGGCCCTCTCCCTCCCTTGGTGAATTTGAGTTGCTCTCCTTGATTAAGGATTGAGGAGGAGCTTAAAAACTTCGTTACGTATCCTCAAAATTACTTACTGTAATTTTTTAAATAATATTTCACCAAACAAGACAGTTTTTCCAGTACTAATGTGGGGTTCTTGGAGCGAAGCGATTGTTAACCCTCAGCATTAATTGTCTGTAAAAAAGCACCGATTTCTAATGATTATCATTTCGGCGAATGCCAGATACAAATAATTTGAAAAAAATGTGCTCCTTTGCAACAACACGAACAAAATGTCGTCTCTAAATCAAACACCATCGAAAAACCATCAAAAAGTGTCTAATTTATTACTTGTAGAACAATGCAGAGCAAATAATGCTAAAGCCCAATTGACGCTTTACAAGCAGTATTGTGACGGTATGTTTATCGTTGCCAGCAGGTATATAAAAGATACCGCTGCTGCAGAGGATGCAATGCAGGAATCGTTCATCAAGGCATTTAAAAAAATTGAACAATTTAAAGGAGACGTCACTTTTGGGGCTTGGCTCAAACGCATTGTAATAAATACATGTCTGGATGTTCTTAAAAAGAAGAAGATTTATTTTGATGAGATTAATGACAACACGTTGCGAATTGAAGATGAAGAAGATACCGGTTGGGAAGTAGGAGATGGTACCACAATGATTGAAATAAATAGTGCCATTGATAAGCTTTCAGAAAGCCATAAAGCAGTAGTAAAATTATTTTTGTTAGAAGGATTTGACCATCAAGAAATAGCAGATATTTTAGGAATTACAGAAAGTGCTTCGCGTACAAATTTACACCGCGGAAAGATACAATTACAACAACACTTAAAACATTTACAATATGGCACAGGATATTAGAGCGCTTATGAAGGAGCAACCGTCGCAAGATCCATCGTTACCTACAGGACACGAAGCTAGGTTTGAATCCCGTTTGCAAGCAGCTTTTAGTAATGAGAAGACAACAACTTCGGGAAGACAACGGCCTTTTGTTTTTTGGATGAAGATTGCAGCCGTAGCGATTGCCTTTGTGGCAGTAAGCATTTTTGGCTACTATTCGCTCTCTAATAATAACGGTGAAAATACCTTAGTAGAAAAGGAGATCCCTGTAAAAAACGGGAATGAGATTAAGCGCGTGCGATTGGCAGATATTTCGCCAGATCTAAAGAGGGTAGAAGATTATTATATGGCAGGTATTAATGTTCAATTAGCATCGCTAGTAATCACAGACGATAATAAAGATGTGATTGATGGCTATATGCAGCAACTGGACGAACTTACTAAAGAATACACTAACCTGCAGACAGAACTAACTGAAGTAGGCCCAACAGAAGAAACCATCAATGCACTTGTCGAAAATTTAAAAATGCGACTGGAGCTACTATTGAAATTAAAAAATAAACTAAAAGAACTAAAAAATCAAACAAATGAACAAATTAGCAGTATTGAAGCATAAACTAGCAGCAGCACTTGTGTTGGTGATAGTTGCTACAGGTTTTTCGCAAGAAAAATATGTAGAGTCTTTTAATGCAAGCGACGAGATGGTTGTTACGGTAAACACATCGTATACAAATATTATTTTTGAAACTTGGAATAAAGACAGAGTAGAAGTAGAAGCTTTTGTTGAAGGTGAAGACGTAACAAAAGAACAAAAACAAGAAATTTTTGATAACTGGAATTTTGAGGTGCTTGGCAATAGTAAAAATGTTGTCATCTCATCAAAAGGCAGCAGCGGTCTTTGGAATAACTCAAACAGCTTGGGCAGTATTGAATCTTTAAATAATTTAGAGTTTTTAGGCCCTTTATTAGAGAATGCATTAACACCTGTGATTACATCAGTGAGTTCTCCAGAATTTACGGAGACCATTATGAGCAGCGTTGGAGCAATAGACTTTGATTATGAGGAGTTTAAAAAGGATGAAGAAGGGTATATGAAAAAGTTTGAAGCCAAAATGGATAAGAATTTTGGTAAAGATTTTGAGCGGGACATGGAAAAATGGGGAGATAACTTAGAAAAAGAGTACGAAGAGCGTTTTGGCCCAGAATGGGAAGCTAAAATGGAAGCTTGGGGAGAAAAGTTTGGCAAAGAAATGGAAGCATGGGGCGAGCAGTTTGGAGAAGATATGGAAGCCTGGGGCGAGCAGTTTGGAGAAAATTTTGGAGAAAATTTTGAGCAAAGTATGGAAGAAATGGGTAAAATCATTGAGCATAATGTAAAAGGTAATTATTCAAAAACGACTACAGTGGATGAAAATGGAAATAAGAGAACTATTATTTCATCAAACAAGGCTAATCTTAAGAAGATGCCTGCTTCAAAGAAGACGATTATTATTCGGATGCCAAAGGATACAAAAGCAGAGATCAATGTGCGTCACGGAGAAATAAAAATGGCAGACGCCTTTAATGTAAAAGCAACACTAAATCATTCGCCATTTATGGCAGAAAGTATTGATGGGGGTAACACCCTCATCAATGCTTCTTATGCACCCGTAATAGTAAAGGATTGGAAGTATGGAACCCTGTATCTTAAATTTGTAGACAACTGCGATATTGCAAGTGTTGAAAGCATTCAACTGAATGCAAATTCTAGCGATGTTCGTGTTGGAAATATTAATAAAGAAGCGTTTTTAACAGGTTCTTTTGGAGCATTGATTATTGGAAATGTTTCAGATAATTTTAGCCGTTTAGAAATTGTATTAAGAAATACAGACGCATCCATAGCATTGCCGGATACTTCTTTTTCATTTTTGTTCAACGGCAAGAAATCTACCCTTAAATATCCAAAATCACTTCAGTTAAGTACAGAGAAAGAAGGGGATAGAATATTAGTTAAAGGTTTTAATAAGAGCATTACTAAGAATAGGAACTTATTAATAAATACAGATTACAGTAATATTCGCCTTACCAATTAATAAGGCTATAAATTTATTAAAGTTTATATTAATACCTCCCCAAGCCCCGTAAAACCTTTGCTTGATTCTTGATTTTCTTCAACCGAATTTAGCTCCTTCTTAAAAAAATTGCCACAATAGCCGAAGTGAGTACCCCGCCCAAAAGAGCTCCAAAAAACGATTGCAATAAATAGGTGTTCAAGTTAAAGTACTCATTGGCGGTTTCAATAGTCATTAATTTATTGGTGATTGAATAATCTTTTACATTTTCAAAATACTCAGGGGTAATATAATTGTGCGTAAGGTATTGTGCTAACGGAGACAATAGTGCAATAAAAATAGTTATAATTAATCCTGATAAAAACCCCTGAAGCCACGTAATTTTTCGATTATAAAAACGTCTTCGAGTTTCTCGCATTGCGAGGACATACATAAATACAGCAAAAGGGACAAATAACATTGTAATCCATTTATGATCTGCAATTTGCGCATCGTGCCAACCCAATGTCTTCTCCAATAACATCCAGACCAACATCATTATTGTAAAAATGATGGCCCATTTGAGTTCGATTTTAATATTTTTTAAATACTTCATGGCAGTGGTTGTTTTTCCGAAGATAAAAAATAATATAATACATTATAACAAATGTGAATAATTTGAAAAGATCCATTAAAAATAATATCCTGAAATCTAGAATAAGACCTCAGGATATTATTAATCTAATTAAGTAACGCGCTAGTACTACTCAGTCAACACCCATTCCCCTTTAGTAATTAAAGGAAGAGCCTGCTTGTATTTTACCTCTTTACTTTCACCACTCATCACGTGCTTGATAGTAACTTTATCGTTACGGCCTATTTTTGGCATCTCGCGTGTAATGGTTTCAGTTACTTGTCGCTGCTGTTGTTGTGTTTGACCAGCAGCTCTTGACTGCGCAGAACGTTCATCTAAATTTTGAATCTCGTCCTTTTGCTCGCTTAAGTTGTCTTTTCTTCTTACTTCGCGAGCTTCTTTAATTTGTTGTTGGTTTTCTTGTGGTAGCTCTCCTTTATATAAGAATGATAAGACATCTTTATTTACGGTCTCTACCATTTTCTTAAACAATTCAAAAGCTTCGAACTTGTAAATTAAAAGTGGATCTTTTTGCTCGTGTACCGCCAATTGCACACTTTGCTTTAATTCATCCATTTTACGTAAATGTGTTTTCCAAGAATCGTCAATAATAGCAAGCGAAATATTCTTTTCAAAATCTTTTACAAGCTCTTTCCCTTCACTTTCATAAGCCTTTTCAAGATCTGTAGCTACGTTTAACGTTTTTACACCATCTGTAAAAGGAACCAAGATTCTTTTATATTTATCTTTTTGATTTTCATACACATTCTTGATTACGGGGAATGCCATATCTGCATTTCTAGCCATTTTATCTTGGTAATGAATGTACGATGCTTTATATACTTTACCAGCAATTTCTTGTACTTGCATTTTCTCAAATTCAGTCGCAGTAATAGGCGAACTCATGGAGAAATAACGAATCAATTCGAATTCGAAATTTTTATAATCCTGCGCCATTTTATTGCTTTCTGTAATGATTTCGGCAGTATCATAAATCATATTAGCAATATCTACTCGCAAACGATTACCAAATAGGGCATTGTACCTTCTTTTGTAAATAACTTCACGTTGGGCATTCATAATATCATCATACTCCAACAATCGCTTTCTAATACCGAAGTTGTTTTCTTCCACTTTTTTCTGCGCACGTTCAATAGATTTAGAAATCATAGAATGCTGAATCACTTCGCCTTCTTTTAATCCCATTCTATCCATCATTTTGGCGATTCGTTCAGAGCCAAATAAGCGCATCAAATTGTCTTCTAACGAAACATAAAATTGCGAACTTCCTGGATCTCCTTGACGACCAGAACGACCACGTAGCTGTCTGTCTACACGTCTAGAGTCGTGACGCTCTGTACCGACAATGGCAAGACCTCCTGCTTTTTTAACTTCATCACTCAATTTAATATCGGTACCACGACCTGCCATGTTTGTAGCAATCGTTACCACACCAGCGTGACCCGCTTCAGCAACAATATCTGCCTCACTTTTGTGCATTTTTGCGTTTAAGGTGTTGTGCGTAATTTTACGAATGCCTAACATACGGCTGAGTAATTCAGAAATTTCTACCGAAGTCGTACCAATCAAAACGGGGCGTCCTGCTTTTGAAAGTTCGGTTACTTCGTCAATAACAGCATTGTATTTTTCTCTTTTGGTCTTGTAAATTTTATCTTCTCTATCGTCACGTGCAATAGGGCGATTGGTTGGTATTTCAACAACATCTAATTTGTAGATTTCCCAAAGTTCACCCGCTTCAGTAACCGCAGTACCAGTCATACCCGCTAGTTTTCGGTACATTCTAAAGTAATTTTGAAGCGTAACCGTTGCAAAAGTTTGCGTCATTGCTTCAATCTTTACGTTTTCTTTCGCTTCAATCGCTTGGTGCAAACCATCACTATAACGACGACCGTCCATAATACGACCTGTCTGCTCATCAACAATCATTACTTTATTTTCCATCACCACATATTGGGTGTCTTTTTCAAATAAAGAATAAGCTTTCAATAATTGGTTAAGTGTATGGATTCTTTCACTTTTAATACCGAAGTCTCTAAACAACTCTTCCTTAAGATTCGCTTCTTCTTCTGATGAGAGCTTTTTTTCTTCAATCTTAGCAATTTCGGTTCCTATTTCTGGCATTACAAAGAAATCTGGATTGTCTTTACCAGAAATGAAATCGATTCCTTTATCAGATAATTCAATTTGATTGTTTTTCTCTTCAATAACATAGTACAACTCCGCATCAATCTTGGGCATCTCCCGATTGTTGTCTGCCATGTAGGTGTTTTCAGTCTTCTGAAGGATTTGTTTTACCCCTTCTTCAGATAAAAATTTAATGAGTGCTTTGTTCTTTGGTATTCCACGATACACGCGTAATAATTGGAAACCTCCTTCTTTAGTATCTCCCTCACGGATTAGTTTTTTTGCCTCGGCTAAAACACCTGTTAAATATTTTTGCTGAACAGAAACGATGTCTTCAATTTTTGGTTTTAACTCATTAAATTCGTGGCGGTCTCCTTGTGGTACTGGCCCCGAAATAATTAATGGAGTACGCGCATCATCAATTAATACACTATCTACCTCATCAACAATTGCAAAGTGGTGTGGGCGTTGTACTAAATCTTGTGGTGCATGTGCCATGTTATCACGCAGGTAGTCAAAACCAAATTCGTTATTGGTACCATAGGTAATATCTGAATTGTATGCCTTTTTTCTTGCTTCACTATTCGGTTGGTGGTAATCAACACAATCGATGCTCATCCCATGAAACTGAAAGATGGGAGCCATCCAAGCACTATCACGTTTTGCTAAATAGTCGTTTACAGTAACTAAGTGAACACCGTTTCCTGACAATGCGTTTAGATATAAAGGCAGCGTAGCCACTAATGTTTTTCCTTCCCCAGTTTGCATCTCTGCAACTTTTCCTTGGTGTAAGGCAACACCTCCTATGAGTTGTACATCATAGTGTACCATATCCCAAGTAATTTCTTTACCTGCAGCATCCCATGAATTTTTCCAGATAGCGTGATCGCCATCGAGGGTAACATAATCGTGCGCTCCCGAAATCTCTCGATCAAATGCAGAGGCAGTAACTTTTAAGTTTTTGTTGTTTTTAAAACGCTTTGCAGTTTCTTTAATCACAGCAAATGCTTCGGCGAGTATTTTGTCAAGTGTGGCTTTCTCAATGTCATAACGCTCATCCTTTAGCGTGTCAATTTGATTATAGATATCCTCTTTTTTATCAATATCTTCTTCTACGTCTGCTGCTGCTTGCAGGGTATCAATTTGTGATTGCACGTCTTTTTGATCTTCTTTAATAATGGATCTAAACGTGTCACTTTTTGAACGAAGCTCGTCCAGAGATAGTTTTTCTAATGCTGCCTCGTGCGTTTTTATTTCTTTTACATACGGCTCAATATCACCGATGTCTTTTTTGGATTTGTCTCCTACAAATACCTTTAATACATTGTCTAAAAATTTCATGTTTGTTATTTTAAGTGCGCTACATTTTTAAGTCTAATGGCCTCATTTATTATTGCGCTAAAGTTTTAAGTTTAAAGTGCACTAAAGTTAAATGTGCACGAATGTGTTTTTTGTAAATAAGTGCAATACAATTGAAATTTTGAAGAGCACTTACAATAGGAATCCCTACTGAAAATTTTTATTACGCCGAAGTATAGCGCGTAATCACTATTCTTGGTACTGAGGTAAGAAAATTTGTGTATGTTGTTGCTAGGGTACCAGCACTCTTAACATCATAGCCAAGGGCAATTAACTTTTCTTGGTATTGTTCCAATTTTAGAATATCATGCTTGTATTTTAAGATCTCCGTTTTTGAAAAATCTTTATTTACATACCTTGGTTTTGTGGTGTTGATTTCTTTAAATTCAATTTTTTTGTCAAAATCGAAGAAAGTTTGATGGTACTTTGTCGTCTTGGGATTGGTTTGTAGCGCATAGTTTTGAGCCTCCATGGTTGCCATGAAGCTTAAAAGAAAAACCAAGCTGTACGTTTTTGCGCTAGTCATTTGTAATGCATCTATAAAAACCAAAATTTCATGAATTGGTTTTGATATTTTTCTAATTCACTTTAAAAACTATCTCTGGTTTCCAAAGATAGTTTTTAAGCTAAAAAAGTCCCTGAAATACAGAGACTTTTTTGCTATTTCAAGATATAAACTAGTATCTCTTATATTTTATTTGAAGGATTTTAAACCCTTTCTAGTCTTAATACTCGTCTTCATTCCACAAATAATCGTCATCTGTGGGGTAATCAGGCCAAATTTCTTCTATTGAATCGTAGGAATCTCCCTCATCTTCAATAGCTTGTAAATTTTCAACCACCTCAAGAGGTGCGCCAGTTCTAATAGCGTAGTCGATCAATTCATCTTTGGTAGCCGGCCAGGGTGCATCACTTAAATAGGATGCTAATTCTAATGTCCAGTACATAGTAAAAGTGTGTTATAAATTTCTGCAAAAATAATTTTTTAGATGAGAAAGTAAAGAAAAATCTGAATTATTTCTGATGTATTTGAAAGAACGTTTTTAACTACTTGTTTATAAGATAGTTGTGATAATTTTTCCTAAATAGTATTAGTATTTATCTGGAATCCACTTGACTTCTTCACCTTGCAAATCCTGTGACAACTTTCGTGCCAATACAAATAGATAGTCTGAAAGCCTGTTAAGGTACTTTAAAACAAAAGGATCCACGCGGTCTTGTTCATTAAGCAAGGTGGCCATTCGTTCTGCTCTTCTACATACACAGCGCCCTATGTGACAATATGACACCGTTGTGTGTCCTCCTGGTAATACAAAATGTGTCATCTCTGGTAGCGCATCGTTCATAACATCCATTTCTTTTTCAAGTAGCTCAATTTCTTCTTCTGAAATTTTAGAAATGTTAAGACGCTCTTTTCCGTTTTTAAGAATTTCTTTTTCAGGTGGCGTCGCTAAAATAGCACCCACGGTAAATAATTTATTTTGAATATGGGCCAAGACTTCTTTGGAACGTGGATCTATTTCTTGGTCACGAATAAGCCCAATATAAGAGTTTAGTTCATCCACCGTACCATAACTTTCAATGCGAATGTGATGTTTGGGTACCCGTGTGCCTCCAAACAAGGCAGTAGTACCGGTGTCTCCAGTTTTTGTGTAAATTTTCAAAATATTATTGTATCAGGTTATTAATTTATTTCAAATAACAAATTAAAGGTTGCTGTGTGATTTTAGAGGTTGAAGCAATAAAAATATGCCACTACATTTTATCATCAATTCCCTTTTCGTTTCTTTTACGTTCGTTAAATCTTTCTTTAAAACTTCGGTTACCCCGTACTTTTCTTAATGGTTTTATTGCGCTTGTTGTTCCGTAAAAAGAGGACCAATAACACAACTGCGGTACTTATGTATAAATACAGATTTTCCATAGTCCGAAGATACTAACTGAAAAGGAAAATCACAAAAAAATCAAATCATAAATCTTAAAAGAAAGTAGGGATAAGGAAATATAATTTGAAATATAGCACTTGGAGTTTAGAGTTTGAAATCAATTTGGGTTTGGGGAGGAAGCAATTCCGTATTGCGACGGAATGACCTTTGATTGTTATTTCGTTCTGGTATCGCTTTCTACGATGCCATCGCGAAGTCTTATAATACGGTGTGCGTGGAGTGCAACTTCTTCTTCATGGGTTACTACAATTACGGTATTGCCTGCTTTGTGTATATCGCTAAACAGTTTCATAATTTCATCACTTGTTTTGGAGTCTAAGTTTCCTGTAGGCTCATCTGCCAGGATGATAGAAGGCTTGTTTACAAGTGCTCTACCCACGGCAACACGTTGTCGTTGTCCACCTGAGAGTTGGTTGGGGCGGTGATCCATCCGGTCTGCTAAGCCAACATCACTCAATACTTGCTCGGCTCTTTCGGTTCTGGCTTTTTTTGATGCACCTGCATAAATCATAGGCAACGCTACATTATCTAAGGCAGTAGTCCTTGGGAGTAGATTAAAGGTTTGAAATACAAAACCAATTTCTTTGTTTCGTATTTCTGCAAGTTCATCATCACTCATATTACTAACATCTTGGCCACTTAGTAAATAAGTGCCTTCAGTAGGAGTGTCAAGGCATCCCAAGAGGTTCATTAAGGTGGATTTTCCAGATCCAGAAGGTCCCATAAGGGCTACATATTCCCCTTTCTCGATTTGTAGATCGATACCCTTTAGCACTTTTACAATTTCTTGTCCTAGTGGAAAATCTCTTCTAATTCCTTTAATGTCGATAACAAGGCTCATATGTTTAGTTAAGCGTTAAGCGTTTTTGAAAATATAAAAGAAAATACGTGGATTACGTCTCTTCTTCTGTTTGTCTTTGTAATTTTAATTTAGTTACATCCTAAGTATAAAATGTTGCTTTTCTTGTTCTTTTCTAAAAAAAACAATTCCCCAATAAAAGCAATCTATGCTAACCGTTACTAATGTGTCTGCTGCGATTATTTCCCAAGCTTGGGTCATTTCTTTGCTCCAATAAATATCATCAAAGATAAAAATGGAATCGTTGTTTGCCTTTGGGAGTAGTGTTTCAAAATACTTCAACGTGTTTTCTTTATTGTGATTTCCATCAATATAAACAAGATCAAAAGATGTTGTTTTAAAAACTTCGGAAGTAAAAAAAGCTGAAAATTTTGTGTTGATGAGCTGGATGTTTGACGCACCAAATTCTTTAAAATAAGTACCTGCTTTTGCTGAAGTTTCTGAACATCCTTCTATCGTAGTTACCATTTTTTTCTTGGATGCCAATGCTAAGGTCATCGTTGCTAAACCCAAAGAAGTCCCTAACTCTAAACTGTTTTTTGGTTGAAAATATGTCGTGATTTTAAATAGAAGTTTTTGTTTTTTTAACGTCAATCCAGCGTGTTTTGCAATATCTTGAATGCTCCGAGTATTGGATTTAAATATCCGGGAGCCTTGACCAAAATCTGTAACCTCAATCACCGAAGTATCTGTTAATAATGCTTCCCGATACTTTTTTAAAAGTTTAAATGCTGAGAATAGTTGTTTTTTATAAATGCATTTTGTTAATAAGTCATACACAAAAGGAGAGTGCACACCGTGCTGGTTTTTAGAACGGAGTAGGAATTTGATATATGAAATTGCGAAGTAAAACATGTTTTTTAGCAACAGCAACAGCCAGGCTCAGTGATTTGCTATTTTAAATTGCATTAATTGTCCTATTTGGTTTGCGCTATTAACTGCTTTGGTGGCATTGGTGCCTTCAAAAAGTGATTCGGTGGTCTTTTTCCATAGTTGGGCCAGCGTTCAAAATGAGCGGCTGTTAAAGGTGACTTGCTATGCAGTTCTAGGTGTTTTAAAATAGGATTTCCTTTAAAAGTGGCTTTTCCTAATAGTATAGGCTCCCAGAAATTATAGCGTCGTGGCAGGTGATCTGCAAAATTTAGGGGTGCCACTTCCGTAAAGAAATATCCAATTTTTGGATCGATCAATGCTTTTTTATAAAAAGCATCCACTAGCAAAATAATGTCTTCTTTGGATTTGATATCTATCATTTAGGCTTCCAGTTTCTCGCTTAGCTCAAACCAGCGCATTTCTTTTTCTCCCACTTTATCAATAATGTCCTGAAGTTTTTTAGATTGCTTGTCTATTTCATCGCCAGCCCAATTTTCAGTAGCGAACAGACTTTGGAGGGCTTCTCGCTGCTTTTCTAGTTTTGCAATCTCTTTTTCCAGTTTGCCATATTCTTTTTGTTCTTGGTAACTCAATTTAGCCCCTTGCGTTTCTGTTTTCCAGTTTTTCTTCTCGGCAGTAGCATCTGCGGTTGCCTCTCTTTGAGCGATTACTTTACTGTCCTCATAAGTTCGAAAATCTGAATAATTCCCTGGGAAATCTTGAACTTCGCCATCTCCTCTAAAAACAAAAAGATGGTCCACGATTTTATCCATAAAATACCGGTCGTGACTTACAACCAACAAACAACCTGGAAAATCGAGCAAGAAGCTTTCTAATACATTAAGAGTTACAATATCGAGGTCGTTTGTGGGCTCATCGAGAATTAAAAAATTGGGATTTTGAATTAAAACCGTGCACAAATACAAGCGTTTTCGTTCGCCACCACTTAGTTTGTCCACAAAATCGTATTGTTTCTTACGATCAAAGAGAAACTTTTCTAAGAGTTGTGAGGCGCTAATTTGTCTTCCTTTTTTTAAGGGAATGTAATCTCCAAATTCTCGAATAACATCGATTACTTTTTGGCCTTTTTTAATATTGATTCCCTTCTGTGTGTAGTAACCAAATTTTATCGTGTCACCAATCACTACTTTACCACCATCTGGCAATACACTGCCCGTCATGATATTAAGAAAAGTGGATTTTCCAGTTCCGTTCTTTCCAATGATTCCCAATCGTTCGCCTCGAAGGAAATTGTATTCTAGTTTGTCTAGCAGGACTTTATCTCCGTATGATTTTGATATTTTATGAAGCTCTACGACTTTGGTGCCCATTCGCTCCATATTCAACTCGAGTTGGACTTCGTGATCGTTGCGTCTTTTATGCGCTCTTGATTTTATTTCGCTAAAATCATCAATACGCGATTTACTTTTAGTGGTTCTCGCTTTGGGTTGGCGACGCATCCAATCCAATTCCTTTTTATAAAGTTGTTTTGCTTTGCCAGTTTCGGTAGTTTCGGTCTCTATTCTTGCATCTCTTTTTTCTAGGTAATAGCTGTAGTTTCCTTTGTAGCTATATAGACTTCCTTCGTCGAGTTCTACAATTTCGTTACAAACACGTTCTAGGAAATACCGGTCGTGCGTAACCATAAACAGCGTGAAGTTTTCCTTTGCAAAAAGCGCTTCGAGCCACTCAATCATCTCCAAGTCAAGGTGGTTGGTGGGTTCATCCATCACCAATAAATCTGGAGTGGTCAATAAGGCGTTTGCCAAGGCCAATCGCTTTTTTTGACCTCCACTAAGGTTTTCTATTTTTTCTTCAAGGTTATCTAATTTTAATTTGAATAAAATTTGCTTGTACCGTACCTCAAAGTCCCAGGCATTGTGGGCATCCATACCATCAAATGCTGCTTGGTACGCTTCTGCATCGTCGGGGTTTAGAATTGCTTTCTCATAATTCTCAATGATTTTGAGAATGGGGTTGTCACTGGTAAAAATAGTTTGTTCAACCGTTAGTTTAGGATCTAAATAGGGCTCCTGCGAAAGAAATGCTACGCGCAAATTTTTTCGAAAAATAACATTGCCTTCGTCTGGACTGTCATCTCCAGAGAGAATATTGAGCAGCGATGTTTTACCAGTACCGTTTTTTGCGACGAAGCCTATTTTTTGTCCTTGATTAATACCAAAGGAAATATCTTTAAATAAGATACGTTCACCGTATGATTTTGCAATATTTTCGACCGAGAGGAAATTCACTTTTATATTTTTATGCAAATTAAACGGTTTTTGACTACTTAAAATGAATTCCCTTTTATTATTCTAAGGCATACTCTATATTTATTTGGGACAAGGCAAGATAAAACTTCTTGAAATACAGCATTCCGATGAATTTCGTAAATTCAAAGCACTAAAAAAAAACAGCGGTTATATTTAGACATTTCTGTTTTTGGCAGAATGCATGACGGTGAATTTAAAGAGTGCACAGAATCATTAGTTGAGCGGAATAAAAAGTCAGAATTTGAAATTATCTATTCAAATGTTACCGAACAAGAATCGGAAAATGTGCCTGATCAAAAAAAAACGACCGTTTATTTTCTTTCTGAAAATTCGACTGAACACGTAAAATCTGATAACGAATCCGCTAATTTGGTCAAAAAACATATGGAAGATGGCCTTGTGCACACAACATCATAGGTTGATTGTTTGCATATTGCGCTAGCGACTATTCACAAGGCAACTATTTTATAAGTTGGAATTTTAAGCATTTTGTAAACGCAATGAGAATTGTCAGCGATAATTCTGTTAACATTGCGAAAGGTGATAAACAAATAGTTATTCGCTTACCAAGAGGATTAATTACCTATAAAACCAAAGAAGCGTTTGACGCCCTAAAGTTTATGCGAGAACAAAGGGACAGGATTTCAAAGGAAATAATGAATTTGAGTCCAGAAGAAATTGTCAAATATTTTGAGGAGAAACAAGGAAAACCATTCGTAAAGCCCAGTGCCTAACAAAGCATATCGCTTGTTAGTTGCTTAAATGAAGTTAAGTTATATTTGCAAGGGACTAACTCCAAACCTTTCGAGAAAGCTTGTACTTAACCTAAAATAATTTACTAATTTGCAGGCTAATAGTAATGTGCAAGTACAAAGACAACAACCTTAAAGTATGAATTGCTTTTTTAAACCTACTATTTTTTTTGATGCCATTATTATGAGCATTTCAAGGAGTTATACCGTAAAACCAAAAAGTATATGAAGAGCAACTATCTTTTGTTTTTGATATTGGCTATGGTAACTGTTACTTCTTGTATTCCCATAAAAAAACTCACCTATTTGCAAGAAAATGAGGAACAGCAAGACAGTATTGTTTCCATTCGTAAAATGCAGGAACCCTATCGACTTCAAGTAAATGATTTGTTGAGTATCCGGTTAAAAGCATTAGATCAAGAGGCAATTGGGATTTTTAACCCTGTAGGCGATGCAATTTTAAACGCAACGAGCGAGGAGCAATTGTACAATGATGGATTTGTAGTAGATATTCACGGAAATATTAGAATGCCAACACTAGGAGAGGTAGCCGTTTTGGGGCTTACGGTAGTGGAAGTGCGTGAAAAAATCGAAAAAGCTTTGTTAGAGGGTTATATTAGGGAAAGTGCAAAATTATTTGTTACGGTAAAATTGGCAGGGATACGGTATACCATTAACGGTGAAATAGGAAGTCCTGGGTCAAACATAATCTTAAGGGATGAATTGACCATTATGGAAGCGATTGCTAACAGCGGTGATATTGCGATCACTGGAGATAGAGCAAATGTGGTGATTGTTCGCCAATACCCTATTGGGCAGAAAGTACATCACATAGATTTGACGACTATTGATGCCATGAAGTCTCCCTATTACTTTGTGCAACCCAACGATTTAATATTAATCAATCCATTGCCGCAAAAATCTTGGGGTACCGGGATAACCGGCATACAGTCGTTTACCACGATTATTTCTATAGTGACGATTTTATTTACAACGGTTTTGTTGTTTACACGATTATAATGATATGAGCGACTACCAAGACATACGGGATTCTCAGACGGTTTTTGACATTCGCGCCTTTCTATTTAAGCTGCTTAAATTTTGGCCCTTATTTTTGATTTCCTTAGGGATTGCTTTTGGTGTCGCACAATATATAAATGCTCGGAAATTACCAGTGTACGGGATGCAAAATATGATTTCGATCAAGGATGATCAAAATCCATTTTTCACCTCTAATACCAGTTTGACTTTTAACTGGGGTGGAACCACAGATAAAGTGAACACGGCAATTATTACCTTAAAGTCACGCTCTCATAATGAGAAAGTTGTAGCGCAATTGCAGTACTATATAGCCTATCAAAAAGATGGCGAATATCAAAAGGTCGATGCCTATGGAGCCCTTCCCTTTGCTTTTGAAGCAGACACTTCAAAAGTCCAACTTTTGTATACTCCCATAACGGTAGTGTTTAAAACGCCTACGACCTTTGCCTTGAGTGCTACTTTGCCTAATATAAATGTTAAAACACAAAATTACAGCACCAAAGCGATTGCATATGCGACTGCGGCATCCACTCAAATAGCGCAAGACTACACCATAGGAGATAAAATATCCTTGCCTTTTTTTAGTGGGACATTTTTTCAAAATCCGGAAGTCAAACCAATTTTAAACACCCCTTTTTACATATCCTTTAAAAATTTTGACAATTCGGTTAAACGGTATTTGGGAATCAGCGTAGACCCAGAGTCTAATGGATCTTCTATTCTTAGATTGGGGCTTAATGGTACCAACAAAGCACGATTGGTAGATTATTTAAATTCATCGGTTCAAGTCTTAAGTAACGATGTGTTAGAACGCAAAAATTTATTTGCAACAAAAACAATCAAGTTTATTGATAGTAGTTTGACCGCAAAATCGATGGAACTGAGAGATGTTGAGAAGGAGCTCAATTCGTTCAAAAATAAAACGGCGGTCTATGATTTAGCGTCAGAGGGAGCCAAAGTGAGTAGCCAGTTAACTGGATTAGACCTCTCCAAAGAGGCGCTGCAAAGGCAGCTTAATTATTATGCTATTTTAGAAAAGTATCTTTCTAATAGAGCAGATTATAGAGAAGTGCCGGCACCTTCGGTCGCTGGAATTCAAGAATTGAGTATTGTCTCTGGAGTGGGCAGGATTATTTCACTTGCAGAGGAGCGAAAAAAATTGGAGTATAGTTTCAAGGAAACAGCCCCGATTTTCGCAGATTTGGACCGGCAAATAAATGCGGTAAAGAATATTCTTTTTGAAAACATACGGTCTTCTCAATCCCTAAAGGAATTAGAATTAAGTGATATTAACAAGGATATTGCCAAATATGAAGGTGAAATTAGAAAGTTGCCACGAGAACAGCAAGAACTGCTTAAAATTGAAAGACGGTACAGCATAAGTGCGGGGACCTATAATGTGTTTCTCTCCAAACGAAGTGAGGCCGGTTTGGTAAAAGCAGCCAATGTAAGCGATGTTTTAATCATAGATTCTGCAAAAGATACGGGAGGGCATCAAATTGGTCCCGATACAAAGCTCAATAATATGTTGGCAGGTTTCTTGGGATTTTTAGTGCCCTTTGGCTTTGTGTTTATACTCACCTTTTTTGACAATAAAATTAAGACCACCAAGGATCTTCAACGCTTGTCAACCATCCCTATTCTCGGGGTCATTGGAAAAAGCACCCTAAAAACAGGGCTTGCCGTGATAGAAAAGCCTAAATCTTCAGTAGCGGAGTCTTTTAGAGCCTTGCGTTCCAGTTTGCAGTTTATTTATAAAAAACAAGGGCTAAAAGGAAGTAAAACCGTATTGGTTACTTCATCGGTGAGTGGAGAAGGAAAAACATTTACCTCAATAAACATCGCTTCTGTATTTGCCTTGAGCGAGAAACGGACCATCCTCTTAGGGCTGGATTTAAGAAAGCCGAAAATTTTTGGTGATTTTGAAATTAACAATGACAAAGGGGTGGTCAACTATTTAATAAACGAGGCCACCATTGAAGAAATCACACAAAAAACAATGCTCCCTTCGTTGGATGTGATTACCTCGGGCCCAATCCCACCCAATCCTTCAGAGCTTTTAATGAGTGATGGAATGGACAAATTAATTGCAGATCTAAAACAGAAATACGACTTTATTGTAATAGATTCGCCGCCGCTAGGACTGGTAGCAGACTCCCTCGAGTTAACCCGTTTTGCAGATGCGACCATTTATCTGGCGAGACAAAATTATACGAAAAAGGGAATGTTTGAAAAGGTAAATGAAAAGTATAGAAAGGGAGAAATTACCAATTTAAGTTTTGTCCTTAACTATGTAGATGACACCTTAAATTATGGTTCCGGCTACGGGTACGGTAACTATAGTAATGGATACCACGAAGATGAGAAAAAACCTCCTTTTGGTAAACGGATAAAACGATTTGTGAAACGCAAATAAAACTACTTTTTTTATTGGCAGGTCGTCTTTAAAAATATTATTTTTGTTTTCGATTCAAGAATTTAAATGTAACTATTTAACAGTTCACATCTTAAGTACAACAAAGGGATAAGGGTATTTAAAAAAGTTTTAGTTTATGAAAAAAAATCCAACAATAGCAATTATAGGCTTGGGCTATGTAGGCTTGCCGCTGGCCGTTGCATTTGCAGAAAAATTTAAAGTAATTGGTCTCGATATCAACACCCAACGTATTGCAGAGTTAATATCTGGTCGAGATAATACACTAGAAATTGGGGACGAAGAACTAAAGGCTGCCCTAAAAGGAACTGGAGATCACAAACTGATTGTTACTGCCAGTCCTGCTGAAATTGCAGAAGCAACGGTTTTTATAGTAACCGTACCCACCCCTACCAACAAATACAACCAACCCGTTTTGACGCCGCTAGTAAAAGCAAGTGAGACCGTAGGCGCGGTACTAAAAAAGGATGATGTAGTAATTTATGAATCTACCGTGTATCCCGGGGTTACGGAAGATGTGTGTGTCCCAATCTTGGAACAGGTTTCTGGAATGACTTTTAACAAAGACTTTTACGCTGGTTACTCGCCAGAACGTATTAATCCAGGAGATAAAAAGCACACCGTTACAAAAATTTTGAAAGTAACTTCAGGTTCCACCCCTAAAATTGCCAAATATGTAGATGATCTTTATAAGAAAGTAATTACCGCAGGCACCCATCTTGCGCCTACCATAAAAGTGGCGGAAGCCGCTAAAGTAATCGAGAACTCGCAGCGCGATATCAACATTGCCTTTGTCAACGAACTTTCAAAAATCTTTAGACTCCTAGACATCAACACGCAAGACGTGTTGGAAGCTGCCGGAACTAAATGGAATTTCATTAAATTTTCTCCAGGACTTGTTGGAGGACACTGTATTGGAGTAGATCCATACTATCTCGCTCAAAAAGCGATTGAAGAAGGATACAATCCTGAAATTATTTTAGCAGGAAGAAGAATGAATGACGGGATGGGTGCCTATGTAGCTGGAGAAGTCATCAAATTAATGATTAAAAAAGATGCGAAAGTAAAAAATGGAAAAGTACTGGTCATGGGAATTACCTTTAAAGAAAACTGTCCAGACATTCGCAACAGTAAAGTCATTGATGTAATCAATGAATTAGAAAAATTTAATTTAAATGTAGATGTGTATGATCCTTGGCCCAATGCAGCAGAGGTAAAACAAGAGTTCGCACTGCCTTTAATTTCTGAACAAACAAAACTGGCAACAGACTATGATGCTATTATTTTAGCGGTGTGTCACGACGAATTTAAAGACTTTGATTTTAAATCACATTCCGCTGAAAATTCAGTCGTATTTGATGTAAAAGCTTTTTACCCAACCCACTTAACCGACGGAAGACTCTAATGTATACAAACAAATATCACAGTGCAGATTTTTCAGACATTCAATTTTTAGTAACAGGTGGCGCTGGCTTTATTGGCAGCAATATTGTAAAATACTTGCTCAAATATGGCGCTAAGAAAGTACGCGTTTTAGACAATCTAGCCACTGGAAGGATGGTCAATTTAGAAGAATTTTCTTCCAACCCTGCTTTTGAGTTTGTGGATGGCGACATTCGAAAAGTAGCAGATTGCAAAAGCGCTATGGAAGGAATAGACTATGTAAGCCATCAAGCAGCATTGGGCTCTGTGCCAAGGTCTATAAACGACCCAGTAACCTCTAACGATGTAAATGTAGGAGGGTTTTTAAATATGCTGGTCGCGCAAAACGAAAGTAATACCGTTAAAAAAATGGTTTATGCGGCGTCGAGTTCAACTTATGGAGATAGCCCAAACTTACCTAAAGTAGAGCATATTATAGGGAAACCATTATCGCCTTACGCGGTTACAAAATTAGTAAACGAATTATACGCAGACGTATTCTACAAAACCTACGGTACAAAAACCCTAGGGATGCGTTATTTTAACGTATTTGGTCCTAAGCAAAGTCCTACAGGGGCTTATGCTGCAGTAATCCCATTATTTATGCAAGCGCTTGTGGATGAAAAGGCACCTACGATGAATGGGGATGGCGAGCAAACCCGTGATTTTACCTATGTAGAAAATGCCGTACAAGCGAACATACGTGGCATGTTTTCTGGCGACGAAGCCAATAATGAAGTCGTAAATATAGCCTACGGAGATCGCATTAGCTTAAATACACTCTGGAGCGATTTGAAAGAAGTTTCAGACACCAATCTAGAAGCTTTGTATGGCCCACCAAGAAGAGGCGACGTTCGTGATTCTTTAGCAAACATCGAAAAAGCAAAAAAATTAATAGGCTACGATCCAAAATTCTCGGTAGCACAAGGATTAAAGGTTACTTGGGATTATTTTAAGAATTCATAAGGGTAAAAGATAATGGAGTCATAAATTTCATTGGAAGAATACTTTTGAGGTTTAATAAGCTATGAATAACTAAAATGGTAGGAGTTCTTTAAGTATGGCAAAACTTGTATTTTAGTGCGACCAAAGACCACTACCCAAAATAATGTATGTCGTTACCCACTAAAGTATACCAACGAGAAAATAATCACAATCTCTTTAAGCTTTTAAAAGAGAGCTTAGTAGATATTGTGGGATCCTTTTTTTTGGCGAAACAACTTGCCACGAGAGACATTAAAGCAAAATATAGACAGAGTTATTTTGGGATTCTCTGGGCATTTATAACACCATTGACTACGGGTTTGGTCTGGATTTTTTTAAATAGTTCTGGTACCGTAGCCATCTCTGATACCGGCATGCCATATCCCATTTTTGTTTTTACGGGCACCATTTTATGGTCTATTATTATAGAAGCTATAAATTCTCCCATGGCAACAACACGAGGAGCCAGAGGTATAATGAGTAAAATTAATTTTCCGAAGGAAGCTTTATTGGTCAGTGGTATTTTAAAGTTGATTTTTAATAGCTCGATTAAAATCTTAGTTTTAGTAGGTTTTTTACTCTTTTTTGGGGTTTCCCCACAATGGTCGATGCTCCTGTTTCCAATAATCTTATTATGCGGGGTGTTTTTTGGGACGGTTCTTGGGCTGTTTATAACGCCCATAGGGATGTTATACAATGATGTTGCCAGTATCATTTCTTTAGGATTGCGTTTGGTGATGTTCGCAGCACCGGTAGTGTACGCTATTCCTAAAGAACCGGGAATGTTTAGAGAGGTAATGCGATGGAATCCATTTACCCCCATTCTTACGACCGCACGTGATACTATATTAGGGGCAGATTTTACGATGTTGCCTTACTTTTTGATTGTGATAGCAGTTTGCATCCCATTATTTATGATAGGATTGGTTTTTTATAGAGTGTCTATACCCATCATTGTAGAACGATTAAGCGCCTAGGTATGGAAAACGAAGTATTGGTTAAAGTAGAAGGACTTTCTAAAAAGTTTTGTAAAGACCTAAAGACCAGCCTGTGGTATGGGGTGAAGGATATTTTTGGTAATATAGGGAGTAATGCAAAAGAGAATCTATTGCGCCCTAAAGAGTTTTGGGCAGTACGAGATGTTAGTTTTGAGTTGCGTCGTGGAGAATGTCTCGGCCTTATAGGACACAACGGAGCTGGGAAATCTACCCTCTTAAAAATGCTCAATGGCTTGATAAATCCAGATGAAGGTAAGATTACTATGAACGGGAGAGTAGGTGCTTTAATAGAGCTTGGAGCAGGGTTTAATCCAATCTTAACGGGAAGAGAAAATATTTATAACAATGGCGCGGTACTAGGTTTTACAAAAAAGGAAATTGATGCTAAGGTAGAAGATATTATTGAATTTGCTGAAATACGAGAGTTTATTGATATGCCAGTGCAGAATTATAGTAGTGGGATGAAGGTGCGTCTCGGTTTTGCTGTTGCTTCAGAAATGGAACCTGACATATTAATTATTGATGAGGTTTTAGCTGTAGGAGACGTTGGTTTTAGGGTTAAATGTTTGAATAGAATTTCAAAGATGTTAGAATTTTGCACCACTATTTTTGTGTCACATGGAATGCCACTTATAGCAAGAACCGCTACACGTATAATCTTAATGGATAAAGGGCAAATTGAAGTAAACTCGCATGACGTCTCTCAGGGTATTGAGGCATATTTTAATAAATTTAAAACTAGGACTAAAGATGGAGTTATTTCAGGAAATAGATTAGTTGATGTTTTACAGTTTAGTATTAATGGTATTTCAAACTCAGAAGTGATTCCAATTGAGTTTAATAGTTCGTTAATGATGAGTATCAACGTAGAAGTAAAAAAAGAAGTTTCACAATATTTTATAAGTATTGCATTTATCGATGCAGAGACTAAAATTGTGGCGAACCTATTTTCGAGTGTTACGAATGTTAAATTTTCGAGACAGGGCAAAGTAATTTTAAAATGTGGATTAGATAATTGCCTTTTAGGTGCTGGAAACTATAATGTTTCAATTGCAATAAATCAGATACTTAGTTCTGAGAATAGAGGTGATATCTATTATCATAATACAGAAATGGCTAAAATAAATGTATATGGAGTAATAACGGCAATAGCTCCCGTGCAGTTTATTGGGAATTGGCAAGAAATACCTGCTTAAATGTTATTAAATATCTTAAAGAAAAAGAAAAAGAAGAAGAAAAATGTTTTTATCCATATAGGGTTTATGAAAACAGGGACTTCTGCAATTCAAGATTTTTTTGCCAAAAACACTAAATGGTTAGAAGAAAATGATTTTTATTACCCATCAATGAATCGTAAAGCAATGAATTATCTGGGGTTTTCTTTGTTAGATGAAATTCCAAACATGTTCATCATACTTTGAATATAAAGAAAAGAGACTTATACGCCCAATTAAAACAAGAAATAGACAGGGCAAAACAAAGAAATATACTGTTATCAAGTGAAGCATTTTCTTTGATGTCAACAGAACGATTTGTTGGTAAAGAAATGCCTAAATACTTAAGGGAAGTTTTTAGTGCTAAAAAATACAATGTGAAAATTATTGCTATTGTTCGAAGACAAGACGAATATCTTGAATCTCAATACAATCAACATGTAAAGACACATGATTTTTGGACTCTTTACACGGATACCATCGAAAATTTTTATCGAGAGAAAAAAGAGCTATTCAATTTTAATTTTGTTCTAAAAAAATGGGTTTTGTTTTTTGGAGTAGATTCGATGATTGTTGAAGTTTACGACAAGCAAAAAAATAGTGTGGCTCAATTTTTAAGTCTAATAGGAATCCAAGAGTCAAAAAAAAATGAATCAATTAGTATTTATAAAAATCAAAGTTTAAGTTTTAAGGCTTTGGAGTTTATGCGTAAAGCTAATTCGCTCAACATAATTAAAGATGTGGCGTCTCAAAATTATAAATTGATAGAGTTAATTGAGGCCTCATTAAATGACAAACAGAAAGCTCGATTATTGAACAAAGAGGATAGAGAAAAAATAATGGAAGAGTGTAAATTGGATAACGAAGAATTGTCAAAATGTTTTTTAAATGGTGATATGACTTGGATGAATAAAAATATAGAAATGTCAGAAACTGAAATGGATACTATAACTATCAATGACTGTATCAAAATTACAACAGATATCTGGAGTTATTTTCAAAAGAAAAAATAATGAACAATATATACTCTTGTCTGGTTGACAATAAGCCCCTATTTAGGGCGCAAGCATTTGTTTTAGTAACAACCTTGTTGGCAAACAAAGTTGCGCCAAAGAAAATATTTGTTCAGGTGATTGATGCAGACGACAATCCTTTTTACAAGTGGTTAAATGATGCAGATATTAACGTAGTTCACGTTAAAGAGTATGATTCAAGAAATAAATACTGTAATAAATTGTCACAACTTGAAATATTTGAAGTAAAAGAAATAACGTATGATTATTTATTTCTTTTGGACTGTGATATAGCTATACACGATTTAGCATCTCTTATTCCATCGGCTCAAGTATCTGCAAAAATTGTGGATTATACGTGCCCCCCATTTAGTGTGCTCGAAACTATTTTTAAAGAGGCAAATGTTGGCACAATAAAAAAGAAAAAAGTTTCAGTTTTTAAGCGTGATATAGATCTTTCAGATCGTTATAACTGCAACGGTGGTGTTTATATTATAGCGAAAGAGGTTTTAAGCAGTCTGAGTGCAAAATGGAAAAAATATGCTACTTGGTGTATAGATAACGATACTCTTTTTACAGAAAAACACTCAAAACATGCGGATCAAGTAGGATTTTCATTAGCAATGCATACGCTTGAACTATCTTTTGAGTCACTAGATATTAAATATAATTTCCCTCTTCATGTACCATTAGATGATCTTCCTAATATAACTCCCAGTATTCTGCATTATCATCACTTGTTAAATGAGCATATGCAATTAAAAAACATTGGTTCACCAAAGGTTGATATGGTCATAGAGGCTATCAATAAAGTAGTTTCATCTGCGCTAGGAAAAGAATTAAATAATAGTATGTTTTGGGATTTTCGATACTCATTAAATCCAGAATTGGGAAGTGGAGTAGGATCAAGAGGTGAGGTATTAGCCTTTAAAAAACAGCTCGTTACTTACGTTACTTATCCATTTAATACAAAAAGTATTATTGATGTAGGGTGCGGTGATTTAGAATTAATGAAAGGTTTTAAATTTACTGATTATAAGGGTCTAGATGTTTCTGTAGAGGCGTTGAAAATTTGCCAGGAAAAAAGACCAGACTGGAGTTTTTTAAACAAAATTATCTATGATGATGACATAGATACTGCACATTTAATAATGTGTTTTGATGTATTAATTCATCAAAGTGATAAAAAGAACTATGATGCTGTTCTGAATGCAATGTTCACTAAAAGTACGGACAGAGTTTTAATAGGTGCTTACGGAGCAAGCCCACAGTATGAATCTGCTATTACTCACTACTATTCTTCTATTTTAGATGAAGTAAATGGGGCGGGTACTTTTAATGAAGTTGCTGTAGTAGGGTTATATAGAGATATTGTCGTGGTCTGCGCCACAAAACATTCGAGTAGTCATAACCGTGATATACTTTCAGAAAAACTAAATATTGGTTTTGGTTTAGTTGAAAGACCCGATTTACTACAATATTTAGTGGATGTGTCAAGAACTAACTTTGGTTTTTATACAAGTCATTTTCCTCGTGTTTATGAATATTCTTGGTTGCTTCAAAAACTTGAAAGTAAAAAAGGTGAGAAAGTATTAGATGTTGGTGCTGGTGTCTGCCCATTGCCATTATGTTTAACAAATATGGGGATGAAAGTGACCACTGTAGATTTACATAAAACTACTCGAGATGTAGATAAAATGGACGAGTGGAATGAGTGGGGCTTTTTAGATTACTCCTATTTTAATGCTTCGATTGAATCACATAATTTAGATTTTTCACAATTTAAGTTTAGTCAAAAATTTGACTCAATTTATTCTATTTCAGTAATAGAGCATATGCCTAGGCAGATTAGAAATAAGATTCTTAAAAATGCGAAGCGCTTATTAAAAGTTGGAGGAAAACTTCTATTGACTATAGATATGATTCCTGGAACAGATAATATTTGGAATTTTTCTGAAGACAAACCGGTTGAGTCTGTCGAAGTTCACGGTACAATTACTTCATTTAAAATCGATTTGTTACGTTTAGGTTTTGAGATAAATGAAATGAAAATTCAAAGAGAAATTATTGATTCTAGAACAGATATTTGTTACGTAGAAGCAACGTTAAAAAAACGTTCATTACTTTCTAAAATTTTCAATTATTAAAATGATATCACACAAACATAAATGTATTTTTATTCATATCCCAAAAACCGCTGGGACAAGCATAAACTCGTTCTTTTTTCCGGAAGTTACTTTTCATTTTAAAAATCCTGATTATGAGCGTTTGTTTGGTTATTGTCCTAAAAGGAAATTACATATGCAGCATGCTACTAGTAAACAACTAATTGAGACAGGCTTAGTGACTGAAAAACAATGGGGGAGTTATTTTAAATTTACTTTTGTTCGAAACCCTTGGGATAGAGCATACTCTGATTATAAATGGGTGAAAGGTTTTTCCGGAGTTGATGGAAATTTTAAAAGTTTTATCAATGCTACAGGTAATTTTAAAAAAATACTGAGGGATAATTCTGAAAACACTTATTTGGGTGATCACCTTTTATCCCAGTCTTCATTTTTTGATAAAGAGGGTTTATATGTTCCAGACTTTATTGGAAGATTTGAGAATTTTTCTGATGATATAAAAACTATCATCACTAAATTAAAGATCGAAAAAGAGTTCGATGTTTTTAAAAATAAAGGTTTAAGAAAAAAAGATTATTCACGATTTTATACAAATTCTAGAAAAAATCTTATTGATATAAAATACTGTGAGGATATTGTTAGATTTGATTATTCTTTTGTAGATATGCGAACTGGTGTTAATCTGATCAAAAAATTTCTTTAGAAAAAGTGATAAAAAAATTAAAAAAATACTTGTTTAAAAAAGCGATCCAATGGTATGAAAATCAGCAGGAGGTCTATTATATGAAACAAAAAGGATCCTGCCCATGTTGTGATGAAGAAGTGTTTTTTATAGCGAAAAAAAGTTGGCTTCGGGATAATTTACGCTGTTCTAATTGTAATTCAATTCCTAGAGAGCGCGCATTAATGCAGATTATAGATGAAAATTATCCTAATTGGAGGGCATTAGAAATTCACGAATCATCACCAGGGGATAGAGGTCATAGCGTAAAATTAAAAGACCAAGCGAATCACTACACCCCAACCCAATTTTTCTTGAATATAGAATTAGGAAGCTTTCATCAAGGGATTAGGTGTGAGGATCTTGAACAGCAAACTTTTGGAGATAATGTATTTGATCTCGTAATTACCTCTGATGTTATGGAGCATATCTATGATCCAGAAAAAGCATTTAAAGAAATACATAGAACATTAAAGCCAGGAGGAGCACATATCTTTTCTGTACCTATTATTAATAAACACAAGCCCACTCAGGTTTGGGCAACCAAAGGAAAAAATGGAGAGCCTAATTTTCTTTTCGAGCCAGAATGGCACGGGAATCCCGTGGATAAAAAGGGATCACCAGTGACCATGCATCGGGGATTTGATATTGTTAATTTCATCGAAAATTGTACTGACACAAAAGCAGAGATCATTTATAAAGATGATTTGTCTTTTGGAATACGCGCAGAGTATATAGAAATAATAGTTGCTAAAAATAAGCAGTAAATGACGAAAATTAGAACGATCGCATTTGTATTGCCTCAATTTCACCCTATTCCTGAGAATGACGCGTGGTGGGGTAAGGGATTTACAGAATGGACGAATGTTGCAAAGGCGCAGCCATTGTTTAGTGATCATTATCAGCCTCATTTACCAACGGATTTAGGCTTTTATGATTTGAGATTAGAACAAGCAAGAAATGCACAAGCAGCAATTGCAAAAGAGCATGGTATAGAAGGTTTTTGCTATTATCATTATTGGTTTAATGGAAAAAGACTTCTAGACTATCCCATAGATGAAATGTTGCGTTTACAAAAACCGGATATGCCTTTTATGTTATGTTGGGCAAATGAAAATTGGACGCGACGTTGGGATGGATTGGAAAATGAAATATTAATAAAGCAGGAGTATAGTTTAGATGACGATAAAGAACATATGCGCTGGTTATGTGAAAAAGTTTTTTCAGACCCACGTTATATACGTGTAAATAATTGCCCTGTTTTTATGATATATAGACATGATTTATTTCCAGATATAAATAAAACTACTGATATATGGCGTGAAATTGCTCAAAAAGAATTTGGCTATAAAGATTTATATCTAACTGTTACAGAGAGTTTTAACAATCAAGTTGATCCCAAAAGTATTAGTTTTGATGCGGCAGTAGAATTTGCTCCCCATACAGTCATAAGAAATAAATACGAGAGTAATGCTAAGGCTTCTTTTCTAGATAAAATAACTGGTAAAAAGCAAAAAAAATTGGATTTACGTGATTTTAGTAAAGGGGTAAAAGCTAGTAAAGAAAGATTAATTCCGAGCTATAAGCTATATAGGTGTGTTACTCCATCTTGGGACAATACAGCCAGAAAAAAAGAAAAAGGGATAATTGCGGTAGGTAGTTGTCCAGAGTTATATCAAGATTGGCTTGAATTTATGGTAAAATCATTTGAGCCCTATTCTAAGGAAGAAAATTTTATTTTTATCAATGCTATGAACGAATGGGCTGAAGGGAATCATCTCGAACCATGTATTAAATATGGGAATGCCTATTTAGAAGCAACCAAAAAAGCTTTAAATAGTAATTAAGATTTGCAAAAAAAGCCTAAAATATCCATCATTGTTCCGAATTACAATCACGAGTTGTTTTTAAATGAACGATTAGAATCTGTATTTAATCAAACCTATCAAAATTTCGAAGTGCTACTTTTGGATGATGCCTCTACAGATAATAGTATTAAAATCCTTAGTGAATATAAAAACAATCCTAAAGTTTCACATTTTATTATTAATAAAGAAAATTCAGGAAGCCCTTTTAAACAATGGGAAAAAGGAGTAGAACTTGCTAAAGGAGCATATATATGGATTGCAGAAAGTGATGATTTTTGTGATATTAATTTTCTTCAAAGAATAGTAGAAAAATTAGCTCCTGAGATAGGGATATACTACACACAAACAATTGATGTAGATGGGCGTGGAACAAGCTTATTAAACAGAATACATTATACAAAGGAGTTTTATCCAAATATTTGGGATGCGGACTTCTTGATGAACGGAATAAAATTTATTGAAGCGTATTTACTTGTAAAAAATGTTATTCCAAATGCAAGTGCGGTTCTTTTTAAAAGAGATTTAGTGGATGCAGACACCTTTTCAAAGGACATATTAGGCATGAGAATGTGCGGTGATTGGTTGTTTTGGATAAAACTTTGTGTAAGATCAAAAATTTATTTTATTAAAACTCCTCTTAACTATTTCAGAAACCATAAAAATATTACCAGAAATCATAAAACGATTGAGGCGCAAAAAAAAAGACTTAAAGAAGAGAGAGTAATAAGGGGCTATGTAAAAAAAGCTCTTAATATAAAAAATATTGTAAAGGATACCGAATTAAGGTTCAATTGGTTTATTTTACACGAAACAATTGATTTGGTTTCGATCGATTTTTATACATTTCATAAAAATTATTTCAAAAAAGCTATGTTTCTAATCGAATATCTGAAATATAAATTTAAAAAATGGATCCATTGAACATTGCCATATTCACACCGAGCCAGAATCCATATTCGGAAACTTTTATTCAGGCACATAAGGAACATCTTAATGGAAAGGTGTTTTATTATTATGGTAAAGGAGCTCACATAAAGTTAGAAGGTTTTCCTCCATTGAAAAGACCTTCCAAAGGATTGTTGGAAAGGATGATTGGAAAGATGGCTTCTATCTTTTTTAAACCTAAGAGCAACCCTAAGGACCATCCAATAGTAAAATCATTGTTAGATAATAAGATAGATGTTGTCTTGGCTGAATATGGAACACATGCACATCATATTTTGCCCTTTATAAAAGAAATAAACTTGCCATTGGTAGTTCACTTTCACGGCTATGACGCTAGTATGTATGATGTGATAGCAAAATGTAATAGTTATAGCGAAGTATTTGTTTACGCGAATAAGATAATTGCGGTATCCAGAAAAATGGAATCCATGTTATTGGAGCTTGGTTGTCCTAAAAAAAAACTAGTATATAACGTATATGGCCCTCGGAATGAGTTTGTGAACGTTGAACCACAATTTAGTAAAAAACAGTTTATTGGAATAGGCCGCTTTACAGACAAGAAAGCACCTTATTATACCATATTAGCTTTCAAGGAAGTCATTGAAAAACATCCCAACGCAAAATTATTGTTAGCTGGAGAAGGCGTATTATTAAATAGTTGCCAAAACCTTATCAATCATTATGGTTTGGAGGACAATATTAAGTTGTTAGGCATCATAAAACCAGAAGAATTCATAGGTTTGCTTAAGGAATCTTTGGCTTTTGTACAGCATTCAATTAGAGCTGCAAATGGAGATATGGAAGGTACACCGCTGGCAGTTTTAGAAGCGAGTGCGTCTGGTATTCCTGTAATTTCTACCACCCATGCTGGAATTATGGATGTTGTCGTTAACAAAAAAACAGGTCTGTTATCGCAAGAACACGATGTTGAGGGGATGGCGAAAAATATGTTAACCTTATTGGATAATATTGATGATGCTAAAAAATTAGGCGCTCTGGGTAAAATTAATATCACAGAGAATTATTCAATTGGGCGACACATAAATAATCTTGATGCAACTTTACTAGCTGCGGTGAAGGGTATTTAGAATCAAATTGTTTTAAAATGAATCCATTGATATCCATTATCATCCCAACTTTTAACCGTGCAGAAATGCTCTCTGATGTGTTAGACTCAATATACAAGCAAACCTATGCTAATTGGGAATGTCTTGTGGTAGATGATGGCTCTGGTGATACTTCAAAAAAGGTGGTAGCGCAATGGATTAAAAAAGACGCTCGCTTTCAATGGCACGAGCGTCCGTCTACTAGTCAAAAAGGGGCGAATGCCTGCAGGAATTTTGGGTTTGAACAAAGCAAGGGGGCCTATATCAATTGGTTTGATAGTGATGATCTCATGCTCCCTTTAAAATTAGCGCAACAAGTGGCTCAATTAACTGAGTCAAATTATTTTTATAGCATTTGCCAAACAGAACGCTATGATGCCGTACAGCAGAAATCTTTTGGACTTAGAGCGGAGGCTATTACTTCCAAAGATCCTTTAAATGATTATGTTCAGTTTTCTATATTTTGGACTACAGGTGCAGCACTATGGAAAAAATCCTTTATCCAAGAGCATAATTTAAGGTGGGATGAAGATTTACAACAATCTCAAGATTACGATTTTCATATTCGGGCCTTGGCAATTTCTACTGCTTATGGTACAATTGATACGGCCTTAATGCAGTTATTGCGGCATGAGCAAAATATGTCTAATGCTGTTTTAGATGCACCCGATAAAATATTATCCAATGTTAAGGCGCGGTATAAGGCCTTGAAATTTCAGCAAGACGTATTGACAATCGTTTCAAAAAGAGAATTGTTTAACAAGATGTATTATTTTTTTAGGACCACAAGCATCGCCAGAAACATCCATACGAGCAACCAAATTTTTAGCCTTTTAAAGCAAAGCAAAACGCATATAGTAGGTGCTGTCTCTTTAGAAAAGGGTATTTTTAATAGATGGAAATTTGGGATGTATCTGTATGCTTTTACAGGCAAAGGAGAACGTTTTTTAAAACCAAATAAAGAGTAGTGAGTAAAAAGACACCTGCCATAACGATTGCTATTTGCACTTATAATAGAGCCCATTACTTGAGGCTTTGTTTAGAGAGTTTGTTAGATGGAGTAAAAAAGTATCCAGAAATTGATGTCTTGGTAGTTGATAATAATTCTAAGGATGAAACTGCGGCTGTTTGTGCCTCGTTTTCTAAATTAGGGACGCCTATAAGTCGTATTGTCGAAGAAAAACAAGGACTATCTTACGCTCGGAATAAAGCTTATAGCAGTGCAAAGGGTTACTACGTTGCTTATTTAGATGATGATGGTATAGCGCATAATAATTATGTGGATCGATTAGTTCAAACTGCAAGTGAATGTGACTATGATTGTTTTGGTGGTATGTATTATGCATACTATGAGACAAAAAAGCCTAAATGGTTAGCGGCAGATTTTGGCACAAAAAAGAAGATGAGCGAAAGACGAGAAATTATACATTCAGGATATTTATCTGGTGGTAATTTTATCTGTAAGAAAAAAGTACTTCAAGCCATTGGAGGTTTTGATCCAAATTTTGGAATGAGTGGGACGAAAATTGGTTACGGTGAAGAGGACAATGCACAATATGCTATGCGAGTGAAAGGTTATACAATAGCTTTTGACCCTCATTTAGGAATAGATCACTTGGTTTCTAAAAATAAAATGAAACCCTCTTGGCATGTTGGCCATGTTTACAAACAAAATAGGGATATTCTTTTGTCGGAAAATCATTACAGCACTTTATTTTTAGTTGTTACGGAGTTTTTTAAAATAACTTTTAAATATGCACCAAGATTCATTGTCAAGTTTTTCAATGATAAAAATTTTTATTGGCAAAATTTATATATTTCGATATTCGGTAATTATGCTAGAGTATTAGGTATGTATAATAATAAAAATAGTTATAATGTATAATCCACTAGTGTCCATAATTATACCCACATACAATAGAGCGCATTTGATTGTAGAGACGCTAAACGCAATATTGGCGCAGACCTACACACATTGGGAATGTATCATCGTAGACGATGGGAGTACAGATGCTTCGGAAATTTTAATAAAGCAATATTGTGATAGCGATTCGCGAATCTCTTTGTATCATCGTCCAAAAGAGCGTCCCAAAGGAGCCAATGCCTGCCGAAATTATGGTCTAGAAATGAGTAAAGGGACGTTAATTAATTGGTTTGACAGTGATGATTATATGCTGCCTACTTTCTTGGAACAGAAGGTGTCAGTTTTATTAAAAGGCTCTTATGATTTTGTAATATCGAACGCTGTAGATTGGGATGGAGATCAGAAAGAAACCCCTATTTATGAAGTAAGTAATAAAGGTAAAGACATAAACGCCTTTAATTTTATTACCCAGCACATCAACTGTATTACGAATGACTTTATGGCAACAAAAGCTAGTATTGCTAGCTTAGGTTTTAATGAATTGCTTAAAAGTGGTCAAGAATATAATTTTATTTCCAGATATCTATGTACCACCACCAAGGGTGCTTTTATTACTAAAATTTTGTCTAAAAGACGCGTTCATGCCGAGTCCATACAGTCTAATGTGTCAAAAATGATGGCAATAGACCAGGATGCGTACCATAAACGCACTGTTGAGAATAAATTTTTATTATTAGAAGATATTACTACTATTGGTGATGATAAGTCTAAGTTATATCTTGTGAATTCTATTATTAGCTTTAGTTATCGATTGGCTCAAAAAAAGCAGGATATTCCATTTTTTAATGAAATAGTAAAACATATTAAAATAGTAAAAAGCCCCAAGTCAGCACGTTATTATTATGCAGCTGTAAAAGGGGTTCGATATACAGGGAAAGGATATCAACTATATAAAAAGGCACTTTCATAAACAGGCACACTAATCCATCGGCTTTTGTTTTTATTGCTTTGCGTTGGTCATTTTTATTTATGGAGGAGTGGATAGAACCTGGATTGAATTAACCATATCCAAGCAAAGAAGATAGGGTTGCTGTTGTTCGTTCGAATTAGAAAACAAAAAGTTGCTTAAGCTGTTTAATATAAAATAATATGACAATAAAATAAAGGGCGAATTTTATACATTCTAACGATGCATTAGGAACATCAATATTTAAAGTTTAGTAAAAAAAAATTATTAGCGAGCCCTGCACTCAGAGTAAAAATTTGACAGCGTGCTATTCGTTTTATAAGGTAAAATGTTCGATTAGAAGTATTAAAAATGTTTGGAAAAACGAATCTATAATGATGATTGATAAAATCAAAAATAAAATTGTTGCTATCATTAGCAAATTAGAAAATAAAGCAGAATTAAACTATAATTATAGTCAAGATCAAATGGCCTATAATCAGTTGCTTAAAATGTTTGACAATAATATTTTTATTCCTATTACAAATTGGTCCATTAGTCCTAAAGAAGTTATACATATTTGTAATGATATCGTAATCAATAACAGAACAAATATTATAGAATTTGGCTCGGGTTTTTCTACAATTTGTATCGCTCAACTACTAAAGATTAATAATATTAAGGCTAATTTTATTAGTATTGAGGACAATTCAGATTGGGGAGCAGAATTAACTAGAATACTTCAAAATTTAAAATTGGAAGCATATGTCAAAATAGTTATTTCTTCAATTAAAGAGGTTCCCAGAAAGTATGCTAAAGAGACTCAAAAAATATGGTATGATACTGCTATATTGGAGGAAGTCTTTAAAAATATTAATACGGTAGATTTGGTAATTGTAGATGGTCCATTTGGGGATATTACACCTTTCGCCCGTTATTCAGCGGTACCTTTTTTAAAAGAAAAGTTAGCGGTTAATTATACTATATTTTTGGATGACAGTTATAGAATAGAAGAAAAACAAATTGTTGAAGATTGGCATCTAACTTTAGCTGGAGAAGTCAAAAGCCATAAAAGATATACGTGCTTATCCAACGAATTTCTTTTTGATGTTTCACCATACGTTTGAAAAACTTAGATTAAATGAACCCGCTAGTCTCTATCATAATACCTACTTATAATCGCGCGAGCCTAATTATTGAAACTTTAGACAGTATTTTATTACAAACATATAAAAATTGGGAATGTATAATTGTAGATGATGGTTCAACAGACAATACTGATGAAATTATAAGTTCATATATCTTAAAAGATTCGAGGTTTCAATATTATCATCGACCCATTGAAAGAACCAAAGGTGGAAATGCATGTAGAAATTTTGGATTTGAAGTTAGTAAAGGTGATTATATTCAATGGTTTGATAGTGATGATTTGATGGTTTCTGATCACATATCTACTAAAATAAACACTTTTATAAATAATGATTGTGATTTTGTTGTGGCACAAACAGCCAATTTTAATCACGAAAAAACATTTCCTGCTTATAAATATACGAAGATGGCCTATGGTATTACTTTTGAAGATTTTATTCAAAGAAAGATACATTGGTATACCTACGATGTCTTGCTAGTAAGAGGTATTGCAGAGAAAATAAGCTATCATGAATTAATGAAATCATGGCAGGATTATTACTATTTCTGTATGATGCTTTTAGAAACTACTTCTGGTGTTTATATTGATAAAGTGCTTACTAAAAGAAGGCTTCACTCCAATTCAATACAAGACGAAATGAATAAGGACAAGGTTACCTTTCACAGGCAATTATTAGAAATTAAAATACTTACTTACAAAGATTTACACGATAGAGTTTCTTATAATATTAAAAAAGAATTGATTTTTGGTTTAATGAATCATTGCTTTCAATTAGCTTGCTATAGCGTCTTTTCTAAGTATTTGGTTTATACAGCGAAAGAAGTAAAGAATAGTTTTGGTCTTAAGTCAATGTTTTATTTTTACTTAGCAATAGCCAGTGCTTTTTCAACTAAAAAAGGAGACTTTGTTTTAAAAATGGCTAAAGGAGGGTGATTTAGTTTTGGTCTTTTAAAAGTAATTCGTCTATTAAATTTAAAATTTCTCTGTCTTCTTCAATATTGAACTTTCTAGCAAAAAGCTTGTTTTTTGCTCCTTGCTCCTTAAGTTCGTCAATATCGTCTGCGGTAAATGTAACGGGTAATGATGTGTTTTTACGGGTCCAGTTTACATAGGTAATACTAGGCTTAATAATTACGGAACTATTTTTTTCTTTTAAGTGCATTAGTATACTGTGAAAAAAAAGTTCATCTGGTAAAAGAGAGTTCTTATGGTACTTTGTGTAATTAGGATTAGCATCAATAAATTTTAAAATTTGATGTATCGTTTCAATGGGGAATGCCCACCATTGACTACCTCCATAAGGCTTCATTGAAGAGGGGAAACGTCTTCTTTTTAAGGGTTTTAGTAAAGAAGAATACCGTTTGCTTTTTGCCAGTTTGTATAGCTTGTATAGGTTTTCTTTTCTGTAGAAATTTATTTCAAAAATAGACGGGAGCTGGATAAAATCTAATCTATTATTGGATAGGTTTATTTTATATTGATTTAAGCGATTTAAGCCTCCGTCGTTACCCCAGCCATTTTGATAGGGGAGCGAAAATATAGAGATGAAATTCTCTCCATAATGGTTTTTAAAAAAAGCCCCTATTTCTCGATTATTTTTTAACGGGTAATCTTGTCCGCTTAGTAAAATACAATAACCATTTCTATGATCTTCCACAATTGTGGAGAGTGCATTTAAGGTGGCTTTAACAATTCCAATATCTCCCCAAGTACCAAACTCTCTTAAAGAATCGGGAAGAAAAAAAACATTTGATTTATGAAGAAGAGCATCAATAAATGGGCTTTGATTAGCACCCTTGTCTATGTGAACATAAAAATTACAATTTGGTGTGTCTAGTTTGTTAACCAGCAGTTTAATTTGTTTTGGGCTTCTATGTGCTAAAAGGATATAATTGATTTCCATATTATTTAATGTTCACCTTTGAAATGAGTTTATTATTTAATAGATTTGATTTTAGTCCTTTTTTAATAAAAGCTAAAGTAAAAATACTATATTCTACAATCTTTATTGAACTAAATTTTTATTCATTAGGGTGATTTAATAATATCTATTGGTGACACACAATACAATGAATAGTAATCTTTTGGTTTCAATAATTATACCTTGTTATAATGATGAGCAATACATTGAGCAGTGCGTAAATTCTGCATTAAACCAAACTTATTCTAATATTGAAGTAATTGTTGTAGATGATGGGTCTAATAGAAAAACTAAAACAGTTTTAAAAAAGCTGGAACCAAATATCACAACATTAATAACCCAAAATAACCAGGGGCAAAGTACCGCTAGAAATGTTGGTATTAGATATGCAAAAGGGAATTATATTTTGGTGTTGGATAGTGATGATTATTTTGAACCAACATTTTGTGAGAAAGCAATTTCGATATTTTTATCGAACGATTCAGTTAAAATTGTTACTTGTTGCGCAAATCTAATTTATGAGGATGGGACGAGTACTGTTTTTGAGCCTAAAGGTGGGACAATTGCTAATTTTTTGTATGCTAACGATGCATTAGGAACATCAATGTTTAAAAAAACAGATTGGTCATCCTCTGGTGGTTATGATGAGGAAATGAGATTAGGATTAGAAGATTGGGAGTTTTTTATTAGGGTTTTAATGGATGGTGGAACGGCAGCGGTTCTCCAAGAACCATTATATAATTATCGTTTAAGAAACGATTCGACAACATCCAAGGCAAATAAAGTTAAATATGACTTACTGAAGTATATTTATATGAAGCACGCTGCTGTTTTTAAAGATAATTTTGAGGTGTTCATAACACATCTTTTAAATAAATTAGAAAGAGAAGAAAGAGAGAAAGTTAAAAATACGGAGAGATTAGATTTTAAAATTGGTCATACCGTTTTAAAGCCGATCCGGTGGATAAAGTCTCTAATAAAATGAATTTGAGTCCACAAGTCACAATTATAATGGCAACCTTTAATAGGGCTCATTTTATTTATGAGTCTTTAAAGTCTATTCAAGCCCAAACCATTAACGCTTGGGAGTGCATCATAATAGATGATGGAGGAACCGATAATACAAAAGAGATAATAGCGCCTTTGCTAAGTCAAGATTTAAGGTTTAGTTTTTTAAAGAGACCAAGCAGATATGAAAAAGGATTGTCAGGTTGTAGAAATTATGGTTTAGATTTAGTTAAAGGAAACCATATCGTTTTCTTTGATGATGATGATATTATCCATCCACAAAATTTAGAAATTGGTTTGGCAGTTTTCAAAGTAAACCCTACAATCCATTATTTGCATTATGTAAAGCAATCTTTTATTGACATTAAAGAGGTCGCAGATTTGCCTAAAATTGATTCTTATACAACGCATATAGCGACACCTTCTACCTACGAAGATTTGATTACGGGGACTATGGGTTTTGCCTCTTGCACCGTTTTATGGAAAGCTTCTAATTTTAAGAACATTCGTTTTAATGATATGCTCCAGTATGCAGAAGAATGGGAGTGTTATACTAGGATATTAATTAATTTTCCCAGAGGAATTATTACCGATGCAGTATTGTATTATAATAGAAAACACCTAGCATCTAATACAGGAGAATTTTTTAGCGGGAATCCAAACCGTAAAAAAGCCAAAGTAGCTGCGAGTAAATTAGTAATCACATATTTAAATGATCTTGGATTGTTAAGTGCAAAACTTCAAAAATATTTTGCTTGGGAGAGCGTGTTATTAAAGGAGGTATCTATAAATAAACACTTAATGAGTCAATCGTCAATAGGGGTAAAATCAAAATGCAAAGCGTGGTTTTATTATAGTTTTAGTCCATTAATTAAGATATATTTGAAGAACAAAAAGAATCACTAAACAACCTATCCTTTGGGAAATTCTAGTTTGTTTTGGAACGCGACCAGAAGTTATTAAGATGGCACCTATTTGTCAAGAATGAACCAATCAAAAGATACCTTCTAAATTATGTGTTACTGACCAGCATAGAGAAATGTTAGATTCAAGTACTTGATTTGATGAAGCCCACCCTTAATGTGCCGGTTCTTGTCAATAAAGATACTATGGAGCGTATTGAAGAGATCGATGCAGGTGTATCATTTTTAGTGGGCACAAATACAGAAACCATTGTAGCAAAGACTTTGGGAATATTAAGTGATTTAAGTCGCTTTAAGAATATGAAGAACCCCTGCAGAGATGGAACCTCTGCAAAACAAATAATAACACACATTTTCAAAGAGATAAAATAATCGTGTCAAAAAAAATTCTCGTTCTTGCAGAAACCATTGATGTTAACGCTAGTAGTGCGGGTAAGGCAAATATGGGATTTGTCAACGCACTAGTTCATAATGATCATGAGGTAGCGGTTTTACATTTTTCACATAAAATAGTCCATATTAAGGGCGCATCTACCACCCTAATTAAAGAACTTAAAACAGATCCTTTTTATTGGTTAAGTAGGTTACAACGTGTGCTTCAGCGACTCACAGGTAAAAACTTTTCTGTACCACTAGAAAATAAATTTGGGTTCTCATTTACATTTAAAAATGATGCCAATAGTATGGTTGCAGCTGTTAAAAAAATGCGAGGTGATTTTAACCTAGTCATTACACTGAGTAAGGCAGCTAGTTTTAGAACTCATGCGGCATTACTTTTACTGCCAGACTTACATGCCAAGTGGCTTGCATACGTGCACGATCCCTACCCGTTTCATTTATATCCACCTCCTTATCATTGGATCGAGGCCGGATACGAGCAAAAAGAAGCATTCTTTAGAGCCGTTTCAGAAAAAGCTGCATTCTCAGGATTTCCAAGTTTATTATTGAAAGAATGGATGGGACAATATTTCCCTAACTTTTTAAAGACGGGTATTATTTTACCGCATCAAAACATTAATACCAAATTAAAAGCGGTAGCGATTCCAGATTATTTAGAGGTCCAGAAGTTTAGCATTATGCATGCTGGCTCTTTGCTAGATCATCGCAATCCTTTTCCGCTTATAGAGGGGTTTCAAAAGTTTATTGAAAAAACGAAAGGAGCTGCAAAAAATAGTCAATTACTATTAATAGGTGCTTCACAAGCACACGAACCAAAACTCACTAAAATTTGCAAACGGTTGCCACAAGTATATAAAAGTGATGGGTATATAAACTATAACGAAGTTCAAGTGCTTCAAAAAAAGGTGTCGGTTTTATTAATATTAGAAGCTATTTCAGAAATCAGCCCTTTTTTACCTGGTAAATTCCCTCATTATATTTCAGAAGATAAACCTATTGTACATTTGGGGCCTAAAAAAAGTGAGACAAGGCGTCTTCTTGGAGAAACCTATCGGTATTCTTGCGAGGCGGGTGATGTGATAGCTATTTCAGAAATATTTATGGAACTTTATGCAGCTTGGAAAGTGAACAATAACCTTAGTCTTGAGCGACCAGATTTATTGAAGTACATTTCTCCAGAATATTTTAATAAACAAATGTCAAAAATATTTGATTGTGAATAAGCGTGTTTCCATACTGATTGTCACTAAAAATAGGTGCGAAGAATTAAAGAAAACAATCGAAATTGTTCTTTCTTTAATTGATCCTTCTCAGGATGAATTTTTAGTTTTTTTAGACGGTTGTACAGATCAATCATCGCAATTGATTGATAGATATCCAGCCGTGCAATGGCATTCAGTAACTGCTAGTATAGGGGCTTCTGGAGCGCGAAACGCCTTATATAAATACGCCTCTGGAAAATATTTATTGGGTCTGGATGATGATGCACATCCCATACATGTTGATTTTATAAATAGCATAGAAAGATTATTTAGTGATGATAGCATAGGCTTATTATCCTTTAGAGAAGTAAAACGAGTATTCGTTTCAGAAGAAGAAAAAATTGAAATACTTAATGAACCTCCTATTTCGTTTAAAGCAAATGAGTTTATTGGCTGTGGTTTTGTGGTGCGAAAAGAAGTATATGATAAGACAAATGGCTTTCCAGTATGGATGGATATTTATGGCGAAGAAATGTGCTTGTCTCTAGAAATCATGGAGGCAGGTTACACTATTAAATTCACCAACGAGATTGCTGTTCATCACCGGGTTGATATAGCTGAAAGAAAAAAATTGGGTCGAAATTATTTTAGATTTAGAAGGCAACTGCATAATGGGGCACTTTTCTATTGTATGTATTATAAAAACCCTTTTCCAAAAATTTTAAAGCTATTTTATCATAATTTTAAAAAATATGCCTTGATGGACGTTCGTTATTTTCTCCAATATTTTAGGGCGATTGGTTCCTTGTTTGTCAAAATGCCTCTTATTTTTAAATACAGGAAAACGGTGTCGAAAAACACTATAGATTTGTTTAATAATGCTCAAAGTCCAGGGTTTTAAAAAATATCGTATGATTAAGAGACTAAAGTCAACTTTTAAAAGAGTACTTCTTAAACGTGGTTTTACTCTTAACAAGATTCACGCAAATCCAATATTTAATGATGATCCTTTTAAAGCCGTGCAAGATTCTATTGAGGGTAGAAACCCTGTTTTTTTTGATTTAGGCGTGAAAATAGCTGCAATAAATAGTACGGATTAGGGAAGCGCAGTGTCTTCTGGTTTTGGTGAAAATAATAAGTAATTACTAATAACCAAGCAAAGATGGCTAAAGAGAATATTGATTTTAAAGAAAATAGGTAAATTGCAATACATGAACAATCCCTTTATCATAGCAGAAATAGCACAGGCCCACAACGGTAGTCTTCAAAAAGTCTATGACTATATTGATGCTTTAGCGGGAATAGGGATTGATGCTATAAAATTTCAAACGCATATAGCTGCGGCAGAAAGTAGCATTCATGAGCCATTCAGAATAAAATTTAGTGATCAAGATGCGACCCGTTTTGACTATTGGAAACGAATGGAATTCACCAAAGTGCAATGGAAGGAAATAAAAATACGTTGTGAAAAAGCAGGGCTAGAATTTATGTCGTCGCCCTTTAGTAATGCAGCGGTAGACTTGTTAGAAGAAATTGGAGTAGCACGCTATAAGGTGGGCTCTGGCGAAGTAAACAACTTTTTGTTGCTCGAGAAAATGGCGAAAACTGGAAAGCCCATCATTGTCTCTTCAGGGATGAGTTCTTTTGCAGAATTAGATCAAACGGTATCCTTTTTGAAAAAGAAAAAAGTAGACTATTCCATTTTACAATGCACAACGAGTTATCCAACGCTACCCACACAGTATGGATTAAATGTCATTTCAGAATTAAAAGAAAGATATCAAGTGCCCATAGGTTTTTCAGACCATTCTGCAGATTCTGCTACCTGTATAGCTGCAGCTGCTTTAGGCGCAGAAATCTTAGAGTTTCACGTGGTGTTTAGTCACAGTGATTTTGGACCGGACGCTTCTTCATCAATTGAAATTTCAGAAATACCAAAAATGGTGCACTCCATTAGAGCGATTGCAAAGGCATCGCATCATCCTATTGATAAAAATGACAACAGCCAGTTTAAAGACTTAAAACAGGTTTTTGAAAAATCTTTAGCGGTAAACAAAGACTTACAAAAAGGTCATATTCTTACCTTTAAAGATTTAGAAGCAAAAAAACCGAAAAGCTATGGCATTGATGCTGCACAATTTCAAAGTGTTTTAGGAAAAGAACTAACCAAAGAACTCTCACAATGGGATTTCTTGACACAAGACGCCCTATAATAAATGGATGCTAAAAGAAAAATATGTGCAGTGATAACCGCGAGACCTTCCTATAGTAGGGTAAAAACGGCATTGCAAGCAATAAAAGACCATCCAGCGCTGGAGCTTCAATTAGTCGTGGCTGGATCTGCATTGTTAGATCGCTATGGCAACGCAGTAGATTTTATAGAACGTGATGGTTTTACCATTGCCGAAAAAGTTTTTATGGTCCTTGAAGGAGAAAACAAAACTGCGATGGCAAAAACGACTGGACTAGGAGTCATGGAACTTGCAAATGTGTTCTATAATTTGCAGCCAGATGCCGTATTAACCATTGCAGACCGCTTTGAAACCATTGCGGCTTCTATTGCAGCTGCGTATCAAAACATTCCACTAATTCATTTACAGGGAGGAGAAGTAACGGGGAACATTGATGAGAAGGTACGCCATGCAAATACCAAATTAGCAGACATACATTTCGTGACGAGTGAAGACGCCAAACAGCGCGTTATAAAAATGGGAGAAGATCCCAACTATGTTTACAATACGGGTTGTCCCTCGATTGATCTTGCTGCTGAGGTGGCAAACAATCCATCATTAGATTTTGATCCTTTTAAGAAATATGGCGGCGTAGGGCAGCAGTTTGATCATAAAAAAGGATATCTCGTGGTGATGCAACATCCGGTGACTACCGAGTATGCATCTGCCAGAGAGGATGTATTAAAAACATTGCGGGTAATAGATGCTCTCAAAGTGCCTGCCTTTTGGTTTTGGCCTAATGTAGATGCAGGAGCAGATGGCACGTCAAGTGGAATTCGTTCCTATCGGGAACATCATCATCTTAAACACATCCATTTTTTCAAAAACATGGAACCCCTAGATTTTTTAAAATTACTTAAAAACAGTAGTTGTTTGATAGGGAACAGTAGCGTAGGGATTAGAGAATGCTCTTATTTAGGTGTGCCGGTGGTAAACATCGGAACCCGACAAAATAGACGACTGCGCGGAAGTAACGTTATTGATGTGATGTATACAGAAGATGCAATAAAAAATGCAATTACCTCACAGCTAGGATCACCACGCAAGCAACAAGAAACCATCTATGGTACTGGAGAAAGCGGAAAACAGATAGCAGACATACTAGCTACTATTGAACTTAGGTTTCATAAAACAATCACTTATTAATGAGAGTGCTTGGCATCATACCAGCACGAGGCGGCAGCAAAGGAGTTCCGGGTAAAAACACCATGGTTATTGATGGAAAGCCATTGGTACAGTATGCTGTAGAAAGCGCCTTAAGAAGTAAATTGATTTCAAATGTTATTGTAAGTACAGACGACCCTAAAATTGTAAAAATAGCAGAGGAAATGGGTGTTAAAGTGCATATTAGAGAAGAAACATTAGCCTCAGATACATCAAATGTACTAGATACGGTATTAGCTATTTTGAGAAAATTAGAGGAGAAAGAGGAACCGTATGATGCGATTATGTTATTACAACCTACAGCACCATTGAGAAAAAGTTCTGACATTGATGAAAGCATTGAGATGCTATTAAATCTAAATGTAGATGGAGTAGTAAGTGTTATCCCTGTAGGAGACCATCATCCCGCCAGAATGTATAAAATAGATCATAATAAATTAAGTGCATTGCACCCATCTTTAGAAACAACCAGAAGACAGGAGCTACCATTACATTACATCCGAAATGGTTGTATTTATCTTGTAAAAACCGAATCGCTCAAGAAAGAGAGAACATTAATGCCTATTAATAAAGGAGCTTATATTATGGACGCGGCTTGGTCTGCTAACATAGACACCCAACAAGACATTGTTCTTTTAAAATATTTAATGCCCTTATGGAAAAAAGAAGAACAAAAATAGTTATCGCTGAACCAAGTCGTTTTTCTCCGTATGGTTTAAATATGTTAAAACAAATAGGAGACGTCATCTTAGGCCCTTTTTCTCATAGTCAATTAATGGAAACGTGTGCAGATGCCGATGTTTTAATTCTAAGATTGCAACATGTAGTAAATGCTAAGTTTTTAAAGCTTGCACAAAATCTTAAATATATAGTGACACCTACAACAGGTTTAAATCACATAGACGCGGAGACAGCCTCTTCTATGGGTATTGAAATTATCTCTTTAAAAGGAGAAACAGAATACCTAAAAAGTATTCCTTCCACCGCAGAACATACCTGGGGTTTGTTATTAGCACTAGTAAGACATATACCACAAGCCAATAAACATGTAATTAATGGTTTATGGAATCGAGATGCTTTTATTGGGCGCAACCTAACCAACTTAAAATTAGGTATTCTGGGTTTTGGAAGAGTAGGGAAACAAATTGCAAGGTATGCTGAAGCTTTTGATATGACCTATAGCTTTTATGATATAGATAACGAGCTTAACAACTTGCCCAATCAAACAGAAGACTTGACTGGTTTTTTAGCATCCATTGATGTTTTAACAGTACACATTCCGTTAAATGACAAAACCACTCATTTTTTAAATGCGGAAAAATTATCCAAATTAAAAAAAGGGAGTTTGATTATTAACACGTCAAGGGGTGAAATTATAGACGAAGTTGCTCTGGTAGCGTCCTTAATTGATGGCCACATAGGAGGCGTAGCAGTAGATGTTTTGAATCAAGAATTAATAAAAGAAGAACGAGAAAAAAGTATCTTGTTAAAATATGCTCAGTCTCATATAAATGCTATAATAACGCCTCACATTGCAGGGGCTACAATTGACTCGATGCAACAAACAGAAGAATTTGTGATTAAAAAATTGCTATATAAATGGGGGTGAAAAATTTAGGTATTGTAATTGTTGATGGAGTGGGGTATCGAAACTTCGTCTTGAGTGATTTTTGCATAAAGGCTAGTGAGGCCTTTGAAAAGCTCACTATTTATTCTGGGCTGCCGGCCGAAGTTTTTTCAGCCTATATTTCTGATACTTGTGAAGTGATTGAACTTCCTGTTTTTAAAGAAGGAAAGTTAACTTGGTTGTATAGAAAGTTAAAAGAAGTCGCACATATGCAAAAACATAAAAAGAAGTTTTATGGGATTGCGATGAATCTTGAAAAAAATAGAGCCACCACGTATAGTAAACGTTCTTGGCTCACGCGTTTTGCATTTATCTGGACATCGTTATTTAATTCAGAGAAAAACATTAATCATTTCTATAAAAAGCAGAAACAGAGTTTTTCTAAAAACCCTGTTTCAATAGCGTATTATCAACTATTAAAAGAAACAAAACCAGATGTCTTGTTTTTTACGCATCAGCGTCCACCATACCTTGCACCTTTGGACGCAATGGCAAAAAAGCTAAACATTAAAACCTGTTCGTTTATTTTTAGTTGGGATAATTTGCCATCTAAGGGGAGGATGGCAGCACCATTTGATTCTTATGTTGTTTGGAGTGATTTAATGAAGGAAGAGTTGCACTATTTTTACCCTGAAACTAAAAATATAAAGGTTTCGGTTGTTGGTACTCCACAGTTTGAACCCTATGTTTTAGATACCTATTTTGTTGAAAAAACGAGTTTTGAAGCACGATTTAATATAAATCCGAATTTAAAAACTATTTGCTACAGTTGTGGTGATGTTTCTACTAGTAAAAATGATTCTTTATATGTCGAAGTAATAGCAAAGGCAATTGATCAAAGAAAAATTGAACCAGTTAATTTTATTGTTCGAACAAGCCCAGCAGAAGATGGGGTTAGATTTTCTGATATAAAAGAACAATATCCCGCTATTATATGGAATTTCCCGCAGTGGACACTTACACGAGAAAATCATCCTGAGCCTTGGTCGCAACGGGTGCCAGAAAGTGAAGATTTAAGAACGCTGCGTTCTCTGTTAATGTATTGTGATCTTAATGTAAACATGTGTTCTACTATGGGGTTAGATTTTATGTTGTTTGATAAGCCCGTTGTGAATCCTGTTTTTGGCACCCCGACAAATGGGTTATATAACGATGGTAAATACTTAAAGTATGGACATTATGAGCGCGTTGTTGCTATTGGGGCCGTTACAATCCCAAGAGATGAAGTTGCTTTAGTTAATGAAATTAACTTTAGCTTAGAAAACCCTCTATCAAGATTGGAGGAACAAAAAGCATTATTAAAGTTGCAAATAGGCAAGCCACTTAAAGGTACTAGCCAACGAATTATAGCTGCATTAAAAACAGCACGTGAATAAAAAAATAGCCATACTCTGTGATTATAAACTCCTTCCAGAAAGAATAGGGGGGATGGATCATTTCTTTTGGGCATTTCAGAAAAAATGCAAGGATGAAGGAGTCAAAATTGATTGGTTTTTCCCGAATGTGTCAAACCACAATGACTATGCTAATTTTCACATTATTGCAACAGAAGATAATGCTTCTATAGAATTAACCTTTCTGTCTTATCTCAAGAAAAATAAGCCCAAATATGATCTAGTCATCACTCATTTTTTAGAGTTATGTACCCCGTTTTTTCGAGAAGCAAAAATTAAAACGAGATCAAAAATAATAGCAGTTGATCACAATCCTCGACCCTTAGAAGGATATTCAAGAACTAAAGGGATACTAAAAAAGTTAAAAGGACGGCTTTACAGTACATTTATAGATGTTTTTATTGGGGTTTCACAGTATACTGTCTTTGAGATGCAAAAGGATTTTGGTAAACACATCGCTAATAAATGCAAGACCATTTATAATGGCGTTATTATAGATCATATCCTGATTCAAAAGGATCGGAAAAAATTAAACCCTAGATTTCTTGTGGCATCGCATCTTCGGGAATCTAAAGGAATCCAAGATTTAATTACCGCCGTGAGTTTACTTTCTTCTGAAATCACCAAGGAATTAACCATAGACATTTATGGAGACGGGCCTTATAAATCGCAGTTAGAATCGATGGTTACGGAGAAAGAATTGCATCACGTATTTCAGTTTATGGGGAATAGCCCAACATTGCATACGACCTATGCTGCCTATGATTATATGATCCAACCTACGTATATGGAATGTTTTAGCCTTTCAATTTTAGAAAGTCTGGCAGCAAATGTTCCAGTGATTACTACACCAGTAGGGGGTAATGAAGAAGCGGTTACCGCGGGAGAGAATGGTTATATTTTTACGGCTAAAGACACAAAAGCGCTTAAAGGGATTATAGAAAGATTGTATGAAGGCAAGCAAGGCATTACCATAAATACGAGAACCGCTATTGAGAATGAATTCACGATTGATTATATGGTGAATAATCATTTTAAACTGATTGAATAAAATGAACATCGCCTTCCTAACCCCAGAATATCCGCATCCCAGTTTTGGGCCTTCAGGAGGTATAGGGAGTAGTCTTGTTCATCTAGCACAGGGACTAGTTGGTCTTGGGCATACCGTTACCATATTAATTTATGGGCAAAACAAAGATCAAGTTTTTACTGAAAATGGAATTACATTTTATGTGATTAAAAACATCAAGGTAAAAGGGCTATCGCGGTATCTTACTCAAAGAAAAGTGGAGAGACGTATTGATGCCTTGTACGATGCTGGAAAAATAGCTATTGTCGAAGCGCCAGATTGGACAGGGTTTACTTCAAGAATAAAAACAGCGTGTCCGCTGGTATTGCGATTGCACGGCAGTGACACTTATTTTTGTCATTTAGATAATCGAAAAGTAAAAAGGCGCAATAAATACCATGAGCAACGGGCTTTTATTTCTGCAGATGGTATCATCTCAGTAAGTGCTTTTACTGGAAAACTTAGTAATCAATTATTTGATTCAGAAAGAAATATAACGGTGATCCCAAATGGACTTGACCTTGATCTGTTTGCCCCTAGTATGGTGAAAAATGATGCAAAAACCATCCTATATTTCGGAACCTTGATACGCAAAAAGGGGATGTTAGAACTCCCATTAATTTTTAATAAAATTATAGCGCTCGTGCCAGATGCTACCTTAGTTTTAATTGGGTCTGATAGTGGCGATATAAAAACAGGAAGCGCGTCTACTTGGTCCTTAATGCAGCCTTTGTTTTCAGAAAGCGCAGCAGCGCGTGTCAGTTATTTAGGTAAAGTAGCTTATGATGATATGAAGGCGCACATAGAAAAAGCATCGGTTTGTATATTTCCCACTTTTGCAGAGGCACTTCCAGTTTCTTGGATAGAGGCAATGGCAATGAAAAAGGCCATCGTGGCTTCTAATGTGGGTTGGGCTAAAGAAATGATTGCCGATGGTAAAAACGGATTTCTTGTGCATCCTACAAATCACGATAGTTTTGCCAATAGCGTGGTCAAACTCTTATTAGATTCAGAAAAAAACAGTGCATTTGGAGCTGCAGCAAGAGAAGCGGCAGAATTGAAATATGATAGAAGTAAAGTCGCTATAAGTTCGGTTGATTTTTATCAAAAAATAATTAAGGAATCTGTCCAATGATACTCATAACCCATCATAATAATCGAGTAGTCCAAATAGAAAATCAATCTATTCCTGTTGCTGGGATTAACGATAATGGCGTGTTAGCTGCTATTTTTCAACTGGCAAAAGAGTACCCGAATGATTTAATAGTATGGGTTGAAAAGCAATATCGCTCTAGTTTGAATCTAGAATACTTCAGAAAAAATGATATTCCAGACAATAATTTACTGTCATTTAATCCTGGGCTAAACTATATGTCAAAGGACATTGGGTATGTAGAGGATACGTTATTTATAAACGTCAATAAAAATGTAAAATATGCCACTTGGTTAATGAGTGCTATTGTAGGATGTGCAAGGAGTAGTGTTTTCAACTCGATGATATCACCATTACCTCTTACTCAACCTTTTATTTATTATTTAAACACAGTTGCAAAGTCAGCAATGGCACAAGGATTATTATGTTACTCTTCCCCTGGATTACTGTTACCATTGACAGAAATACAGGCGATTTCTAATTGTATAAGTACTAAGGGCTTATTTCAATTTGTACGACAAAGCTATAAAAAAAGATGGTTGTTTTTATTGGCTTTTCAACAGTTGTTATTTGATAAGCGTTTTACATTTCATTATATATTATTGGCGCTGGTTACTAAAAAAAGAGATCTCAAGTATAATCCTATTGATAAAGGTTTTAAGTTCAATAATAAAGATTCAATAGATGTAGTCATACCCACAATGGGAAGGAGTTCCTACTTATATAACGTACTGGTAGATCTCAAGCATCAAAATTTAATCCCCGAGCGAGTAATTATTGTAGAACAAAACCCAGAACCAAATTCGGTTTCTCAATTAGCTTACCTTAACGACGAGTTTTGGCCATTTAAAATAGACCATACTTTTATCCATCAAACCGGTGCTTGTAATGCTAGAAATATTGCCCTGACTAAGATTAAGTCTACATGGGTTTTTTTTGCAGATGATGATATTAGGATTCCTGAGAATGTACTTGAAAACGCAATGGCGGTAGTCCATTCAAACCGTTTTTCGGCGATCACCTTGAGTTGTCTTCAAAAGAATGAAAAGGAGCGTGTTGAGCACATTATACAGTGGCTAGGCTTTGGATCCAACACAAGTCTTGTACTTTCGGAAAAAATTAAAAATTTGAAATTTAATATGGGTTTTGAATTTGGATATGGCGAGGATGGTGATTTTGGAATGCAGCTGCGTAACAATGGTACAGATATATTATATGTGCCAAGTATTCAACTTCTCCATCTTAAAGCACCTGTTGGAGGATTTAGACAAAAGCACAATTTTTTATGGGATGTTGAAGACCCAAAACCAAAACCTTCCCCAACGGTTATGCTCTACAAAATAAAACATTTCACTGCTACTCAGCTAAACAGTTATAGGTTTATGCTATTTGTAAAAGTATATAAGTCGCAAAAAGTAAAAAACCCAATTAGCTATTTAAAAAAAATGAATAAATCTTATGCAACGAGTAAAAAATGGGCCTTAAAACTAATGGAACAAAATGACTAGCAATACTTCTCTAATCATCTGTACTTACCTGCGTCCAAAACCATTGGTGACCTTGTTGGACTCCGTTTTTAAAGGGGCTGTAATTCCTTCTGAAATATTAATTATTGATGGCTCTTTAGATAACGCTACAGCAGCTATTCTCAATGAGAAAAAGTATAGCAATTTGCAATACTTTAAAGTTTCTGAAGCAGATAGAGGGCTCACTAAACAACGAAATTTTGGAATAAACAGCGTAGGTGCTGCGATGGATATTGTTTTTTTTTTAGATGATGACACGATTGTTTCTAGGGACTATTTTAAAGAACTTATTGCAACTTACGACCAGTATCCTGACGCTTTAGGTGTGGGAGGCTATATTACAAATGAAGTCACCTGGAGAAAACTAGCAGTTGGAGAAAAGATAAATGCCAATCAGTTTGCTTATGATGGATGGGTACGATCTGATGGAGCTCGTTTTGTACTGCGCAAAAAATTAGGTTTAGATTCAAATAAACCGCCTGCGCATATGCCAGAATTTTCTCACGGCCGCAGTGTATCTTTTTTACCTCCTACGGACAAAACATACCCTGCAGAACAATTTATGGGGGGCGTTGCATCCTATAGGAAGGAGACGCTAGAAACGCATAAATTTTCAGAATATTTTGAAGGCTATGGATTATATGAAGATGCAGATTTTACATTAAGACTCTCTAATGCAGGAACACTTTACGTAAACACAGGGGCACAATTAGAACATCATCATGATGCCGCCGGAAGACCCAATAAGTATGTGTATGGTAAAATGGTAGTGCGCAATGGGTGGTATGTTTGGCGAGTAAAACATCCTAAACCGTCCCTAAAAGCAAGACTAAAATGGAATGCAATCACTATTTTATTGCTAAAAATAAGATGGATTAACGTGATTACTACAAGCAAACGTAAAGAAGCATTTACAGAGGCATTAGGCAGAACTGTAGCTTGGTGGCAATTGTTATTTAATAAACCCAAAATAGAATAAGAACTTCTCAACCTCCTATTTTGTACCTTTATAAGCAGTAAAAATAAAAATGAGACTTTTTAATTCAGATTTAAATAAGTATAAGAAATATTCCGGGAAGCCGTCTTTGGTATTGTTGCTGACACAACAAGGTCTATGGGCGCTTTTTGTATATCGTTCTGGTCATCGTATTTACAAAAGTAAACTTCCTAAGTTGTTTAAAAAGCCGTTGTTAATACTATGGGTACTCTGGCAAAAATTGATAGAAATTAGTGCTGGAATTTCCATACCATATACGGCAATAATAGGCCATTCATTTTATATTGGCCATTTTGGAGGTATCATCGTCAACGCCAATGCGGTTATAGGTGATAATTGTAATATTTCTCAAGGAGTAACCATAGGCGTAAGTGGCAAAGGTGCTCAACGAGGGGTACCCATACTTGGAAATAATATTTATATAGGTGCTGGAGCAATTGTTGCTGGAAAAATCAATATAGGTGATGGGGCTGTTATTGGCGCAAATTCTTTAGTGATTAGAGATGTGGCTTCTGGTACAACTGTAGTAGGAGTGCCAGCTAAGATGGTGAGTGAGTCTAATTCTAACGAGTATATTTAATGAAGTTTCTCGTGATAACTTTAGCGCCGACTTTAAAAAACGTGAATGTATACGAGTCGTATGCACCTTATGTTAAAGAGATGAATATATGGTTTGATACCGCAGCTACTGTCACTATAGTATCGCCTACCCAGTATAAAAATAAGTTGTTAAGTGATCCGTTTAAAAGGACAGACCTTAATATTGTTTCCATCCCTTGGCTTGCGTTTGGAGGATTTATTAGTGCTTTTACATCCTTATGGAATCTCCCTAGTATCATTTTTAAGATGATTTCTGAAATGCAAAAGGCAGATCATATCCATCTAAGGTGCCCAGGTAATATTGGGCTAATAGGCTGTTTTGTGCAAATAGCATTTCCGAAGAAAATTAAAACAGCCAAATATGCAGGAAATTGGGATCCCAAAGCGAAGCAACCACTAAGTTATCGAATCCAAAAACGGATTTTAAGTAATACTTTTTTAACCAAAAATATGCAAGTGCTTGTTTATGGCGAATGGTCTGGGCAAACTAAAAATATCAAACCCTTTTTTACAGCATCTTATTGGGATGACGAAAAGGATGGTATATCTGAAAAAGTTTTTTCTGATCCGTACCAGTTTTTATTTGTAGGTAGTTTGGTCGAAGGAAAGCGACCTTTGTACGCCATACAATTAGTAGAACAATTAGTTAAGCAAGGCATACTGGCTAGCTTGTCGCTTTTTGGGGACGGTATTTTACGACCCGCATTAGAAATGTATGTTGAAAAAAACAACTTAAAAGAAGTGATACACTTTAAAGGAAACCAAACTGCTGAAATAGTTAGGGAGGGATATAAACAAGCTCATTTTTTGATTTTGGCTTCTAAATCTGAAGGCTGGCCCAAAGTGGTTGCAGAGGCTATGTTTTTTGAATGTATTCCTTTGGTGACTTCAATTTCCTGTGTGCCTTGGATGCTTGATTATGGAAAAAGAGGTTGTCTTTTATCATTAGATTTGGAAGTTGATACACAAAGCATCGTCACATTCACAAATAATAAGATTGGATTGAAAACGATGTCAGAGAATGCAAAAAAATGGTCTCAGCAGTATACCTTAGATAGTTTTGAGCGTGAAATAAAAAAACTCTTGGTATGCGAGTAGTCCAACTCATTGATAGTTTGGCAGCGGGCGGTGCAGAACGTATGGCCGTCACTTTGGCAAATTCCTTGTCAAAAAACCATCCGTCTTTTTTAGTTGCTACCCGTAGTGAAGGTCCATTAGTAAACGCAATAAATACAAAAGTAAACCATACCTGTCTACACCGAAAAAAGCGCATTGATCTAAAAGCTTTATTGGCTTTTAAAAACTATCTTAAAAATCATAAAATTCAAATAATTCACGCGCATAGCACCTCGTTTTTTTTCGCGATCTTAACGAAATTTTTAATCCCTTCTATTAAGATTGTATATCATGAACATAATGGGGCTAAAGTACATCAAGGTAAAAATGAAGTGAAAATATTGCGGTATTGCTCAAGATATTTTTCAAGCGTGATTACTGTGAATGCTGCATTGGAAGCTTGGGTAACAAAAACGCTCCATGTGGAAAATGTGGTGTATATTCCCAATTTTATTACCTTTTCAATGATAGCTCCAAAACAGAAAGAACGCAAGGATGAAATAATACATTTGGCTAATTTGCGTTCTCCAAAAAATCACACATTGCTTATTAAAGCTTTCGCAAAAGTTGCGGCTGATTTTCCATCGTGGCAACTGAGACTTGTGGGTGCTGGTTATAATGATGCTTATGAAAGATCACTGCGTTTAGAAATTTCTAAAGAAAACATAAAAGATAGGGTATTGTTTCATGGGATTAGTAATTGCGTCGACGAGCTATTGGCGGAAAGTAAAATAGGGGTATTGTCTTCCACTAGCGAGGGATTGCCAATGGCGCTTCTAGAATATGGAAAGGCAAGATTGGCCGTTGTGAGCACGAATGTAGGCTATTGTGGAGAAGTAATTAGTACCTTTGGGCAAGTAGTAGGTGTAGATGATGTCTCTAAGCTTTCAGAGGCATTAAGGGTTTATATGGACAATAATATAAGACGAGAGTTTGATGCAATTGCTTTTCAGAATCATATATACTCTTGTTATTCTGAAAATACCGTTATCCCTTTGATTGAGAAAATTTATAAAAATGCACTTCGAATTTTGTGATTAGTCAAGAAAACTATATAAAATTACTACTACTACACATCGCTCTTGGATTTGGAGGATACCTCTTTCCTATTATCATTAAACTAGTTTTGTTAGCAGTTATTGGGTTGTTTATGGTACGTATATTATACTATGGCAATCGCAATGATGAGGTGTTAATTGCGGCTTCCTATCTTGTTGGCTTCGAAGTTTTTTCTAGAATGACTGGAGGGGTTGGTTTTTCATACGAATTTGCAAAATATGGAGTTATTGTATTTATGACTTTGGGAATGTTTTATAGGGGCTTTCATAAAAAATCTTGGCCGTATGTCCTGTTTCTTTTCCTTTTAATGCCAGGCATTGTAGTATCGGCATTTTATGTAGATTACGATGTAGAATTTGGGAACATTATAGGATTTAATTTAAGTGGCCCTGTATGTTTGGGGATTTCCGCTTTATATTGTCATGACAGACCACTAAGCCAAAACCGTTTTAACGATGTGCTTACAGCCTGCTTATTACCTATAGTCGCAATGGTGGTATACCTATACTTTTATACACCGGATATACGCGATGTTTTAACAGGTACAGGATCTAATTTTGCTGCTTCTGGAGGATTTGGTCCCAATCAAGTTTCTACAGTTATTGGGTTGGGAATGTTTATTTTATTTACAAGATTGTTTTTAGTCAAAAACCGTGCTGTAAATTTTATCGATATTACCTTATTAGGCTTATTAACTTATAGGGCTTTTATTACTTTTTCCAGAGGGGGTGTTATTACCGCAGGGGTTTGCGCTATCTTATTTATACTCTTTTATCTAAAACAAGCATCTGCCGGAAAACGTAAAAATGTTCTTGCAAAAACAACCCTGATTTCGGTTGTTTTTATAATCACGTGGATCATAACTTCGTTGCTTTCTGGCGGCTTGATAGATAAAAGATACGCAAATCAAGATGCCTTAGGCCGTGTTAAAAAAGATGTTTCTACCGGTAGAAAAGAACTTATTGAAACAGAGTTGCTAGCCTTTAAACAAAATCCAATTCTGGGAATAGGAGCAGGGCGCACAAAAGAATATCGATTAGAAGTAACGGGTGTAGAGTCTGCTACACACAATGAAATTAGCAGGATGCTTTCTGAACATGGCTTATTAGGCATCATAGCTTTAATAATTTTGCTATTTACACCTGCAATTCGGTGGTTATTCCATAAAGATAATTTGTTTCTACTGCCTTTTTTAGCCTTTTGGTTTTTAACAATTAACCATTCCTCCATGCGCATTGCCGCACCAGCATTTGTCTACGGAATTTGTTTAATAAGTATTATTAAAAAAAGCAAGCAGTAATATTTTATTTTAGCCTATTTTACTTTTTCTTAATAGTTTGTATGTTATTTTTGATTTTTAGCATACTATAATTTTAATGTTTTCAATGATTGAAACTACCTCCATCGGAATTGTCATCCCTTATTACAATGCTGCCAAACATATTGTACATGTGGTGGAGAAAGCAACACGCTATGCTGACCATATTGTGATTATTAATGATGCCAGTCCAGATACAATGCCGGTTGAAATGTTAAACACCTATCAACAAGTGCAGATTATTAATAACAAAAAAAATCTAGGAGTAGGCGGCGCAACCTTAAAAGGTATTGAAGTGTTAATAAAGAATCCAGAAATAAAGGTGATTGTTAAACTGGATGCAGATGATCAAATGGATACGACGTTTATTCCCAAACTCGTACAACCCATCCTTAATCAACACGCACACTTTGTAAAAGGAAATCGTTTTAGAGATTTAGAGGCATTAAAATCAATGCCAACAATCAGGAGATTTGGCAATTTGTTTTTGTCTTTTCTTAGTAAAGTTTCTACCGGTTATTGGAATTGTTTTGATTTTAATAACGGGTTCTTTGCAATTTCATCTGGCACGGTATTAAAATTAAATACAACAGCAATTTCCAAAAACTATTTTTTTGAAACTTCTTTAATAGGCGAACTCTATTTTCAACAAGCGATCATAGCGGAAATTCCAATGCCTGCAATCTATGGCGATGAAGAATCTAATATGAAACTTTTTAGAATGCCTTGGTTGTTCTCGATAAACCTTTTCAAGAAGTTTATTACTCGAATTTGGAAGAGTTATTTTGTGTATGATTTTAATATTGGTACTGTTTACCTTGTATTTGGTGTGTTTTTATTTTTAGGAGGCACCATTTTTGGAGGGTATAATTGGTCTGTCAATAGCGCAACTAATGAACTCACACCGGTAGGGACGATAATGATTAGTACTTTATTAATAATTTTAGGCTTTCAGTTATTATTGCAAGCCATTCAATTTGATATTCTTAGAACACCAACTACTTTTATTAAAAGAGAAGGTCAATTTTAAAATAATACTAGTGTCAAAAAAAATACTTTACATCGGGAATGCACTCTCTGCGAAAGGCAATACCGTTACCGTAATGGAAACCTTGAGCGAGCATCTTAAAGCCGAAGGTTTTAAAGTATATACGGCATCTTCCATAAAAAACAAAGTGTTTAGGTTTTTAGATATGCTTCGTGCATTTTATACCTATAGAGAGGAGGTCAACGCTATTTTAATAGATACCTATAGTACCCAAAATTTCTATTTTGCTTATTTTATTGGAATGTTAGCAAAGAAACACGGGGTCCCTTATTACCCCATATTACACGGTGGAAACTTACCCGCTAGACTTAAAAAAAAACCCAAGAGAACTAAGCAATTCTTTGGGAATGCAGCATTAAATATTTCCCCTTCTCAATATTTAATGGAAGCCTTTACAGCCGAAGGATATCATAACTTAAAATACATTCCAAACACGATCAATATTGATGAATATCCTTTTCAGGAAAGAAAAAATGTAGCTCCCACGCTTTTGTGGGTGCGTTCTTTTTCCAACATATATAATCCAATGTTGGCGTTAAAAATAGTAGAGGCACTTTTAAAAAAAGGAATGGGCGCTACGTTAACAATGGTGGGGCCAGAAAAGGATGGCAGCTTAGCAAAGTGTAAGCAATATGCAAAACAGAAAAATCTCCCAGTCACCTTTACGGGTAAACTATCAAAAAAACAATGGATTGAACTTTCTAAACAGTCTGATATTTTTATCAACACAACTAATGTTGACAACATGCCCGTAAGTGTTGTGGAGGCTATGGCACTTGGTCTTCCTGTAATTTCTACCAATGTAGGGGGAATACCTTATTTAATCGATGCTGGCAAAAATGGTATATTAGTACCCAAACAAGAAGTGTTGCCTTTTGTTTTGGCCATTGAAGATCTGATGTTAGCTGCAGAAAGGACACAAAACATCTCAAAAAAGGCACATTCTTTTGCTAAAAAATTTGACTGGGAATCCGTTAAACTTGCGTGGTTTGAAATTTTAAAGTAAATCCTTACAGGAATTAGAATGAGATGTTACATACATCACAATAGATTTTCTTATTTTTATCTCGGTTTAACCTACTTGTATGTCTCAACAATCAACCATTCATTTTGATATTTCAGAACGAAAAGTTCTCCTACGCATTTTAGACGTGGCGAGTGTTTTAGGGATTTTGTATTTGATAGGGCAGGTATTTGACTTTGATTATTTTAAAATTAATTCTACTCACTGGGTTTGGTCCATCGTACTAGGATTGTACCTCACTATTTTTGCTACTATTTTTGAATTGTACAATCTTCAAAAAGCAAGTAAGTTTGAAATTGTAGTACAAAATGTGATTCTTACCTCCTCATTAACGGTATTGTTCTATTTGTTAACCCCTTTTTATACCCCTGAGCTTCCAGAAAATAGACTCCAAATAGTCTATTTCTACATTTCCATTAACCTCTCACTATTCCTGTGGCGTTATGCCTATATTGTATTAATTTCTGCTCCTCGATTTTTTAAACGGGTGTTATTAGTGGCAAATCAAAGTGAAGCGCCCGATATTATTGAATCGTTGCAAAAATCTGATCCTAATTATAAAGTAATAGCATTTATAAATACTGAAACTTCAATTACCCCCTTTACTTTAGAAGGTGTGAAAATAGTAGATCCAGATCACGCGTTTAGAGAAGTAAAGGAGTTGGTAATTTCAGAAATTGTTATCGGAACCCCGCCATCAAGTGGAATTACAGTAACGTTATACAATAAATTGATTCACTTTCTAGAAAACGGAGTCTCTATACGAGAGTATACGCAGGTATATGAAGAAATTACACACAGAGTACCAGTACAACATGTGGACAAAGATTTTTATAGATACTTTCCTTTTAGCCGAAGCAATCAAAACAAACTCTACTTGTTTTTTCATAGGGTTTTAGATGTTTTCTTTTCCATCGTGGGTTTGACTTTTGGAGCATTTATTTCACCTATTATTATCATTGGTAATTTATTAGCGAATAAAGGAGCCATGTTTTATACACAGACGAGGGTAGGTAAAAACGGAAAGCACTTTAAAATCTATAAGCTTCGTTCTATGGTAAAAGATGCTGAAAAGCATGGGGCACAATTTGCAGCGGTGAAAGATGCACGTGTCACAAAGTTTGGTAGGTTTCTTCGTAAGAGTAGGTTTGATGAAATACCACAGTTTATTAATGTAATAAAAGGGGATATGAGCGTTATCGGGCCGCGACCAGAGCGCCCTGTCTTTGTTGAAAACCTTTCTGAGGCCATACCATTTTACGAAGTGAGGCATATTGTAAAGCCTGGTGTTACAGGTTGGGCACAAGTAAACGCAAAATATGGTATGACACAGGAAGACGCTTTACAAAAACTACAATACGACCTATACTACATTAAGCATCGCAGCTTTTTTCTAGATATTAGTATTGTCATAAAAACATTAACGACAATTATTTTCTTCCGGGGACAGTAGAAGGGAGTGGGCAGTATGCTCCAGGCAGGAGAAAAAAATTCTCATATAGAGGTGTTTAGAGACGGCTAGTCAAGAGTGTTTTTTTAATTTTGAAAGACCAGAATCCCTAAATTATTTCCCCTTAAGTTCCAATGCTAAATACACCCATCGAAATGCCAACGCAAATAGAAACGGGAGCAATGCAATAGCAAATATCTGAACGCCTGAAATCCAATGGAATGTCAAAAGTGCGAATAATAAAATCAAAAAGAAAACGTAGCGGTATAACCATGTTTTAGGTTTCACTTTATGTATTAAAACAAAGAAAAATAGGTTTAAAGGAAATGCCCATAGCACGTTGTAATTATTCGCTGTTGCGGTGTGATCTGTTCCTAGCCATAATGTCAAGAGCAATATGCCCACCAGGCCAGTGATCAAAAATAATGCGCTATCAAGCCATCGTGTTCTTTTTTTGAGGGTTATATCTTTACAGGTAATATAAAAGATAAAAATTGCGATTAGGCAAAAGACGAAAAATGGACTTGTAATAAAAGAGCTCTTTTTTTCAGGGGAAGCAACGTCATAGGTTGTTGCGATTTGTTTAACCAGAGGTACAAAAGTGCCTTCTCGATTTATTTCGGCTACAGCAGCGGCTTTAAAAATATATTCGGGTAAAAATTGATGCTCAGTTGGGGTAGCTGTTCGGTCAATAACCGCTCCTAAGGCAATGTCAATACCTAAACTACCCCACGTATTCCATTGTAAACGTTGTTGGATTAATTCTCTAAAGGTATAAGGTGTTGTGACATACTCTTTATTGTGAACCAATTTATAATTCAAAACAGTATAAACGACATCCCTCATTTTTGTAGCACAATTGTCATAAAAGAAATCATACTGGTACTCTTTTTTTTCTGGTTGTGCGTTGTTAATCAAGTATTCGAACATAGTAGCTTTCTCCTCATAAGTAAGATTTAATCTTTGTTCTTTTACCCAGCGTTTTTGCCTTTTGTAGGTTGCGATAAAGCTATTATAATCACGAACTGAAAGAGCGTAGGGTAATTTACCACGCGCAAATTTTATATAGAAGTTAGGAGTGTCAAAATCAAACGTTCCATAGTTAAAAACCATATCGGTTCCGTTGGAAGGGTCTTTCACTCTAAAGGCACTATGACCAAAGCTGTCATAAAGCAAGGTGCCCGGACCAATAGTAATGACACTAATTTCAGCATCCTCACCAATAGAGCGCTGTGAGAATCCAAGAGAAAAATTCAGTAAAAAAACGAGTAATAGAAGTTGTTTCAGCAAAAGAAATTAATTTTCAGTAAAAACAAAATTAATCATTATAACTATCACGACTAATGTATTGAAGTGTTAAAATAAAGGAAGATTTAAAAATAAGGTACTTATAAGACAAAAAATAATATTGCAATCGATACCTGGTGTCCGACTACAAACTACCTGAAAATACTCAAATCCATTTTCAGTGAAAAAACATTACTATACAATGCGGCACTTTGATCTCCAATATCTGTAAGCGCATAATCTACTTGAATGCCTTTATAACTAAAACCTATACCAATATTGGGTTGAAAACCAACCGACGTATCTCCTTCTAAACTGCCTATTTGCTGGACGTTTTGAAAATTACCCACGCCACCTCGCAAAAAAATCATATCTACATACCCAAATTGAAGCCCAGCTGATGGTGTAACACTTACAGCCGATGAAGAAAAAACATCATTGGTTTGAGCAAATCTAAAATTTAGATCTACTTCGGTTAAGAGAGAAAAATCATAGCGGTATACAAATGTTCTGGCAACCCCAAATTGTAATTTCGGGATGGTAATTTCAGTAGTTTCTGGTAGTTCTTGATTTTGACCTTCTACGGCACCTTGTATTTCGGCAAATTTTTCTTCATCGATAGTCCAAGCATTATAGGTGGTGGTAATATCTCTTGCCATCAAACCAAAACTCCACTTGTTACGCTGAAATTGGATCCCTACGTCCAACCCAAAACCCCAAGAGGACGCAAAGTCACCAACAATTCTGCGAATGACTTTCGCATTTACACCAACATTTAATCCGTCCAAAGGCAATCTTTTTGCATAGCTGAAGTTAAATGCATAATCTGCTGTAGAAAAAAGACTAATCCTATTGTAATCTATATTCCCTTGATCATCGATTAATTGTGTGGTGTTCAAAATATCATCTACACCAAACCGAATAATGGAGAGGGCAACGGCACTTTCGTTGTCTAATGGCATCGCAAAAGCGGCATAATCATAGCTAGCAATGTTTGCAAAATAGGAGGCGTGCATCAGGGAAAGTTCTTTGTCTTCTATATTTACCAATCCCGCTGGATTCCAATATCCAGAATTAACATCGCCAGTAGATGCTACCACGGCGTTCGCCATACCAAAGGCTCCAGCATCTACTCCAATATTCAAAAACTCATTTGAATATTTTCTAACAGATTGTGCAGCAACACCAATGGTGATTAAAAAAAGCAATAAGAATATATTCTTTTTCAAGCGTAATAATTTGTGCAAATATGGTACTATTTTATAAAAATATAAACTGCTATTTTAGTAACATATTGCGTGAATAACTCCTTAGACGAAAATACTTTGTTATTTTTACAAAAACAGTTTAAAATTTAATGATCAAAGGCATTTAATTCTTAAAAAAACTATGGTAAAGCAAATCCCTAATATTATCACTTCCTTAAACTTACTCTGCGGTTGTGTAGCATTGATTTTTGCAGTTTCTGGAGATTTGGTTTCGGCAACGATATTTGCCTTTTTAGGGATCATTTTTGATTTTTTTGACGGGCTAGCGGCGGGTCTGTTAAATGCACAGAGTGATGTCGGTTTAGAGTTAGATTCCCTAGCAGATGTCGTTACTAGCGGAGTTGTTCCTGGAGTTGTAATGTTACAATTATTAAGTGAAGCAACAACAGGGCACACCTTAGATATTGCAAATATCTTTTCAGATAGTGGATGGAATACTTCGTTTATGAGCTATCTCCCATTTTTAGGGCTTCTAATTGCTGTGGCTTCTGCATATAGGCTGGCAAAATTTAATGTAGATACGCGTCAAACAAATAGTTTTCTTGGATTGCCAACACCGGCGAATACATTGCTCATACTAAGTCTTCCGTTAATACTCGCTTTTCAACAAACCGAAACATTAGAAGGAATATTACTGAATCCTTGGTTTTTATCAATTTTTACAGTGCTTAGTTGTGTATTATTGAATGTAGAAATCCCATTGTTTGCATTTAAATTTAAAACGTGGGATTTTAAATCGAATGCCGTTCGCTATATCTTTTTAGTGACGAGTATTTTATTGCTAGTGCTTTTAAAATTTATCGCGATTCCAGTAATTATATTCTTATACATCCTCATTTCTCTTTTCTGGAGACCGAAGTGTTAAGCTTAATTAGCATACTGTTTTCTATAAATTGTGATTTATAACATCCTTTTAAAAAATATTTTAATAGGTTGTTCGTGCTTTTAGGATCCCTCTAGAACCACACACTTTTTTATTCAAAATCACTCATAGTCACATATTTATAAATGGTTAAGGAGTGATTTTCCTACCCGTTATTTATAAATACTGGAAGATTTTATTTGCTTTCAACTATTTTTTTGAGGTACATTTATAGAAAGAAAGTTTAGCTATCTGCTGCTTCATACTAACCAGTATCTATGAAAAAATTATTACTTGTAATCTTCTTTTTGGTTTCTTTATTAAGTTTCTCACAAGAAAGTGAGGCGCGTATTACGATAATTTTTGACGCTGTCTCCATGGTCGAAGCAATAGCAATGATTGAAGCCAAAACGGATTATCGATTTTACTTTATTGAAGATTGGTTCACCAATACAGCTGTTTCTGGTACCTTTCAAGAAGTGACGCTACAAGAACTTTTACAGGAAATCTTAAAAGACACACTTTTCAATTACAATACTATCGAAGACACTAAGGTAATCCTTACCAAGTACAATCGCATTTACAACGAACTGCCCAATGGTTTCTTTGAACCAGAAGTTATTACGAACACGACTAAATTAAACACTATAGAAAAAGCCGAGGCGCCTATTTTTTATAATCAGAATTCCTCACAAGTCTCAAAAAAAATAGAGACCGTTCGTATTGGAAAGGAAAATAAAAGTTCTCCGCGCAACACTTTTGTACTAGAAGGAACTATTACCAATATAACAAATGGAGGCGAAGCACATAATGTTGCCATCACCGTTGCAGGAAACGGCATTGGAACGGTAACAAACCAAGATGGGAGCTACCGCATATCGCTGCCTAAGGGAATGAATGTTATTACCGCAAGTTCGCTGGTTTTTCAGGATGTAAAAAAGCGCATTATTTTATATAATGATGGGGTTTTAGATTTTGGTCTTTCAGAAGCGCTCGAAGGATTGGATGAAGTTGTGATTCAGGGAAATATAAATCAGGTTTTAAAAGAAGTGTCAGCAGGTGTTACAAAGGTAGATGTAGAGCAAATTAAAAATGTTCCTTTGGTATTGGGTGAGCGAGATATTTTTAAAGTTGCTGCAACAATGCCTGGAATTTCATCTGCTGGAGAAGGTGCAGAGGGGTATAATGTGAGAGGAGGTAAAGTAGATGAAAATTTAATCCTATTAGATGACGGAGTTATTTATAATCCCTCGCATTTCTTTGGAATTTTTTCAGCAATAAATCCGTTTTCAACCGATGAAGTCACTATTTACAAAGGACACGTACCTGCCGAATACGGAGGGAGGCTCTCTTCTGTTTTTGATATCCGTACCCAAGATGCTAGTGTAGATAAATTAGCAGGAGAAGCTTCTATAGGATTGGTAACAAGTAATGTGTTATTGGAAGTTCCTGTAGTTAAAGAAAAGGCAGGGCTTTTAGTAGGGATTCGCGCAACATATTCAGATATAATTTTACGAAACTTAGACAACGAGGAGCTCGAAAAGAGTGAGGCTTCCTTTTATGATGCGATTCTTAAATATTACCACGAGATCAATGATAAAAATTCGATTAGAGCGACTGGGTACTTTAGTAGAGATGATTTTAGTATTACTTCAGATTCGGTTTTTGGATATAGCAATAGGATGGCATCTTTGCGCTGGGACCATACGTTTGATGAAAAAAATAAAGGAGCCTTTATTGTCTCGAATACTCAGTACAAATTCGACATTGAATTTGATGGGCAAACCAATCGTAATTTTGAATTGGGATATAAAGTAAATGAAACTGAATTAAAGCTAAACTTGGTCTATAAAGCCAATTCACGTCATAAAATTAATTATGGCTTATCTACAAAACTATACGGTATAGAACCGGGTTTTATAAGACCTTTGGGAGATAACTCTCAAGTAATACTCAACACTATTGCAGATGAACAAGCACTAGAGTCTGCACTTTTTATATCAGATATTTTTAAAGTTACAGATAGATTTAGCGTAGAGGCAGGCATTAGATTTTCATTTTTTGCAGCCTTGGGAGCGTCCACCCAAAATGTGTATGAAGAGGATGCTCCTAAGAATGATGGTTCTCTGGTTGAAACACGCGAATATGGCAGTGGCGAATTTATCAAAACCTACGGGTATCCAGAATTTAGGATTGCTTCAAGATATTTGTTAACACCAGAACTTTCGATTAAAGCAGGCGTAAATACTTCGGCACAGTACATTCATAGACTTTCAACAAATACAACGGCAGCTCCTATAGATACTTGGAAATTATCAGATTTAAATATCAAGCCGCAACGCGCTGTTCAATATTCCGTAGGCGTTTTTAAGAACTTTAAAGAGAATATGTATGAGCTAAGTGCGGAAGGGTATTATAAAAGATCGAAAGACATCCTTGATTATAAGGTGGGAGCAGAGTTACTATTAAATGAGGAATTGGAGCAGGAAGTTTTGCAAGGAGAAGGTAAAGCCTACGGAATTGAGTTCCTTTTAAAAAAAACCAGCGGAAAATTTAGTGGGTGGTTGGCCTATACCTATGCAAGATCATTTGTAAAGTTAGACAGCGATTTTGCCGAAGAACGCGTAAACAATGGAGATTTTTTTAGGTCTAATTACGATAGACCACACGATGTTAGTTTTGTTGGAAACTTCAAACTGACGGAACGTTTTAGTCTTTCGGGAAATTTTGTGTATCAAACGGGTCGACCCGTTACTGTACCCACAGGAAATTTTATTGTGGATAACGTGGAGCTGCTAACTTTTAGTGACAGGAACGAATTTAGGATTCCAGATTATTACCGTTTGGATCTGGGCTTCAATGTAGAAGGAAATCATAAAAAGAACAAACTGGCGCACAGCTTTTGGAATATTTCGGTTTATAATGTTTTGGGAAGAAATAATCCATACTCAGTATTTTTTGTGAATGAAGGAGGAGAAATCAAAGCGAAGCAAGCGTCAATATTTACGGTGCCAGTTCCTACAATAAGTTATAATATTAAGTTTTAAGAAGGGTGTTTTAGTAATGTTTAATATAATTAGAATGAAATATTTTAAAAAATATATTGGAAAACAGAAGTGTAGATTGCTATTAGTTATTTGCATCCTGCTCTCGACTGCGTCAGGCTGTATAGAAGATACAAGTATAGAGACAGGTGTGTTTGAGGATCTTTTAGTCATTGATGCCTCTATAAGCAATGAGGAAAAACAACACGAAATACTATTAAGTAGGACCTATCGCTACGGAGGAGATCCTGTGGTTGAAACTGATGCCATTGTTACAATTATAGGCAACGGTTTTGAATATAATTTTGAAGAAGTTGAAGAAGGAAAGTATGTTAGTCAAGATGTTTTTGAGGCAATTTTAAATGTAGATTATAGATTGAAAATTATTACAGCAGAAGGGAACGTTTATTCCTCCACAAATAAAAAATTAACAACCGTTATTGAAATTGATGATCTTTATATTGAGCGAATGACTAATGACGACGGTGTTGAGGGGATGGCTTTTTATGTAGATAGTTTTGATCCCTCAAATAGGTCAAAGTTTTATCGCTACGAATATGAAAGCACATTTAAAATAATTGCTCCTATGTGGGTGCGTGAAGAGGCATTTGTGATTGGAAATGAGTGCCCTTGTTGTGAGGTTGGCCTAGAGGATCGTCTTGAAAACACGAGAGTTTGTTGTAGTACGGAGAGGTCAAGTGAACTCAATGTTTTAGAAAGCGCAACGTTAGATGCAGATAAGGTAGTAAAGTATCTAATTCATTTCGTCCCAAGTACAGATTATAAATTATCGCATCGGTATAGTTTGTTAGCAAGGCAATTTGTTATTTCAGAAGGGGCATATTTATATTATGAAACACTGGGTGATTTTTCTTCGGAAGGGAGTGTTTTTTCTCAAATTCAAACTGGATTTGTTGAAGGAAATATTACTTCAGAAAGTAATCCTGCCGAAAAAGTTATTGGATACTTTGATGTAAATTCCGTTTCAGAAAAAAGAGTCTTTTTTAATTATGACGACTATTATCCAGGAGAAGTATTACCAGATTTCGCGATACTTTGTAGCTTACAAGCACCATCATTACGAGGTGAGTATTGTCCAGGGCCTTGTGGACCTTTAACCACATTAATAAATAATAAAGCAGCATCTTATTTAGAAAATTATGCAGGTACTCCAGAATTTTTTGGGGAAACAGGACCATACATTATGATTCCAAGAGCATGCGGAGATTGTACTGTTTTGGGTACGAACGAAATGCCAGAATTTTGGACTGAATAATAGGTGCGCAAAAATGAGTGTTAATAAAAGAAATATGACAAAAGAAAATTACCTATATATTTTGAGCGTACTGTTTTTGAGTTGCCTCATAAGCTGCACAAGCGATATAGAATTTAAGAATGAGACCTTTGAAAGTTTATTGGTAATAGATGCTACGATAACAAACGAACTTAAACAGCAAGAGATTTTACTAAGCAGAACGTTCCCTTTTGGTGAAGAACCTATTCTGGAAACTGGAGCTATGGTAACCGTTATTGGAGATGGTACTGCAATAACTTTTAATGAAAACGAAGCTGGTATTTATAAAAGTATTACCTCTTTTAGCGCAGCGCCCAATGTTGTTTACCAATTAAAAATTAATACAAGTGATGGCAGGTCATATACTTCAGCCGCAAAAACACTAACAACACAAACACAAATTGATGCTATAACCGTAGATAGAATTACTAATGATGACGGTGTTGATGGAATCGGATTGTTTGTAGATAGTTTTGATCCTACGAATACCTCAAAATTTTATAAATATGAATATGTCGAGACATTTAAAGTAATAGCGCCTCTTTGGGATAAAAAGGATGCGGTGATTGCAGATGTTTTTTCAACTGTTATTCCAATTTGTGCAGTAGCTCTCGAGGACAGGCCTATAGATCAAATAGTTTGTTACAGAACAGAGGTTTCCAATCAACTCAATATTACAACCACCACCGCACTTTTTGAAGATAAGATAGACCGTCATTTAGTTCGATTTTTATCTAGTCGAGATTATAAGGTTTCGCATCGATATAGTCTCTTGGTTAGGCAGTTTGTGCTTTCTGAAGAAAGCTATAATTATTTAGAAACATTAAATCGTTTTGCTTCGGAAGGAAGTGTTTTTTCGCAAGTACAAACAGGTTTTTTAGTTGGAAATATTTTTTCAGATACCAATAGTATTGAAAAGGTAATTGGTTTTTTTGAAGTTGCATCTGTAAATGAACAACGGGTGTTTTTTAATTATCAAGATTTTTATCCTAATACCGCATTGCCGCCTTTTGCCATACCCTGCGGCTTATTGGCACCTGCAATTAAACAAGATCCTAATACATTTGTTTGTGGAGGACTTATCAATATTATTTCTTCGAGATTAGCAGTTTATCTAAGGGATTATGATGGAAACCCGCCTATAAGTTCACCTGCTGGACCTGGCCCGTATTATATGATTCCAAGGGCTTGTGGTGATTGTACTGCTTTAGGGACTAATATAGTTCCAGATTTTTGGACGGAATAATTTAAATTGAAGACCATGAAAAAAAGCATCGTATTTTTTAGTTTACTATTGACCTTAACTTTTTCGGTTAGCAGTCAAAACGGTCGTGCGTATAACTTTCCGCAAGAGACCATGTTTGTACATATGAATACGACCTTGTTGTTTCCAGGTGAATATTTATACTATAAATTGTATTGTATTGATAAACAAAAGAGAACCTTGAGTACCTTAAGTACTGTTGCCTATATCGAATTAGTGGGGGCTTCTAATGAAACCGCTTTTAAGCACAAGGTAGTTTTAGAAAAAGGAGCGGGTTTTAGCGACTTCTTTATTCCAACCACGATTCCTTCGGGTAATTATAAGCTTATTGCTTACACACAATGGATGCAGAATACGGGTATTGAAGACATTTTTAAAACAGATGTAAAAGTTATCAATCCGTATCTCGCAGAAAAATTAAAAACAAGTAAGGATCGAAAAATTTATGGTGGAACAAAGCGAAGCGTATCAAATTCCACCAATACAAATGCCTCTGGAAAAACTTCAAAAATAGCAATAAACCTTATGAAGAATACCTTCGAAAAAAGAGAAAAAGTTGTCGCTAAACTTTTGAATAGCTTGGCTGAAGGAGGATATGGTGATTATTCAATTTCGGTGAGAAAGGTAGCTGAAATCAATTCTTTTCAAAAGCCAAATACTACAAGAATGAGTGCTATAAATTTCAATAAAAATGGTTTGGTGAGTCCCAATAATATACTTCCGCCAGAAACCGAAGGCTATTTTTTAACGGGCTTGGTTACAAAGGTTGGGTCTAAAATACCGGCTCAGAATGTAGATGTAGCCATTTCAATTGCAGGGACAGATTTTTATTTTTCAGTAGCTACAACTGTTTTAGATGGAACTTTCAGTTTTACTATAAACCCTAATTTTCCAGAATCTTCAGCCATTGTTCAGTTAGTTGATGATAATAAAGAAGCATATGAAATCACTTTAAATAAAAATGCACCCATTGATTATGAAGTGCTTTCGTTTAAAGATTTCGAGATTGACGCTTCCCTAAAAGGTGCGATTACAAAGCGCAGTGTTTATAACCAGATTGAAAATGGATATTACAGCGTAAAACCAGATACGATTACCGCTATGGTTCCTGCAAACTCATTTGTACGATATGAAAAAGGGATTACCTACAATCTAGATGACTATACAAGATTTCCAACCATGACAGAGGTTATTGTTGAAATCATGAAAACTGTATACACCGCCAATGATACAGATGGCAATAAAGTAGTAAAAGTGGTGGAACGTGAGTTTGCCAGGCCAACTCAAGACAATGCTCTTTTATTTATTGACGGTGTCTTTATTGAAGACCACGCAGACTTTCTAGCCTTTGATGCTTTGCAAGTAGATCGGGTAAAATTTATTAGAAATGGGTATGTTTTTGGTAAGACGGATTATCAAGGTGTGGTTTTGGTTACCACTAAGGATCAAAATTTCAAGCCTGATCAAAGTTTAGGGTCTCTAAAAGAAATAGATTTGTTTGTCCCCAACGTACAGAAACAATATTTTAATCAACAGTATGCTCAAGAAACAGCTAAAATTTCTAATAGGATTCCAGATTATCGTTTGCAGTTACTTTGGCAACCAACTATAAATATTGACTTTAGAGAATTACCATTTGAGTTTTATACCTCAGATGTAGCAGGAACGTACGAAATAGTACTAGAAGGGTTTACCAATAACGGAACACCAATCTCATCTATAGCTAACTTTGAAGTAAAATAGTGATTTTCTTGTTTGGGGGCTAAGTCATTTAATATGCTTTCGGTAATGCTTTGAGTTTTGTTTTTTACCAATTTAAAATAAAATACTATTTATCAATAAACTATTACAAATCAAGTCTTTGTTTTTTCCTCTTTCAGCGACTGCAATCTTACTTCTATTTAGAACTGTCTTTTTTTAAAAATCTAACTTCTTTTTACGAAGTTCAAAGTTTTGACCTAGGTATACTTTTCTAACCATTTCGTCTGCAGCAAGATCTTCAGGTACACCGTGTTTTAAAATACTTCCTTCAAACATTAAATAGGTTCGGTCTGTAATAGCTAATGTTTCCTGTACATTATGGTCAGTTATTAAAATACCTATATTCTTATTTTTTAGTTGCGCGACAATACGTTGTATGTCTTCTACAGCCACAGGGTCAACACCAGCAAAAGGTTCATCCAATAAAATAAAATGTGGATCTGTGGCAAGAGCTCTGGCAATTTCGGTACGTCTGCGTTCTCCACCACTCAATAAATCACCTCGACTTTTACGAATATGTCCCAAACCAAACTCCTCAATCAAGGACTCCATTTTCAAGAGCTGTTCTTTTTTGGAGAGCTTTGTTAATTGTAATACACTCAAAATATTATCCTCAATACTCAACTTTCTAAAAACAGACGCTTCTTGCGCCAAATACCCAATACCGTGTTGGGCTCTTTTGTACATTGGGTAATTTGTGATATCGGTACCTTCGAGATAGATAGTACCTCCATTGGGTTTAATAAGTCCAACAATCATATAAAAAGAAGTCGTTTTTCCAGCACCGTTAGGTCCCAACAAGCCAACGATTTCTCCTTGATTTACTTCCACGGTAATCCCCTTAACTACCTTACGGCCTTTGTATTGTTTAATTAGGTTTTCTGCTTTTAGTTTCATCTTTTTTTTAAATATAATTTTAATAGAACAATGATAAAGTTACTGTTAAAATTTAAAAATGTTAGGTCGCTTGCTGTTTTAACTTTTTGCGTTCTTTTCGTATCACTCTTTTCGAAATTAAGATACTAATCTCGTACAATATTAATACAGGAACCGCTACAATTACTTGACTTGCAATGTCTGGAGGTGTTATAATTGCTGAAAGGACTAAAACAATAACCAAGGCAAATTTGCGATACTTTTTAAGAAACTCAGGAGTAACCAATCCAATTTTTGTTAGAAAATACATAATAATGGGCAGCTCAAAAATCAATCCACTAGCCAATACTGAAGCCCTTACAAGTCCTGTGTAACTGCTCAAATCAAAATCATTGAATACTTGTTCACTTACTTTATAGGTGCCCAAAAAGTTGATGGATAATGGGGTCACTACATAGTAACCAAAGAATACGCCTACAAAAAAGAGTATCGAAGCAACAAAAATAAAACCGCGACTATTTTTACGCTCTTTTGGCATTAACCCTGGACTAATAAATTTCCAGAATTCATATATTATGTAGGGAAAGGCAATCACAATACCAACTGTAATTGAAGTCCAAATATGAGCAGAAAACTGTCCTGCCATGGTTCTACTCTGTATCCTAAAAGCATTTTCCTGCATGCAGAAACTTTCTTCAAGTCCTATCATACTCGATAGTTTACATAGCAATCGATAGGTAGGGAAGTCTGGATTCTTTGGTCCAAATAAGATGACGTCAAAAATAAATTCTTTGGCAAGAAAAGCTACTAAAGCGACTGCAACTATAGCAATAACACTGCGTATTAAATGCCAACGCAATTCTTCAAGATGGTCTAGAAATGACATCTCTTTCCCTGGAATTTTTCCTTTTATTTGTTTGGTTTTCAATTTTCAATTTATTTATACTACTCACTACTAAATAATCCCTTCTTTGGTTAAATTATGAATGTGCACGACACCAGAATATACACCATTGTCTTCAGCGAGTACTTGAGTGATTCCGAAGGTGTCCATTACTTCCATTGCTTCCACCGCCATGGCTTCATTTTGAATAGTTTTAGGGTTTTTTGTCATAATGTCTTTCGCCATTAATCCTTTAAACGTATCTGTTTTTGACATCATACGCCGCAAATCACCATCGGTTATGATCCCTACAATTTTATCGTTTTCAATAACCGCAGTAACCCCAAGCATTTTTTTACTAATTTCTAAAATCACATCTTTAACTTCGGTATCTGGCGCTACTTTTGGTTTTTCATTTAATGACGTTAAATTACTAACGCGCAAGTACAATTGTTTTCCTAAAGAACCTCCAGGATGGAATTTTGCAAAATCTTTACTAGAAAATCCGCGTAAATCCAACAAACACATAGCAAGCGCGTCTCCAATTACAAGTTGCGCTGTTGTGCTGGAAGTAGGGGCTAAATTATTAGGACAGGCTTCTTTTTCAACATAGGCGTTCAAAATAAAATCTGCCTGCTGTCCTAAAAAGCTCTCTATATTTGAGGTAATAGCGATTAATGTGTTTCCCGCGGCTTTAATAAGAGGAACAAGTACTTTTATTTCGGGCGTGTTTCCGCTTTTCGAAATACAAATTACACTGTCATTTTCCTGTACAGTTCCAAGATCTCCATGAATAGCATCTGCCGCATGCATAAAAATTGCAGGCGTGCCAGTACTATTTAAGGTAGCGACAATTTTTGTGGCGATGTTTGCACTCTTGCCAATGCCTGTTATAATGACCCTTCCGTTACTATTGAATATAGTAACCACTGCTTTTGCAAATTGTTCGTCCACCAAAGGGGCCAAGTTTGCGATTGCTTGGCTTTCGGTTTCTATTGTCTTTTTTGCTACTTGAATTATCTGTTTATAATCCATTACGATTTTAAGATTTTCATATTTGCCAATGATTTAAAAATTACTATATTTAATATTTGTTAAAAACAACAATGGTTTTGCATTTGAAAAGTATCAAATTGATATAAATTCCCATTTTTCAAGTGCCCGGTAAAATTACGATTGTTCATCCAATTTTTTTGCTTGTTACCAAAATAATAATAAAACAACCTAAGTCCTCGTGAGCGATACTGAATTATACGCTGCATTAAAACATTTTTTTGGATTTTCAAAATTCAAAGGTCTGCAAGAAGATGTAGTAAAAAGCATCTTAGCTAAAAAAAGTACATTTGTAATTATGCCTACTGGTGGTGGTAAATCACTTTGCTATCAGTTGCCAGCGCTCATGCAAGAAGGTACAGCAATTGTGGTTTCTCCACTTATTGCATTAATGAAGAATCAAGTGGATGTCTTGAGAGCGCTTTCTTCGGAAGAAGGAATTGCGCACGTGCTTAATTCTTCTTTAAATAAGACCGAAGTAAAAAAGGTTAAAGAAGATATCGCTAGCGGAATCACAAAACTTCTATACGTAGCGCCTGAAAGTTTGACCAAAGATGAATATGTAGCCTTTTTACAAGGCCAAACCATATCATTTATGGCGATAGATGAAGCGCACTGCATAAGCGAGTGGGGACATGATTTTAGACCTGAATACCGAAACCTTAAATCCATTATTGAAAGAATAGGCGATAACATTCCTATTATTGGTTTAACCGCAACGGCGACACCCAAAGTACAAGAAGATATTCTGAAGAATTTAGGAATGAGTGATGCCGAAACATTTAAGGCCTCTTTTAATCGTCCTAATTTATATTACGAAGTGCGTCCAAAAACGATTAATGTAGACAGTGATATTACCCGTTTTGTAAAGCAGAATGATGGAAAAAGCGGTATCATATATTGTCTAAGCCGAAAGCGCGTAGAAGAACTCTCGCAAATATTACAAGTAAACGGAGTAAAAGCAGTACCCTATCACGCAGGTTTGGATGCAAAAACCAGGGTAAAACATCAAGATATGTTTTTGATGGAAGACACAGATGTGGTAGTCGCTACTATTGCCTTTGGTATGGGAATAGATAAACCCGACGTGCGTTTTGTAATCCATAATGACATCCCTAAAAGTATAGAAAGTTATTACCAAGAAACGGGTCGAGCAGGTCGTGATGGAGGTGAAGGACATTGTCTTGCATATTACAGTTACAAAGACATTGAGAAGCTCGAAAAATTTATGAGTGGTAAGCCGGTGGCCGAACAAGAAATAGGACACGCATTATTGCAAGAAGTGGTCGGTTTTGCTGAAACATCTATGTCTCGTCGCAAATTTATTCTGCATTATTTTGGGGAAGAATTTGATACTGAAACTGGAGATGGAGGCATGATGGATGACAATATGCGCAATCCTAAAAAGAAACAAGAAGCAAAAGAGCAAGCTGCAAAGTTGCTTAAGGTTGTTGACGGAACTAATGAACAATATAAAAGTAAAGAAATTGTAAATGTTCTTATTGGTAATGCCAATGCAATGATAAAATCACACCGCACAGATCAGCAGCCGTTTTTTGGGAATGGGGCGAATCACGATGGCGTTTTTTGGATGGCCTTGTTGCGACAATTATTAGTTGCGGGATTTTTGCGCAAAGACATTGAAAGTTACGGAGTCTTAAAATTAACCGAAGAAGGGAAAAATTATATAAAGTCTCCAGCATCTTTTATGATGACTGAAGATCACTATTTTAAAGACGCGAACGATGATAATATTATCGTAGCATTAAAAGGTGGCGTAGCATCTGATGAACATTTGTTTAAATTGTTAAAAGGAGAATTAAAAAAAACAGCTGATAAATTAAGCCTTCCGCCATTTGTGATTTTTCAAGAACCTTCATTGGAGGACATGGCACTTAAATATCCAATCTCTATAGAAGAACTTTCTAATGTTCACGGGGTTGGAGAAGGTAAAGCAAAGAAATATGGTAAAAGCTTTATCGAGCTAATCAAAAGATATGTTGATGAAAATGATATTGAACGTCCCGACGATTTAGTCGTAAAATCTACAGGAAGTAACAGCGCAAATAAGTTGTATATCATTCAAAATGTAGATCGCAAACTACCACTAACAGATATTGCAGACTCCAAAGGTCTAGAGATGGGTAATCTCATAAAAGAGATGGAAGCTATTGTCTATAGTGGAACAAAACTGGATATTAGTTATTGGGTAAATGACATCTTAGACGAAGAGCAGCAAGAGGAAATGCACGAATACTTTATAGAGGCTACAAACGATAGCATTGAAGAAGCCATGGAAGAATTTGACGGTGATTATGATACAGAAGAGTTGCGTTTATACCGTATAAAATTTATAAGTGAAGTAGGGAACTAGGCAAATTAGTTAAAAGGTTAAGGACTGTCAGGTTGCAAATTTCACACTAAATATTTCGAGTTTATTTATTTCGTCTTTTGCGTTAGTAGTTAAATTAAAGTTTTTCTTATTCCTTATTCCTTAATTTCAATTTCTGAATTCTCAGTCAATCCACAATCCACAATCGAAAATCAAAAATCGTCAATCGAAAATCAGTATCTTTGCAATTCAATTTTAAAAACGGAACAATGCAAGACGGTATTTACGCAAAAATAACTACTGAAAAAGGAGAGATCCTAGGAAAACTAACACACGATAAAACACCTGGTACAGTTGCAAACTTTGTAGCTTTAGCGGAAGGGGACCTCGAAAACAAGGCAAAACCACAAGGCACAAAGTATTACGACGGATTGAAATTTCACCGTGTAATTCAAGATTTTATGGTGCAAGGTGGAGATCCTGATGGTACCGGTGCTGGCGGACCAGGATATCAGTTTGATGATGAGTTTCATCCTGAATTAACCCACGACCGCCCAGGAATATTTTCTATGGCAAATTCAGGTTCTGGAACTAATGGAAGTCAGTTTTTTATCACACACGTACCAACAGATTGGCTGGACAACAAGCACACTGTTTTTGGTCATGTTATCGAAGGGCAAGATATAGTAGATGCCATTACACAAGGAGATACCATGCAAAAGGTTGAAATTATTAGAGTAGGAGACGAAGCGACTAATTTTAATGCGGTAGAGACTTTTAGAGATTTTAGTGGATCAAAAGCAGAGCGCGAAGCAGCTGCAAAGAAAGCCCAAGAAGACTCCATGAAAGATTTAGTTGCTGGATTTGAAAAGACCGAAAGTGGTTTATACTTCAAACATATTCAAAGAGGAGAGGGTGTAAAACCTACAGCAGGACAAACAGTTGCTGTGCACTATAATGGGATGTTACCTGACGGTACGACCTTTGATTCATCATACAAAAGAGGAGAACCAATTGAGTTTCCAGTGGGAATGGGGCACGTAATTGCAGGATGGGATGAAGGTATTTTGTTGCTTAATAAAGGAGACAAAGCTAGATTTGTAATCCCAAGCGATTTGGCTTACGGAGAACAAGGTGCTGGTGGCGTAATTCCTCCAAATGCTACTTTAGTTTTTGACGTAGAGTTAATGGAAATTAAAGGGTAGTAAGAAATATAATATTTCAATTTTAAAACGCCTTCAGCAATGGAGGCGTTTTTTGTTTTGAGCTTATTTTGTCAATATTCTGATGTCTTATCTAGTTTTATTATATTGACAGTGTAGTTTCCCCATTTGAACTTGCCTACGGCGACTGAGCCACAAGGAAGAGGAAGGTATTTAGGCGGATGTTCGGGTGTTTAATTAAAAGAACCACATTGCCATAACAAAATAAATAATAATAGAAAGAACAATCACAATGGCAAAGAATCGTCCACAATATCCAATAGGGAAATTATCACTTCCATCTGAAATTACTAAAACACAAGTTAAAGATGCTTTAGGGGTTCTTAAAGTGTTTCCAGAGCAATTAAAAATGTTGGTTCTTTCAGTAGCAGACAAAGAATTGGATGCGCAATATCGAGAAGGAAGTTGGACCATTCGCCAATTAATTCATCACATTGCAGATTCTCATAATCATTGTTACAACAGAGTACGCTGGATGCTTACCGAAGACAATCCTTTAATAAAGGCCTACGATCAAGATAGCTTTGCCGCGATGGAGGATTATACAAGCGCCCCTGTTGCCTGGTCACTTAAACATATTGAAGTGCTGCACTATAAGTTAATAAAAATCTTATCTAGCATTAATGAAAAGCAATGGAACCTTACTTTTATTCATCCAGAGACCAATGCTGAGGTTTCAGTTAAGGAAATGGCATTGACGTATTCTTGGCATAGCACGCACCATTTTATGCATATTAAAAATGCGTTGATTGCGTAATATTTTGACTGTTTAATTAGATTTTTCAATTAGAAATTACCGTACTTTTGCGCTCTAATAATTTTACGGAATGTCACAAATTACCAACACCATTTTAATGATCCGCCCCGTTGCCTTCAGAATGAACGAGCAAACGGTAATCAATAATTATTTTCAAGAGGATTTAGAGCTTAAGTATCACGAAATCAATAAAAAAGCACAAGTTGAGTTTGATGCATTTGTAGAAAAATTGCGTGGTGTAGGTGTACATGTGATTGTTATGAATGATGATTTAAAGATGGACACGCCAGATTCTATTTTTCCAAATAACTGGGTGAGTTTTCATAAAAATGGAACGGTTGGTTTGTATCCAATGTTTGCCGAAAATAGAAGAAGAGAACGAAGAGAAGAAGTAATGGAGTGCCTCGAAGCTGAAGGTTTTATAATCAACGGTTTTATGGACTATACGGCAGCCGAAGAAGAAGGTTATTTCTTAGAAGGAACAGGTAGTTTGTTAATGGATAGAGTACATAGCAAAGTGTACTGTGCTATTTCACCTAGGGCTGATGAAGAACTAGTAGTCGAGTTTTGTGAAGATTTTGAATGCGATCCTGTAATTTTTACGGCAAACCAAACTGCAAAAGGGCAAAGACTTCCTATTTATCACACCAATGTAATGATGGCACTTGCTGAAGATTTTGCAGTGATATGCCTAGATAGTATTGATGATAAACATGAGAAAAAGAATGTTATCAAACATTTAAAAGAAACCAAAAAAGAAATCATCACCATAACCGAAGCTCAAGTGCAACAGTTCGCAGGTAATATGCTTCAAGTACAAGGAAAAGAGCACAAGTACTTGGTAATGAGTGAAGCTGCAAGAAGTAGCTTGAAATCTGATCAAGTGAAGGAAATTCAAAAGCATTGTAAAATTTTAAGTAGCGACCTAACAACCATCGAAACCTGCGGTGGTGGTAGCGCAAGATGCATGATGGCGGAAGTATTCTTACCTAAAGCTTTGAAAAAAGTTTAAATTTTTTTTCTAATGTTCAATGCTACAAAGTGATCAATAGAAAAAAACTAAAACATTTTAATTAAACAAAAAATAAAAGGCTCCTTAGCGATTTTAAAAAAGCTGCTGAAAAGTAGCTTTTTTAAAATTTCACCACCCCACTTATTCATTTGAAGCAATTTTTTTAATCATTCCGTCAAATATAAAATAATGAAAGGGTAGCATTGTGTACCTTTATTGACAACGCCAATTTTTTAAAAATGAATTGCTGTGCAATTTGTTCATTTTTAAAATTTCACCACCCCATTTATTCATTTGAAGCAATTTTTTTAATCATTCCGTCAAATATAAAATAGTGAAAGGGTAGCATTGTGTACCAGTATAACCTGCCCCATAATCCGCGGGGTCTGAATGTGGCAGTTTGATGGAGTATGTTTTTATCGTCTATTTTAAATTCTAACCAAGCCTCGCCAGGAACTTTCATTTCTGCAAAAAGTAGCAATCGTTTTTGTTTTTTATCAGCTAAAATAACACGCCAAAAATCAAGCACATCGCCTTCATAAATTTTATTGGGATGCGTTCGTCCTCTGCGTAGGCCAACACCTCCAAATATTTTATCTATATAGCCTCTTATCTTCCACAACCAATTTGCATAATACCATCCGCGTTCTCCGCCAATAGACCAGATATTCTCCAGGGTTTTTTCAGGATCTTTTAGTTGTATTTTTTGCTTGTCCTTAACACACCCTTGATCAGGAACTTCTACATATTGTTTTACTTCTTTTTTAAAACGACCACTTACCATACTGTCTTTCCAACTACTCACGACTTGATTTTGTTTTATTTTCTTAAAAGCGAGTTCAATGGCTTTTAGATAAGAGATGGGTTGAACGTCTAATATTTTTTGAAGTCTCGTGTCTTGTGTGATTACTTCTACCCTCATGCTATCCACCAAGTTGAGTGCTAGTTTATAGGAGGTTGAGGTGACAAAATATAGCCAGTAACTTGATATCTTGGGGGATAAAAAAGGGAGTGTGATTATGTATAAATTAAGTTCTCTAAAGGTCGAATAGCCAAGCATCATTTCTTTATAAGATAGGATGTCAGGGCCTCCAATATCAAAAGATTCGTTATAACATTGCTTGGTTCCTAAAACACCAGTTAAATACGTGAGTACATCCCTAATAGCGATGGGTTGGCAACGTGTCTTCACCCATTTTGGCGTGACCATTACAGGGAGTTTTTCGCATAGATCTCGGATGATTTCAAAAGACGCGCTACCACTACCTACAATAATGGCAGCCCTTAAAACCGTAAGACTTGCTTTGCCTTTATATAAAGTTTCTTCTACATTTTTGCGAGACCATAAATGTTTGGAAAGGTTGTTGTCGTTAACAATTCCGCCCACATAAATTACTTGTTTGCAGTGGGTGTGTTCTAAATAAATATTAAAGTTTTTTGCTGAAATTTCTTCCTGTTCATCAAAATCTGTGGTAGAAGAGGACATAGAATGGATCAAGTAATACGCAGCATCAATGTCTTTTGGAAGTAGCTCAGGATTTGGATCGTTTAGAAAATCTATCTCTACAATTTCTATTCGTTTTAAGATGGCTGTGGAAACAGAGAGCCTATTTTTATTACGCACGGCACAAACTACTTCGTGATCTTGTTCTAGCAAGAGTGGCAGCAGTCTCATCCCGATATATCCATTAGCACCGGTAAGTAGTATTTTCATGGGGGTGTCTTTTGCCTAAAGGTACCAATTGTCATTTGAACATTCAAGACAATAGGTATTTCTTAACGTTTAAATAAATACCCCATTTTCAAAAAGTTTGATGTATTTTTAAAACAAATAATCACTCTATGAAAATCTTAAAAATAGTATTGCTAATCGTTGGAGTTGTACTTATATTTTTAGGAATATACCAAGCTTTTGTTCCAAAAGAAGTATTGGATATTGGACGCTCAGAAGTAACGGAAAAAGAAGGGCTTAATAACCAAACACTAGGTATGTTTGGCTTAGGTGTGGTTGCTCTGGTTGCTACTGCTTTTTTGGGGAAGAGGAGTTAGGGGCGGGTGTGGGAAAATGTATAGGAATTTATTAGTTCTATACTTATGTTGTGGGCAGTGTTTTAATTCGTGAATACGGTTCCAAATATTATTGTTATACATCCAATAAAAGAGGAAATTTAATCTGCTGGTTGTAATTTTCGTTCATCTTTGGAGTCAATTCTATCAGGATTTAAGCGCATTGAAGTTACAATGAAATTATCTCCATATTTATATTGGTTTATTACATAGAGAGTGGGGCTGATCATAATTGTTAGGGGCAGTGCTTTAAGCCACACTAGGTGGTTTCCGTTTACAGGTTGTAATACACGCAAATTTTTTAACGATTAATAAACAACCAATTGAGCAATTCCAATAGTTGCCTAAATCGGCAATATTTTTATATTCCAAAATCGTTTATGATAAATATCAAAAATTAGAAAAACAAATACAAACGGAATAGCAAAATAAAATTCAGATATTAATTCTCTGTTATATAAATTGAAAATGTAAGTTAACCAGACAAGTAGGTTAATCCCAAGATGACTAAAAAGTAAAATCCAATCTATTCTTTTCAATTCAGAGTTCAGTTTTTATGTTGCTAACTTAACGTTTGAGGGAAGTTGCTTGGTTTTAGAACTAAATAAATACAGACCGGATATAATTGCATAAAAATTTAAAAAAGTTTTTTCTGCATTTTTTTAGTAGTAAATTCACTTTTCATTTTATTATCGAAAAGGTATACAAAGCACCTTTGAATTTTTAATTGAATTGTACAACGTTTTTTATTTTAAGTGATATCGAAACATAAAAACCTCGCCAAGTCATTTAATTTATCATATTGGTTTAACGAGATTGTACTTAGTTGCAAAATGTACTGTTAGACTAAGGTCTTTTCCCAACCAAAGGCTCGTATTATCTCATCGTATACGATTTTTCCAGAAATAATATTCAATCCTTTTTTAAGACACGCGTCTTTTTCGCATGCAGCTTCCCAACCCATATTTGCTAATTTTAAAGCATAGGGTAATGTGACATTTGTTAATGCTATGGTAGAGGTATAAGGAACTGCCCCAGGCATATTGGCTACGGAATAGTGTACAACATCATCTATAATATATACAGGGTCCTCGTGTGTTGTGGGTCTTGTCGTTTCCACGCAACCACCTTGATCTACTGCTACGTCTACTATTACCGTTCCTGGACGCATTTCTTTCAACATATCTCTTGTAATTAGATTTGGAGCTTTAGCGCCTTTGAGTAAAACGCCACCAATAATTAAATCATGTGTTTTTATGTGTTTTCTAATATTAAATTCATTTGAGAATTCCGTAACCACGTGAGGCGGCATTACATCGTTTACATAACGCAAGCGTTTCATATTTATATCCATAATGGTTACATGAGCTCCCAAACCTGCAGCCATTTTAGCAGCTTGTATGCCAACTACACCCGCACCTAAGACTAAAACTTTACCAGGAGCGACCCCTGGAACACCTCCTAAAAGCACACCGCGCCCTTTAACAGGTTTTTCTAAATATTTAGCACCTTGTTGTATCGCTAATCTTCCTGCAACTTCTGACATTGGTGTTAGTAAAGGCAACGTTCCCTCTTCATCCTCAACAGTTTCGTAAGCAATGCAAATAGCTTTTGATTTTATCATAGCTTTGGTTAATGGCTCACTCGATGCAAAATGAAAAAAGGTAAACAATATCTGCCCTTCTTGGATTAAATCATATTCTTCAGCAATGGGCTCTTTTACTTTTACTATCATATCGCTCATCGAGTAGACCTCAACAATGGTATCCAAAATTATAGCGCCCGCCTTTAGGTAATCATTATTAAAAAATCCACTGCCGTCTCCAGCATTTGATTGTACATATACAGTATGGTTGTTTTTTACAAGTTCAAAGACTCCGGCTGGTGTTATACCGACCCTGCTTTCATTGTTCTTAATTTCTTTAGGAATACCAATAATCATTTTTATGCATTTTGAATTAAACCGCTAAGTTGTAAAAATTAATGCAATTTTTAAAGAATTATTTAAAAAATATAGGGGGTAGTTGGTTTAAATATACAATTTTATATACGTATACCCTATTTTTATAGGGGGCTTCTATTAATTTATATTTATTAAAATTGGCTACAATTATTCATTAATGGTTGTTGCTGTGCTTCTTTAGTGTTTTTCTAATTCACTTTTAGCCTGGTTTTTATTATTCTTGGAATGTTTCTTAACTCGTGATATATTGATAATTATACCGTTCACCAATAAAACACCTCTGATTACAACAAAAAAGTTGCCCAATGGTTATTTAAAGATACTAAATGCAATATTTTCCTATTGATTAATAATAGAAGCAATCTTACATGCCCCCGTAAAAATTCTCAGAAGTATCCGCCTTTGCTTTCATTACTTTCTTCATAAAACTGTGAATGCTTTTGTCTTTGGCTCGGGCTTCAATTTTGATACAATAGTGGTCGCGGTAGATGGAATATTCTTCGGCTTTGCCTTTGTAGAGGACTAATTTATAATAAGGTATTATCAACGCATAGCTTTCTAATAAAGATCTAAAACCAACAATGATTCCCTTAGGGCGCATCTCTATATTACATTGGTTTCTATTGTTGTCGAGGATTAGAAGGTTGTTTATTTCTACACTAGTATTAGTGATAATAAGTTTTGTCGAGCCAATGCCTTTCATTTTAAAACGCTCTTTTAAAGTAAAAGGATTACCTAATTCGACGTCAATTTTGTTGGCAGTCTGTTTGTTGTTGTAGGATACGTTTACGAGCATATACAAAGATATCTATCTTACAATAAAATACCCTCCCTAAGCAGGTATTTTATTGGGTGTTTTATACGTGTTTATAAATGACACATATGAATTGTTAAAATCTTTGTATTAGCATGATAAGAAGAACTTAGAACGGTTTAGGTAATATTAGATTCTGTAAGTATAGTATCAGGATCTTTAACACCTAAATGGATAATGACTGGCACCTCAAAAATTGCTTGTCCAGTCAAAGTTCGATCTTCTGCATACGTAGTTGTTTCAGAAATGACAATTGTTAAAGGTTCAGGAGTACCGATGAAAACGCGGACTGAAGGGTTGTTAAAGTGGTTTTCTCGTTCCTTAAGCAATACCGCTATTGGCGCAGCACTATTGTTGTTATTTGGAAATGTAACTTTAACCTCAACAAATTGTATTCTTTGCTCATAAGCGGCTCTTATTCTTTTTTATGAAAATCAACTTATAACAGTATCTTTGCACCTCAAAATTTCGCTAGATGAGTATGCAACAAATCCTTACATTACAGGTCAAATCGGCAATACAAAAATTGTATAATGCCACTTTAGAAAATGTAGAATTTCAAGCTACCCGCAAAGAATTTGAAGGTGATATCACGATCGTAGTCTTCCCAATGTTACGCGTTGTAAAAGGAAATCCTGTTCAGATAGGAGAGGCGATAGGTGCGTATTTAGTAAAGCATATTGATGAGGTCATACGTTTTAATGTAGTAAAAGGATTTTTGAATGTTGTCTTGAGTGATAAATATTTTCTAGATTTCTTCAGTAATGTGACCGCTTGGAGCAACTACGGAAAAAAACCAAAAGGGGATCAGGCAATCATGGTAGAGTATGCATCACCCAATACGAACAAGCCTTTACATCTTGGGCACGTGCGTAATGTGTTGCTGGGCCATAGCGTTGCTGCGATTTTAAAAGCGGCAGGTAAAAAAGTATACAAAACACAAATAATTAACGACCGCGGAATCCATATCTGTAAGAGTATGCTGGCTTGGGAACGCTACGGAAACAAAGAAACTCCAGAGTCTACAGGATTAAAAGGGGACAAGTTAGTAGGGAGTTATTACGTGCGTTTTGACAAAGAATATAAAAAAGAAATTGTTGCTTTACTTGAAGAGGGTAGAGCCGAAAAACAGGCTAAAGCCGAAGCACCTATTTTAATTGAAGCTCAAGAAATGCTTCGTAAGTGGGAGGCTGGAGACAACGAAGTCGTTGCGCTTTGGAAAAAAATGAATAGCTGGGTATACAAAGGTTTTGATGCCACCTATAAGGAAATTGGTGTTGATTTTGATAGTTATTACTATGAAAGTGAAACCTATTTGTTAGGGAAAGAATTTATAGCTGAAGGATTAAAATCAAGTGTATTTATAAAGAAAGAAGATGGCTCCGTTTGGTGTGATTTGACAGCGGAAGGCTTGGATGAAAAAATCGTATTGCGTAGCGATGGTACAGCGGTTTATATGACGCAGGATATTGGTACAGCGATCCAGCGTGTAAAGGATCATCCAGATGTAAATGGTATGATTTATACCGTTGGAAACGAACAGGATTATCACTTTCAAGTACTGTTTTTGATTCTTAAAAAGCTAGGTTTCAAATGGGCCGAAAACTTATTCCACCTAAGCTACGGAATGGTTGACCTCCCTAGCGGAAAGATGAAAAGTCGTGAAGGGACCGTAGTAGATGCAGATGATTTGATCGCAAGTATGACAACTACGGCTAAAGAAATTTCAGAAGAACTAGGAAAGATAGATGACTTCTCTGAAACCGAGAAAAATGAATTGTACCACACCATTGGGTTGGGAGCTCTCAAATATTACATCCTTAAAGTAGATCCAAAAAAACGTATTTTATTCAACCCTGAGGAAAGTGTCGATTTTCAAGGAAATACAGGCCCTTTTATACAATATACCTATGCGCGAATTCAATCTATTTTAAGAACGCATAGCGAAAATACTTCAGGAAATATTCCTGCTAAGTGGACTGCTATTTCATTGGAGCCAAAGGAAAAAGAGGTGGTAAAAAGATTGCAGCAATTCCCTGAAATTATTCAGCAGGCTGCAGCAAATCACAGCCCGGCATTGGTTGCAAATTATACGTATGACTTGGTTAAAGAGTTCAATTCTTTCTATCAAAACGTCCCAATCTTTGCAGCGGAAACCGAACAAGAAAAAAACTGGCGCGTTCAGCTTTGCGGCGCTGCAGGTGATGTTATTAAAACTGCATTTTCTTTATTGGGGATTGTAGTTCCTAATAGGATGTAAAAACATCCCAGCCCAACCTTTCTCCTTCAAAGGGAAGGAACTCAAAGTCTCCCTTTTGAAGCTATATTTAGAGGGATGTTTAACGTGTTTTTAAGTATCACAATACTCTTAAAACAACAATTGAAACGAAATATTGGGAGTGAACCCCAAGGATTTTGTAGAAACCTCATTAATGCTATTGACTCCATTTTCATCGCTTGAGATTTGATAAAAACGGGACAATTGATTTTCAGTATTAAAGATATTTAATAGCGCGAGGTTTAAATTTCCACGGAAGGTCTCATCCAATTTGAACTCATATTTTGTTGAAAAATCACTTCGAAAATATGCATTTAGTGTATCGCTATTAGGAGCTAAAAATGAAATGCTAGGAGTTCCATTATTATCTATGACTACATTTTGATTGTTAACGGGTGTAAATGGCAACCCTGAGTTATAATTGACTCCTAAGGAAAAAGTAAGATTTTTTATACCATAGGTAACCGCTGCGCCAAGGGCCTGTGTAACATCAAGATTACTTCTAAATGTTTCAGGATATAGGGTAGGGAAGTTGTATTGATTATCGGTATAGGTATAGCTCAGCCAAGTACTGAAATTTTTAAGCTTTTTTCCCAAAGAAAATTCTACTCCCTTTACATCGTATTCTCCAATAGCTTTAGCATTTTGAAATTGATTTCTAAACCCAAGATTCGCGCTATTAATTCCTTCCACATTTTTATAAAAACCTTCGACAGTCAGGGTCCAGTTGTTTTTAGAAAAGGCGGTTCCCAAAGAAATGTGTTTGCTCGTTAGTAGTGGGTTTTCAAGACCATCTGCTACTTGCCAACGAGCTGTTTGTAATTTTAGTAACTGGTTTTCGCGTGCCGTAAATTGAAACACCGTTTGACTTTTTAATTCGGCTGCCGTAAATAATGTAAACACTTTATTTAGTTTGTGATGGGCGGTAATTCTGGGTTCAATCCTATTGTCAAAATTACCATAGTTAAGGTATCTAATTCCACCGCCTAGTGTTGTTTTTTTTTGATTAAAGGTTAATGATGCGTTGCTATAAAAGGAATTAGCAGACGTGCTGTTATTAGTTGCAGTGCCTGTAACGCCTATAATATCATTATTGGCTACGTTTGTATTTATATATTGGTAGCCGCCATCTATGGTTAGTTTTTCTGAAAAACGATAGCTTATTTCAGCTCTAGCTGCTCTTTCTTTAACCTCGTTGCGCTGCGATTGCAAGGTTATTAATTGATCGACGGTATTATTTCCATTAAAAACATAGGTGCTGGAATTATAGCTTGCTGTGGTTTTAAGGTTTGGTGACCAGTTTCTAGTGTGTGTAATACCGCCTAAAAGGGTGCGCTGTCGCAACTTGTTATTAGAAGCTTCTGAACTGTCTATGGCTATAATCCGCTCAGTAAATTGAAGTTGATTGCTAATCGTCATAAAATTATAGACTAGTTTGTCCTTTTTAGTGATATCCCAAATAGCCGCCAAACTTATGTCGTAGAATGAAAAATCTTCGTCCGTTGATCGCAGACCAAAAGAGGTGTTGGATTGCAAATTTATAACCTCCGTATTTTGAAAGGTTCGTTCAAAAAACTCTTTGTAAACAGGGTTTCCTACTCCATTATTAATTGAAGTTCTCCCAGAAACTTGAAAAGCAAATGTTTCAGAAAGTGGAATTTTTGCAAATAAATTGGTGCTGCTCAAATTTACACCTACACCTCCTTCAAATTCTTGGGTAACTGTGGTGTAGGACTCCATACTTAAAACTCCAGAAACACCTTCGCCAAAAGCGGGATGTGTTCCATTTTTGAAAACGGTCATCTTCTTAATTAAATTGGGGTTAAAGGCAGAAATAAGACCGAAAAAATGCCCAGTTTGATACATCCTCATATCATTCCAAAGGATAAGTGTTTCGTCACTTTTCCCTCCTCTAATATTAATATTGGAAGCTGTTTCGTCATAACTTGCAACGCCTGGAAGGACTTGAGCAATCTGTAAGATATCAGGCTCAATAAGACTTGGGAGTATTTCGAAATTACTATTCTTTATGGTTACGCTACCATTGGTGTTTTTTGAAATTCCTTTTACAACATAATTTTCTAAGGTAACCGTAGGCAGGAAATTAAGATTAGGGTTTATAAAAACAAAAGGACAGTTTATTCCTTGATTTTGTAAAGAATTTGCTGAAATGGAAGTAGCGGTATAATCATTGACTACTATAGAAATTGTTGCGTCGTAGGGAATTTTTTTGATTTCAAAAACACCATTTTCAGTGGTGATTATTTTTTGTGTGCCGTAAAGTACGTCAGCATTCTCGATGGGTAGTCCTTTGGCACTTTCGATAATAGTCCCACAAACTGAAATATATATAATTGGAAACTGTATTGTAATATACCTTTCGTCGATTTGGGCGAAAACGATTTCGGTTTCCGAAGAAATTTCTGAAAGTACCTTCGTTAATTTTTGGTTTAGACTGGGTAACGAAATTTGAAATTCGTTTGCTTTTCGGCTGTCAAAAGAAAATTTCACATCAAATTTGGTTTCGATTTTTTTGATACCTTCAGTAAATGGAAGCTTATTTTGAGCTTTAACTTCCGCAGAAAAACACATTAAGAATAGGAAAATAAAAAACACTACAAATGTTGTTTTCTTATTTTCTACTATCATAAATGAGTACGTCATTTTTAGAATTCTTACGGTATGAAAGGTTAAGTGGCACAGTCACAGTGCGCAAGGCATTCTCTAGATTGTTGTGCGTAAAAGTACCTGTGTACTGTAAATCTACATCAATATTTTGAGTATTGATGGTAACACCGTATTGGTTTTCAATAGCCATCAACACATTACCAAGTCGCGTGTTTATAAAACTACTTTCATTAAAAATCCAAGTAGGGTGAGAAATATACATTTTGTTATTTACGGTGGAAGCTAGATCGCTAAACGTAAAACTATCTCCAGGCGAAATGTTAAAAGTAGTTCCATTCCTAGTTACGGCAACCAAGCCTTTATAACACGAAACTTTTAATACATTATCGCGAATAGAAACATTAAATTTTGTTCCCAAAACAGTCACATCGCCCAATGCAGTTGCTACCCTAAATGTTTTTCCTTTTGCTACTTCAAAAAAGGCTTCTCCTTCTAGTTGTATGGTTCGGTTAAAAGGCCAACCGTATTTATTATAGCTAGCGTTAGAGTTTTCGTTTAAAGTGATTCTCGAGGCATCAGGCAATGAAATCGTAGTGGTTTCAGCCATCGGAGTTCCAACCGTTGTTGGAATATTGGCTACAAAAACATAGCTCATTGCGAGCAAAGCGAAAATAGCAGCTATTTTTATAATCGTAGAAAGCCTGAATATTTTTACTTTTTTCTTAGGGGAAATTCTTTTTGTTTTTAAATCTTCAAGTCCTTTATAGATATCGTGTTCTGGCGTCTCCATTTGCTTAGTGCGCGCATCTATATTAGCATACGCAGCAAACACTGGGTCCTTTTTCAAGGCCTCCAACTCGGCAGGAGAAGCTTCTCCATTTAACCACTTATGCACCAATTCTTTATTTTCCATTACTCGTGTTCTAACAGTATAACAACTAAGACTTTAAATTACCACCTTGCCCTTTGGGAAATAACAAGAAAAAATAAAATTCCAAATCTCAATCTTAAATTCCACTCACAACTCACAACCGATAAATCGTTTTTCTTAAATTCTCCAAGGCATCCAGAACGCGTTTGCCTGCTGCTTTTTCTGAAATGTCCAAAGTTTGTGCAATTTCGCGGTATTTTAACCCTTCCACGCGGCTCATTAAAAAAGCGGTGCGTTGCATTTCGGTTAGACTGTCTAAAGCATTTTGGAGTTTTTCACCGAATTGTTTTTCTTCTAATAAAAACTCTGGTGAGTGCTGTTCGTTTTCGTGAACAAAACCTTCTGCAAACTTGTAGCGTACTTTTTGGTGCGCCGCGGTGTTTAAAAACATATTGTTGGCAACGGTAAATAAGAATGACTTTGCTTTTTCGGGAGCTACTTTTCCACAGTTCTCCCATAATTTAATAAAGGCTTCTTGAACGAGGTCATAAGATGTATCGCGATCTCTACATTTAAAATACATGAAATTGCGCAATGATTGCACCTGCGTTTTATAGATTGCATCGTACACCGCTTCTTCGCAAACAGTTTTTTCTTTTTCCATAATTGAGGTTGGTAAAGCTATGTAAAAAATAAATAAAGACGCAGGGGGGGATTTTGGAAAGTGAGTTGTTATATAAGTGAGAGGTAAATGTTTTCTCTCACAATTATTGTTATGAGAAAGAAGCCGCTTCCTGACTGTGAAGCGGCTTTTTTGATGTTGAGGCTTTGTAGGGGATTAGATTTTAATATTTCTTTATTTTATTCACGTACCTTCTACATATAATAATGAATTGAAATCAAAATTTATCAAGGCTTATGGTGATCGATAATAATATCTTCATTGTAAAAAATACTGTCAATTGTTATGTTTTTTGCTCCTAATAAATAGGTCTTTCTTTCTCCAACATTTTGCAAATATTTAATTGGACAATAGATATCATTTGTTTTTGTTTGATATCCTTAATGTGTCAACGAGCCACCCTAAATCACCAACTAAAATAAGCTCTGTTTTATCATTCTTGTTAACAGACCAAGACCCCCTCTCAAGATAGGTATCATAGGTCTTGACTGCTTGTCGTATTCCATAATACCCATCTCCGTATTCACGAAACTTTTCTTTGTTGAAGTTTATCAACCTACTTTCTGATAAATTATCTTTAAAAGAATAATAGTTACTCGATTTAGGAGAGTCCTTTCTGTCAAGCGTGTCTAATATACTCGCAGACTCGCAGCTAAATAGAGGTAGAAAAAAACAGTATTAATGTTTTATAAAAATCCATATTTAAAAACAGCTTGGTTTTCTCATTACTTTTGGTTGAAAGTAAACTCGGTTAAACCGAGACTTCATTTTAGCTAAAAAATCTCTTTAGTTTAAGATTGTGTTTATTTCAAAAAGAAAACCTATCGCTTCCCACCCTTAAAAACAATCCCATCTTTCATTACAAAATCAATATCCATTAATTCGTTGATGTCTTTTAATGGATCACCTTCTACTGCAACTAGGTCGGCTAGTTTTCCTTTAGTGATGGTTCCTAATTGGTTTTCCATTCCTAGTAAAGTTGCAGCGTTGATGGTTGCCGTTTTAATGGCTTCGTTTTCGTCCATACCGTACTTTACCATTAAGACAAATTCGCGTGCATTGGTGCCATGTTTGCTTACGCCGCTATCGGTGCCGAAGGCAATATTGACGTTTCCTTTGAGTGCTTTTTTAAAGGAAGCTTCTACTACCGGTCCCACTTGTTTTATTTTATCCATAATGGCCGATGGGATATTCGGATTTACGTTCATCTCTTCAGTAACCGAAACGCCTGCCAATAAGGTAGGTACTAAGTAAGCGCCAGTTTGCTGAAATAATTTTATAGATTCATCAGTAAGATAGGAGCCGTGTTCAATAGAGTTTACTCCGGCGCGCAAGGCTGCGTTTACGCCTTCGGCTTCGTGCGCGTGTGCCGCTACTTTTCTTCCTAAACTAGCGGCGGTTGCTACGATGGCTTTCATTTCGGCATCGGTTAGTTGTTGTCCTACACCTGCTGCGGTATTGCTTAAAACACCACCTGTGGCGGTGATTTTTATAACATCGGCGCCAGATTTTACGCGGGCTCTCACGGCGCGGCTACAGTCGTCCTCGCCATTACAAATTCCCGGGTTTTTATCCATTCCCATGATTTCGTCTCTATACCCGTGAAAATCTCCGTGACCTCCCGTAGCGGAGATAGCTCCGTTAGATGCAATAATGCGTGGTCCTGTGATAAGTCCTTTTGAAATTGCTCTTTTCAAAGCGTTCATAATATGAGGGTCGCCGCCCAGGTTTCTAACAGTGGTAAAACCAGCTTCTAAAGTTGTTTTTGAATGTGGGATGGCTTCAAAAGCGGCATCTGCTTCTTCTAGTGTAGTCCACTCGTGCGGATTACCATTAGGATCACGTTCCCCTGTAATATGGGTGTGCATATCAATAAATCCTGGCATTACAAATTGGCTTTTTAAATCGATAACAGTGACGTCTGCATTATTGAAGCCTAACTGGGAAGCTTCCAAATAGCCTGCTCGTACCTCTTTGATTTTATTATTGTCGATGACTACGGTTTGTTTTTGTAAGGGGGGGGTCCCCGGTTCGGCTAGTAGATTTCCTACGTGAAGTATTTTAATTTGGGCAGTTGCTTCCGAAGAAAAAAATGAGATTGATACAAGTAATACTAATGAAAGAAGTGATTTGGCCATTGATCTAGTTTTAAAACTTAAAGATACTGATTATTGGAAACGTTGAAACTGCAATTACTGAAGTTTGTTTGAGATTTGTTTCAATTTAGAAATTTTTCATAGGGAGGTGCTTTTGAAACCCTACTGTCGAAAAGTAGTTTTGGAATTTGGAATTTGGAATTTGAAATTTTTACTTGTAACTACCTACTCAATTAGTATATTTACAATCTTAAATATGAAATGGTTTTCATTTCAGTTTTAGATTAAAATTAACACACACTATGTTCGATAATTTAAGTGATAAGTTAGATAAAGCGCTCCACGTCCTCAAAGGTCACGGTAGTATTACAGAAGTTAATGTTGCAGAAACCTTAAAAGAGGTGCGTCGTGCTTTATTAGATGCCGATGTTAACTTTAAGATAGCTAAAGATTTTACCAACTCGGTAAAAGAAAAAGCCTTGGGTCAAAATGTATTGACCAGTTTACAGCCTGGGCAGTTGATGGTGAAATTGGTTAAGGATGAGCTTACTCAATTAATGGGTGGTGATGCTGTTGGTCTGAATTTACAGGGTTCGCCAAGCATTATTTTAATGTCTGGTTTGCAGGGTAGTGGTAAAACTACTTTTTCTGGGAAGCTGGCAAATTATCTAAAAACGAAGAAAACAAAAAAACCATTATTAGTAGCTTGTGATGTTTATCGCCCTGCCGCTATTAATCAACTACACGTTGTGGGAGACCAGATTGGTGTAGAGGTTTTTAGTGACGAAGGCAATATGGATCCTGTGGATATTGCAACAAAAGCGGTAGCTCACGCAAAACAAAACGGGCATAATGTTGTTATTGTAGATACAGCAGGTCGTCTCGCGGTTGATGAAAAAATGATGACCGAAATTGCCAACGTTCACAAAGCATTAAATCCTGATGAAACATTGTTTGTAGTAGACGCAATGACAGGGCAGGATGCTGTAAATACGGCAAAAGCATTTAATGATATATTAAATTTTGATGGGGTAATCCTAACAAAATTAGACGGAGATACACGCGGTGGTGCTGCGATTTCGATTAAAAGTGTGGTTAGTAAACCTATTAAGTTTATAGGTACAGGAGAGAAGATGGATGCGATAGATGTTTTCTATCCAAGTCGTATGGCAGATCGTATTCTTGGGATGGGAGATGTTGTTTCTTTAGTAGAAAGAGCGCAAGACCAATTTGATGAAGAGGAAGCGAGAAAATTACAGAAGAAAATTGCGAAGAATCAATTTGGTTTTGATGATTTTTTAAAGCAGATCAATCAAGTTAAAAAGATGGGGAGCATGAAAGACCTTGTAGGAATGATTCCTGGGGCCGGAAAAGCACTCAAAGATGTTGATATTGATGATGATGCCTTTGTTCATATTGAAGCTATTATACATTCTATGACTCCAGGCGAACGAAGTGTGCCAAGTACCATAAACGCTAGTAGAAAAAAGAGAATTTCAAAAGGTAGTGGAACCAGCGTTCAACAAATAAACCAGCTGCTAAAGCAGTTTGATCAAATGAGCAAAATGATGAAAATGATGCAAGGCGGCGGTGGTAAGAAGATGATGCAAATGATGGGGAAGATGCGTTAAATTGATTTTCGATATTTAAATAAACTTGAATAATATAACTGAGGTAATTAAGTAGAGACAATAATTGCCTACTGCCACTGCCCACTGAATACCTAATAAGATGACAATACTAGACGGAAAAAAAGTTTCAAACGACATTAAAAATGAAATCGCAGCTGAAGTTTCTAAAATGAAAGATGCTGGGGAAAAGGTGCCTCATCTCGCTGCAGTTATTGTAGGTGATGATGGTGCAAGTTTGACCTATGTAGGCAGTAAAGTGAGGTCTTGTGAGCGTGTAGGTTTTGAATCTACTATGGTGCGTATGCCCAATACGACTAGCGAAATTGAACTTCTTGATAAAATCAAAGAATTAAACGAGAATGATGACATAGATGGATTTATCATTCAGTTGCCTTTACCACCACAAATTAATACCCAGCGTGTATTGATGGCAGTAGAACCTAGCAAGGATGTGGATGGTTTTCACCCAGAAAACTTTGGAAGAATGGCATTGGATATGTCCACATTTATTCCTGCAACACCTTTTGGGATTTTAGAGTTGCTAGAGCGATACGAAGTGGACACTAAAGGAAAACATACCGTAGTTATTGGAAGAAGCCATATCGTAGGGCGTCCAATGAGTATTTTAATGAGTCGCAAAGGATGGCCAGGAAATAGTACTGTTACATTAACACATAGTAACACAAAAAATATTACACAAATAACATCGCAGGCCGATATCATTATTTCCGCATTAGGGGTTCCTAATTTCTTAAAAGCTGAAATGGTAAAGGACGATGCTGTAATTATTGATGTTGGTATTACCCGTGTTGATGATGATTCTAGACCAAAAGGATATAGAATTGTGGGTGATGTAGATTTTGCGGAAGTAAGTAAAAAAGCCAGCTTTATAACGCCGGTTCCTGGTGGAGTAGGACCTATGACGATTGCAATGTTATTGAAAAACACACTGCTTGCAAGAGAGCAAAGAGCTGCAAAGAAAAGGTAAAGTTTCAAGAAATAAAAGCCCACGTTTAATTGTTGATGTTTTGTGATTTGACTAATAATTATCTCATATTATTAGAACCATCACTAAATATGCCTTAATATCATTCTTTTAACAAAAATATAATATTATGAAAGCAAGGTTATTTACGATTGCATTGGTTTGTGCTGTTTTTACTGTTTTTGGTCAAGAAAATGATCAAACATTAAAGCGAGCAGGTACCCTAGAGACACTAGTTAAGGTGCCTTCTCTAGCGTCTAGAATAAATGAAATAGAACCTGCAATTAACACCGGTGAAGAAGCGCAAGACAGCAGAAGTCTGCGTGGTCCAAAGATAGAAGTTGTTCCTGGCAAAGGAAATCAAAGGGATGTTCTTTCTGAAAACCCTCACGAGCTTACAGGAAAAATTCAAGGCAGGGCACCAAGTTTGGTTTTTGATGCTGTTTTTTCAAATAGCCAACCTACAGATCCGGCACTGGCAGTAGGTCCAAATCACGTAATGGTTGTATTTAATACAGGGTTTGCCATTTATGATAAAGATGGGGTAGAACTAGTAGGGCAGACAGGTCCTGGAGCCATATTTGGTGCAGGCGGTTGCTGCGATCTAACCGTTTCTTATGATGCTGCAGCTACTTCAGCAAGTAATCCAACTCCTGGAAGGTGGGTGTTATCTTTTCTTGTAGGATTAAACGCTGGAGCACGTTTAGCAGTTTCTCAGGGTCCAGATCCGGTTAATGATGGCTGGAATGTTTATTTTGCACCACAACTTCGTGATTATAATAAACTTTCAGTTTACGGCGATGGCTATTTTATGGCAGACAATGATTTTTCATTTCCGTTAGTAGCCTTAGAAAGACAAGCAATGTTAGATGGTGAACCAGCGGCTAATGTATCAATACAACAATTCGCATTACCTGGATATGTACCACAAAATTTTATAGGACATCAAATACTTAATGTTTCTGATGATTATATTCCATCATTACAAAATGTACCAATTGTATATCAGCAAGATGATGCTTTTGGTGGAGTAAGTACAGATCACGTAAAATTTTGGAATGCAACGATAGATTTTGATGTTCCTGCAAATTCATCTGTATCTGCAGCGCAACAAATTGATGTTTCACCTTACACAGGAACTTTTGATGGAGGTAGTTTTGCTAATTTAGCGCAGCCTAACGGTGGTGGATTAATTGATGCCCTTCAAGGAATAACAATGAATCAAGCACAGTTTAGAAAATTCTCAACACATAATTCTGCAGTATTTAACCATGTTATTGATGTGGATCCTTCGGGTGGTAAATTAGCAGCGATACGTTGGTATGAGTTTCGTCAGACGACAGAAGGTCAACCTTGGACACTTGAGCAAGAAGGAACATACACTTCTCCAGATGGAAAACACGCTTGGAATGCAAGTTTGATAATGGATGAAGAAGGGAATATAGGAATGGGATATTCTGGAATGGATGGTGATAATGGTGTTTTTGTAAGCAGTTATTATACAGGGCGTTTTGCAAATGACCCAGCAGGTACTATGACAGTAGGTGAAGAATTAATAGCACAAGGTGGCGGAAATGTGCCTAGTGGAGCAAATCGTTACGGAGATTATAGTAAGATTGATATTGATCCAAGTGATGATCAAACGTTTTGGTTTATTACAGAATATATAAGTCCAGGAAATGGAAGAGCAGATGTTGTGGGTAGATTTAAAATAGCTCCGGATGCTACTAATGATACAGGTGTTATCGCTATCGTTCAACCAGAAACAGGAGCATTATCAACTACTGAAACAATTGAAGTAACTGTGCGCAACTTTGGGGTTAATCCACAAAGTAATGTGCCAGTTTCCTTTACCGTAGACGGTGGTACTTCAGTCAATGAAGTTATTGCAGGGCCTATTCCTCCTTCATCAAACGTTACCTATACCTTTATGGCTACAGGTGATTTAGGTGCTGATGGAACAACCTATAGCATTACCGCTTGTACTGGCTTAGTTGGCGATGAAGATGTAGACAATAATTGCGTTACTAAAACGGTAATACATTTAAATGATATTGATACAGGTGTAGTTGCTATTGATGCCCCGAATACAGGAAATGTATTGAGTGATGCTGAAGATGTTGCGATTTCTATTCAAAATTTTGGAGCCTTAACACAATCAAATATTCCTGTTTTTTATTCTATAAATGGAGTCATAACAAATGATGTATATCCAGGTCCTTTAGTATCTGGTGCAACAGATACTTTCACCTTTGGAACTCCAGCAGATTTATCAGTAATAGGTGTTTATACTATTATTTCTGGTACAGAATTAGCAAGTGATGCGGATGAAACTAATGATGATTTAACTAAGGTTGTAGAAAATATTGAGGGATATTGTTTGCCAACTGTAACTACAGTAGATCCTGACAATGCAGAATCTGGATGTAATTTAGACGGCATTAAAATGTTTGTATTAAATACCATTTCTGCTGATGATGGTGGTGATGGATGTAATACTGAACCAGCTGGTGGCCCTAAGGGTTATGCAGATAGAACTGACCTTAGCACTGTACTGAGCAATTTAGCTGGAAGTAACGTTTATAATTTACAAGCCCAAGTAAACTGGAATGGTGCAGTGGGGGTTGAAGCACTTTCTGCTTGGATTGATTTTAATGATGATTTAGTTTTTGAGGAATCTGAAAGATTAATTTCAGGTGAATTCTTTTCAGTTTTTGGTGAACTGGACAATTTTGAATTGGTTATTCCAGTTGGAGCTAATGAAGGACCTCACGTTTTAAGAGTGAAGGCAATAGACACATCCTCTGATGGTGATGTATTAGATCCTTGCAGTGATTATACTTTTGGTGAAACCCAAGATTATACGGTTGATATTCAGGCAGTTTTAGGAATCGGTGATTCCGCTTTTGTTGCGGCTAATTTTACAGTAATAACATTACCAAACAATCAGTTTGAGTTGAGCTTTAACGCATCCACATTTAATGGAGTTTTACCGGTATATGTATATAATATGCTAGGTCAAAATCTAGCTTATTATGTACTAAAGAGCAATGGCTCTGTATATAGCAAGACGATCGATATGTCTTATGTATCTGCGGGTGTTTACTTTATTAAAGTAGGAAACCGTGATGAAAATAAAGTACATAGAATTATAGTAAAATAATTTTATAATCTTTTAATGAAAGAAGCCTTCTAACTAAATTTTAGGAGGCTTTTTTTTGTTTTCTGAATTGGTATATAAATAGCAAGCTAATAACAAGGCATCCTATTAAAAATGAACTAAACGAGTAGTTTTTATTTCTTTGGATGACTACAAAATCTGCAATACCTGCTTTCCAAAATAACCACTCCTCGGCAATGTTTTAAGCTAGCTTATAATCACCCATTTCTAATACAATAATTCCGCTTTTTGACTTTAAATCTATTCTTGCTGCGGTATTAATTGCATCACAGCTTCCATCGTGTCCTATGATCGTAACGTTTTTATTTTTTTGACTTTAAATCGTAGGACCCATTCCGTGAATGCTTATATCATTTCTAAAAGCAAAAGGTTCGCTCATCATTGTAATTACTTCTTTCGAAAGCAATTTGTTTTTTGAAACGTGTGTGATCATAAACCTCGAGAGATCTTCAGTAGTGGTGTAAAGGGAAGTTGCTGCTAAAACTGTGAATTTATAGCGTGGCGCAATAGTGCCTTCGTCTGTATATCGCTGAGCAATAACGGCATTTGGTTTTGTGGCAATATCAAAGGTCGAATTGTTCATTTGTAACGGGACAAAAACTTTTTCAGTCAGATATTCTTGAAAGGAGGCACCACAAACTTCTTCAATAATAAGTTGTAAAATGGTATATCCTGCAACAGAATACGTATTCTTACTTCCTGGTTCGTGATCAATTTTTGCTGCAGCACCTTCATAATATCCATCAGCGGCATTTGTTAAAGATTCTTCGATCGTCCGCACTTTTTCTCCAGGACCAAATCCTGCATAACCAATATCCTCAATCAAACCTGAAGTATGAGATAATAAGGTTTTAATGGTTGCTTTGCTATGATCAAATTCGCTTTTTGGGAGTTTCCAACGGGTTAAATAGGTTTCCATGGGCGCGTCAAGGTCTAGTTTTCCTTCAACAACTAGTACGTGAATCCCCAAGAAGTAATCCATTTACTTATAGAGGCAACTGGAAATATAGATTAATTAGTAACAGGTTGATCAACAGAATAGAAATATTCTTTACTTATTTGCCCATTTTCTATTAATGCCATTGCAAGATTTCCTTTGTGGTTCTTTTCAATGGTGGAAGAAAATTCTTTTATAAATGCCTCGGGTGAATCTGCTGTAGCAATGGACTTCAGTAAAAAACCATTTGAAACTTCAAAAAAAATGAAGGCTCCCCATAGCATACATCCTATAAGAGTTCCGACAATATATTTAATTATTTTCATAGTATTACTCTTTGTTTTTATGGCAAGAACGATTATTGCAAACCTTCCAATTAAAAATGTAACGAGCCCTAAACGGGTGGATAAAAGTTCGATTTTGAGACCAGACGGCATCATAAAATAGAACGATAGCTCACGATATGTTTATATTCTTCTTCTTAAACTGGACAAAATACAATTCAAATTTTTAATACGATATTCAAACATTAATTTGTTATAATCTAGACAGATAGAAGACAATTAGTATGGTTGAAATAATATACATCAACCAATACGGTTTAGGATCTGTTGGGTCTTTTCCAAAGAGTAACTGAGTACATTTAAAAACCAAGGGGCGGTTTTTTGTAATATAATTATATCCAGTATCTGAAATCTTTGCAAAGACTCCATTTTGTTGATACCATTTGTGAAGGTAGGGACTCATATTACCCGCAGAATAACTTTTGTAAGCTGAATCTGGACCGCTGTATATGCGACCATCAGTATCGATAAATCGGGAAGCTTTTTTAAATTCTTTTAGTGGTATGTCTGGAAAATATTGAGCCGCTTCTTGAAATGTTTTATAAACAACCTTTTCTTTTGTTAACCCTCTCCAGCGTGTTACCCAGTATTTGCAAAAACCACAGTTGCCGTCCCATACCAGTATAGGTCTTTCTTGGGGTGGATATGCAGTATTTTTAATTTTTTTAAACATTTTTAGAGTTCTTCCTTTGCCGCTTCGGCGGTATTTTCACCATATTCCTTTCGATAAATTCTCATAATAACAGTAAAAAGGCTTATTAATAAAGGTCCAAAAATGAGTCCGATAAAACCGAAGAGAGGCACTCCCACAATAACTCCAATAAGTGTTATTAATGGATGAACGTTGTCCAGTTTCTTAAGAACATAAAGCCGTATGATATTATCGGTAGAACCTACGACTACAAAGCCATAGATTAAAATTCCCCAAGCTGCAAAATTATCTCCAGAAGAAAGTGTTAGAATAAAAACAGGTAAAATACCTATGAGTGTTCCCACAAATGGAATCATCGAACCAATGGTAACTATAACAAACCAAAAGAAGGGGGCTTCAATACCAAATATTAAGAAACCAATAAGAGCTATAATACCTTGCGCAATGGCCACCATAGGTATTCCAAATGCGTTAGATCGCACCATATGCTGTATTTCGGTGCCAATAGTTTTAAGATTCCGTCTGTTAATGGGAATGTGTTCATAGAGTGATTCGCGAAGCTCACTTCTATTTGTCAACATGTAATAGAGCATAAAATACATAAGCCCTATGGAAATAAAAACATTAAACGTTCCACCCGCTAAACCTTGTAAGCTATCTGAAATATACCCTGAAATTTGTTGTACATCAATTTCAGAACTTAAATCATACCCTAGTTTTCCTTCCCATTTAGCTATTTGATCCTTAAATGCCGCGGTAACCTTTTCACTATTGCTAACAGCATTACCAATCTTATTTCCTAACATAAGCACAATGCCTGAGACGGGTAAAAGAATGGCTACAAATGAAAAGAAAATAAGTAATGCGGCTGCCCAATCTGCTTTCCAACCTTTTGCTAGTAGCTTGGTCATCCATGGACGCATCAATACGTAAATGGTGATTGCGCCCAATACGCCAGAGAAATAAGGTAGCATCTCTCTAAAAATTAGAATGCCTATCAATAGTATGATAAGTAATATAAATACTTGACGAATAATTTTTGGAGGAATATGTTTCTTGGTCATTAGCTAGCAAATAATTGATCTATATTTTTAAATGCTTTAAATTCGAGTGCGTTCCCAGACGGATCTTTAAAGAACATGGTTGCTTGTTCTCCCAATTCTCCTTTAAACCGAATGTAAGGCGCTATAATAAATTGGATGTTTTTACGCTTTAGTTTTTTAGAAAGTGTTTCAAATTGTTCCATCGTTAGAACAACTCCAAAATGGGGTATGGGCACTTCCTTTCCGTCTACAGAATTTGTAGAGGCTTCTTCCTGTTTTCCTTTTTTATAGTGGATGACTAATTGATGTCCATAAAAATTAAAATCTACCCAATGATCGCTGCTTCTACCTTCTTGGCAGCCTATTATTTCACGGTAAAAGATTTGGCATTGCGCTACATTATTTACTGGGATTGCTAAATGGAAAGGTTGTATTGGGTTCATAAATTAGTGATTCGTTAAATAAATTAGAATATGTTAAATTTAAAACAAAATGCCCGCTTTCAAGCGGGCATTAACAAAAATTTGATGTTCGTTTAAATCTAAAATGTTTTATTCATCAGCTCCATCCCAAGCAATCATAAAATATTTAAATTTTGCAGTATCAGGTATTTGAGTAGCCTCTATTCTAATATTAAGATTGTAGCGTAAATTTTCAGGAAGTTCTTTTTTGTCGATGGTTACATACACATCGCTTCCTTCTAAAGATATAATTACAGCATCAAAACTAGTTTGTATTCCAGAAATTTTATAGTTGTCTTTAATGTCTTTGAAAGTGCTGTTTAAGTGCAGTCCTTTGTCAGTTTTATATCTAGCGTCATAGACCCTAACATTTGTGATAACCGCATCTGGATTGTTCTCATCATCTGGAGAGAGGCGTAATAACTTGGCCCCACTTTTTTCATAAACATCTACTTCTCCCTGTGTTCCTAAAGCATCCTTGATGCTACTTTGGGGAACAATACTATCGTTTGCAAAAATAGAATCTATTTGTTTGATAACAGTTTCACTGGTTACTTGACCAATGCTGCCAATACCAATCGCAAATTTATCTTGTTTTTTTTCGCATTGTGTGAACAAAATGCTCGCTATTGCAGCTACTATTAATGTCTTCTTCATGTTGTAATTTTATTTATTTAATTAATTTGCTTAGAATACCCAAAACGCTTCTTATAACGGTTGGGCTAGTTAATGCTTTTATCCATACATTCTCAGGAGATCTGCGGTTGCTCCTTCTTCTTGAGGAGCTTCCTTTATCAGCAGCTTCTTTTTCTTTTTGTGCCTTCTCTCTAGCGTCCTCTTGATCTGCTTCTTCGATTTTTTTATTCAGTAATTCATAGGCACTTTCGCGATCTATTTCTTTGTTATATTTTCTAATTAACCTAGAATTGTCAATTAAATCTTTTAACTCGCGATTTTCTAAAACATCCATTCGGCTCATCGGCGCTCTCAATAATGTTACCGCGAGTGGAGTGGGGATTCCTTTTTCATTAAGGGCACTAATCATTGCCTCACCAATTCCCATAGAAGTCAATGCTTCATCGGTTTCATAGTATTTTGAGATAGGATAATTTTCAGCGGTAAGTTTTATTGCCTTCCTGTCTTTTGCAGTAAAAGCTCTAAGTGCGTGTTGTATTTTTAATCCTAATTGACCCAAAACTCCATCTGGCACATCGGTTGGGTTTTGTGTGACGAAATAAAGTCCTACGCCTTTAGAACGTATTAATTTTACAATACTTTCAATTTGATCCAACAATGCATCACTTGCTTCTTTAAAAATAAGGTGTGCTTCGTCTATAAATATGATAAGTTCTGGGCGACCACTATCGCCTTGCTCCGGGAAAGTCGCATATATCTCAGCTAACAAAGACAACATAAATGTTGAAAACAGTTTAGGGCGGTCCTGGATATCTGTTAATCTTAAAATATTGATGTATCCCATTCCGTTTTCATCAATGCGCTGCAAGTCTGAAGTTTCAAAAGATTTTTCACCAAAGAATAAATCACCTCCTTGTTGTTCTATTTCAACAACCTTTCTTAGAATAGCACCTGTAGATGCCGGAGAAATCCTGCCGTAGTCTTTGGCCAATGCTATTTTTCCCTCATTGGTTGCATACTGCAATATTTTTTTGAAATCTTTTAAGTCTAGTAAGGGCAATTTATTGTCATCACAATATTTAAAAAGTACAGAGACAATTCCGCTTTGCGTTTCGCTCAAGTCAAGAATACGGCTCAATAAAACAGGGCCAAATTCACTCACGGTAGCGCGCATTCTAACGCCAGCTTGCTCTGACAAGGTTAGTATTTCCACAGGAAATTTTTTAGCTGTAAAAGGAATGCCAATTTTTTCGTGGCGTTCGTCAATCTTAGGATGACCAGGGCTAGGTTGAGCAATACCACTAAGATCACCTTTCATATCCATTAATAGCACAGGGACCCCTTGTTCGCTTAGGTTTTCTGCAAGTACCTGCAGTGTTTTGGTTTTTCCGGTACCCGTAGCACCAGCAATAAGTCCATGGCGGTTCATTGTTTTTAAAGGTATTTTGACAAGTGCATTGGTTACGGTTTCACCATTAAGCATTGCAGCACCCATAGTAATTGCATCACCTTTAGTAGAATAACCAGCGGTGATATAGTCAAAAAATTCTTGTGTATCTGCCATCGTTCAAATTTCGGATAAAAGTAACAATTGTACCCTAGCTATTGAAATTTTGTGTACTTTACTTTTAATAATTTCGGTTATCATTAAATTTTACCGTTTATGAAATATAGATTGCTTTTATTCATAATTCTCGTGGTATTATTGAGTTGTATTTAGGATAAATCTAATCCTTCAATAGCTAGTGAAAATACTAAAGAAGAACCTAATTTTGTAGTTTATCATTCGTCTCACGAACCTAAGAAAGCGGAAACTCCCTTTAGTGATGCTGGGCAAGTAGGAAATACATTTTACCTTTCAGAACAAATAGGAATGGATCATAGCACCCGTGAACTTGTTTCTAGCGGTATTGACATCGAAACAAAACGAACCCTTGAAAATATTAAGGCTGTTTTATCACAACATAACTTAGTTATGGCAGATGTGGTGAAGGTTATGGTGTTACTAGATAATATTGAAGAGTTTGCAGCTTTTAATAATATCTATGCTTCCTATTTTCCTCAAAAACCGGCGCGTACAACGTTTGCTGTGAAAGCATTAGCAAGAGGCGCTAAAATTGAAATCGAGGTGGTCGCAGTTCGCGCAAACTCCAAAACTCCAAATTCCAAAACTTAATAAATCTGAACGTATTTAATATTTTAATTTCTTAGTAATGATAATTATTGTTGAATCGAGATTTAAATTGAGGAGTTCATTATTGGAATTTGGAGCTGGTAAATTTGAGATTTATTGAATGGCACAGCCGTTCAATCATGTATCTTTGCCGCCTATGTTGAAAGAAGAAATTCAGGAATTGGTTGGGCAAGGTACTATGCTTCCTTTAATGGAGGAATTTTATACTATTCAAGGCGAAGGATATCACAAAGGGACTGCGGCTTATTTTATACGAGTTGGTGGTTGCGATGTTGGATGTCATTGGTGTGATGTAAAGGAAAGTTGGAATCCAGAAATTCACCCTCCAACTGCCATTGATTTGATAGCAGCAAATGCAGAAAAATATTCTAAAACTATTGTTGTGACTGGGGGAAAGCCCTTAACTTGGGATATGGGGCCTTTAACGTCTCTTTTGAAAGAAAAAGGCATGCAAACGCATATAGAAACTTCTGGCGCCTATCAATTAACAGGTACTTGGGATTGGATATGTCTTTCTCCAAAAAAACTAAAATTACCTACTCCTGCCGTATATGAAAATGCACACGAATTAAAAGTGATTATTTTTAACAAAGATGATTTTAAGTTTGCTGAAGAACAGGCTGCAAAGGTAAATGATCGTTGTATTTTATACTTACAGCCAGAATGGAGCAAGCGTGAAAAAATGATTCCGTTAATCGTTGATTATGTAATGGCGAATCCTACCTGGATGGTTTCGTTGCAAACACACAAGTATCTGAATATTCCTTAAATAAATTAGCGCTTCATTAAATAATTTTATTCAGTTACGAGCTCACTTCTCACCCTAGCGGCTGCCTATTTTTGTGTTTATAAATTTTCCGAGATTTGGGAGAAGCTTGATTTTGGAAGGTGTTTTATTGAAACATCAAAAATAAAATTCGAAAGGAAGACTTTTGACTACTTGAAATGTCGTTGCAAGAATCCAACTCTAGTCGACTTCTAGCGAATAAAAAAGCCGCATCAAAGCGGCTTTTTAGGAAACGTATTTTTTAGTCTTATTTCCTACGTAATGTAGCGCAGACGCCTTAAGTATTTTTCAACTTATTTTGCTTTTGTAAAAGGAACGGTTACAACAACATCTCCCCAACCCATAAACATGTCAACTCCTGTTTTTGATTCGTCAAATGTAATTGAAAACGCTTCTACATTTTTATTCCCTGAAGTTGCCGGAGCTTTATAACGCGCAACATCCATTTTTTCATCGTACCCAGAGGTTCCCCAATTATTACTAGCTTTATTTACAATTACAGTCCAAGATCCTTTGTTAGGAATAGTGAAAAGCGAATAGGTTCCTGGTTGTATTTCAGTTTCGCCTAGCATCATAGATGTGTAGAACGTGATCTCTGCAGCTTCATTAGCGCCGGTTCTCCATATTTTATCATTAGGAGCAAGTTTTTCAAGCGATCTATCTTTTAGTTGAGGTCTGCTATACGCAACACGCACCAACTTGTCTGAAACCTTATAACTAGATGGGTATGATGCTATATCCATAGGGCTTTTATCGAGACTTATAAAATTTTGTGCAATGGCAGTGGTGCCATAACACATAGCGACTAGTATTACTAATGAGGTAAATGATACTCTTTTCATGATTTATTTATTTTTAGTTTTTAAAAATAGTAGATTTTTTCAAGATGAATTCTTAATAATATGCCAAAATAATAAGGTTTAATAAGGCTTTAAGTCGCACGGGATGTAGTATCATAACATTTCAGATAGGAATGTTTTGGAGAAGACCAAAATCAAGGCTTGTTTTTCACAACAACTTGTTAATAACTTGATGCTTGTGATGGCTCTAAACCCTTCATTTTAGTATGTGTTTGGCTATATTTGTTTTACTTTGAAAAACGACGATTTTTGAACACCTTTATCAAGTTTAATTTAAGGTTGTTTTCAAAGTTGTTTTGTTGAAATTTAAGATGCCTGTCTTTTTTTGGAAGGGGTTTGTTAAAATCATTTTCTACACAAATAGAGAATTTAATTAAAATAATATCCGCTTTGTCGGATAATAAAATATGAGCGAAGAACAGAAAAAAGGAAGTTACGGCGCAGATAGTATTCAGGCATTAGAAGGAATGGAGCATGTGCGCATGCGCCCATCCATGTATATTGGTGATGTAGGTACAAGAGGTTTGCACCATTTGGTATATGAGGTAGTTGATAATTCCATTGACGAAGCGATGGGAGGTCATTGTGATACGATAAATGTTTGGATTAATGAAGATAATAGCGTCACTGTAAAAGACAATGGTCGTGGTATTCCTGTAGACATTCACAAAAAAGAAGGGGTGAGTGCTCTTGAAGTGGTGATGACCAAGATTGGTGCCGGGGGTAAGTTTGATAAAGATAGTTACAAAGTTTCAGGGGGTCTTCACGGTGTTGGGGTTTCTGTAGTAAATGCGCTTTCTGGAGATTTAAAAGCAACCGTATACCGCAACGGAAAAATATACGAGCAAGAATATCAAAAAGGGAAAGCACAATACCCAGTGAAGTCTGTAGGTGAAACAGAAGAGCGTGGAACCTTGGTTACTTTTAAACCAGATGGAACTATTTTTCAGCAAACAGTAGAGTATAATTATGATACGCTTGCCAGTCGTTTACGGGAATTATCTTACTTGAATAAAGGGATTACAATAACCATAGAAGATCGCAGGTTTACCGAAGAAAATGGCGAATTTAAGGGCGAAACTTTTTATAGTGAAGAAGGATTAAAAGAATTTATTAGATTCTTAGATAGCAATCGCGAGATGTTGATTGCTGATGTGATTTCGATGGAAGGTGAAAAGAATGATATTCCTGTAGAAGTTGCAATGGTGTACAATACTTCATATAATGAAAATTTGCATTCGTATGTAAATAATATTAATACGCACGAAGGAGGAACACACTTGAGTGGTTTTAGAAGAGGTTTAACGCATACTTTAAAAAAATATGCAGATGCTTCTGGAATGTTGGATAAACTTAAATTTGATATCGCTGGAGATGATTTTAGAGAAGGATTAACAGCTATTGTATCAGTAAAAGTGCAAGAGCCACAGTTTGAAGGACAGACAAAAACTAAATTAGGAAACAGAGAAGTTTCTGCAGCAGTAAGCCAAGCGGTGTCAGAAATGCTTGAAAACTATTTAGAAGAAAATCCTAATGATGCAAAAACAATAGTTCAAAAAGTAATTCTTGCTGCTACAGCGCGTCATGCAGCGCGTAAAGCACGTGAGATGGTGCAAAGAAAAACAGTGATGAGTGGTGGTGGTTTGCCAGGTAAGCTAAGTGACTGTTCAGAGCAAGATCCAGAAAAGTGTGAAGTGTTCTTGGTCGAGGGAGATTCGGCAGGAGGTACTGCTAAGCAAGGACGTGATCGTAATTTTCAAGCAATTTTACCATTGCGTGGTAAAATCCTGAATGTTGAAAAAGCAATGCAACACAAAGTATTCGAAAACGAAGAAATTAGAAATATTTTTACCGCATTAGGAGTCACCATAGGTACTGAAGAAGATAGTAAAGCCCTTAATTTAACAAAATTGCGATATCATAAAGTAGTTATTATGTGTGATGCCGATGTAGATGGAAGCCACATTTCAACATTAATCTTAACGTTCTTTTTCCGTTATATGAAAGAACTGGTGGAGAATGGATATGTATATATTGCAACACCACCGTTGTATCTCGTTAAAAAAGGGGCGAAAAAGAAATATGCTTGGAATGATGAAGAGCGTGATGCCTTTAATGAAGAGTTTGGTGGAAGTGCTGGTATACAAAGATATAAGGGTCTTGGAGAAATGAATGCGAGCCAATTATGGGATACTACAATGAATCCTAGCTTTAGAACCTTGCGCCAAGTAACTATTGATAGTAGTACAGAAGCAGATAGAGTGTTCTCTATGTTAATGGGCGATGAGGTTCCACCTCGTAGAGAATTTATTGAGAAGAATGCAAAATATGCGAATATTGATGCATAAGTAAAGTTTATAGATTTTGTAAAAAAAAAGCATCCGTCGCGACGGATGCTTTTTTATGTGTAGTCTTTTTTAAAATTCGTGTTTTGATTACTGTATTCGGTTTGGCATTTTAGCTTAAATTTATGAGCTATCTACTTCAAAATAACGGCGATAATACGTACTTTTGCATCGCATTTTTTAAATATATTTTTAATTTTTATTGGATATTTTTATTCAGAAAAAAGCAACCACAAATAATAAATTTTAAACCATAAATTAAACACAGATGAAAGTAACAGTTGTAGGTGCAGGTGCCGTTGGCGCAAGTTGTGCAGAGTACATTGCCATTAAAGATTTTGCAAGTGAAGTTGTATTATTAGATATCAAAGAAGGCTACGCCGAGGGGAAAGCAATGGATTTGATGCAAACTGCTTCATTAAACGGCTTTGATACACGTATTGTAGGGTCTACAAATGATTACAGTAAAACTGCAAATAGTGATATTTGTGTAATTACCAGTGGAATTCCTAGAAAACCTGGAATGACTCGAGAAGAGTTAATTGGTATTAACGCAGGTATTGTAAAAGCGGTCTCAACAAGTCTAGTGGAGCACTCGCCAAATACAATTTTGATTGTTGTAAGTAATCCAATGGATACAATGACTTATTTGGCTCATAAAGTAACTGGTTTGCCAAAAAACAGAATTATAGGTATGGGTGGAGCACTAGATAGTGCACGTTTCAAATATCGCCTAGCAGAGGCCTTAGAGGCTCCAATTAGTGATGTTGATGGAATGGTAATTGGAGGCCATAGTGATAAAGGAATGGTGCCTTTAACACGTTTGGCTACTAGAAATTCTGTGCCAGTAAGCGCATTTATTTCTGAAGAAAGGTTAAATCAAGTGATGGAAGATACAAAGGTGGGTGGCGCTACACTTACTGGTTTATTAGGTACGTCTGCTTGGTATGCACCAGGAGCTGCGGTTTCAGGATTGGTTCAAGCAATTGCCTGTGATCAAAAGAAAATGTACCCTTGCTCCGTATTACTAGATGGTGAGTACGGTTTGAGTAATCTTTGTATTGGAGTTCCAGTAATATTGGGAAAAAATGGTATTGAAGAAATCGTAAAAATCGATCTGACTGATGCCGAAATGGCACATATGAAAGAAAGTGCTGAAGGAGTTTCTAAAACCAATGGATTGTTGGATTTGTAGATTTTCAGTTTATAATAGTTTAAACCTTAAAAGTCGTCCCTTGTACTCCAAAGCCTTGGATATAGGATAAAGACCTTTTGAGGTTTTTTATTGGGTTCTATTTAATTATATTTGGCGCGTGCAAATCAAATGGTACATACGATCCTTTCTTTTTATACTGGCTATAGCCGGTATAAGTTTTGTTGAGCCAACGGTTGCTAATCAAGAAATTGTCATACAATTTTCTGAGGATAGCGTAACATTGGAGGAAGCACAAAGTGCTATTGCTACTATAAAAATGAAGTTGCAAGACCTTGGGGCTTCTCAAATCCAAGTTCAAGAAACTACGAACGGTGGTCTAAAAATTTCCTATTACAGTACGGTCGATGTCGTCTCAATCAAAAGTGTTTTTTCTACTGAAACACTATTTCAATTTGGACAAACCGCTAACAATACTAATAACAGAGATACTGAAAGTCTTCCCATAGCCTACCAACTTGATATTACTGAAATACAACAAAATGGAGATTTTGAATCAGATCTTGCAGGTACTCTTGTTGAACAGACGACTAAAGTAGTTCGGTTTTTTAATCCTGACGTTTATCTTTCGGTCGCCACATTAATCATTTCGGAAAGAAAAGAGGTCAATTCGGTTGCTTATAATTGGTATCGCAAAAATGGTTTCAGTTTACAGAATGCAGACTATAGCATTCCCGAAGTGAGGGCCGGGCCTTCCGCAGGACTCATATCTTAATACTTATAAGGTATCTAAATCCCTAGATGTATTTGGGAGGTTCTACATTTCAGTAGAAATCAAAGAATCACAATATAATCATAGAATTCATTGTCAAATTGATGCGTAAATTTTACATTCGCGGGATCAAAAATTTGACTTAAAATAAATAAATAATGCAAAACAAAGGATTAATTATAGTTTTTGCCGTATTGTTTGGATTGGTAAGTTTATACCAATTATCATTCACATACTTAGCAAACAATGTAGAAGATGACGCAGCAGCGTATGCTAGCAGTAAATTTTCTAAAGACCAACCTAGCGAAAGAGCTGCCGCAGAAGTAGCGTATCTTGACAGCGTATCTAATCTACCAATAATGATGGGGATTGATTATAAAACGGCTAAAGAAAAAGAGCTAAACAAAGGGCTTGACCTTAAAGGTGGTATCAATGTTATTTTACAAATTTCGGTAAAAGATATCCTTGCTGGTCTGGCAAATAACACTAAAGACCCAGCTTTTAATCAGGCACTTGCCGCTGCAGACCAACGTCAGACAGAAGAGCAAGAAACCTATTTAGAGTCTTTTTACGAATCATTTGAAGCATTGCCGGGTGAAAATAAATTGGCGTCACCAGATATTTTCTTCAATAAAAATTTAGAAGATGATTTAGATGCGTCGATGGACAATGACGAGGTTAAAAAGGTGATTGATCGTAAAATTGATGAGTCTATTACTTCAGCCGTTGAGGTATTACGCAAGCGTATTGATAAGTTTGGGGTAACACAACCTAACCTACAACGTTTGGGAAATTCAGCACGTGTATTAGTTGAATTACCGGGAGCGAAGGATGTAGGTCGTGTAACAGGACTTTTAGTGCAAACAGCTCAATTAGAATTTTGGGATGTTTATAAGTTTGAAGATATGGTTGGTTTTTTAAGCCAAATGGATGCTAAAGTAGCCGAGATAAACAAAGCTGCTGCTCCAGAAACGGAGGAAGTAGTTAAAGATACTACTCAAACCGTAGATGATGATATTAGCGAATTATTAGATGGCGAGAACCTTGATGAGGAAGTTGCAGATGTTTCAGTAACAAATCCGGTATTCTCTAAAATGGTTTCGCAAGGGTTCCAAGGAAGACCAGTAATTGCAACCTTCGCGTTAAAAGATACCGCTACGATTAATAGTTATTTACGCATGCCACAAGTGCGTTCTTTATTGCCAGCAGAGCAGCGTTTTACAAAATTTGTTTGGGAAAAGCCATCAGATGTTGAGCTTACAACAGGAGAAACAATCACCACTACAGGATTGTATGCTATTAAAGGAAATAGAGATATGACGCCGCCACTTGCAGGAGGTGTGGTTACAGATGCTGCTCAAACATATGACCAGTTTAGTAATGTTGCAGTATCAATGCAAATGAATGGTAAAGGAGCTAAGATTTGGGAAGAAATGACCAAGAACGCTAATAAAAATACTTCTCAGATTGCAATTGTATTAGATGATATCGTATACTCTGCGCCAGGTGTAACATCACCGGGAGGTATTGCTGGAGGTCGTAGTGAGATTACGGGAGACTTCAATATTTTAGAAGGACAAGATTTAGCAAATGTATTGCGTGCAGGTAAATTACCAGCATCTGCAGACATTATTCAAGCAGAAGTTGTTGGGCCTACATTAGGACAAGAAGCAATTAGTAGTGGGATGATTTCATTTATCATTGCCTTAGTTTTAGTATTGATATGGATGATTCTATACTATGGTAAAGCAGGAGCTTTTGCCAATGTAGCATTGGTAGTAAACATCTTGTTTATCTTCGGAATTTTAGCTGGATTGGGCGCCGTATTGACATTGCCTGGAATTGCAGGTATTGTATTAACGATTGGTATTTCGGTAGATGCGAACGTACTTATTTTTGAGCGTATTCGAGAAGAACTAGCAAAAGGAAAAGCACAAAGAGATGCTATTAAAGATGGTTTCCAAAATGCTTTGTCTTCTATTCTTGATGCGAACATCACAACAGGTTTAACAGGTTTAATTCTTTTAGTATTTGGAACGGGACCTATCCAAGGATTTGCAACTACCTTATTAATAGGTATTCTTACTTCTTTGTTTACAGCAATCTTTATCACAAGATTATTTATTGATGGGTATACTAAAAATGGAAAGCCGTTGGCTTTTTCTACGCCACTTACTAAGGATTTATTTAAGAACGTAAACATTAACTTCCTTGGAAAACGTAAAATTGCGTATGTCATTTCGGGAGTTTTGGTTACGATGAGTTTAGCTTCTTTGGCTATAAATAGCTTAGATCAAGGGGTAGATTTTGTTGGAGGACGCACCTATACAGTTCGTTTTGCTCAAGATGTAAATGCTGCTGAAGTACAAGAAGACCTTATTGCTGTCTACGGCAGTGCAGAGGCAAAAACCTACGGTGGTAATAACCAATTAAAAGTAACTACAAAATATAAAGTAGATGAAACTGGCACTTCGGTTGATGAGGAAATGCAACTGTTATTATATGATGGCGTAAAGTCTCACTTGCCAGACGGAATGACGTATGAGCAGTTTAAAGGGGACAACGACGAGAAAGTAGCAGGAATAATGGAATACTATAAAGTGAGTCCTACCATTGCAGATGATATCAAGAAAGATTCATTCTGGGCAGTTTTAGGTTCTCTTATAGTAGTGTTCTTATATATTCTGTTGCGATTTAGAAGATGGCAATTTAGTTTAGGTGCTGTTGTCGCAGTATTCCACGATGTATTGTTGGTGTTGGGTGTGTTCTCATTAACACAAAACATAATGCCATTTAGTATGGAAATAGATCAAAGTTTTATCGCAGCGATCTTGACTGTAATTGGATACTCATTGAACGATACCGTGGTTGTTTTTGACCGTATACGTGAATACTTTAACGATAATCCTAATTGGGCATTTAGCAAAGTGATTAACTCGGCCTTGAATAGTACATTGAGTCGTACTTTAAATACATCTTTAACTACCTTGGTAGTATTGCTTTGTATCTTCTTTATAGGCGCAGAATCTATTAGGGGATTAATCTTTGCATTAATCGTAGGGGTAGTTGTAGGTACTTATTCTTCACTATTTATTGCAACACCAGTAATGTATGATACCGTAAAGAAAAAAGCTAGTGATTTATTAGCTGAAAAGAAGGAAGAAGAAGTGGTCGCATAATTCACTTCAGAAACTTTAAATAGTAAAAAGCCTCTCAATTTTTTTGAGAGGCTTTTGCTTTTATAAACGAGTACCTAAATATAAAATGTAACGTATGAAAAAAACTTCTTAGAGGTCTAATTTAGGGAATTTGTTAAAGGCGTTGTCTGCCGGTTTTAGAAAGTGTAACTCCAGTAAAAACTAATCAATGAGGGTTAATTAAATTAAACCAGCCTACTGTAAAATATTTTTAGCGAGTACTACTAAAAATAAGTCCTGCTTCAAAGAGGGATTTAGGACCTACACCTTGATTCTTTGAGGGGAGAGGCGCTTAATATATTGTAACGAGGGTCTATTCTTTAGTAAACTTGAAAATATCCCCAACTGCAATACCAAGCGTATCACTCAAACCTCCATTAATTTCAATTACATAGGTTGTTGGAGCGTTGGATGGCAGTGAAGTGGGGTCTAATGGTTTTGCGCTTTTTTGAATGCTAACGATTTTCTTTTTGGCATCAGCATAAATAATATCAAGTGAAAACAGCGTGTTTTTCATGTAAAAAGAACGCGGTTGTTCGTTTTTAAAAATAAAAAGCATCGCTTGATTAGCCTCCATAGATTGACGGTACATCAGCCCTGTTTGCGTTTTATATTCGTTATCTGCTATTTCAATATCAAAACTAGTTTTTTCTTTAGCAGTCTCAGGATTGATAATTTTTAAAGTCCCTTGCTTGGTAAAAGCAACTTCCTGAGTAAGATTCGTTTTTTTAGGAGTATTATCCTTACAGCCTGAAAAACAAAAGAGTGATATTAAAGTAATAATAGAGAGCGATTTAAACATTTTTAAAGTTTGATTTTTTAGTCATTCAACAAAAGAAAGAGTTTTTATACATTCAAAATCTAGTCTTATATTTTTCAGCAAAGCGGTCTTACTTCTCGCTTGTGTATCTTTTTTTAGCCGAAACCACCATAAAATATATCCCAGCGATTATTAATGGAATACTCAATAATTGCCCCGTATTCAAAATCCAATCTGCTCTTTCGGGAACTTGAGCTTCCTTTAAAAATTCTACAAAAAATCTTACTGTCCAATGCAAAGTCAAAAACATTCCGAAGAGAAAACCTAGATAATGACGCTTGTCTGTTTTCCAATAAAAATAGAATAGTATTGCAAATACAATAGCATAACCGGCAGCCTCATACAATTGCGCTGGATGTCTAAAAGGAACAGAAGCGAGTACTTCAGCAAAACTAGGGTCTTTTGCTATGGCGCTATACGCTTCTTTTACATCATTAATACCTGTAATATTTGTTGCTTGTCTTGCGCCAATTTCATCTTTTAAAAACTGAACTCCTAAAGGGAAATCGCCTGAAGGCTTTCCAATAATTTCAGAATTAATGAAATTTCCAATACGTACAAAAATAGCACCGCTGGCAACAGGAATTACCACACGATCTAAAATCCAAAGCACCGGTTTTTTTATCACCTTTTTACTGTACATAAACATAGCAATGATAACAGCAATGGCGGCACCGTGGCTTGCGAGGCCTCGAAAACCCGTGTACTCAATTTCAGGAACAAATCTAAATGGAAGGATAATTGAAAGCGGGTCTTCAAAAATTAATTCGCTTTGATAAAATAGTACGTGGCCTATACGCGCCCCTAAGAGGACGGCAACAACCATATAAATAAAAAGGCTATCAAGATTTTTTTCACTTTCTCCTTCGTTTTGATATATTTTTTTAATAATCACCCACCCTAATGAGAAGGCAATTACAAACATAAGACTGTAAAATTTTATAGTAAAAAAGCCAAGATCAATCCCATCGTTAGGATTCCAAAGCAGAGTGAGTGTGTGCATTGCTAATTTTTATGTGAGCGTAAAGATAAAAACATCCACCTTCAAAACTTCGGAAACTAAAATTTATTTTAAACTAGCATGCATATCACAAAACGGATGTCTAAACTGAAATAAATTAATTTTAGTTCCTTCCCGCCCGCGGCTGAAAATTTTCAATGAAATAAAGAAAGGTTTTTCTGCGCCTCGGGGGAAGGTGAATCACGGTAAATTTGAAATGAAACGGAATATGTTTAATTGAAATTTGGAAGGGGGCTTTTGAAATTGAAATTGAAGCCTAAAACAAAACATAGCGCAAAAAAATTATACCTTCAACATCGTACCTCTAAAATCCAGTTCAAGGCACAGGATCGTGTCCATTGCCACCCCAGGGATTACATCTAGCAATTCTCTTTGCTGATAGCCAACTCCCTTTTAAAAAACCATGTTTTTGTAATGCTTCTAAAGAATAATGAGAACAGGACGGGGTATATCTACACGTGGGTGGAAGGGCAGGCGAAACAAACCGTTGATAGCCTCTTATTAAAAATACAAATGGTTTAATAAGAAATCGGGAAACATCCATACTATAATTTTAAACTATCGAGAATCGTGTTAATCGCAAATAAAAATCTAACGATATCAAGTTGTTAAACCTATAATTTTGCTCCTTCGCTCAGCGGCTGAAAATTTTAGAATCTCTAATAATTAATATCCTGCCATTCGGTTAAGGTGAATCTGGGTAAATCAATAACGAAAAAGTTTATGTTAAATCGGGATTCAAAAGCGAAACTTTTTTAATTAAATCAAATATTGCTAAAATTCAAAATTCGCAATCATATATAGAAAATCTCTAAATTAACGAGAAGGTAGTTCCATCTTTCCCATCCTTTAATTGTATTCCTTTTTCTTGAAGTTCATCACGAATGCGATCGCTTGTGGAAAAATCCTTACTTGCCCTAGCTTGATTTCTTAATTCAATTAAAAGTTCGATTGTTACTGAAAGTTTTTCATCGTTTGAAGAACCTACACTAGCAACATCGACGAGCCCCAGTACATCAAAAATAAAACCGTGCATTGTTGTTTTTAAAAGGACTAAATCACTTTTGGTGATATTGCTTTTTCCTTCTTTTAGCGTATTGATAAATTTAGTTGCTTCAAAAAGTTGCGCAATAAGAATTGGACTATTAAAATCATCATTCATTGCGTTGTAACAAGATTGCCTCCAAGCAGCAACATCGAAGCTGCTTTCTTTACCAGCTTCAATGGATGATAAGCTTCGGTAGGAATCCATCATTTTATGGTATCCTTTTTCACTCGCAACCAATGCACCATCACTAAAATCTAGGATGCTTCTGTAATGTGCCTGAAACATAAAAAACTTAGCTACCGTAGCAGGAAAGGCTTTACTTAAAATATCGTTTTCACCACTAAAAAGCTCAGATGGTAAGATATTATTCCCAGTACTTTTTGACATTTTTTTGCCATTAAGCGTTAGCATATTCGCGTGCATCCAATAATGAACAGGTGATTTTTTGTTAGTTGCTTCTGCTTGGGCGATTTCACATTCGTGATGCGGAAATTTTAAATCCATTCCTCCACCATGAATATCAAACTCTTTTCCTAAGTACTTGGTGCTCATTGCGGTGCATTCTAAATGCCAACCAGGAAAACCTTCACTCCAAGGTGAAGACCATTTCATAATATGTTTCGGTTCTGCTTTTTTCCATAGTGCAAAATCTTGTGGGTTTTTCTTTTCACTTTGTGCTGCAAGTTCGCGGGTATTCGTGATCATGTCTTCAAGCTTTCTGCCGCTCAACTTACCATATTCGTGATCTTCATTAAACTTCTTTACATCAAAATAAACGGAGCCATTTTTTTCATACCCATATCCTTCGGAAATAATTTTTTCAACGATTTCAATTTGTTCTATAATGTGTCCAGTTGCAGTAGGCTCAATGCTTGGTGATAGTGCATTAAATTTTGACATAGTATCGTGAAAATCTACCGTATATCTTTGCGCAACCTCCATAGGTTCTATGTTTTCCAAACGTGCTTTTTGCGCAATTTTATCATCACCAGTATCGTCATCATTTTCTAAATGACCAGCATCTGTGATATTTCTTACATAGCGAACCTTGTATCCCAAATGCTTTAAATATCTAAAAACCAAGTCAAAAGATAGGAATGTACGACAATTTCCCATGTGAACATTGCTGTAAACAGTGGGTCCACAAACATACATACCTATTGAACCTTCGTTAATAGGTATAAAAAGTTCTTTGCTTTTTGAAAGCGAATTATAAAGGGATATTTTTTGTTTGCTATATAACTGCATAAACTATAAAAGAATAAATAATTTTGTACGCACTATTTAAAACTCTGTAACCAAACCGATGTAATCCAGAAATTCGGCTCGTGTTTCGTGTTTTTTAAATGCACCGCCAAACTCACTTGTTACGGTACTGCTATCAATATCACGTATGCCTCGTGAGTTCACGCACAAATGCTTTGCATCTATAACACAAGCAACATCTTCAGTATTTAACACTTCTTTAAGTTCTTTAACAATTTGCATTGTCAAGCGTTCTTGCACTTGCGGCCGTTTTGCATAATAATCAACAATGCGATTCATTTTACTCAATCCTACAACAGTTCCGTTAGAAATATATGCTATGTGAGCTTTTCCTACAATAGGTAATAAATGATGCTCACAAGTGGAGTACAGTGTAATATTTTTTTCTACAAGCATTTCATTGTACTTGTATTTGTTTTCGAATGTTGAAGCCTTTGGTTTTCGGTCTGGATGTAAACCACTAAATAGTTCTTGTACGAACATTTTGGCTACTCTATTTGGAGTTCCTTTTAAACTGTCATCAGTGAGGTCGAGACCTAATGTTTGCATAATGTTACGAACATCTTTTTTGATACTTGCAATTTTTTCAATATCACTTAGATCAAAAGCATCATTTCTCAGAGGGGTAAAAGGGCTTGCACTCAAGTGATCGCTTTCAATTTCTTCAGAAATGTTCAGCAAATTTTCTTTGCTCATAGGGTATAAATTTCAGTACTTATTATATAAAGGAGTGCAAAGATACGTATTTAGCATATTGCAATAGAGCTATTGAAGTGTATAATTTTAGGGTATGTATCGGCAAGAATTCATAAATTTTCCTTAATTTTCGCAAGTTATGAAAAACACTATAAAAAATTTATTCTTGCTCAAAGCGATGCTTCTTACAGGCTTGCTTACATTTCCTATTGTAAATTCTTATTCCCAATGTCAAAATATTATTGCACAGTTTGATAGTTCAAATCCACCACCAGTGGTAAATGGAATTATTAATTCGTGTCAAAATCAAGATATTACCTTCAATGGTAGTGCTATATTTCAAACATCTGGAGTAGGAGCAACCTATGAATGGTTTTTTGGGGACGGTATGTCTGCTATGGGAACAACCGTGATACATCAATATTTAACCGGTGGATCGTATAATGTTGAATTGGTAGTTACAGATACATTTGGCTGTACAAGTAATAATGATATTGCGGTATTGGTTCAAATCTCAACAACACCAGATTTTTCAGGAACAACTGTAGTTGATCCTATATTATGCTTGGGGGAAACAGCAGTACTTACGGCAAATGTAGTCCCTGTGCCCTTTGAAGTAAATTGTACAATACCAGTGGCAGATGTAACGTTCCTTCCAGATGGAAATGGCGTAAGTTATGAAACATTCATCCCAGTGGATTGCTTTCCAGCTGGTCAGGTAGTAACGGATATAACGGATATTTTAGAAATTTGCCTAAATGTAGAACATTCTTATTTAGGGGATTTGGATATAGATATAATTGCCCCGAGTGGTCAGAGTGTTAGGCTTCATGATCAAGGAGGTGGAAGTGCAAACCTAGGTAAACCTTGGGCGACGGGTCCTGTTGATATGGATAGTGGTAATACAACACCTGGTATTGGTGGAGATTATTGTTTTATGCCAGTTGGGGGGTTTCCAACGATGGTTGCGGGTATTTTGCCAGGAGGATTTTTTATTAATGGGGATGGTCCTGGTACCTATGAAGATACTTTTGTTCCTGATGGAAGTTATGCTGCCATCGAAAATTGGGACAATTTAATAGGAGCAGATCTTAATGGTAATTGGACAATTAGAGTTACTGATAATCTTGGCGCAGACAATGGTTATATTTTTTCTTGGTTTATTAATTTTAACCCAGATATCATTCCTGATGCATCCTCGTTTGAGCCCGTGATTGTATCAGAGGCTTGGGATCCGGATCCAACTATTGTTAGCACTATGGGTGCTGCAATTACAGTTTTGCCTACGTCGTTAGGAAATAAATGCTATACGTATCGCGTGGTGGATGATTTTGGTTGTACCTATACAGAGCAATTTTGTGTAGATGTATTTGCGCAACCAATAGTTGCGAACGAACCCAATGATCTTTTTATCTGCGATGACGGTGTAAACTTGGGTGTTTTTGATCTTACAGAAAATGATGACGATGTACTGGGAGCTCAAAATGCAGCAGATTTTATTATCACCTATCACAATACATTAGCAGATGCGATAGCTGGAACTGCTCCTATAATGACTCCTGCGGCATATCCTATTATTGGGGTTTTAGAAGAAGTTTTTGTTCGTATTACAGATGTTTCTGGAAACTGTTCAGTTACAGATTCTTTCTTTTTGAATTTTCAAGCGGCAATGGCAGGTCCAATGACAGATGTTGACATTTGTGATGACGACTCTGATGGTTTTGTTACAGTTAATTTGCCAGCGTTAAAAAATGCAGAGGCTTTGATGTTACAAAGTCCGCTTTTATATTCGGTTACTTACCATGCCAACCTTGTAGATGCTACTAATGACTTGAATTCGCTACCGGCAGTTTACACAGTAAATGCACCTGCCGAAACAATTTTTGTTAGAGTTGAAAATAACATAACTCAAACTTGTTTTGCAATAGATAATTTCACTTTCAACATCTTCGAAGTACCAACTGCGACCATTCCCACGCGTTACGATATTTGTGACGAGCTTCCTAACGATGGTTTTGCAGAGTTTGATTTAACAACAAAGAATTTAGAAATTACAGGCGGCAACCCAGACGCAGTGGTAGCTTATTTTATTTCTTTGACAGCAGCACAGGCTGGGGTGTTTTCAATTACACCTGCCAATGCCTTCACCAATACTGTCCTAGGATTCCAAACAGTATTTGCACGGGTAGACAACATCAATTCAACAGATTGTTTTAACATTGTTCCATTAGAGCTTAGAGTCAATGACAGTCCTGCGATCACTAGTCCTATCGAGGATTATTTTTTATGTGATAATGATGGCGACGGTTTGGAGATTTTCGATTTAACGACTAAGGAAGAGGAGATTTTAAACACTTTGGTAGATGTTACTTTAACCTATCACGAGACACAGGTTGAAGCCGATGCTGGTTTTCCGGAGATTATTCCCGCTACTGCTTATCCAAGTGGTAATGCGGTAGTTTGGGTTCGCGCCGTGAACTACCAAGACGGCGATACGAGCAATCCACCGTTGTGTGTTGCAGTAGCCTCTTTTAATTTAATTTTAGGGCAATCGCCATTATTTACTTCCCTGGCAGAGATTACGACCTGTGACGACGGGCTAGCTGATGGGATTTCGGAATTTGATTTAAACAGCAACAATGCTGTTATTACAGGAGGAAACATGGGCCTTACGGTCACCTATTACGCCAGTTTATCGGATGCAGAATCTCCTATAAATGCATTGCCAGTCTTTTATACCAACACGTTTAATCCTGAAGCTATTTGGGTACGTGTGGAAGATAATGCTACGGGATGTCGCAGTATTTTTATGAGCGAGTTGCGAGTAGTTGCCCGCCCAGATGTATGTGCTCCAGACCCTATTATTTTCTGTGATCAAGACAATGACGGTTTTGGTACGTTTGATTTAAACGAAGCTACAGAGGCTGCTGTTTGCGGTAATCCAGCTGGGAACCTTCAAGTAAGCTACCATTTGACAATGGCCGATGCAAACAACAACGTATTGCCTCTTGACCTTGCCGCTACCTATGACAATGAAGTTCCCTTTGACCAGTTAATCTACATTCGTGTAAACGATATTGCTACAGGCTGCTATGACATTACTACGGTCAATTTATTAGTAGAGGAGAGTCCTCAGATTACCGATCCTGATCCCTTGGTTGTTTGTGACACAGACGGTGATGGTTTAGCTGTTTTCAATTTAACAGCTGTAGAGCCTCAGCTATTATTTGGACTTACGGGTGGTCCTTATGTGGTCACTTATTTTAGTGATATAGCAATGACCAGTGCCATCAGTAATCCAATCGCCTTCACAAATACTACTAACCCACAGGTCATTTTTATCACTGTAGCAGATGTTAACAATGATTGTGAGAGCGAGACGACATTATTACTTCAAGTAGCGCTTCCTCCGGTATTAATAAATCCAATCCCTTTAGAGTTGTGTGATCAGACGGATATTTTAGGTCCTGATGATGAAGTAGAAGTATTTGATCTTACGCAGTCCATTCCAGAGATTACGGGTGGGGTTTTAGGAGTCAGTATTTCGTTTTTTGAAACGCAAGCAGATATGGCGTCAAACATAAACGAGATTCTAAATCCTACCACCTATCAAAACCTAATAGGAGGTATTGCTCAAAACCCACAGACGATATGGTTACGAGCCGAAGACACCAGCAGTAGGTGTGTTGTTGATGACGGTATGGCTACCTTAGATTTAATCGTAAATCCATTGCCTTCCCCATTAGAGCCAGAGCCATTAGAAGCCTGTGATATTAACAATGATGGTTTTGCAGACTTTACTTTAACCGATAAAGATATCGAGATTATAGACAACGAGCCAGGGGTTGCTATCACCTACCACGATACATTTGGTAATGCTATTGCAGGTACCCTTGCACTGATTAGTCCTTATACGAATACTGTAGCAAACAATCAGATCATCTATGCCCGTGCTACCTATGTAGGTCCAGCGCCCGATCCCGCTACGGGATGTTTTCGAGTGGTATCGTTATCGCTTCTTGTAAACTCTGCGCCAACGATACCCTTAGCTTTGGACCCTATTATTGCTTGTGATATTGATATGGATGGCTTTGAGGTATTTGACTTAACCGATCGTGCAGATGCTATCTACGCAGGTCAAGATCCGGATTATGATCTGAGCTACTACACAAGTCTTGTGAATGCCCAAGCAGGTGTTCCAGAGATTGCAAACCCAGACACTTTTACCAATACAATAACTCCTATCCAGCCCATCTTCGTTAGGTTAGAAGAAGCAGATACAGAATGTTTTAATATCGGGATGTTTGATATTATGGTGGTAGAGGTTCCCATTTTTTTTGATCCAAGTCCTATCACGACTTGTGATGATGAGATCGCCGATGGTATCGCTGAGTTTGATTTAAATATTAACAATACTACCATTACAGGGGGTGACATAGGGCTAACAGTTCGCTATTACAACAGTTTAGCAGATGCAGAGGCTCCTATAAATGCCTTGCCAGAATTGTATACCAATACGATCAACCTTGAAGATGTTTGGGTACGTGTAGAAGACAATGCCACAGGCTGTCACAGTATTTTTATGAGCCAGTTATTTGTAATTCCCCTCCCAGAATTATGTGAGCCAGATGGTCTTGTTTTTTGTGATCAAGACAACGACGGTTTTGGGGCTTTTGATTTAAACGAAGCTACCCAGTCTGCCTTATGCGGCAATCCATTAGGGATGCTTCAAGTAAGCTATCACCGTACCCTTGCAGATGCAGAGAACAATGAAGTTCCTATAGATCTTACCATTGCTTATAATAATACAGTACCTTTTGATCAAGAGATTTTTATACGTGTTTTAGATCCTGCTACCGGTTGCTTTAATATAACGACGTTGCATCTTTTAGTAGAAGAGAGCCCTCAGATTAGCGATCCCGATCCCTTGGTTGTTTGCGACACAGATGGGGATGGTTTAGCAGTTTTCAATTTAACCAATGCTGAGGATCAGATTCTAATAGGACTTACAGATTCCTTTGATACGAGCTATTTTGTGGATATTGCAATGACTAATGAAATAGTCAATCCTATAGCCTATAGCAATATATCGAACCCCCAGACTATTTATATTACGGTAGGAGATCAAAACAACGACTGTGAGAGTACGACGACTTTAGAGCTTCAAGTGGCGCTTCCAGCGGTTCTTATAAATCCAACCCCTTTAGAATTGTGTGATGAGACTGATATTTTAGGCTTGGATGATAGCGTAGAGGCCTTTGATCTTACGCAGTCCATTCCAGAGATTACCGGCGGAGCTTTAGGTATCGAGATTACGTTCTTTGAAACGCAGGCAGATATGGAGTCAAACATCAATGTGATTGAAGTCCCAACGGCGTTCCAAAATCTAAACGCTACCGATGATGCAGCCATAAACCCAATGACGATATGGATACGAGCCGAAGACACCAACAGTAGGTGTGTTGTTGATGATGGTTCGATTACCCTAGGTTTAATAGTGAATCCAAGACCTTCTCCATCAGAACCAGAGCCATTAGAAGCCTGTGATATAGACAACGATGGTTTTACAGATTTTACGTTAACCGATAGTGATTTTGAGATTATAGACAACGAGCCAGGAGTTGCTATTACCTACCACGAGACGGAGTCTGATGCGATTGCAGGAGTCTTTGCATTAATGAGTCCTTATTTAAATATAGTGGCAGACAATCAGATTATCTATGCACGTGCGACCTATGTGGGTCCTGCGCCTGCTCCTTCTACCGGATGTTTTCGAGTGGTAGCGTTAACTCTTTTGGTAAACCCAACGCCCACGATAGCTGTAGTTTTAGACCCTATTATTGCATGTGATAGCGATATGGACGGTTTTGAGGTATTTGATTTGACGCAGCGAGAAGGAGATATTTTGGGAAGCCAGAGTTTAGATGATTTAGATCTGAGTTATCATACGAGTCTTTTGGATGCCCAAGCAGGGGCAGCAGACATTACGAATCCAGGTGCATTTATGAATATGACGAGCCCAATCCAACCAATTTTCGTTAGGTTGGAAGACCCAGATACAGCATGTTTAAGATCGGTATGTTTGATATAATGGTTGTTGCTGGTCCAGATGTATTTGATCCAGGTCCCTTCACCCAGTGTGATGATCTAGGAGCACCCAACGATGGTATTACTGCCTTTGATCTTACGACCCGTGACAGTCTTATAACTGGAATCGCCCCGGGTATTGGCGTCCAGTATTTTGAGAGCCAAGCAGATGCAGACAACAACGAGAATGCTATTAATCCATCCACTGCATACATCAATGAGATAAGCAACCCTCAGGCGGTATTTGTTAGAGTTACTGATGGCAATACCCTTTGTGTGGATACTAGCATTAGCTTTAATTTACGTGTTGTCCCCAACCCTGAGCCTGAGCAGCCAGAGGCAATCGCCTTGTGCGATACGGATGGTAATGGGGAAGAAGTGTTTGATTTAACGATAAGATCATCCCAGATTTTGGATGGAGAGAGCTACGGTCTGGACTACTATGAATCGGAGTTGCTAGCCATAGTAGGCGATTTAATAGATGCGATCCCCGATCCCACGATGTATACCAACACGTCAAACCCACAGACTATTTATGTGCGGGTTACCAATGCATTAACTCCAGAGATGTGCTTTGAGATAGTAGAATTGGTTATACGAGTAGATCCATTGCCAGATAACACGGCAGTTATAGACGACTTTATACTTTGTGAGATTCCATTTGATGGGGTTGCTATTTTTGACCTTACGACAAAAATCCCAGAGATTTTGGTAGGTCAAGATATGGTCAATAACGAAGTTAGTTTCTACGAGGGTATTGGAGATGCCAATGCAGGGGTTAATCCCATTGTAATCCCTACAGTGTATCAGAACGATGGCAACCCACAAGAGATTTTTGTAGGGATTACCAATAGCATTACAGGATGTTATCAAGGGGAGGACATTAGTTTCTTTATAGAAGTACGCGAAGGCGCGACTGCAACCGCACCTTTTGCGCCCTATGTATTGTGTGATTTAGAAGGAGATAATGATGGTTTTACCTCCTTTGCCTTATCTCAATTAGATATTCCGGAACTTTGGGATGAGATTTTGGGTATCCAAAGCCTATTAGTTCATGATCTTACCTTCCACGAGACTTTTGAGAACGCTGCTGATGGTACCAATGCGATAGGTCCTAGTTATACCAATATCATCAACCCACAGGTTATCTACGCACGGGTAGAGAACATTGGAACGATGTGTTTTGCTATTGCAGAAGTTATCCTAAAAGTAGAGCAGCTTCCCGTAGTTGTATTAGAGGAAAGCTACAGGCTTTGTATAGATGCAGGAGGAAGCCCTATTCCACAAGAGGAAGGTGAGGAGTCCCCTCCGTTTATCGAAACAGGATTAGATGCAGACTTTTACACGTTTGAGTGGCGTATAGATGATGTCGTTGTAGCTGGCGAAACAGGCGCCTCTATTACGGCTGTTGTAGGAGGAAACTATGAAGTGACTATTACTGAGCTAGCGAGTGGTTGTAGGACCGATGTACCCACGATAGTAACGGTATCTCAAGCCCCCACAGCGCTAAGTTTTATTTTAGTTAATGGAGCCTTTGCAAACAATCATACGGTAGAAGTAACAGCAGAAGGTCTAGGAATGTATATTTACAGCATCGACTCAGGAGCTTTCCAAGACAGTAATGTATTTATGAATGTATCCCCCGGGATGCATACGATTGCGGTCAAGGACGCTAATGGCTGTGGCGAGTCCGAATTTAATATAGGAGTTGTTGACTACCCAGATTACTTTACCCCTAATAACGATGGGGTCCACGATGAATGGAATATCATTGGTATCGCAGATTTCGATCCTACGGCAAATATTTATATCTTTGATCGGTACGGAAAGCTTCTCAAGCAATTGAGTCCATTGACTCCGGGGTGGAATGGGACGTATAACGGCAATCCATTACCCTCTAGTGATTACTGGTTTAAAGTAGAATACACAGAACAAGAAGTACGAAAAGAAATTAAAGGACACTTTACATTGAAACGCTAAGAAAAATAATCGAAGTTTTATCATAAAAAACTCCTTTTCATTAATTTTGAAAGGGAGTTCTTGTTTATAGCGATCTTTTGTTGAATATTTTTTGATTTTTTTCCGTACTTTGTATTAAAAATTGTGAAAAATGAAAATATATATATTTGCGGTTATAACTTTCTTTAGTTTTTTAATCGCTCAAGCTCAAACCGAGCCAATTACATTATTTGAACAATTTAATGGTCAGCTTGACTTTACAGGTTTTGGGAATACGTTAAATCCACAAGAAAATAATGAAGGTGGATTTTTTAATATATTGACTGAAAGTAGTGCTGATTTTGCAATTGATCCAACACAAACGGTTGTTTCAGCTTACCTCTATTGGGCAGGTTCAGGTTCAGGAGATTTAGCTGTTTTATTGAATGGAACACCTGTTCTTGCTTCAAGGACATTTGCGGCCCAATTGCCTAATGGGCTTTTTGCTTTTGGAGCGTTCGCAGATGTTACAAATATTGTTCAAATATCAGGAAACGGTACTTATCTTTTTTCAGAAATGGATATTAATGCGGAAGCAGCAAATTATGGTTCTTTAAAATTTGCTGGTTGGTCAGTAGTAGTCATTTATGAGGATCTTACACTTCCCCAAAACCAAGTTTCTATTTTTGATGGCTTCGATTTTGTTGCTGCTCAAAACCCTCAAATTAATTTCACTTTAGATAATTTAGATATTGCAAGCCCTAATTTAGCTAAAATAAGTTTTTTAGCTTGGGAAGGCGATGCTGTAACTCCACCTGATAATGAGACATTAAGTGTTAATGGGATCTTGATGACAAATGCCCAAAATCCCGCGGATAATGCATTTAATGGCACTAATAGCTATGATGGGAATAATGATCAATTTAATATGGATCTTGATGTTTATGGCGTTGACGCCGTTGTTGCTCCGGGTGATACAAGTATAGATATCCAATTAACTTCAGAATTGGATTTAGTTATTGTTCATAATGTAGTTACCAATGTGAACTCTGAAATTCCTGACGCAACTATTGTAATTGATCAATTGGGATTGTTATGTGAGAATAACGATATTGATGTTGACTATACAGTATCCAATATAGATAGTACAGAAGATATGCCTGCTGGAATACCTATAGCTTTCTACGCAGATGGTGTTTTAGTAGGTCAAACTATGACAAATGCTATAATTCCAATAGGTGGATCTGAAAGTGGTGCGATTACTTTAAATTTTCCTCCTGGTGGTGTACCTGTTGTTTTTACTTTACTCGCTGTTGTAGATGACGACGGTACTGGAATGGGGATTTTGAATGAAAATAATGAAGATAATAATGAATTCGAGATTATAGTTGATCTTACGGAACAAGGTGTTGATTTAGGTCCTGATCTGTTACCGTGTATAAATGATGTTGTGACAATAGGTGCTGATTTTGGACTTGATTACACCTATCAATGGCTGTACAACGGGACTACTTTGCCCGATGCCAATGGTCCTTTTTACAATCCAGTATTCTCAGGAACCTATAGGCTTTTTGTTTTTTTAGGAATTTGTAGAAATGAAGGAACGGTGGAAGTTACGTTTCAACCCTTGCCAATTGCGGGTGTTCCCGATGATGTTTTAGTTTGTGATGAGCTCCCCAATGATGGTTTTGCTGAATTTGACCTTACAATAAACGAAGCGCAAATTATTAATGGACAAATAGATGCTAGCGTTAGGTATTTTATAAACCAAGCTTCTGCTGAAGCTAATTTTTTTCCTATTGGTGCCCCTACTGCTTTTACAAATACGATGGCTTTTTTTCAAACAGTATATGCCAGACTTGAAATCAATTCAACAGGTTGTCATGATGTGGTTCCATTAAATTTGATTGTCAATGACAGTCCTGCGATCACTAGTCCTATCGAGGATTATTTTTTATGTGATAATGATGGCGATGGTTTGGAGATTTTCGATTTAACGACTAAGGAAGAGGAGATTTTAAACACTTTGGTAGATGTTACTTTAACCTATCACGAGACACAGGTTGAAGCCGATGCTGGTTTTCCGGAGATTATTCCCGCTACTGCTTATCCAAGTGGTAATGCGGTAGTTTGGGTTCGCGCTGTGAACTACCAAGACGGCGATACGAGCAATCCACCGTTGTGTGTTGCAGTAGCCTCTTTTAATTTAATTTTAGGGCAATCGCCATTATTTACTTCCCTGGCAGAGATTACGACCTGTGACGACGGGCTAGCTGATGGGATTTCGGAATTTGATTTAAACAGCAACAATGCTGTTATTACAGGAGGAAACATGGGCCTTACGGTCACCTATTACGCCAGTTTATCGGATGCAGAATCTCCTATAAATGCATTGCCAGTCTTTTATACCAACACGTTTAATCCTGAAGCTATTTGGGTACGTGTGGAAGATAATGCTACGGGATGTCGCAGTATTTTTATGAGCGAGTTGCGAGTAGTTGCCCGCCCAGATGTATGTGCTCCAGACCCTATTATTTTCTGTGATCAAGACAATGACGGTTTTGGTACGTTTGATTTAAACGAAGCTACAGAGGCTGCTGTTTGCGGTAATCCAGCTGGGAACCTTCAAGTAAGCTACCATTTGACAATGGCCGATGCAAACAACAACGTATTGCCTCTTGACCTTGCCGCTACCTATGACAATGAAGTTCCCTTTGACCAGTTAATCTACATTCGTGTAAACGATATTGCTACAGGCTGCTATGACATTACTACGGTCAATTTATTAGTAGAGGAGAGTCCTCAGATTACCGATCCTGATCCCTTGGTTGTTTGTGACACAGACGGTGATGGTTTAGCTGTTTTCAATTTAACAGCTGTAGAGCCTCAGCTATTATTTGGACTTACGGGTGGTCCTTATGTGGTCACTTATTTTAGTGATATAGCAATGACCAGTGCCATCAGTAATCCAATCGCCTTCACAAATACTACTAACCCACAGGTCATTTTTATCACTGTAGCAGATGTTAACAATGATTGTGAGAGCGAGACGACATTATTACTTCAAGTAGCGCTTCCTCCGGTATTAATAAATCCAATCCCTTTAGAGTTGTGTGATCAGACGGATATTTTAGGTCCTGATGATGAAGTAGAAGTATTTGATCTTACGCAGTCCATTCCAGAGATTACGGGTGGGGTTTTAGGAGTCAGTATTTCGTTTTTTGAAACGCAAGCAGATATGGCGTCAAACATAAACGAGATTCTAAATCCTACCACCTATCAAAACCTAATAGGAGGTATTGCTCAAAACCCACAGACGATATGGTTACGAGCCGAAGACACCAGCAGTAGGTGTGTTGTTGATGACGGTATGGCTACCTTAGATTTAATCGTAAATCCATTGCCTTCCCCATTAGAGCCAGAGCCATTAGAAGCCTGTGATATTAACAATGATGGTTTTGCAGACTTTACTTTAACCGATAAAGATATCGAGATTATAGACAACGAGCCAGGGGTTGCTATCACCTACCACGATACATTTGGTAATGCTATTGCAGGTACCCTTGCACTGATTAGTCCTTATACGAATACTGTAGCAAACAATCAGATCATCTATGCCCGTGCTACCTATGTAGGTCCAGCGCCCGATCCCGCTACGGGATGTTTTCGAGTGGTATCGTTATCGCTTCTTGTAAACTCTGCGCCAACGATACCCTTAGCTTTGGACCCTATTATTGCTTGTGATATTGATATGGATGGCTTTGAGGTATTTGACTTAACCGATCGTGCAGATGCTATCTACGCAGGTCAAGATCCGGATTATGATCTGAGCTACTACACAAGTCTTGTGAATGCCCAAGCAGGTGTTCCAGAGATTGCAAACCCAGACACTTTTACCAATACAATAACTCCTATCCAGCCCATCTTCGTTAGGTTAGAAGAAGCAGATACAGAATGTTTTAATATCGGGATGTTTGATATTATGGTGGTAGAGGTTCCCATTTTTTTTGATCCAAGTCCTATCACGACTTGTGATGATGAGATCGCCGATGGTATCGCTGAGTTTGATTTAAATATTAACAATACTACCATTACAGGGGGTGACATAGGGCTAACAGTTCGCTATTACAACAGTTTAGCAGATGCAGAGGCTCCTATAAATGCCTTGCCAGAATTGTATACCAATACGATCAACCTTGAAGATGTTTGGGTACGTGTAGAAGACAATGCCACAGGCTGTCACAGTATTTTTATGAGCCAGTTATTTGTAATTCCCCTCCCAGAATTATGTGAGCCAGATGGTCTTGTTTTTTGTGATCAAGACAACGACGGTTTTGGGGCTTTTGATTTAAACGAAGCTACCCAGTCTGCCTTATGCGGCAATCCATTAGGGATGCTTCAAGTAAGCTATCACCGTACCCTTGCAGATGCAGAGAACAATGAAGTTCCTATAGATCTTACCATTGCTTATAATAATACAGTACCTTTTGATCAAGAGATTTTTATACGTGTTTTAGATCCTGCTACCGGTTGCTTTAATATAACGACGTTGCATCTTTTAGTAGAAGAGAGCCCTCAGATTAGCGATCCCGATCCCTTGGTTGTTTGCGACACAGATGGGGATGGTTTAGCAGTTTTCAATTTAACCAATGCTGAGGATCAGATTCTAATAGGACTTACAGATTCCTTTGATACGAGCTATTTTGTGGATATTGCAATGACTAATGAAATAGTCAATCCTATAGCCTATAGCAATATATCGAACCCCCAGACTATTTATATTACGGTAGGAGATCAAAACAACGACTGTGAGAGTACGACGACTTTAGAGCTTCAAGTGGCGCTTCCAGCGGTTCTTATAAATCCAACCCCTTTAGAATTGTGTGATGAGACTGATATTTTAGGCTTGGATGATAGCGTAGAGGCCTTTGATCTTACGCAGTCCATTCCAGAGATTACCGGCGGAGCTTTAGGTATCGAGATTACGTTCTTTGAAACGCAGGCAGATATGGAGTCAAACATCAATGTGATTGAAGTCCCAACGGCGTTCCAAAATCTAAACGCTACCGATGATGCAGCCATAAACCCAATGACGATATGGATACGAGCCGAAGACACCAACAGTAGGTGTGTTGTTGATGATGGTTCGATTACCCTAGGTTTAATAGTGAATCCAAGACCTTCTCCATCAGAACCAGAGCCATTAGAAGCCTGTGATATAGACAACGATGGTTTTACAGATTTTACGTTAACCGATAGTGATTTTGAGATTATAGACAACGAGCCAGGAGTTGCTATTACCTACCACGAGACGGAGTCTGATGCGATTGCAGGAGTCTTTGCATTAATGAGTCCTTATTTAAATATAGTGGCAGACAATCAGATTATCTATGCACGTGCGACCTATGTGGGTCCTGCGCCTGCTCCTTCTACCGGATGTTTTCGAGTGGTAGCGTTAACTCTTTTGGTAAACCCAACGCCCACGATAGCTGTAGTTTTAGACCCTATTATTGCATGTGATAGCGATATGGACGGTTTTGAGGTATTTGATTTGACGCAGCGAGAAGGAGATATTTTGGGAAGCCAGAGTTTAGATGATTTAGATCTGAGTTATCATACGAGTCTTTTGGATGCCCAAGCAGGGGCAGCAGACATTACGAATCCAGGTGCATTTATGAATATGACGAGCCCAATCCAACCAATTTTCGTTAGGTTGGAAGACCCAGATACAGCATGTTTTAAGATCGGTATGTTTGATATAATGGTTGTTGCTGGTCCAGATGTATTTGATCCAGGTCCCTTCACCCAGTGTGATGATCTAGGAGCACCCAACGATGGTATTACTGCCTTTGATCTTACGACCCGTGACAGTCTTATAACTGGAATCGCCCCGGGTATTGGCGTCCAGTATTTTGAGAGCCAAGCAGATGCAGACAACAACGAGAATGCTATTAATCCATCCACTGCATACATCAATGAGATAAGCAACCCTCAGGCGGTATTTGTTAGAGTTACTGATGGCAATACCCTTTGTGTGGATACTAGCATTAGCTTTAATTTACGTGTTGTCCCCAACCCTGAGCCTGAGCAGCCAGAGGCAATCGCCTTGTGCGATACGGATGGTAATGGGGAAGAAGTGTTTGATTTAACGATAAGATCATCCCAGATTTTGGATGGAGAGAGCTACGGTCTGGACTACTATGAATCGGAGTTGCTAGCCATAGTAGGCGATTTAATAGATGCGATCCCCGATCCCACGATGTATACCAACACGTCAAACCCACAGACTATTTATGTGCGGGTTACCAATGCATTAACTCCAGAGATGTGCTTTGAGATAGTAGAATTGGTTATACGAGTAGATCCATTGCCAGATAACACGGCAGTTATAGACGACTTTATACTTTGTGAGATTCCATTTGATGGGGTTGCTATTTTTGACCTTACGACAAAAATCCCAGAGATTTTGGTAGGTCAAGATATGGTCAATAACGAAGTTAGTTTCTACGAGGGTATTGGAGATGCCAATGCAGGGGTTAATCCCATTGTAATCCCTACAGTGTATCAGAACGATGGCAACCCACAAGAGATTTTTGTAGGGATTACCAATAGCATTACAGGATGTTATCAAGGGGAGGACATTAGTTTCTTTATAGAAGTACGCGAAGGCGCGACTGCAACCGCACCTTTTGCGCCCTATGTATTGTGTGATTTAGAAGGAGATAATGATGGTTTTACCTCCTTTGCCTTATCTCAATTAGATATTCCGGAACTTTGGGATGAGATTTTGGGTATCCAAAGCCTATTAGTTCATGATCTTACCTTCCACGAGACTTTTGAGAACGCTGCTGATGGTACCAATGCGATAGGTCCTAGTTATACCAATATCATCAACCCACAGGTTATCTACGCACGGGTAGAGAACATTGGAACGATGTGTTTTGCTATTGCAGAAGTTATCCTAAAAGTAGAGCAGCTTCCCGTAGTTGTATTAGAGGAAAGCTACAGGCTTTGTATAGATGCAGGAGGAAGCCCTATTCCACAAGAGGAAGGTGAGGAGTCCCCTCCGTTTATCGAAACAGGATTAGATGCAGACTTTTACACGTTTGAGTGGCGTATAGATGATGTCGTTGTAGCTGGCGAAACAGGCGCCTCTATTACGGCTGTTGTAGGAGGAAACTATGAAGTGACTATTACTGAGCTAGCGAGTGGTTGTAGGACCGATGTACCCACGATAGTAACGGTATCTCAAGCCCCCACAGCGCTAAGTTTTATTTTAGTTAATGGAGCCTTTGCAAACAATCATACGGTAGAAGTAACAGCAGAAGGTCTAGGAATGTATATTTACAGCATCGACTCAGGAGCTTTCCAAGACAGTAATGTATTTATGAATGTATCCCCCGGGATGCATACGATTGCGGTCAAGGACGCTAATGGCTGTGGCGAGTCCGAATTTAATATAGGAGTTGTTGACTACCCAGATTACTTTACCCCTAATAACGATGGGATCCACGATGAATGGAATATCATTGGTATCGCAGATTTCGATCCTACGGCAAATATTTATATCTTTGATCGGTACGGAAAGCTTCTCAAGCAATTGAGTCCATTGACTCCGGGGTGGAATGGGACGTATAACGGCAATCCATTACCCTCTAGTGATTACTGGTTTAAAGTAGAATACACAGAACAAGAAGTACGAAAAGAAATTAAAGGACACTTTACATTGAAACGCTAAGAATAGAATAGGTGCATAAAAGACAAAGCCCATATTATAAATATGGGCTTTGTCTTTTATATATTACTATTAAATTTTATATAAAACCTTGACCAGCAATAGATAAAATTAAGCGGTTCAAAACATGCTAAAATGAAGCTCCAAATGTTAGGGCTACATTGTTAAAAGATGCTTCGTTTGATATTTGAGAATTAAGACCGTAGATCGATTCGGTTCTGTCTTGCTCAGCTCTTGAATATGCTATGTCTAAAGAATAACGCCCAAAGTTTAATCCTCCACCTAATGAAAAACCTACTAAATCACCCATAATGGCTTCATTTTGATAGGGGCTTTCTTCGTATCTAAATCCTCCACGAATACTTGCGTTAGCGATTCTGTATTCTCCACCAATTTTAATAGATGAGGCAGCCTTTAAAGAATTTTCAATAGACTGATTTAAAGAATCAAAAATATTATCATTAAAAATTGTATTGTAGATTGTGTCAAATTTTAAGCTGGAATAGTCTTGGATAGAATAATCCACACTTAATAATGCTGATTTTCCAAATATATAGGCAGCACTAGCTGTTATTTTTCCTGGGGTTCTTAAATTGTAGTCTTCATAGACATTAACAATATTAGGCGCTATTATGTTTCGTATGCTTTGTTCATTTTCAATCCTAATCGTTTCTAAACTTTGAGTTGTTTCCTCAGAGATTCTGTGCCAAGTAGGCGTATCAAAGGATAAGCCAATTCTAAGCCCATTAAATTTAGCAATACCTCCCACTTGTGCTGAGAAACCTGTTCCAGATACTAAAAGCTGATTTTCGAATGCTACTTCTCTAATCGTGCTTCCTGCATTGTCATTACTTTCAGAAAGAAATGTACTTTGAGCATAATTTATTGAGTGGGAATTCAAATTTACTCCCAAATAGTATTTGTCAGTTATTTGTGTGGCGACATTGATCGTGGCTTTTCCATTATAACCCCTAGAAACATAATTATATCGTTGATTTACCGAGCCATTCGCAATGTTAGAGTTGTAAAGGCTGTTGTTTGCGTTTACTGGATCAACAGGATCAAAAATAAATGCTTGATAGCCTAGAAATGCATTTTGAGCAGCAACCCCTTCAGTTGCACCTATAAAAGAATATAAACTCGAAATTGTTTCATTGTTATGAAGTTCTAATAAGTCAGTTGGTATGCCTTGAGCTTGAGAAGTGAAAAAATCACCGATAGAGTTTGATCCAGTTCCTCTAACAAATATTTCATTATCATGATTCTGTGTTTGATCGTAGTTTAAGCCAATTGTCAATTTTTTCCATATCGACTCTGTATTTCTGTTTTGGATAACAAATACACCACCAATTTGATTTACAGCAACATCGGTATCTGCATTTCTAGTAGTTGTGTTCAAGAAATTGGTTTCGTTTTCACGATCGTTGATCGCCAAGGAAATTGATCCTTCAGACTTTATAAAAACAGCACTTCCCGCAGGATTAATACCCATAGCAGAAAAGTCACCTCCCAATGCACCAAATGCACCGCTTAATCCTTGGAAACGAGCAGTACCGTATACCCCATTTTGAGAATAACGCAATCCATCTGAAATCCCTTGTCCTATAGCAATATGGACAAAAGCCATTGCGGCTATTAAGAAAATATATCTTTTCATTTTTATAAAATATTTGTCTAATAAAAAGGGGAAATGCCCAGGTTATTAATTTTCATAAGGATGCAAAAATTATCAATGGGCATTTCATAGTTTGTTAAGGATAAAATTCAATGACGGGATTATATTCCCCTGCCGCCTCGACCTCTGCTACCTCCACCACGTGATGCGCCTCCTGAACGACCTCCACCTGACGAACCTCTCATTCCTGACGAACGTGATCCTGAGGGTCTTGAAACTCCTCTGCTGCTTGGGCGTGAGCTATTCATGGAAGGTCTAGTGCTTCGGCTATTTGTATTAGGTCTTATTGTTCTCGAATTACTAGGCCTTACTGTTCTCGAATTACTAGGTCTTGCATATCTAGAATTTACCCTTGAACCAGTATTTGCAGCGTCTCTTATTCCTTGGCTATTTCTATTATAGCGATCATTTCTAACTTGAACACCTCTGTGATTATCTCTTCTAGAACTAATGTTACGGGTTCCATAATTTGTAGCTCTAGATATGCGTGCATCTCTAGCGTTAGATATATTTCTCAAAGGGCTCGTACTATTATATATGTCAGAATTTCTTCTTCCTCTTGTGTAGGCATAGCCGTGATAACCGTTACCATAAAATGCATTATTAAAATTATTATAGTATCCACCGTTAAAAAAAGGGTAACCCATGCCGAAATTACCGTAAAAAGGATAACCCCAGCCCCAGCCAATGCCCCAAAATGGACTTGCCCATTGGTTATGGAAACCCCATCCTGAACCATACCACCAAAAAGGGCGTCCCCAGACACCAGCGGCACCCATTCCACCCCAGTTGTTGCCATATACATTGCCGTTTATATTGTGTGAGTTCTCACCCCATCCTCCATAGTTTTCTTCAGGTTGTCGCTCTTCTATGACTATATATCCCTCTGAGTCCAAAGTTTCATTCGTTGAATAGGCATTGATATCTGTAAAAATAGCCCCTTCTTTAGGAAGATCATCGAAGGTGTCAGCTTTTGAATTAAAATATTGTTTGTAATAACTATCGCTGGGAGCTTGACTTTCAACTACCATTTCTTCGGTTGGTTGAACATTATAAATGCCGTCAGCATCACTATAGTTCGGGTTGTTGTGTGTTCCACAGGAAATTAGCAAAAGAGATAAAGCTCCTGAAAAAATTAGAGAAAGTCTTGTTTTTAGAGAGGTGTTTTTCATTTGCATAACAGTAGAATTTAATTGTTGAACATAGTAAAAATAACTAGTTTTGCCGAAGGAAACTAATCTTTAACAAAAGCGCAACATTTGTGCCAAACTCCGATATATGGCTAAGAATTTGACCACCCGAGAAGAAGACTATTCAAAATGGTATAATGAACTGGTTATAAAAGCCGACCTTGCCGAAAACAGTGGCGTAAGAGGATGCATGGTTATTAAACCGTACGGATTTGCAATCTGGGAAATGATGCAAGCAGAATTGGATAGAAAATTTAAAGAAACAGGTCATCAAAATGCCTATTTCCCATTATTTATTCCAAAATCATACTTCAGTAAAGAAGCGAGTCATGTTGACGGTTTTGCTAAGGAGTGTGCTGTTGTAACACATTATCGCTTAAAAACTGCAGAAGACGGAAGTATTGTAGTAGACGAGACTGCTAAGTTAGAAGAAGAGCTAATTGTGCGTCCAACGTCTGAAACTATTATATGGGAGACCTACAGAAAATGGATACAATCTTATAGAGACTTGCCATTGTTGATAAACCAGTGGGCAAATGTAGTGCGATGGGAAATGAGAACCAGACTGTTTTTAAGAACTGCTGAATTTTTATGGCAGGAAGGTCATACGGCGCACGCTACTGAAAAAGAGGCTGTAGCGGAAGCAGAACAAATGATGAATGTATATGCTGAATTTGTAGAAACTCATATGGCAGTGCCTGTGATTAAAGGGTTGAAAACAGAAAGTGAGCGATTCGCAGGAGCATTAGAGACCTACTGTATTGAAGCATTGATGCAGGATGGTAAGGCTTTACAGGCAGGGACATCACATTTTTTAGGACAAAATTTTGCAAAGGCATTTGATGTTAAGTTTGCTACTAAAGAAGGAAAGCAAGAGTATGTTTGGGCTACTTCTTGGGGTGTTTCTACACGTTTAATGGGCGCTCTGATAATGACGCACAGCGATGATAATGGCCTTGTGTTGCCTCCAAAGTTGGCTCCAGATCAAGTGGTGATAGTTCCAATTTATAGAGGAGAAGAGCAGCTCGAAATGATTAGTGAGGTTGCTTTGGCTTTGCAGAAGGAACTTAGAGCTAAGGATATTAGAGTAAAATATGACAATAGGGATACGCACAAGCCGGGTTGGAAGTTTAATGAATATGAATTAAAGGGAGTTCCAGTTCGTATTGCTATTGGCCCAAAGGATTTAGAAAAAGGGACTGTGGAAATTGCTCGAAGAGATTTGTTGAGCAAAGAATTTATAGCGCAAGAAGATGTTGTTTCTAGAGTAGAAGTATTGCTTAACGAGATACAAGAGAATCTATTTTCAAAAGCTATTGATTATAGGACAGATCATACTACCGAGGTTACTAGCTATGATGAATTTAAAGTGGTGATTAAAAATAAGGGTGGTTTTGTTTCTGCACATTGGGATGGTACCACTGAAACTGAAGAGCGTGTAAAAAAAGAGACAAAGGCTACAATTAGGTGTATTCCCTTAGATGGAGACGATGCTCCAGGAACATGTATTTTTACGGGAAAACCGTCTAATAGAAAAGTGTTATTTGCAAAGGCGTATTAATTTTAAAAAAAAATATTAATTATGGTTTGTAACATTTAAAAATATATGTATTTTTGCATCCGCATTTAAAAAATAATGGTCCGTTCGTCTAGGGGTTAGGACGCCAGGTTTTCATCCTGGTAACAGGGGTTCGATTCCCCTACGGACTACAAAAAGTTAATTATATAAACAATTATGGCGAATCATAAGTCAGCATTAAAGAGAATTAGAAGTAATGACGCAAAGCGTTTACGCAACCGTTATCAACATAAAACGGCTCGTAATGCTATGAAGAAATTTCAAGAGTTAGCAGACAAGAAGGAAGCTGAAAAAATGTTACCATCTGTTTGCGGTTTAATAGACAAGTTAGCGAAGAAAAATATTATTCACGATAATAAAGCTGCTAACCTAAAGTCTAATATGACAAAGCATGTCGCTGCGTTGTAACGTAAAGGATTAAACAAAAAAAGCGCTTCTTGAAAAAGGAGCGCTTTTTTTGTTCTTAATATGTTCTATTCAAAACTACGTCTTCACCGTCTTAGGAACTAATAAGCCGTAATCACCATTGTTTCTCATGACGTCTCTTACTATAGAAGATGATATGTTAGAGACCTCTGGAGAAGCGATTAGAAAAATACTTTCGATTCCTGCCATTTTATAATTGGTCTGTGCAATGGGCTGCTCGTAATTAAAATCGCTTGTATTTCTTAAACCACGCAGGATAAACCGAGCATTAATTTCTTTGCAAAACTGAACCGTTAGGCCAGTATATGAGGCTATTTTTATACGCTTTTCACTACTAAAAGTATCTCCAATAAACTGCATGCGCTCTTCTAGAGAAAACATATATTTCTTCGTGGCATTAACACCTATTGCAATAATAATTTCGTCAAAAAGCGGTAGGGAACGCTCTATAATATCTAAATGTCCTAAGGTTATTGGATCAAAGGAACCTGGGAAAACTGCTCGTTTCATTTTTTAAAAGTACTATTTTTCTATCAAAGCATTTTCTATTAGCAAACCAAAAAAATGGGTAAGTGTTATTTTAGCGTGTCTTACTTGCTTCGGAATAATACTTTCTTGTGACAAACCAGGTGTTGTATTGGTTTCAATTAAGAAAGGAATTCCTTCTACTAGTATAAAGTCACTTCGGGTAACACCTTTCATGTTTAGAGATTTATAGATTTTAATGGCTTCTTTTTGTACAGCGATGGTTTCAGTTTCTGAAATTCTTGCGGGTGTTATTTCTTGAGATTTCCCTAGGTATTTAGCTTCGTAGTCGAAGAAATCATTTTCCGAAACAATTTCAGTAGGCGCTAGGGCTTTTAAAATACCAGTATCAATATATACGCCAACGGAAACTTCGGTTCCTACCAGTGCAGCCTCAATGAGTAGCTCACTGTCTTCTTTATAAGCAGCCTCAATGGCAGGTTTTAGTTGAGATATTTCTGAAACTTTACTTATTCCGAAACTAGATCCTGCACGATTCGGTTTTACGAAACAGGGTAATCCTACTTGGTCAATAATTTTTTTAATATTAATTTCTTCTGTTTTATTAAGATATAACGAGGCTGCACAACGAATCCCAAACGCTTTTAATACTGAAAGGCAATCTCGTTTGTTAAAACTCAAGGCGGCTTCATAAAAACCCGTGCTTGTTTGCGGAATGCCTAACATTTCTAAATAAGCGGCCAGCGTGCCATCTTCTCCCGGACTACCGTGAATAGTATTGAAAACTACATCAGGAATAATCATCTTTCCATTACTATTGCATCCAAAGTTTGCTTTGTTTACTTCCGCTTTGCTGCCATCTTCAAAAATATAGTACCACCCTTCAGCAATTAGATGAACAGCATACACCTCATAGCTAGTTTTGTCAAGTGCATTATAAACGACACCTCCACTCTTTAATGAAATTTCATATTCACTGGAGTAACCTCCCATCGCTATTGCAACAATTGTTTTCTTCATTTGTAAAAATATGTATCTTAAAACTTGATAAAAATGAGTTGAAATAAAGAACATCTAAAGTTATTTATACCCATTCAAAAATATTACATTATCATAGAAAGATACTAAATTTGGTTTTATATTTTTGTCAATTAATTTTCGACTATGGCTTTTATAAAATTTTTATTCTCAAAAGCAATTGTAAAACAGTTATTGTTCGCTTTGGCTGTGCTGGTAATGCTTACTTTTTTACTACTTTGGTGGTTGAAAATCACAACAAATCACGGGCAGCAAATTGAAGTCCCTAACCTAAGTAAAATGACCTTAGATAGCGTGGAAGAGACGCTGGAGGATGCAGATTTGCGCTACGAAATTATGGATTCAGCGAATTATAATCCAGATTATCCGAGATATTCGGTTATTGAGCAAGTGCCAAAAGCAGGGAAGTTCGTAAAGCAAGATCGCAAAATTTATTTGGCATTGAATCCTTCAGGATATGCAAAAATTAAAATCCCTGAGGTATTAGGAAGAACATTGCGACAAGTAGAGCCTACTCTTTTAGCAGTAGGGTTTAAGATTGGTAAAATAAGCAAACGCCCGCATATTAGTGACCAAGTACTAGAATTGCGATACAAAGGTTCCCAAATTAAGCCTGGAGAATCTATTCAGAAAACTTCGGTTATAGATCTAATTGTGGGAGATGGTTCCCTAAACAGAGTACAAGAAATAGATGGTGAAGACGAAAAAAATTATAATGGAGAATAAAAATATTGAAGTTAAAGACGAAAATGGAAATGACGATTTATACGAACATTTCCGATTTCTAGCAGATAAGGGGCAGCAGCCTTTGCGAGTGGATAAATACTTGATGAACAGAGTAGAGAATGCTACACGTAATAAAATTCAGAAAGCGGCAAAAGACGGTAATATCCATATTAATGATGTAGCCGTAAAATCGAGCTATAAAGTGAAACCGCACGATGTTATCACTGTTTTATTCGAGCATCCACCCTATGAATTGTTACTCACGCCAGAGAATCTTCCCATAGATATTGTGTATGAAGACGATGATGTGCTTGTAGTAAACAAAGAACCTGGAATGGTAGTGCATCCAGGTCATGGGAATTATAGCGGTACCTTAATCAATGCGCTTGCTTATCACTTTGAAAATTTACCGAATCCTGCCATTATTAATGGGGTTAATAACACCAACCGCCCAGGATTAGTTCATAGAATAGATAAGGATACCAGTGGTTTATTAGTAGTTGCTAAGACGGATATCGCAATGACACACTTGGCCAAACAATTCTTTAATAAAACGACCGAGCGAGAATATGTCGCATTGGTTTGGGGAGCGATGGAGGAGACCGAAGGAACCATTGAAGGACACATTGGAAGGCATCCAAAAAACAGACTGCAAAACACGGTGTATCTAAATGAAGACGACTTGCACAAAGGGAAACCTGCAGTGACGCATTATAAAATACTCGAAAAGTTAGGGTATGTTACTTTAGTGTCTTGTAGATTAGAGACCGGTCGTACGCATCAAATACGTGTGCATATGAAACATATTGGACACACACTTTTTAATGATGCTCGTTATGGTGGCGATGCTATTTTAAAAGGAACCACTTTTACGAAGTACAAACAGTTTGTAGATAATTGTTTTAAAATTTTACCACGCCAAGCACTGCACGCAAGAACGCTAGGGTTTATACATCCAACTACAAATGAGTTTATGAAATTTGAATCGCCAATACCAAAAGATATTCAGCAATGTATTGAAAAATGGCAAAAATACTCCACACATGCAGAGCAGTAGTATCAGCACCCTTTATATATCTATAAAACCTTTGTATGAATTGTTAGAATGATCTCAAGGATACTTCTTATTTTTATACTGAAATACGAACCCTAAATAAAATTCCGCTTTAACGGGAAAATGAATATGAAGATTGTTGTATCACCTGCGAAGACCTTAGATTACAAAACCGAGTTACCAACCAATAGAGGAACACAGCCCCAATTTTTAGAAGCCGCAGAAACCTTAAATAATAAACTGGAACGAAAATCGAAAAAAGCGATTTCAGAATTAATGCACATTAGCGATGCATTAGCAATGCTTAATTACCAAAGGTATAAAGAGTTTCAACTTCCCTTTACAAAAGAAAACGCTCGTCCGGCAGCCTATGCCTTTGCTGGAGATGTGTATACAGGTTTGGACGCCTATACAATACCTGAATCTAAAATAGAGACATTGCAAAATACATTGCGCATCCTTTCTGGGCTCTACGGAATTTTAAAGCCGTTAGATTTAATGCAACCCTATCGCCTAGAAATGGGAACCGATTTAAAAATGGGGCCTAAAAAAAATCTATATGAATTTTGGGGAGATAGTGTGACCGAGTCTATTAATGCTGAATTAGAAGAAGACGAACTTTTTCTGAATCTCGCGAGTCAAGAATATTTTAAAGTGATCAAGCCAAAACTTTTGAAAACAGAAGTTATTTCTCCAGTTTTTAAAGATTTCAAAAACGGGAAACTGAAAATAATTTCATTCTTCGCTAAGAAAGCCCGCGGAAGTATGACGCGATACGTTATTGATACAAACGCAAAAAGCTTAAATGATATAAAAGGTTTTGATTATAATGGCTACGCATTTAGCAAGGAATATACAGAGAAGAAGAATGAACCTGTTTTTATACGATAGCTGAATAATCCTGAATTTAAAATGCGGGATTCAGAATTAAAAATGTTCCACCATACCCATCCATATCCTCCATTTATTCCACCCAATGCGACTAAACTAATTGTTGGCACATTGCCGCCTCCCAGATTTACAACGGGTGATTTAAAAGAAGGCGATGTTAATTTTTGCTACGGCAGCCGCGATGGTCAATTATGGACAATTCTAAATGCGATATTTAGTTTAGGCTTGCATTATGATACTACAGATCAAGCCATCAAACAACGTAAAGATTTTTTGATCAATCAAAAAATAGGTGTTTGTGACATCGTAAACAGCGCATACCGTCAAAAAGTAGATGCTAGCGATATAGGAATGCAAGATGTGGAACTTAGAGATGTACTAGAATATATTCAGCAAAATGAAGAAGTTGCTACTTTATTATTCACCGGGGGCAATAGTAAAAACGGTCCCGAGTATTTCTTTCGGAAGTTGCTAAAGGACTACGACCTCAAATTAACTATAATTTCTGATATCGTTCCAAGAGTATATTCGTTTTGTTTACCTCGTATTAAAGGAGTGAAGAATGAAAAAGAACGTATTATCAAGACGGTTTCGTTAACAGCGCCCTCGGGAGCTGCAAATAGAGCTGTTGGGAGTTTGTTGGCGTATAAAAAAATGAAGCAAGATTTTCCGCATAAAAACACCATCGATTTTAGGGTGGAACAATACACTCCTTTTTTTATCTAATCACAAAATAAAAACGCTCCAACACAAATCGTGAAGGGAAGTTTTTAATTGTATGGGATTGATAAAATTATTTTTTGTCTAAAGCACCTTTTATGTTCTTAGGTTTAACTTTAAATTTTCCTCTTCGAGGCCTTAACTTTCCAGAAGTACCTAAGTTAATTTTACCTCGTTTTGTCTTTTTATCTCCTTTACCCATTTTCTATATCTTTAAGATTTTAGCTTAAGATACCTATTCAAATATTAATAAGTCATAATTTGGTATTAAACTATCGCTAAACAGTCCTAATACTGCTTATAAAATTAGGAATCCCTTTTAGTCCTTCTTGTTTTAGCATTTTGATAAAAGCACTTCCAATAATGGCTCCTTTTTCGTCTTTGGTAGCAGCCTTAAAGGTTTCGGCAGTACTAATTCCAAAGCCCACAATTTGCGGATGCTTGAGTTCTAGATGTGAAATTCGCTTGAAATAGTCAGTTTGTTCTTTCCCAAATCCACTTTTTGAGCCTGTAACACTTGCACTAGAAACCATATATATAAATGAATTAGAGTTTGTGTCTATTTCATGGATACGTTCTGTTGTGGTTTGTGGTGTTATTAGAAATATATTGGATAGCTTGTACTTTTCAAAAATATCTCGGTAATGCTCATTGTATTCTGCTAAGGGCAAATCAGGAATGATCAAACCATCAATTCCTATGGATGCACATTTTTTGCAAAAAGCGTCTACGCCATATTGAAGCATCGGGTTAAAATACCCCATAATAATTAATGGTATTGAAACCGTTTCTCGAACGTTCTTCAATTGCTCAAATAAAATTTCAGTAGTCATTCCGTTTTTTAAAGCCTGTGTGGAGCTTTTTTGAATCGTAGGACCATCTGCTAATGGATCGCTAAAAGGCAAGCCAATTTCTACCATATCTACGTCACTATTTTCTAGAGATTCTAAAATTGGCATGGTGTCTTCAAGGTTTGGATAGCCAGCGCTAAAATAGATGGAAAGCAGTTTTTTATCTTCTTGTAATTTGTAGTTGATTCTATTCATTTACAATTAATTTGATGCCTAGGGCAAGTTCATTTAGTTTATTTACTAAAACTATAAATTGAAATATTCAATATAGGTCTGAAGGTCTTTATCGCCGCGACCGCTTAAATTAACTACCACAATATCATCTGGTTTAAATTTTCTAGTTTCAAAAATGGCAAATGCATGGCTCGTTTCGATCGCGGGAATTATCCCTTCTAGTTGTGATAGTTTCAAGCCTGCTTCCATTGCATCGGCATCGGTTACCGAAAGAAACTCCCCACGACCACTGGTAAATAAATGTGCGTGCATAGGTCCAACACCTGGATAATCCAATCCTGCCGAGATAGAATAAGGCTCGGTTATTTGCCCATCTTTGGTTTGCATTAACAACGTTTTACTACCGTGGATTACACCCGTTTTTCCCAAAGCAGACGTTGCTGCACTTTCTCCACTTTGTATTCCTTTTCCAGCAGCTTCAACCGCTATAATCCCGACATTTTCATCTTCTAAATAATGATAATAAGCTCCCGCTGCATTGCTGCCTCCTCCAACGCAAGCCACTACAAAATCTGGTGATTCTTTTTGTTCTTTTTCTAAAAGCTGTTGTTTGATTTCTGCTGAAATCACGCTTTGAAAACGCGCTACCATATCTGGATAAGGGTGTGGTCCCACAACGCTACCAATAATATAATGAGTGTTTATAGGATTGTTTATCCAATCTCGAATGGCTTCATTCGTGGCGTCTTTTAAGGTTTTACTTCCGCTGGTAGCAGGAACCACTGTAGCTCCAAGCATTTTCATTCTTGCAACATTGGGTGCTTGTCGTTTAATATCGACTTCTCCCATATAAACAACGCACTCAATGCCCATAAGGGCACAAACTGTAGCGGTTGCGACGCCATGTTGTCCGGCACCAGTTTCAGCAATAATGCGTGTTTTTTTAAGGTGTTTTGCCATTAATATTTGCCCAACGGTATTGTTCACTTTATGCGCACCAGTATGGCATAGATCTTCGCGTTTAAGATATATTTTTGTGTTGTACTTAGCAGAAAACCGTTCTGCTAAATAGAGCGGAGTAGGGCGTCCTACGTACTCTTTTAACAGCGAGTCAAAGTCTTTTTTAAAACTTGGCAACTGCATAATCCGAAGATAGTTTATTCTCAATTCTTCCACATTTGGATAGAGCATCTCAGGAATATAAGCACCGCCAAATTCCCCATAGTATCCTTTTTCGTTTACGTTGTAGTTCATGTTTTTTGGCTATTAGTATTAGACAATATGATTTATGCTTTTAATGTTTTTATTAATTTTTTTAAAGATGGAATGTCTTTCAGTCCTGGCTTAATTTCAAATTTACTGTTTACGTCTATAGCTAGTAAAGGAAGGTTTGTATCCAGTATATTTTTTATTTCTGACGTATTTTTTAACGAAATTCCGCCACTTAAAATGAATGGCTTTTGTGATGGATAGTTTTTTAGAATTCCCCAATCAAAAGCAATTCCGTTGCCTCCTTTTTCTGCTCCTTTGGTATCGAATAAAAAAGCATCTACGATGTTTTCATAAATGACAACTACTGAAAAATCAAAATCAGTTCCAACAGAAAAGACTTTCCACACTTCGATTCCGCTCATTACAGGAACTTTGATTGCGCCAAGCACATCGGTTTTAATAGCGTTCACTATTTGTTTTCTCAATGTTGAACAATAGTCAGGTGATTCTTCGCCGTGTAATTGAATAATGTCGAGACTGTGATTTTTTATTTTTTCAAGTATAAAATCCATGGATGCGTTTACAAAAACACCAACTCGTTTAATTGCTTTTGGCAGTGGAGGTATTACTTCTATAAAATTTCGTTGACTTTTATCATAAAAAATAAAGCCCAAATAGTCAGGTTCCAATGCTCCTACTTGTGCAGTATTGTGTTTCATGCCACAGACTTTAAGTGCTATTTTATTTTTGTTTGTCATTTAATTTTTCATTATGATAATTGATCAATAAATTGTTTTGCACTTGCCCCAGGATTTGAGGTTTTCATAAAGTTTTCTCCTATCAAAAATCCTTGATATCCAAAGGTTTTTAAATGCTGAATAGTTTCTACATCGCGAATACCACTTTCAGAAATCTTTAGATAGTGACTGGGAATTTTTGCAGCTAAATCCTCGCTATTTTTCACAGAAACTTTAAACGTTTTAAGGTTTCGGTTGTTAACGCCAATTATATCTATTGTTGGATGCAACGATTTTTGTAATTCAGTTTCATTGTGAATTTCTAATAATACATCCAATCCCAGTTCTTTTGCAATAGCTGAATATTTTTTGAGTTCGTCTTCGGTTAAAATGGCGGCAATTAATAAAATAGCGTCGGCACCGAAGGCTTTTGCTTCTGCTATTTGATAGGTGTCAATAATAAAATCTTTCCGTAGTATAGGGAGAGAAACCGTATCTTTTACCAATAGTAAATCATCTAAAGAACCTCCAAAGAATGATGCATCTGTTAAGACAGACATACACGCGACGCCTGCATTTTTGTATCCGCGGGCTACCTCTTGTATATTCACTTTATTGTTAATGACATCTTTGCTTGGAGAGCGTCTTTTAAACTCTGCAATGATGCCAGCAGGAGTGCTGCCTAAAGTGGTAGCAAAGCCCCGTGTTTTTTGACTATACAAGGGACTTTGTTCCAAAATATTTATTGAAAAGACTTTTTTCTTAGCAGCAACTTCTAGTTTTTTGTAACGGACAATGGTTTCTAAAATACTCATATACTACTTAGTTCTTTTAGTTTGTTAAAACGTTGCAATGCCCGGCCATTTTCTAGCGAGTCAAAAGCTTTTTGGACCCCTTCTTTTAGGGTGCAATCTGTGGCTATAGAAATAGCTATACTTGCATTGGCACACACCACATTATTTTGTTCTTTACTTCCTTGTCCCTTGAGGATATTCATGAATATTTCAGCAGCATCTTTTACTGTTTCGCCTCCGTAAATAGCTTGTTGAGTTTGTATTTTCATATTAAAATCTGAAGGAGTAACAATGGTTTCTGTAGTGTTTGAAATCAGTTTTGCTTTTCCAGTTAAACTAATCTCATCATAGCCATCCAGCGCGTGAACGATGCCATATTTTTTAGTGCCATTTTGGTACAAATACCCATACATTCTAGCAAGCTCTAAATTGAAGACACCTACCATTTGGTTTTTAGGAAATGCAGGATTTACCATTGGACCTAACATATTAAAAAATGTTTTTACACCCAACTCTTTACGAATGGGTGCTACGTGTTTCATAGCAGGATGGAAGAGCGGGGCGTGCAAAATACAAATGCCAGCTTCGTCAAGACATTGTTTTAAAAAATCTGTTTGATTACTGAATTTGATTTCCAAAAACTCTAGAACGTTGCTACTTCCGCTTACTGAAGAAACCCCATAATTACCATGTTTAGAAACCAAAACGCCAGCACCAGCCGCAATAAAAGACGCCAATGTTGAAATATTAAACGTGTTTTTACCATCGCCGCCGGTACCACATAAATCTATAGTGTTATAGTCCTCTATAGGAACAGCCAGACATAAATCCAATAAAGCATCGCGAAATCCCTCTAATTCTTGCAAGCTAACAGGGCGCATCATATAGATTGTTAAGAAAGCAGCAATCTGGCTGTTGTTATAACACCCTTCTGAAATAGCAACTAAAACATCTCTAGCCTCCACCTTGCTGAGGCGATCATGGTTTGTTAGCCTGTTTAATATTTTTTGCATAATCACGACTCAATCTCCCCTAAGTGGAGCGGTTTTTATTTTATAATAATTCATTTTACTACCAACTACCAACTACCTATTTCTCTCTGACCCAATTCTCAATCATCTTTTTACCCTCTGGAGTCAACACGCTTTCTGGGTGAAATTGTACGCCTCGAATGTCTAATTCTCTGTGGCGAAGAGACATAATCTGCCCATTTTCGTCTATTGAAGTGATTTCCAATGCATCGGGGAAATCTTCTCTAGATGCAACCCAAGAGTGGTATCTTCCTATTTCAAATTCGGTTGTGATTCCTTTAAATAGGATTTCATCATCCACTAATTGCGTTGCTTTTGTAGCGACTCCATGAAATACTTGTGAGAGGTTGATGATACTTCCACCAAAAACCTCAGTAATGGCTTGTTGTCCAAGGCAAACTCCTAATATTGGTTTTTTACCAGCATAGTTTTTAATCACTTGTTTGAGTGCGCCCGCTTCATCCGGAATCCCGGGACCTGGAGATAATAGGATTTTGTCATAATTCTTCAACAAGTCCATTTCGAATTGATCGTTGCGCACTACGTGCACAGTACAATCAAATTCCTCTAAATAGTGAACCAGATTGTACACAAAACTGTCGTAGTTGTCTATTACTATTATTTTCATATTTCAGCTCCGCTCAATATGCGGATGTTTTTTAAATTATTTTTTACTGCCACTGCCAACTGTTATTTTCGAAGCGATGAATCGCACCGCGACTATTTTATTTTCACTACTGTATCCAACGACCACTATTTACTTTAACTCAGATGGTCTCAGCTAAGGTTAATGCTTTTGTTAATGCTCTTAATTTAGTGTATACTTCTTGCAATTCGCTTTCAGGATTGCTGTCGTTTACGATTCCAGCACCTGCTTGATAGTGCAGCGTATGATTTTCGCTCACGAAAGAGCGTATGATTATTGCATGATTGTAATTTCCTGTAAAGTCCATAAAACCTATCGCGCCTCCATAAAATTGTCGGTTCGTATTTTCATATTTTGCCAGTAGTTGCATCGCTTTATGTTTAGGCGCACCACTCAATGTCCCTGCAGGAAAGGTGTCTGCTACCAATTGCATCGTACTTGTGTTTTTGTTTATTTGTGCCGTCACTTTACTTACTAAATGTATCAGGTGTGAAAAAAACTGAACCTCGCGATACGTTTCTACTTTTACATTACTGCCGTGCCTGCTCAAGTCATTTCTTGCCAGATCTACTAGCATCACGTGTTCGCTGTTTTCTTTCTTGTCGATTGAAAGTTGTTTTGCTAAAGCCGCATCTTGTTCGTCATTTCCGGTTCTTTTAAATGTACCTGCGATTGGGTGTATTTCGGCAGTATTATTTTTTACGACGAGTTGTGCTTCGGGGGAGCTGCCAAATATTTTAAAATTTCCATAGTCAAAATAAAAGAGATACGGAGAAGGATTTACACTTCGTAGAGCCCTGTAAACATTAAACTCGTCTCCTGTAAATTTCTGCGAAAAACGTTTGCTCGGCACAATCTGAAACACATCACCTCGCTGACAATGCGCTTTACATTTTATAACCAATTCTTTAAAAGAATTATCATCAAGATTTGTTGAAACACTACCCTCCAATTGAAATGGATACTCGGCAAAACTTTTTGAGGTGATGATTTGTTCTATGTATTCTATATTGCTTTCGGTTTTGTAGTTGTGCGAAAAAATATACGCCTCGTTATTAAAATGATTTATAGCAATGATATTTTGATAGACTGCATAATGAAAATCGGGGAGTGGTAATTTTGACTTGGCAGGATCTATTTCAATGTCTTCAAAATACTGAATGCTTTCATAGGCCATAAAACCAAAAAGCCCGTTATTGATGAATTTATAGGTTTCGTTTTGGTCTGCTTCAAACGAATTTGCAAACTTTTGAAGTATTTTGATTGCAGTCATTTTTGTCTTATTTTCTGCGGAATCTATCGTTGTTTTTTGAATGCTTTCATCGGGATATTTTTCAGTAATCAGACCTTCTTTTATGGTGATTGATGCGATGGGATTACAACAAACGTAGCTAAAACTATTATCGTTTGCGCGATAGTCGCTACTTTCTAATAAGAGACTATTTGGGAACATATCGCGCAAGCGTAAATACACTGAAACAGGCGTGAGGGTGTCTGCTAGTAATTTTTTTGAATGTGTTTTTAATTTAAAAATCATTGATTATAGTTTGTCCACTTTTAAATAAGGATGCTTTTTTTGTTTCATTAAACTCTCGAACGTCTTCCTAGTCCAATTCGCCCACGCTCATTGCACTGCCTCAAGGAGGTGACCTTTATTCCTTTGCTTTAAATACCTATCGAAGCAAATGTGCTGGGACGTTTTTAAAATAAAAAAAGGCCTGTCTCGTGAAAGACAGGCCTGTAATAAAATACATGGTGGGGGTCTATATCACGATTTATTGTCGTAAGAAGTCCACCACCATGTATTTTGACTATTCATAAATTCAAAGATAATAAAGTAAATAGAATTTAAAAATTTAATTTTTTAAAATTTAAGCATTACATTTAATTCAAAATTATCTGAGATTGCTCTGTCACCAAGACCATCAAAAAAACTACCTGAACCATACTGTACGCCATATTTAGTACGATCCACTTTAAAGGATGCAGAGGCAAAATCTGATCCCACTTCCATGTCCATTTTGATTTCTTCAGTATGTCCTTTTATGGTCATGTTTCCTGTTAGCTCATAACGGCCGGCCATTTTTTGAGTAGTGGTAATGGTAAAAGTTGCTGTTGGATATTCTGCAATTCCAAAAAAGTCATCACTCTTTAAATGACCTTCTAATTTTCCTTTACTTTCTCCTTCAAGATCGGTTACATTAATCGTTGTCATATCTACTACAAACATACCTCCAGTTAACTGTTGTCCCTCCATTTCAAGATGTCCTTCTTTAAGTTTAATAGTACCCGTATGCGATCCTAAAACTTTCTTTCCTTTCCACTCAATGGTAGAATTTTGGACGTTAATTTTTTTAGAAATAGTGTTTGTAAAAGCAACAGTACCAAGTGCGGCTGTTAGTATTACTAGAGATTTTAAAATAGTTTTCATAGTGTTTTAATTTAATTGTTGTTAATTTTTGAAATTACGAATCGCATCAAGTGTTATGTTAATTTCATCTTGTTGTTTGTGACTCATGTTTTTCAGAATACGTTTGTTATTCGCGTCCATTTCTGGGTTTAAATTTTTGAGCAGGTGCAATCCTTTTTCAGTTATTAGTATCTCTACTTTACGTCTATTGTTTTTACATATAGTCCTTTCGCAAAATCCCTTTAGTATAAGTTTGTCTACCAAGCGAGTGGTATTGCTGCTGCTGTGGATCATCCGTTCAGAAATGGTAGAAAGATTTGCTGGTTTCCTGGCTTGTCCTTTTAAGATGCGCAACACATTATATTGAGGTAATGTGAGGCGGGAGGGTTTTAGAACTTCTAAAATTGCTTCTTCGATAATACGAGCTGTGTACATCAAGTTAATTACCGTTTTTGTGGTAATTTCCATTTCGTGGTTTGTCTTTATTTCTTGCGCTATATTCATATTTGTACTTACAATAATTGTATATACAAATTTACCGTTTTTATGGAGGCTGAAATTTACTTTAATAAATATTTAACATCGGGAGGGTTTTATGGTTTAGTAGATTGAATATCTTTATTTTATGCGAAAGATATTTTTTACAATAGGGCTAGTTGGGATGTTGGTCTCTTGCGGGTACCCTAACAAAAATCAGGGTGCTGAAACGGTTGTTGAGACAAAAGAAGAAACTAAAGTGATCGGTAAAGCCTTTAAGTCAAAGGTGCCTACTTATGATTATGCAGGTTTGAAGCCGTTTTTAGAAAACGAGAACGACAGTACTTATGTGGTGAATTTTTGGGCAACTTGGTGCAAGCCTTGTGTAAAAGAGCTACCCGCTTTTGAAAAATTGAATGCGGAGTTCAGTAACAAAAAGCTAAAGGTATTGCTAGTGAGTATGGATTTTCCTTCAAAGTTGGAAAAGTTCGTGATTCCGTTTTTAGATAGAAACAACATTCAGTCTCAGGTGATATTATTTAATGATCCTGATGCGAATAATTGGATTCCTTCCATAGATAAAACTTGGAGTGGCGCGATTCCTGCTACTATCATTTATAATAAAAACAAGAATACGTTTTACGAGCGATCGTTTACATACGAAGAATTAAAAACCGAAGTAGAATCAATTTTATAAAAAAGGTCCATTGAAAGTCATGGCATTATGGTATGAAGATTTTAAAAAACACATTGAAAATATTGGCATTTTCAGTAATTGTTATTGGTGCAATTTCTTGTCAAGAAACAAAAGAGAAGACAACCACTTCTGAAGATGAAAAAACAATCGCTAAGGCTGCCGAATTATTGCAAATGCAAGTGCGCGATGGCAAGGTAATTACTGGCTATGGAATAGGGGACGAGGCCACCGATTTTAAACTAAAAGATGTAACTGGAGCCTTAATGTCAATGGCAGATTATAAAGATGCAAAAGGCTTTATCGTAATTTTCACTTGCAACACCTGTCCATATGCTGTGGCTAGCGAAGGGCGCATCGTTGCTTTGGATGTAACCTACAAATCAAAAGGCTATCCTGTGATCGCGGTAAATCCAAACGACCCAAAAGTTCAGCCAGATGATACGTATGCGTTAATGCAAGCAAAGGCAAAAGACGCGGGTTTTACCTTTCCGTATTTATACGATGCTAATGATAAAGTATATGCTACCTATGGTGCTAAGAAGACACCGCACGTGTATCTTTTACAAAAGGATGCTTCAGGAGCAAAATTGATTGTTAAATACATAGGTGCAATCGATGATAATGTTCGCAATGGAGCTGCCGTAAAGGAAACATTTTTATCAAATGCCATTGATGCTTTATTGGACGGAAAGGAAATCGAAAAGAAAGAAACAAAAGCCATTGGTTGTAGTATAAAGGTATAATGATACTGAAAAGAAACGGCTGTCATTTTGATAAACGTTTTTTTTTATCCAAAACTGATTAGGATTGATTAGTTTTACGAAAAAAAAATAACAACATTCAAAATTGTAAATGATAGATTTAAACCAAACCGAATGGCGCGAAAAGATAGCCAATGATGAAAATGCAGTACAATTAGATGTGCGCACACCATTTGAAGTTGAAGAAGGATACATTCCAAATGCACAAGTATTAGACGTTCAAAATCCAGGTGTATTTATGGATGGTGTCAATGCATTGGATAAATCAAAAAATTACTATGTATATTGTAGGTCTGGCGGGAGAAGCGTTCAAGCCTGTATGATTTTAGAATCATTAGGTTTTCAGAAGACCTTCAACCTTTTAGGTGGTTTTTCTGAATGGGATGGAGAGAAGGCCGTATAATTTAATAAGACTGCATCATGAAAAATTTCAGTAAAATTATGCTTATTGTTTTCACGGTTTCGTTCCTCACTGGATGTAATTCGTCTCAGAAAAATCCAGAAGCAACCCAAAGTGAAATTATAGAAGTAGTTGCGCCAAAGGCTATGTTTGAAATTTTGAGCGAAAATAGAGATGCGCAATTGGTAGATGTAAGAACCGACAAAGAATTTTTGGTAAGTCATTTAAAGAATGCGCAAAATATTTGTGTTACTGATACTGATTTTAAAGAGCGAGTAGCAAGTCTTGATAAAGCAAAACCTATCTATGTATATTGTAACAAAGGCGGTAGAAGTGCAAAGGCAGCTGCCATATTAAAAGATATGGGTTTTACTAAAATTTATGACCTCCAAGGAGGGATTACAGAGTGGGAAAAGAATAATTTAGACACTTCTTATTAGGTTAAAAAAAAACTACCACGAAGATCATTAGCTTTGTCACAGAGAACTCGAAAGAAGTTTTAGTAACCATGTACTCCTTAGTGTTATGTGCAAATTCTTTGAGACCGCCGTGGTTAATTAAAATAGCCACTTAGTTTATTTGTTTTTCCATAAAATCTTCCATAATATCTAAGGTGTTTTGACCGCTCCAAATACATAGTAACATCATAGAAAAGTGCCCTTTGTTTTGCTCTATAAATTTAACATTGGGCTATACTTCTTTCAGTTTTGTAACAAAATTTTTGTTGGTTTTAATGACGCCTTCTAGTCTCTTTGTTCCGTTTAAAATTAAGAATGGCGGATTCTCTTGAGCTATAAAATAAATTGGCGAGGCGTATTTCCACGTTTCGGGATCGTTGGTACAAGTATTTTGATAATCATAAAATCCACCTTTCTTGGACGGCACCGCAGTACTTGGCCAATACATATCTAAACCTGCCGCATCATTTAAAATAATCCCAGAAATACTGCTCTGGTCCGCGCCATATTTTGGATTCATCAACGAAATTTCCGCCAGATTCCCCCACAGAATGTCCGTTCACAAAAATTAAATTTGGATCGCCGCCATAGTCGGCAATATGTTTTTTAGTTTAGTCAATACAGGCTGCAATTTGTTTTGCTTGATCGTCAAAGGTTAATCTGGGCTTAAGGTATGTTCAGGAGCTACAAATTTGATATTTCTTCTGCCTAAATCGTTTCCTTAGAAGGGAGAGGTATCTTTATCTCCACGATTCCAATTTCTACCGTGCGCAAAAATAATGACGGGCATAGGTGTACTAGGGCGTTCTTTAGGTTATAATATATGGAGCCTTGGATTGCTTTTTTTAGTGATTAGCGATGCCGGTAAGGAGTCAATGTTTTGTGGTTGATCATTTTGCATAGCCCTTCTTCAATTTGAATAGAAAAGTATAAAACGCGCTTGATGTTTAAAACTAAATTAACTGTTTTAACTTTTTATTAAAAATTTATTCATTTAGATTGGCGTATTCCCTTGGGATAGAATATTTTTAGGGCAAAGTGATAATTTAAAAAGACACCCATGGTAAAAGCACAAACTAGAGACACACAAGCTGCAATGTCTCCTTCTGACGCACTAAACGAATTGAAAGAAGGAAACAAGCGTTTTTTAAACAACAGCCCGCATAAAAGAGATTTGTTAAATCAGGTTTTGGATACCAGTAAAGGGCAATTTCCTTTTGCCACAGTATTGCATTGTATAGATTCTAGAGTGTCTGCAGAGCTAATTTTTGACCAAGGAATTGGTGATCTTTTTAGTATTCGTATTGCGGGTAATTTTGTGAACGATGACATTTTAGGAAGCATGGAATTTGCTTGTAAATTGGCGGGTACCAAGGTATTAATGGTTTTAGCGCACACTGCTTGTGGAGCGGTAAAAGGGGCTTGCGACCACGCAAAAATGGGAAATCTTACGGGTTTGCTTCATAAAATTGAACCAGCAGTTAGAGCGGTAAAAGAACCTCAAGAAGAAAGCGAACGTACGTCAAGAAATTTAGATTTTGTAAACGAAGTTGCTGCGAAAAATGTGGAGCTGACGATCCAAAATATAAAATATCTAAGCCCTATTCTAAAAGAAATGGAAGAAAACGGAGATATTACCATCGTTGGAGGTATGTATCATATTGAAGAGGGACGCGTTGAGTTTTATAGTTAACGAAAGTAGAAATATGAAAACTAATGTAGAGATTTGAAAAACGAAATCGGAATTTTGTGATGGGAGTTGGGTAATGAAAATAGAAATTTTAAATCTTAATCGGTGTTTGATGAGACGTTTTGGGTTTTGGATCCTTGCAACTAGACATTGCGAGTTGAGTTTTTTTTTTTAAGTTATAAATGACGCTATTAGAAATAAATAGTTATAAATATGCCAGCTTCATAAGACCCGTAGAGTTGGATTTTTTTATTAGCAACATTTAAGTTTTAACAAAAAAAAATCTACCAACGGCTACTGCTACTGAAAACTTTTTCATAACTTTAGCTATGCAAAATTCATTTCCCATAAGATTAGAGCGGGCACTTTCAAAGCTGTATACTGCGTTTAACGAGCAAACCTTAAATCCTGAATGCTGTAAACAATGCGCTGCAGGAAATATTGCAGATCATAAAGATGCTTGGAAGCACTTTAGTGACAGCCATGGTTCTTTAGAGCTCAACTACGTGGGTAAGGTTCATGAGATAATGGGCAGAAAAATAAACGGCTACCTCCCTTCAGAACTACTGCACATTGAACGTATCTTTTTACAATCTTGCGGCTACCAAGTACCACTGCATAAAAACAACTCCGCGATAAAAACTCCAAAAAATACTGAAATGCTATACGAAGGCTTGAGTGGTGTAATTTCTTATTTGTGCGCGCTGGATGGTGTGGCCAATGTAATGGATATTACACGGGTTTTTGAAGAGGTACTAGAGCGTTCTTCTGTTTTGGAGGTCTAGGGGTCTATGCGTATTTTTAAGTTCATCTTCATTCTTCCCGGTTTTCCTTTAAAGATGTTCGTGTTATTTCATTAACTTTGATATCACGTGACTTAATTTCACAACTACACATTGATAAATAATTTATCTACTTCGTGGATTATTTATGGCTAAACACATTAATTAATCTTATATGGTGTTGGCAACCAGCGGCTCTTTTTTCCGCTGTAAATTTTATTAATTTATTATTGTTTTAAATTCTATTCTAAACTTTTAAAAAGTTCTTGCTATGTAATAGGTATGAACAACTGAGCAAAGAGGATTAGTTTATTACTATTGTTCCCGTTGGTTCAGGAGCAAAATAAAAATTCAATTGTAATTTACTTCTCATTTTTATCTTTTCCACATCCTGTAAATGCTAAACAAAATCGACTATTACACAGTATTTTTAGCAAAAGTCTATTTTTTCTTAAGTTTTACGTGAGGGCTTCCTATATTTTCCCAAGTTCCATTGTTATTGTTCCATTTGTTCATATGTCCAGTTAAGTATGTAAAAGTGAGTATGTTATCTTTTACGTCCCAGTGACCTATATATCCCCTTGCTTTTGAATATAATTGGTTGTCGGGTTTGAGGATAAAAGTTTCATAGGTGTTTGCGCCTTCTACTTCATATTCTCCTATATTGGTTATATTTGAGCAAGTGATTGTAATTGCCATTACAATGAATAATATTGCCGATAAAATTACTTTTTTCATTTTCTACTCAATTTATAATCTATAATACCACAAAAGTAAATCAGTAAAGTGGTTTCCAATATGACACGTAGTATAGGAGAACATCAAAATTAATATAATACCTTTAGGAAAGTAATGATAATTATCAGATTCAAAGCTAATAATTCTGATAGATTATTAATTACGGTATTCCGCATTAAAGAAACCCCAAGTACGTTTCTTTATTTATTGCAAGCTGTTTGTTGGTCTGCTTCGGTCTTGTTTGGTGCTCCGCAAATGAGCTATATTTTTGAAAGCCTCTCTGTATTTTACTGTAATTACTTAAACAACAGTACTTTAAAATTGTTGTATAATTTTATTTATAGTATTCTATATTTCTCTCAACTATTTGATTAATATCTTTTTCTAATCTTTGTGTCCAATTACCTATTGTGTCATATTTATATTCAAAAACCGTATAGCTATTTGAATTTGCCCCATACTTGTTGTCAATAAAATAATATTGTTCCGCGATTACATTACCTTTATTATCATAAGTGTAGTTGTATTTTGAAATATATTCGCCATAATTTTAACTATTAGTAGAGTGAACTTTTCTGCTAAGTGAATCAAATTTACTTGTATACTTATGTTCTAACTTTCCTTTTGCGTCGAATATATTAAATGCAATCATATTGCCAATCGAGTCATAAATTTTATGTCTTTTTCTGTTAAGAACACCATCTGAATGATAATCAGATATTAAGAGATTATTATTATCCTCATCAATTTCGTATTTTGACTTATAACTCAAACTATCCTCTGAATTATAGGTGTCACGCTCTACTAAATTATTTAATGAATCATATTTGAATATCCTTTTATAATTTACTGTATTATTAGAATAATAGGTAATTTCTTCTAGTTTGTTGTTATTAATGTCATATGTGTAACTTTCACGTTTTATTACACTATCTGACAAATCAAGTTTAACTAGTTTAGACATAAAGCCATTTTTATTATAAAAAGTTTTAGTTTCATAAGTATCATCAGAATCTAATGAAATTCTCTTTACTTTCTCAACATCTCCAAACTTTTCTACACCTTCAAACTGGATTAAATTAATAGATTTAACATTGCCTTTTAAATTGGTTTCTGTTAAGTCATTTTTAATTATTACATTTTCTGCATCTGAAATCTTATTATTGCAGCTTGTTAAAGCAATAATGATTAGTAAAAAAAATAATACCGTTTTTTTTATTTTTAGTATGTTTTAGGAGTATTGAATTCTAATTAAGCCAGCTTCAAACATACAAAGAATAAATCTGTTTTTAATTCCAAAAAGCGGGGGAACGGTAGGGTACAGATGATACCCCCGCCCCCTTGTTTTTTTTTGAAGTTGTTTGGTGAGAGAGACAAGTTTTATAGGTTAAATTATTAGGAAGTAAAACGGTTTAAAAGAAGCAGTACTTACACCTAAAATGACACCCAAAAAAATAAACCCTGTGATACACTATTATCACAGGGTTAAATGTGGAGCCGGAGGGATTCGAACCCTCGTCCAAACGTGCTGTATTACAGCTTTCTACATGTTTAGTTTTTATTTAAATTTTCGTGGACTTGCCGGTCAAAAACTACCAACGCACCCCTTATTCTAAATTAGATTTCTCAGGAACATCTAGACACTATTCCCGATAGGTTTACTTTTACGAAGTCACTATATCAAAAACCGTAAACCAAGGTGTTTGAGTGACTTCCTGCTTGTCTACCTTGTAGACCGAGGCGTAATCCTACTATGATTCGGATTATGCAGCTAGGGCGTAGTTATTCTCGCCGTTTAAAAAGTGTGAAAAATGAGATTTAAGAGCTGTTTTCCAGCGCTCTACATGCTTACCGTACTACAAGACCCGCTGTCAAAACCAGTCGGCCCCGTTTTAAATTAGAAATTAGAAAAACGAAATTCAATACTCTATTTCTAAAAAGTAAAATTCAAAGAACAATTATTTCTCATTTCACTATGGTTAGGGCGATGTTTAGTCACTCTGACAAATTTTAGAGTAAAAATTTTAAAACTCCAGAATCAAAATATTTAATACTCATTACGGAATACCTAATACTAAATTTCGGATGACAAAGATACATTAAAACTACTATCTTTGATCTTCAATAAACATACAAAATCCATACCAAATGTCTATTACTTTTGCTATCATAAAAGAGCGTAAAAATCCGCCAGATCGTCGTGTTGTTTTCTCTCCTAAGAAATTAAAAGAGGCACAAGATATTTTTCCAGAGGCGCGTTTTATTGTCGAGTCTAGCGATGTGAGAGTGTTTTCAGATGCTGCATACCGCGAACAAGGTTTTGAAGTTACGGAGGATATAAGCGAAGCAGGGGTAATGCTAGGGGTTAAAGAGGTTCCTGTAGAGTTTTTAATTCCGAATAAAAAATACTTTTACTTTTCTCATACGATAAAGAAACAGCCTTACAATCGCACATTGCTATTGGCTATGCTAGAACGAAATATAGAAATGTATGATCATGAAACCATCGTAAAGCAAAATGGATCAAGACTCATTGGGTTTGGAAGGTATGCCGGGTTGGTGGGTGCTTATAATGGGTTTAGAGCCTTAGGAATAAGAGACAATCTCTTTAAACTTCCTAAAGTAGAGCACCTTGCAGATCTGGATGCGGTAAAAGAGGAACTGGATAAAATCACGGTTCCGCCAATTAAAATATTACTAACGGGAACTGGAAAAGTAGCAAAAGGTGCAAGAGAAATTTTGGATCATTTAAAAATAAAAGTTGTAAGCGATGCCTTGTATTTAACGTCAACATTTAGTGAACCTGTCTATGTAATGGCAGATGTAATGGAATATAACAAACGCAAAGATGGCAAGGTGGGGGACAAGTTTGCCTTTTATAAAGACCCTTCTGACTACGAAAGTAATTTTATGCCCTACGCAGCAGCAACAGATTATTTTATAGCGGGCCATTTCTATGGAAATAATGCACCCTATTTATTTACAAGAGAAGATGCAAAAAAACGTGCATTCAGCATTAATTTAATCGCTGATATTTCTTGTGATATTGACGGCCCAGTAGCAGCTACTATAAAACCTTCTACCATTGAAGATCCATTTTATGGTTATGACCCTATTACCGAATCTGAAGTGGCCATGGATGCTAAAAATGCAATTACCATTATGGCGGTAGATAATCTTCCTTGCGAATTACCAAAGGATGCAAGCGAAGGTTTTGGCGAAATGTTTCTAGAAAACGTTATTCCAGCGTTTTTTAATAAGGATGAGCGCGGTATTTTGAAACGGGCTAAAATTACTACAAAAGAAGGCGACTTAACCGAACGTTTTAAGTACCTCCAGGACTATGTAGACGGGAAATAAAGTTCCCTGCCTTTAGTGATAAAAGTAGCTATATGAATTAATACCTGTTTTTAATCGGATTTTTGTGTATTTAATGGAATTTTTAGTTTATCTTGTTTCGTCTTTAATCAACTAAAATTTTCCAAATGAAAAAAAGCTACACGGTTAATGCATTTCTTGTAGTATTATTTTTGTTATCATCGTTTGTTTTACAAGCGACCTCTTTGAGTGCGTCAAAAAAAATAACTAGTGATACTGAAGCCTGCAATATTAGCATTGATTGCCCCCCGAATCAAACAGAAACTGTAACACCAACCTGCATTTTTATATTCCCAGATTATAGCTCATTAGCAGTTGTTACAGATGCTTGTGCACCGCCAACAATAACACAAAGTCCATCCGCCGGAACACTGGGGGGATTGGGTTTATTTACGATTACATTAACAGCAAACGATGGGTCGAATATTGCAAATTGTACCTTTGACATCCTCGTTATAGATACCACGTCTCCAACGCTTACTTGTCCAATTGATCAAGTTGAAATATTTGACTCAAATTGCCAATTTGTTCTTCCAGACTATACGGCAATTGCAAGTGCAACAGATGCTTGTAGTTCAGGTAGTATTCCTATTACACAAACTCCTGCCCCAGGGGAAATTATTTCTGGTACAACAACCATTTTCTTATTTGCAACAGACGACGCAGGTAATACAGGTGCTTGTACATTTCAGGTGATTGCGAATGATATAACACCTCCTACGATTTTATGTCCTGAAGATAGAGATGAGAGTGCAGATTTAAATTGCGTTTTTATCATTCCTGATTATTCTGGTCTTGCCTCTGCGAGTGACAACTGCGGGAATCCTATGGTATCTCAGACACCTCTTGCAGGAACCATAGTTGGTTTGGGATTTACAGCTATAACTTTGATAGCAACAGATGGTTCCAATAATACGCCTTGTATTTTTATTATTAATGTGATCGATGACAGACCACCTTTAGTAAATTGCCCATTGGATCGTATGGAAGATTTTGATGTTAATTGTCAATTCTTACTTCCTGATTATAGTGGTATGGCAACAGTAACAGATGCCTGTTACCCAGGTCCTTTTGCCTTGTCTCAAGATCCTGCTCCAGGAACTACAATTACTGGAAACACAGTAGTAACAATATTTGCTGAAGATAATGTAGGGAACATTGGTTCCTGTTCGTTTCAAATACTACAAAATGATGTTATTCCACCTACAATTAGTTGTCCAGCAAATCAAATAGAACAAGTAAACACTGCAGGTTGCATGTTTACATTATTAGATTATAGTAGTTTGGCAAATGCATTTGATACTTGTAGTCCTGTTACGGTTTCACAAACACCAGCAGTTGGCTCCATAGTGGGAGAAGGTCCAACTATGATAACCTTAACGGCAGATGACGGTGGTAATACAAGTTCTTGTAGTTTTATACTAACAGTAGAAGATTCAGTAGCTCCAAATGCAGTTTGTACAACTTTTAGTGTACCCTTAGATGCTTCAGGAATGGCAACAATATCTGCAGGTGATGTAGGTGCATCTTCCAATGATTTTTGCGGAATCGCTTCATTATCTATAAATGTAACTAGTTTTACCTGTGAGGATATAGGCGCAAATACAGTGGTCTTAACGGTAGTCGATTCTAATGGAAATAGTAGCACTTGTTCTGCGACCGTTATTGTCGAAGACCCATTGTTTGCGTGTAACCAACCACCAGTAGCCATTTGTCAACCAGTTATTGTTTCGGCGAATGCCAATTGTGAAGGCGAAGCTACTGTTTCAGATTTTGACGCAGGTTCTTTTGATCCAGATGGTTTGTCTACAACGATGACGTTAAGCCCAGTAGGACCCTATTCAATTGGTGTTACCAGTGTTGTAATTACGATAGACGATGGTGCTTTTTCAGAAAGCTGTACGACCACGATTACTGTTTTAGATACCACACCGCCAATGCTAGATTGCCTATCAGATCAATTTGAAACGATTGCTGGAAACTGCACGTTTGTTATACCAGATTATCGTATTAACGTAAATGCTACAGATAACTGTTCTACACTTACGGTGAGTCAAACTCCTATACCTGGTACTCCAGTTTTTTCGGGAGTTACGGTAGTACAAATTTTTGCCAATGATGGGACAAATGAAGTTGTTTGTTCTTTCAACTTGAATATTATAGACGATACGGCTCCTACTGCTGTTTGTCAAAATGTTACACTTCAGTTAGACTCAATGGGTACTGCAATATTGACCTCTTTTGATATTGACGCTGGTAGTAGCGATAATTGTGCTATTGTTTCTATGGAACTTGATATTAATTCATTTACCTGTGACGATATAGGGGTGAATACAGTATTATTTACGGTGACCGATAGCGCAGGATTGACCAATGTTTGCAATGCTATTGTTACTATTGAAGATGCGCTTGCTCCAAATGTTATTTGTCAAAATATAACGATTGCTCTAGACGCAAATAATCTAGCTGAAATTTCTGCGGCAGATATTGATGCAGGAAGTACCGATAATTGTGGTATTGCGAGTGCCGAAATTGATGTAACTAGCTTTGACTGCTCTATGGTTGGTGATCACCTCGTTACGCTTACCGTTACAGATGTCAACGGAAATATAGCAAGTTGTACTGCAGTGGTGACCGTAGAAGACACCCAATTGCCTATCGCGATTTGTCAAAGTATAACCGTACAATTAGATGAAAATGGACTTGCTACAATAGCAACTTCAGATATAGATTTAGGAAGTAGTGATAACTGTGGAAACGCAACCACATCACTGGATACAACAAGCTTTGACTGTAGTGATATTGGTGACAATACAGTAGTGTTTTCAATTGAAGATGGTCAGGGTAATGTAGTTACTTGTAATGCGGTAGTTACGGTTCAAGATGTAACACCTCCAGTACTTATTTGTCAAAACATTAGTATCAACTTAGATGAAGATTATTTAGCTACTCTCACCTTGGATGATATCACCGTCGAAGTGTCTGATAATTGCAGTATTGTAAGTACAGAAATAAGTGTTGATACTTTTGATTGTAGTAACGTTGGGGTAAATGAAATTATAATAACAATAGTTGATGAAGGTGGAAATGTAGCAAGCTGCACAGCAATGGTAACTATTGAAGAGGGTATATTTGCTCCCAATGCCGTGTGCCAGAATGTGACATTACCTTTACAACAAGATGGAACAGCTACTGTGCTAGCAATCGCTTTTGATGGAGGCTCCACAGGTGTTCGTTGTATTGATGGTTTTAGTATAAATAGAAATAGTTTTACCTGTGAAGACGTTGGTGCTCCTATTCAAATTGAATTTACGGTGTACAATGCTGCTGGTGTAGCAGATACTTGTGCTGCATTTGTTAATGTGGTAGATAGTTTAGCTCCTAATTTAACTTGTCCAGGTAATCAATATGTAACGTCTGACGGGCCCTATATCCTTCCAGATTATTTTGAAACTGGAGAGGCTACGGCAACAGATAATTGTTCTTCTTCTTTGAGTACTTCGCAAGATCCAGATCCTGGTACTGTTTTAGAACAAGGAAATCACGTGGTAACCTTGACGGCAGTAGATGTTAGCGGTTTTGAAATTGAATGTGAGTTTATTGTATATGTGGATGATATTTTAGGAGATACAAACCCTGAAAATTCTCTAGAAACGATTGTTCTATATCCAAATCCTGCAAATGATGTCATTAACATCAGCAATCCGCAGTTTGTGAATTTACAAGAGATTACAATCTATGATATTAGCGGTAGGGTGGTAAAACAACATACTGTTGCAGAAGCGAATGCACTTTTCATACTCGATATTTCTAATTTACAGAGTGCCACGTATCTCATTATGATTTCAACTCAAAGTGGACAAGTTATAAAGCAACTTGCAAAAGAATAGTAGAAATGAAAAAAAAATACTCAAGTACTAGGGGTAATTGAGCATTTTTTTTCTGTATGATTCTATTATAGTGCTATAACAAGATATTATTGGAGTAATAATTATGTAGTTTCCTTAATATTTGCCTACTTAAAAGCGAAAACTTATAAGATCATTGCGTTATTACAAACCCGAAAATATAGATGATACGATATTAGATGAATGTCTCGAAGAAGTATAATTCACTAAAGAGAGCGATTCTACAGTATAGAGAAAAGTCACAAAATTTTAAATTATGAATTCCAAAAATACTCTGTGCCTTTTGCGTCTTTTTGGTGACCGTACAGATTGGAGATTGTCGATTGCTATTTTTTAACTTCAGGCTTCAAACTAGCGACTCCATAATTTTACAAAGAGTTAACCGCTTTTCTAATTGCAACTAAGTCTGTCAATAATTTTTCAAGTTTTGTTAGGTCTAGCATGTTGGCGCCATCACTTTTTGCATTCGCTGTGTCAAAATGAGTTTCAATAAAAAGACCGTCTGCGCCTGCTGCAATTCCTGCGCGTGCGATGGTACTAATCATTTCTGGTCTGCCCCCAGTAACCCCAGCACTTTGATTGGGTTGTTGTAAACTGTGGGTAACATCTAAAACAACGGGTGCATATTGTTTCATCGTTGGAATTCCACGGAAATCGACAATCATATCTTGGTAGCCAAACATGGTGCCTCGATCTGTAATCCAGGCTTTATCGCTCCCACTATCTTTTACTTTTTGCACAGCGTGTTGCATAGCTTCAGGACTCATAAATTGTCCCTTTTTAAGATTAACTACCTTTCCTGTTTTTGCTGCAGCAACCACAAGATCTGTTTGACGCACTAAGAATGCTGGAATTTGTAAGACTTCTACATATTGCGCAGCGATGGCTGCTTCACTTGCTTCGTGAATATCGGTTACTGTAGGTACCTTAAAGGTTTGCGATACTTTTTGAAGAATTTTTAATGCCTTCTCATCTCCAATACCTGTAAAGCTATCAATACGACTTCGGTTTGCTTTTTTGTAGCTTCCTTTAAAAATAAACGGAATCTCTAATTTGTCTGTAATCGTAATAATCTTTTCAGCAATGCGCATGGCCATTTCTTCGCCTTCAATCGCGCAAGGGCCAGCTAATAGAAAGAAATTGTTGCTGTTGCTGTGTTTTATGTTTGGGATGTTTTGTAGCGTCATTGTTTGGCATTTAATTCGCTTGCAAAGATACTCAAACTTGTACGTTCTTCGAGTATCAGTTTTTATTGCGTCCAGATCTACTTGTTAAGATGGGCCTTTTAATGCAATTGCAACAATAATACTTTACTTTAGATAGCTTGTCAATTCATTAATAAACAGTACCTTTGCGCCCTGTTAGCGATAAATAAATATTTGTTTGTCAAAAACTAGGTAAAATACTGTTAATTAAATTGTTACCCGTCGTCACGGGCATTCAAAATGAAAATTAAAAATATTGCAATTATTGCACACGTTGATCACGGTAAAACAACCTTGGTAGATAAAATTATGCATCACTGTAGCCTTTTTCGTGAAAATGAAAATACAGGAGATCTTATTCTAGATAATAACGATTTAGAGCGTGAACGTGGTATCACCATTACCTCTAAAAACGTTTCTGTAGTATACAAAGACACGAAGATTAATATTATTGACACCCCTGGTCACGCCGATTTTGGTGGTGAAGTAGAGCGTGTATTAAATATGGCAGATGGTGTGTGTTTGTTAGTAGATGCCTTTGAAGGACCTATGCCACAAACACGTTTTGTATTGCAAAAAGCATTAGACCTTGGTTTAAAGCCTTGCGTGGTAATTAATAAAGTAGACAAAGAAAACTGTACGCCAGAAGAAGTACACGAGAAAGTATTTGACTTGATGTTTGAATTGGGTGCAGAAGAATGGCAATTAGATTTTCCTACCGTATACGGTTCAGCTAAGAATAACTGGATGAGTGACGATTGGAAAGATGAAACTAAAAACATTGAGCCATTATTGGATATGGTATTAGAGCACGTACCTTCTTTTGAAGTTAAAGATGGAAGCCTACAAATGTTGATTACATCTTTAGATTTTTCTTCATTCACAGGCCGTATTGCTATTGGTCGTTTACAGAGAGGTGTTTTAAAAGCGGGAATGCAAGTGGCTTTAGTAAAAAGAGATGGTAGTATACAGAAAACAAAAATTAAAGAATTACATACGTTTGAAGGTCTAGGTCGCAAAAAAGTAGACGAAGTACAAGCTGGAGATATTTGTGCACTTGTTGGTTTAGAAGGTTTTGAAATTGGTGATACTGTTGCTGATCTTGAAAATCCAGAAGGAATGAAAACAATTGCAATCGATGAGCCTACGATGAGTATGTTGTTTACCATTAACGATTCACCTTTCTTCGGAAAAGACGGAAAATTTGTAACCTCAAGACATATCAGAGAAAGACTTGAAAAAGAATTAGAAAAGAATTTAGCGCTCCGTATGGAACCAACGGGTAGTGCAGATAAGTTTTTAGTCTTTGGTCGTGGTGTATTACACCTTTCCGTATTGATTGAAACCATGCGTCGTGAAGGATATGAATTACAAATTGGGCAACCACAAGTAATTATCAAGGAAATTGATGGTAAAAAATGTGAGCCAATAGAGGCATTAACCATTGATTTACCAGAAACCGTAAGTGGTACTGCCGTGAATATGGTAACCATTCGAAAAGGAGAAATGGTTTCTATGGAAGCTAAAGGAGAAAGAATGATTTGTGAATTTTTAATCCCATCTCGTGGAATCATTGGTTTGCGTAACCAATTGTTAACAGCAACTGCGGGTGAAGCAATTATGACACACCGTTTTCTAGAATACCAGCCCTTAAAAGGAGGAATTCCAGAACGTCAAAACGGATCTTTAGTCTCTATGGAAAACGGGAATGCAATTCCTTATTCTATTGATAAGTTACAAGATCGTGGACGTTTCTTCGTAGAACCGGGTGAGGATATTTATGGAGGACAGGTTATTGGAGAAAACACACGTCAAGATGATATGGCGGTGAATATTACCAAAACAAAGAAGATGAGTAACGTACGTTCTAGTGGTGCAGATGACAAAGCAAAGATTGTTCCTGCTATTAAATTTTCATTAGAAGAAGCGCTAGAATATATTCAAAAAGATGAATATGTTGAGGTAACTCCTAACTTTTTAAGAATACGTAAAGTTCATCTTAAAGAAGTAGATAGAAAGCGTAATAAAATGTAAGCGTACATTTATATAGATTTTTAAAACCTCCAATTAGAGAATTCTTTTTGGAGGTTTTTTTATTTACGTTCTCAAATAGCTGTTTAGGTCTATTATTAATATATTCTGTGTTTAGATGAAACACAGTGATGTCAGTCCAGCCTTTTCCACATTCCTATTTATGTAAGCTTCCCCTAAAACCGAACTGTTTAAAAGTAGAATATTAATCTTAATTTTAACCAGTATGAGAAAAAGTAAATTTTCACCCACGCAGATTGCAAAGATTTTAAAGCATTTCTATAATCTCCCTTGGTAGCATAATCGGCAGCAGAAATTTGATGTTTCCAAGCAATAGTATCTGTTTTAACTTTACACTCGATCTCAGAACTAAATTTATACTCGTTATTGAATTCAATTTTTTCAACCATTCTTTTTTCATTTGTATACGAAGCAATAGAGAGTAAAATTATGATTATAAGAAGTATATTTTTCGTGTTTCGAATCTGGTTTTTAATTATTGCCATCCTATTATATGATACAATTTGTCGTCGATATACCGCAACAGAGTCTTGATATCGTCAGTTTATTGTCGTCGTTGTCCACAAAAAAGCCAATCACTTAATCCCAAAGTTTAGTTCCTTCAAAACCCTCTAAAAAAGAAACCTTCTCCATACCGAAATAAAAACCCGTATTTTTCGTTTATTTGTGGAAGATTTAAAACTATGATTTTTCTATATTTTGATGCCGGCACAGGAATGATGATTGTACAGGCAATAGCAGCCGCAGCCGCAGGTATATTGCTTTTTTCTAAAGGTGTTATGTACAAAATTAAAGCACTATTTGGCTTAAATAAAGACGAAGAAGATCCGTACGATTCTATCGATATTGATGAAACCGAAGAGCATAATGACGATACCAAATAACGAGCAACGCCACCAAGCCTCTTTTCGAGATCCCTCGGGATTTATATTTAATGATGGCGAAACCTTACGGCGTTCCATACTTCCTATCTATTTTAAACAGTACAACGCGCTTAAAGACAAAGGTGTTTTTGAAAGTTTAATCAAAAACAAATTGCTTATTGCACATACGGAGACTTCGGTAGGAAAGGATCAAATTGTCATTACCCCAGAGCCTATTCCATTTATTACAAACCCGTTTGAATGGAGTTTTGATCAATACAAACATGCGGCCTTACTCACTTTAAAAATACAGAAATACGCGCTGTCTAAAGGGTTTATACTCAAAGATGCTTCGGCTTATAATGTTACTTTTCACAAAGGGAAACCTATTTTTATAGACACCCTTTCTTTTGATTTTTACGAAGAAAATACACCTTGGAGAGCCTATAAACAATTTATCACCCATTTTTTTGGACCGCTAGTATTGGCGAGCTATCACGGCACGGAGATTTTAAAAATGATGCAAACACACATCGATGGGATTCCAGTTAAACTCATTGCATCGCTGCTTCCTGCAAAAACCAAATTGAGTTCGACCTTATACACCAACATCCATCTCGCTGCAAAAATGGAAAGTAAGCACAGCGAAGATTATAAGGCCGAAACAAAAATTACAAAGCTGAGTCTAAAACAGCAAAATAATATCCTCGATAATTTATACGACTACATCAAAAACCTGAAGCTAAAGGAAGCCTCAGAATGGGGAAATTATTACACAAAAACAAATTATAACGATGACGCATTTAATGCAAAGAAGGAACTAATTGCTACTTGGGTTAAAGTCATAAACCCTCAAAAATTAATTGATGTAGGAGGAAATGACGGTACCTTTGCACGCACCGTGTTAAAAGAGGTGCCCGATGTTATTGTAACTGATATTGATAGCAACGCAGTCGCTCAAAATTACCAGCAAGTCTTTGATAATAAAGAAACAAACATGCTCCCTTTTGTGTGTGATGTATTGCAACCAGCCCCTGGGATTGGTTTTAATAATACCGAGCGCGAATCGCTTATTGAACGTTTAAAAATCTACGCGCCAGATGTTACCATGGCATTGGCATTAATACACCATATTACTTTAAGCGGAAATGTGCCTTTTGATAAATCGGCTTCATTTTTCGCCTCGTTTAGTGAAAATTTAATCATCGAATTCCCAATGCGCGAAGACACATGGGTGGAATCTTTACTAGTGCGCAAACGAGAGTTTATCAATCATTTTGATTTTTACAATCTGGCTGATTTCGAAACCGCATATAAAACTTATTTTTCACTTGAAAAGAAAGAGCAAGTAGCGGGAACAAAACGGGTATTGTATCTTTTTAAGAGGCGATAAGTATGGCTGCTAAAAAAAAGGGGTCAGTGGCTAATAATTCTTCTGTAGTGTCGTTGGTGTCTCCTATTTTAGCGGCGGTGGCTGCAGGGTTATATCCAGTACTTTTTTATTTTTCGAATAATTTTCCATTGGTAAATACTTGGGGACACCTAGGTTATTTTTTGCTTTTTTTTATAGTACTTCCAGCGGTTGTCTTTTGGATTTCAAATACCCTCGTCAAGGCTCGCTTTGCGAAATGGCACAAGTATGTCCTTCCTTTTTTAAACATCTTCTTATTTCTATTTCTATTAAAAATATCCCTGTATGCAGGGATTCAAAGGAAAATGATTGCAGGGGTTTTTGTGATTTCTGTAGTCGTAGCCTATTTCCTAAACACACATCTAAAGAAAATTATAGTCCTCCAGTTTTTATTAGCAGCGATGGCATTTCTAACTTTAATTCCAAAATTGTACGAACTAGTTTCCTACGATGCTAGTTGGACACAACTGCCAGATAGTATTGATGAAACTCAATTCAAACAAAGGCCAAATGTCTATTTCATCCAACCCGACGGCTACGTTAATTTTTCTGAATTGAAAAAAGGGTATTACAAGGTTGAAAACTCGGTGTTTGAAAACTTTGTTAGTAAAAAGGGATTTACACACTACCCTAATTTCAGAAGTAATTATGCTTCTACGCTCACTTCAAACAGCGCTACGTTTATGATGAAACACCATTATTATAATGGCTCCGATAATTTTAGTGAAGGCTTTAAAATGCGGAAGCAAATTGTGGGTAAAAACCCCGTACTTTCCGTTTTTAAAAATAATGGTTACCAAACAAACTTATTGGTAGAAAATGACTATTTGCTGGTAAACAAGCCTACTTTGGGGTTTGACACAAGCAATTTGACTGCAGATGACGTCCCTTATATTGGAACAGGATTATTAGGCAGTAACGATGTCGTTTCAGATTTAAAAAATCATACACTGAATAAAAACCAACCACAATTTTTCTTTATTGAATTCTTAATGCCATCGCACATTGCAGTAAATGCAAACGTTACAAAAGGAGCAGCGGCCGAAAGAGAATTATGGATTGACAGATTAATGATTGCCAATGAAAAACTCACGCAAATACTACAAACCATAGAGGTAAATGATCCCAATGCCTTGGTTATTATAATGGCAGATCACGGCGGTTTTGTTGGAATGGAGTACACCCAAGAAATCTATAAAAAAACAGAAAATCGAGACTTGTTACATTCAATGTTTAGCGCAAATTTACTCATTAAATGGCCTGAGAACAATCGCCCAGAATTTGATAATAGTTTTAAAAGTTCCGTAAATTTATTCAGGATTTTATTTGCACATCTTAGTGAGGACACTAATCTTTTAAAGCATTTAGAAATGGATAGTAGCTACACCATCTTAAACGAAGGTGTCGAAACTGGAATCTATCAATGTCTTGATGGGAAAGGTGGGGTAGCTTTTGAGAGTATCGAGAATTAGTTTTAAACTTGGTCCCATTAGAACGCCCTTGGCAAGTGCATTTTGCTCTAGCTTCTAAAAATTGTTGAGATGGCTAATTTATAACTTTCAGGCAAAACTTTACTGCCATTACCAACTCATTACTGAGGCGTTTTCAAATGAATTTGATTCATAAAAAACCTATGCTATTTTAGCCCATAGTGGTTTAGCCTTATTTTGTTATTAGTTCAATCGTTTGTTTCTTTTCAGGTGGATTTTTAATTCGGATATTAATTTTTTTGTAGCTCCATTTATCATTGACTCTGTTTGCGGTAATATCCATTTTGGCTTTTCCTTTTGTTCCTTTTAATCCTATTGTTGCATTTACCGTTTTGTTTTCATTAGTATAATGGACTTCGCCTTCTAAAATCGCAAGATTTTCAATAGCCTCAATCTCTCCGAGTAGTTCAATAACGCTGTCGTTGGACTTTGCCTTTTCGAGTGCGTATTCATAAAGCTTCGTGTCTGCATACGCTTGAACCAGATCAGTCACAATTAAGTTCATTCCAGAAGAGAAGAAAATTACAATTGCCATCATGATTGTTCCTACTATTGGAACGGCCCATTTCCAATTTCGTTTCCACCAATGTTCCTGTGTTACCAGTTCGTTATTCATCTTTTTAAATCTTCAATATAACTTTTTATCCTACCTTCTTGACCTGTGTAAAATAACGTTGGATTAATAAGAAAAACAAAAGGAAAAGCACCCAATCATTATAAAATGTAAAGCGTTTTAATGCGTGCATTCCTGTCGCAATGATGGCAACATTGCTTATTAAAAAAAGAGAGAAAAGTAGCATTGTATTAAAAACTACATCTTTCTTCTTAAAAAAATAGAAGCCTATGCAGGCAAGCAGAGCATAAAATAAAAAGTGCTTGGCACTACCAAAACCGTGCATCATATTTTTAATATACACTGTGATCCACTTTTTAAAATTATCCATAATTAAAGCAGGAGCCATAGCGGTAGTAACTTTGTTTAATTCGATTAAAGCTTCGTTGCCAGGCAATTTGTTTTCAAAACGAACAATACCTTCTTTATAGAGTGTTGCATTGGCAATAGCAGGAAAGCTGTTTAAGTAATGTTCAATGCCTCGGTCTTTAAAATATGCTGGTTGTGAACTACTGGTTACTTCTTTTTTTTCAATACTAGCATACATATCTAAAAAGAACTGCTTTTCAACTTCATCGTCATATAAACGTACATCCTCGGCATCGGCTACATACATGGCAGGTGCCAATAAATGAATCCCATTCCAAGGTGTTGCAACGTAGTGACCGTGAACAATTTTGTGATAGGTGCAGTCTATTTGAGTCGCGAGAAAAGGAACTGCGAGTACAGCGATAATTCCGATAGCACTTTTTCTAAATTTTTTGGTTTGATATCCGGTCCAAAGTAAGATCAAGATCAAAAATGGAAGTACAAAGAGAAATTGTTTCCGTACCAATAGGAGCAGTAACATCAAGGCCAAAATAGGTCCTAATTGTTTAAAATTTCGGTGTTGTAAAAATACCAAGGCTTTTACGGAAACAACCAAGTATAGCGGATAGGCAAGTGCTTCAGTTAAAACATAATTTGCAACAAGCTGGTTATACACATACGGAATCAACAAAATTGCCGTTAATACTAAGGAAAAAAGGGGGTTTAAAGAAGTTATTTTTCGTATTTCCGAGGTAAAAAAATGAATTGAAAACAGTCCTAGTCCTAATTGAAAGACCTTTAAAGCAGTAAGATAATATGAACCAAATAGGCTTTCAAAAAAAGCAATTAATAAGGGATATACGGGAGGTCTGTTCAACCAAGATTCTAGATATCCTATAGAATCTGGTTGTAATTGGACAGGACGCCATAGCACTAACAACGCAACGATTGTGAACAATGCGAATCTAACAAATGTATATCCTCGAGAAATGGGGTAAAGATTTTGCAAAAATTTTGAGTTACAGTTAAAATACCTTTAATTTTACCAAGTATTAAGAACAAATTTACATCTTTAAAATAAACAAGTTTGTCAAAGAAGACTAATTATAGTGTTCAACGTTATACTACTTCTCATTTTAATGAGTGGAATGCCTTTGTGAAAACAGCAAAAAACGCCACTTTTTTATTTGATCGTAATTTTATGGACTACCATAGCGATCGTTTTGAAGACTATTCGTTGCTAGTTTTTAAAGGGGATGTATTGTTCTCCTTGTTGCCAGCCAATGTAAAAGAAGAACGCATTATTTCTCACCAAGGTCTTACTTACGGAAGTTTTATTTTAAAAGAAAATGCAAAGCTCTTAGATGCTTTTGAAGGATTTAAAGAGGTATTAAAGTTTTTAAATACTGCGGCAGTGTCTTCGCTAGAAATAAGAAATATTCCTACCTTTTATAATGCGGTTCCCTCAGATGAGCTGGCTTATTTTATGTTTAAAGCGAATGGGAAGCTCCTGAAAAGGGATGCCTTGATGGTTATTGATACCACTCATAAAATACGTTTTCAAAAGAACAGACGGGAGGGTATTAATAAAGCAATTAGGAATGGTTTAAAAATAAAGTTAGAAGACACCTTTGATTCTTTTTGGAATGAGATATTAATTCCGAATCTAAAAAACAAACACGATGTTTCGCCCGTACATTCATTGGAAGAAATTACATTATTGGCAAAACATTTCCCAGAAAATATAAAACAAGTTAATGTATATCAAGGCGATACGATTGTTGCTGGAACGACTGTTTTCCTAACAAAAACAGCAATACACCCGCAATATGTTTCTGGGAACGGCACAAAAAATGCTTTAGGAAGTTTAGATTTGGCTTATGATTTTATTATCAACCACTTTGAAAAAAGCAAGCGCTATTTTGATTTTAATATTTCAAGCGAAGAAAACGGAACTCGTTTAAATTCGGGTTTGGTTTTTTGGAAGGAGAGCTGCGGCGCACGCACCTTTACTACCGATACTTACTTAGTCCAAACGGAAGCCTATAAAACAATAGATTTAAATATTATATGATACCATTTTTAGATCTTAAAAAGATAAACACTCGTTTTAAAAAAGACTTTAAGATTGTATTCAATAGGTTTTTAGAGACAGGCTACTACATTCTTGGCAACGAAGTAACCCATTTTGAAACAGCCTTCGCTAGTTATTGCGGTACTCGATATTGCATTGGAGTTGGGAATGGCTTGGATGCATTGCGACTCATTTTAGAGGCCTATAAGACATTGGGTAGATTAAAGAAAAAAGACGAAATACTCGTTGCATCAAACACTTATATTGCTACTGTTCTAGCGATAAAACAAGCCGGCTTAGTTCCTGTTTTAGTGGAAGTTGAAAAGGAGAACTTCAATTTTGACATGGACGCTTTAGAAGCTGCGATTAATCAAAAAACAGTTGCGATAATGCCAGTACATTTATACGGGCAAATCGCAGGAATGGAGACCATTTCGAGACTTGCTAGCTATCATAATTTGTTAGTTATTGAAGATGCAGCCCAAGCACATGGCGCTATCGATATTAGTGGAAACAGGGCAGGAAATATAGGCCATGCTGCTGGATTTAGTTTCTATCCTTCCAAGAATTTGGGCGCTTTGGGAGATGGTGGAGCGGTAACGACAAACGATTCAGAGCTAGCAGAAATGATAAAAAAACTACGCAATTATGGCACCTCTTCAAAATATGTAAATGAAGTGTTGGGTTTCAATTCTAGATTGGATGAAATCCAGGCAGCGTTGCTCGCCATTAAATTACCAAGTTTGGATGCGGATAATGATTTCCGAAGAAAAGTTGCTGCTGAATATTTAGCTAAAATCACAAATCCTAAAGTGAAATTACCAAGCTATGACGGAAGCAGAAACCACGTATTTCATTTGTTTGTAGTGCAGGTTGAAAACAGAAATAAGTTTCGAAAATACTTGACAGAAAATGGGATTGGAAATTTAATACATTATCCCATCGCACCACATCAACAACAAGCACTCAAAGAGTTTGAAGACCTAAGCTTCCCGGTTTCTGAAAAACTTCAGGATCAAGTAATTAGCTTGCCTATGAGTCCAGTAATGACGCAAGAACAAGTGGATGAAGTTATAAAAGTGATAAACGCCTACTAATTGAAAACCCCAAATTTTATAAAATCGAATTTACTTTTAAAGATGACCTCTTTAAATGCGGTTGTAGTTTCTATTAGGTTGCTTGTTTCAGCCATAATTCAACGTGTTTTATTTGATAAAGTAGGAGTAGAGGGACTTTATAAAATTGGCCAGTTACGCAGCTTAACATTGCTCTTAACTTCGCTTACTTCGCTAGGAGTTTTTAATGGCGTTGTAAAATATCTAGCCGAATATAAGGAGGATAAACCAAAGCTACAGCAGCTTTTTTCTACGGCTTTTGTATTTACCCTTGTAGGAACAATCATTTCAGGAATTGTTCTTTTTGTATTTGCCAGTGAGATTAGCAACTATCTTTTTACAGATGACGGAGCATACACCTATATTGTAAAGTTCGTAGCGATTTTGACACCTACAATTGCATTGCAACGTGTTTTTAGCGGTGTAGTAAATGGACTCTCAGAGTACAAAAAATTCGCAAAGATTGAACTAATCAGTTATCTGTTGAGTGCTGCTTTACTGGTGTTCTGTTTGCTATATTATGATTTAGAGGGAGCTCTTTTAGCGATCGCACTTGCCCCTGCGATACAAATTGTAGTCATATTTTTCATTTTCTACAAAATTTTAAATGAACACGTTCAGTTTTCAAAACTATCGTTGAAAACTCCGTTCGCAAAAAACTTATTGGCGTTTACGTTAATGTCTTTTGTTGCCACATTATTACTGCATTTTATTGAAATTGATATTCGGAATATGCTTGCCGAAAAAATGACCGAAAAGGACGCAGGTGTCTGGACCAACATCTCTTTTATTTCTCGTAATTATATGGTCTTCTCTGGGTCTTTATTTTCATTGTATGTATTGCCTAAATTCGCGGGAATCTTTACGGGAAAAGATTTTAAAAACGAAGTGATTAGTATTTATAAAACCCTGCTGCCTATTTTTGGACTGGGAATGCTTCTAGTCTTTTTTGGTAAAACGATTATTGTAACTCTTTTGTATCCGGGACTTGACGAAATGCTACCACTATTTAAATGGCAGTTATTAGGTGATTTTATTCGCTTGGCTTCCTTGGTATTGGCGCATCAATTTTTAGCAAAGAAAATGGTGCGAAATTTCATCTTTTCAGAATTACTTTCGCTTGCTTTATTTTATGGTTTAGCAAATTATTTTGTAATTGAATATGGAGTAGAAGGGGTTGTAATTGGCCACTTTATACGTTATATAATTTATTTTGTAGTGGTGTTATTTTTGGTTTGGCGGTACTTCAGAAATAAGAAAACACAAAATTTTGATGATGCTATTGTGGAAGAAGAAATAGGGTGAGACTCCGCGGTCACCTTGAACTTTTCGAAGCGCTCTAAATACTTTTCTTCCAAGTTTCAATATATCTTTTAGCGACAACATCGTGCGCGTGGTATTCTAAAACAAAGGACCTTGCTTTCTTCCCAATTGCTATAATCGTGTTCGGGTTTTCAATCAATCTACTTAATTCAGTTACTAAATAATCAACATCTGGAAGTGTATTAATTGCTACATTTTCCTCCAAAAAGTAGTGCTCCATAAATTCTTTTTCAGCACCTGTAAATACGACCTTTCCTTTTGCCATTGCTTCTAATGCATTATATCCTTGGTCATAGGCATACACTTGGTCTAGCACAATATGGGCATTGTTATATTTTTTAATATATTTAGTATAAGGAAGGTTTTCAACAACTTCGATCCATATTTTTTCTTGATATTTCTGTTTTATTATTTTAATTGCTTCTTCAAAAAACACCATCCCTTTACTGTCATAATTGGAGCGATTAATACCCATAAAAATAGTAATGACTCCATCAATTTGCAATGGAATGTATTCCAATTTTGAACTATTTATGGGGTTGGGAATCAATCCTATGTATTTTGGATGTCCAAGTAAAGGAAGATGATAATCAATATCACTTGCGATTATGCCATCTATCGTCTTGTACACAAATTCGTGAAGCTTTTTAAACGGAGCACTTACATATTTTAAGATGTATTTGTAATGCGCTTTAGGCACCGTTCCATCTTTATACCCAGTAAGAATTGAATAGGCATTTGCATCGCTCAAAGCGTGGCTTACACTCATGAAATCTGTTCCACAGCTCAATAAAAAAAGCTTTTTATTATGCTTCTTTAAAAATGAAATCATTTCGATTTCATCCTTGGGAGAAGCGCCAAAAGGACTTTCGTTAATGAGTTGTACCACATCAAAATCTTTTAGTTTTTCAACAGTGTTAAAAAACTGTTTCTTGATATAATAAGAGGTAATGTCCCACTTAAAAAGACTGTATAAAGCTACTTTTATTTTCTTAGGAAATCCATTCTCAAATTTTCGTTGTAGCCTGATATCACTGGGATAATCCTTAAAGTAATCTCCTGTTGAAATTAGTATCACATCGTGGTTCAATTGTCGCAGCCCTTCTTGTAGAGAGTTGTGCAATCTGCTATATTCGCCCACGAGCAATATTTTCATATTTATGGTATCTTTGGGATGTAAGAATTCTTTCAAAAATAGCATTTATTGATGACCCAAAGCGCTCGCAAGGCAAAATTTAAAATTTGTTTGGTTACCATTTCGTTGGCTAAAGGTGGCGCCGAGAGGTCGTGCGCGATGCTATCACAAATGTTATCTCATAAAGGGCACGAGGTTCATATTGTTACTTTAAATAGCGAAATAGACTTCCCTGTAGAAGGAACTATTTTTAATCTTCGGAAAGTAGCTAGTAATAAGAACCCTAAAGCAGGAAGATTACAGCGTTTTAGATTGCTTCGGAAGTTCTTAATAACTAAAAAATTCGATGTGATTATCGACCATCGTCCCAAAAATAACTTTTTAAAAGAGCATTTTTATCAACGGTATGTTTATAAAGGTTTAAAAAAAATCTATGTAATTCATAGTTCCAATGCACCAGAATATTTTACAAAAAAGCCAACTTCATTTACTAAAATTTACAATAGTAATGCGAGTACAATAGCTGTTTCAGAATATATTAACAAACAGATTGCTGTGCCAAAAGGGGTGTCAAATTGTGTTACTATTCACAATGCTTTTGACCCTAGTTGGGCTCGTGCTAGCGAAACAGAAATTAAAATTGATGCGCCCTACATTTTGAGTTATGGAAGAATGGACGATCGTATTAAAGATTTTAAATTTTTAATTAGTTCATTTACAAATTCGATGCTCTGGCAAAAGGGGTATAAATTAGTCATTTTAGGAGATGGAATAGACAAGGGGATGCTAATTGCATTTTCACAAAAATTACCTTCTAAGCATTGTATTGAGTTTTTACCTTTTACAAGCAGTCCTTTTTCGATTATTAAAAATGCAAGATGCGTTGCGTTAACCAGTAAATATGAGGGCTTTCCTATGGTGCTTGTGGAGTCTTTATCTTTAGGTACTCCTGTAGTCTCTTTAGATATTATTTCGGGGCCCAACGAGATTATTACTTCTGGAACCAATGGGTTATTAGTAAAAGAAAGGAATGAGACTCATTTTGCAGAAGCTTTACAAACTATTTGCACGAATGATGCGTTATATTCGCAATTAAAATCCAATACGATTCCGAGTGTGGAGCAATACACAATGGACGAAATTGGAGATAAATGGAACCAATTATTACAACATGCATTACACTAATCTTTCAGAACTTTCGCTTTTAGAAATCCCAAAAATAAGCGATCCAGATGGTCGAGGGAATCTTTCAGTAATAGAGAAGGAACTTTTACCTTTTGAAATAAAACGTGTTTACTATCTATATGATGTTCCTAGTGATAGTAATAGAGGAGGCCACGCGCACAAAGAGTTGCAGCAATTTTTGATAGCACTAAGTGGGAGTTTTGATGTGGTTCTTGATAATGGTAAAGAACGCAGAACTATAACACTAAATCGGCCTAACAAAGGCTTGTTGATTCCTAGCGGTGTTTGGCGAGAATTGGAGAACTTTTCAGCGGGGTCTGTATGTCTTTCTCTCGTAAGTGCAGTTTTTGACGAGGCTGATTATATAAGAGAATACTCAGATTTTAAATCATTTATAAGCGCTCAGTGATAGCCCTATCTTTTCTAAAAATATTTTGAGTTTAAATATTGTATTCAGTAAAAACGGAGAAGCATTCAGTAAAAATTGTTGTTTAGAATTTAGGTTTTCAGGAGCTATGCTATCCCTAAATGAATGGTATGCTTTTTTATCTGCTATGCGATTCGCAAGCAATGCCAGTGAGTAGCTATTTAAATCAAGATATTTCTTTACCGCAGGATTCGAACTTGCTTCCCTTTTATACTTGAGGGGATTCAAACGCTTATCGAAAGGTATCTTTTTTGTTGAAAGGCTTCCAGCATTTATAACGTATGTTGCTAAAACGGTATTCTTAAAAACGACTTTATGCTGTAACCCAAGTCGGATGTAAACATCTGTATCTTCGCCACTTCTAATTTTTGAATCATATAAACCGGCAACAGTGATTGCTTCCTTTGTAACGACTGTGCTCCTGCTTGTTAGAATACATTCTATAAAGCTAGACTGAAAAAAATCGACCGTTCTTACTTCATGTTGTTTCAAGTCTTCAATGGAATACTCGGGACTTTTAAATTTTCCTCGTTCCAATATATGGAAGGAAACTGCGAAAATCGACTCCTCAGGATGTGCTTTTGTTAAAGTATCCATCTCTTCTAAATAGTTGGGTTCCCAATAATCATCTGCATCTAATAAAGCAATATATTTGGTCTTTGCTTTTAAGACACCTTTGTTTCTAGCAGCAGAAACACCTTGATTTTCTTGTTTAAGATATACAATCCGAGGATCATCAAACTTTTTTATAACCTGTTCACTATCATCTGTAGAACCGTCGTTAACGATAACCAACTCAAAGTCTTCAAAAGTCTGTTTTAGAACCGAAGTAATGGTCTTCGATAAAAACAAAGCTTTGTTATACACAGGTATGACCACTGAAAATTCAGGCATCTTTCTTTTTTGCTAACGTACATAAATATCCCAATTTAAAAATATCAAAAACTCTTAATGAGGGATTGTTTGAGTGTAAATTTTTTTCAAGGGTTTTCCTGAAAATTTTAAATGAACTAGCACCCAGACCAACAAGGTTCATTCTTTTTAATGATTCATAAATGGAAAGTAATCTATTGTCTTTAGCGGTTATTTCATCATTTCGATAAAAATTTAAAAGACTAGCAATAGAGAGTTGGTACTTATTTAAAAATTCAGAATTGGTTTCTAGATTAAGATGTGTAATTGGGTTGTCAACGTGTTTTATCTTGATATTGTGCTCTTTTAATTGAAGCGCAAATACCACATCTTCATACCCATACCGCAATAAATTATCGCTAAAAGACAATGTGGAAAAAACGTGTTTTTTTACTAAAAATGCTATGGTAATAAAATGTTCATAAGGCGCTTTTAATCTTTTAAGAACAGGAACGCATTCCCTTTCAATCCCAAACCGATATCGCAGACTGTTTTGCGGGGATTTATTTTTCTTATAGTGGATACCACCATAAATAACATCGTGCGCTTCATCAATCGCGTTTAGATACCTTTCAAGAAAATTGGGATTCTTTGGTTGCGTGTCAACATCTAAAAATAATAACCACTGGTATTCCGCTTTTTCAGCAAGATAGTTTCTTATGTTACTTCGGCCTTTATTTTGTTTGAGTTCAATTAGCTCACAATTTGAAAGTTTAGTAATTTTTCTATTTAGATGCAGAAAGGAAGGGTCTGTAGATGCATCGTCAGCCACAATAATTTCAAAAGTAATTGCTAATTTTTCTGCTTGAGAGAGCAGTGTTTCCACTAAGGGAAAACAGTTATAATTATATGTTGGGATTAAAATGGAAATCATAGTGATGTCTTGTGTAAAAATACATTTTTTTGGCACGTTCCTTTTCAGTTTAAAATAGTAATTTTATTTTTCAAGAAACTTATAGCATATTATGACGCGTACTACCTTAGCCACGATTATTGCCGAAAGGCTTATAGGAGAAAAGGAGGTCTTAAAAAAGGCCTACGAAAATTCAGAAAATGAAATTGGACATTTCTTTATTGATGATTTACTTCCTGCCGAAATTGCAGCTCAAATAGCGACGGCATTTCCTCCAAAAGATAAAATGATGCTTAAGAAAAATTTAGGCGAATTTAAGTACGTAGCCGCTCAAATGAATCAATATGACCCACTGCTAGAAGAAATAATCTATGCTTTTCAAGATGAACGCGTGGTCAATATTGTAAGTGAAATCTGCGGGATACCAGAATTGGTGCCTGACGAATATTTATACGCTGGCGGAATTTCTTTAATGGCTGAAAACAATTTTTTACATCCACATTTGGATAATTCACACGATAAAAATAGAGATCGTTGGAGGGTTTTAAATTTACTTTATTATGTAACTCCAGATTGGGATGATAGTTATGGAGGTCATCTCGAAATTTGGCCAGGTGGCTTAGAGGAAGAACAAACAACCGTTCATAGCAGGTATAACAGGTTGGTAGTAATGGCAACGCACCAACGTTCTTGGCATAGTGTGAGCCCAGTTAGTTATAGTGGCGAACGCTGTTGTGTTTCAAACTATTATTTTAGTGATACACCATTGACCAATGAAGATAAATTTCATGTCACTTCTTTTAGAGCGAGGCCTGGTCAACGCATACGAGATTTTATTTTAACTAAAGATGCACAATTGCGAATGACAGTTCGTAAATTTTTTAAAAAGGGAATAAAAGAAAATCCACACGTTTATAAAAAAGGCGATACTGATAGAAAGGAAAACTAATGCTTTTTAACACCGTAGATTTCGCCATTTTCTTTCCAACAGTGCTCTTGTTGTATTGGACTGTCTTTAAAAAATCACTGCGAGGTCAAAATGCTTTTTTGGTCGCTGTAAGTTATTTGTTTTACTCTTTTTGGGATTGGCGTTTTGTATCACTCATTTTCTTGAGTTCGGTGGTAGATTATTTTGTAGGCAGTTTTTTAGGTCAAACTTCAAACCCTTTTAAAAGAAAGATGTTGTTATGGGGGAGTTTGCTTTTTAACTTAGGATTGCTTTTTACGTTCAAATATTTCAACTTTTTTGTAGACACTTTTGTGGAAGCTTTTTCATTACTAGGAACGGAAATGAAGGGGACTACTTGGAATATATTACTCCCTGTTGGAATTAGCTTTTACACTTTCCAGACCCTAAGTTATACCATCGACATCTACCGAAAGAAAATAAACCCAACTAAAGACCCTGTGGCCTTTTTTGCTTTTGTTTCGTTCTTTCCTCAGCTTGTTGCTGGGCCTATTGAGCGTGCTTCGCATTTACTACCACAGTTTAAAAAAGCACGGGTTTTTGACCGTCAGAAAAGTGTGGATGGGTTGCGGCTTATCTTGGGTGGCCTTTTTAAAAAGATGGTAATTGCAGACAATTGTGCACTGGTTGCGAACCATATTTTTGAGAACTATCAAACTGAAAGTGGTAGTACCTTATTTTTTGGAGCGGTGTTTTTTGCATTTCAAATTTATGGAGACTTTTCCGGCTATAGCGATATTGCCATCGGGACTTCAAGATTGATGGGCTTTGATTTAATGAAGAATTTTAAGTTTCCATATTTGGCACAAAATGTATCAGATTTCTGGCACCGTTGGCACATTTCGTTGTCTACGTGGTTTCGGGACTATGTTTATATTCCCTTGGGTGGGAGTAGGGTTTCTAAACCACGATTGGTCTTCAATATTTTTGCCGTTTTTTTAGTGAGTGGGCTTTGGCACGGCGCAAACTTGACATTTTTGGCCTGGGGTTTTGTACATGCTTTGTTTGTTATTCCGGTCATTCTATTTGTAAAAAGGGAAGTTTCATTTGATCAAAAAAGAAAGTTGCCATCCCTAAGACAACTATTTAATATAGGTTTTACGTTTACCATTGTCACCTTGGCTTGGGTGTTTTTTAGAGCTGAAACTATTATAGATGCATTGTTATATTTGAAAACTATATTCTCAAGTTCGTTGTTTACAATGCCTAATATTCCTAGAAGTGGTGTTGTTTTATTAGGACTTTATATGGTTGCTGAATGGATTCAAAGAAACAGAGAACACGTGTTTGATATTGAGTATGTTAAAAGCAAAGGAATTCGGTATGCAATTTATTTTACCACAATTTTCTGCATCTTTTACTTTGCTGGAGATTTACAACCCTTTATTTATTTTCAATTTTAAATGAAAAAGCTTTATACAAAAATACTATTGTTTTGCCTGCCAGTACTATTCGTATGGGCTTCTTTGGAATTTTTTTACAGAACTGTAGCAACAAATTATACCTATAAAACTTCACAAATTGAAACTGAATATAAAGATATTGAAACGCTGCTTTTAGGAGATTCACACACGTTTTTTGGTTTGAATCCAGAATATTTTTCAGCAGCTACTTTTAATCTAGGGAACATTAGTCAAAGTCTTTATTTTGATGAGTTACTTTTGGATAAACACCTAGAAAATTTGCTCAATTTGAAAACAGTTGTGCTTAATGTGAGTTACTTTAGTCTTTCGGCAAAGGACAATAGCAAAGAAGATTCTTGGCGAAAATACTTTTACGATCAGCAAATGGATTTAGACGTACCCATTGTTGCTGCCTATGATCCTAAAAAGTACAGTCTTGCGTTGGCACGAAGATTTAATAAATCTGCTGAGCTTGTTCATACTTATTTTGAAAAGGGTGCTATCCTTTCTTGTTATCCTAATGGTTATGGTAAACAAGACGAGGGTGATTTGATATCAGATAAAAATAAAATCGCTGTTATTATTGCTAAAAAACACGAAGATGAATCATTAGATTTTGCAAATAATACAAAGAGACTTCAGCGAATGATAATGCTTTGTAAAGAAAGAAATGTACGTGTCGTTCTTTTAGAAATGCCAGTATATTCAGTGTATTATGATCTTTTAAATGCGAATAAGAAACAAAAAATTAAAAAAACTTTATCAGGGTTGGCTTCAAATAATCAAAATACCAGCTACCTTGATTGGAATAAGAACGAAGCATTTCTACCTTCGGACTTTAGAGATGCAGATCATTTAACAAATGAAGGAGCAGAGAAGTGTAGCAAGCTTTTGGATGGGGTTTTAGTTTTAAATAATTAGAAAAAAACTATAATTAGATGTTTAGATGCATCTCTGTTTTTTTTAATTTACACAAAGATATTATTTATGAAAGCACTTAAAACATCATCAATTTTTCTATTTGTTATCTTAACACTTACAGGTTGTGGTTCTCAAGAAAAGAATGCTACTCATTGCAATAAAACCTTTGGTCGACAAGCAATGAGTATTGATTTTAAGGAGCTTAAGTCAAAAGACAAAAGTGATTCTAGTTCCATACATCAACTTCGTTTCATGTGTACTAGATCTGCTCGTGAAACTGGTAAAATCATGTTTGCAAGTTTTGGCGATTGGAACGAATTGGTTTATGATCCCGATAAATATTGGCCTAATGTCTTATGGGAATCGGTAGACTTAATAAAGGACGGTAAGAAGTATATTGTTTTTACTTCAGGCATAGAAAGTACTAGGGAGAGAACTTTTTCTGGGGTAATCGTATTTGACGAATTAGGGAACGATGCTTTAGCTGAAGACTCAAATGTAAAAGACGAGTTAGTTGCGTTTTTTACCGAAAGGTTAGACGAAAATAGAACGGATAGGTCTTTTTCATTGAAATTGAATGAACAGGTTTCTAAAGATAAAAACACTTTGAAATAAGTGCTATTTGTCAAACTGTCTTCTGCACCACTTCAAACATCTGACTTTCGTCGCACTTTAAAGTTCTCGAAGGATACTTTAAAATTAATGCATAATCGTGTGTAGCCATTAATATGGTGTTCCCGTTATCATTTATTTCTTTGAGTACTTGCATCACTTCGACACTAGTTTGTGGATCGAGGTTTCCTGTAGGCTCATCGGCAAGGATTAGTTCGGGATTATTTAATAAAGCTCTTGCAATGGCAACCCGTTGTTGTTCGCCTCCAGAAAGTTGATACGGATATTTAAAGTTTTTGATTTTCATTCCCACCTTATCCAAAACTTCATCAATTCTTGTGGTCATCGCTTTTTTATCTTTCCATCCAGTAGCGGTTAAAACAAACATCAAATTGTCTTTAACGGTGCGATCATTCAATAATTTAAAATCTTGAAAAACAACGCCCAATTTTCGGCGTAAAAACGGAATGTCTTTTTCTTTAAGTTTAGCAAGATCATAGCCTACAATATTACCTTCTCCATTTTTTAAAGGCAGATCACCGTAAAGCGTTTTCATAAAACTACTTTTACCAGCACCGGTTTTTCCTATCAAGTAGACAAATTCGCCTTTCTCAATGGCTACTGAAACATCATCCAAAATCAAATTGTCTTTTTGGAAAATAGTAGCATTCTTGAATTCTAAAACAGGTGTAGCCATTCGTTTTTGTTTAGAGCAAATATAGAAAGAAAGCGGGAAGAAAATGTAAACTAGAAATTAGAAAAATTATAAGATGACGGATGCTCAAAAAAAATAAACAGCATACGCCCATCTGAACACTAATATTACCTGCTCTTTTCTAATTCCATTTCTCTATAAGGAACATATTTTTTAGGTGTTTTCTTTTCACAAGTATCCACGATAATTGATGGATCAGACACTAGTTTTATAAAGCCTTTTTTGTTTGGTTTTAGATGAGTTCCTGGCTTTAAAATGATTCCGTTTTTTGATTTAAAGTCTACAGTGGCATTATCTCTAAAGGTTTGGTTTTTAATAATAATTTTGTTGGGAGCGCTACTCAAGGTAAAATCAAAACGATAAAAATCACGATTTTTAACAGTTACGTTAGTCAAAGGGTCTTTCATTTGAGAGGACATCAAAACCGCACGATAGGTGTTTAATCTTCCAGCACCAAGCATTCCTTTGTAGGGTTCGTTTCCGCTAAGATTTTCAACATCTTCAGAAGTAAGTTTTAAAATACTTTCAATTTCATAACTACTCAAGCAGTAGTTTTCAGACCACATTAAACCTATAGTTCCTGTTACATAAGGAGCCGTATTTGAGGAAGCGCCTCCATAGGTATCTTCTTGATTACAATTATCATTGCCTAAGAGATATCCCTCTGTAGGTGCAAGAATATCTACAGCTGCATTTACTTGATGAACTTTCTGGATGTCGTGCGGGGTGATTGATCCGTTATCTTCAATATAAAAATGACTTGCATGGCGATCGTTTTGCAAACGAGTCATCTTACGATTATTTTCAGGGTTTATCCAGGTATCATCCTCATAAAATGAATTTTTTAAATACACTCCCGCGGTAGAAATCACATTGTCAAAGGAGGCTGGATATAAGGAATCACCTACTTTAATTTTGTCTTTATTACAGTCAGTTCCGTTTCCTGCGGCTGCTACAATGATGATGCCGTCATCATAATATTCGTTGATCCGTTCTTGTATATTCTCTCTGTATTTAACACTACCCATACGGCACATTGCCCAACTACAGTTTATAACCTTGGCACCCGCGGCGACTAACTCTTCTATATCTGTAAAAGAGCCATAATCGTTTGCAACTATATCACAACCGCTACAAATTCCTGGGCGTCCATAGCCGTTGTTCATCGTTCCAACTGCGGTGCCTGCTATATTCGTCCCATGCACGCAAGCCATGCCTTTTAGTTTATCATTATACTTGATGTATTCACTTACACGTCCTATTAAATCTGGATTTAGTGAATCAACTTTAGAGTCTGATATTCCTACCACTACTTTTTTGTTTCCTGTGGTTATGCCCCAAGCTTCTGGTGCCATAATGATATCAAGATCATAAGCAGGATGTGGATTTCCAAGATTTTTCACAGGACTTGTAGTGCCGTAATCATTGGGGTAATAAGCGTTCTTAGTGGTGTAAAATTGAGCAACCCGAGTGTATTTTTTTGGGAAATTATGTTTGAGCGCACCCAATAATTCTACCTTGTCAGTTGCTATAACATGGACTGTCTTTAATAAAGCACGATCTGTATTTGGGTAAGCTAGTCTAAAATCATAAATGTTATACGTATTGAGAATTTGGGTCTCTCTTTTATTTCTGCGATTTTTGATTTCGAATGTGCCATCTCTTTTCTTTTTAATCTTTAATTGATCAGCACCTGCAATATTTACATGAAAATAAAAATGCTCTTCAGTCTCATTTTGGGCAAGCCCTAAACTAAAAATGAATAAGAATATGATTTTAAAACATGAATAGTTCATCCTAGTCTTTTTTAAGTAATTTCATGTCAGTCTTCAACCCTTCAATCTCCTTTTGCTGCTGAATAGTGTAAAGCGTCAATTCTTCAATTTTTTGAAGAAGGAGTAGGTTCATTTTCTTTAATTCTAAACCGGTTTTAGCCAAGGTTTGAGCACTTGGTATTTCAGGAAGATGTTTATTTTCCTTTAAATAGGTGTCTAAAGATTTTAAATCCATCATTGTATAGCTTGGATTAAGCGCAGAGAATCCGTTATAAAACTTTTCAAAAACATAATCTGGAGCTACAGCACCATTTAAATCTACCAGCACTTCTTGTGCGTGAATCTTCCCTTTTACGGTTAGTAGTTCATCTGGAGTATTGGTGCCAATGCCTATTTTACCGTCTTTTTCGGTAATGGTGCTTTTGCTTCCATTTTGGGCAGATGAAGACGCAAAAACAAAGAGTACGATAATGCTAAAAATTGTTGATTTCATTGTTTAAAGGTTTTAAAGAAAGCTAATTTACAGAAAATTAGTCAGTATTTTTTTGTTCAATACTACTGGCTCCTTCATTAGAATTCCTGGCATCTCATTTTCAAACTTTTGAGGAAATTATAATTTCACTTAATCATATCTTATTCTTCCAGTTCGCACCACATTAATAGCTAGCAGCTCATGTCCCAACATTCATCGTTAAACTTTTTCTAACAAAACTACCTAATATAAAATATACGTATCGGTTTTTTTTTGCGTTAGCTATTGTAACAATCTTATACGTTAAAGAGTCATTTAAACGGTTAACAACCTGTGAATACTTATAGATATAAACCCAAAAGAGCATTCGTTTAAATAGTAATTTTACGATAGCAATCAAACCTCATATTTATGTTGAAAAACTTAATAGTTTTCAGTCTTTTCTTTACCCTTTCTACAGGATTATTTTCACAACAAACAGCCATTTTTACTAATGAAATGGTCGATTATAATCGCGCTGTTGAATTATACAATAACGACCAGTATCTTGCAGCGCAAAGTCTTTTTTCTAAAGTAAAAAGAGCTACCGATGTGGAACGTGTTGAAAGTGATTGTGCGTATTACGTTGCTAATTGTGCAGTACGGTTAAACCAACAAAACGCAGATGCATTAATGGAAGATTTTGTTGCAAAATATCCTACTAGTGTAAAACGAAACTCAGCCTACATAGACGTAGCGAACTACTATTTTGAAAATGGAAAATATGCCTATGCACAAAAATGGTACGATAGAGTAGATGTTAGTAGTTTAAACAGGGCAGAAGCCGAACGCTTTAATTTCAATAATGGGTACGCTTGTTTTAAAGCACGCCAGTTTAAACAGGCTAAAAAGTATTTCGGTAAGGTTTCAGATTCCAAAAAATACGGTTCTCAGGCAAAATATTATTTAGGGTTTATTGCCTATGAAGGAGATGAATATGAAGAAGCAAATGAACTTTTTGAAGAAGTAAAAGACAACGAGCGTTACAATAAGGATTTGTCGTATTATCAAGCCGATATGAATTTCAAACTAGGTAATTTTCAAAAGGCAATCGATATGGGTAAAGAACAGTTTGACCGTTCTAGTCCAAAAGAGAAAAGTGAGCTTTCTAAAATAATTGGAGAGAGTTATTTTAATCTAGAGCAATATGCGCAGGCAATTCCGTATTTAAAAGAATACAAAGGACAACTCGGTAAATGGAATAATACCGATTATTATCTGTTAGGATATGCTTATTATAAACAAGGGGATTATACAAATGCCGTTGGAGAATTTAATAAAATTGTAGATGGTCGTAATGGGGTAGCTCAAAATGCATACTATCATCTGGCTGAATCCTATTTAAAACTAAGTAAAAAACAAGAAGCACTCAATGCTTTTAAAAATGCTAGCGAAATGGATTTTAGTGCTGAAATTGAGCAGGATGCGTTTTTAAATTATGCCAAGCTTAGTTATGAAATAGGGAATAGTTACCAGAGTGTGCCTGAGGTATTACAATCTTTCATTAATACATATCCAGACAATCCAAATAATGAGGCGCTTAAAGATTTATTAATCGATTCGTATATAACTTCTCGAAATTATAAAGGAGCATTGGATTTATTGGAAAATAATAATTCATTTAAAAATAAATTAGCCTATCAAAAAGTGGCGTTTTTTCGAGGGTTAGAATTATATAACGAGGGGAATTATGCCGAAGCAATGTCCCTTTTTACAAAGTCTTTAAAAGAACCTCGTGACCCAAAATTTACGGCAAGAGCGACCTATTGGAAAGCCGAAAGTAATTTTCAACTGTCTAATTTTGAAGAGGCAGGATTAGGCTACAAGCAATATATGCAATTGCCCGAGGCAGCCTCCACGCCGGAATATGCAAATAGTAGTTACAATATTGGATACAACTATTTTAAACTGAAACAATATGAACCTGCAATTACAAATTTTGAAACCTATGTGAACGCAACAAAGAATAAAGGAGCTCGCAAAAGTGATGCGTTTTTAAGATTGGGCGATAGTTATTTTGTAACGAGTAAATATTGGCCCGCAATGGAAAATTACAACCGAGTTATGGAAGGTTCAGGCGTAGATAAAGACTATGCTGCTTTCCAAAAAGCAATTAGTTATGGGTTTGTAGATCGCAGCGATTCTAAAATAACAGCACTGAACGAATTTGGTAGCAAATATCCAAAATCTTTCTACCGTGATGATGCTTTATACGAATTGGGAAATAGCTATGGTGCACAAAACCGAAATGAAGATGCAATGCAAAGCTATTCAGATTTAGTTCAGAAATTTCCTAAGAGTAGTTATGTTTCGAGAACCTTATTAAAACAGGCGCTAATTTTAGATAACATTGAAAAAAGTAATGAGGCGTTGACAATTTTCAAGAAAGTTGCAAACGATTTCCCATCTACGCCTGAAGCGCTGCAAGCGGTTAATAGTGCTAAAATCATATATATAGACCAAGGTAAGGTAGATGAATATGCTGCTTGGGTTCAAACATTGGATTTTGTGGAATTAGCCGACGAAGAGTTGGATAACGCCGCATATCAATCTGCAGAAAAACCTTATTTAGAAAATAATGTGCCACAAGCCATTAAAAGGTTTGAGGAATATTTAGTCAATTTTTCAAATGGACGACACGCTTTACAGTCGCATTTTTACTTAGCACAGTTGTACTACGGAAAAGGAGAGAGGGCAAACGCTATCTCGCACTATAAATTTGTAGTGGACAAAGATCGTACTGAATTTACAGAACAAGCATTGGCTAGAATTTCTGAGGTGTATTTAGGTGAAAAAGAATATCAAAATGCATTAATCTATTTAGCGAGATTAGAAACCGAAGCCGATTTTCCGCAGAATATCATTTTTGCACAAACAAATAGTATGAAAGCCCACTATGAAATAAAACAGTATGCCCGGGCTGTGACCTATGCTGAAAAGGTATTGGCAAACTCAAAAATAGACACAAATATTCAAAGTGATGCTCAGATTATTATTGCGCGATCTGCTATAAAAACTGGAGATGAAGAAAAAGCTAAAACAGCCTATGGAGAAGTTTTAAAAATAGCAACAGGACAATTGGCCGCAGAAGCCTTGTATTATGATGCTTATTTTAAGAATACGTCAAGTCAATTTGAAATTTCAAACACAGCGGTTCAAAAATTAGCGAAAGATTATTCAGGATATAAGCTCTACGGAGCTAAAGGATTGGTGTTGATGGCAAAAAATTTCTATGCTTTAGGCGATGCCTTTCAAGCCACCTATATTTTAGAAAGTGTGATTACAAACTTTACAGACTATCCCGAAGTTACAGCAGAAGCACAAACAGCGCTTGATATGATAAAAACTGCAGAAGCGAAGACCAATACCTCCGTAGAAAATCCTGATAAGAACTAGACCCAAATCTCACAACAACCCTAACAAAATTATAACAGCCGTATGTTGATATCAAAAATCAATTTAATTTCAAACACAGAATCCACATTACAATGCAAGCGATTGGCAAAAAAACAATTTGTTTTTTTCTTTTTATTGTTGCTTTCAATCACTTTAACAACGGCTCAGACAGATGATGATCCTTTGGGAACGGAGGTAGTAACGATTGTAAAACCTTATGCGCCTAGTATTAGTGATGCCTTTAAAATTAAGGAAACACCTGTTTTGAATAATTCAGTAGCTGCGCAAAAGACACCTGTGGAATACAGCATTTTCTCTGTACCTGTGGCATCTACTTTTACACCAGCAAAAGGAAAAGCAGCTACGGTTGTAAAGGCTGAAAAAGTAAAATTATATGACAACTATGCAACTTTGGGTTTTGGAAATTACACAACTATTTTAGGGGAATTGTACAGTAATTTTCAACTAAGCAGAACCGATAACGTTGGGGTGTTTTTCAAGCATAATTCGGCGCAAGGCGATATTGATGGTATTCGTGCAGATGCTAATTTTTTTGATACGCAATTGGATTTAAACTATACGAGCCGGCAGCGCGACGTGGCATATAACATTGATGCGGGAGTTTCTCACGAGCAGTATAATTGGTATGGAATTAATGATGATTTCAATCGTCAACCAAATACATTTTTTACAAATACAGATTTTACGCAAAATTATTTTTCGGGGTACTTGGGCGGAGGCATTGCGTTTGAAGATTCTTTTTTTAGTGGTGTTTCGGGAAACCTTCGGTATTTGTCAGATAGCTACGAATCTTCAGAAATTAATGTAAAACTGCAGCCAGAATTTTTATTTCCTATTTCAGACAATAAATTTACACTAGGGATTGACGTGGATTATGTAAGTGGTAGCTTTTTTGAAGGATTGTTTTTACCGGGGGCTATTAATTATAACCATTTAAACGCTGGGTTCTTGCCTTCCTTGGATATTGTGAATAATGATCTTTCGCTTTCACTTGGGGTTGCCGCATACACAAATTTCGATTTAGAAAACAGCGACACCAATTTCTATCTTTATCCAAATGTGAGTGCTTCATATCGTGTGGTAGATGAGATTGTAATTGCCTATGCTGGTGCAGAAGGTGGCCTGATGCAAAACAGTTTTTATGGTTTTAAGGAGGTGAATCCATATATTTCGCCAACCTTAACCATTATGCCTACCAGTAAAACCTACGATATTTTTGGAGGTTTAAAAGGAAAATTAGCGAATAGCATCGCATATAATCTAAATGCGAGTTATAAAAATGAAACTGATAAGGCATTATTTGTTGCAAATACATTTTCTACAGCTACAGATACGGAAGGATATAAATATGGAAACTCCTTTGGGATTTTATATGATGATGTAAATACACTTCAAGTTTTTGGAGAAATCACTTCAGAAATATCACAGAATTTTTCTTTGGGGGTGAACGCCACTTTCAATAGTTATTCAACAGATACCACTGCTGAAGCCTGGAATCTACCAGCGCTACAAGCTACTTTATTTACGACTTTTTCTATTACTGAAAAATTATACGGTGGTGCTTCAATATTCTATGTGGGAGAGCGTAAAGACTTAGATTTAAATACTGCAGCATTTCCTTCAGTATCCCCAGTGGTTACATTGGATGGCTATGTCGATTTAAATGTAAACTTTGGGTATAAGTTTTCAGACCGTCTTTCTGTATTTGTAAAAGGCAGCAATTTAATTGGCGATAACTACGAGAGATGGTATAATTATAATGTACAAGGTATCCAAGTTTTAGGAGGCGCAACCTACAAGTTTGATTGGTAGTTTTCTTAGAAGAAAGAATTAAGTATCAACAATTAAGAATTAAGGCAGAAAAGATTTATTTTTACGGTAAACGAAAACCTCTTATGAATAAGTACACTTTACTTGCCATATCCATACTTTTATTTTCTTGTGCTCCAGAAAAAATTTCAGCCGATTTATTGATTAAAAACGCGAACGTTTATACCGTGAACGCATCTTTTGATACGGCAGATGCTTTTGTTGTTAAAGACGGAGAGATTTTAGAAATTGGTATAAAACCAGAACTCGAATTAAAATACGATATCAAAGAAACCTACGATGCCAAGGGGCAAACCATTGTACCAGGATTAATAGATGCCCACGGCCATTTGTATAATTTAGGCGTTTCAAAGCAGCAAGTAAATTTACGAGGCACCACAAGTTTTGACGATGTGGTGGGACGCGTTTTAGCATTTCAGCAAGAAAAAAACACCGACTTTATTTTAGGAAGAGGATGGGATCAAAACGATTGGGAAATTAAGGAATACCCTAATCGCCGTACTTTAGATTCGCTTTTCCCAACGATTCCTGTGGCATTAACCCGTGTAGATGGGCACGCCATGATTGCAAATAGCGTGGCATTAAAAAGAGCGGGAATAACGCCAAAAACAAAAATGGATGGTGGTAGTGTAGAAGTTCTGAACGATTCGCTTACTGGGATATTGATTGACACCCCTATGCGGTTGGTTTGGGAAACGATGCCAGCGCCTACTAAAGAGTACATCAGGATGGCCTTAAAAGATGCCGAAGCAGAATGTCTTTCTTACGGCCTTACTACCATAGATGATGCAGGACTTTCAAAGCAAGTAATCGATGTTATTGATGAAATGCAACAAGCTGGAGAATTAAAAATCCGTTTGTATGTGATGGTAAGTAATACTCCTGAAGACTTAAATCATTACCTTAAAAAAGGGATTGTTAAAACAGACCGTTTAAATGTGCGCTCGATTAAAGTGTACGCAGATGGCGCTTTAGGATCTAGAGGTGCCGCTTTAAGGGCTCCTTATTCAGATTTAGATGGACATTTTGGGAAGATGATCACAACACCAAAACAATTGGACAGCCTTGCAAAAGCAATTGCCGTGGCGGGATATCAAATGAACACGCACGCCATTGGGGACTCAGCAAATGTTGCAGTACTTAGAGCTTATAAAAAAGCACTTGTTGGAAAAGAAGATGCTCGCTGGCGCGTCGAACACGCACAAATTATTAATCCAATAGATTTCACAGAGTATTCTAAAAATATCATCCCATCGGTGCAGCCCACTCATGCTACTAGCGATATGTATTGGGCTGAAGAGCGCGTGGGCGAGGCTCGTATTCACGGTGCTTATTCGTATAAAACATTGCTCAAGAATGCAGGTATTCTTGCATTAGGAACTGATTTTCCAGTGGAGAAAGTGAGTCCGTTTCATACCTTTTATTCGGCTGTGGCTCGCAAAGACTTAGCGCATTATCCAGAAGATGGTTTTAGAAAAGAAGAGGCACTCACGCGCGAGGAAACTTTAAAAGGAATGACCATTTGGGCTGCCTACGCCAATTTTGAAGAAAATGAAAAAGGAAGTATCGAACCAGGAAAGCTAGCAGATTTCACTATTTTGGATCGGGATATCATGACCGTTCCAGAAGATAGCATTCCTAAAGTAAGGGCTGTGGCTACTTTTATTAATGGGGAGTTGGTGTATGAAGCCGCTGGTATTGGGCGAGTTGATACTCTGGTAAACGAGAATCGGGAGCGTATTGATTAGTCAATCTGGATAATTTAAAAAGGAATTTGTATACCCACTAAGTGTTCAGTTGCTTTAATAGTTTAGTGTCGTTTACAATGTCTCATATTATACTTTATCTAAAAAAAAGTTAAGAGAAGGAATCTTACTTCTAGCATATGGTTGTTTAAAGTGTCGTTCGCTATAATGTTGTATTCACCGCTAGTCCTTCCTTATTTATGTGTTTAAGAATCTAATTAATTTTTAAGAGTCCATTTTGAAAAGCTTGTAAGCTTTTTCCAGATTCTATGGGATGGCCTAATTCTATTAAAGCACGTTCTAAAGCGCTTAATACTGCAATAAGGTCATTGGAAGAGACTGAACCCATGTGACCAATTCTAAAATAAGAGGGTTTTATTTCTGGCAATAATCCACCTGCAATAATCACATTACTCTCAACCATTGTGGCACTTAATGAAGTTCCATTTATGCCTTCAGGATAGTACACTGCTGATAAGGTATTGGCTGCTATTGTATTTGTTTTTGGTAAAATCTCTAGGTTTAACGAAGCGATTCCTGCTCTAAAGGACTTCGCTAAATTTTGATGCCTTTTTACGCGCTGGTCTATGCCTTCCTTACAAATAATTTTTAAGCTAGTTTCTAATGCCACAATTAAATTGACTGCAGGTGTTCCGAAATAAGAAGGTCTTCTTTCTTCGTAAGCCCTCATTATTGGTAACCAATTGTTCCAATCTGCATAATAATTACTTACGGGCGTTTTTCTATTTTCCCAAACTTGCATCGCTTTTTCAGATGCCATTAAAAGCGCAAGTCCTGGAGGCACTCCAATTGCTTTTTGAGAAGCTGTTAAGACAACATCAAGTTCCCATTCATCTTGTTTTAATTCTTCACCCGCAACCGAGCATACACCATCTAAAATACTCAAGACATTATATTTTTTAGCTAAATGAGCTATAGGTTTCGGATCTACTAATATTCCTGTTGAGGTGTCTACATGTGTGATAGTCAAAAATTTATATTGTCCTTGTTTCAATTCTTTTTCAATTGCATCAAGACTTACAACCTCGCCTATAGGTGCTTCTAAAATAGTTGTATTTGCACCATAACGATCTAAAATATCTTTAAACCGTTTGCCAAAGTATCCTGTAGAAATCACCAATACACGATCTCCAAGTTCTATAAGATTGGCAGCAGCCATATCCATGGCCAGTGTACCAGTTCCTGAAATGATAAAAGGTTGTCCTTTTGGCGATTTCCATACGGCTCTCATTAGCTCAAGGCTTTTTCCGAAAATTTCAATAAAATCTGGAGCTACATGACTATTAGTAGCGATGCTCATGGCTTGTAATACGTCTGGTTCAAATTCTATAGGACCAGGAATCATAAGTAATTTTCTGCCTTTCATTTATTTTATATTATTTAACTAAATTATGTTTACATACAAGTACGTCATCTAGGTGGACACAGCATAATTATGTTTTGTTGGCATTCCTAAAGGTTTGTTTTTGTAGCCATATTTATAAGCACTATTTAAAGAGGTTGTTTAAAATAAGGATATTTGAAAAGGCAACGCGCAAATGCGTTGCCTTTATCAATTCATAAAATAATAATTACCTGTCTAGAACTAGTTCTCTCTCAAGTTCCTCTTTTTTAATTTCAAACTGATTACTTGTGTTGTTTTTGCCTCCAGCCTTTAAAGCTTTGTCTCCAGCAAAAAATGTCTTATGGTCATCACCGAGATCTGAACCTGCCATACGTTGATGTTTTACACAAGAAACGCCTTTTCGAATTTCTTGTCTCTGAACACCTTTTACGTATGCTAACATACCTTCTTCTGCAAAATAACCTTTTGTTAAATCATTCATGTTCAATGCTGTAGTGTGATATGTTGGTAAGGTAATTAAGTGATGGAAAATCCCTGCTTCTCTTGCACCATCTATTTGGAAGGTCCTAATTTTCTCATCAGCCCGATAGCATAATTCTGAATCATCATACTGTGCATCCATTAAGTTATTTCTGTCATAACCAGTCATATTTTCACCTTCTAGAAGCATTTCTTCAAATACTTGATTGCGGAAGTTTAAGGTCCAATTAAAAGATGGCGAATTATTGTAAACTAATTTAGCATTAGGGATTACGTCTTTAACTCTGTTTACCATATGCGCAATTTGCTTCACATTGGGTGTAGGTGTTTCAATCCATAAAAGGTCTGCTCCGTTTTGTAGACTCGTAATACAATCTAATACCACTCTGTCTATATTTGAGCCATCTTTAAATTTATATAATCCATTGGCTAATCTTACAGGACGCACTAGTTTTCCATCTCTTTTAAGAAGCACGTCATCTTCCTTGGCATCATTAATACCTATCTCTTCTGCTTCTACAAAGGCTAAATATTGAGAGGCTAAATCTCCAGGAATTTTACTAACTGGTAATTTTTGGGTTAATCCTGCTCCTTCAGAATCTGTTCTAGCTACAATAATCCCATCGTTAATACCCAGTTCTAAAAAAGCGTATCTAATGGCATTTAATTTAGCAATAAAGTCTTCGTGAGGAACGGTAACTTTTCCATCTTGATGACCACATTGCTTCGCATCAGAAACTTGATTTTCTATTTGAATAGCACAAGCCCCAGCTTGTATCATTTGTTTTGTTAATAGATAAGTAGCCTCTTCGTTGCCAAATCCAGCATCAATATCAGCAATAATTGGAACGATGTGGGTTTCAAAATCATCAATTTGGTCTTGTACATCTTCTCCGTTTTCAAGTCTGTTAAATAAATCATTTAACTCAATAGCATCTGCTTGGCGCAAGAAGTCATAAATTTCTTTTATTAATGATGGAACTGCAGTTTTTTCGTGCATAGATTGATCTGGTAATGGTCCAAATTCTGAGCGTAATGCAGCAACCATCCACCCAGAAAGGTATAAATACTTTTTATTGGTGGTTTTATGATGCTTTTTAACAGCAATCATTTTTTGCTGCGCAACAAAACCGTGCCAGCAGCCTAGAGATTGAGTGTATTTAGAGGAATCTGTATCGTACTCGGCCATATCTTTTCTCATAATGGCTGCAGTATATTTAGCAATATCTAAACCTGTTTTAAAACGATTTTGTGCGACCATTCTAGCGGCACTTTCAGAACGAATTGCATTCCAAGTTTTTCCGTACTTTTCTTTAAGGTCTCTTACAGTTTTTAATGCTGAACAATAATCGCTTTGTTCTAAATTTTTCATAATTTTGTTTTTAATTATTAAGGTTACTCAAATTTTTTTAATTGCGTCTCGTTAACTATTACAGTAGTTGCGAGACATTTTTTTTAGATGTATTGATAGGTGGCTAGTGTTAAAAACTCTTCAAATTGTTTTGAGATCACTAGTTTATTAAAAAGTTCAACAGCCAATTTAAACTTGCCCTTCTTTATGTTTACTTCGCCATATTCGGTGATGATTTTTTCTACTTCATCATCAAATAATTCCATATATAATTCCATATTAAATTTTCTCCCACCTTCGAGTTTCACTTCATTTTTTAACCAATGCCATAGTTGGGTTCTGGAAATTTCAGCAGTTGCGGCATCTTCCATTAAGTTGTAAAGCGCCACTGCTCCTTGTCCTCGCAACCAAGCTTCAGTATATAATAACCCTACATTTATATTTTTTCTAATTCCTTTTTCTGTAACAGTCCCTTTTGGTTGTTCGATCAAATCTGCTTCGCTAATTTGTAATTCAGCGCGTGTAATATGCATTTGATTTGGTGTTGGCATGTGCTTATTAAATTCATTCATAGCTACTTCAACCAGAGCAGGATGCGCTACCCACGTACCATCGTGACCGTTTTTAACTTCTCTTTCTTTGTCTTTTCGTACTTTTTCGAGTGCAATAGAATTGGCTGTTTCGTTATTGTTAATAGGGACTTGCGCTGCCATTCCTCCAATTGCGAGAATTCCTCTTTTATGGCATCTTTGAATTACAAGCTGGGAATATGCATCCATAAATGGAGTGGTCATAGTTACCTGATCACGATTTGGAACTATAAAATTAGGATGGTTTCTAAATTTTTTGAGGTAAGAGAAAATATAATCCCAACGTCCACAATTTAAACCAACAATGTGATCCTTGAGTTCGTAGATAATTTCATCTAATTGATGACTTGCGGTAATGGTTTCAACAAGGACGGTAGCTTTTATTGTGCCTAGCGGCAATTCTAAATACTCTTGTGCAAAAACAAACACCTCATTCCAGAGCCGTGCTTCTAGATAGTGCTCAAGTTTTGGCAGATAAAAGTAAGGCCCTGTATCATTCATGAGCAGTTGCTTTGCATTGTTAAAGAAGTACAATCCAAAATCAACCAAAGAGCCAGATGTTTCCTCATTATTAATTAGGATATGCTTCTCATTTAAATGCCATCCCCTAGGACGCACCAACAAAGTTGCAATCTCCTCATTTAGACGGTATGTGGATTCTTTCGAGGGGTGCTGATAGGAAATGGTTCGATTAACGGCATCACGAAGGTTGATTTGTCCTTCCATAACATTCGCCCAAGTTGGAGAAGTACTGTCCTCTAAATCTGCCATAAATGTTTTAGCACCAGAATTTAAGGCATTGATTATCATTTTTCGAACTGGTGGCCCAGTGATTTCTACACGTCGGTCTTGCAAATCATGAGGGATGTTACCAGCAGTCCAATCCTGTTGTCTTATGTCTTTGGTAGCTTTCGGAAACTTAGGGTGCCTACCTTTATCAAAAAGGCGTTGTTGTTGTACTCTTCTATCCAATAAATCCAATCTAGATTGATTGAATTTTTCATGAAGCGCTGTTAGGAAATCTAGCGCATCATCGGTTAAAATGTCGTTGTAATAGTGATTTACATCATTACTGAAGCTTAATGCATGTTGATTTATAAATAAAGTCATAATAGTTTTCTTTAAAATTCTACAGAACAATATTAAAATAAATAATTCATATAAAAAAACGAACGTTCGCTAAATAATGATATTCGCTAAATATTTATATTCGCAAAAAACCTTATATTTGCTTTTATGGAAGAGGATTATATTAAACTAATATTTGGGTTAAAGCTAAAACAGATAAGGACTGAAAAGAATTTATCTTTATTTGGCTTATCTAAACTCTCAGGGTTGTCAAAGTCATATTTAAATGAAATTGAAAATGGGAAAAAATATCCAAAAACAGATAAAATTGCGATTCTATCAGACAAACTTGAAGTGTCTTATGACCAAATGGTTTCTTTAAAATTAGACAAAAATTTGGCTCCAATTGGGGAATTGTTGCGGTCTAAAATATTAAAGGAGATTCCATTAGAACTTTTTGGAATTAAAGAAAGTAATTTAATTGATATTGTTGCTAACGCACCTGCTAAAGTAAATGCATTTATTAGTACAATTATTGAAATAGCACAAAATTATAATTTTAGTAGGGAGAGTTTTTATCTAGCTTCTGTCCGTTCTTTTCAGGAAGCAAATAAAAATTATTTTGAAGATTTAGAACAAAGTGTTTTAAAATTCGCCGAAGCATATCAAATAGATTTGAATCATACAATTTCTTCCAAAGAATTAGAGGAAATATTGATTGAAGAGTATGGGTATACTTTAAAAGACAATGAATTAAGTAAATACGAAGCTTTAGGGAATTTACGATCTGTGTTTGTGCCAAATACCAGAACTTTATTACTCACAAATGAAATAGATGAAGCGCAACGTACTTTTATCTACGCAAAAGAATTGGCCTATAATTTTCTTGATATAAAAGAACGCTTGTATACTTTTCCTTGGATAAAGTTTGACACGTTTGACCAAGTTTTAAATAACTTTTATGCTTCTTATTTTGCAGGTGCTTTAATTATACCTCACGCTAAAATTAAAGCGCAACTAAATGAAATTTTTGAAAAGCAGACTTTTGATACATCATTATTTTTAAAAGCTATAACATCTTTTAATGCTTCGCCAGAATCTTTTTATCAACGGTTAACTAATATTTTGCCTAAGGGATTTAATATTCAAAACTTGTTTTTCTTAAGATTTACACACAAAGCCGGAAGTGATAAATTTCACCTTAAAAAAGAATTGCATTTGTCGCATCACCATTCGCCACATGCTAACGAAACTAATGAACATTATTGCAGACGTTGGGTGTCTTTAGAGGTTTTAAAAAGTATTAGTAGAGGCAAAAAGAAACATGAATTTGATTTGCAAATTTCGAATTATGAAGATGAGGGCACTAAATACTTAGTGTTTTCCTCTGCAACTAGAGATCCTTTTAAGGAGCATCATTATCGAAGTATTAGTGTTGGTTTGTTGATTAATAGGCAATTACAGCGAAAATTGAATTTTTTAGGAGACCTCAAAATCGCAAATAAAAATGTAGGGGTAACTTGTGAGCGCTGTTTTATTAAAGACTGTAAGGTTAGACAAGCTCCAGCAATTATTTTAGATAAAGTGGCTAAAAACAAAAAGATAGAGCTCATTGTGGAAGAATTAAATGCCAAGTTTCATTCTTAAAAATGTAACAAAGTGTTTGTTCGGATGGTTTTAAAACTTAAAAGTCCTACTTACCACCTTTAGCCTGTAAATCTTCGATACAAAGAGGGTCTAGTTGTGCTACCTGACCACGACGACTTCTTAATCGCTCCATAATTCGGGTTATGTTTAAGGCCTCAAAATACATCAAGCATTCTTCAACAACGCAATGTTTTGCTCGCAATGGATCTTCGTGGGTATCGCCTGGATGAATATCATCATTTTGAATGTTTACCAATCCAAACAAATGTCCAAACTCGTGATTTAGCGTGGTAACTTCTAACAGTGGTAAATTTTCAGGCTCATTTTCAGTAATTTGTTGCAGTGTTCTTTGGTATACTACTAATGATGTGTTTTGATAAGCAGTACCCAATGTTACCGTGGTGCTTGTGTCGTTTATATTGTTTCCGTTAGAAAAGAAAACGTATACTGCTATGTCATCCCCAACGGTATACTCTGTGCGGATATTTTCTTCAATGTCTCTAATTTCTTCAATTGTAAAAGGAGCTCCGGGTTGTTCAGGCACTATATTTTCAACAAACTTAACGCCATCTGTTTTATTTACTCTATTTAATATAAACTCTTGAAAACTATCTAAGGTTTCTTGACTTGGTCTAAAGCCTTGAGAATATACCAATTCTACCGTCAAACTTTTAAAGGTTTCTGAAGACAATAAGTCCTCTGCAGATGTTCCTAGTGCTTTTCGATTTTCTGCTTTTGGATCTTCGGTTACATTATCATCGTCGCTTTTACAAGCGATAATTATCACTAGTAAAATAAACAAATAGGTAATTTTTTTAAGAAAACTCATCGTGGAATTAAATTTGTGTTTTAGCAAACATAACTTTTTAATCGCATTTTGAAATCCCCATTAACATTTTTTATTCAATTTAACACATCGTTTTTGGTTTTTCAATTTTCACCATTTCAAAATAGATTATACTAATGAAACTACGCTTTGTATTTTTAACGCTTTTATGTGTTATTTGTTTTTCAGCTACTGTACAAAATAAATTTTAACAGGAAGTCATTACTTATTTAACGGTAAACGGAACGGTAAAATAATATAACACGGTGTACGATGACATGATTAACGTTTTAAAGCAACAATTTGCCAATGCCAAAGTACCTCAATCTGAATGGGATACATTAGGTAAGGACAAATCTAAATCTGTAAATCAAGTTATAAGAATGTTTGCCTCTGCGTATCGAAAGTATTTTAATGAAGAATAAATTTCGCAAATGTTTGATTTCTAATCAAGTGAAGCAGGCTTGCAAATGAGGTTAGGTCTTGACTCCCTAAATAAAGAACAACGACTCGTTGTGGGTGAATTTTATACAAGCGATCTCTATAAAAAAGTAGACGGCGTAAAGTTGGAATTAACTACCGATGTGTCTCAAATTAGCGAATTTTGGAGTCGCGATCTTTTTAATGCAGCGATGAACAGCCTTACTGCAAAGGGATATTCTCCAAAATAGTAAGTTGCGCGAGATAGTCGAAGTTTTCGCCCTCATACAAGATTTTAAACTTAAAGCCATTATTTTGGGCCATCAATGCAAAGCGTTCTTTGTCTAAGTACAACCAAGGAAATGGTGCGCTTTTTTCATTTTTATAAGCCATAGTGAATTCTAATTCGCCATAATAGCGTTCAGGAGGCACTATAATTCCTTCACCTTCCTCGGTTTCAAAAGTGCCATACATGTATTTTAAGTCGCTAGAGTCTATTAAAATTTGTCCGTCTTTCTTCAATAAAGTTTTTAAATGCTGAAGATAGATTGCAACAAATTCCATTTTTTGGAAAATACCCGTACCATTCATTAATATTAAAATGGTGTGAAAGGTTTCGTTTTTAAAATCCAGTACTGAAGTTTTTCTAGCATTGTTCACACCACGCTGTTTTGCAACGGTAATGGCGCCTTCTGAAATATCAATAGCAGTAACTTGATGTCCTTTTTGCTGAAGGTACAATGCCTGACTTCCAGCACCGCAACCAACATCAAAAACACTGCCTTCACAATATTTCAAGGCAGTTTGTTCTAAAGCTGGCATGGTGTCAAAATCTCTAAACAAATAAGGAAGTGGTAGCGCATCTTCCTCACTTATGTTTGTTTCGGTAGTGATGTCTTCGGTATAGTTTCCGTTTTGATAGTCTTGCAGTGCTTTGCCTAAGATGTCGCTCATTTGTGCATAGTTATTTATGAAATCGAAATTTTAACACCTGTTTTAATTACTTTTGTAGTATGCAAAAACGCTTAGAGTCGCTTCCCAAACGCGCCAAAGATAAACATACCGAACATAAAAAGTTCTTTACGAAGCTGAAGAAAAAAACACCTAAGCATTTGGATACGCTGATGGTGGCATTGCACGAAGCCGAATTTAAAAAAACAGACTGTTTGGAATGTGCCAATTGCTGTAAAACAACTGGACCCCTCTTTACCGATAAAGATATTTCGCGTATTTCAAAACATTTTAGAATTAAAGAACAGGTATTTATTGAGCAATACTTGCAAGTTGATGAGGACAACGATTATGTATTAAAAGAAGTGCCTTGCGCATTTTTAGGTGCGGATAATTATTGTAGTATTTATGATGTTAGACCAAAAGCGTGCAGCGAATTCCCCCATACAAATAGAAAGAGGTTTCAACAAATTTCGAATCTTACTTTAAAAAATGTAGCGGTTTGCCCAGCTGCGTTTTCAATTGTTGAGGAAATGAGAAAGCGAATTGAGTTTGGGAAGAAGTGAGCTTAATAATGCTAGGGGTACAACAAATATTGTTTTCGCATTACATCATACTTTTCTAAGTCTTTCAGCCACGTTTTTCGAATTTCTGGATAGGTATATCCTTGTTCGATTTGCTTTTGTAGTTTTTCGGTCCCGGCTAGTTTTGTAAAGAAATTATTAAAGAATGCTGTTTTCTTTCCGTTGGCAACGTATGCCTCAATAAGCCATTTTAGATTTAATATGTCTAACTGTTTGGTATTCCTAAGATCTTTTCCGTGACATAATTTTTCTTTGAATTTGGGATATTTTGCACCTACGTTTGCTTGCGGAGTAAAGCTGTATTTATAAAATTCTTTAGGTAAACTGGGCGCACCAAATATTTGAAACTGATTATCAGTTCCACGTCCAGCACTAACAATGCTGCCTTCAAAAAAGCAAAGGCTTGGATATAAATTAATAGCGATGTCGTTTGGTAGATTGGGGGATGGTTTTATAGGCAACGAATAGGAAGTTTTGTGGGTGTAGTTCTCCATTTTAATAATAGTCAAATCACATTTTGAGTTATTTTCTAGCCAGCCTTCGCCGTTTATCATTTGAGCATATTCGCCAATAGTCATACCGTGAACTACAGGAACAGGGTGCATTCCTACAAAGCTTTTATGTTGCTTTTCTAAAATGGGTCCGTCTGTATAATGGCCATTTGGATTAGGCCGGTCAAGCACTATCACTGGGATATTCGCTTCGGCACAGGCTTCCATTACATAATGAAGGGTAGAGATATAAGTGTAGAATCGTGCGCCCACATCTTGAATATCAAAGACCATCACTTCGATACCTGCTAATTGTTCTGGACTTGGTTTTTTGTTTTTTCCGTAGAGCGAAATAATTGGAATTCTTGTTTTTGAATCGATACCATCTTTTACCGCCTCGCCAGCATCTGCAGTACCACGAAAACCGTGTTCAGGGGCGAATACTTTGACTACTTGATTGTCGAATTCATAAATAAAATCTACTAAATGAAAATCTACAACGCGTGTTTCATTTGGAGCTGTTAGGGTGTCATTAACAACCGAAGTTTGATTTGCAACAATTCCAACTTTCTTGTCTTTTAGCAATGGCATGTATTTTTGCCATAGGTTCGCAGCTGTTTTTATACCGGTGTTTTTTGAAGTAATGAGCCTTCCAATTTTTGGTTCTTTGATGGAGTCTTTTTGATTGACTTTGCCATTGTCAATAAAATTATCCAATCCATCGTTATATTTTGAATTGGTTTCGCCAAATGTATTTCCGCAGGAAAAACAAATCAAAACCATCCCGATGACTATCGGGATGAAAACTGTATTTTTGAAAAAAGATAATCCCATAGTTTAACTGTGAATTTCGAATTTTTTATCGCCCGTCGCGTTGTTGCTTCTAAGGAGTATAAAAGTAGCATTTCAGCACCAATTATAAAAATTGCTATTGTTGCAATTGCATTGGGCATGATTATGATGTTAATCGCTATTGCTACTGGAGTTGGACTTCAAAAAAAAGTGCGAGAAAAGGTTTCGGCTTTTAATGGTGATATCATTATTACTAATTTTGACACTAATTTCTCAGATGATTCACAGATTCCTATTTCTACTGAACAGGACTTTTATCCAGATTTTAAGCTTTCAGAAAATGTAATTCACATTCAAAAGACAGCGACAAAAACTGCTGTGATAAGAACCGAAACAGATTTTGAAGGGGTTATCGTCAAAGGAGTTGGTTCGGATTATAATTGGCAGTATTTCGAAGATTTTTTAGTAGAAGGAAAATTGCCCGACTACCAAACCAAGGCAATGAGTAACGAGATTTTGTTGTCTGAGTATTTTGCTAACAGGTTGCAATTGGCTTTAGGAGATAAAGTCTTGGCCTATTTTTTTGAGGAACAAAGTCAAAAGGCACCGCGTACTCGTGCCTTTACAATTTCTGGAATTTATAATAGTGGCTTTCAGCAATTTGATGCACAGTTTATAATTGCAGATCTCAGACACATACAGCGACTCAACAAATGGGAGCCCAGCGAAATTGGAGCTTTTGAGTTATTTGTAGATGACTTTGATAATATTGATGCAATTAATAATACGATTTATAATAACGTTGGCAGCACCTTGGATACGCAGACCATACGAGGTAAATTTTATTCTATTTTTGAATGGTTGGATTTATTTGATTTTAATATTGGGCTCATTATAGTAATGATGATCGTGGTTGCTGGATTTAATATGATAACGGCTTTGTTAGTCCTTATTCTGGAGCGGACTAAAATGATTGGTGTTTTAAAAGCATTGGGGAGTAATGATTGGAGTGTCAGAAAGATTTTTATCTACAATGCAATGTATTTAGTAGGCGTTGGGTTGTTTTGGGGAAACCTTATTGGAATAGGGTTGCTCATTTTGCAACAACAATTTAACTTGTTTCCTTTAAATCCAGATACTTATTATGTGGATCAAGCTCCCGTGTATTTGCACTGGTCGTATGTTTTAGCACTAAACGCAGGGACCTTCGTGTTATGTTTTATTATTTTATTGATTCCTAGTTATATCATTTCAAAGATTTCTCCAGTGCGCGCCATTCGATTTGAGTGATAAACAATTTATATCTTAATTAAGTGACATACTCATAATAACGCTCAAGGGAGGAATCCATATTTAAAGTACATAGCGCAAAGTTATATAACCAAAAAAGTCTCGTTTTAAACGAGACTTTTTTGGTTGTATAATATGAATAAAAAACTTGTGGTTTTGGTTGTTATTATTGAGATTTTTCTAAATCGTCAACTTTTTTTGAAGGTCTTCTACATACTTTCTAAACTGCTTATCTGTGCTTGAGAGGTTGTCTACCGTTTTACAGGCGTGCAATACGGTTGCATGGTCACGTTGTCCTATTTGAGATCCAATTGACGCTAATGATGCTTTTGTGAACTTTTTTGCAAAGAACATTGCTAATTGTCTCGCTTGTACGATATGACGTTTTCTGGTTTTAGACTGCAGTGTTTCCACATCCATTTGGAAATAATCACTCACTACTTTTTGAATGTAGTCTATAGAAACTTCACGTTTAGTGTGTTTCACATAATTGTCTACAATCTTTTTAGCAAGATCGATTGTTATTTCCTTTTTGTTGAAAGAAGAGTGTGCAATCAAGGATATGATAGCGCCTTCTAATTCACGAATGTTAGTTTTTATGTTGTTCGCTAAAAATTCCACAATATCATCTGGCATTTCAACACCATCACGATATAGTTTGTTTTTAATGATAGCAACACGCGTTTCGTAATCCGGATGATTGAGCTCTGCCGAAAGTCCCCATTTGAAACGGGAGAGTAAGCGCTGCTCAATGTCGATCATATCTACGGGTGCTTTATCGCTGGTTAAAATTACCTGCTTTCCATTTTGGTGTAAATGATTGAAGATGTGAAAAAATACATCTTGAGTACCTGCTTTACCAGAAAGTAATTGGATGTCGTCCACTATCAAAACATCGATCACTTGATAGAAATGAATAAAGTCGTTGCGATTATTCTTTTTTACACTTTCGCTATATTGTTGAACAAATTTTTCAGCAGATATATAAAGCACTGTTTTTTCAGGATATTTATCCTTTACATCAACACCAATTGCGTGTGCTAAATGGGTTTTTCCTAATCCTACTCCTCCAAAGATAAGTAACGGGTTAAAAGAAGTTCCTCCCGGCTTATTTGCCACTGCAATACCTGCAGAGCGCGCTAGCCTATTTGATTCTCCTTCTAAGTAGTTTTCAAAATTGTAGTTAGGATTTAGTTGTGATTCGATCTTAACGTTACGAATTCCAGGTATTATAAACGGGTTTTTAAGCTCCGGACTCTTGCTCTTTAAGGGAACATTAACATTTTGTGAGGACGTGCTGTTACTTCGATTAGAACTGGGGATGCGTTCAGTAAAAGGTTGTTTGTTTCCGTAGGTGTTTTCCATTCGGATAACATACACCAGTTTTGCAGTAGCACCTAACTCTTTAGTGAGTGCGACTTTTAATAATTTAACATAATGCTCTTCTAGCCATTCATAAAAGAATTTACTGGGCACTTGAATGTTCAATGCATTATCGGTAAGTTTTACTGCTTTGATAGGTTCGAACCATGTTTTATACGCTTGTTGGGTTATATTGTCCTCGATAAACGAAAGGCAATTTGTCCAAACAGTTTCAGCAGTATTAGTCATAGTTTTTGATAAGGAATTTAGATTTATTTTTATTCTAGTTAAAATGAAAAAACGGCTGTTTTATTTCGATATTTTAACAACACAAATATGTGAACAAATA